>CAZWVI010000001.1:0-302574 GCA_964637165.1 uncultured Planctomycetales bacterium
CCAAATGCCTCTCTTCCGAAAAGTTCCAAAGCGAGGATTTACCAATGCTCGTTTTAAGAAGCATTACACAGTAGTGAACATCGACATGCTTAATGGCTTTGAAGATGGCACTGAAGTAGATCTTAATCTTGTTTTGTCAAATCACTTGGCTAAGTCCGGCGGCAAAATGCTGAAGGTGCTTGGAAGTGGTGAGCTGACAACAAAGTTGACTGTGCGCGCTGCAAAATTCTCGGCTTCTGCCAAGGAAAAAATTGAAGCCGCTGGTGGAACTGCTGAGGTAATCGCTTAATTCAATGGATCAGTTCCTGGCCATCTTCCGCATTCCTGAATTGCGCCGCCGAGTGTTAACCACTTTCGGCTTGCTTTTCATCTACCGTTTAGGTTTCCAAATTCCATTACCCGGAATTAACTTGGAAGCAATTAAGGTGGCCTCTGAAAAAATTGCTGGCAGTTCGCTTGGTGGTTTGTTCGGAATCATGAATGCCTTTACCGGAGCTGGTATAGGTAGTGCGGCATTGTTCTCGCTTGGAGTTATGCCATACATTTCGGCTTCGATTATTTTCAGCCTATTGGTGAAAGTAGTGCCCTCCCTTGAGGCTTTGTCCAAAGAGGGGAGTGCTGGTCAGCGCAAGATTGCCCAGTACACGCGGTTGGCAACAATTGTGATCTGCTTGTTGCAGTCCTTTTTCATACTTTACGGAGTTGTTCTTAACCCACAGTACGGTTTGATGACCGGCGAAGCTTCGATGCTTTACGGGGTTACTGTGATTACCGCATTGACGGCTGGAACCATGTTTATTATGTGGTTGGGCGAGCAGATTTCTGAGCATGGTTTGGGTAATGGGATTTCGGTACTGATTATGTGCGGAATTATTTCAAATATCCCTTCGGCTCTGGAATCCTTCTTGTCGGTGTCTGAAAACGCCCACCAAATGGCGGTTACGATTGGCTCCATGTGGATGGCAACGGTGTTGGTGGTTATTTACATCACCCGTGGTCAGCGTCGAATTCCTATTCAGCAAGCTAAATTAACTCGTGGCCGTAAAGTCATGGGTGGCGCACGACATTACTTGCCTTTAAAAGTGAACCAAGCGGGAGTAATGCCAATCATTTTCGCGTCGGCGTTGTTTATTGTTCCCAACGTGCTCGGTGGCATACCAGGCTTTGATTGGATGCGAGACATCTTCCAGCAAGCGGGCTTTGTTTACATTAGTTTTTACGCTGGTTTGATTTTCTTTTTCTCTTTCTTCTGGGTACGTCTAATGTTTCAGCCTGAAGAGATTGCCAATAACTTGAAAGAAAGTGGCTCCTTCATCCCTGGAATTCGTCCTGGTAAAGCTACAGCAGAATATCTTTCATTCGTTTTGGATCGTGTCACCCTTGCCGGTGCTGCCTTCCTCGCAATTATTGCGGTGATTCCAACCATTGTCACCTCGAGTTTGCACGTGCCATTCATGATTAGTTATTTCTTGGGTGGAACTTCAATTCTGATTGTAGTGGGGGTTGCCTTGGACATCGTGGACAAGCTGAACTCTCACCTGCTAATGCGTAACTACGACGGCTTCATGAAGTCGGGCGGTGGAGGCTGGGCAAGCAAGAAGTAAATCATGATTGCAATCTTTTTAGGACCTCCCGGAGCTGGCAAAGGCACTCAAGCCGAAGCCGCCGCAGCTAGCCATGGCTGGACTCATTTGTCCACTGGTGCGTTGCTAAGGGAAGAAGTTGCTGGCGGAAGTGAACTTGGTCAAAAGGCCAACGAGTTCATGAATCGCGGCGATTTGGTGCCAGATGAGATTATGGTCGAGATGGTTGTACAGCGCGTAAACCAGATGCCGGGGGGGCAAGTACTCCTCTTGGACGGCTTTCCGCGAACTTTACAGCAGGCAGAGGCTTTAAGCACGAAAGCCACTAGCGGCTCAATTCGTGTAGCGGTATACTATTCAGCTTCCGATGACACATTGACAGAGCGTTTAATGGGTCGCGGAAGAGCAGACGACAGTCAACAAGTCATTCAACATCGGTTGAATGTCTACCGGGAGCAAACCGCTCCACTTGTCGCGTTTTACCGCGACCTTGGGATTCTCTGCGAGATTAATGCAGAGCGTGCCATCGAAGAAATCCAAGCCGACACGGTTGAATGCATCCGTGGAAGCCTAACCCCATCCCATCCAGGTAATTAATGGCCAAAGAAGAGCCCATCACCATGACAGCAATCGTTCGGGAGTCACTTCCGAATGCGATGTTTAAGGTGGAACTCGAAAATGGTCACCAAGTCCTGGCCCACATTTCCGGAAAGATGCGCAAACATTACATTCGCATCACTCCAGGAGACACCATTACCGTCGAAATGTCGCCTTACGACCTCACGCGCTGCCGCATCGTTTACCGCGGAGTGCGCCGCCCCGGACAACGGGGAGGGAGACGTTAAGCTCCAAATCGTCGTCGTTAAAAAATAGAATAATGAAAGTCCGCGCTAGTGTTCGTCGCATCTGCGAAAACTGCAAAGTGATTCGCCGTCATGGAAAGGTCAGAGTAATCTGCAGCCGTGATCCCCGTCATAAGCAGCGCCAGGGCTAAGGAATAAGAAATGGCACGTTTAATTGGTGTAGAAATCCCTGATAACAAGCGAACAGTAATCGCTTTGACTTACGTTTATGGCGTAGGTCATATGACAGCTGCAAAAACTTGTGAAGCACTTGGCCTCGATCCAGATCGTCGCGCCAAGGAATTGTCAGGTGAGGAATTGGGTGCGATAGCTTCATACCTAGAAAACAATCACTTGGTTGAAGGTGGCTTGCGCCGCTCAGTAACCCAAGCTATTAACCGACTACGAGACATCGCTTGCTATCGCGGCATGCGGCATCGTCGTGGTCTTCCTGTGCGCGGACAGCGTACAAGTACTAACGCCCGTACCCGCAAGGGGGGTAAAAAGACCGTGGCCGGTAAAAAGTCGGTTAAATCGCTCAAGTAAGTAGAGAATAAGAATGAGTGCTGCTACTAAACGTAAGTCGAAGAAGGCGCCCGCCCGCGGGATTGCCCACGTCCGTTCGACTTTTAATAACACAATTACCACCCTCACGGATGCACGTGGAAACACTATTGGCTGGGGAGCATCGGGCTCTGTTGGCTATAAGGGTTCACGTAAATCCACACCTTTTGCGGCTCAAGCATCTGCACGCAAATGTGCCGAAGCTGCCTACAAAGCTGGAATGCGCGAAGTAGAAGTTCGCGTTAAAGGTCCTGGTCAAGGGCGCGAAAGCGCTGTTCGTGGTCTCGCCCAAGGCGGACTACGCGTATCCTCAATCGAGGATGTCACTCCATTGCCGCACAACGGCTGTCGTCCCCCTAAGAAACGTCGCGTCTGATCCATGGCTCGTTACACCGGAAATGTATGTCGTCTCTGCCGCCGAGAAGGGTATAAGCTCTTCCTCAAAGGCCGCCGTTGCGAAAGTGAAAAGTGCGCTGTAGACCGGCGCAACGTCCCGCCTGGCATGAATATTCGTGCCCGCACCCGCCGTCTGTCTGACTACGGCGTGCACTTGCGTGAAAAGCAAAAGGTTAAGCGTATTTATGGCGTTATGGAACGCCAGTTCAAACGCTATTTCCAAATGGCTGAGCGCATGAAAGGAAATACTGGAGTTAACCTTCTGTCATTGCTTGAACGTCGTCTTGACAACGTAGTAGATGCTGCGGGAATGTCATTGTCGCGTCCACATGCTCGCCAGTTGATTAACCACGGCCACTTTATGGTCAATGGTCGCAAGGTAGATGTTCCAAGTTACTTGGTGCGCCCTGGCGACGTTGTAGCTCCTCGTGTACGCGAGAAGTCCACTAAAGCGGTTGAGGATTGCCTGACTTTGTCTGGCGAAAAAACTCCACCGTCATGGTTCGCTGTAGATACTGCGGCCAAGACTGTAAAAATCACCACTAACCCTGCTCGTTCGGACATTCGCTTCCAGGACATTCAAGAGCAATTCATCGTCGAGCTCTGCTCGAAGTAATAACGGAGTCTGAACCATGCGCATCCGCTGGCGTGAATTCGAATTGCCCTCAGGGGTTACCATTGATGAGTCAACTGCAACTGAGTCATACGCTCAGTTCTCGGTTGAACCATTCGAACGAGGCTTTGGCCATTCATTGGGTAACGGTCTTCGTCGTGTTCTACTGTCTTCAATTGAAGGAACTGCTGTAACTGGCGTTCGCATTGAAGGTGTTGAACATGAATTCCGTCCACTTGACGGAGTTGTTGAAGATGTTACTGATGTCGTTCTTAATCTAAAGAGCGTTTTGGTTAACGTAGACGGTGATCCGCCAATTACTTTAAGTATCAAGGGCACTGGTCCTTACGAGCTTAAGGCAAGTGACTTTGAGCTTCCTACCGGGGTTACTCTTGTAAACCCTGATCATCACATTTGCTCTATCTCTGGCGAAGGCACAAATTTCGAAGCTGAAATCACGATTCGTCGTGGGCGTGGCTTTGTACCTGCTGGTGAAACTGGTGAGTCCATGGATGAAATTGGATACATCCCAACCGATGCTGGATACTCTCCGGTGCGTCGTGTTCGCTATGCAGTCGAAGCTACTCGTGTTGGTAAGTTCACCAACTACGATCGCTTGATTTTGGAAATCTGGACTGATGGAACCGTACGCCCCGAAATGGCTTTGGTTGAATCTGCCAAGATTTACCGCAAGCACTTAAATCCTTTCGTGCAAATTACTGAGCCGAAACAAGGCATGCCAGTGGCCGAGGAAGTCCAAGCAATCGATGCCGCTGCTGAGCGCCGTCGCGAGCGGATGGCAAGTTTGTTGGACGAGTCAATTGACCGCCTTGAACTTTCTACTCGTGCACGCAACTGCTTAGATTCAGATGCAATCGTCACCTTGCGCGATTTGATCACTCGTAAAAAGGATTACCTGCTAAACCTGAAAAACCTTGGTCAGACTGTCCTGACTGAAATTGAGAGTAAACTCTCTGAACTTGATCTTGCTGTCGGAATGACAGTAGAGGAACCCAGCAACAGCTAGGTAAAAGCAATGCGACATCGCGTAAAGAAAAGTAAATTGTCCCGTACTGGTGCTCACCGTAAAGCACTGGCACGCAACTTAGCTTGTGCCATTATTGAGCACGAGCGGATTGAAACCACCTTAACTAAAGCTAAGGCTCATCGGTCATACGTTGAGAAGTTGGTTACTTTGGCTAAGGAAAACAATCTTGCCAACTACCGTCGTGCATTATCAATTCTTGGTAATCATGAAGATGCAGTGCACAAGTTGTTCCACGTAATAGGCCCGCGCTTTGCAAATCGTCCTGGTGGTTACACTCGGATTCTTAAGCTTGCGACTCCACGTCTAGGCGACAAGGCTGACCGTGCAATTTTTGAATTCGTGGAACGCACCGAGAGTGCTGTCGCGATTGAAGAAGAGTAAATAATTTAGCTACTTAAGCTGAGTACTCAAAGCTCCACCTTTTAGGTGGAGCTTTTTTTATTTAGCCTTTTGCTTCCAGCGCGGCTGCTCGGCAATTTTGGCGCGGCGGGTTGTTCCTATCACTTTGACATTTTCAGCCCCTAATAGGGAGTTGAGTGCGTCAATTAAATTTCCAGTTAAGCGAACCGACCAATCGGGTGCGGCTCGTATTACGACATCCTTGCCTACTGGGGACTTGTAGCGGAAGCGCACCTTTGAACCACCTGACGATGTTTTCAGGAGGGTCGACAACTCTTCAAGTGGAGGAGAATCATGAAGAAGTCTTAGTTCAAGACTTCCCTCAAGATTGACGTCATCGCGTTCGCCGAGCACTTCTATTTTATTAATCAACAAAGTCGGCGCATCGCCACTTTGGTCGATTGTTCCATGGAATAATCCAATGAAATCCTCGACTATCATTTCGCGATAGTCTTCATAGACGCTTTGGAAAGCCAGCGCTTCAGTTGAGCCGTAAAGATCCTCGATTTTCAATCGAGCGTATTTACGACTAGGATCTTTACGTGTGCCACGAACGTCAACCATGCTGGCCACTCCTGCAAGCATTACAATGCTTCGGTCAGCGACATCCGGTGCATTACGTGAATTGCAACTTGAAATCCCAGCCAAAATGTCACGGTAGGGGTCCAGAGGATGCCTAGTTAGGTACATTCCAAGCGCCTCCTTTTCCATTGAAAGAGTTTGCTTGCGCTCGGAATCCGAGAGCTTGCGGGGCGCGCTATACGTTCCGCCTTCCGCCAAATCTGCTTGGTACTTTATGCCAGTTTTAGTGCTTTCGTCGTTTCCAAATAAACCACTCTGTCCAATTTCAGCGTCTTTTGCAGCTTTGCTTGCAGCGTTAATGTCACTTTCAAGCATGTCGAGTAAGTCGAGGCGGGCGACTCCATAGCAGTCGCAGGCCCCTGATTTAATCAGCCCCTCAAAAGTGGTCTTAGTTAGACGCTTGGCAATACCATTTTCGAGTAAATCATTGTAGTAGTCAAAGCATTGACCACTCTTTTTGTTTCGGCAAGCAAACAATTCTTCAGCGGCGCCGCCGCCTACGCCTTTAATCGCCTCTAAGCCGAAGCGAACAGACTTATCTTTGGCGACTGTAAATGATTTTTCTGATTTGTTCACGCACGGTGGCTGCACCGGGATTTCATGCTTGCGAGCATCTTCCAAAAGAGTGCGCATTTTGTCCGAATCAAAAGCCTCATGCGTTAAGGTCGCGGCAAAGAATTCAGATGGGTGGTGGGCTTTCATGTAGGCCGCCTGGAAAGTTACCATTGCATAACCCGCTGAGTGGCTTTTGTTGAAACCATATTCAGCAAACTTAACCATCATGTCCCAAATCGATCGTGCAACATTCGATGGCACATCGCGTTTGGTGGCGCCATCCATAAAAGGCATTTCATATTCATCCATGAGTTCCTTTTTCTTTTTACCCATCGCCTTGCGCAGGCCATCGGCTTCGTTGAGGGTGAAGCCGCCCATCTTTTGCGCGACCCGCATAATTTGTTCTTGATAAATTAAAACCCCATAAGTCTCTTGGAGGATTTCTTCGACCAAAGGGTGGGGGAATGAAACTTCCTCTTCGCCGTGCTTGCGGCGCGCATAAATCTCATGCAGGCCGGAGCCTAATGGGCCCGGGCGGAAGAGTGCTAAAACAGCAATAATATCCTCATAGCAATCAGGCTTTAATTGCGAGAGCAAACGGCGCATTCCGCCTGATTCCAATTGAAATACTCCCTCGGTGTCCGCGGCACGCAGTAACTCGTAAGTTTTTCCATCCTCCAAATCTAAGTTGTCTAGGTCAGGCGCCACGCCACCGCTATTTGTAACTAATTTAGTGGCATCATCCAGAATAGTAAGCGTGCGCAGACCTAAGAAGTCCATCTTGAGCAAGCCGAACTCCTCACAGATTTTCATATCCCATTGAGTCGTGATTGCCCCCTTTTGTTGGGACAGTGGAATGATCTCCTTAAGTGGTTGATCGGCAATGATTACTCCAGCAGCGTGAACCCCACAATTTCGCGATAGCCCTTCAACTTGCAATGCTAATTTAAACCAAGCCCGATGCTCAGGTGATGAATCAGCGAGCTCTTGTAATTCTTTTTCGGTGTCTAAGGCCTTTTGTAAAGTTATGCCTAAAACATCGGGCACTAATTTCGCCGCCTTATCAGCCTCCTTAAGGGGCATGTCTGAAACTCGCGCCATATCGCGAATGGCATTCTTTGCCTTGATTTTTCCGAAAGTAATAATTTGACAAACGTTTTCATTGCCATACTTTTCGCGCACATAAGTGATCATGTCTTCGCGTCGTGCCTTACAGAAATCGATATCAATATCAGGCATTGATATGCGTTCTGAATTGAGGAATCGTTCGAAAAGTAAATCGTACTTTAGTGGATCAATTCGAGTGATCCCCATCACGTAGGCAACAATCGAGCCGGCTGCTGAGCCACGCCCAGGACCGACTGGAATGTCGTTCTGGCGTGCGTAATGGATTAAATCCCAGACAATTAAAAAGTATGAAACAAAGCCCATTTGCGAGATGATCTTCATCTCGTGCTCAAGACGTTTCTTTGCTTCTGCGGTTGGCGAGGGATACCAACGCGCGAATCCTTCATGGCAAAGTTGTTTAAACAAACTGTCGGGAGTGCCATTGTCAACTGGGAAAATTGGCAAGCGGTGACGCCCCAGTTCAATTTGCACGTCGACTTGCTCGGCGACCCGCAAGGTGTTGCTTAAGGACTCTGGTAAATCACCAAAGACTTGATTCATCTGTTCCCGTGTACGGAAAAAAAGCTGGTCGGTTTCCATCCGCCAACGTTCTTGGTCGTGAATCTTTTTGTTTTGATGCAAGCACAGCATTGCATCTTGGGTGTTGCAGTCTTCTCCGCGTAGATAATGAATGTCGTTAGTGGCCACCAGCGGAGCATTGATTTGTGGCTGCAATTTGACCATGCCCGCGGTTAGCGGCGTTTGCTCACCAATGCCGTGGCGCATAACTTCTAAAAAGAAATGTTCCTTGCCGTACAAATCTTGCAATTCACCGGCGGCAACTAATGCGCCGGCTTCATCGCCATCGCGAAGTTTGCGATTCACTGGACCAGACATACAACCTGAAAGACAAGTCAAACCATCGGTATGTTGATTTAAAACTTCCATGTCAACTCGCGGACGAAAACCATGACCCTCGATGTGGGCGATTGTGTTGAGTTTCATTAAGTTGTTCCATCCGGCTTCATTGCGCGCCAATAAGGTCAGGTGGGTATAAGGATTTTTTTTGCGGCTATGTGGTTGGTGCCGGCTGTTCATTGCGATATAAACTTCGCAACCAAGCAGGGGCTTAATGTCGGCCTTGCGGCAGGCTTTATAAAACTCAACCGCACCAAATAAATTCCCGTGGTCGGTGATCGCTAAGGAGCGGTGCCCGTCTTGAACGGCGGCCTCAACTAGCTGGGGGATACGGTTGGCTCCGTCAAGTAGCGAGTACTCGGTATGGACGTGTAGGTGTACGAAATCTTGCATGAGGGATGGCCACATAATGTAGCTTCCCCGCTGCTCCAGAAAAGCTCTTTGTGGCGGCTACTTGAAAAAAATCTCAGGCAAATAAATCTTGACTCAAAGGGCGGCAAGTGGTGAAATACTCGGCTTGGTTGCGCCCGTAGATCAACTGGATAGATCGTCTGACTACGGATCAGAAGGCTGGGGGTTCGAATCCTCCCGGGCGCGCCACTACCAAAGTTAATTTGCCTGCCGATGACTATTCTTTTTCCGCTCGGCGGTCCGGCTGACCCGGACGAGCGTGATCACCGAATCATGGAACGCGCACTGCGTTTGGCTCAGCGTGCTGCCGACCAAGATGAAGTGCCCGTCGGTGCCCTCGTGATTCGCGATGGGAAAATCCTTGGCCAGGGATGGAATCAAGTAGAGCAATTAAAAGACGCTACTGCTCATGCAGAAATGCTGGCCTTGACCCAAGCCTTTGCGGCGGCCGACGAGAAACGCCTCGAAGAAGCCGAACTTTTTTGCACCTTAGAGCCGTGCATTCAATGCGCTGGCGCGATAATGCACGCACGCATCAAGCGGGTGGTTTTCGCCGCCCATGACCCTAAATTTGGCGGAGTTGAGTCGCTGATTTCGGCCTTCGACTTGGATGGTGTAAACCACCGTGTCGAATGGCGTAGTGGAGTCCTAGCTGCCCAATCGAGCGAAATGTTGAAGGCATTTTTCCGAACTAAGCGCGGCTAGTTTTCGACCGCGAAGTTATCCTATGCGACCCGTTTAGGAGAGGTGCCGGAGCTGGCCGAACGGGCTGGTTTCGAAAACCAGTGTGGGTTCTGCCCACCGAGGGTTCGAATCCCTCCCTCTCCGCCATCCCTTAGGGGATTGTTCTTACGATTTTGGAGAGGTGTCCGAGTGGCCGAAGGAGCACGCTTGGAAAGCGTGTGTGCCAATAGGTACCGAGGGTTCGAATCCCTCCCTCTCCGCCATCGCAAACGCGCAAGTGGTGATGGGGGCTCGGCTTTACGCAGCGGAGACTTTCTGAATTGGGTCAGGCCGGGAACGGAGCAGCCCTAAGGAAAATTCTTCGGGTGCCGTAGATGTCCGGGTCTCCTTCTCCACTTGTGCACCCCTTCTTGCTATCCTTGAAAAGTGAGCTATCGCGTCATCGCCCGTAAATACCGGCCCCGCACCTTTGAGGATGTAGTGGGTCAAGACCACATCGTTACCGCGCTAAGTCGGGCGATTGAAAAGGACCGTCTTGGACAAGCCTATTTGTTGGTTGGACCACGTGGGGTTGGAAAAACCAGTACCGCGCGCATTATTGCCAAATCGCTTAACTGCGAACAAGGTGCCAGCGTTAAGCCTTGTTTGGAATGTGACACCTGTAAGGAAATTGAAGCCGGTTCCGATATGGATGTGGTTGAGATTGACGGCGCGAGTAACAACGGCGTTGACGATGTGCGAGCTATTCGCGAACGCGTGCACTTCATGCCATTGCGTGACCGCCGGAAAATTTACATTATTGACGAAGTTCAGCGACTATCAGGACCAGCATTTGATGCTTTGCTAAAAACGTTGGAGGAGCCGCCGGGCCATGTAGTTTTTTTATTCGCTACAACCGACCCGCATAAAATTCCTGACACGATTACTTCACGTTGCCAAACTTTTGAATTCCGTCGCTTGCGCGAGGAAGATATCGCCAAAAAGTTGACTATGGTTTGTCAGCTTGAAGGAATGGAAGTGCCGGCCGAAGTCTTAACGGCGATTGCTGGTGGGTGTCGCGGTGGTTTGCGCGATGCCGAATCTATTTTGGATCAACTGCTCGCAGTAACCGAAGGCATTCCATCTCTTGATGAATTGGAGATGGTCGCAGGCCTAGCGCGACCTGAACGCTGGCTCGATTTATTCGAGGCGGTTGCAGTTGATGACGCACCGAATGTATTGCGTTTGATAGACGACTTTTTATTGCGCGGCGGAACCGAGCGGGATTTGGTCGATCAAGCCGTGGATGCCTTGCGCGACCTATTGCACATTGCCCTTTTAGGCGAGGACGCGCTCGGAGTAATTCCGGCCGAGGCGCGTAAACAGCGAAGCCTAGACTTGGCGCGAAGCCTTGGCCGCGACCGCGTTGAAAGTCTGTTGGGCATGATGTTCACCTTGGAGGGGCGTATTCGTCGAGCCCCATTGGCAGCGCGTGCACTGTTGGAATGGACATTCTTGCGCGCATCTAGGTTGGGGCAATTGCTTTCCACGGCGACTTTGACCGAAAGCCTGCAAACTGGCAATTACCAAGCTCCAACGCAAACAGCTCGGCCTGCACCGGTCGTGGCCCCAATGCCGGTGCCTACGCCATCTGTAAGCATTGATTCCTTACTTCAAGATGCCGCCAAATCCCAGCCGAGCTTGGGTAAACTTCTTTCCGATCGCTTACTTCGTGGTGAGTTAACAACAACCGGAGTCATAATTGAGTTGGGGCGCTTAAACCAAGGCGACCGTCAAGTTGTCGAGGACCCTGCGTCTTTAGCTTTTTTGGCAAAACTTCCTGGCAGTCCCGGACCGTGGACCATAAAAATTGAAGAAGCACCTGAAGTTGTTGCCGACCCGGTTGGTGATTCGCTAAAAAACCTATTTGGCGGCACCGAGGAGGTATCCTAGGGACATGGCTGGTAGTCTTGGAGACCTCGGGGGCTTGCTGCGGCAAGCTCAAAAAATGCAACGTCAAATGTCGGAGTTGCAGGAAGATCTTGCGCAACGCAAGTTTGAAGCAAGCTCAGGTGGTGGTGCCGTTAAGGTCACTGTCTCTGGCGCGCGCCAACTTTTGGAGTTGAAGATCAACCCTGAAGTTGTCGACCCAGAAGAAACCGAGTTGTTAGAAGACTTGGTTATGACCGCAGTGTCCGATGCCCTTAAGCAAGCAGAAGAAGTTTCTTCAAAAGAAATGCAAGCTTTAAGTGGCGGAATGGGCATGCCCGGCATGATGTAATTACGCGGTGGCCTTTCCGGAACCCCTCGACCGTTTAATTCGCGCCCTCGAAAGATTTCCTGGCGTTGGCGCGCGTAGTGCCGAACGAATGGCTTTGCACGTTTTACGTTCCGACCCCGAAGAAGTCGCTGATTTGGCAATGGCTTTACGCGATGCGCGGATGGAGACGATGCGCTGCGAGTCTTGTGGCAATATTACCCTGCAGTCACCGTGTCGAATTTGTTCTGACCCCGAGCGTGATCAAAGTGTTGTTTGCGTTGTCGAGGGACCACGCGAAGTCGAAAAGATGGAATCGTCAAAAGCAAATATTGGCGTTTACCACGTTCTGATGGATGGCTTTGCACCACGCGAAGGAGCCGCACCAGAAAACGCAGCGGTTGCATCCCTATGCCGTCGCGTTGATTCTGGAGTTGTGAAGGAAATTGTGTTGGCAACTGCCCCCGACCGCGAAGGCGAAGGCGCGGCTTTATTGGTTATGAAAGCGCTAACAGGCAAGCCAGTTGAAATTACTCGCCTTGCACGAGGCGTTCCGGTCGGAACCCGCCTTGAATATTTACACGGAGAAATTTTGCTCGAGGCTTTCCGCGAGAGACGTCCCTTTAGTACGCCAGAAAGCGCGGAAGAATAATGTCAAGCGAGCGGCGCATTGCATTGTTGGTGGCATACCATGGTGCTGCTTTTAATGGTTATCAACGACAACCAGCTTTCCCTAGCGTGCAGGAGGAAATTGAAAATGCCTGGCTTGCACTTACCGGTGAACAAGTAGTTGCTCACGGAAGTGGTCGTACCGATAGTGGGGTGCATGCTTGGGGGCAGGTTGTCCACATTGACACTGCCAGTGAAATTCCCACCGAGAATTTATTACGCGCGCTAAACACCTTTCTTCCGGAGGAGGCCGTGGTGCGGGCGACCGCTGAAGTTGGCGCGGATTTCCATGCTTGCCATAGTGCTTTGCGCAAACGTTACCTGTTCAGAATTAATAATCAGAAGACGCGCCCGGTTATTGATAATGGACAAGTTGCCTGGGTGCGTGCGTCATTGGACATTTCTGCGATGCGCGCGGCCGTTAGGCATTTACTCGGCGAACATGATTTCGCCGCTTTTGCTGCTGCTGGCCGTAGCACCAAGACCTCTATGCGGACTATTTATTCGGCGCATATCTGGCCGGTACGCGGTGGCATCAATCTAATCTTTGAGGGTAATGGCTTCTTGTACAAAATGGTGCGCAATTTGGTCGGTAGTCTAATTGAGGTCGGTAAGGGGCGAAGGCACCCTGATTGGCTCAAAACTGTGCTCGAAAGCGGCGACCGCCAGCGTGCTGGGGCGACCGCCAGTCCCTCTGGGCTCTACTTACTTAGGGTTCAATACCAAGAAGACCCATTTCGCCCCTGTTGCTAATGCCAGTTTTGGATTATGCTTCAGTAGTGGCGTCAGCCACATGCCCGTCACCACGACGGTAAAATGAACCACGCTCTCATGAACATTGAAATAACCAGCAGGTGCGATAGCATCCCTCAAGCTCTTAAGTCTTATGCCGAATCCAAGCTCGCAAGAGTTGAACGATTTGGAGAGGAATTTGAAAAGAGTGAAATCATTTTGTCCCAAGAGCATGACGAAATGCAGTGTGAGATTATCCTACACCGTCACCGCGGCGAGCCCTTCGTCGCTAACAGTAGTTCTCGTGAAGGCCGCACCGCGGTTGATGAGACTGCTAGCAAAATCGAAAAACAACTCCTTCGCTTCAAAGAGAAGCACAGCCACAAAGGTCGCCGCCACCGCGCCAGCGACTGAGTAAAGATGACCTACTCTGACCTGATAACCAAAAAGAACATTGTTCTCGGACTCGAGACCTTTGATTCAAACAGCACCATTTCCGCTCTCGCCGATCGCTTGGCCGAGGTGAATCCTGACCTAGTCGGTCGTCGTGATGAAGTTTACGACGCGCTTTGCGAACGTGAGCAACGTGGCTCAACTGGACAACAACGAGTTGCCATCCCTCACGTCAAAATGAGTGGTGTTAGTCAACTTTCAATTGTTGTTGGTGTGCACCCGCAAGGGGTTGACTTTCGCGCGCTTGATGCCGAAGATGTAAAAGTTTTCTTTGCCATCATTCGTCCCGAAACAGACGACACCGAACATTTGCAAGTACTTCGTTGGATTGCTGAAATTGCTAAGCATCAAGATTTTGTTTCTTTTGCCAGTCAGGCACAAAAAGAATCAGACATCGTTGATTTGCTAGGCGAACTTTCGCCCGCGTAAGGAACATGACAACTGCCGCTGCAATTGTAGTGGTGGTGAATGAGGCCGGGATTCACGCTCGCCCAAGCCATGCAATTGTGCAATTGGCAAGTGAATTTGATGCTTCGCTTTCACTGCTATTTGATGGCCGTCGAGCTGATGCCTCAAGCATTTTGTCTGTAATGACGCTCGGTGCTGCGGCTGGCTCGGAAATTTCCCTAGAGGCTTCTGGGGCCCAGGCTCAAGAAGTCGTTTCCGCAATGCAAGCTTTGTTTGCATCGGGCTTTGAGGAAAAATAGTGGATGCCCCGGCTGCATTTCGCTTGTGCTTTAAGTTCCGCAAATTTGCCACGGCGCGATATTTGTCAGCACTTGATTTAACTGGTGCGCTTGAGGCAAGTTTACGTCGCGCACGTTTACCGGTTGCTTATTCTGGCGGATTCCACCCACGGCCACGACTGCATTTTGAAGACGCTTTGCCATTAGGGTGGAGCTCCGAATGTGAAAGTTGTTGGATTGAATTTGTGGCACCTTACCCAGCTCGGGAAGCGATGCGACGATTAGCTGGTTGCTTGCCGGAGGGGCTTGAATTGCTGGAGTGTTTTGTTAGTCCAGCCAAGCCGCAGCCAAGTAAATTTAAAAGATTTCGTGTTAATGGTTGTGTTGCCAACATTGCGGTTAATGAACTCCCTGAAGGCGTTAGTTGTAGTGTTGAAACTGAGGGATCATTGTTGTTTGAATTAGATGCCCGTGAAACTACAAAAGTCCCATCAATGAAAAAAGTTCTTAAGGAGATTTGCCCAGAGTTGGTTAATCAATTAGATGTCTGTCGTCTGGCAGTGGAGAAATAAATGGAAACAAATAATTCCAAACTATTGATTAACGCACGCGATGCAGAAGAGTTGCGGGTGGTTATGTGCCGCGATAATAAAATTGATGACTTGCGGTGGCATCGTGGTGGTCGTCCATCCTTGGTCGGCAATATTTATCTAGGAGTTGTTAGTAAAGTTGAAACAAGCTTGGATGCGGCTTTTGTCGATTTTGGTGCTGGTCGAGCTGGCTTTATCCACACCGGAAATTTGCATGCTTCTTGTAATCACGAAAGTGACCCGTTTGAATTAGCTTCAACAACTACGCGACTACCAAAGAAGGTGGTGGCGATTACTGATGAAGATCAAGAATTGGCCCCAGAACCGAGTGAAAAGCGCAGCATTTCGGAAATGCTTAAACCGGGCCAGAAACTGGTGGTGCAAGTTCAGCGCGATGCGTTGCGTGGCAAAGGCGCAACCTTGAGCAGTTTTATTTCTATACCTGGCCGTAGGCTCGTGTTTATGCCGTCACTTGGCCGCACTACTTTGAGCCGCAGAATATCTGATACGACTGAGCGTAAGAGGTTACGTGAAGAAGTTATAAACGGTGAAGAGTTTGTTGATTGTGGATTGATTTTGCGCACCGCTGCATCAGGGTCTTCGCGTGAAGATCTGTTGCTTGAACTTGAACAGCTGCAAAAAGATTGGCACGCAGTCGGTGAGAAAATGGCCGCACTCGATGCGCCCGGAAGTTTGCGCGTTGAGCCAAGTCCCGCCGCTCGTTCGGTGCGGGATTTTATGCGCAAAGACCTTGGTGAAATCATTTGCGATTGTTCACAGGTTTTTGAGCAAGTCGAAGCTCTGCTCGAAGAGTTAGGACTTGAGAATCCTCCCAAATTAAAACTATATAAAAAATCTCGACCATTGTTCGAGGCCGAAGATGTCGAACGTGCCTGGCAACTTTTGTTCCGCGCCAAAGTTCCGCTGACCGAGGGGGCGTCGGTAGTTATTCATCAGACCGAAGCGTTGTGCGCAATAGATGTAAATAGCGGTCGCATTCAGGGTGCTGATTTAGAGGAAACCGCACTGGCAACCAACTTAGCAGCGGCCGCTGAAATTGCTCGCCAGATTCGCTTGCGCGATTTGGGTGGCATCGTGGTGGTGGACTTTATTGATATGCGCCAAGCTGAACACCGCCATGAATTGGATAAGGCATTCACGCGATTGTTGCGCGGCGACCGTGCCCGCCTGAAGTCAGCTGGACTCGGCGCCTTTGGCTTGTTTACTTTGACGCGCCGCCGGATGGGAGGCGGATTGCCTAATCCGGTCGAGTCATTTTGCGGCGATTGTGCAGGTAGTGGCAGTCTGGCGATGCACCATGCCGGAGCACTGCGCGCCTTGCGGGTATTGCGGGCAATTGATGGCGCTCACCAAATGCATTTGCGGATTCATCCGGCGGCCGCCACCATTTTGGAGCCATGGCTTCAAGAGCTTACAAATAATGGACTTAAGGTGCGCATAGAAGGGGACAGGCAGCTGGCTCCCGGCGATTCCGTGCTTAAATAAGCATTAATTATTGTTGGCTTTACAGGCTTGCGCCCTGTGCTTAGCAGGGTTACACTACTCGACCCTTTTAGGAGGAAAATCCCGATGTACGCCATCGTCAAAGACCGTTCCCGTAACCTCACTCTAACTCTTGGACAAGAGTTGTGGGTGGATCTTCTTTCTGGTTCAGAGCCAGGAAGTGACCATGTTTTCGAGCAAGTTAACCTACTTAAGAAGGAGGACGGATCAATTGTGATCGGCGCTCCTGTGGTTAACGGTGCTTCAGTTGTTACTGAAGTTCTTGGAAATGAAAAAGACAAGAAAATTGAAGTTGTTCATTTTCGTCGTCGCCAAAATAGCAAGAACCGTAATGGTCATCGCCAAACATACACCCGTATTCGGGTTAAGGAAATCCGCAGTTAAAGGAGTATTGATCAATGGCACATAAGAAAGGTGGTGGTTCGACCCGTAACGGTCGTGATTCAAACCCACAGTTTCGCGGAATCAAGCGCTACGGCGGTCAGTTTGTAAAAGCTGGCGAGATTCTCGTTCGTCAATGTGGTACCAAATTCCATGCTGGTCGCAATGTCGGTCAAGGTAATGATTACACCTTGTTCGCACTTGAAGATGGCATCGTAGAGTTTCAGTCGCGCCGCCGGATTAAGGTGGTGCCTCGCGACTGATCATTAATTTGACTTTGCTTACGGGAGGCCTGGTGCCTCCCGTTTTTGTTTAACCATAAAATGAGTCGCGAAGGAATGTTCCGTGATGAGGCGGTGGTCGAAGTTGCCGCTGGTGAAGGCGGTGATGGTTGTTCGTCCTTTCGACGTGAAAAATACGTAGCATTTGGCGGACCTAATGGTGGCGACGGTGGCGACGGTGGCAGTGTTTCATTTGAAGCTGTAGAGAATGAAAATTCGCTTTTCCGATTAACGCGCAACCGTCATGTGCGCGCAGCGAATGGCCGTCCTGGTGGGGTTAACAATCGTGCTGGAGCTATGGGCGAAAGTGTTGTTGTTTGCGTTCCCGTGGGTACCATGATTTTTGATCTTAAGCATGGCAACTTGCTGGCCGACTTAGATGAAGTAGGAATGCAAGTAGTGATGGCGTCGGGTGGTAAAGGCGGGCGTGGTAATTCCAGGTTTGTTAGTGCTATTAATCAAACTCCACGGCGTGCTGACAAGGGCCTTGCTGGCGAGAAACGCAAATTGCGGCTGGAACTAAAGTTGGTCGCAGATATTGGATTAGTAGGTTTGCCAAATGCCGGAAAATCGACTTTGTTGCGGCGGGTAACCGCTGCTCGACCAAAAGTTGCCGACTATCCATTTACAACTCTCGATCCCAATCTCGGCATTTGGGAGACTGGTGTTGATGCCAAGCCAACAATGGTCATGGCCGACATTCCAGGATTAATTGAAGGGGCGGCCGATGGCAAAGGATTGGGGCATCAATTCCTGCGTCACGTCGAGCGCACCAAAATTCTTCTTCATTTAGTCGATTGCTCAATTGATGCCGATGACCCAGTGGCTGATTTCCACACGATTCGCGCGGAGCTGAAGAGTTACAGCCCTGAGCTTGCCGAGCGTACTTGGCTCCTAGCCGCGACCAAAATTGAAGACGAAGAATCTAGCCAACGCGCCGATGAGGTATTCGCTGCGGCTGGTCGTGAGGGCTTCAAAATATCAGCAGTTAGCGGAATTGGCCTTGCTGAATTGCGCAAAGCACTGATACCGGAAGTTTTTTCTACTGAATAACGTCAAAATGAGGCTGGATTGTGAGGCACGGAGTTGGGATATTCCCCATGTGCGTTGCGCGTCAGCACCCCACCTGCTTTGAGTTACCGTCTTCTTCGCCTTGTGTTCATCTTGGTTGGCCTAGCCGCCCTGGGGGGCTTTGGCGTTACCTTTGCGGATTTTTTAAAGAACAAGGATGTTTATCTAGCCCGTTTTGACTTGGCCGGATTTGAGAAAGGGCTTCGCTCAGAGACCCCTGTTCGCGCCCGCGGTCACCTTGGAGATTGGCAACAAGATTATTCGTTGCTGCACAAATTAAATGTGACTGGTGAGGTGAAATCGGAAATTGCAGATTCAGGCACCAATAAACCACCACCGCCGCCACCGGTTGTTGGAGAGTCCGATGTCGAAGTCACCTACATTCAATATGTAAGAGATTCTGCGCCGCAAAACTGTGCATTTATTGGGCCGCGGAATTTGGTTCAGCGTCCGGATGAAAAAACTGCCGGCGATTTGTACTGCACCGGAGATCAATTTGAGTTGGATGCCAAGCCAGGAGTGAAAATTCGGGTGGTGGCGATTCATTCAGATTCAGTTGATTTCGATGTGCCAGGCAGTGAACTTAGCTTTACGGTTAAGCCTGGTGTTTATGAAGTTAACAGTGGGCAAATTTTGGCCAATTCGGCGGGCTTAGTTAATAGTACATTTGTTGCAGCCAATACCAGAATGACCGGTTCTAACCATTGGGAGTTGGGTACCGATGATTTTGCTGAAATATCTTCAATGAACGAAGATGAATTGTTGGCGGGTTTTCAAGTGCGCCCACAACGTGACTCTAAAACTGGCAAGGTGCGTGGACTGCAAATTAATCGCATCAAGGAAGATTCGGTTTTGTCGCGTCAGGGATTGAAAGAGAAGGACATCATTCTCGATATTGATGGCTTCCCAGCGACCGACCGCTCAAGTCTTATTCAATATTTGCGCAAGAATCCTGAGCGTGATAGCGTGACGGTGCGCCTTGAGCGGGCCGGCGCAGTCAGGTCTTATACATACAAAGTTCCTGGTCGTTGAGGTGGGGCAGGTGGCACTGCTGCTTGACCTTGGTAACTCCCGCCTAAAGTGGAGTGAAGTGGACGCGCATGGTCGTTTATTGGAGGTTCAAGCTGTGTCAGCCGTGCCGGAAGAATGGGATGCGAGTGGACTGAGCCAATTGTTGAAAGATAATAAGCTGCCAATTTTTCTCTCAAGTGTAAATAGAAAAGTTGCTGATCAACTGATTGAATTGTGCCGCGGTTCAACCTTACATCAACTTAATCAACAAAACTCGCCACTTAAGGTGTTGAGTCATAATACTGGTAGCGATCGCATTATGGCTGCTTTCGCTGCTTGGATGGCGACTCACTCTGCATGCGTGGTGGCCGACTTTGGAACTGCCTGGACTTTGGACTTTGTTAGTGCTGATGGCGAACTATGCGGTGGAGCAATTGGCGCCGGCTTGGCCGTTCAAGGTGCGGCGCTGGCAAGTGCCTGCCCGCACTTGGGCGAAGCGGATTCTTTTAGCGAGGGGGTACCGCAAAATACCCGTCAAGCACTGGCCGCGGGTGGCGCGCGCGCGTTGGCGTTGTCGGTTAAAGCAATGGCAGATGAATATGCCCAAAGCCATAGCCTTGCGGTTTGGCAAGGGTTTTATGCAGGGGGCGATGCTCAGATAATGGCTCAGTACCTTGACGACACTTGGACTCTTGAAAGTGATTTAGTCTTGAAGGGGCTAGCGCAGTGGGCACATGGTGTTTTATAGACGATTAAGTTCGGAGGGTCTGGGTGCTTTGTCGATTTGGGAATTTAATGGCGACCCAAAGCAATTAATCGAACTAATTGAATGCCGCATTCCTGCGGTAAGTGATTTTTGTTTGGTTGAATTGAGGGATTCTTTGGGAAAAGTATTTGATCAAGCGCTTCTATGGCGTCGTTCCGAACAGCATTTTGAATTGCACATCCACGGTGGTTTCGGAGTTGCCTCGGCGCTTCAAGCACGTTTGGATAATCTCGCGTGGCAACCGCGTGAACAATTATTGATGGATAACTCTGTGATTTCAGCAAATTCAATTTTGCAAGCACGTTGTTGGAGCTCGGGAAAGTTTGTTGACCAACTTTGTCGATGGGAAAAGAAAACTAAGGCGGCGGAGATTGTGCGCTTGCGAGAGTTATATGAATGGTCTGAAGTATTGCTGGATATGCCTAAGGTAGTCTTGGCAGGCCCGCCTAATGCTGGCAAGTCATCACTGTTTAACGCTTGGGTTCAGGAGCAGCGTTGCACGGTTTCGCCACATCCAGGAACAACCAGAGATTCGATTGCTGCAACAATCATGATGGGCCAAGGTTTGGATAGTTTTTTATTAAGCTTGATAGACACGGCCGGGATGGGCCAATCCGCGGATAAACTTGATGAACTGTCTCAGCAAAGAACTGTGCATGAATTGACGAGCGCGTGGCGAGTGGTTTATGTGTTCGATGCCGCAGAAAAACCTAGTGCGGATTTATTGACAAAGTTTGACGGCGATTCGCGCGGCATCGCATTTGTTAATCAGTGTGATCTTCAGCCAAACTGGGAATGGCCAACTGCTTGGTTGAGCGGCAGTTTGCAAGAGCATTCGGCGCAAGTTGTTGAACAAATATCTCGGGCTTTGTTGGCGAGTATGCCAATGCCACCACAGTCTGGGACCGTGCTCCCGAGTTCTTTCGGTGAGCTTGAACAAATGCGTCGACTCATCAATTAAGGGCAGCGTTATCCTGTGTAATCGATGGTCTTGCTCCCCGTCCTTGAAGGTCTGCATTCAGCAGAAGCATTCAACCCAGCCTTTCTCGCTGGATTTCTTGAGCGCGTGCGGACAATCGAAGAGACTCCCAGTGCCTTTGTTGATGCGCTGCGTGGAAAGGTAATTGCCACGGTATTTGAGGAACCATCGACGCGCACGCGCTTAAGTTTTGAAGCCGCCGCGCATCGCCTTGGAGCTGGAGTTATTACGGTCGCCGACCCGAAATCTTCAAGTAGTGTCAAAGGAGAAACCTTGCGCGATGCCGCGCGCGTAATAGGCGGTTATGCCGATTTAGTGGTGTGGCGCCATCCGCGCGATGGAGCTTCGCGATTGGTTGGGCAAATGGCCGGCGTGCCGACGGTTAATGCTGGTGATGGTTGCCTTGGGCACCCAACACAAACCTTGGTTGATCTTTACACATTGCACCGCGAGTGGGGGAGCTTCAATGGGAAAACCGTTGGCATTCTGGGTGACTTGTGCCATGGACGCACTGCTCGCTCGCTAGCGTGGGGGCTTTCAATGTTGGGCGCGCGGGTGGTTGCATTGCCGGCCGCAGGTCTCGACTGGGAGGCTAGTTTTGAAAATAGAATCTGTGAGCGCTCGTCTTATCGGGCGATTAGTAAGTGTCACCCGTTGTTCAAACAGTGGACTGGCAGTGATGAAGTGCGAGTGTTGGAACCGCAGGGTTGGACTCAGGAGAATTTATTTAAGGAGGTGCCGCGCCTCGATTCGTTGGATGCACTGTATGTAACTCGCTTGCAGGACGAGCGAGGTGCCAAGCTAAATGGCGATTCCTATCCGGGGCTCACGCTTGAGCAGATGGGCGACCCACTATTGAGTGATTGTTTGTGGTTACATCCGTTGCCGCGCCGGGCGGAGCTTCCGACCGAGGCCGATGACGACCCACGTGCGCGCTATTTCACCCAAGCGAAAATGGGACCCTTAGTTCGAATGGGGATCTTTTTGGCAATGCTTGGTGGACCTGAGTGGGAAGTATCACCGCTAACTCAACTGCCTGCCGGTTCCTCCGAGCATAGACTTGGTCCCTGCCGAAATGCCAACTGCATATCTCGGCACGAGGGCATTCCTGCCCCATGGAGAATCTCTGGTCGCAGTCAAAGAAACTTCTTGTGTGCCTTCTGTGACTCAAAGATGGACGTGGCATATGTCGGCTGCCGCTCCAGCATGCGCCTCCACTCTGGCCACTCGCAAGCAATAAACCAAATCCGCCCAGAAAACCTTAAACCGTTTTCGGATAGGGAGTTAGCGGAGGCGGAAGGCTACACCTGGTCCCCAAGCTAAGACTCTGACCCCAAACATTGGGTCATTTACTTTTCTAAGTCTTTTTTGCTTGGTCGTTTAGCTCGGATATTATTCAAGCGATGCGCCCTTGAATTCTTGTTTTCAGTAAGTTGTTTAAGCTAAGTGGCTTAGCGCGATTGTTTAGCTTTAGTGACCCAGCTGTTGGGGTCAGAGTCCTGTGGGCGATATCGCACATTTGTCCTCCACTTATCGTCCGCAACCCTTGGCACGGCATTTGATTAACTCTCAGTAACGGGTGCTTAATCGCCCTCAAACCCCATGTCAAAAAAAGTCACTACTTGCAACTACTGCCCTCCAGCAATTGTGAGGATTTGCTGTGCGGCACTTCTTCTACTTAACTTCAGTTCCTGTTTAGGCGAGGCTACTCCTTCAAATGTTTCGGGGACCGGTCGCGCTGAATTAGTGCTGGAATCGGTTGAGTGGGGTCGCTTGGTCGACGTTCTTGATGCCAATGGGAAGTTGGTAAAGCAAGATGTGTTAATTCGCGAAAGTCTTCAGGACCAGACCGGACGCTACACATTGGGCGTCAATCCAATCACTCAGTCAGAGCTTCTGAGCATTCACGAAGCCGAAGGCGATCCGCAGTTCGCAGTCCTGTTGCAAGCAGCGCAAACAGGCCGAACTGCCATCATTGGCAAGGGTTTCAGTGAACCTGGCCCTTTTTCAATGGTTGCCCGCAATGGTGCAATTCGATTGCAATTCTCAGAACTAATCGATCCCAGTAGCGTTACTCGGGACACAATTCAGTTAGCCGTTGGTGAACAAGCGGCCAGTAGTCAGCAAGTTCGCTACGTCGTGGACAACTCCACTTTCGATATCGATGGCAATCCAAAAGGCGTTGTGATTCTAGATACCACCGTGTCGGCTACCGATAGCGCCAGCCTCGGAATCCAACAGAACGGAATTGGCTTGCCGGCTTCATACACAACCGACCAAGCAAATGTTGCCATTCGCATTCCAACCCAAATCGACCCCATTGAAGGGCAGTTCGAAGTTCTTCGCAACTTGTCCGGCAATCACAGCATTGCGCCAACATCATCCGACCCATTGGAATTGAGTCAATTGGGTCAACACCCAATTATTGTGCGCGCCCTTCGCAGCGGCAACTCTGATGACCCATACAACGGGTTCCTGTTAGACAATTTGAATCCCTACCTCGTCGGCGAATTTGATTCCAACATTTGGACACTCAACGCAGTCGGTGGTGGCAGTGAAGAGTTCATGTTGAAGTACTCGATAAAGGCACAATTCTGCCGCGCAATTCATCCCAAACTTGGTGATGTATTCAGCTTGGGGGAGTTAATTCTGCAGGTGGTGAAAATTGAGGACGCCAGTTCGCCAAGTGCTTATCAAGTTCATGTAGTAAAGGTTTCCGGCCTGGCAGATGTTCCAGTGGGTGATTTCTCATCATCTCCATTGGCCGCGCAATTGACTAGCAAGTACACCTCGCAAGACTCAGATCTTCAGTTGTGTTATTTGCGTTTTGATCCCGAACCGGAATTCGGTCTTCCGGCCCGCGGCATCGATCCAGCCTCAACAATTAGCGTTCGCTTCAGCGAGGCTATTAACATTCAATCAGTTCGCTCAATGGAGAGCATGGTGTGCATCTCATACATAGATTCTCCAGCTCCAGCCAATTCCAATTCTTCGCAAGAGGCTATTGATGATTGGGCTGCTCGCCAATTCAACTATCCACGCGCTGAAACAGTTGGCGAATACATTGATCGCCAACTTGGTTACCAACAAAGTGGAAGTGGTAGTGGTCGTCTTAAATTCGGTTCAATCGTTGCGTCCCTAGATGCTCATGAGTTCACCTTGGCGTCAAGTTTCGGTCTGTCCGATTCGCACGGCGACGGGAACAACCTGCACCTTGCACTAGCCTTGCGCACAGATGCCAAGGGCATTGTTGACTTGGCTGGTAATCGTCTAAATGCAGCCGATTTCGTTGCTGGAACTATTGGTCAATCTGAGTTGATAACTCCTGGCAGTGTTTCGCCATGGCCGAGCAATCGCTACTTCGCCCTGCGCTTCAACAGCACTGACGAAAACAATGACGGCCGCTCCGAATATGTTGGGCAATTCGATTTCACTTCACCAGGTGAAATGAGGGGGCGACCAGTTAGTCGCTACTCACGTCTCGCAGATTCTTCAAACGTTTACGTTAATGAACACTTCCAACTTGACTATGCAGTTTTAACTCCACTAACTCCAGCCGGAGCAGTTCTGCAAACTTGTTGGCCTTATCACACTCTCGGGTTTGGTCTGATGTCGCCATCAGAACTAAATATAGATGTCGAGGGAATGAACTGGTCGCCATTCTCGGGCGTTGTCTATGACGACAATTTCGAGCATTACTCGATTGCCTTGTCGCACAGTGAGCGCACTCCAGACACTTTGATTAATACCGGTTCCGGCTACCCTCAATACCCAAATTCAGGACTTCAACGCTTTAAAGAATTTGATGAAAACGTACTTGGCTGGAAAGCTGAAGATAGCGAATTCGACGAAGTTGTAGTTGCCGATGGCACCTATAACATCTCAGCCAACAGTGCATTCCTTGCAAGTAGTGGAAACAAAATGGTTCCATGGATGGAATTTGAACGTAGCTACACCTGGCGCGATAACGCAATTCCTCAATACGAGTCACTCGATGGTGGCGGTTATCTCGGCGGGAAAGCCGGTGGCTCATTGAATCCTGAGGTAACTGGATTGCCGGAAGTATGGGGGCCGGGTAAGCACCGTTCAATTGGCGTACCTTTGCTGGCACGTTTTCGTTGCTACCCAGAAGGAGAGAAGTTCGGCGCCAATGGTTTTCAAGTTCAATTAATGTGTGGCTCTAAGCCATTACCAGCTTTTCGTGTTTTCTCGGCCGGAGGTGTTGATTCAAGCGGTACTTGGAACCAAGTGATTCCGGATGACCCTGGTTCAAATGGAACTTTCCCAAGTGGAGGTTATCACGGTACAACTGGAGTAAAAACTGCTGGTTACGGACCTGAGTTATATTGGCAACAAATCGATTTTGTGGTGCGCGTCTCGCGCGTTTATACCCACTGGTTCTCGTTTGGCGGCCGTCCAGAATCGCTTAGTGAAATCACCATGGAGCCTCGTCCAGAGGATCAGCCAACAGGCACCAAGGTAGTTTTAGATTTCCGTGGCTGCAACACCATCGATACTACTGGATGTGAGAATTCGAATGCCTTGAATGATGCCAATTCTCTTGACCTCTATGGCGACGTCGATTTGCTCGGCCACGGTTGTGGCTCGATCTCAACTCCAACTGGCTGGAAAGAGAATATGACCCATTTGTTGGACCACCAAAGCGGTCAGGAATTTAATTATTTCCAAGCTCGCCTAAGTTTCGTCAGCAATGTTGAATTGGAACTCGAGCCGATGCTTGGAGGAATGGGATTTGCCTGGAATGTTGAGTAATTACTCATTAGCGCCTCATGCCAAGCTAAGTCCTTTTAATAACATAGTTTATGACAAAATAATGCTGGCGGGTGGTGGTTGCTGGGCGATTTCGCACTCAATATGCGGAATCGCCCACAAAAACGGGGTTAACCGACCCTGTTTGGGGTGGTATAGGATTTGCATGGTAACTGTGTTCTAATGAGTAGGATTCATTACCATGTTTCGGTCGAAAAACACTCCCCCCGTTCATGCCTTTTGCACGGTGGGCCTGAAAGCAACGTGAAAACCCCCCTGACATTCTCGCGTGCGGCGTTCCTGCCGCTTTTCTTGGCCATTTTTGTGGCCTCATGTTTCAATTCCAATCAGCCAACTCTTGGCGCAGGCGTGCTCGGCTCGCTGCAACTTGAGGAGATTGCTTGGGGTCGCCTAGTTAACGTCCAAGACGTTGATGGCGTTCTAGTTGAGAGCGATGTGATCATCAATCCAGATTTGGATACCGATGGCCAGTTCTATGACATGGAAGTTAATCCGGTTTCCCAAGCGCAAACTTTAATTGTTCAACGCTCTTCGGGAACTGCCGACTTCAACATCTTGCTGGGAGCGGCGAAAGCTGGAATTGAAGTGGTTGAACCAAAAGCTGGTATTGACCCTCCGCCTTATTCGGTGATTCCCCGTAATGCGGCAATTCGTTTGCGCTTTAGTGATCCAGTTGATGCGAGCACTGTAACCGCTTCGTCAATTCAGGTTCTAACCGGTGATCCAGCCAGCCTGCCGCAATCTGTTCGTTACGTCGTACAAAACGACAACGCTGCTGATAAGGGTTATGTAATTATTGATCCAATTATTAGTGCTTACCAATCGGCAACTCTTGGGCTGCCAACGAACCCAACTGGTTTCCCTGAATCGAGTGATTCACAAAACGACAATCTTTTGATTCGCATTCCGACCGAGCGCGATTTGTTGTTCGGGCAAGCAGAGGTTCTGAGCAACGAAAAAGGCACGCTTACTTTTAGTGTTGATGTTGATGAGCCCCAAGATGTTGCAGCGGATGGTAGCCCAGTTTCAATTCGTGTTTTACGCACCGGCAACCCCAATGACCCGTACAACGGTTTCTTGCGCGATGTTGTTCGCCCGACATTAGTAGCCATTCAAGACATTGGTATTTCTGCGATCACAGCTCCAAATGGCAGTGCTAATCCAGTGCGCGAGTTGACCTATAGCTTGTCGGCCGAATGGTGCGCTAATCTCACACCTAAAATCGGCGATGTGATTGAGTTGCAAAATTCATTACTGTCCGTGCAAGCGATTAATAGTTACACCCCAATTATTGTTGAGGCATACACCTTAGATGGTTTTCTTGACCCTGCTCTGGCAACTCCAGTCGGCGCCAAGCTAAGCACTCGCTACGACCAGCGCGACGCTGCTCTGCAAATTTGCTACGTAGACATTTCACCGACACCTACTTGGAATGGTGCCGCCGCGCCACTATCTGTGGACCCCGGCGCAACTTTCGAAGTGACCTTCTCAGAGCCAATCGACCCGCTAACAGTTATGTCAATGCACTCCTTGGTGCTGACTGCTTTTGAGGAAGACGCTGCTACCTTCGGTGATGAATTACTATATTTCCGACACGCCAACTTGGGTTCCGAGTCAGCTTCGGCCTACATTGACCGCCAACGTGGATATCACTTAGACGTTGATTTAAATGGAACGGTTGCAAGTTCTGAACGCGGCGGTCGCGTAGTGTTTGGTGCCATTCAGCCAGGTGCTGGTAGCCGCTCATTCACACTGGTTCCAACCGCTGGCCTCTTCGAGCCTAACACTGACGCTTTCTTGCAATTCTCTTTAGCCGTTAGAGATGGTAGCGATGGCATCCGCGACCTAGCTGGTTCACCGCTTGACTTCTCGGGATTCGTCGCTGGCTCACCAGCATTTGCTGATGCCGACGCTCAATTTACAACTACTCCGGTTGCCGGCGAATCCATTAAGTACTTCTCTTTGAGAGCACTTTCGGTGGATGAAAACAATGATGGTCTCTCTGAATACGGCGGCCAGTTGTTCTACGACCAAACAGGTGCGATCTCAGGCCGCTCGGCTGATTCATTTTCGCGCGATGCAGATCCCTCAAACGAATACGTTGGCGCCCAGTTGTCAGTAACTGCGGGTGTTCCTTACGAACCGCTAACTCCAGCGGGTTCAGTCGCAATGACCATGTTCCGAGTGCACGATTTAGGGTTTGGTTACTTAAACCCAGCTGAATACAACCTTGATGTTGTGGGTATGGCTTGGTCACCACTTGGTGGTTCGGTATTCGATGATCAATTTGATCACATTTCCTTAGCCCTTGGGCACTCTGCATTCTTGCCTGATGAGGCACTTAACATTCAGGGTTTACCGGTTTACCCAAACTCTGGTCTAAACATTGCAGGCGGCTTTGATGACAACATCCTTGGTTTTACGCAAAAGGATCCACAAGGCCAACCGCTTTTCGACGAGTCGATTGTTTATGACGGCTCATACACCTTGCGGGAAATCAACCGAATAAACGCCGAGTCTGGAAATACCATGTTGCCTTGGCCTGAATTTAGCCAAAGCTATACCTGGCGCGACACCAATATTCCAGACACCATTACCGGTGGACATCCACAGGACCTTGGTGCGCCACCAACATACTGGTTAGCCAACAACAATCTGACCGATCCTATATGGGCACCAACCAAAGCGCCGTCGATTGCGATGCCTCTACTGGCGCGCTTTAGAACTTACCCACGGTCAACCGGAAACGAGTTCGGTTCAAACACCTTCCAGGTAACTCAAATGGTTGCTAGTTCACAGTTGCCGGCATTTAGAGTGTTCTCTGCTGGGGGACTAGACTCTGCTGGAGATTGGCACTTTGTGATTCCAGATGATCCAGACACCGGTGGAACCATGCCAGTTGGCGGCTACGCAGCCGGACAAAAGACTTCCGCATTTGACACCTTCGTTTATTGGAGTGAAATCGATTTTGTGGTGCGCGTCTCACGAGTGTTTACTCACTGGTTTGACATGAGCGTGGCACTTCCAACTGGCGGCGCGATTGGCGTTTTGTTGGAGCCTGAAAATTCAAACCAGCCAACCGGTACTTATGTCACGGTTGAATTACGCGGAGCGGAGCAGGTCGCACATGGTGGCGACCCAACTCAGCAGCCATCACCTCTCACTGACGCTGCAACAGACTTCAATGACTTTGCAGAGTACTCTGCTGCGGGCAACGGTGATGTTAGTTCACCTTCGGAGTGGACAACAAATTTTGCCGATCTTGAAGCGCAGAATTACCGCTACTTTCAAGTACGTTTAACTTTTGTCAATAACACTACACAAGGAACTGAGCCGTCAATGGATGGTCTTGGAATCGCATGGAAGTGGTCAACCCTCTAATAAAAAAGTAAATGTTTAACCCACAATCCCGCTCAACTAATAAAGGTACTCCCCGGTCCTTCGGTTCGCGGCTGTGTGTTGTTTCGCTCCTAATTTTTAGTTCTTGCTTTGGTGGAGCCTCTCCATCAAATTCCGCAGGAACTGGTCGTAGTACCCTCTTCTTGGAGAATGTCGAATGGGGCCGCCTCGTCGATGTTCTTGATAGTAATGGCGTAATCGTTGAAACCGACGTGTTAATCCGTGAAAGCTTGCAAGATCAATTGGGCTTCTACTCACTCGGCTTAAACCCGCTAACGCAATCGGAAATCCTCACTATCGAACGCAGTTCGAGTGATTCTGAATTCCAACAGTTGTTAGATGCCGCCCAAGTTGGTCGTTCATCGGTTGCAACCAAGGGATTGGATGGCGCGCCGCCATTTTCACTGGTCGCGAGAAATGGAGCCATGCGACTTCAGTTTTCGGAAATCCTCGATCCAGATTCAGTTAATCGTGACACCATTCAGATTGCCTTTGGCGATCCACCGACTGGCGCGCAACAGGTGCGCTACATTGTTGATAACGATGTGATTGGTGCTGACGGTAAACCGAAAGGCGTGGTGATTGTCGACCCAACGGTGTCTCGTTTTGACTCAGCAAATTTGGGTATTTCACAAAACGGAACTGGCTTTCCTGAATCATTCGACTCGGAAAGTCCAAATATTGACATGCGCATTCCAACCGTGATTGACCCGGTCGAGGGACAATTCGAAGTGTTGCGCAACTTGGCTGGCAATCAAAGTATTTCGCCAACTACATCGGATCCTCTTGAGTACACCCAACTTGGCAACAACCCGGTAATTGTGCGGGCATTTAGGTCTGGTAATTCAAGTGACCCATATAACGGCTTCATGATTGACAATAGCCGTCCGGAAATGGTGGGGGAGTTTGAAACTTCAATCACTTCAATTCAAGAGGCCAGCTTTGATCCAAATCTGCTAACCGTAGAATATTCATTGGACGCCGTTTTTTGTCGTGATGTCACCCCTAAACTGGGTGATGTTTTCGAGCTGGATGGCAATTTGATTTTGGTGTCACGTATCGAAGACGCGAGTCGTCCTGAAAATTACATTATTTCAGGCTCTGAAATTGGCGGCACTTCGGTACCGCGGGGAGATTTTTCAGCCGACCCGCTTGGTGCAAGTTTGACCACTAGCTATGGTTCAGCCGATGCGCAATTCCAGCTCTGCTTTGTCCGTTTTGATCCCGAGCCAGAGTTCGGACTTCCAGCACGAGGCATTGATCCAATGTCAACATTGACCTTGCGCTTTAACGAACCAATTGATGTCGCAACGGTAAAAGCATTAGAGTCTTTTCTTTGTGTTTCATACTTAGTCTCACCTGTCCAGCCAAATGGATCCTCAAGTCAGGAAGAAATTGACGCGTGGCCAGCTCGCCAATTCGGCTATCCAAACCCAGAAACCGTCGCTAGCTACATTGACCGCCAAAGTGGCTATCAACTTTCGGGATCCGGTAGTGGCCGAATTAAATTCGGAACGGTTATCGCGTCCCCAGATGGACGGGAATACACCTTGGTGCCGAGTTTCGGAATCACCGACTCTCATGACGATGGCGGAAATCTGCGAATTGCTGTTGCTGTTCGTGACGGCTCAGACGGAATTCTTGACCTCGCTGGAAACCAACTCAACCTGAATGCCTTTGTTGCGGGCAATCAAGGTCAAGATGAGTTAGTTACACCTGGCCCAACCAACCCCTGGCCAAGAGACCGCTACTTCTCTCTGCGCTTTAACAGCACTGACGAAAACGGTGATGGCCTAGCGGAATTCGCTGGCCAATTTGATTTTTCAAACCCTGGCGAAATGGCCGGCCGAGATGTCGCACGTTTTCCACGCCAAGCCGACCTGTCAAACGCCTACGTTGCTCAGCGCATCGCCTTTAGTCAAGGTTTGATGACCCCGCTGACCCCAGCTGGCGCAGTCTTGCATACATGTTGGCCTTACCACTTACTTGGCTTTGGGCTGTTCACAGTTTCGGAATTGAACGTTGACATTGAAGGCATGAACTGGGCACCTTTTGGTGGCACGGTTTTTGACGATTTGTTCTTCCGTTATTCGTTGGCTCTTTCTCACTGTGAGCGAACACCTGACGACTTGATTGATACTCAGTCAGGCTATCCCGCCTACAAAAACTCAGGTCTTCAAAGAAATAAAGACTTTGATGAGAACGTTCTCGGTTGGACCCCAACCAACACCGAGCATGACGAAGTAGTTGTGGCGGACAGTCAGTACAATATTTCTGCTGGTAATGTTTTTGAAGCCACAAGTGGTACCAAGATGATGCCGTGGATGGACTTTGATACCACCTACACTTGGCGCGACACCAATATTTCTCAGTACGGTACTCTTGATGGGGCCGGATTCATGGGGGGTAAAAGTGGCGGCTTCCTGAACCCAGAGGTGACTGGTCTCGACAAAATTTGGGGACCGGAAGAGCACCGTTCAATTGGTGTTCCTCTGCTTGCGCGTTTCCGCTGTTACCCGAAAGGTGAAAAATTTGGAACCAACGGTTTCCAAGTTCAGATTATGGTTGGCTCGTCAGCCTTGCCAGCTTTCCGTGTTTATTCGGCAGGCGGACGTGATAGTTCAGGTACTTGGCACCAAGTTATTCCTGATGATCCAGGCGCTGATGGTACTTACCCAGGTGGTGGATTTAACACCAGCACCGGTGTTGGCACCAAAGCCTATGGTCCAGAACTCTACTGGCATCAATTTGACTTCGTTGTTCGTATTTCCCGAGTGTATACCCACTGGTTCGCATTTGGCGGCGACCCTATTCAAATTAGTGGTGTAACAATGGAGCCTCGCCCAGAATTTCAACCACTTGGCACCGAAATAGTAGTTGAATTCCGCGGCTCGGCCGACGTAAACACTACCAACTGTGACCCGAACGACATCTTAAATGATGCAAACGTTCTGGACCTGTACGGAGATAAATATGAATTCCCAGAGGGATGTGGCGTGGTCGCTACACCAACTGGTTGGAATTCTGATGTCTCCCATCTGCTCAACCATTCGAGCGGTCAAAAATTCGACTTCTTCCAAATTCGAATGACATTCGTCTCCAACATTGAAATGGAAATTAAGCCGGTGCTGGATGGCCTGGGCTTTGCATGGAGCGTTGATTGACACTACCCCCCGCGATGACAAACAAAAACCTCACCTCGCGCCTAGCGCTTTTCCTTCCACTTGCTTTTCTTGCCGGATGTTTCGGTTCTGCTGATGGTGGCACCAACGCTAGCAATTACTCTGGCAACTTCGAGTTCGTTTCCGCAAACATTTCCGATGGAGATGTTTGGGAGCTAAACCGACCAATTGTTTTAACCTTCAATCACCCAGTTGATCCATCATCAATGGGATTCGGCTCGATCCGATTGCGCGCACTTGATAGTGCGGTGGTTGGTAATCCAGTAACAGGGAGCTTTGAAATCCTCGCCGGAACTCAAGGTGTAGCAGTGGCCTTCAGGCCCAGTTGTCCGACTAATTTCGACAACTCTAACGGGGCATTTGTTCCTGGTGGGTATGACTATGAAATTAGTTTGCCAACAGCTGACAATTTCGGTGCCTCAACATTGCGCGACACCGATGGCCGTGGTTTGCAAGTCGGCATGACTCGAACCTTTCGTTCGCCAATCGATCCAGTTGAACCACTTTTCATTGATACCAAAGCTGGTCCAGTTGTTCTGGATACATCTATTAGCGCGCCGACAGGTTTAAACTTGTTCACCGACCCAGACCCGGTAATTGAAATCCTTTTCGACCAGCCCATTAATGCGGACGAATCAAACTTGAGCGCTAGTCTGGTGCGTCTGGTGTACTCCGATGGTGAAATTGGTTCTGGTCAAGAACTAAGTTTCAATGACGCGAATGTAGTCCCTGGTAATGTTGTGCTTAATAATAACTGTACTGCAACTGGCGCCAGTGTCTACTACCTAGTGTCTGGCGTTTTATTGCCAAATCGCAATTACCGAATTGAGTTGGAGGCAGCATTTGAGGATCTGTCAGGTCAAACCAACTCACAAGAACAAGTGTCCTCTGCGTTCGCGTCCCCATCTTTGGATAGCTATTACGCAAGCACTGGCGGCTTTGCTGATAGTAACGACCAAAGCTATGACGAAGTGCGAGATTTCTTCGCCGACTCAACATTGCTTGACAACAACGCTGAGCTTGCATTCCCGACCGCCGATTTCGGATTTGGTGGCATCACTGCGGCCTTTGACTTCCCCGGCAACCAAGTTGATTCAAGTCAAGACCTATACGTTGCACCTTTCCAAACTTTGGAATTGAATACAACTGGTACTTACATTTTTACCGATTCCAACGGACGTGAATTCGTCATGCAAGATGGAGTGCTGGAACTCGATGACATTTTGGTTGACGACTCAGCTTACTTGCGTGGTTACGGTGACAATCCACTGATCATTTACGCAACTGGTGAAGCCAACATTCGGGGCGTACTTGACGTCAGCGGTGACAACTCACAAACACCTCCGGCAATTACATTCCCATACATTCCTGAGCCTGGCGCGGCCGGCCAGTGTGGTGGTGGAGATGGTGGCGATGCATCGGCAGAAACCGAAATGGAAACCTTGCGCGCTGGTCGTGGTGAAGGAGCCTTTGGTTTAGGTATTGGCGGCGGCGGCGGCGAAGGCTCTGTTACTTGGTACGTTGACGATCCGAACAATAACTGGAACCCTTATTACCCAGTCATGGAAGCTGAAATTGCAGCCGGTGGAGCGGGCGGTACTTTCGCCATGACTCCAAACGTCGCAGTGACTTGGGCACTATGGGATGGCGATTCCAACCCGAGTGCTTTTGACGATGCCGGTCCTGACTTGCGCGTTGACCGCCACACTGTTTTTGATGCAGGTGGTGGAGTGATTGATGCCGCTGAGGTTGCAGCTTGGTTTACCGGTGGAGAAGATGGCTTGCGAGGAAATTCTTGGCGCCAAAACAACACCAACGAACCTCCGGGAAGCGCAACCCAACCATTTGGCCAGTACGGTGGATACGGCATGGAAGACCTGGAACGGGACGAGGATGCCGGAGACTTCAACAGCCTCGATCCAGCTTGGATTACCAATGGACCAACATCGGCTGACCCACAGCCGGCATTTGGTTTTGGGCACCCAACTAATGGTGCTGATCAAGGCTATACAAATACTAGTGTTTTTGCAGTTACAGCATCAACCAACGATGATTTCTGGGGCAGTCGTTATAACGGCTTCGATAGTCCGCCATCCTTGGTGCTCGGCGAACTTGCCAGCCCTTGGGCAGGCGTTGGTGGTGGAGGATCAGGTGATTCCTCAGTTGTTGTTCGAGTCGATGTCGACTCGGACAGTTTCCTCGAGCCAATCTCAGATTTCTTCCCAGACCCTGACTTCCCAAACCTAACTACCCTGGATTACTTTAAGGGTGCTGCTGGTGGCGGTGGTGGAGGTCAACTTCAATTGATGAGCATCGGACCAATTATCCTTGGCACCAATGCGCGCATCCTGGCCAATGGTGGCTCAGGTGCTGGCGGCGAAAGTGATTGGTCCTTAACCACTCAAGTATCTGGTTCTGGCGGTGGCTCTGGAGGACACATTATTTTGAACTCGGCATCCGGTTTGGATCTGTCGGCTTTAGACCTTGGCGCAAACCCCGAAGCTGCTGCATCGCTTGATATGATTCAAGCAATTGGTGGTCGTCGTGGTTGGTCAGGCTCTGAACTAATCACCACTTCCGGTGGTGGTGAGGGAGATGGAAACTCTGACTTTATGATTGGCCGCGGTGGGGCTGGTGGTAACGGAGTGGTACAAATCCACTTACCTGAACCATTGTCTGACATCGGCTGGCACTTGAATTCATCTGCTGGCGCGGCCGATTACATGACTCACTCAAACTTAGCTGGTGCAGTTGATACCGACCGAGTGGAAGATCTTTTGGATAAGATTTGTGAGCCACGTCCCTACGCTTTGATTCCGGTCTACTCACCTAAAACCCAAATTCAAACCCGTTGGTTTGATACTGGTCTTGCAGGTGCGCGCGCTCCGGCGAACGCCGTTGGGCCATGGCCAGCATTTGGTAATGCTGTGCAATTTTTTGCTGGAACTGACCCGGTAACAGGAAGTGTGCTTAGCACCGGCGAAGTTGTTGACGCCGGAAGTTCCGTCGCAACGGGCAGTACTGTCAATGCCTTGATTACAAGTAACGAAGTTTACATCTACAGTGCATCGGCCTTAGCAAACCCCTTTGCCGGACAGTTGCTAACAAATCCAGCGCTTTTGATTGGATACGACTTCTTGCCGGATTCCACCGGTAGCTCCGTGTTTGAAATTTCTGATGCAAGCTACAACGTAAGCTCGGACGTCTTAACGCTGACAACAGCCTCGACCGATGGAGATTTGACTGCCGCCCTAAACGGGTCAAACCCAGTTTGGCAAGTGCGCCAAAAATTCTTCCGACTTTCTACCAGCGGCTTCCGAGATCGCTTACCAAACCAGTCTGATGTAATGTTTGAATTCCAGGGAGCAAGTGACCAAGATGATCCAGGAAGCTTCACTAGTTGGACTACAGACCCAGCCAATGGTGCTGTTCTTGATGGTTCAAGGTTTATTAGAATGCGGATTACCTTCGACATCAACGCTGGTCTTGGTGCGCTTGGACTGGGCAACGAACGCCCATCATTGGAGTACTACAAGTTGCCATTCGGCTTCTAGAACTTGCTTGGTTCGAACTTAATTACGGCGAGAATTCTAAGGAGTTCTCGCCGTTGTCTGTTTTTTGGGGTCGTTCTTTGGAGCGGGGGATTCACAAGTTGTACGCCTGCAAGTCCCCAAGAATTAACCGTTGCAACGTGGAGTGCGTCTGACGCTGCAGCAATTTCTTTAGAGCAAACTTTGCGAGTTGAATTCTCTAGCCAGCTGTCACCCCAAGTTAGGCAAGCGTCGATAGCGATTGAAGATACTCGCGGTTTAGCGGTCGGTGATTACCAAATAGATGTTGCTGGCACTTACTTAAGCTTAATTCCGACTCTTCCCAAAAAAGTTGATTGTTCTGATAGTGGTTTTCCACCAGGACAAGAATTGCGCTTAAGACTACGCGGCTTGCCAAGCTTGGCTGCACTTAGTTCTACCGATGGCGCAGTTTTGCATGATGATGTTGTTTTGCTTTTTCGCACTTTAGATGTTGAGGAACCTGAAGCATTATCAGGATTTGTCGGCGGTGATAATTTTTTTCATATAACTACGCTCGGCGATGTCGGTCGTCAAATACTGATTCCCGAGAATGGATTTTTGAAAATATCATTTTCTCATCCAATCGACCCACGCAGCATTAACGCGCCCGCAAAATTGAAAATTGCTGGGGATAATTCCGAGAAGTTAGTTCACTTAGTCGTAGAGCAAAACGCACGGGACGGCTCCCAGGTAAGCGCTGAAATCGGCGAATTGTCCAAGTGGGCAGTCTTGGAATTGCCAGAGTCCTTGCAAAGTTTTGGTGGCTTTCAATTGCCGCCAGGGCAAAATCAATTGCGAATTGCGCCGCGCGCTCAGCAAAGTTTGGAAAAAAACCGCTAATACAGCACAATCCCTTTATGGATTGGTGGCAAAGCCTGCTGGATAGTGAGTCGATTTATTTCGGCATGCTCCTAATATTAGGGGCCATGGCTGGTTCATTTTCTTCGGCGGCGATATTCCGTCTGCCTAAAGAAGATATGACCATGACTAAGCCACGCCGTTCAAAATGTACGAATTGTGGTTATCAACTGCGATGGTTTGACAATTTGCCGATTTTAAGTTTCATAATGCTCGGCGGTAAATGTCGCAGTTGCAAGCAGCAATTTGGCTTTGCATATTTGTTCAATGAGGTCTTGTTGGCCGGGGTCTTCTGCTGGGTCGGATTGAATAGTTGGGCTCTTGAGGCCGGTCCCACCGCATTACTGATAGTGTTGGTGGTAATTACAGCTCTTTGGATTGCCACGGTTATTGATTGGCAGCACTTTATTTTGCCGGATGAAATCACTTTGGGAGGGCTACCTTTCGCCTTGCTGGCCTCGGTATTGGTGCCGCAACTTCATACATGGGCGGGAGATGGGCTGCCGTTTGGGGTTTCGTTGCTCGGTTTTGACCATCAAACTGCCATCTGGAAAGTGGGCTTGGCCTCCTCTTTGATTGGATCTAGCACTTCTTTTGCTTTGCTATTTGGAATTAGAGCCCTGTTTTCTTATCTTCTAGGGCAAGAAGCACTAGGCTTCGGCGATGTCAAGTACATGGCATCGGTGGGCGCACTGCTTGGAATAGAAGGTTCCTTGTGGGTGCTCTTGGTGGGCGTAGCCGCTGGCGCCATTCTTGGCGTGGTTAATGTCCTCCGCATGATCTTTGTAGTACGAGCTCGCAGGGTGCTAAGACGGCGTAAAAAATGCCGGATTGGTTCAATGTATTTGGGCTGGCTTTTGGGGCGCCAAATACCATTTGGACCGCCACTTGTGTTGGGCACAATCCTCGTATTACTGTTTCCTCTCGCAACTCGCAGTTTCTTCCTTGAAACATGGCCTGCCTTTCTGCGAGACTGCCTCTACTGAACCAACCCCCTCACCTGACCTACTACGATGAAGTTCACCCCACTCTCAATAATGAGCCTTTTACTCTTGCTCCCGGCTTGCCAGTCGGAGTCACTGCAGGAGACCATCCAAGACCAAGACCAGCAACTAGAGTACGCGCAAATGACATTGCGCCGTCTCGAAGCTGAGCGCAGCACGCTCGACGCACAAGTTCAAGAACTTCGCGAAGAGTATGTCTATGAGCAGCAAAAACGCGAAAAGGCCGAAAGTCGTTTCAATGCATTAAATGCATCCTACCAAGCTAGCCAAGCTGAAGTCGATGATTTGACTTCGCGTTTGGAAGGCACTGGAGTTGGTGTCACCAAGCGCGGTGATGTGCTCGTACTCGATCTGCCAAGTGCAATTACTTTTGCGCCTGGGTCGGCGAACTTGAATTCCAAAGGTCAGAAAAGCATCTCCACGGTTGCTGACATTCTTAACACAAGTTATGAAGGTAAAACCTTCTGGGTTGAGGGTCACACTGATAATGACAAAATCAAAAAGTCTGCCGACAAATGGGGCAGCAACCTTGAGTTGTCTTTAGAGCGTGCTTTGGCTGTTGCCAACTTCTTGATTAATGACAAGAAAGTTCCTGGCGAACAATTCCGCATTGCCGGGCACGGCGAATGGATGCCAAAAGTTGCCAATGATTCACGCAAAAATAAAGCGACAAACCGCCGCGTTGAAATCTTAATTTTCTAAACAAGAATTGCTTCTTGTCCCTAAAGCGGGGTGGAACAGGTATCCTGCTCCACCCCGCTTGTTAATTGTCCCTGCCCTTAGGGCCCCCCGAAAAAATGCGTAACGTAAGTTTCATTGGTCATTCCGACGCTGGTAAAACCACCTTGGTTGAAGCGTTGGCTCATCATTTTGGTGCAACTACTCGAATTGGCACAGTTGCTGAAGGTAATACTATTTGCGATTTCACGGAAAGTGAAAGGGAGAAAAAACATTCTCTGGGCGCGTCAGTTGTTCACTTAGCAGAGCAGGAATTGAATTTAATTGACACTCCTGGTTATCCAGATTTTGTCGCTGATGCAATTACATCATTGGGCGCAGCTGGTTGTGCCGCTATCACAGTCTCGGCGCGTAACGATGGCTTGCCATTCCACGCAACTCGTATGTGGGAAGCCGCTGGAAAGTGTGGACTTGCCCGGGCGATTATTGTCACTAAATGTGACCATGAGAATTTAGATACTGAAGCTATTATTGAGAACCTGCACGAGGTCCTTGGGAATCAGGCGGTGCCGTTCACCATGCCCGATCAGGTTGGCCCCGGCTTTTCATCGGTGCAAAAAGTAGCTGCTGGCGAAAGTCCGTATCGCAGCCAGTTAGTTGATGCAATCGTCGAATCTGACGATGACTTGATGGAGAAATATTTAGAGGAGGGCGATGTAAGTGATGCCGAACTTGAAAAGGCAATTCCTATGGCGATGGCTAAGGGAACATTAGTGCCAGTGTTTTTTATAGACCCAGTGCGCAATATTGGACTAGAGGAATTCGCTGAATTTTTAATTACAGAATTTCCGACCTCAAGCTTGCAATTGCAAGCAGTTAAAGGGGAGAACGTTGAAGGTGGTGGCGCGGACGAGCGTTTGGTCGCCCGTTGTTGGAAAGTTCTTTCAGATAAGCACCTTGGACAAATTTCGTATTTGCGTATTCTTCAGGGTACATTGAAAGCTGATATGCAGGTGCCTTGCCCAGAAGGAAAGCCTTTGAAAATGTCGGGTGTGTCGACATTGTTCGGTAGTGAAGTTAAAACCATTGCCAGCGCTGGCCCCGGTTCCATTGTGGCCGTCACTCGTGTCGATGGAATCAAAATCGGGGATACTTTAGTATCTGAAGGATCAGCAAGCGCGTTTAATTTTCCACTTCCCCAACCATTTTCATCGCTGGCAGTTCGCCCCGCAAGTCGTGACGACGAGCAAAAAATTGGTTCGGAATTGGCTAAGATTGCCGCAGAAGATCCAACATTTAAAGTTACTCGCGATAACGTTACCCATGAAATGGTGGTTAGCGGGATATCCGATCTGCACTTGAAGGAATGTTTGCATCGATTGGAGTTGCGTGGAGTTAAATGCACAACATCACTGCCAATCATTGCTTATCAAGAAACGATTACTAAGCCGGCTGATGGACACCACCGACACAAAAAGCAGTCAGGTGGTTCAGGTCAATTCGGTGAGTGCTACATCAGGGTCCGCCCAAATGACCGTGGCGCTGGCTTTGAATTCGTCGACAAAATTGTCGGTGGTTCAATTCCTCGTCAGTTTATTCCCGCGGTTGAGAAGGGACTCGTTGAGCAAATGAACGCTGGCATCATTGCAAGTTCACAAGTTGTTGACTTAGTCGTCGAACTTTACGATGGTAAGTATCACGACGTTGATTCTGATGAAGTGTCCTTCCGAATGGCAGGAGCGCGCGCATTGCGCGAGGCTTTTGATAACGGCAAGCCTATTTTGTTGGAGCCTGTGATGGACGTCAGCATTCATGTACCTAACCGATACTTTGGTGACGTGAGCGGAGACTTAAATACTCGCCGCGGACAAATCCTTGGAATGGAATCTGAAGGGGATATGCAAATAATTAAGGCGCATGTTCCGAAAGCTGAAATGCAAAGTTACAGCACTCCGCTGCGCTCCATGACCCACGGGGAGGGCTTCTTTGAAATGGCATTTGACCATTACGACCAAGTCCCAAGTCAACTTCAAGATAAGGTTGTTGCAACGCTTGGCACTGAACACGAAGAATAGACAAGGGTTCACCTTGTCAGAACTGTTGTTGGTGGCGCTGTTGTTCGGTGCCACATCTGCGCTTGCTTTGCCGCATTTGTTGCGCCCGCGGCAAGAATTCAATCAAGAAAATGCTCTCCTGCATTTGAGATTGATTAAATCAGCGCGCAACAGTTGGCAGGCTGCTGGAAATCCCGCCCCGCCATTTTTTGCTTTAAGCGGTCTGGTACCGCGAGGCGATGCTGGATTAATGCGCCAGTTGACTCCTGCGTGTTATAAATTCCTGGGGCGTGGCGGAGTAGTTTTTTCTGGTTACTATTTCAGCGAACGCACATCAGCAGAAGGCGGTGGGGCGGGAGTATTGGCTGCGCCGACATTCAATACATATAGTGGAGCTAAATCGTTTTGGTTCGATTACAAAACTAATGTTGTCAGTTTGATTTCTGACCTCGGAGCACTGGCCAACACCGGCCCTCCTAGTGCCAGTGGCTTAATTAGTTTGGAATAGTTCCTGGGCGTTGTCCCAGCATGCTTGGGCAACGGTTTCTAGTGACTCGGGCCGTTGCTCGGCTAGGAACTCAAGTGTGTGAATAATGAACGCCGACTCATTTCGTTGCCCGCGTTTCTTTTGCGGCGACAAGAAGGGGGCATCAGTTTCAACCAATAACCGATCGAGCGGAACCTCTGCGATCGATTCGCGTAGTTGTTGATTCTGCTTGTAAGTGGCATTACCAGCAAATGAAATATGTAATCCGAGCGCGACAAATTCGTGAACTAATTCAGGGGTGCCCGGCCAACAATGCATTACTCCGTTAATTGGTCCGCAGTGTTGTTGCAGGCATTCCAATGTTTCGTGTAGTGCTTCACGGCAGTGGATAATAATTGGCAAGGTAAGTTCCGAGGAAAATTCGAGATGCTTATTGAATGAATAAACTTGGTCTTCGGGTGCACTGCGATCGCGGAAGAAATCGAGTCCGCTTTCGCCTACTGCAATAAAATTAGGCGTCTTTAATAATTGGTGAATTTCGGATAATTGAATATCAAGTTGCTTGCGGTCACTGCTGATGTCGTTAGGGTGCAAGCCCGCACTAGCATATACACCATCATGTTGTTGAGCAATTGATGCCGCCAGCAAACTACTTTCAATATCGATGCCAACGCAAAGCAACTTTTCAACGCCCGCCAATCGTGCTCTGGCGAGCCTGTTCTCAACGGGGTCTTTTTCCAAATCCCATTGAAGGTGAGTATGGCTATCAAAGATTTTCACGCTATTAACTCTTAGGATATTGTTCGCGAAGTTTCTCAAGAAATCCGCTAATAACTGGGTCGGCTAGTGGGTCTGTTTCAGTTTGATAAATAAGTTGAATAGCAAAATCCTGATCTAGCTTGAGCAAACCCAGCAAAGCCTCTTTGCGGAGCAATGCATTTCTGGCTTCGCTACGAAAAATCATGTCGAAAATTGGAATTGCTAATTTGGAATTGCGCTCGGCAAGCGCGCGCACCGCAGTGCGTCTTTCAAAGTCACCAAAGTTACTCCGTTCGACAACCTGCAATAATAATTCTTCCGATTGCGGGGAAAAGTTGTGGGCCAACACTTGTGAAATAATGTTCAATCGCAGCGGAGAATTTGCCCGCGGCTTTTCCTTGAAGAATAATTTTCGAGTGCTGTTGAATCCATCAAAGCTGGGCGAGTAAGCCCACAAAACCTTCTGAACTTGGAGCCGTAATTGGTCAGATGTCCGGCGCAAGTCGAAGTGCTTGGCGATATTACTGCTGGCACTTCCTTGGCTACGGCTGGCCGCTTCGAGATATAAACTCGCCAATGTCGGCTGCTTTCGGTCGCAGGCCTCAATCCATTCTTGCCAGTTAAGCTCGGCCGTGGCGGGGGATTGGGCAAGGCCAGCAAGAATTAATTGAGCTTGCGCGACTTCTTGGTCATTGAGTCGGTCTCCGTCAGCACTGAGGTGGCCAAACAGCAGTTGGGCAGATTGGGCGTCATCGGCTCCGTCAGCGCCGCATAGCCTTGCCGCTCCTGCCAAGGCCGAGGCTGCCGTCGCGCTGTCTATGGGCGCATAGGGGCTGCTGGTAAAGCTCTGAGGCGAATTCTCCGAGCAGCCGAGGATTAAGATTAATCCAACTGTCGCCGAAATGCGTGAAGTTCTCATGTTCTGTACTATTGTGGATGTACCTTAGCTTGGGAATCCTCGAGCGTTACCACCATCTTAATGGCATGTATTTTGCTAGACTTTCGGTTAGGCCCTACCCTTTCTCCCCTAAACTAATCCCGAACGGGTGGCCTGTAAATCGACTCCCAAGATGCGCATTCTAGGAAAGTTTCTTCTCGGCACATTACTTGTGCTCCCTGGCTGCTTCGGCGCCACTCCGGCTAGTGCCCCTAACCACCCGGACCAGTTCGCTTTGTCAAGCTGTTCACTTGGTTGTAGTGGCACAACGTGTGCGGTTAATTCAATCTCAACTAATCAACCAATCACCTTGGTTTTTAACGACAAGATTGACCCGGCTACCGTTTCACTTACTGAACTTTCAATAATTGATATTACATCTGGCGCAACTCCGCCGGTTGAATTTTCGGTTAGTGGAAATCAAATTATCGTGCGACCAACTTTGTTTGAAACCGAAGCGGGCCTCACCTTCGGTTTTGAAGAAGATGGCATTTACCGCATTCAATTGTTTGCCGACCCTTTTACCAATGTCATTCGCTCGGTAATCGGTCGTCCTAACATCACTACTTTGGATTGCAATATTGCTACCAGTGGCATTACCGATTTGGTTCCCGGGCGTCCGCAAGTAATATTTACACCAGACGCGAGCACTCCGCCAACTAGTAGCGACTTCGTGGTAACGATGGTCTTTACTGACTTGATGCAAAAAGCCCAATTGGTTAATTCGCCCTATGGAACTTCGCCAACAATTGGCGTTCAAATTATTGACGACACCCAGTCCTCAACTATCGCGGTAAATGTCCCTGGAACTTTCGACGTGAATTTTGATCAGGATGCATTGACGACAACTTTGGTCTTTACTCCATTGTCACCATTTCCTGGTGGCCGTGATGGCTTGCGTCGCTTGAAACTTAATTTTTCAACGCAAATTGCAGACATTGCAGGTAATTCAATTACCAATCCAGGTTCTTACGAGATAGATCTTCCGAATGCCGCGACTGTCGTCGATAGTTTTACCGAAGGCTTCAATGATCTAGCCATGTACGATGAGGGTGGTAGTGGCGTATCAATGTGGGCTGCATCGCCAGGTGCAGTGAGTTCGAACTTGGATCCATTAACCGGTTCCCATTCAGGCGGTGGCCCTGGCTACTTGGGCTCCTTTGTGCCGACTAGTGATTTCACTTTTGATACTGATGGCATGACCCTTGAATCAGTTACTGGTGATTTTTTAAACATCACTGATGGCGTTTTCGCTTTTGATTCGATTCACATTCCAGAGGGAGTGCGCGTCACCGCAATTGGCAGTAATCCCTTGCGTCTCTTTAGTCGAGGTGAATTTTTAGTCGAGGGAGATTTAGATTTGGGCGGGCTCAGTGCACCGGCCAACTTTGGAAAATACTACCCGCGAGAAACAGAAATTATTGTTGGCGAATCGACCGGTGGAATTTTTGAATTTGAAGCAGAAGGTGGCGACCCAGGCGTCGGCCAGTGTGGCGCCGGAAGTGGTGGGCAAGGTGGTATGGCGTGGTACTTGTTGGACGGCCCCGGCTCACCAGCCAACCCTAATTATTTAGATGAAAACCTAAATGGTTTTGCCAGTGGCAATGGCGACCCAGCACGATATACCGATAACATTCGTTGGGGCGATGTGCACGGGGCAAATGGTGACGGTATCGGTGGGATAGCTTCAAGCGGAAACCCTGAAGCAAACCCAACGGGGATTGTGACAGACCGAAATAATGGCGCCGGAATGGGTTCATGGGCGTGGCCGCCGGTTAGTAATACGGTGCCAAGTGCAGCTGAAATGCTGAACCCTCCACCAACAGTTGTTGCCGGTATGGCAATTGAATCTCACTTCGATAGTGGCGCTGGACTTTTTGAAAACCACGCACTTCATCGTTCTCGCGGCGGCGGCGGCGGCGGATTTTGGAGTGATGGCAGTCAAGGCGGCTTTTTTGATGCGACTTCAACAAATCCGCTGGGAGATCCTCTAACCGCTCCGGTGATTGATGCTGGAAATAATATTTGGGAGTACAACGATTTCTTGGATTGGGATCACCAATCCGGTGGTGGTGTACTCGATGCCGATGGTGGGCAATACAGCTTGCCGCTGGGCATCGAAACACTCGACCCTAATACTGGCCTCTTGGTTGGCGGTTCAGGCGGCGGCGGTGCAGGTTCAAGTTTGCATGGTTCGTGGTCTGATCAACCGACACTGGTGGCTGGCTTCATCGACACCTACCGCAATGCGGCTGGCGCCGGCGGCGGCGCAGGTGGCGGTGCCTTACAAATTCATAGTGGTGGTCGATTGAGCATTACTGGGGAAGTTAGTGTTGTTGGAGGTGCTGGCGGCGACTCTGAGTTTATGCTGCAAATTCCCTACAGCGACCCTGCCGCGATTAACTCTGGTTTGCCCGGCGATGCCGGCGGCGGAGGAGGTGCTGGCGGTGGAATATTGATTCAAACATCCGGTAGTCTGCAACTCGGCGCTGACGTTTTTCAACTTGATGGTGGGCGTGGCGGAATCGGTTCTGCTGGCAACCACGGTGGTGCTGGTGGTGCTGGACTAATTCGCTTTGAAACAGCAACCGGCGGCGAGTCGCTAGCTCTTTTGCAAAGTTCGGTTGCTCCAGACTCTTCGGTGGAACTTGCGCCGATTGGTCAGCCTGGCGTAGCAAACTTAATTCAAAATCTAGGAGTGCTTTCTGGAACTACTGCTGATGCCGGCATTTTCAACGGCAACTCTGCGGGTGTTCGAAGTACTTGGTTTGCACCAGCAAATAATGTTCTACTGCTTGACTACACAGGCTATACGATTACTTGTCGCTACAACACTGGAGTTGGCGGCGACCAATTTTTAGTCTACGAATCGGGAAACATTCATACTATCCCTGGAACAACTCCAGTGTGGGCTGGTTTTCAGGTCGGTTGGGGTAGCCCAGGTCAAAGTGAACCTGACGCAATCTCGATCACTGATTGGATTATTCCCGGAGTCGCAGCAACTGGCGATGGCTTAACAGGATTGCGTTCTAGTTTGGGTCGCATGATGCGCTTTATGTTGGTGTTTGACCAAGACCAAGTCGCGGCATTGATTGGTGCCGACCCGGCCGCATTCTTCGAAGTTCAAAGTATTAACTTCGATTGGATAGGCGAATAAGTGCCCCGCAGAGGACGCTGCGTTGGTTTTTGCCAGCGGCAGTTTTAAAAAACGCGCACCAGTTGCTGCGCAACTGGGCGCTTGGCGTTGATGAGTCCGGAACAATTGTCGAAATAATTCCTGTTGATGAACTGGGAGCGGCAGTTGCACAGCTGAAGGAATACCCAGATGAAATATGGAGCGCCGCACCCATTATGATGCACGCTCATTTGGAAAGTTATGATGCCCCGTCCGAGAGTTGGCAGCGTTCATCTTTTGCGGAATGGGTGACAGCTTTGTTGTCATGGCGTTCTCAGGAGCGCTTGAACTTTCATCAGTCTGCCCGGGCAAGTTTGAAAGAGTTGGCGGAAAATGGCTGTGCTCTAGTCTTAGCGCAAAGTTCCGAGTCAGAAGAAGCTATCGCAACTGATGGTAATCTTCCCGCTTTAATTAATTGGTGTGAAATTTTTGCGCCTGACGAATCTGAGGCCAGCACTCTTTTTGAACTTAATAAAACGAAGGCGCATGATGGGATTTCTTTGCATGCTCCGTTTTCGGTTAGTGTCAAACTCGCAACTAAACTTTTTAGCGCCGGGGGACCGGTATCACTTCACCTTGGCGAACATACAGATGAACGTGAAGCCTTAAAAGGCCGTGGTCAGCTCGCGGAAATGATAGCTAAACTTAGCGGCCAATCGCCCGCGCAAGACTGGGACTCACCAATTTCATGGTTAAAAGAAGTCGGCGGGCTTCGCCGAGGGGTTTTGGCCGTTCACTGTGGTGATTTAGACCGGGGTGAGTTGCAGACTTTGGAGATGAATGGAGTTGCTATTGCTTGGTGCCCAGGAACGCATGAATATTTTTCACGTTCAACCCCAAATTTTTTTCACGCGGGCCTCTTGCCACCATTTATTGGTTGTGATTCACGTGCTTCAAATAATTGCCTAGACCCAATTCGTGAATTCGAATTGGCCAACACGATTTTACCTGACTATTCACCTGAAGAGTGGTGGGATGCGCTGACGGTACGTCCGGCAGAGTGGTTAGCTAGACCCGAGTTTGGCCAACTGTCTGTGGGGAAAAAGATGTGTGCACTACGCTTTGAAGATACTTCGCCCACGAGTGCTTCACAATTCCTGTCGCAAGTTGCGAGAAATGGCCGGCAACTGCGCCGAGGAGTCTTGGCCTTAGCTTAGAATGTAGATAATGAAGGACGCCATTGAATTAATTCAAAGTTCGAAAAGCATAATCGTTTCGGGGCATCTCCGCGCTGACGGCGATTGCTTGGGCACTGAAAGTGTTGTTTACCATTTGTGTAAGGCACTCGGTAAGAAGGTGAGGATTATTAATCCTGACCAACCAGACTCACGATACTCAAATTTGTATGAACATACGCCTTATGAGGTCTGGACTGACGGTGCGGAATTGCCTGAACACGACCTTTTCATTGTGTGCGACTGTGCCGTTCCTGAGCGTTTAGGCGAGCTTGCCCTTGAAGTCGAAAAAGGTTCTGCCAAGCGACTAGTGATTGATCATCATCCGATGACCGCAGACGATGCCAGATACTGGGACGTGCTCATGCACGACCACACGGCCGCCGCGAGTGGAATTTTAGCCATGCGTCTTGTCGATGGTCTGAATGTTGATTTGCCGATCGCGGCCTTAGAAGCTTGCTTTGTGGCGATTGCTGCGGATACAGGTTGGTTCAAATATTCAAATGCCAATACAGAGGCGTGGCAGTGCGCAGCTCGTTTAGTTGCCGCCGGCGTAATTCCAGACGTGCTGTTTAGAACAAATTACCAGCAGGCTGAGCAAACCCACGCGCGCGGTGTGTCGGTGGCTTTAAAGGAAGTGAGATCATTTGCTGGCGGCCGTGCAATGCTTTCCAACATGACCCAAGCAGATCTCCTAGCTGCAAATGCTAGTCTCGACGATTCCGATGATGTCCTAGACTTAATGCGCGCTACCGGAAAAGTAGAAGTCGTCGCTTTTGTTTATGAACGTGAAGATGGCGTTGTCAAAGCGAGTTTACGCAGCAAAGAATTCGTTGACGTGTGCGCAATCGCCAAGGTGGTTGGCGGCGGTGGCCATGAACGCGCATCTGGAATGACCTTTGAACCCTCGGTTTCAATTGAAGATGCAGTGACTGTCTTGGAAGAATTGATAGGTAAAGCACTTGCCTAATTGGCAAGTTCAGGCTCTTAAGGATTCTTTACGTTTCACTAATCCCAGTAAGGCATAGCGTGCCAACTTGGGATTTTTGCGTAGTCGTCGCTGAACATACGGTAGCCATTGACCTCCAAATGGAATGTAAACTCTTACCTTAATTCCAGCATCACGGCATTTGACGCGCAAGTCTTCCCCAACTCCAAGTAACATTTGAATTTCACAGCGAGATTTCCATTCTGGGTTTTTCTCCAAAATAATAAGCAGTTCATCAACTAGCGCTGAGTCGTGGGTGGCCGCGCCAACAAAGCCTCCGCCGGCAAGAATGGCCGAAGTATTTCTAATGAATGAATTATTTACCTCGGCTGGATTTTGAAAAGCGATAGATTCTGGCTCCAAGTAAATGCCCTTAACCATTCGCACATTCAATGGATCACTCGACTTTAATAAATTGGCCACATCATTATCAGTGCGTTTTAACATGGACTGTAAAACACAACCCGTTGCATTTCCAAACTTTTCTCGAAGCCGTTGATAAACCCGTAAAGTGGCATCAGTAGTGGGAGCGTCCTCCATCTCAAATCTTAAAAAACCATTATGTTGAATAATTGCTTTAAGAATTTCGGCAATGGACTGATAACACAAATCTTCATTAACTAACAAACCCATCTGCGTTGGCTTGCATGACATATTTAATTCTAAATCATGTTCAATAATTGCCTCGGCCATTTTTAGATAATCGTAAACGGTGGCAGTTACGTCATCTTTGTCAGCAACAGCTTCACCCAAAATGTCAAAAGTTAGTTGATAATTGTTAGTTGCCAAACGCTTTCCAAGCAAAAGCGCCTCGTCAAGTGTGGCACCGGCCACGTAGCGGCCACCCAATTTTCGCAAAATTGGCTTGGGGACAAGGTGCATGGTCGCGACGAAGAATTGATCGAGAAGATTCACGGGTAGGATTGCATGTGGGGATTGCTTAGGATTTAGGGTGTTAACTGGTCAAACCAATGCGCACGCTAATTCAGGCTTTTAATTCTAACCCTCGCCAGCGACTTCTACTAGGTTTGCTGTTGGGGCTAGGGTCTGCATTTTTGCCGGGCATTAATCAACTTGAGTATTCGGCCAGAGCGACCATGGCTATTTTGGTTCTAACCGCTTGGTGTTGGCTTAGCATGGCCTTGCCTTTGCCAATTGCCTCTTTGTTGCCGGCCTTATTACTTCCCGCTGCTGGCGTGATGTCTGCCCGAGAAGTCGCCCCGCTTTATTTTCAGGATATCCTAATGCTTTTCCTGGGCGGTTTCATTCTCGCCCTAGCTCTGGAGTTGCATGGCCTTCATCGCCGCTTTGCACTACGTGCACTTTCCTTTTTTGGCAATCAACCGCGCCGGGTGGTGCTCGGATTTATGGTGGCCTCTGCTGGATTAAGCATGTTTGTTTCAAACACTAGTACGGCGATTTTAATGCTTCCGGTTGCTCTGGCAGTTATCGATGGTTGTAGTAAAGACAATTCAAAAAAACTTGCACCACCACTATTGCTCGGCATTGCCTATGCCTGTTCAATCGGTGGAGTCGGCACTCCTATTGGAACTGCACCCAACAGTGTGCTAATTGGCCAAACCGCCGACAAATTCCCCAATGCACCCGAACTCGGTTTTGGAACATGGATGATTGGCACTCTGCCATTCATCGTTTGTTTTCTATTTTGCGCTTGGCTGGTTTTAACCAGAGTCGCCTGGCGATTACCGAAGGAGGGATTTCCTGGTCTCAGCAAACTTCTTGCAGAGCGCAAATCTTTGCCAACTCGTAATGCCGCACAAAATAAAGTAGCCGGCATTTTTATCTTTGTAGCACTTGCCTGGATAACTCGCCAAGGGGCTGACTTTGGTGAGGTTTCAATTCCCGGTTGGCAAAAACTTCTCCCGCTAAACATTTCAGCCACAATTTCTGATGCCACCGTTGCCTTGCTCGGAGTGGTGGCACTTTTTTCTTTCAGTGACAATGACTCCAAGCCCTTAATTAAGTGGGAAGATTGTCGCGCTCTGCCGTGGGGGGTGCTGTTGCTACTTGGCGGCGGCTTTGCCTTAGCCAAAGCTTGTGAAGTTAGTGGTCTCTCTCAAGCTGCCGGTGAAGCACTTGGGCAACTAGTGGCTAATTCCAGTCCCGTAGCTGCAGTGTTTATAGTTAGCTTAGTGGTTACATTTTTAACCGAGATAACATCAAATACCGCAACTATAAACCTAATCCTACCATTACTTTTTTCAACTTCAGTCGCCGCTGGTCTGCACCCAATGATGCTTGCTGTTCCGGCCACGATGGCCGTTTCCTGTGCTTTCATGTTGCCAGTGGCAACTCCACCAAACGCTATCCTCTTTGGCTCAGGACGGCTACGCATCGGCCAGATGGCCCGCGCCGGTTTTTTACTAAACCTATTGACGGCCATACTCGTAACAATATTTGCGCTATCCTGGACATTGCCAAAGTGGGATTACGATATTGATGAAATTCCAAGTTGGTCCACAACGGCTGAGCGTTAAACTTTTGCATGCCTGAATTAAGCATCACCATTCCGAAGAAGCTTCGCGCGCTACTTGCTAGCGCGGGTTTGATGGTGTTGTTTGCATTCAATGCGTGCGCGCCTTCTCGGGAACTTGAGTTAGATTTGATTCTAGTTTCGATTGACACTTTGCGTGCTGACCGCCTTGGAATTTACGCGGCCGATCGTTCGCCAGAAGGGGATTCGCGCAGTAAATTTACTATTCCGTGGTTGGCCGAGCAGGGCACTACTTGGGAAAACTGTTGGTCGTCTGCGGGAAAGACAGTGCCATCGCTTGGAAGTTTTTTTACCGGACTTGAGCCGCTCGAACACGGTGCCTTTTCACATTTGACTCCAGTTCAAGCACCGAGTTTAATAAGTCAACTTAAAGCTAAGGGGTATCGGACAATCGGGCGCGCAGCGAATCGATTGCTCGGTTCTGAACTCGGTTTTGATCGTGGCTTTGATGATTATGGAATTCGTCCACGTGAATACGAGCCAAGAGTTGCCTCCGAACTACTTGACCTTAGCCAAAGTTCAATAAACGAGGACAAGCCTCTGTTGATGTGGGCCCATTTCATGGCGCCGCACCAACCATACGAGCCACCAGGTCGTTATGACCGCTGGTCGCGACCCGAATGCAGAGTGGTGGCAGATAATTCCTTGTTAAACCGTTTACATAGAAATCCCAACGGCTTAGACAGAGAACTCCTTGCTGATATCCAAAACCGCTACGATGGCGAAGTTGCCTATGCTAGTGATATGTTGCGCGGGCTACTCGCAGGGCTTGACCGCCAATATCAGGAAGCTGGCCGCGGCACTCTTTTGGAGAATGCGGTGGTGGTGTTTTTCTCAGACCATGGCGAAGAGCTTGGAGACAGAAATGCCTATTTCATGCACGCCAAGAGTCTCTATTCGGGAGTTGTTCGAGTGCCATTGGTTATCGCTGGCCCTGGTTTTGCAAGCAATCAACGTGCCGCAACAATCGCCCTCCAAGATTTGTTGCCAATGGTGATGCAGCGAATGAAACTAAGCGACCAGCAAGCACGTCCAGCTCGGGAGTTCTATGTCAGTTCTTGGATGCGTGATTATTATTCTTTACGTAATGAACAATGGACCTTGGTCCATTCGCCTAGTCCCGACCGTGGCCTTGGGCCTAAAGAACCGCCACCGGGCGTTTATGCCTATCCAAGTGTTGCCCTTTTTGACCGCCAACAAGACCCTCTTGAAAAGCGCGATGTTGCTGCACAAAATCCTGAAGTAGTTCAGCAACTTCAGAATCAACTTTGTGATTGGTTTGGTGCCTTAAAAATAGTTGAGCCAAAATTCCTTTCTGGTGTCAATCCGGAAATGCTTGAGGAACTCGGTTACGCTGAAATTGTAGAGGATCAAAAGTTAAGCCCTCAAAGGCCAAAGTAATGCGGAATAAAGCGCCACTTTGGGAATCGTTGATATTACTTTTATTAGTGGCGGCGGTTCTCATACCCGGAGGAGAAATAGTAAGGGCTTCCTACCATTCTTATCTGCACGCTGGCGTTGGAGAAGCCGTGCTCAACCATGGCCTCCAACCGGAGAATCCCTACCATGCAAATTCAGCTCTGCGCTATTACACCTTGTATCCGGCACTCGGAGTATGGTTAGGCAGTTTTGGGATTGGCGCGGTTTGGGGATTTTGTTTAATAAATATTATTGCGGCACTTTTGTTTGCGCCGTCGCTCGACAGCTTCGGCCGTGCTTTAGGCTTAAGTTGGCGCGCCCGCAGATGTAGTTTTTGGGCGGTCTTGTTGGGTTTTAATGGCATCGGTTGGCTCGGTGTATTTTGGCCGGCAACAACGGGGCAATTAGCCGACTCCTTGAGCCCGGTAATGTCTCTGGCTGAAATGACCATGCGCGGTCACGTATTTCATTGGGATCAACGCTTGCAGGCATTCTTGCCCAAATTTTTAAATGTCTCTAGTTTTGCAATAGCCTTGCCTTTTTCGTTATGGGCGATGTCGGCAACATTAAGCGAAAAGCGGCGCAATTATTTGTCGGCAATTTTGCCAGCAGCTCTTTCCTTAGCTTTCAATCCATTGGTCGGAGTTTTTACCGGAATTTGCATGGTGGTGTTTTTGGGGATTCGTTTTTCTCAGGAAAAGTCATTGCGCAATATCGCCAGCTGGTTTGCGGCAGGCATTGCGGCGCTGGTATTGGCCTTGCCGTTTTTATTGCCGGCCTTTAATCTTGGCGGCGAAGCAGGTCGCCAAGTGCAAGTAGCGCTTGGGGGCAACCCATTGGGGAACTTCTTTGGCCCGCTTTTACTGCTCCTTCCGTTAGGGCTAATCGGTTTAAGAGAATTGTCAGCTCCTGCACGCGCCCGACTACTGGTGGCAATCACACTGTCTGCCGGGTTGCTCCTGTTCGGGAATTTCCCGTGGGGTAATGAATATAAATTTGCGCGTCTAGGCGGAATTTTTTGGGCAATTGCTGCAGGGGCAATCCTGGCCAATTGGTGGGAGTCAAAGCGCCCCGTGGTTCTTGGCTTAATCATATTATGTATACCCACAACCGCCTTTTCGATTAATGCCTATTGGGAATGGGGGAATTCTTCTCTAAGTAGCCCGATAGTTTTGAAAGATGGACAATTGCAGGCCGGTGCTCAATTCGATCATATAAATCCCTTAATTGAAGCGCTTCAGGCGGGCGATAAGCAGGCAGTTTTGATTGCTGCGCCAGACTTGTTTTCTCAAGCAAATGTAAACGCCGTCCAGGGTAATCCAATTGCTTGCCTTGTGCCTCAAACGCTAGCGGTTGATTTGCTACACGTTCACAATGAAGGGCAGATTGATTTGCCGGCGCGGTTGAAAGTGATGGCCACTTTGATGCACGGTGATAATGCAAGTAAGGCAGAGGCATTACAGTTATTTAGAAGTAATTTTTCAGGGCGTAGCATTTATTTAATAATGGAGGGGTCGCCTGGAGTTGAGGAAATTCTGCGAAATGCTGATGGCACCAAACTGATTAAGGGGTCGCTTATGTTGTGGCATTTCCAAGCGGTGGACGGAAACTAACGGCACGGATAATTGCCGATTGATCTACTTCATCTTGGTCGGCTAAATCCGCAATCGTGCGTGCGACGCGCAAGCATCGCAGACTCGCTCGACCGCTGAATAATAATCTGTCGGCGGCATCTCGTAGACGTGTTTGAGCCGTAGCTTGAACTCCGCTCTCGAGTAACTGTTTTAAACTCATATCCGAAGCCGGGCCAGGTAAGCCGGCCGCAATTCTCTTGTCATGAATGATGAGCGCAGATTTGATTCTTGATAAGGCTGCCGCTTGTAGTGGTGGAGTCGGTTTTGCATAGAGCACTTCGGGGTTTATTGGACCCATCTCTACAAACAAGTCAAAGCGGTCAAGCAGAGGTCCGCTGGTTCGGTTTAAGTAACGATGCGCGGCGAGACTTGTACATTTACAACCAATCTTTGGGTGAGTCGCAAAACCACAAGGACATGGATTGCGCGCGGCAATCAACAAGATGTTAGCCGGAAATCGAGCCACTGAACTTGCTCGTTGAAGACGCACTTCACGATCTTCAAGGGGTTGTCTAAGCCCTTCCAAAATAGGTCGGGCAAACTCAGGTAATTCGTCTAAAAACAGCACCCCGTTGTGCGCTCGTGAAAGTTCCCCAGGCCTTAACGGGGAACCACCGCCAAGAATGCCTTGGGCGGAGGTGCTTGAATGTGGTGCCCGAAAAGGTGCCATGCGCGGCAACTTGGGGACTTGTCCGAGGCAAGCTTCAACCTGAGCGACAGCTAATGCTTGATCATGACGCAATAACGGCAATAGGCCACGAACTCTTTTGGCCAATAGACTTTTTCCAGTGCCAGGAGGACCTTGCAATAACAAATGATGTCGTCCACACGCTGCAATTATTGCCGCTTCGCGCGCTTGTTCCTGGCCACGAACATCCTCAAGTAATATGTCGCTATTGTTTGTTGTTAAGAAATCACTTTGACTACTTATCCACTCACTGGTCAGTGGGTTTTCAATTATGCGAATGGCACTAGCGAGGTCGCTGGCGGGGTAGGCCTTTATCCCCGGCGCTAGAGCTGCTTCGGGGGCACTTTCTGGAGCGGTAATAATTCCGCGAAAATCTTCCGCGGCGGCCATTGCCGCCAAGAGGGTGCCGCGCGCCGGTGGGCGAATTTCTCCATTGAGGCCAAGCTCTCCCAAACACAACCACTTCCCTTTGGGGCATTCAGTTTGCTCGCTCGAAATAATTAAAGAAATGGCCAGTGCCAAGTCTTGAGGCATTCCGCCCTTGCGCAATTCGGCAGGTGCCAAGTTAAACAATATTTTCCCTTTGGGGAATTTGAATCCCTGACTGGCCAATGCTGAGGGTAAACGGTCACGCGCCTCACGCGTGACATTGTCTACCATGCCAACCACAATTGTCCTATTCAAGCCGCGACCCAACAGGGTTTCGACTTTTACAAGCTCAGCATTGCCGTTAATGATTGATGCTCCATAAATGAAGTCCATGCATATTTCACGGGTAGCTTAGTCTTTGCTTACGCAATGTTTTGGCCAGAACAAGACTCCATTCTGGGCAGTGGTGAATAAAGGGAGTTGGCGTTTTTCCACAAGTGGCCGAGCAGGTAAAGGTCGGTCGGCAAAACTGCAGGAGGCCCAAGTCACATCGGCATTACTGGCATCTAATAATTCCGGAAGTCCATCGCTACTAAGGCCATGATGGGGGAGCACTAAAGTTGTATGCATACTTTTGCCACTACCAGCAGGGGTCGCTTCGATTTTCTTTGCCAGCCACCGCAGCGCCGGTCCTTCTTGGTCGCCGGTCACAATAAGTCGCTCATTATTCCAATTCAGCTCTAATGCTTGACCTCCGGCATTTCCGTGCGCATCGGCGCTGACTGGTGCATTAAAAATTTTGCCCTCTATTGGTGTTAGGCCAGTTAACGCCAAACTGCCACCGACTGGCGCACCGATAAAAGCACTTGCCCCAATCTGTTCTAATTGAGCCAACCCACTTAAATGATCGCTATCACCGTGGCTGGCAACTAAAGACTGGGGCATCCGCCAACGTTTGCGGGCCAGTACTGGTAATAGTTTTTTTCTAATTAATGTTGTTGGCGGAATATGTCGACTGCCAAAATCAAATAATAAACTTTCCTTGGGCCCGGCCACGATTACCGCCAAGCCGTGACCGACCGGAAGCATCGCCACCCCAGCTGAACTAACTGGCGGAAATATTAAGCCCCAAGCAAGTGGCAGCATGACTAAGACCACAATTAATTTCACTTGCGCTTTATTTAATCCCAATAATAAAAGTGCAAGCCACGAAAAACTGGCCAATCGCCACCACTCAACTTCAGGAATAAATAATGGACTGCCAGCTAAGCCGTCAAGTTTAATCAACAGCCAGTTTTCGATTGCACCCAAATTGTTTAAGCAAGCTGAAATTAGTTTACAGCAAAAATCTTGGAACTCACCAAGTAGGCCACTACTAAATTTAGGAATTGCTGCTAACCAAGAAAGGATTAAACGAAATGGAAGGAGTAGTCCTAAGAATGGAGTAAGTAAGACCGACCACGGTTCAATACTTCCCTGCAAGGCATGAAGCCAAGGCGCTGTCGCCAATGATGCGGCCAATGATGCTTTCCATATTGTGGAAAAAACGTTCGACCGCTGCTGCTGATTAGATGTCAATAACGCAGCTTTAGGGCGATTTGCCCACAGGAGACCGGCCGTAGCTGAGTAACTTAAAACTAAGCCTAAATCACCAAGGCGGGGTGGAATGAGCAGGCATTCGCACCATAAGGCCATTGCCCATAAATTGAAACTTGAACAGTTGCGGCCAGTTGCGCGAATCATATCGCGTAAACAAATAACACTGAATGCGCGCACTACGGCCGGTCTAAACCCGGCGGCAAGGGCCGCGACCGCCAGCGCTAGCAATCGAATCCAACGAAGCTTCTTTGGTAAGAAAAGTAATAATTTTTTTAACAATAAGTCTAAACACCAAAGATGCATTCCTGAAACGGCCAGCAAGTGGAGTAGCCCAAGTGCACGATAGTGGTCGTAGCGTTCTAGTGGAACAGTATCCCTTTCGCCAAGCACCAGTGCCCGTGCAAGACCGGCTTCGGCGGGGTCTAAAACGACATCGAGGCGATCGCGTAGTGCCTGACGAAATTTCGACAACCAACCGATTTTATTAATAGGGCTTGGCTGCTTAGTCGGTAAAGTAATTAAATCCTGGACAAAAAATCCAGTGGAAGTGGCGTAGAAATTTCCCAACGCTGAAACCGGTCCGAGTTTTGGTCGTTCTTGCGCCGAAAAAAACAACTCGGCCAAGGGAGTCTTAATAGTGCCTCGCCATTGTTGGTCATGGTCCCAGCGTACGTCGCGCACCTCGCCTTCAATTGCTATACACTGTTGTTGGTATTGCAGTTGATTGGAAGCACGGTAAGTACGCAATTTGGCGAGGCAAAGGACTTCAATCCCCATTAATAAAACGATCGCAAATTTTAATTTATTTGATTTGTGATGGTTGAGTTGCCAAATAATTAAGGGCAGCAAAATCGCGCTAAAAATCCAACAACCGATGGTCAGCGCCGACTCGCTTGAGCTTCCCTGGTTTAAGCCGCCGCTGGAGTTGAGACAGGTCCAAAACCCAGTAGCTAGCACAAACGAGAGCGCACCAATTACCGACAAATTGGGCCCCTGTTTAGGCTGTCGGGAGTTCATATGAATCAGACGTGGGCAAGAGTTGCTGATTACACTAAACTTTGCGCATGGGAAGTAATCATCCAGCAGCACTTTACCCAGGGACCTTTGACCCGGTTACCCGTGGGCATCTTGACTTAATTCGTCGCGGCCTCGATTTGTTTGGAAGCTTGCAGGTCGCAGTGGCAACCAACGATTCCAAGAAGCCACTATTCTCGACCGAGGAGCGGGTGCAAATGCTTCAAGACGAGACCGCTGATTTGGAGGGTGTCACCGTGCTCAGTTTTCGTGGTCTGGTCGTTGACCATTGTCGTCAACATCAAATTCCAGTAATCCTGCGCGGTGTGCGGACCATTTCAGATTTTGAATATGAATACCAAATGGCCTTAACCAACCGCGCGCTCGAGGATCAGATTGAAACTGTATTCGTCATGCCCTCAGAAGAATATTCTTTTGTTTCTTCCAGGTTAATAAAAGAAGTTTATGCGGCCGGCGGCGACTTGAGTCGCTTTCTTAGCCCGCAAGTTCGCAGTGCTCTAGTCGACCGATTAGCCGAGAAAAAATAATCACATGAAATTCATCTCTACTGAAAAAGCACCCGCGGCAATAGGCCCTTACAGTCAAGCTGTTAGTGCAAATGGTCTGCTGTTTACTTCCGGGCAAATTGCCTTGACTGCTGAAGGAGCATTACTTGAAGGTGATGTTTCCGCGCAGACCGATCAAGTGTTTGCCAACCTGTTAGCCGTTCTGGAAGCAGCTGCTTGTTCGCCATCCGATGTGATTAAGTGCACGGTTTTCTTGCAAGACCTTGGTGATTTTGCTGTGGTTAACGAAATATATGCCGAGTGGTTTGGCCAACATCGTCCTGCGCGAGCTTGCGTAGAAGTCGCTGGATTGCCGAAAGGGGTTGCTGTTGAAATTGAAGCAATCGCTCAAATCCCCAGTTAGAGTTATTCCTTAGCGTTTGCTAGGCCCCAACGCTGGCGTAAGTAATCGGCAATTAGGTTTAGTGAAAGGAGCGTTGCAGCTAATGCTACTGACGGAAAAAATAGTAGCCACCAGCAATCAACTAAAGGGTTTAATGCCGCCAGGCCGTCGGCGGCCAGGAGTCCCCAAGAAACAGCGGGTGGCTCAACGCCTAAGCCAAGGAAACTAAGGAAAGCTTCCATGAGAATAACTCGGGGCAATGTTAAGCCAAACATGATTAGTAATGATGGCGCCATATTCGGAAGTAGGTGGCGAATGATTATGCGTAGCGTCGATGCGCCACTACTTTCAGCGGCTAAAACGAAGGGTGCTGATTGCAACCGTAGGGCCTCGGCACGCGCAACTCTTGAGCTTGGCACCCAGAAAAGTAAACCGATGGCTAGATAGAAAATATGGATCCGACCGATTCCGACTTCTGCTAATTCGCTGCGGTATTCACCAAGCACTGAAAGTAGAAACAGAACGACGACTACCATTGGTAGTGATTCAAGCCCGTCGGCGATGCGCATCATGGTGCGTCCGAGGCGGCGATTGCGTAATCCAGCAAATGCCCCGTAGGGCACCCCAATCAGCAATGCGATTAAACTTCCGAAAAGTCCTACGCTCAATGAAATTCGCCCACCGTGAATTAGCCTAGACAAAATGTCGCGACCCTTGGAATCACTTCCCAATAGAAAATCACCAGAAAAACTTGGTGCAGTTAAGGATGCATCAAGATTGATGTTTGATGGTGGTTGAAAATTTAACCATGGAGCCAACCAACTAAGGGCGCTGATTCCGAGCAGGAAGGTCAATGCAAGTTTAGGTGTCTTCATTACAGAGACTCGACTTGTGGGTCTAATTTGCTCAGCGCGATATCACCAAATAAAACCGATGTTCCGAGAATGGCGGTGTAACAAACAGTAACCCCTAGGGCTAATGTGTAATCGCGATTTAGGGCGGCTTGAATGAAGTGGGTGCCAAGTCCGGGGAGTGCAAATACTTGTTCAATGACTAATGAGCCAGTTAGTACCCCGGCCGCGGCTGGACCAAGGTAGGCGACCACTGGTAAAAGTGCTCGGCGTAAAATGTGGCGCCGCATAATTGTTCTGGAAGGGACCCCACGAGCAGTTGCCGCGTGCACCGGTGGAGATTCAAGTGCTTCAAGTGCAGCGTTGCGGCTGAGGCGTGCTAAAGATGCCGCGAAGGGTAGGCCGAGGGCCAGAATCGGCATGATTAAGTTTTGCCAATTGCCCAAGCCAGCCGGTGGTAGCCACTTCAGTGAAAAGGAAAATAACACTAGCAAAAGTCCGGCAATTACAAAATTAGGAATAGAAAGAACTAACCCTGCAATCATTTGAAGAAGATTGTCAGTGAATTTCTGGTGGCGTTTAGCAGCCCAAAGTCCGGCGGGAATTCCAAGCATGAGTGCTAGACAGAGAGCGCCAATTCCTAATAGCAATGAAATTGGTAAGGCTTCACTGATAATGTCCTCTACTTGATACCCGCGGTAGCGCATTGATGGACCAAACTTAAACTGGCTAAGATTTTTTAATGAGCGCCAGTATTGCAAGGGTAGTGATTCGTCGAGATGAAATTCCGCCTGCAATGCTTGTTCAACTTCAGGAGCCAGCTCGCGGTCGGCATCAAATGGACCGCCACGGGCACCGCGTATCATTAAAAAAGTCAGTGCATGAACCGCAAGTATTACAAGCGCCCAATTAATTAAACGCGGTAATAATTTATTCATCTTGGGTTAGCCAACTGAGGGTGCTCCAATCAATGCGGCCAATTAAATTGCGTTCAAAGCCCTTGAGGCGGGTGCTGACTAACTCACGATTTGAATAAAAGAATAAAGGCAATATGGGGGCAGCGTCTAGAAGTAGCAACTCGGCCTCTTTACATAACTGCATACGGCTTTTTTGGTCGTTGCTGTTTTGAATTTTGGCTAGCAATTGGTCATATGCTGGAGAGTTCCAACCAGTGCGATTGTTTTTACTTTTGGAATGAAAAATGTTTAAAAAGGTGCTGGGGTCTAAATAATCACCAATCCATGATGAACGTGATACTTGATAATCAAGTTGGCGCTGAGCATCGATAAAAACCTTCCATTCTTGGTTGTAGAGGCGTGAGCTGACTTCCAAGTTTTGCGCCCACTGGGCCTGAACCGCTTCGGCGACATCACGGTGTAATTCGGCCGAATTGAAGTGAATTTCAATACTTGGCAGAGGGTTCTCGGCATCGTAACCAGCTTCTATTAATAATTGTTTAGCGCGGGATAGATTGAATCCAGCTAAGTGGGGTGGTTGATAGTTATCCAGAAATGGTGGGACAAAACTAAATGCTGGGCTTTGTCCGCTAGCGAGGGTTTTTGCCAGTTGCGTGCGGTCAATCGCAAGACTTAATGCTTGGCGTACCAGTGGGTCATTGGTTGGGCTTTTCTCAACGTTAAAACGATAAAAGTAAGTGGCAAATGCGGGAGTAGGTTCGAATTCTTGAGGGTGACTTTGGAGAAGTCCATTGACGGCCAAAGCCGGGACGTCGGGAATCAGGTGAGCGTCGCCACTTAGGAATAAATTTAGGGCAGTGAATTGGGATTCGACCACCATGAAGTCGATTGCTGGAAGCTTAACGGTTTTTGCCCGATAGTAGTGCGGGTTTGGGATTACCCGAACTCGGTCACGCAGACGGTGGAAGGCGAGTTTGAAGGGACCACTGCTAATCTGGCCGGCGCCTTGTTGACCGTTAATCAGGCCGATTGGTAAAGGCGCAAGGGCGTACCAGGAACACATGCTGGCAAACCATGGGACTGGATTATTGAATTTGACCTCGAGTAGTTTGCCGTTGGCGCGCAGGCCGTCCGGAGCTAGGTCGTCCAGCCATTCCCGGTAGGGGGCACCGGTTTTGGGGGAACGCAGTCGCTTCCAAGACCGCACAAAGTCGGCGCTGGTGAGCGGTGAGCCGTCAGACCACTTCAGATCCTCGCGCAGGCTGAAGACCCATGAGCGGCCGCCGTCGGGGCTGTGGAAGGACTCCGCAAGTTCAGGCCGAGGGCTTAGGTCGATGGGGTCGAGAGATGTCAGGCCGGCGAAGAGTGCGCTAAGAACACGACCTTCGGGCGCGCCGCTGGCGATTTGCGGGTCAAGGCTGTGTACTTCGGAATTATTCGCCACCACCAAAGTGCCAGGAGGGGCGGCTGGTGCAAAGCAGGCCGGGACGACTAGGCTCGCTAGCAACATCCAGCACGGTCTGGGCGGGCGATGAAGTAATCGCATTAGATGAAAGGATAACGAGGCGAAAGTCTAGAATCATAGGGTGAAGGAGCAACCCATACTCAGCATTCAGAATCTTGAGCTTCAGTCCACGGCTGGTACCAGCCTGGTGGCGGGCGTTGATTTTGACATTGCGGCTGGCGAATGCTGGGGCTTATTAGGAATGAGCGGGTCGGGGAAGAGCTTGACAGCCGCGGCGATGATTAATTTATTGCCACACGGGGTCGTTCAAACTTCTGGCGAACTTTATTTTTCCGGCGAAAAGGTGGCTTCTGAAGATGAGGCAGCTTGGTGTAAATTACGTGGTCAACAGATTGGCTTTGTTTTTCAAGATCCAAGTACAGCCTTTAATCCAGTATTAAAAATTGGATTGCAAGTCGGAGAATCTATTGAAGTGCATTCACCGCACCTAAGTTCTCAACAACGGCAAAGCCAAGTATTGGAATTGTTAGATGAAGTCGGTTTGGAAAATCCGATGGAAATTTATTCATCTTATGCGCATCAATTGTCCGGTGGTATGTTGCAGCGCGCGATGATTGCCGCGGCAATTGCCGGAGGCCCCGATTTGCTAATTGCCGATGAGCCGACTACGGCTCTGGACTTAACCGTACAGGTCAAGATTTTACAGTTGATTAACAAGTTGGTTATGCGTCGCAAGATGGCGCTTTTGTGGATAAGTCATGATTTGTCGGTTGTGGCCCAAGTTTGTCAGCAGGTGGCAATAATGAATGCTGGCCGCATTGTTGAGCGGGGCCAGATTGGTGATGTTTTTGCTAAGCCAAAGACTGCATTTACTCGTGAATTAATGGCTGCGGTTCCTGATTTTAAGTGGGGACAAGTTTCGTGATGGGTAAAACGACTTCAACTCCGCTCTTAGAGCTTGAAAAGTTTTCTGTTGTCTATCCGCAGGAAAGATCGCTTACTGGCCGGGTAAGTCGTTGGTGTCAGGCCGTAAGTGGTATTGGTTTTCAGGTTCATCGCGGAGAAACTTTTGCATTGGTTGGTGAGTCTGGATGCGGGAAGAGTTCCACTGGTCGTGCACTATGTGGTTTGTCCGAGCATACCAAGGGCCATGCATGGTTTTGTCCGTCGGAGCAGCGCCTCGCCGCCTCGCCTAGTTTGGCTGAATTGATTGACAAGTTTGGTATTGGTGGTCGTGTTGATTTATTGAAACTTAATAAACAACAATGGCGCCCTTTGCGCCCATCAATATCCATGGTGTTTCAAGACAGTGCGACTGCCTTAAATCCTCGGTTGAGTATTGGTGACAGTGTCGCTGAACCGCTTGAGGTTAATAAGCGAGGAAGTTCGGCTGAGATAAAACGGCGGGTGGTTGAGTTGTTTGAATTGGTTGGTATTGATCCTCAGAGGAGCCACCAGCGGCCAGCAAATTTTTCAGGAGGCCAACGGCAACGGATTTGTATTGCTAGAGCAGTTGCCTTGAACCCCGAATTAATTATCTGTGATGAAATTGTCTCCGCCCTGGATGTGGTAGTGCAAAAGCAAATACTGCAATTGCTAGAGGATATTCAAAACAAGTTCGGAACAGCTCTCTTGTTTATCTCGCATGATTTAGCAGTTGTCAGCAATGTCGCCGAGCAGGTGGCGGTAATGCAAGGAGGTCAGTTGGTGGAAAAAGGGCCAGTTGCGAAGGTGTTTGGAAACCCGCAACACCGATGCACCCAAGAACTGATTAAGTCAATCCCCAGACTCTGACTGGGGTATCCTACGCTTATGTCCCTCCGCGCAATCTTCTTCGACATCGACGACACCCTGTTTTCCACCACGGCCTTTGCCGGGCATGCTCGTGAGCTTGCGGTGGATGCGATGATTGCACGTGGTCTCATGGCGAAGAAGGAGGAAGTCTTACCCGAATTGAAAAAGGTCGTTCTTGAATTTGGCTCTAATGACAATCGTCACTACAACCGACTCCTAGACCGGCTGCCAGAGTTTGCGACACGTGGTGTGAATAAGGCCCTCCTTGTTACCGCTGGAGTTATTGCTTACCACGAAGCCAAGTGGCGTGGCTTGCGGGTTCGCCCTGAGGCGCACGGACTTCTCGAAGATTTATCACGGACTGATATACGCCTTGGGGTTATTAGTGCTGGTTTGACTACGAAACAAATGGAGAAGGTTTTGCGTTTAGGACTAGATCGGTTTCTTGATCCAGGTTTACTATTTATTACTGACCAAGTGGGAATTGCTAAGACAAATCCTGAACTTTATCGCACCGCGCTAAGTGCCGCTGAAGTGCAAGCAAGTCAGGCCATGCATGTCGGTGATCATCCGCTTCACGACATAGATTCTGCAGCGCTTGCCGGCATGGTCACAGTGTTGCATCGCGGCTCTGGTAAGCACGCTGAACTTAAGGGACAGCATCGGCCCGACTTTAACATTAATCGAATTGGTGAATTGCGCGGGATTTTAACCGACAATTTCGCCATCGATATCTAACGAAATAGCCAGTTAAAAAGAAAACTCCTGCGACTGACAAGCAGCCGCAGGAGTTTTAAGGTTTAAGCTAAGTGCTTAGAGACGGTCATCAAGGTCATTTGCAACCTCAAGTGCATCAGTGATTTGTGCGCGGATGATGATGATTACATCTTCCTTCTCGTTCGCTTCGCCTTCAGCTTTAAAGAGCATTGAAAGGAAAGGAATCTTGGCAAGGAAAGGTACCTCGGCACGTTGCTCAACATCAACAATCTTCTTAAGACCAGCAATTACAACTGAGCCACCATCAGGGATGACCGCAGTAGTGTTGGCGCTTGAAACACTTAACTCAGGGAGTTGCAGCGTAACCGGAGTGGTCAGGCCAGCAAGCGATGAGGTGAATTCAGGGATTGGACGCTTAAGTTGGGCTACGGTTGGGCGCAACTCAAGAGTGATGTAGCGACGGTCGTGACTGATGGTTGGACGCACATCAAGCACGATGCCATCAGAAACTACGCCAACTTGTGGGTCAGCGATCAAGGCAGCTTGAGCAACTTCAACATCCATGTCCTGAACGTAAGTCACCTGGTTAACCACAGTGATGTAAGCGCGTTGAGTGTTGCGTGCTGAAACGGTGCTCGAGTTAAGTTCCTCGGCGCGGTTTGATTTTTCAACAGCGCGCAGAATCATTGACAACTGAGTGTCGTCAAGGAAAACAAACTGCATGGCCATTCCACCTGCATTTGATAGACGCGACCCGTAAGGACCGAGAATGTTTTCTGTGCGGGCGCGGATATCGCCATCGCCACCTTCGTTGTAGTAAGCACCGGCAGAAGGGTTGGCTTCAGCACCACTTGGTAGTCCAGAACCATCATTGTCTAAACCAAGTGAGGCGTTGTCCTCAAGACCTGAAGTTAGGTCGTCAAGGTTGGCCATGTCAGTTGGAGGGGAGAAGGTGCCGCCTAAGCCGCGGAAGTCAATCCCAACTTCTTGAAGGAAGTCTTTACGAACAGTTAAGAAGCGCGCTTCAATCGTAACCATTGAAGAGATGTAGCCCCGCATGTCTTGCAAGAACTCGTCAATCTCGCGCTGTACAGCTGGGGTGTGCCAAACAATTAGGTGACCGTTTGAGTAAGTTAAGGAAACTCCCTCAAGTTCTTCCCAAGTGTTCTTGGCAACGTTGGCCATAACCAAAGTCTCCAAGTTCATTGGGTCAAGAATCGGAACTGGCTCCCCAGTTACGCCACCTTGAATTGACTCTTCATCGTCTGAATCTTCATCAGGTAGGTGAATGTTGTCAATCTTTGGACCGCTGAAGTCCGTTAGGGTTGAAGTTAAATCTTGAACGTCATGCGCGCGCAAGATGAATTGACCTTGAGCGGACGAACGAGTGGTGATGTAAACAACACCATGCTTGAAGGTGTAAACAACTTCTGACCCGGCGGCATCGGTGATGACACGCAGGGCGTTTTCAACGGTGATGGGGCGGTTTAGGTTTAAATCAAATTCAATTCCTTCTGAATCGACTGCCTCGACTGCATCCGGAGTGACCACAATTGGTGCATCGGTGTAGGGGCGAAGGCGATTAATTACTTCTTCAAGAGAAGGCTCAGCTTCAACTTGAAAGCCGGGGATTTTGGTCGAGGCAATCTCGGTAATAATCGCTGCATTTTCTTCAGCAGTTTCAGGGTCACCACCGATTTCGCGGAAATGCTTGCGTGCTGCTGAAATCTCAGCCCAGTGGTCGAGATCTGGCATCGAAAGAATTTCGTTAGTTGGAATCATTGCCTCGGCAATGTCTTCTTGCCAACGCTTAAAGCGCTCATTGCGCTCTGTTAGAAAATCATCGTTTACCAACTCATGGCTGGCACGGTAGGTTGCATCACGCAGTTCCCGCGCGCGATCATTAAGCGGGTCTTCGCGCAGCAAATCTTCGCAAAGTTGCAAGGCCTCGTCATAGTTCTCTGAATCGAAAGAATCAATCGCAGTGTCAAGCATTAAAGCTAAACGTTGACTACGTTGTGCTGAACGAGCTTCTTCTTCAGCGCGCAATCGTTCCCAAGTCAATTGCTTTTCATTCTCGCGTTGGTTGGCCATCGCAGTATCGCGTTCAGCCTTCGCACGGTCAAGGGCAGCAGCAACGCGGCCGCTTAAACCATTCCAGTCAATGTTGTAGCCAGTTCCCTCAATGCCGGCTTTAGCTAGGGATAGGGCCCCAACAGCTTCATCCAAATCTCCGTCTTCAAGTAGCTTGAAGCCGCGGTCAGCGTGAGCATGGATTTCTGCTTGCGCGCGTTGAATCCGCGCTTCCAAATTTAAACGTACATCGTCAATGGATCCAGTCAAGGGCACGCTTGCTCGGCCTAGTGCAACTTGGACTTGGTCAAAGAGTGAACGCACATCACGGTTTCCCGCGTCTAATTCCAAAGCAGCGATTAAAGAGTTTTCAGCTTCAAGTAGACGACCGTCAGCGAATGCTGAGCGGGCAGTATCTAAATGACCAGAAACAAGTAAAGCTGTCTTCTGCTCACGCAAATCTACATCTTTACGGCCTTGAACAACAGGGTCTTGCACCATTGACCCAGGGTCAATGTTTGAGGTCTCGGAAACGACAGGCTGACTGGTGTTGTCGTTGTCGTTTACAACTACAGGGTTAGTGCAGGCAAAAAGGAGACCGGCCAGCAATGCAGGGCGGAGAACCGGGGACAGGGAGGCTTTCATTAACTTTTTGGGGGGCGGCTCGGAGTGAGCCATTTAGAGGGTTGGGGGCGCGATTACTCCTCTTCGAAGGAGCCGGCAAAGGAAATCTTGGAGAAGCCCTTTGCAATTACAACATCGAGAATGCCAACGACGTCGCCGTAGACAACACCCTTGCGTGGGTCGATGGTGATGGGGGTGTCATCTTTCTGCTTTTGAGTTTTACTAAAGGCATTTAGGTGACGGTCAAGTCTCGCCAAATCGGTGAACTTGGAGGAGCCGACTTCGAACTGAACGAGGCGTCCAACGTAGTGCTTGAGGCGACCTTGAGGTGATGAAGTTGTGCGAGTAGTTGGGTCAAGAACGAGTTGTCCTTTCTTTTTAACCTTAATGACAATGTCGACCTTTTCAATTTCGTCGGCAGTCGAGGCGCTAGTACCACGGTCCTTGGGCAGAGCAGCATCGAGGCGCCCTTCAAGAACTTTGAACTTCAGCGTCACAATAAAGAAGATCAAGAGCAGGAAGGTGACGTCAATCATTGGCGCCATGTCCGGTTTTACTTCTTCAAACTTTTGAGGTTTACCCATTACTTAACTCCTCCTACTTCCGGCTCAGAGGCAGCCAATTGAACTTTCCAAATGCGAATGCCTTCGCGGGTGCAGGTTTCCATGATTCGCGAGATGTACTTAAACTCGGTATTTCGGTCTGCACGAATCAAAATTGGATCATCAGGAAGCTTGCCCAAATTTGGATGTTCATCGTCAGCGACATGCTCCATCCGCTCAGCCCACTTCACCATTTCTTGGGCTAGCATCCAGTAGTAATCAGGTCGCCCTTTGCGGACAGGGTCGGTACGTCCACCAGAGTCAATGCCTGGCCAGTAGAGATCCTTCTTCTTATGAATGATGGTGCCGTCTGGCATTACGTTCAAAATCGGACGGCCTGGAGGAGGGTCGTCGTGGCCAGCTTCTACCGCGATTGGTAGTTTTAGGTCCTCGAGTTCCTGTTGAGTCAAGTCGTTAACAATGATGAAAAAGATGATCATCAAAAACGTAACGTCAATCATGGGCGTCATGTCCATTTCGATGTCAGTGTCTGGTGTTCCTTTTTTACTCATTTGTAACTCTGCTTAGGGTTAACGATTTTGCTTTACTCAGTCGGGCGGAAGCGGTCGAACATTTCTTCAACGATGGCACCAATCTCAAGCGAGAGCATGTTTACACGGTTACGGAAGAAAACGAAGAACGCAGTTACCGGAATCGCCACGGTTAGACCCAAAACGGTAGTAACCAGAGCCAATTGAATGTCACCGGCAAAATCTCGTGGTTCAACGGATGCGGACGATGCAATAACACCAAACGCACCAACCATTCCAGTAACCGTACCGAACAAACCCATCATGGGCGAGATTCCAGCGATAAGTGAAAGGTAGCCAATCTTTTGGTGAAGCTTGACTGACTCTTCGTCTTCCATTTCTTCAACAGATTTTTCCAGAGCTGCGAAAGGGTAACCAATTCGGCGAACTCCAGCGGCCACGATGTTAGTGAACATGCATGGTTCTGTCTCGCAGTACTCAAGAACTTCTTGGTAATTACCAGCGTTCATAAGCTCCTCAACTTCGTCAATAATTTCTGGCGGCGCAAGTTTCTCGCGCTTGATGCTCATGAAGTGTTCAACGATGAGTGTTCCAGCAACAACTGAAATACCAATGATGATAAAACCAATGGTACCACCCTTAGAGATGGCGTCGAAGATTCCGACCTTGTTGGCAGCAGCTACAGGAGCGGCTTCTTGGGCAAAGGCGTATGAGGTTGTGAGGAACCAGCCGGAAAGTAGGCCGGCGAGTTGGTGAAGACGGGTCATTTTGACTACGGGACCGAGTTTAGGGGGGGAGCTTCTAGCCTGAGTGGGTAGAAGGGGTTGAACAGGTGCTTGATTCTAACTGAGTTGTAAGGCTTTGCTCAAACTTAGCCATCAAGCATTGCGCGGGCTTTAACCGCCCAACTAGTAGAAGAGTAGTCATCTACTAGGCGTTGGTAATAAGACTTCGCAGAAGTTGGGGTATTTTCCAGCTCTGCACAAGTCTCGGCCAGCTCAAAAAGTGCTCTTGCACTAACTTCTTGGCTAGCTGGCATTGTCGCAACCACTTGCGCTAAAAGAAGTTGCGCGTCGCGTAAGGCTCCTGACTGGCGCGCCGCACGAGCCGCTCCAACAGTAGCCGCTGCGCGAACATCTAGGCTGGAATTACGATCTCGACCGAGGTTTTCCCAGTAAGAGCGCGCTTTTGCTACTCCATCTTTTGCTTCAATGGAATCGCCAAGGAGGATTTGCCCACGGCTATGTAGTTTGCGGAGGCGGGTGCGGAGCGCATTTGAGCTATCTCCGGACTTCAGCGCGTCAGCTATCTTCGGCACTAAGTCGCGTAGGCGAGCTTCGGCAACAGTTGCTTGTTTGCCTATAAGGAATACCTCGCAACGACCGAGCCTAGCACCGAATTCAATGTGGTTTGGCAGGGTCTTTTCAAACGCGAATGCGGCCAATTTCTCAAAAAGCTTGGCAGCTGAATCGGTATCACCAGCGGCGGCAGTGGCCATGGCTTGACCGGTTTGAGCTCGTGCTGAGAACCAACTATCTGGGTTGGCAGCTAGCCAGGTAGCAAAGGCTTTTTGAGCTTCGCTAGCTTTGCCTCCATCAATTTGCGACCAGGCGAGAAGCGTTTCAGCATTAAGCAAGCCTGCCAAGGTAGAGGTTAGGCCATCACTGGATGCTGCGATCGAGCTAAATGTCCCAGTAGCGTTTTGATAGTCAAAGTCAGCTAGGTATCGGTTTCCAGCACTTAAAGCGGAATTTACCGCAACTAGATCCAAATCAAGAATTTGCGAACTTTTGAGCGACTTCGACTTGCCGCGACCATCTTTCCAGGTAACTTTTGAGACCGTGGCGGTTTCAATTGTTCCGTCGGTAACTGTTCCATCAAGCTGAATGATTGCATCTTGGGCGAATGCGGGAACGGCAAGTAGTAGGGCGCAGAGAGCAGGCATGATTATTGACGGTTCTTGAGCCATTTAAGAATGTTTGCTAGGTCAGCGCCGGCTGCTTCCTCCCCGAGGTCGGGGGCTAAGCGCTCAATGCTACTGATTAGGTTCGTGTGACGACCAGCAAAAGTGGTGTCCGAAGTAGACCGCTTGTAAAGCAAGTATGCGTATTGCATACGAGCTTGCCAATAAGGGGCGTGTTCGAATTTGCTAACGTTATTATCATTAGCGTCCTTTTCGGCTAGTTGGGTAAGGGTAGTAATTAGGGTTGTGGCCTTCTCGTAACTTTCAAGTCCACCGATTCCTTCAACTTCAACAACACGGCCTTCGCGAATAACTGGCCAGCCAACCAAAACCTTTGCGGCGGCATTAATCACTCGCAAGTTGTTGGGTTTCTTGTCCAGCAGTTCGTCAATGATTGGACCCGCTTGAGCAGTGTTAAATTGCATCAGGTAAGCATCGACCAAATCTAATTGAGCAAAGAAGCGATTGCTACTTGAGAAGGATTTGTCATCAGCAAAGTTGACAATGATTTTTTCTAGAAGAGTAGTGGCTGCAGCTGGTTGCTGAATGTCTAAACGAAGGCGAGCTTCCTTAAGAAGGTTCTGCCAAGCTACTTTGCCGGCGCGGTTATTTGCTACTCCTAGGTAGTCAGTCGCAGTGGTTAGCAAACCGAGTTTCACTTTTTCGTCAGTCTCACTGTCAGCGCGTTTACTCCAAAAACCGAACATGTAGTGGGCAGCTTGCGAAATACGCGAGTCTGGATATCCACCGCTAAGTAGTGATTCGTAGGCGCTAGTGGCGGCCGCATCGTCACCCAAGGCTAAGTGTGCTTCAAGCATCGAGACAATTGCCGCTGCTGCGTAACTGCGTTGCTCAGGATAGCGATCAGGGAATCCAGAGTATGAGTCAAGAACGCCTTGCCAATGAATATCTTGACCGGCTTTAGCTTGTTTGTATCGTGTTTGGCCACGATAGAAATCTGCTTGAGATGTTGCGTCTTTTCTGGTCTTACGTCCGCGTGCGTCCTGAGGAGTGTTGTCAGGATTTTGCGTGAAAACTTCTAAGTAGTCATTGAAAATGCGGAAGGCTTCATCGCCAGCGCTGGCTTGCCAGGCAAGTTTGCGAAATTCGCACATGCCAATTTGCACCATGGCATTTTCAAAATAGCGACTTCCACGTTCAATTTTTTGGTAACTTGCAATGGAAGTGTTTAAGGCTTTTAGTGCTGCAGTAACTTCAGTGGATCCCTTTGCCTTACCGCGTGCTGCTCGGCCTTTATCTTTAGCCAAGCTGTAGTCTGATTGAGCTGCGTTCCAGATTGCTTGGTCTGGTGCGCCGCCGGTACTGGAAGCCGAGACTGCCGCAATCGAATCTTTAAAAAATCGATCAAGAGCGGCGTCGCCAGGGTTGGAGCTGCGGAATTTGTCGGCTAGCTTCATCCAAGCCTCAGCATTCTTAGCAGCGAACTCCTCGTCATCTGGGAAAAGTTCAAATCCTAATTGGTGACTAACAGCAGCTTCTAAATCTTGTTCTAGGTAGGAGTAAGAACGGGCAAGGTAGTAGTAGGTGGCCGCGCCGAATTCGTCTGTTTGGCGACTTTTTCCTAAGCGGGTTAGGAGTAATAAAAACCCATCGCGTGCTTTGGCAAACTCTTTTTGAAAGTAAGCACCCTCAGCTGCAGAGTAAGCAACCCCGAGGTCAATTTTGGCATCTTCTGGGGCCGCGGCAATTGCTAGACCCATTACCTCGTTTGCATCGAGGCGCAGGCGGCTGGTTTCATTTTCACGAGCAACCAATTCGGCAACGGCGATCGCTTCAGCAAAATTTCCGCTGCGCACTTGATTGCGTGCTACTAATAACAAAACCCGGTAGCCACTTTGGGAGAGGAATACACCCTCGTCATCAACCCATTGACGGAAAGTTTCGCCCAAGGTTACCGCATCTGCGGCGCGTCCCCATTTGGGGTAAAGCTTCATCATGCCTAAGTAGGCATCTTGTTGAACTTCGCGGCGGCCATCTACTTCAGCATCGGCCATTTCGTGGCCTTCTGGCACGGAGTTTTCAATGACGTGAAGATAGAAGGCTTCAGACTCTTCGAAAGTCATGTCGGCATCTTCGTTTTTGCCACGCGCCAATTCGGCTTCAGCGCGCAAAACATAAGTGTCGGCCATTTGTTTGTAGGCCATGAATCCAGGACGCGAGGAATCGCCAGCTAGCAAGGCGAAGTCCTCAAATAACTCTAAGCATTTTTGGGAACGTTCCAGGCGTTCAATGGTGCTTGGGTCGTAGGCAGCCGCCCAGAAGTAGAATATTTGGGCTTTAAAGTATTTCGCCGGAAAGTAAGCGGTGTAACGCAGAGAATCTTTCTCGTCGCCACTGGCCATGCTTTCCCATTGGCTAATAATTTTATCTAGTCCATCTTTAGCGGCTAGGAATAAGGTGTTGGCCTTTTCCGTTAGGGCGCTGCGCTCCTCCGAACCAACCGGGAGATTGACAATTTCAATCTGTAAGGCGGAGCCGTATTGAAAAGCTAATTCCCCAAGTGCTACTTGGGCGTTGGTGGCTAGTCGCGCCGGCGGCGAGTCCGCCAAGAAATCGGCGTAGGCACTTGCCGCTGCATTGAGCGCTTCAAGCTTTTGCTCGGGGTTAGCGCGGCGCGCAGTAGCTTTGCGAACGTCACAGCGAGCGAGCAACAACTCACTACGTCCAGCACCGCTAGCATTTTTCAATGCCTTGGATAGGACCTCCTCGGCCATTTCGTCAAAGCCAAGTTCAGTGGTCAAAGCGCGCGCGAAGTTAGCTTCGCGGCGGAGATGGAGATCGCCGGCCGGCTCCTGGAGGGGAGCTGGTAGGCAGAAGAGAAGCGTAGCCGTGGCTAGCATGCCTAGCATTCCGTGGTTTGGTGCAGGTGTGGGGGTGGGGAAACTGAAGTCGGCCGAGGCTTAAATCCTCGGCCGACATTTAGCAACTACTGGGCAGAGCCCGGTGTAGCTGATGGTTCGAATTCTTCAGGCACGATAATCCGTGCGGATAGAAGAATGATCAGTTTCTGGTAGGACTCGTACTCGCCTTTCCGTGAAAAGAAGAAGGAGAGAATTGGAATCCGGTTAAGAATTGGGATGCCTGATTCTAGGTTTTGTTGATTAATCACTTTCATTCCACCAAGTAGCAAGGTGCCACCGTCTGGAATCATCACGCTGGTTGAAATCTTTTGCAGTTCCAACTCTGGCAATTGCATTGTTACAGGTGAACCAGTTCCAAGTGATGTTTGGAATGAAGGGATTGGTCGAACTAGAGTCGCAACAGTTGGGCGAACATCAACGTAAGTGAAACGGCGGTCAGCTGAGACTACCGGTCGCACGTCGAGATACACACCGTCGCGGGCAACCCGAACAATCGGGTCAGCAATCGCCGCAGCTTGGGCGATTTCAACGTCAAAGTCACCAACGTATGAAACTTGGTTGGCAACTGTAAGGGTCGCACGTTGAGTATTTGAAACAGTAAGAGTTGATTCAGTTAGAACTTCACGTCGCTCAGACTTTTCAACTGCGCGCAACACCATGTTGAGTTGGGTGTCATCAAGGAATGTGTACTGCAAGCTTAAACCGCCAGAGCCCACCAAGCCTTCTTCGCTACCTAAACCTGAATCGTACAGGTGCTCAGTGCGTGAGATGATGTTGACGTTATCGCCAGCTTCACGGAAGTACATTCCTGAATCATTGCCAGTACCCAAGGTGCCAGGGGCGCCAGGTGAGCCTGGGTCAGTTCCGAAATCGTCGAAGACAAAATCATCTCCTTTACCAGAGATTCCAGATGTTGAATCATCGCCAAGTCCGCGGAAGTCAACTCCAATGTCTTGCAAGAATGAATCTTCAACTTTTAAGAAGCGAACTTTGATGTCCACCATAATGTTTGAAGACTTGCGCAAATCTTCCAAGAGGCTCTTGATTCTTTCTTGGGTTGAAGGCGGCGCGTTAACAATCAACGTACCATTTTCAATTGCGACAGTTGCAGTGTCGTCCCATGAGTCAGGCTCAATGTTCTCTTGGATGGCAGCCAGCAAATCATCCTCAGTAAGAACTTTTGCTTCGCGTTCAGGCAATTCTTCTTCAACTAATTCAATGCCACCAGAAGGGGCAAGGTTTACATCAGTTCCGACAAAGTCTTTAATTGGCCGAACAATGTCACGTACTTCAAACTTGTTGAGAATGTTGCCGCCGACTGATTCTTCAGAACTCATTACATTGACCACGCCATTACGAATAACAAAACGCAATTGACCTTGGGTCATGTCTTCGATGATGGAAAGGATTTGCGAGACTGGCATCGCACGAGTGAAGGCCAAGTTAATAGTCTTTACATCTTCGTCCATGTCTTCACGTACAGCCCGCGAAACTACAAAGTTGACTCGAGTGTAGGCGGCTAAGTTGTCAGCAATTTCTTCAATTGTGTTTTCAAAGCGCGCTTCAATTCGAGTTGCGTCCAGTAGATTTTGGATTGCTGCTTCACTTGGGTCGGCCCCAGTTGCTGAAACCATCTTGTCTAGTGATTCTCGCTTAAGCACTGTGTTGCGCCAGTAATCGATGTCATGCTCGATAATGTTCTTTGGCGGCACAGCCATGGTGCGCAATTCATCAAAAGTAGCTTTCCATTGCTGACGGAAAGATGTGTCAGTTTCACGTTGACGGTTAGCGTGCCAAGCAGCGTTAGCTACTTCACGTAAGCCCAGTGCGTCTTGGTTGCGTGGATCCAATTCAAGTAAGGCGTCAAGCACCTTGACTGAATCGTTGTAATGACCTTGTGTGAACTTTTGGTTTGCGTCTTGGAATAAAGTTCGTACTCGGTTGCTTAAGTAGTTCTCGCGTGCGTCACGAGTCGCTTGTGCTTCTTGTTTGGCAGCAGCGGCTTCGGCTGAGCGTTGCGCGGTGAAGTAATCACTGCGCGCTTGGCTGGCTTCACTTAATTTTGATGCAACTAAGTTGTAGTCCAATGAACCGGCGGCCAAACTTGGTGAGGTGCGAAGAGCCATCTCAGCAGCTTGGTAAGAGCTCACGGCTGAATCAAAGTCGCCAGTCGCCATGGATGAATCGCCATCTTTGATTAGGCCTTCAACATGGATACGACGATTCGCGCGGCGCAGCTGAGCTTGGGTGATGCGGTCTTCGGCTGAATCTACATCCCATGCACCACCAGCAAGCTGTTGTTCGCAACGACGTAAGCCATCGCGGCCATCACGGCTGTTCGGGTCAAGGTCGAGGGCATCGGCGTAAAGCATCGCGGCACCTTTGTAGTCTCCACGTTGGAACGCTTCATCGGCCTGGGCAATAAACTGTCCACTTAGTAGACGAGCTTTTGCCTGATGGCGGTCAAGTTGGGCGCGCTCGTCAGAAACCGGCGCTTGAGGCGCAGGGTCTTGAACAGCAACAGGTGTTGGGGCTGCGGGCGCAGCAGTGGGTGTGACCTCTACAGACGGCTCGGCTGGAGCTTCGGCAGATTCTTCGCTATCGGCCCAAGAGCCGAAATCGTCGAGAAACCACTCCTCGTCATTAGACTGGCAAGAAGCCAGAACGAGGGCGGGGAGCATGAACAGGGGGAACCGGTATTTGCGCATCAAGCTTTATGCGGTGTTAAGTGAAGTAACTGCTGGCCGTTTGGCCTTTTAGGGGGGGGACAAGGATCTGAACCAAGGAGATTACTCGAGACTTAGAGGTAGTAGTAGTTCTAGGTCGAGAGCAGTTCCACAAGGATCCGTAAGACGCATGCTTGCAAGCAAGCGAGACTGGTCCAACGAGCGGGTACGCTCGGCTGGACGCCCCTCGATTATGACCCTGCGGCCCAATGCGTCAAAGCGAGGAATACTAGTTTGTACGGAGATGGTGGTATCACGGACATTCAAACCTTCTAAAACCCACTCAGTATTTCCAATAGGAGCGCCTGGCCAGGCCTTGAAAGGACCTAATTGTGGCCGTCCTGGCCGATTCAGGAAAAGCATAATTGAGCCATCTTCAGTGAGACCTTCAGTTGTCCAATTCGTCCGCCTTGGCATGGTCGCGGTGGCCGCAACTGGCGCGGATTCAGCACGTACCTGAGAACCGTCAAGAACGCTACTCGGGCGGTTCAATATAGTTCTTAGCCTATATCTGTAAGGTGTTCCCTCACAGTCGATTACGTCAAAATATTCATTCTTTTTTGTGCTTCCGAGCGGGGTCGCTGAACCGTCTCCAGCCCATCTCGTCAGCTTGTATTCAAGGCCATTGATGGGGTTGCGTATATCAGCAACCCAGGTAAGGCTGATTCCACCTGTTTGAGGCGAAGCGGTGAAGTCAATAGGCGGGTAAACCTGTGAAATGTCATCAAGGTCGGCGGTGTTGGACGAGGATGTTGTGGTGAAAACGCCAAATGTTTTTCTGCTAGGACGAACTTTGCGGCCACTTTTTTTAATGAATTTAGAAAAATTTTGGCTGGCGGCAAAAATTTGCTCTGAACTTACGACTCCACTTGGTGAATCAGAGTTTGTGGCCGGCGCTACTGCGGTTGGAGTTGGCAGGAAAGTAAGAACGGCAAATAGCAGGAGCGAAATCGCTGCGGTCACAATCGCCAGAAATCTATTGACCGACATTGTTCAAAATTTGTTTTACGCTAAACACTCTCATGGTGAAATCTAATTCAAGACCATCTCCGTTTTCGCTGATAGAAATATGGACGGGATCGCTTAAATAACCAAGGCGTTCAGGCATTTCAAGTAAGTGGAAGCAAAACGGAAGTAGGCTTGCGCTGCTGCCAGAAGCATTTAACTTAAGTTCGATGCATGAAAGTGATGCAAGATGTTTGATTGACAAGCCATTTGCGTGCCCATCTCGACCAAGTCCAAGCTCGGTCCATCGTTCTAACTCAAGTCGCGCTAATTGACCAAGAAAGGGAGTCGCTAGTGATTCACTGCCGGCTAAATCGCTAAGACCCCAATCGCTTAAGCGCGTTTTAATTTGACTAACACTTGCCGCTGACGCAGCTTTGCCTAAAGTCGGCAAATACCAATCGTGATATTCCTCGATTGCCGGCGTCGAAGTCTTTTGTGAAGTTACAGTTTGTGGCAATGAAGTTGAACGATGCCACCACTGCTGGGCAAGAGCAATGTTGAATCCAATTAGGAGTGAGCAGAATATGTATTTCAAAATTTATTCCGCTGATTGCTAACCCGACCGATTAAAACTCGGGGATCATGTTGACTTGAATTAAGTTTCATCGTCTCGATTAAATCAGTGTACTTAATTTTGTCGTTATCGCTGCGTGTTAGGCGTAAATGCACTTCACGGCTGGCGATGCCCGAGGATAATTCGATGTGGCTTAATGATTGAGCAGGTGCATGCTTTAGGATTTCGTCGAGGGCATCAATAGTTGCCATCCGCCTTTCGAGTAAACGGTCGATTTCGAGTGGTAATTCGCCTAAACGGCGCAATCTGGGCATTTCGTCAGCAACTTGAGTTGAGCTTTCTTGCTCAGTTGTAAGAAGTGATTTTTGTTGGGTTTGATTAATCCAAAAGTTGAAAAGACTAAAGCTTGTTGCCAGCAAAACGCTCGCTAACCAAATCCGGTCAAGCGAAGATTTTTTAACTGGAGTTAGCGCTCCGTGTCGGGTTGGATTTTGCGCAAAAATAGCGGCACCTAAGGCTGCACGATTGGCTCCGTGTTCTTGCGGCGTGCTTTCAATTCTGATAGCTTTATATTTCTTGGCAACACTTTCGAAAAGTAATTCTTGGCCACCAGCATTGGGCTCGGTTGCAATAACAATAGTGTTGATCGTGTGTGGGATACTTCGACATATTTTTGCAAAAACTTGATCAATCGACCCGTCGCGACTTTCGCGGCAATGAAAACTATCGCCGGGTGTTGCGGCACTGCAGTGAAGTGCATCATCGCTTAACCAGAGGTGTAAGTCGTTGTCGGTGAAACGGCCACATTCCCAATCCCAGCTTGCGGCTGCGACCGCCGGATGAACTAGACAGCTTGGGTGCGGACGTATTAATGGCCAACGTTTTGGAAGTTGGCTTGGCCGGTGATTACCATCACAAATGCTGACTCCCCAGTTCAAGTGATGTCCAGCGCATAAACTTTTATAAAGTTGAGTTAGGTTTTTTAAGTTGGATTGGCCAGCTGAAATAACGCTTGGTGCTTGTTGCGGCAAACACTCGAGTAATGCCCAATCAACTTGAGTGCCGTTTAAGTGGAATCCTAATGACTTAACCATTAGTTTTCGGTAGGGCGTGGATACCTAAAAAACGCATCGCCACTTGCAAATCCTGCCAGCTGGCAGCTTTGAGTGCGGGCTGTTCGACAAGTTGCAGTGGGTGATAACTGGCAATTATTGGAATGTTAGAATCCTGCATACGCTGTAGTTGTCCGCGCGCATCTTCCAAATTTGTCACATTGGGAACCAGGGCTTTGATTGACTGCTCGCCCATAGCGATTATTAATTTGGGGTTGGCAGCCAGTAATAATTGTTGAAATGGTGAAGCGTCACCGTCCATCCAGCAGGCGAAAACGGTGGCACGGGGCAATTTCATGCCGCTTTCAAGCATTTTGGCAAGAAGTTCACCTGACTCACCGGAATAAATATTTTGACCTCGGCCGTTGTTGTCAGGCGCATCAAGGATCAAGAATAGTTGCGCATTGGGGTCGCCCTCACCATTTAAAGTGGCTATTTCTGCAGTTGGAACCGAGGAATCGGCAATTGGTGGCTTGGCGCGAGGGCTATCTTGGATAAAATCACCGAGCCCAATTTGCTCCAATTCTTCCAGCAACAGGGCGCAGGCGGCCCGTTGTAGCTGGTCGGGAGGAGGGGGGTGACTCATGTTCTGTATTGTGGCGTATTTCTGAAGGGACTCAAGCCACAATTGGGTTTGCGTTAAAGCGTGGAATTTCGTAAACTTGCGCGGCTAAGATTCGGCATGGCACCTAAAAAACCTGAGCTCCTAGAGCTACTTCGACAAAGTAGCAAAGATAGTGGAAATACCGCTTCGGGGTCAAGTTCTACACCAGAACCTGCGAATCCAGTTCACTCACAACCCGAAACCCCTTCCGAGCCGATTCGCTTAGCACCGCGCCGTCCCGCTCGCCGCCCAACTTGGTTGCCGGCCGCTGGTATTTTGGTGGTCGTAGTGCCAGTTTTGTGGATACTTGCCAGCTGGGCCTTTGGCGATAGTGAAGTTCTGAACGCTTCCGAAGAGCCAAAGACTGAAACCCCCGCTGACCCCATTTCAGTTGAAAAAGATGCTGAAGCGACTACAGAACCCCCGGCTACATCACCGCCGGTCGCTGTTAGCAAATCTTTTGGCGTTAAGGTAATCACTTACGATTCCAACGACAAAAACATGCAGTATGCAAAAACTGTAGGCAAGGCATTGAAAGCAAATGGTTTGCCAAATGTGCAATTGCTGCAAATGCCTGGTAAGAAGGGATCCTTTCTTGAAGTCTTTGTCGGCAAAGCTGATAGCATTCAAGATCTTGCCAAACTACGTGGAAGAATCCGAGCCTACGAGTACCCCGTTGGCAGTGGGCAAAAACCATTTGCGTCCGCAGGTATTTTTGCACTTCCATCGACCACCTCCAATAATTGACCAACCAGAATCATGTCCGTCCATAAGTCACTAAAATTCGACAGCGCTGCTGCTTCATCACGTTCCGTCCTGACCCGTCGCGAGCGCCTTGAGCGTTTGGCGCGTGATGGCAAGTGGGATGAAGAGTCTGCCTCTGTATATGGCCTTCCGAAGGTGCGTACTAAGTTTAAAGTGGTTAGTGCCAAGAAGAAAAAGGTCGCAGCCGCCACTGATAGTGATGCAGAAGCTTCGTCGGCCGAGAGCTCCGAAGATTCTGCTGAGTAAGCTGAGTCCTGAGGCCTTTTATGGTGCAGGCCGAGGCATTTGTTGAGGAGCTTTTTTTAAGCATTCAAGGCGAAGGTGCTGAGGTCGGTAAGACACAGTTGTTTTTACGTTTGTCTGGGTGTCCGTTGCGTTGCGCTTACTGTGACACTCCTGAGTCTTGGACTAAATCAGAGACCTGCAAAGTTTGGCTTGGCGATTCTCCTGATTTAATTCCAAGCCAACTTAATGGCCAACAGATTCTCGAGCAACTTGACCGAATAGTCAAAGCCCACCATGTTGAGCGTCAAGATTTGGTGTTGTCCGTCACTGGTGGCGAACCCTTGGTTCAATGGCAATTCTTGCAAAATTGGTTGCCTCAGCTTGACGGTAAAGTGATGTTAGAAACTGCTGGAATTTGGCCGCAAAGATTGGCGGCGCTGAGTGCCCACCTGGACATGGTTTCCTTGGATTGGAAATTGCCGTCAACCATGCTGCCAAGCGAAGTAACGGCCAACTCTTCTGAATGCTTGCAAGCCTTGGTTGAAAGTGAGTGTGAGTACTGGATCAAAATTGTTTTGAGCTCACAAGTTTCTCCCGGGGAGTTGGATTCAGCATTAAATGAAATTGTTGAAAGCTCTCCTGGACAACGAGTGTTTTTGCAGCCATTGTCTGAACGGCCAGGCGCGCCAAGTACTGTAAGTGCCAAATTTCTGCAAGCTGCACTCTTGCGGAATCAACCATTAGGACTCGACTTGAGAGTCTTGCCGCAGATTCACCCACAACTAAACATCTTGTAAAAATGGAAATTGAACGACCATTAGTCGCGATTGTCGGCCGACCTAACGTCGGCAAATCTTCTTTGTTTAATCGAGTTATGGGAACTCGGATGGCAATTGTTGAGCCAACTGCTGGAGTTACCAGAGACCGTTTAATGATGCCGGTGTCGATGGCCAATCCCGATCTTGAATTTAACTTGATGGATACCGGTGGAATTGGGATTGTCGATGACATGAACTTGGGCGAGTCAGTCGAGTACCAAGTTATGGCCGGTCTTGAAGAAGCGGCCATGGTGCTATTCCTTGTCGATGCCCGAGAGGGCTTGACTTTGCTTGATGAGCGAGTTGCCACCTTATTACGTAAAGCAGACCGTCCAGTGATGTTGTTGGCGAATAAATGCGAAGGTCGTAAAGCCGAATTGAATCTCGGTGAATTTTTGGCCTTGGGCTTGGGAGACCCACACCCTTTATCAGCGCAAGAAGGGCGCGGAATGAGCGATTTATATGATCAACTTTGCGGGGTATTGCCGAAAGCTGAAGATGTGGCCAAAGTGCATGATGGTGCTTTACGTTTGGCAGTGTTGGGCCGGCGTAATACTGGAAAGTCGTCCTTTATTAATCGCTTAGTAGGAGAGCAACGAGTTATTGTTAGTGATATTCCAGGGACCACTCGTGATGCGGTCGAGGTTGATTTTGAATGGAAGGATCAACCGGTGCGCTTAGTTGATACTGCTGGAGTCCATAAGCGTAGTCGGGTAGCGAATGCAGTGGAATATTTTTCGCTGACACGTTCCGACCAAGCAATTCGTCGCGCGGATGTGTCGTTGTTATTTTTAGATTTAACTCAACTTCCGGCGCGACTCGATCAAGAACTTGGCCGCACCGTTAACGACCGTTACAAGCCGGTCGTGGTGGTGGGTACCAAGTCTGACTTAGTGCCTGATATGACGGTTCCTGACTTTCGGGACTGGATTAGTAAAAAATTGCCGCACTTGTCACGCTCGCCATTGCATTTAATTTCAAACACCGAGGGTCGCGGTTTAGGGGCAGTGATGGCGTCAGTATTTAAATTGCGCGAAGAATCGCTGCGGCGAGTTAGTACGGCTCAATTTAATAAGGCGCTAGTAACGACATTTACAAAACTTCGCTTTCGTGGCCGCGGTGAAAAACCTCAAGCTTTTTATGGGACTCAAATACGCGAAGAACCGCCAACTTTCTTGCTGTTCATTAATCGCAAAAAACTATTTGAGAAGGAAGTTGTGCGTTCGGTAAGTCGGGAATTAAGTGCCCAACTAGGATTTAAGCGAGTTCCGATTCGATTAGTTTTGCGCGAGCGCAAACGAAGCCCATCTAAGCGCAGTTAAACTGTTCTGATGCGAGCAAATCTCTTACTGTTGTTGGCGGGCTTGTTGCTGCCTACTTGTTCAGCTTTTGCGCCACCGGAAGTTTTTCCGGATTGGCAAAGCGCCACAGTTGATGGTGGTCCTCCGATGCGTGATATGTTGCAGGCATGCAATCTTGCGGTAATTCGCGAACATTTCCCACCAGGTCGTCCCGACTTGGTCGATGGACGCTTGGAGTCTGGCTGGGATGTGCAATTGTCTCCCTATTCAAAACGTGGTCGTCGTTCGAAGGCAATTGTTGAACTCATTGAAGACGGCTCACGAAATTATTTAGTGAAGGTACATGTGTTAATGCAGGCCAATACCGAAAAGCATCAACCACTAAATCCAAATGCCGCTGCCTGGGAAGACAAGGCCGCCAATCCGGGGCGCGCACGAATTGTGCTCGAACATATTTTGGCACAGGTTCGGCCGCGAGGTCGCGGTTAGGGGGGGGCTTAGTTAATGTCATCCAAATGGCAGATTCAACGCAGCAACGGTGCTTGCGGTAAATGCGAACGCAGTTTTGTTGTTAATGAAACTTTGTTCTCATTGCTGCGTTTAAGTGCTGATACGGTTGAACGCGGAGACTTGTGCTCTGCCTGTTTCGAACAAACTGAAACTGATGATTCACTTTTTTGGTGGCGTACTCGACCCGCAGAAAAGGCTAGTGGTCTTAAGTTAGACCTCGACGTTTTACTCTCCCTATTAGCCGGAATGGAGGATGAAAAAAATCCAGCCAAATTGGACTTCAGATTTCTGTTGGCCTTATTGTTGGTACGACATCGCAAGTTGCGCCTAGTTACCGTTCTAAAACGTGGGTCGAAGGAATTGTTGTCGCTGAGGAAAGTACGCACAAAGATTGACTTTGAGGTTGAAGTGCGCGAGCTAGACGAGCAACGCAGAGACAAGTTGTCACGAGCCCTGAGCAGCCTGATGGATCCGACTTTGGAGGTGGATTTAGACACCGAACTAAACCCTGGACTCTGACCCCAAACGCTGGGTCACGAACTTTGCTAAGCCCTTTAGCGGGGAAAAGTTAGTTCATTCTTTTTACTTAGGTCTTGGCCTAGGTTTTTTTATTTCGCTACTTTTTAGCCTGAAACGGCTTAGGGTAAAAGTAAGCCCATTTGTTGGGGTCAGAGTCTATTTTGAAAAATAATTACTAAATTGCTGACGGATGGCCTCGGGACTGTTATAACAGTGATGTGGGGGAAAGTGGTGGAAAGTGGAGTACGGTTCGTGCTTGCGAAAAAGCCACATTTAATCCCGTTAAACAGCATAAATGTACATGTTCTCCGGAGAATCGACACACAAGCTTGACGCCAAGGGGCGCTTGTTCGTGCCACGTCGTTTTTTGGAAGAAGTTAGCGTTTTAGCAGAAAAAACTAAGTGGCATGTGGTCAAGGCACCAGATGGTTGCTTGCAATTATTGACCCCGAATACGCTGCGGGCGATGGTCCAAGGAGTGCGTCAGAAAAACAAGGGCGCGCGCGCCTTCCAACGCGAGAAGAGGAATTTCATGAGACTCACCGAGGCTCAGCCAATCGATTCGCAGGGGCGAATTCTGCTGTCGGAAAAATTCCGCGAGTATGCCGAGATTAAAAATGAGGTTGTCGTGGTCGGGACCTTTGACGAGGTCGAAATCTGGAGCGCCGTTCGCTGGGCCGAGCAGTGTGCTCACGATGAACAAAACGCTGCGGATACTTCTGACTACTTCATGGGTGATTACCCAGACCCGGAGCAAGCGTCGTGATTTTGGTCAGTCGTCATCTCCCTCGCATTAATCACAACTTCAAGCCGAGCATGCATAAGCCAGTTTTACTTCAGGAAACTATCCAGTTTTTGAACCCAAGCCGTGGCGGTCGTTTCGTCGATTGCACCGTCGGCGGCGGCGGCCACTCAGCCGCGCTGCTCGAAGCTAACCCAAGTTTGGAATTGTTAGCAATCGATCGTGATAGTGACGCCCTCGAACGGTCCAAAGAACGACTCGCTGAATTCGGTGAGCGCGTCAGCTTCGCTCACGCACCATTTTCGTCCTATTCATCTCTGCTGCCGAAGGGCTGGCACGGTCATGTCGATGGAGTGTTGGCTGACTTCGGAGTTTCCTCCGACCAGATTGACGACCCAGACAGGGGGTTCTCTTTCATGCAAGATGGACCGCTGGACATGCGTATGGATGCTACCAAGCAAAAGCGCAGCGCGGCGGTACTACTTCAGACTGCAAGTGAGGATGAAATTGCCAAGTGGCTTCATGAGTACGGTGAAGAATCGCATTCACGTCGCATCGCCCACGCAATAGTTGAAGAACGTCGCAAAAGCAGTTTGTTGAGAACTTCTCAGCTAGCTGATTTGGTGGCGCGAGTGTCTAAGCGGGGTGGCCGGGGAATCCACCCTGCTACTCGTACCTTTCAAGCAATCCGAATCGCTGTTAATCGCGAGTTAAACGAGATTGAAGTACTGCTCCGTGATGTTCCTCAAAGCCTTGCACCAAACGGTATTTTTGCGGCGATTAGTTTTCATTCACTGGAAGATCGCCTGGTAAAAAACGCATTCCGCAATGAAGCGCGCTCCGCCAAGTTTGAAATAATTGGCGGTAAAGGAATGGTGCCTGGAATTAAAGAAGTGCGCTCTAATCCGCGCTCCCGCAGTGCTCGCGTGCGTGCGCTCAAAGCTAGCGAGGTTGTGCGATGACCGGCAAAATGGTTGGCTTTATAGCGCTTGCAGCAATGGAATTATTAGCTTCCTTGTCGCTTTACAATCAAAGCTTGGGCATTCGTGCACAAATCACTGTGCATCATCGTCGTAGTGAAGCAATCGAAGCGCGTCTCAGTGAAGTCGCAGCTGCCAGGGCAAGTTTCTTGGCGCCATCTACAGTAAATCAACGTCTCGCAACTAACTGCGAACTCAATCCTGAACTGTGAGCAAGCCCCGAGCGCAAGTGCACCCTAGTTGGTTGCTAATGCCTTTGGCAGTTTTATATTTAGGTGCTCTTGGAAAATTAATTCAGCTACAAGCTTTTCCTAACACCGAGCGCGTTCACGCCGGCTCAAGCCCGCGTCTCTCAACTAAAAAAGTCCCAGTAATGCGCGGTCGAATAATTGATCGCAATGGCTTGGTGTTGGCCGATTCAATTTGGCGCTGGAGTTTGGTGGTTGATTTGCGAGCCGATCAACGTCGTTACATCGCCCGCGGCGACGAATTCTCAATGGCCGATATTGACGCCGAGATGGCTCCAATTGCCAATTTAGCTAATGTTGAGTTGGCGGTGTTGAAGCAACATTTGCTTGACGCCAGTCGAAATTACTCCGTAATTGCTGAGGGACTATCGTCATCGATGGTCTCTCGGCTTCGCCCCTTAATCAATTCCGCTTGGGGTTGTGGTTTGCGTTTTGAACGTCATGAAAAACGCATTTATCCGCAAGGGAAAACCTTGGCTCATGTTCTCGGCTTTGCGCGCGACTTGAACGGCAGTGGGGTAAAGGGGGAATGCGGACTCGAACGAATGCTTGAAGAAGAATTGACTGGCGCCGATGGGCAACGAATTACTCAAAGTGTTACCAGCGGTTTCGGGGTCAATCCAGCAGTCGCCCAAAAGTCTGCCCAGCGCACTGGCGATTTAGCCATTAGCTTAGACGTTCGTATTGGTGAAGTGCTGCGCGAAGAACTAAGTGAACTACAAGCAACCCATAATCCTGACTGGAGTTGTGGAGTCGTACTGGATGTAAAGACTGCAGAAATTTTAGCAATTAGCGCCCTGCCGGACTTTAATCCTAACTTTCCTGGTGAGGTTCCGATTGCTGATGATGGAACTTTAGTCGGTCATGGCTTTCCCGGAATGTGGCCATTTGAACCGGGTTCAACCATGAAGCCCTTAGTCGTTTCCAAAGCGCTGGCTGCCGATGCAATTAGCCCTAGCCAAACCTTTTCCCAAGAAAATGGTCGTTGGTATGCGCGTGGTGCTAAACAACCGCCGATTAGAAATGCCGATGGAGTGCCGAGTCATGAACTCGACTGGCATCAAGTCTTAGTTTATTCATCTAATATTGGCGCCGGAAAAATCGGGCTAGAATTAGGCGCCAAAAAATTGGCAGCGGCTTTGGACGATTGGGGTCTGCGCGATCCAGCCGGTTTGCCGTGGCGCGACCAAAACGTTTTGTTCCCGCCGTCTGCCGAATGGGAAAAACGTCCCCATTGGACCATTCCGGCGGTGAGCATGGGTCATCAGATCCAAACAACTGCTACGCGCTTGGCGGCCGCTTATGCCGCCCTTGCCAACGATGGAGTGCTTAATCAACCGAAGTTGTTCAAGCACCAAGTGCTGCCTCCGCCGCGGCAAGTTTTGCCCCCGGAAGTTGCCCGTTCAGTGCATCGGGCATTACAAGACATGGTCGAGGCCGAGCACCGAACTTGGTTGCATTTGAATGATTTGGAGTGGGGCGGGAAAAGTGGGACGGTGCAAAAAACCCACGAAACAGAGCTCGGGAAATATACAGCGGTATTTGTTGGCTTCGCGCCGATTGATGACCCGCAATTGGTGTGTGTGGTGGTTGCCGACAACCCCAAGGGCAAAGAGCATTATGGCTCCCGAGTCAGCGGTCCAGCAGTGCGCGATGTCTTACATCGGTGCTTGACGGAATCCTTGGTTTCGGGCTTGCGTGCGGATATCTTGAAGGCAGAGTGAGCATGCGGCTCTTCGAACTCCACACCCTACTTGGCCCCTCAGTCAGTCTACATCACCAAGCCCAATCAACGTTCGCTGGTGACGGTGGCTTGCCCGAGCTTAGGCGCGCCTGTTTCGACTCGCGGCGTGTCCAATGCGGCGACCTTTTTTGCGCCCTTGACGGTAGCCGTGTGGCCGGTCGCAATTATTTCAAGCAGGCTATCGCGGCTGGTGCGGCGGCCATCTTGTGCGCGCACAAAATTGACGATTGCCCACTTCCACAATTGCTATGTGATGAAGCCAGCTTGGCAAAATGCGCAGGTCAAGCCGCGGCATTTTTGGCCGGTCAGCCAAGTGAACATTTGGCAAACTATGCGATAACCGGAACCAACGGAAAGAGCACCATAGTTCATCTTCTCGCGCAAGCCGAATCCTTTCTCGGGCGACACTGTGCGCGCGTTGGCACTTTGGGAATGGAATTTAGGGGCGAAGTTAAAGCTATCCCCAACACTACTCCGGCCGCAGATGTTTTACATGATTGGCTAGGTGAAGTTGTTGGCCAAGGTGCAAATTGTTTAGCCATCGAAGCTTCCTCACATGGTCTTCACCAGCATCGTTTAGCCGGAATTAACTTCTCTGTTATTGGTTGGACAAATTTAAGTCACGACCATTTGGACTATCATAAGAATATTGAAAGTTATGCCGCTGCCAAAGCGCTTGCTGTGCAACTGGCAAACCCATCGGCAATTGCTTTGCTACCTTTTGCCTCGACTGTTATCGAACAGGCATGCCTTGGTGCACCTTGCCAATTACTAACTTGGGCCTTAAATAATGCTAATGCAGACATCTACGCCCAGTGCCAATTGCATGCCGATGGGTTAGCTTTAACTTGCCACGGGAAGTTCGGTTCAGCGCAAATTAAAAGTAGTTTGATTGGTGAACACAACGGCGAAAACTTATTACTAGCTTGGAGTATGTTATGCGCTCAAGGTGTTGATCCCGAAGCAGCCGCCGAAGCTTTGTCCAACGCCCAAGCCGCACCTGGACGACTGCAATTGATTGCCAAGGAATCACCGTGGCATCTTTACGTAGACTATGCTCACACACCTGATGCACTTAAACATGTATTGGGTGCACTGCGAAAAACGCACCCAAGTGCCCAGCTTGGAGTGGTGTTTGGCGCCGGCGGCGACCGAGACCGTGAGAAGCGCGCGCCGATGGGCGCTGCTGTTGCGACAGCTGATTGGTGCGTCGTAACATCCGATAATCCACGTTGCGAAGACCCAAAGCTAATTGTAGAAGAAGTTGCACGTGGTGTTAATTCAGTTGCTGGCGCAGTGCTTCAACTTGAAGTTGACCGCCGATTGGCAATTAAGTTGGCCGTTGAAAAACTTAATCCCGGCGATGTACTTTTAGTCGCTGGAAAGGGCCACGAAGATTACCAGGAAATTAATGGGCAGCGGCATTTCTTTGATGATCGAGTTGAAATTGAGGAGGCGGTTAAATGTTTGAATTAAGTTCGTCGCAAATCTCCCAAATAATTAGTGGTCGCTGCCACGGTCCCGACAATTGCGTCACCGGGATAGCCAAGGCGGATAGTCGGCTTGTGGCGAATGGTGATCTATTCGTAGCATTAGCTGGCGCACGCGTTGACGGACATGATTACTTATTGCAAGTTGCCAAGGCGGGGGCGGCCGTTGCTATTGTTGAGCGCATGCCAAGTAGCGAGGTTCTTGCAAGTTGTGCATCTATGAGTTTTGTTGAAGTCGGAAATAGTCTTTTAGCTTTACAACTACTCGCTAAAGATTATGCATTTAAACTCGACACAACTATTGTTGGTATCACTGGCACAGTTGGTAAAACTTCAGCCAAAGATTGTTTGGCCTTCCTGCTCGGCGGAGCAGTCGCCAATGTTCACGCCGCGCCAGCTTCATACAATTCAGAAATTGGTTTACCACTTGCTGTTTTGTCGGCACCATCGACTAGTACAACCTTGGTACTTGAATATGGTGTTAATGAGCCAGGCGAAATGGACGTATTGATTGATATCGCCGCTCCTAACCATTGCTGGTTGACGGCCTTGTCAGAGGCCCATTTGGCCGGAATGGGTGACTTGCTGACGATAGTAAAGGAAAAGAGCAAGTTATGTTGGAGTGCTGATAGAAAAGTATGGAGCACCCGCGAGTTGGCCGGCATCGCCGCTTCACGCGGTGAGATGTGGGGCCTAGGAGCTCAACTAATTAGTCACAAAAACGGTGATTACAAAATATTGCGCCACACTCCTGGTGACTATCAAATTGAGTTTGATCAAGTCGGGGTAGTCGAGATTCCATTTGTTGCTTGCCATCAGGCCGAAATCGCTGCTGTTGCTGTCGGTATTGCCTTAGAGTTAGGTGTTGATGCAAATAGCTTGGCAGAACGGATAGCCGATATACCCAGTCCGAGTGGGCGATTAGAACTGCAGTCTATTCAGGGCTTAACAGTGCTCAATGATTCATATAACGCTAATCCAAGTTCGATGCTCGCAGCCTTGCAAAGCTTAAGCGAAATGTCGTGCCGTGGCCAACGGGTTGCAATCCTTGGAACAATGAATGAAATGGGCGCTCGCTCCGCGGAATTGCACCGCCAACTCGGCGCAAAGATGCAAGGCTTCGACTTGGATTTGCTGATTGGCATCGGCGAAGGTGGCCAACAAATTGTTGCTGCCGCTAAAGCACGTGGCGGATTAAATGTCGAACATTTTCCATCAGCTAAAGAGCTTGATCTGCCCACACTTGAAAAATTACTCGGTGCCGAAGATTTGATTTTAATAAAAGCATCTCGAAGCGAACAACTTGAACAACTTCTAATAACCATGACAAAACTTTCCGGAATTAATGAGTTTGCCACATGATTACTTGGCTCATTCCTTGGCTAACTTCAATTTGGCAACCATTTCACGCACTTGAATACATTACTGTGCGCATCGGCTTGGCTGCAGCTTTCGCATTCATTGCCGCTTTAGCTTTAGGTCGCCCTGTCATCAATGCACTTAAACGCGCTGGCATTAGTGAAAACGCTGGTTCCAACGATGACCCGACAATTGCCTCGATGCATCTTGCCCGCGGAAAAGGTGATACTCCGACGATGGGCGGAGTATTCTGGGTGACGGCGATTTTAGTGTCCACATTGTGCTTTGCCGATCCAAGTGAACTACTAGTTCTTTTGGGGTCAATTTTATTGGTCGGCATGGGAACCCTAGGGTTCTTCGACGATTGGGTGAAGTGGAAACGCGAAGGTAATCGTAATGGACTATCTCGTCGTACCAAAATGTTGGCCACGGTTTTACTGGCTGGCTATGTCGCTGCCATGTTGTGGTTCATGGGTGAGCGCACCGGTCGCCCTGGCATTGGCCACATTTACTTTCCACTGCTGAAAGATATAGTTGCCAACACCGGTAACGTCGCATGGATTGGTCTAAGTGTGTTTGTCGTTTTTGAAGCCTTCGTGATTTTGGCGACTAGTCATGCTGCTAACGTTACTGATGGCCTTGACGGTTTAGCCGCAGGTTCGGGATTGATTGCCTTCTGTGCTTTAACTATCGCTACCTACGCCGCCGGGCATGCGGAGCTCGCAAATTATCTGCATATCCCATTTGTCCCAGGAGCCGGCGAAGTTGCGGTAATGGGTGGTGCCATCGTTGGTGCGACCTTGGGGTTCTTGTGGTACAACTCATTTCCAGCCGAAGTATTCATGGGGGATTCCGGTTCGTTGCCGATGGGGGCGATGGTTGGTTACTTAGCAATCATCTCTAAGCAAGAGTTGGCCCTGCCTTTACTAGCCGGAGTTTATGTTTTTGATGTAAGCACCAGTCTGTTGCAGATTTTCTGGTTTAAAAGAACCGGTAAACGCATATTTTTATGCGCGCCTATTCATCATCACTTTGAGAAAAAAGGCATGGCCGAAACAAAGATTGTGGCGCGCTTCTGGATTGGTGGTGCGGTGTCGGCCGCGCTTGGATTGTTGTTGATTAAGTTGCGGTGAGCACCAGTAAACCCATTCTTGCCGCGGCCCCAGAGGCTTTGCGTACCCACCTGCTAGCGATGCTGGCATGTGTCGGTGTGCTGGCCTTCATGGGCTTGGCGGCGGGGGTGTCGGCGGCTCCACCTGGCGAAGCTTGGAGCAAAATGGGAATGCATTGCATACATCTTGCGCTAGGCCTAGGGAGTTTTTTGTTGTGCTTCTCAACGCCTCTCGAAAGCTTTAGACGCATTGCCCCAGTAATGGTGGTGGTGGTGTTTTTAGTTTTGTTGGCGATGAAGTTGATCCCAGGTTTTGGACATGAAAGTCATGCGGCAACACGTTGGGTGGCCATCGGCCCGATTCTCCTCCAGCCATCAGTATTTCTCCAATTTTTATGGCCGGCGGTGATTGCATCATGGGCGGCACGTGACCCATTACGTTTAACTCAAGCGCGCCAGGTGTGGCGCATTATCATTTGCCTAGGGGTTATTTCAATTCCAATTTTGCTCCAACCTGATTTGGGTTCGGTGGTGATTTTGTGTGGTGCAACTGGTCTCATATTGCTGTTCGCTGGAACGCCTTTAGTTGTATTGAAACCATTAGTAATGTTTATCTTGGCTGCTTTGGTGGCGATGTTGTTCTTGTTCGACCATGTCGATTCGCGCATTAGTGATTTTATTTCCGGTGAACCAGGCTTCCAATTACAACGCGCTCAAGAGGCCTTTGCCGCCGGTGGTCTAACTGGCGTCGGCCCAGGGCAAGGCATTCTAAAAAATGGCTTCCTCCCTGAAGGCGACACCGATTTTATTTTGGCGCTTCTCGCCGAAGAGTGGGGTCTGTTTGGCACCATGTTGGTGTGGTCACTATTTGTCGCCTTCACTCTCCTAGGTATGCGAGTCGCGCGCCGCGCCAAGGGCCGTTACGGTTCAATTCTTATGGCATCTGCGGTATTGATGATTTCCATGCAGGCCGCCTTAAATATGGCGGTAGTTACTGGCATTGTGCCACCCAAAGGATTACCCTTGCCCTTCGTGAGTCGCGGCGGCTCGTCAATCCTCTCACTGTCAGCTCTTTTGGGCTTGGCAGTACGCGCAGTTTTAGAAAAGCGTCGTTCCAAAGTACCCGTTTCAGAATTAATCCAATGGACAGAATCCAACGCTCCGGGCTAGTCGCCCTCTTACTTCTCCTTGCAGTCGGTGCCGCAGGTATTTTTATCGGCCCACGCAAAGTCTCCAATACCTCAACCAAACAAGATGAAGTTCAGTTGAACCCTGGCGAACTTCCGATGGTCGAACCGGTGCCACCGGCTAAACGCCAATTGGCATTTTCTGCCGAGCGTTTCTCGGCCGATCCGGTTGAGCATCCCTTAAAAGGTGGTGGTGGTCGCAGCATTAATAATTCAGCATCGTGGACTCCTGAGGCTGCTCGGTCAGTGGCCGCCGAATTGACTCCGCCGGAATTACGTGCGGCCTCGGCTTCGGCTGAAACTAGTTCAGTTGCTACGGCATCTAGCGCCATCAGTATTGACTTCAGTGATGCAGAAACAGGAGTTCCAAATCAAGTTGATAAATTAAGTGAGGCGATGGTTGTTCGCACCATTCGTATTCGTGAAGGTGAAACTTTATCGATGATTGCGCAGCGTGAACTTGGCTCAACTAAGCACCTTAACTTGTTGGCCAATTTTAATAATATTAAAAACGTTAATGCTGTTCGACTTGGACAGGAGTTAAGAATTCCTGATTTAACTAAGTATGGAGTAGCCGCGGAGAAAGCCGGAAAATCAGATGAGCCGCCACAAGTTACTGAATCGCCGAACCAATGGCGAAGTTACACCGTTGTCGCTGGCGATATCGGTGGCCGCATTTCACAAAAAATGTACGGCACCAGTAAGTTGTGGAAAAAAATAATGCAGGCCAATGACATTTCTGATGCTCGTTCACTGCGTCCCGGTCAAGTGCTAAGGATTCCACCGGTTGAGTAAGTGAATAATTACCTGCAAGAAAGTAAACGCTTTCTCTTTGTTGGCGGCGGCACTGGTGGTCATTTAACCCCGGCGCTTGGTTTGGCAGAGGCTTTGCGCGCGCGTGGACATCAGACGATGTTTTTAACCAGTGGCCGCGATGTTGAACAAGCCTATTTGAGCGAGGTCGGAAGTTGTCATTCTTTGGGCGTTGACGAGTCTTCTTTACCTAAGCCGCTTGCCTTGGGAGTAGCAATGTTTAGCGCCCGCAAAAAGGCCAAAGACTTTGTGCCTGACGTTGTCGTTAGCCTCGGCGGTATGTGTGGTTGTGCTGCGCTTTCAGCGAAACGTAATAAACCCTTGGTGTTACTTGAAGGTAATCGCGTAGTTGGTAAGGCGGTTAAATTCATGCAGTCTTTTGCTGAAACGACTTTTACGATGTTTCAGGAAACTGCCAAAGAATTGAAATCGGCAAATTGTGTAGGGCCGATTGGACGTAATTCATTAAAGCCGCAGTCGAGTGTTTCGGCGCGGGCAAAGTTTGGCCTGCCAGAGGATGCAGTGGTGTTACTCGCTTCTGGTGGTTCGCAGGGAGCAGCGCAAATTAATGATTTCTTGGCCGAATATGCCGGCCAACTAGCAGAATCCGGAGTGGCGCTATTAGCCTTATGCGGAGCGGGTAAAGCAACTAATCTGCGGCAAGCTGCGCGTGAAGCTGGCTTGTTGGCTGTAGTCTTGGAACATTGCGACGACATGGGAGCTGCTTATTCGGCTGCCGACTTCACACTATGTCGGGGCGGGGCTTCGACCGTGGCCGAACTCTGGCTCCATAAAATGCCAGCAATGATTGTGCCCTACCCTTGGCATTCCGACCGTCAGCAAGAACATAATGCAAAGGCCTTAGGTGCCGGTGCTTTGGTAGTCGAGCAACTAAATAGCCAAACTTGGCGTCAGCTTCATTCCTTGTTAAGTGTCTCTGAAGGACGGCAAGAAATGCGCGACTGCTTGCAAAGCCAAGCGCCGGTTGATGGTTTAGAACAAGCGGTAAAGATGTTGGAACAATTAGCCGTAGGGCACAAGTAGGATATTAATTATGTCCAATCCCTCCGCGGACACTAATCTTGAATTAGCTCAGCTTGCTGTTGAACGGAAAACTGTTTCAGCGGCGCAAACTGCCCACTTTAAGCGCTTGGACGCATTAAGTTGCGATGGTCCGAAGACCGCTTTTTTTGCTGGTGCCGGCGGTTGCGGCATGCGCGGCTTGGCAACATTCATGCTTGAATGTGGTTGGAAAGTTTGGGGTGCCGATAGCAATGGTTTTGCTGACAACGACCCATTGATAGCGGCCGGATTAATTCCGGTCGCCGGCGGCCAAAGCCCACCGCCGGTAAGTTTGGTCGCGCGTTCAGTTGCCGTGCCAGTCACTGACCGCCAATTTTCTGAAGCCCGTAAAAGTGCTGGGCAACAATTTGTTTACTCAGAGTTGTTAGGAGAAATCACTCGACTACGGCCGTGTTTGGCGGTTGCTGGTTCGCACGGAAAAACCACAATTACCGCTTGGATTGCCTTTGGAATGCGCTTGGCAAATCGTCAGCCGGGCTTCTTAGTCGGGGGCAATGTTCCGCAGTTGGGTTGTTCAGCTGATTGGGGTTCTCACGACGAACCACTTGTTGGTGAGTCATGTGAGTACGATCGAACTTTCCACCAACTTAGCCCACGCTGGGTCGCATTATGTAATGTCGACGCTGAACACCCCGATACCTATCCAGGCGGTTATCCCGAAGTTGAAGCGGCCTTTCGTGAATTTTTGGGTAAGTTGCCGGTTGGTGGTGCTGTCTTTGCTGGTCCTGAAGCACCTGATTTAAGTGCCGCGACTAAGGCTGATTGGCGAAAGCTGCCGGCCCTTGACAGCAAGGTCAAAGTCGGTTTGGCCGGCAAGCATAATCGACTTAATGCGGCAGTAGTCGCTGGAGTGTTGCGCTCCTTCGATGTCCCCGAAGAGATTGTCTTGCGTGCCCTTGTCGAGTATCGCGGCGCCACTCGCCGTATGGAACAAGTCGGAGAATTTAAGCAAGCGCAAGTTATTAGTGATTACGCTCATCATCCAACCGAAGTCGCCGCTACTTTGCAAGCCGCCCAAGAACGTTGGCCGCAGCGTCGTTTAGTGGTTGTTTTTCAGCCGCACCAAGCACGCCGTTTCGAGCGTTTCCGGGCCGAATTTGTTGAGGCTTTAAGCTTGGCTGATGCATTGGTGTTGCTGCCAATTTATCGCGCTCGTGATCCTGAGGATTTGCAGCCAGTAACTTCGGAATTGTTAAAGCCACTTAGAGTTCAACGTGAGCGGCCAATCGTTGCTGTTGAAGGCATGGAGCAGGCGCGCTGTTACTTAGATAATGAAATCAAGAAAAATGATTTACTGTTGTGTCTTGGTGCTGGCGACATTGATAAATTTGCGCGGAGTTTAAGCCGATGATTGACCAGCAACAAATTGATAATTACGCTGAAATCAGCGCCATGCGTCGCGATGTAGCGCTGCGCGATTTCTCATCGATGCGCATTGGTGGTGTCGCTAAGTATTTTTTTGAACCAGCCAAACCCGAACACTTTGGCGCACTGCTCGGAGCGCTGTCTGCTGACGGTGTCGAGTTTTTCATTCTCGGTGGTGGGGCCAATGTCTGTTTACCGGATGCCGGCCTCGAAGTAGTTGTCCACACTGGCGCAATGCGCCGAATGTTTCGTGAAGACGACTGCATCCGTGTCTGGCCAGGAGTAACCATTCAGCAATTGGTGCGCGCCACTTCTGAGTTAGGCTTGTCGGGAGTTGAAAAACTAGTCGGGGTTCCAGGCAATATGGGCGGCGCATTGGCGATGAACGCCGGGTCATCCGACTGGGGAATTTGGCAACAAGTTAGTGAAGTTACCTTGTGGACTCCCGATGGTTTAGTTGCCAAAACAGCTGAAGAAATGCAGCCAGGTTACCGTAAAGGCAATTTGGGCGATGCCGTAGTGTTAGAGGCTTTGCTGAAATTTTCGCCAAAGCCGGCCTCGGCGATCAAGGCTGAACAAGAAGCATTTCTGCGTAATAAAAATAAAACTCAACCAGTTACCTTAACCAGTGCGGGCTGTGCTTTCAAAAATCCTTGCGGCCAAAGTGCTGGCCGACTGATTGATGAAGCGGGGTTAAAGGGCCACAAAATCGGTGGCATTGAGGTATCCTCTCGGCATGCGAACTTCCTGGTTAATGACGGCACCGCTACTGCTGCTGATGTGCTTGCTATGTTGTTGCACATCGAGGCCACCGTCGCCAAGGCCAGTGGCATCCAACTCGAACGCGAGTTGGTGGTTGTCTGAGCTTGGAAATAAAAATTCTATGAGTGAAACACTCTTGAGACCGGCGGTGCTTGGCCATGCGATCGCTAAAGGTGATGATGGTCAATTTTGTTTATTGGTTGATGGTCAATCAGTTCTGCGCGGCGGTTTAGACGACTGTGAACAAGCCCTGCTCGAAAGTTTGTTAGAGCTTTACGGAAAAGGCAATACCAATTTGTCGGTGCCGACCTTGGGAGGAGTGCAACTATGGGCAGATATGTTCTGGTACTCTGGTTGGCGAATTCAAGAACATGTTTATACCGGTCATTTTCGTTTGCTAGATAGGCGCAATGTACGCCAGGCCTGGGGGAGCTATGCCCAGTGCCGCACCTTTTTTGAAAATGCGCGTAGCCAACAAAATCTTTCCGCGCCTGCTAAGCACTTAGTCGTTTTGTTACATGGTTTAGGTCGAAGGGCATCTTCATTTTCGACTATGTCCAGTGCTCTTGAAGATGCTGGTTTTGCTACTGCAAGTTTGGTTTATCCATCGACACGCCGCAACTTAAGTGAACATGCCGAACAACTAAGCCAATTTCTCGGCCGCCTTGAAGGCATTGAAACCGTTTCATTTGTCACCCATAGTTTGGGCGGCGTGGTCGTGCGGAAATTGCTAAATGAAGATTCAGGTGACTGGCGAAAGAAAATAAATTTAGGGCGAGTCCTAATGTTGGCACCGCCAAATCAAGGATCGCAATTCGCCGAAATCCTGAAGGATTTTTTGCCCTTCAGCAAGCTCGCCGGTCCAAGTGGACAGCAATTAAGTGATGCTACCAAGCAGCGGAGTGCCACATTAAATACAGATTATGAATTTGCAATTGTGGCCGGCGCCAAAGGTGACGGCAAGGGTTGGAATCCATTATTGCCTGGCGATGATGATGGTGTAGTAAGCGTCGCTGAAACAAAATTACCAGGCGCAGCCTATTTTGCTCAGGTTAAGCGCATTCACACCTTCATCATGTCGGCTCCAGAAGTTATTGAGATGACAATCAACTTCTTGAAGGGCGATGGCTTATGCGTTGAGCAAGCAAAATCTCAATAAATATTTCATTTACGCGCGGTTAGAATTGGGCTGTCGCGCGGTCAAGGTAAGGCCGGCCAAATAGAAAATGTCGCTCCCATTCGAACCACAGAACGGTCCCGCTTCACTTGAAGCTTTGCGCCACTCTGTTAGCCATGTTATGGCTGATGCAGTATTGCGCTTATTTCCAGAAGCCAAGGTCGCGATTGGTCCACCAATCGACCACGGCTTTTATTACGACTTTGAGTTGCCGCGAGCTTTGACCGACGATGACTTGCCAAAGATTGAAGAGGAAATGCGCAACATCCTTAAAGAGGCTGGCGAGTTTACGCGCTCAACTATGAGTCGCGCTGAAGCCCTTGAGAAATTTGCCGCTGAGGGGCAAAGCTATAAATCTGAGTTGTTGGAAGATATTCCAGAAGGCGAGGAAATTTCTTTCTATGACCATGGAACTTGGGCAGATTTGTGTGCTGGACCGCACGTTGAATCTGCCGCGCAAATTCGTTACGACTCATTCAAATTGTTGTCCGCCGCCGGTGCATACTGGCGCGGCGATGCCGACCGGCCGATGTTGCAACGTATTTACGGCACAGCTTGGTGGCACAAAAAAGACTTGAAGAAGTATTTGGTGTATTTGGAAGAGGTGCAAAAACGTGACCACCGAAAGTTAGGCCGCGAATTAGATTTGTTCTCGCTTGATCCAGACTTCGGTGCTGGTTTAGTGTTTTGGCACCCAAAGTTAGGGCACGTGCGGCGCACCCTCGAGCAGTGGTGGTGGGACCTGCACCAACAACGTGGCTACTGGCCGGTTTACACCCCTCACGTTGCCGGCGAAGCAGTCTTTGAACAGTCTGGTCACTTGCAAAATTATGCAGACATGATTTGGGCGCCGATGGATGTTGATGGCCGCCCACATCGAGTTAAGCCGATGAACTGCCCAGGACACGTGACGATTTTTAATTCGAAGCGTCATAGTTATCGTGACTTGCCAAAACGTTTTGCCGAACTGGGTTCAGTTTACCGTTATGAGCCAAGCGGAACTTTGCATGGAATGTTGCGCGTGCGTGGGTTTACTCAAGATGATGCGCATATTTTCTGCACCCCTGAACAACTTGAAAAAGAGTTAGTTGATGTGCTGGCATTGGTCCACACAATTTTGTCAACTTTCGGCTACGAGTACACAGCCTACTTGGCAACCCGCCCAGAAAAGTATTTGGGCACCGATGAAATATGGGCGCACGCCATCGAGTCGCTTGAAGGTGCCGCTGCCAAGCGCGAACTGCCTCTTGAAGCCGACCCTGGCGGCGGAGTTTTCTACGGCCCTAAAATCGACTTTAAGTTGCGTGACGCACTTGGTCGTGAATGGCAAGGCCCAACTGTGCAAGTCGATTTCAATTTGCCCGAACGCTTCGACTTGCAATTCAACGATTCGGATAACGAATTGAAACGCCCAGTTATGGTGCACCGTGCCATTTTTGGTTCATTGGAACGCTTTGTCGGTGGCTTGATCGAACACTTCGCTGCCTGGTTCCCGTTGTGGTTGTGCCCAATGCCTGTTGCAGTGCTACCGATCACAGATGAACAAGATGAGGCCGCGCGCGACCTGCACGCTAAAGTGTGCGCCGCAGGATTTAATTGTATTCTGAAAACTGACGGTCCTTTGCGCAAGCGAATCCGTGAATCTGAATTGGATAAAATTCCTTACATGGCAGTACTTGGTGAGCGCGAAGTAGAAGAAGGTATGGTTAACTTGAGAATCCACGGAGTGAAGCAACAATTAAGCATAGCTGTTGACGACTTCATCAAGATGCTTCAAGAGAAGCGTGATTCTAAGTCGTTGGAATATTAAACGTGGCCAAGCGAGTTTTAGTTACTGGAGCCACTTCTGGTATTGGCCGTGCTTGCGTTGAAGCCTTCGTAAACAGTGGCTGGCAAGTGTGGGCGTGCGGCCGTCGCCAACAACGTCTAACCCAATTACAGCAAGAACTAGGTTCGACCCTTCACGTTTTTGCATTGGATGTGCGCGATAACCAAGCCGTGGAGTCTGCTCTGGAGAATATTCCAAGCCCTGATTTGTTGGTAAATAACGCCGGATTGTCTCGCGGTCTTGAACCATTGTGGGAAGGATTACTCGACGATTGGAATGAAATGCTAGACACCAATGTGAAAGGTTTATTACAAGTTTCACGCGCCTTGTTGCCGCAAATGATCAAGCGCGGCAGTGGCCATGTGATTAACATCGGGTCGATTGCCGGCCACGAAGCATATCCCAATGGTGCCGTCTATTGCGCATCTAAACACGCGGTTACGGCGATTACTCGAGCTTTGCGCAAAGATGCCTGTGGGCATGGTATTAAGGTAAGTAGCGTTGATCCGGGCCTGGTTAATACTGAATTTTCCAAAGTGCGTTTTCACGGCGACACTAGTCGTGCCAATCAAGCCTATGATGGCATGACCCCTTTAAGTGCAGCTGATGTGGCTGCCACCGTGTTGTGGGTGGCGTCCCAACCGGCTCACGTAAACCCGGCTGAAATCTTGCTGTTGCCGACCGCCCAAGCCTCTGCCGGCCTTGTTGACAGAAACCAAAACCATGACTAAACCTCAACCCACCGTTGAATGGTTGCACATTTGCGACCACGCTTTCCGAGATGAATTTGGAAAGCTTTGCATTATTGGAATGTTTGATGCTCTGCATTCTCAACAGCTACCAGGACGCTTGCCAATGTTGTCGGTCGCCATCGGCGTTACCGATGGAATGGGCGAATATGAAATTGCCCTGCAAGTCCAAGCTCCATCTGGGAAAATGGTGGATATGAAATTGCCTAACTTAAACCTTCAACAGCTTCAACAAAAGCAACGGGCAGTTATTCGTTTGGCTGGTATGCCTTTTGAAGAATTTGGCACTTACGTGTTTAGATTGAAAATTGATGGCCAAGCGGTTGCTGCTCCAGCTCACAAATTGGATCACTTGCAAGCTCAAAACCAAACTCAAGCGGGGCAATCACAACCTGCGCAAAACCAACCGACGATTCCGCCGCCACCCGGCTTTAATTAAAATAAATAGCTCGTGATACAAGACCCAATGTTCGTACTGGCTTTTTTGCTGGTAGTGTTGGCCGGCTTATTTAATGCCAACAAAACCGCTCTTGGCCAACGGATATTTAAGACCATTCCCTTGTTGGTCTTTGCTTACTTTGTGCCAACAGCTTTAAGCAACAGTGGAATAATCCCAGTTGCTCACGACTACAGCCTTTATGTTTTTGTTAAGGCGTGGTTGTTGCCCGCGTCTTTGGTGCTGTTGGTTTTGTCGGTAGATGTGGTGGCGATTTTTTCACTTGGCCGCACCGCTGTGGCAATGTTTTTGGCCGCGACAATAAGTATCGTAATTGGTGGCCCATTGGCTTATTGGCTGTTGCAGGGACTGATTCCGGCAGAACTAGGCGACCAGGCTTGGAAAGGCTTAGCGGCGCTTTGCGGCTCGTGGATTGGCGGTGGCGCTAACTTTACTGCTATCGGAGAATCAGTTGGAGCAACTGATTCCACCTTGTCACTAATGGTGGTGATAGACGTTGCGGTGGCCAACGTTTGGATGGCATTCCTATTGACCTTTGCCGCACGTGAAAAAACTATGGATGCCAAACTTAATGCCGACCGCCGCGGTATTGATAAGGTTCGCCGCAAAGTTGAAGACTTTCAAAAGGAAGTTGAGCGTCCAGGTAATTTGCCTGACTTACTAGCCATTCTCGGATTGGCTTTTGGGGTCTCAGCCTTTGCTAAATGGCTGGCGCCACAACTTCCAGAGACCGAAATTGTTTCAGAATTTACTTGGGTGGTCATTATTGTTACAGCGATTGCTATGGCACTTTCCTTTACTCGCTTACGTAAGTTGGAGGGGGCTGGTGCGAGCAAAATTGGATCGGTATTCCTTTATTTGCTGGTTGGAACAATTGGCGCGAAAGCTGAATTTAGCAAAATTGCTGAGCCGGGGAATCTGGGCTTATTGGCCGTCGGCGCGCTGTGGATGTGTTTTCACATTGTCATTTTGATGGGAGTTCGGCGCTGGCTGCGCGCACCAATTTTCTTTGCCGCAGTCGCTTCCCAGGCCAACGTCGGCGGCGCCGCATCTGCTCCAATCGTGGCCTCGGCCTTTCATCCAGCCTTAGCGCCAGTCGGAGTGCTATTGGCGGTGGCTGGATATGTACTCGGAATTTACGCAGGTTTGTTGTGTGCCTGGCTTCTGCGTTTTGTCGCAATGAGCTCCGCGTTAAACTAAGCGGCAATGACTCTTGCAACCAAGGACCCGTTAACTCCCCGCGACCAGGCCAACAATCCTTTGTTTGCTAACCCAGAGGGCTATTTGAAACTGCGGCAGAAGAAAGGCATTCTTGGAGCCATGAAAATTTGGAGTGAGCGCAAGGCACTATTTGCCTGTTTAAAACAAATCCCCAATGTCACAACTATGCTGGACATTCCGTGTGGTCCAGGGCGTGCATTCCCTTATTACCAAGAGCGCGGATATCAGGTAATGGGCATGGATTTCAGTCCGCAAATGTCGGCCGCAGCAACTAAATATCAACAGCAGCTAGGATTAACTGGAATGGTTTGTCGTGGTGATGCATTCCGTTTGCCATTTGTCGACAACACTTTTGATACTGTTGTTTCAGTGCGTTTCTCGTACTATTTTGAGCGCGCTCAAAGGATTGCTTTAATTCGTGAATTGGCTCGCGTCTCGCGACAAGCAATTGTTGTTCAAGTTAAAATTGATTATTCACTACACAGTCGCTCACGTAAGTGGCGAGGGAAATCCAAGTCGACCAATCGCGGTAAATTTATGCTCAGCAAAAATGAAATTAATCAGGAATTTGCTGAAGCTGGAATGGAGGTAATGCACTTGGCCCCATTGAGCCGAATTGGCAGTGACCGCGCCTTTGTGTTAGCGAGACCTAAGTAGCTAACTATCCGTTAACTGGTCTAAGTATTGCCGCAAACTTGCGCAGTCAGAGTGTAAGTGGGTATGGGTAACTACTCCCGCTGCTTGGGCTTTGCTGAGATGCTCCGCAAGGTCGTCAATCGCTAAAACATGGTCGGCTGGCCCACCTAATTGAGTTTCAGCGATTTGGCGTGCTTTGCTCCACATACTCGCATCGACTCGTTTGGGATTGACATCATCTTGATATGAACAGACCGCATTTGTCATAAGTTCGCCAAGATCAAACTGTTCGCGACAATATTTTTCACACCATGGGTCGGTATCACTGACCACAACTAAGGAAATGTGCGGAGTTGCAGCATAGTCTTTCAGTAGTTCTATGGTGTCAACCATTGGGCTGAAAATCGACCCCCAAACCGCGCGCATTTCAGTTTTGGATTTTTTGTCAAGTTCCAGTAAGTCGAGGCAATGCTTAGTGAATTCACTTTCTGAAAGTGCGCCACTCTCGAAATTAAGGCGCAAGGCTGCCAGTTCGCCGCCATGATGTAGTGGGAACTCTTGCTTGAATGCCTTTTGAAAGGATTCAAAGATTCGCGTGCGGTCGAAATCTACCAATACTTTGCCAAGGTCGCAAAGGATTGCCAGTTTGGGGGGATGGTTATTGGGCATCGCGCGGTTAGATTAACCGGCCGATGAAATTAACCAAGGAACTGATCGAAAAACTTCCCAAAAGCGATTTGCATTTGCATCTCGATGGGTCGTTGCGCCCTAAGTCATTAATCGAAATGGCGCGTGAACGCAAAGTCAAATTGCCGGCGTATTCAGAGCGTGGCCTCTTTCAAAAAGTATTTAAAGAAAAGTATCGAAATCTAGGCGATTACTTGCACGGTTTTGGATTGACTTGTTCAGTACTTCAAGACCATGAAGCACTTGAACGCGCCGCTTATGAACTGTGTGTTGATTGTCAATCAGAGGGCGTTCGTTACATTGAAATTCGCTTCGCGCCACAGTTGCATGCGCGCCCGGGCTTCACCACTATCGAGGTGCTGCGCGCTGTTTCAAGCGGGATTGAACGAGCCGAAAAATCTTTTAACGCCCGAGCTGAAATTTCCGATGGTAGCCAACCTCCTTTTAGGGCTGGCATAATCGTTTGTGCAATGCGTTTTTTCATGAATATGTTTTCTCAAAACTATTCGGCAATGTTTGAGGCCTTTCCTGAAATGCCCGAGCAAGAAATGTTTAGCTTGGCATCTGAGGCACTGGTGCGTGCAGCATTGCGGGCCCGCGATGACTTCGGATTACCAGTAGTTGGTATTGACTTGGCTGGCAAGGAAGGTGGCTATCCGGCCGCCGACCACCAAAGTGCTTACGATATTGCTCATCAAGGATTTCTCGGCAAAACAGTGCACGCTGGTGAAGACTTCGGCCCGGAATCAATTTTTCAAGCAATTACCGATTGCCACGCTGACCGAATTGGTCACGGGACTTGGTTGTTCTCATCGGCCCACGTCACCGACCCGAAAATTGCCCGCAAGCGCGATTACATTAAACGGCTTAGCAACTATGTCGCTGATCGCCGCATAACCATGGAGGTTTGTTTAACTTCCAATATGCAGACCATTCCTCACCTGAAGAAAATGTCTGACCACCCATTCCGCCAAATGCTCAAGGCGAAATTGTCGACTTCGATTTGTACGGATAACCGATTGGTCTCAAGAACTACAGTTTGCGATGAATGGATGAAGGCTATTGAGGCCTTTAATTTAGGGCCAAAGCAGGTCTCAGATCTCTTGGTCTATGGCTTTAAACGTAGTTTCTTCCCCGGTAATTATTTAGAAAAACGCACCTATGTGCGTCAAATTCTCAATTTTCGTGACCAAATATTTTCCGAAAACGGAATTAATCTAAAAAAATAACCAAACCATTAGCTCGGTCGTCGTTGTACTTCACAAGGCTGCATGAAAAACCTTCCCAAACCTAGCGACGCCGAACTTCTTGATTCATATCAAGATGGCCAGCTTGATGCTTTCGACCAATTAGTTGAAAGGTGGCAAGCGCCACTGATTCGTTTTGCCAAGGCATTACGAAAACGTCAAGATTTGGCCGAGGACGCGGTTCAGGAAACTTTCATGCGGCTGTTACGGGCAGCACCGAAAAGCGGTAGTTTCGAAACGCTGGGCCCATGGTTGTTCCGAGTCTGCCGCAACCTTTGTTACGACGCAATGAAAAGTGAATCTCGTTTAAGTGACCGTGAGGCGAAAGTGGCTGAATTGCCGCCTCCGCCAACTCCCGAGCTGATTGCCGAAGGTGCCGAAATTGGCGCACTTGTCGCACAAGAACTCGACCTACTTCCTGAAAAAGAGCGCGAAGCCTTGCGCCTTAAGTTGCAAGCTGGTTTGCCCTACGGTGAAATCGCCGAAGTGATGGGGATTGCCAAGGGAACTGTGGGTTGGTTAGTTCATCAGGCCATGGAACGATTGAATAAGCGATTGGAAGCAATTATTGCCTAGTTAGGTGGAGAAGAAAAATGACTGAAAGAGACAATGAAAAACTTTTGAGCGATTACTTGATGGGGGAAATGACTCCCGAGGAGTGCGCTCGCTTTGAAACTGAGTTGGCTGAAAATGTCAGCTTGCAGCAACGCTTAGAAGTGCTACGCAAGTTGCGCAAATTGGTTGAGGCTAGCGGTTCCGATGCCCCTGACCTGTCAACAGATCGCCGTGCAGAATTGACTAATGCGGCCAGTACTAATAGTGCCGCAAGCGATTCAAATCCCCGCACCGCAACATTGCTGCGTTTTCCCCGGCGGTTTGCCTGGGCCGCGGCAGCAATAATGCTGGCCGCTGGAATTGCTGTTGTCGATGAGAATACAACTTGGTTGGCACCAGCATTTGAAGCGGAAACAAGTGCCGCGCTAGTAACTGGGAGCAAGATTGATGCTAGCCCTTTAAGCGATAGCACTAATACTGAAGCGCGCGTTGCTGAAAGTTTAGAACGGAGGAAGGGTAAGGTTGTAGCGGTTGAGAATCTTAGTAGCTTGGGCTACGTTGCTCGGTCGTCGACGCCATCTGCACCGCCCGCTCCGTCCACGCCAGCAGTGACTGGAAATACAATAGTTGGCGTTGGGGGAGGCGCAGGTGGAAAATATGGAGGTCGTGCTGGCCGTGGTGGAGCGACTGCACCGTCGCCATCGCGCCGCCGCCTATCTTCCTCTGCAACACCCCGCGACAATTTGTCATTAGGGATTGCTGGTGATAAAGATGCTGAGAATGATTTTCGTGGCTCGGCAATGGAGCTTGAAAACTTTGACACCGAGGACTCGCTGCCAAGTGAAGGCTTTAAGTCACCACCATCTTACTTGGGGAAATATGGCAATGGCTGTCGTTTAGTAGGGCCGGAAATTATTGGACACCTTCATCAGCGGCCTAATGAGACTCCGCGCGATATGTTCTTTCGTTTCTACGGCGATAACGCTGCGGTCCGCGCCAACCGTGACGCGCTTTCAACCTTTGCTGCAGATGTCGATACAGCGTCTTGGGCCCTAGTGCGTAGTTACTTAAAAGATAAGCAACTACCGCCCAAAGAAGCAGTGCGTACCGAAGAGTTTTTGAATTGGTTTGATTTTGATTTGGCGGCACCTAGCGAAGGTGATTTTGCCGTGCATCTCAGCTCAACAAAGTCGCAATACGCCCAATCAAAAACCGCAGCTAAGTTCGCTCCGCAAATGCTCAATATCGGGATTAAGGCTCGTGAATTGGCCAGGAGTGAGCGCAAGCCCTTCAACCTGGTGTTTGTGATTGATCGTTCAGGCTCAATGAAGAAGGGTATCCGTATGGAGATGGTTAAACGATCACTAGGCTTACTGCTTGACCAACTTGGTGATGATGATACGGTTGGAATAGTTAGTTTTGAAGGCTCAGCGCACCTTGAACTTGAGCCGACTTCAGCTAGCGAGCGTTGGAAAATTCGCGAAGCAGTCGAGGGCATTGAAATGGGTGGCTCGACCAACGCTGGAGAGGGATTATTCTTAGGTTATGAGTTAGCCGAAGGTGCGTGGCGCCAAGAAGCAGTGAACCGCGTGGTGTTCTGTTCCGACGGTGTTGCCAACACTGGCGAAACCGATCAAAAATTAATCCTAGAAAAAGTTCGTAGCTACGCTGAACACGACATTGATTTAACCACAATTGGGGTTGGTATGGGAAACCACAATGATGTCTTCTTGGAGCAACTTGCAAACGATGGTGATGGCTCATGCCACTACATTGACTCATACCAAGAAGCTAAGCACATTTTGGTTGAACGTTTCATCGGCACCATGCAGACTGTTGCCCGCGATGTAAAGATTCAAGTTGAGTTTAACCCTGATGTCGTTTCACGCTGGCGCCAGCTCGGTTATGAAAACCGCGCAGTTGCTGATCAGGATTTTCGTAATGATAAAGTCGATGCTGGCGAGATTGGTGCCGGTCACGCGGTTAGTGCACTTTACGAATACGATTTGCAAAGTGGCCTTAAGGACGGCTGGGTTGTTAAGGTGCGCTTACGTTGGTTTGCCGACGGCAGTGAATCAGCCACGGAAAAGGAATGGTTGCTAAATGCAAGCGAGTTGGGTGCTGATTGGAATAGCGCTAGTGTCGATTACCGTACCGCCACCATTTGTGCCCAGTTCGCAGAATTCATGCGCCGCTCATATTGGACCCGTGGTGATTCTTACCATCAACTCGTGGCCGATTCTCAGCAACTGTTTGCCGACAATCCTGAGCGCGCACAACTTAAAGAGCTGGCTGATCTGATTATCCGCACTCGTGAATTGGTCGAGGAGCAGGCCAACGAGAACGAGGACTTGGCCATTTTGATCGAGGAAGGCCGTCGTCTGAACTTGCTCGAGGCCGAAATTAACGCTCAAGCCAACGTTTCCGCGGAATTGCAGGCTAAATTGAAAGAATTACGCCTGCGCAACCAAGAGTTGGAAGAAGAAATACAACGCTTGCTTGAATAGGCAATCGGGATTCGTCACAATCTGGACAGGTCGGTTAAAGCCCACCGACTTGTCCCCTCATGCTTAGCATCGCCACTCTTACTCTCGTGCTTGCAGCTCTTCCCCAGGAAGATGTTCAAGTTTCTTTCGTTCCTGCCACCGTCGTTGCCGAAGGTGCTCAAGTTCGCTCCTTCCACCATCAGGAAATGCCGCTGCTCGCTGAGCTAGAAGCCGGTTCCTTGGTGAAGGTTGTCGCCAAACGCGAGCCATGGGCGCGCATCCAAGTCCCTGGTGGGTTCACCGTTTGGGTTTGGGCCGACTACGTTGATGTCGAAGGCGAACAAGGAACACTAAACGCCAGCCACGTGCGCGCGCGTCCTTTGCCTTCAACCAGTAAGGCTTCTTACCCAGTAGGCCAATTCGCCCAGGGTGATGTCGTTTGGGTGCTTGCCGAACAAGAGGGTTGGTTGCAAGTTCGTGCTCCTGAATCGCTTGGCGCTTGGGTGCAGCTGGAAAGCTTGCAGACCTTGGCAGATACCCCAGCCGATTGGGATTCAAAATGGAGCGCCGCCACCCCAAATTTCCAGCCTGAGGTTGTGGAAGAGCCGGTAGTCGAAGAGAGCCCTGAAGTACTGGCTACAAGCGATGTCGTTTCAACTGAAGTTACTGAAATGCCGATGGCCGAGGTGGTTGAAGTTCCCGGCGATCCGAGTTTGGAAGCTTTAAGTTCTGCAGAAGCATCTTTGACTTCACTGGCCAAGAATTGGGACCCTCAAGTGGCCACCCAACTAGAGGCCGTTTTTGGCGCTGTTTTATGGACTAGCGCCGATGTCGAAGCCGTAAAACGAGCCCGCTTTGGTTTGGAGCGCCTTGACGCAATCTCAATTCGAAATGCTAATCCAGTTGCTGCATCAGGCAATCTTACTGAGGTAAAAGTGGCTGAGGCGAGCACCGCACTGCCCACTTTTGAGAAGCCAGAATACGCTTTGGTTGGTCGATTGGAGCACACTCCACAGGTTTACTCAGCGGTGCCTTACAGCATTCAAACTGGTGAACAAATTGATTCAATTATGTCGCGTGATGGTCGTTTTGATTTAAATGATTTTCGTGGCAAAGAAGTTGCTGTTCGTGGGGTGTGGCGGAAGTCTGCTCTTAAAAAGCATCGCGTTCTCGAAATCACTTCAATCAGAATTGTTCCAGCACCAGTTGAAGTAAAAGTTACTGAGCAATAAGTGTCAGCTGGATTAGTTGCCGTTATTGCTCTGCTTGCCTATCTGGCAGGTTACAAGTTTTACAGCGGTTGGCTTTCTCGTCGGGTCTTTCAGTTAGATCCCAACGCACCAATGCCGTCAGCACAATATGCTGACGGCATTGATTTTGTACCGACCAAACCGCAGGTACTCTTTGGCCACCATTATGCAAGTATTGCCGGTTTGGCGCCGATGCTTGGCCCGGCGGTCGCAGTTTTTTGGGGTTGGTTGCCAGCCCTATGTTGGGTAGTTCTAGGAGCAATATTTATAGGCTGTGTGCACGACTTTAGTGCACTCGTTTTGTCAGTGCGTCATCAAGGAAAAAGTATTGGCTCACTATGTGCAGATATTCTTGGCGCTCGCGCCAAGGCATTATTTCTAGCGCTTATCTTTTTTGGAGTTTCCTTAGCCATGGGAGTTTTTGTCTATGTCATATCTTTGTTGTTCTCCTGGGGCGACGATTTTAATCCAAATAAATTGTCCGCATCTATTACCTCATTCCCTGAAGTGGTAATGCCGTCAGCTGGTTTGATGTTGATTGCGATGCTCGCCGGCTGGTGTTTGTATGTAAAAAAAATGCGCTTAGTGCCAGTTACTGCCATCGGCTTTCTTGGCTTACTCGGATTGATTGGTCTTGGTTATTTAAATCCGAGCGTAGGTTTAAGTGCTAGCCAGTGGCCGCAGCAGTCAGCCTGGATTTGGATTTTGATGAGTTATGCATTCGCCGCTTCGGTGCTGCCAGTGTGGCTGTTGCTGCAGGCACGCGACTTCTTGAATTCGCTGTTATTAATCTGCGGCTTACTCCTGATGTACACCGGGTTCTTTATTCAATCTCCAACATTTGACGCACCGGCGATTAACCCAAACCCTGATGGGGCGCCACCACTTTTACCGTTTGTATTTATCACTATTGCTTGTGGGGCCGCCAGTGGGTTTCACTCCTTGGTGGCATCTGGAACTACTGCGCGCCAACTGCAAAAAGAAACCCATGCGCGCGCAATTGGATACGGAGGCATGCTCGCCGAGTCATTGCTCGGTCTAATTGCAGTTTTAGCGTGCACCACCACGCTCGGCGGTAAAGCCGCTTGGGCCAAGGCCTACGTTAACTGGTCGGCGGTCCAGGGCCTTGGTGCTAAGTTGGGAATTTTTATCCGCGGCGCGGCCTCCTTCATTGCCGAACTTGGAATAAACTCTGACCTTGCAGTCACCTTGGTTGCAATGGTGGTGGTGTCCTTTGCACTAACTACTTTGGACTCGGCCACTCGCTTGTTGCGTTTTAATATTGAGGAAATAGGCGAGTCCTTTGGGAGTTTTGGAAAAGTAATGGCTAATCGTTTTATAGCCACTGGTCTAGCGTGTGCGGCAATTTTGTTTTTCGCTTTCTACGAAATAGACGGAAAACCAGCCGGATTGGCCTTATGGACTTTGTTCGGGGGCACTAATCAATTAATTGCCGGTCTGGCTTTGCTGACTGGAGCGGTCTATCTAAAACAACGCCAACGCACCCATTGGCCTTTAAGTTTGCCGGCACTTTACATGCTATTAAATACTCTTGGCGCGCTGTTGTTGAAGGCGCACGACTTCTACCTGTTGGACCAACACTTATTGTTGGCTTTGACAACAATTTTATTAATAATTGCCGTTGGCGTTATCTCTACCCTAGGTCGGAGTTGGCAGGTTTCGGCGGATAAGCAATAGCGATTTCTTGACGCAGTTGCGCAAAACTATTGTTGGCGATTGAGTGGCGGATACGTTCCATCAACTTAATGATGAAGTGGAGATTATGAGTCGCCAACAGCGTCGATGGATTAAGTTCCTTAGCCTTAAATCCGGCGCGCAATGCTCCGCGCGGAATCCCCGACAAACATGAACTGCACTGGCACCCAGGTTCAATCGGATTGGTGTCATCTTTGAACTTGGCATTATGTAAATGCAGTCTTCCGTTATTGGTTAAAGCGGTTCCAAAGCGTCCAGCTCGAGTTGGAAGCACACAATCGAACAAGTCAATTCCACGTGCGACCGCCTCGACTAAATCAAGCGGAGTACCAACGCCCATCAAGTATCTGATCTTTTCAGCTGGCAGAACTGCGGTTGATGCGTCAACTGCGATCATCATTTGCCGATGCTCTTCGCCAACTGAAACGCCACCGACTGCGTAGCCATCAAAGTCCATGGCTGCCAAAGATGCCGCACATTCAGCGCGTAAGTCTGCGAAAACCCCACCTTGTACGATGCCAAATTGTGCTTGCCCGCTATCGGCGCCGCCGCGCAAGTTGTGAAGTTCGCGTTGTTCAGAAGCCCAACGCAAAGTCGTTTTTACCGCTGACGCAACTAAGTCGCGGTCGGCTGGTTGGTCGGGACAATGGTCAAGAAGCATCGCAATGTCCGGGCCTAAGCCGGCCTGAACATCAAACGCTAATTGAGGAGTCCAGTCAATATTATCCCCAGTGATTGGGTCTTTAATTGCAACTCCATTTTCATGTAGCTTAAAAAACTTCGACAGAGAAAAAACTTGGAAGCCACCTGAGTCGGTAAGTACCGGACCATTCCAAGCCATCATGCCGTGAACTCTGCCAAGTGCGCGCACACTTTCAACGCCAGGCCGAGTAAAAAGATGAAAAGCATTGGCAAGCATCATCTCAACTCCCATCGGCCGCAATCGGTCGTGGCTAACTCCGCGCATCATGCCGCGAGTAGCCACTGGCATAAAGGCTGGAGTAGCCACTTCGCCATGCGGAGTCTTTAAGGTTCCAAGGCGGGGGCTAGTGGCAGTGCCAGTATGAAGTTCGAATTTAAAGCTCACTATTGCGTGTTGATAAGTTTACTGTAGTCTTGAACGACTGCTGACGGGTAATAATGTTGCAGGATTGCATTGGTAGAATTGCCGGCTTTCGCCATGCGCAAACTCCCGGTTTGGCACATGCCGACCCCGTGTCCATTGCCACGGCCTCTTATGCGTAAGCTTCCATCCATCATGGCTTGCATGCTAGTCCAATTTGCCGAAGGTAGTCTGAATGCGGCGCGTAAGTTTTCGCCCATTAAATCACAATTATTCAACTCGCCAATAAGTTCGACTTTAAGTAATCGACCGCCGCGATCGCGCGAGCGGAATTGAATTCGTTTAATCCAGTCGCCTAGGCCTTGGGTTTGCGCAAGCTTATCCAGCCGCTCAACTGGCACGGACTTTTCCCAAGTGTGGGACAATTCACAACCTGGGTCCAACTGGCCTTTAAGTGGGGGCATGTCCTGTTTGCCAAATCCTGCCGATAAGGCATTGGTGGTGCTTCCGCCGCAATCAGCGTGATACCAAGCGGCAAGGAGTCGTTGGTCCCAACTTAAAACTTGTCCTTGAGTAGAAAGTACCGCTTGGCGTGCCGCGGTAGTTTCAAAGTCAACACTTTCGAAATGTTGGTCGGCAGTGTCGTCGCGCAGTTCCGACTTGCCTTGGCCGCGTTTCCAAAGTGCGTAGGTGCGCGCGGCAATTGCTTGAGCGCGCAAGGCCGCGGCAATCCCAGGAGTATTGCTAGGCAATTCACCACATACAACACCAAGCACATAGTCTTCTAATGGAACATGTAGGCTTAGCTTTAATTTGTCGGGCAGTCGGTTTTTGTCAGTACTAAAACTAATCTCAAGTTTGCCGCGATAAGTGCGGCTGCCAATGCGGATTCCGGCATCGCCACTGCTTTCAATGAAAACTGGATTGGCAATTATTAACCACGCACCTAAATGCAATCCATCCGGCGCAAGTTCTAATTTGTTTTGTAAACTAATTCCCTTGCGCAGTGTTTTGCCGGCATGATTAAGGATTCGATAATTTCCAATTAACTCCAAATCAACACTTTGATTTTTTGAAGCTTTAACAAGATGAACTTTAATGTCTGGCGAAAACTGGCTCGTAATCGAGGCGGCGTTAAAGTCTCCGTCAGCTTGATCGATAACATGCGGCCATTCAACGGCATCAAGTTGCGGTTGTTGTTGGTCAAACAAAAAACTACCCAGCCACAAAAGTGCACAGACTACGGCAACACTTGCTAGTCGCCCTGAAAGTTTATGCTCGTTCATTTTTGCGGATCGGGAGTCGGTGCTTCTTCACCGATGGCCGCCCAACCAGGAGCTTGCAAAATTCGTCCCTTGGTGGTTCGAGCAATAAAACCCTGGCGGACTAGCCATGGTTCGTAAACATCGGCAATGGTGTCCTCGTCTTCATCAACCGCAACCGCGAGGTTTTTTATTCCCAATGGACGACCACCGGCGCGCGCCAAAGCTTGGAGAACTCGGCGGTCGGTACGCTCCAAGCCATTCTTGTCGACCCCCAGCATTTCGAGTGCGAGCTTTAAGGTTTTTTGGTCAAGGCTGCCGTTGCCGTGAACTTGGGCGACATCACGAGCGCGGCGCAACAAGCGATTGGCGACTCGGGGCGTGCCGCGTGCGTGCATCGCTAAAACTTCAAGGCTGTCCTGCTCAACTTCAAATTTCAATAATCGTGCCGAGCGGGCGAGGATTTTTTTGAGGGCCGCAGTGGTGTAAGGCTCAAATCTGAACACCTGTCCAAAGCGCGAACGGAATGGGGCGGAGAGCAGAGCTTCGCGGGTGGTGGCGCCAACAAGGGTGAATGGCTGGATATCTAATTTCAATAATCGTGCGTGAACCCCTTGATCTAGGGTGAATTCGACCCGAAATCGCTCCATAGCACCATAAAGATATTCCTCGACGACTTTTGGCAGGCGGTGGATTTCGTCAATAAAAAGCACCGTTCCAGCTTCTAGAGATGACAAAATCCCAACTAAATCTTTAGCACGCTCCAACGCTGGGCCCGAAGTAACTTTCATCGGAACCCCTAGTTCACCAGCCAAAACCAAGGCTAAACTTGTTTTGCCAAGTCCCGGAAGCCCTGAAAATAAAAGGTGTTCCAGCGTTTCGTCGCGGTTTTTTGCAGCTTCAATCATGGTCCCAAGCGGGTCCAAAATGGTCTCCTGACCAAGGAAGTCTGCAAATCCAGTGGGACGAAGGTCTCTTTCGAGGGATTCCTCATCCGAGCTGGTCGGATTAGGGCGGAAGGCCGAGGGGGGTGCCATGAGCTATGCATTCTGCCTAAATTTGCCTTTTGTTTCCAATCTTAGGCCGAGATTTGGTAGCCGAGGGGGTGGGGGCATCTAGAATGGTGCAACCTAGGTCGCTGCAAATCGTCCTTTCGGAAGAAAACCGCCCCCGCGGACAACCCGTACCCCCAATTAAACGCATGTCACAAAGAATCCTCGCGTTAGCGCCGCTGCTGCTTTTAGCAGTTCCTGCTTGCTTTAACTCTGATGAGAGTTTCGACTCTCCCGACCCGAATGCCACCGCCAACGACATGATGATCGTTCAGGTGCAGAATGGTTTCGGTCGCATGTTGCCGCACACGGTGCACGCAGTCGACCCAACTACCGGGATTGTTTCCTCAAACCAAGTGGTTGAAATCCGCTCGATTGAGGACTTGCTGGACAACCCACCTTCAGAGTTGAATCCGGTGATTGCTCCAACTGCATGGCACGCACAAGCAGTAACTCCATCAAATAATGCTGGTAATCATTTTGTTAACGTGGTGTTCTCACGCAGCATTGATATTGATAGCGTTCTTGATGCAACAGCAGGTGGGCTCTCCAACAACGGTTTGACGGGTGCAATTCAAGTTGTCGCCTACGACCCAAATAGTGGGCTTTCCGAACAGATTAGTGGCCGCGGATTCATTGACGGTTTCACCTACTTCGGTAATTTTGCAAATGGTCCTGCACTTGAGCGTTGGGTCGCTCCAGATTCCAGTAACCCACTTAACCAAGTTAGCGTTCTCGATGTGACACGAGATGGTGCTGTGGTTACTCCAGGTGCTGGCTATCCAGGGTCACCTTTCTTGTCTGGCGGTAACTGGCAGACTGATAGTTACTCACAGGCGGGCTCAATGGTGGGTGGCCATGTATTTACTTTTGTCGCTGACCAAGATGACGACTTGTCAACTTACGAAACCTTTCCAGCGAATAAGGTAATTCGTATTGTGATTAGCGACAGCGTGTTGTCAGATGATGCCCAGCCGCGGCAACTTGCTGACCCCGGCATTGCAACTTCTGTGGTCGCTCAAGACAACGGCCCACCGCTAACATTATTAGATGGAGTTGCCGGCAGCATTGTGACTGTGCCTGGCCACCTTGATATTAATGTCGATTGCGACGAAGACATTCGCTGGAAGTTTTCCGAGTCTGTTCAGCCGCATTCCTTGGGTGCTTTACCAAGCAATATCCCACCATCATTAAGTAACCAATTTACCGTTGAATTTTTGCCAGGTGTGCCTCCGGGGATGCCGGCTCCAGGTCAAACGGTGAAGGTTCCGTACACCGTACTTCCAGTAAGCCCCTACGACTTTACCGAGTTTGTGCTTACCCCAACTGTGCCCTTCCCAGGTTCTGATCCAAACGGGTCAGCGGCTTTGGTGACAGTTACATACTTCTCTGCAGCCGCCGAGGACTTGTTCGGCAACGATGATCCAAACTCATCAGAGACTGATTCGATTAGCTTTGAAATTTCAGGAGCTTGCCCTGGTCTAGTAAATGCTCCGGTAGCGCCGGGTGCGCTTTACTTGGCCTCAAACGGCGGTGGTAGTTCTGGTGGAATTCGCGTCCTCGACTTAGATGGCTTTGGTCAAGGCACCGGAGACCCTGCTCACAACTTCAACGGTTACTACGATCAACTTGATGTCTCGAAGTTTCCGTTTAACCCCAACTTGACCAGCCCTCAGGGCTCGTTCATGTTCCCACCACTTTCGCATGAACTAACAACAATTGCTGGTGGCTCCCAAGGTGTTTTCACGCTCACCAAGGATAGTGCTCTGAAAACTCAGTTGGTTACTAACGAGTCGGTTGGAACGATTGGCGATATGGCTCTTGGTCATCCTTTGGACTTGATGTTCAACAACTGGGATTGCCTGTCAGGTGGACAAAACTTGTGCGCTAACGCAGCCTTCCAATTGAATCCGCTAAGTGCTGTAGTTTTCCCTGGTAATTCAATTAGCCACGCACCGCACCCTAATCCACCTCGCATCAGTTTGGCACCATCATGCTATGCGCCAATGATTATGGGCGAGGAGCCAACCTTTGGTGGTAACCCTTTGACTGGAGTTGCAACCAACTTGTTGGTGCCAGGTGATGCCTTTGGTACTTTTGGAGGACAAGGACCAAGTGGCCTGTTGACTTCATTTCAAACCTACACGGGTTTTTATGGTCCATCACCGACTTCGACTTCATGTCCACAGTTCTCAATTCGCCAACAAGTTGGACAAGTGCTTTACGTGCTTGATTCAAAAGGCGATCGCGTGGTGGCAATGAATAGCAACCGAATGACTCCAATCGATGTCATCTCCGTTCCTGACCCGCGTGACTTGGCCATCTCTCCCGACTTGAATTTGTTGGCTGTTTCAAACCACGGTACAAACACTGTGACTTTCATTGATACTGACCCAAATTCACCGAACTTCCACACAATTATCAATACCACATCATTGGTTGACCCGGACTTCAACCGCATTGGTGAAGGACCTGGTGAAATTGTTTGGCAGCCAGACGATGAGGATATTTTGGTGGTTTGCGAAGATTCCGATTCCATGGCCATCATCTCGGCGCGCGACTTGGCGATCCGCAAGATTTTGCCAGGTGTTGCTCAACCGCGGTTCCTCTCGGTTTCAAACCGTGACCTAGCGGCCGGCTTTAGCACTGGCCTTTACTACAGCTTCATCATCTCTGAAGATGGCTCAACTACCATCTTTGAATCTGGTCCAGATGGAGTTCAGGGCATTGGCTTTGACACCTTCATTGGTATTCCTTCGCTAACTAATCAGTCTGGCTTTGATTCGCCAATGGCAATTCAACCTGACCCGGCCACCAACCTGCACGGTGCCTACATTGCGTACCGCAAAAACGGTAAGGGCTCAGTTGCTCGCTTGCAGTTAAAGGATGCCCCAATTGGACCGCGCCCAATTGCACTCAACGGGTTTGTGCCCGATCCAAACTTCCGCACCAAGGAATTTGCGATTGCTGCTGAGTGGACTGGAATTTTCTCGTCAAGCACCATCGTTGACCTTGCAGTTGATGACCTGAGCAACCTCGGGGGATTCCCTTCGGTAACAACCATTTACGGAACTGGCAAGACCACTCAGAAATCGTCTAAGTCTTTGTCGCGAGTTATTGGTGGAGCGCAAGTTGCTGTTAGTACTCCGAAATTCTTGTTTGTGGCAAACGCTAATGGCAAGCTAGATGTTGTTCAAATGGCTACTGGAAACCTTTACGTGCCCTCGATTGATGTGCCAGGTGTTCAGGTGCTGTGCCACTACTGGCGTCAGTAAACCGGCATTAACTTCCAGCTAAAGGCCGATTCGTGAATTCGAATCGGCCTTTCTTTTTAGCCAAGCGCAGAGGGATAATAAGCCTCATGTCAGCCCCGCCTGGAGCCGAAGTTCAAGAGATGTTCGGAGAGATTGCCCCACAGTACGACCTACTGAACAAGGTACTCTCTTTTGGAATTGATCGTCTATGGCGCCGACGTGCAGTTCGCCGGCTTGACTTGCAGGCAACCGACCGCCTCTTGGATTTATGCTGTGGCACTGGTGATTTAGCTTTGGCTTTTGCGAAACAGGGAGTGCAAGTAACAGGCGCCGACCTCACCGCTCCAATGTTGCCCATTGCCAAACAGAAAGCTGAGGCGAGAAAACTTCCCGCCGATTGGGTTCAAGCTGATGCGCAATTCCTGCCTTTCCCAGACCAACATTTTGATGCGCTAAGCATTGCCTTTGGAATTAGAAATGTGGAAGATCCAAACTTGGCCCTAGAGGAATGCTTTCGGGTATTAAAGCCTGGAGGAAAGTTGGCCGTTTTAGAATTCTTCAAAATTAGAAATTCATTATGGCGGCGGGTTTTTAGATTTTACTTTCATCAGGTGCTGCCGCGGATAGCGCGTCTTTGTAAGGCAGGTCGAACTGGGGCTTATGAATATTTACCGGCAAGTGTGGACAGCTTTAGCGATGTAACTGGATTCAAACATTGGGTGATGAATGCAGGTTTTTATTCGGTTGAAGACCAAGCATTGTCAGGCGGCGTGGCGCGCTTAGTCATCGCCACCAAGTCCCCAGCTGAACGCAATTGAAAACGAACGAACTTAAGCAGGTCGGTGCTGCCAGCCAAGATCCAGCAGTTACTTTTATCTTGCTGTTGCCTTTGGCAGTCATTCACATTAGTGGTTGGCAACAGGCGCGAAGCGGGGCCTTTTCAGTTGTCGAACAAGGATTGCGTTGGCTAGGTCAACCCGCTTACTGGTGCTTGGGTTTAATAATCTGTTTAGCACTATTGTGGGCGATTGGTCGCATTCGCCTAAATGCACTCGCCTGGCGTGGCGGCGCCAGTTTGATTATTGCCGAGGGGATCGTTTGGGGAATTCTTCTCGGGCCACTATTAGATTGGCTCAGTCGATTAGTGCCAAGTCAGCCATCAGCTTTGTGGCTATTTAATTTTGGTACTGACTCGTCAATTCATGGCAGTTTAGCCTTAGCGGCAGGAGCCGGACTGTATGAGGAATTGATTTTTCGGGCGGGTATTCTGGGAGGATTATTTGTCCTGTTGCGGGGACTTTTTCTCACTGTCGGTTGGAGAGAATCAGGCGCAGTTTTAGCGATGGGGATTTCATTGATTTTATCCTCGGCGATGTTTGCTTGGGCCCACACCTTGGGCGACCCGGCGGCAACTACGGCACCGGTGATGATTTATCGGTTCTTGGCCGGAGTTCTGCTGGGTGGACTTTTTAGTTGGCGTGGCTTAGCTGTGGTTGCCTGGGCGCATGCAAGTTATGATGCACTGCTACTGCTATGAGTAAGAAACCTCAGCGAAAAGTTTTCCTCGGTGTGAGTGGTGCCAGCGGCGCGATTTACGCTTGCCGCACCTTGCAAATGTTGGTGGCGGCTGAGGTCGAGGTCGCTCTTTGTTACACCGAAGCGGCCAAACGAGTTTTGCTCGAAGAATGCAAAATTGATTTAAAGGATGACCCTTCGGTATTGTTAGCACCGGAGCAAAACTGCGATTTGATTAAGCTCTGGCCAAATCAAGATATTGGTGCACCACCTGCATCGGGAACCGCAATTGGCGAAGCCGCCATTTTGTTGCCATGCTCACTTTCTACATTAGCTTCCGTAAGCTCCGGCAAGGCTCAAAGTTTGGTCGCCCGCGCCGCCCAAGTTGCCCTCAAGGAAGGTCGCAAATTAATTATTGTTCCGCGCGAAACGCCACTTAATAAAATCCACCTCGACCAAATGTCGCGATTGGCGTGGGCGGGTGCTTGCATCATGCCGGCCTCTCCCGGTTTTTATCATCAACCGCAAAGCATTGAGGAACTTGTCGATCACTTGTGCGCGAAAGTGTTAGGAGTTTTAGATATTCCACAAAGCAAAGTTTCGGAATGGGGCGGAAGCAGCTAGAGGTGTCCAAACTCGCAAAGGTTTTGCGCATGGTTAAGTTTGAACATACGGTGTTCGCTTTACCGTTTGCTATTGGTGGCGCACTATTGGCGGCCAACGGGCTTCCAGATTTCTTGGACCTAATGTTAATTCTGCTTGCTGCGATATTTGCCCGCACCGCGGCAATGGCCTTCAATCGGCTAGTCGATCGAGATGTAGATGCAAGTAATCCGCGCACTCATAAACGCGAATTAGTAACTGGTGAATTGGCGGTTGCTTGGACATGGGGCTTTACCTTTTTTTGTGCTGCGGCTTTTATCGCCAGCGCATTTTTATTAGCACCAATCTGTGGCTACTTGTCAATTCCGGTGCTGGTAATTTTGTGCGGATATTCATTGCTTAAGCGCTTTACATTGCTGTGCCATTTCGGTTTGGGCTTTGCTTTAGCTTGCGCCCCTGCTGGAGCATGGTTGGCGGTGAATAAAGAATTTAGCGGGGGTTGGGATTTACCTCTTTGGATTGGTGCGGGAGTGCTTTTATGGGTTGCAGGCTTTGACCTGCTTTATGCAATTCAAGATATTGCGCACGACCGTAAAAATGGTTTGCACTCGTTGCCAAGTCGGTTGGGCATAGAACGCACACGTTTATTAGCGGGTTTGTTGCACCTTGGCGCACTGGCAATGTGGTGGAATTTTGGAACTCTCGCTAAACTCGAAATACCTTTTTACTTTGGTCTAGCCGGGGTAGCAGGCATTTTAAGCCTGGAACATTTTTTCCTGCGTGGAAACCGCATCGAACGAATTCCGGCAGTTTTCTTTAACTTAAATGCTTGGGTTGGGCCGGTTTGGCTACTCGGCTTTATCTTTTCTCTACCGCCGAATTCGGGTATTCTGACGGGGTGAGTGCCGCCCGGAAACGCGCGCCTGACCCAGGCACTATTTGCCGCGAACTTTGTCAGTTGGCGGATGCGGGAGAGTTGTCACGCTTGACTATTTTGGCTCCGCCAACCCGTGGCGAGGAAGAAACTTGGTTCTCGCAGGAGGTTTTAAAATCGGCACGGGCTTGGGCGCAGCTTCAACAAGGAATCGATTTTTTAGATATTGACGCTGGCAGCAGTGACTTTAAGCCAGAAATGCTTGATGGGTTTTTGCAAGCGGCGTCCCTGTTTGCTGCCGGTCAGCGAGTTCTAATCATGAGCCGTGCGGGTAAAGCTTTCGCTAAATGGCCGGGGCTTTCAAAGCAACTGGCTCAAGCGCTTAAATCTGGCGAAGGACCAGATTTGGTCCTTATTCACCTTGATGGAACTGCTGGCTCAAAAGCCGCCACGGCTTTGAAAAAATCAGCGGGCGACATGGTCAGGCTTGAACGTTTTCGTCGTCTCTACAGTGACCCGCCACCGTGGCGACCCAATGATCTTGATGCGTCCGAGGCTGCGCAATTTGTTCAGGCCGAGGCGCGGCGTCGAAAACTCAGTTTTCAGCGTGGTGCGGCGGGGTGCTTGGTGCAAATCGCAGGTGGCCGCCCCGCTGAATTATGTCAAGCCTTGGACCACTTTGCTTTGTTGCAAGAAAGCAACATTGGCGAGGAAACGGTTCGCGAAGTTGTGGCCCACTCGGCCGAAGGAAGTGCTTTTGCTTTTGCCGACGCAATTCTTAGCGGCAATGGTCGCGATGCATTTCGTTTGTTAGTTCAACTGCGCGCGCGCGGACTACGTTCATGGGATGGCCGGCGTATTTCCCCGCAAGATGCCTTTAGTCTTTTAGTTTCAGTGCTCGCTGGTGAAAGGCGTAAGACTGACACAGTTGGGCGTTGCCTGGCTGAGGGTTTGCCCCTTGGAGAAGCTTGCAAACAGGCTGGAGTCGCCGCTGCAGGGCCCCCGCAAAAACGCATGGAACGGCGACTGCAAAATTGTGACCGCCAACACTTGCAACACGTTCTTCAGTCTTTACATGCTGCTGAGGTTCAAGTGAAAATCGAAGGACGGGGGAATAGTTTGCATTGTTTAGAACAGTTAGCTTTTTCCTGCCATCGCAGTGTTCGCCGATGAACCCAATAATTCGCCAACTTGATTCAATCATCATTGACCAAATCGCCGCCGGCGAGGTGGTTGAGCGACCGGCTTCGGTTGTTAAAGAGTTGGTTGAGAATGCGATTGACTCTGGCGCTGACCGTATTGAAGTTTTCCTCGAAGAGGGTGGCGTTAAAAAGATTGAAGTGCGCGATAATGGTTGTGGAATTCCTCCCGTGGAACTTATTTTGGCGGTCACTTCGCACGCAACTTCAAAGTTGCGTTGTCCAGAAGATTTAGAAAGTGTTGCAACTTTAGGATTTCGCGGTGAAGCCTTGGCTTCAATTGCTGCGGTAAGTCGTTTAGAAATTATTTCGCGTCGCCAAGAATTGGACGCCAACTCGTTACGGGTGCGATTCGGAGTGGCTGAGAAAATTCGTCCGGCTTCGTGTCCAGTTGGAACACGGGTGATTGTTGAAGATTTATTTTCAGAACTTCCGGCGCGCCTGAAATTTTTAAAGCGTACCTCAACCGAGTTGAGCCATTGTTCTTCTTGGGTAGAACGTTTGGCCTTGGCGCATCCGGGGATTGGCTTTAAACTTGAACATGAAGGTCGCAAATTGTTAGAGGTGCTGGCGGACGATTCAATTGAAGAACGCTGCCGCAAAGTTTTTGGCAAAGGCGTTGGCGAGGCGATGGTGCCTTTGCAAATCAATTCCGCCGTAGCCCAAGTTGAGGCAATGGTTGGCCCACCTGAGACGGCACGGCGCAACGCAACTCGAGTCCACATATTTTTGAATGGCCGGTGGGTTAGGGACCCACGTTTGTTGCGCGCGGTAAAAGAAGGGGTGCGCGAGTTTGTGCCAATCGGCTATTACCCGACTATTTACTTGGCGATGGCAGTCGACCCAATGCGGGTTGATGTAAATGTCCATCCGCAAAAAACCGAGGTGCGCTTTCGCGACGAACGCCAGATAATCGGTTTACTAATTAAATTTCTAAATTCTGGTTTAGCAAAAGCTAACTGGTCAACCCGGTCAGCTGGTCCAATCGGGTCAGGTAATTCCAGAATCGGTTCTAGTCGTCCAGATGCTTTTAGCGGTTCCAGCGGTGATTCATGGGAACGCCCGCTAAATCAAGTGGGGGGGCATTCGCAAGTGGCCGGTGCCGAGGCACTTGACTTTAGTGCTAGTGGTCAAAGCGAATTGGCATTGGCGCCAGTAAATGAAACCACACCTGGCAATTTTTTGGCAGTTGCGCGAACTTTTTTAGTACGTGAAGTTGCCAATGGCATGGAAATAATCGACCAGCATGCTTTGCATGAACGAGTAAACCTCGAAGAGTTGCGTAAAGAAATTCGTGAAGGTGCAGTTATTAGTCAGCCCTTGTTGGTGCCGACATTGGTAGATGTTGACCGTGCTGAATTAGAATTGCTACTCAGTAAACTTGAGGTGTTTAAAAAACTGGGCGTTGAGATTGAAGCCTTTGGCGAAACGACGATTGCCATCAATGCCATGCCGGCAAGACTTGGCCGCATTCTTCCGCAAAAATTGATAATCGATTTGTTGGAGATTGCTAGTGAATTTCGCTCCGCCACGGCTGACCAGTTACAGGAAGAAGCCTTGCACCGAATGTCATGCCGCGGTGCAGTCATGGCCGGTGATTATCTAGACCAACAAGCTTTAGCTGATTTACTTAAACGCGGCGGCAATTTGCCACAGGACCGTACTTGTGCACATGGTCGGCCGGTGCGCGTATTCCTCTCCCACGAGGACTTGGAAAAAGCCTTTTATCGGCGCTGATCTGCGCTCTGCCACTTGAGTTGATGAATTTCAACAATTCGCGTGGGCATTTTCCTGTCGGGAATAAATTGGTGAATTAGCTGAGGCGCCATCAGGCCAGCGAAGTCGCGGTAGTAACTAAGTTCAAAGCGCGTCTGGCTTTGCCACTCAGGCTTGTTATCAGTGGTTATCGCCGCATCTGTGTCCTCACCATCAAGCTCTTTGGCTTTGGGGACTTTGATGAATAACTGCTCGAGCTGTAGAGTCTTAGAGTTGAAAATAAGTTCGAGATGGTGAACTAATCCTTGCGCAGGGAATTTTCCGCGAATAATTGTTTGCTGATCTTGTTCTTCTAGGCTTAATTCTTGGCATTGGGTGCCGAGGTAGCGAAGGTCAAAAATTAGGCGCAGCCGTTCGCAAAGTTCCAGAGCTTGATCAATCGCCTCGCGGTCTTGGGTGAATTCACGCGCGGCTAGGTTAATAAGTTCACCATTGTGTTCTTTAAGCCAGTAACGTTTTCCGTCGAATCCTTTGCTAACACTGACACCACGGTTGGGGTCATCTAAACGTAACTTAATAGTGCCACCATCAGCTTGTTGGTAGTCAAGTTGAATGTCGAGGTCGTTACGCTGGTCTCCACGCTCGCGCAAATTAATATCCAGTTGAAACCCTTCAATATTTAATGGTGTTGTTGTGCTTTCACTTGGACGTTGCGCTTCAGCCGCAAGTGCTAGAAATTCTAATGGCTCACTGTCTTGAAAATTTATGGCGGCGAACAATATTAAAGAGGAAAAAATCATGTACTTGCGAGCCAATTCTTGAGAGCCTTGGCGAGGTCCGGTTGGGATTTACTGGAGCCTTTTAGCTTGGCTACTTCAGCTTGGTAATTAATTACTAGGCGGCAAAGATCTTCGGCCGTTTCACCAATGATTGCGTGACTAAGTTCGGCCATTTTCTCGGCTAATTCGCACTGGTGGTCGTCAACGTGTTCACCATATTTGTGTAAACGCGGCGCCGTGATAGCAACTTTGTCATTCCAAGCACAAGCCAAAAGCGATCCAGCGCCGGCATGTGTAACCACAATGCGCGCATCTTTGACTCTTTGAGCAAATTCATGAAAGGACAGCCAGCGCTCATACCTGGCCACTTTCGGCACTTCAGGATTGTCAGCAATTTGAATAAAGACTTCTTCGTCAGGAAGTGCTTGGGCAACCAAATCGGCGGCATCAATCATTCGCTGAAAGGGAAATTGTTCAGTTCCAACCGTGAAGAAAATCATTAGACGTTGCGCCCTTCGTAGTCAATTTTTGAATTGAGCTCTGCCAACTCTTCCCACTGACCAAAAAATTTGTCGACCACTGGAAGAATCATCTTGCCGGCCGTTGAGATCGAGTGAATGCGCGTAATGCACTCAAGGTAAACAGTGCGTATACCCATGAACTTGCCGAGCCAAATAAATGGAACAGCAACTCCGGCGCCGGTCGAAATAATTACGTCGGGACGTTCGCGGCGTAGTACTTTCCAAGCTAAGAAAAAATTCTTAATTAAATTTTTGATTGAACGATTGGTTGGGTGGTACGCCCAAATAACCCGCTCACCTTCAAGTACCGACTTGGCGTCTTGCAGGGGGAAGGTCACGAAAAATCGTTCATGGTCTTCCCAAGCTTCTTGCAGCATCATCATTTCAGACAGATGGCCGCCAGTTGAGGTCACCAGGGCTAACTTCATTTACTGATTGTGTTGCTGGTGGTAGTTGCGAATCGCTTGGTACACCGGCGCTAAGACTTTGCGTGGGGTGTAAGGTTCGGCGGCTTTTACGCACGCTTGACGGTCGCGGTCTTGTGACAAAACTTGGTCAAGTGCTTGGGCTAAAGCTGCGGCGCACCGCTCTTCAACAATGCGGCCGTGTTCAGGTTTGGTGATAACGCGTGGAGCTTCACCAACTTTAGTGGTGACTACAGGAACGCCTGCTGCGAGAGCTTCAATCATTGACAAAGCCATGCCTTCAAAGGCTGAAGATAAAACAAAAACGTCAGCTGCATTTTGCCATCTGGCAACTTGGTCCTGGTTCAGAGTTCCGGCAAAGAACACATTTTTTTCTAGGCCGTGTTGGCCAACAAAATTCTGCATTGACTTTTTTAACGAGCCATCTCCCGCAAGAATAAGTTGCGCAGAGGGACGGACTTCACAGAGTCGTTGCCAAGTTTCCATCAAGAGCATGGGGTCTTTTTGACCTTCAAAGCGTGCGGCAAAAAATGCCACATCATGCTTTGGGTTAGCGCCTAGAGCAGTACATAGTCTTCCGCGAATTTCATGACATTCATTGCTAGGGCGAGGGTGAAAGACCCGGTCGTCCGCCCACGTTGGCAGCCAGTCAGCTTTCTCTTGAAGTGCCGGGTAATGCTCCTTCCACCAAGCAATTCCGTCTGAACGTTCGGACCATAAGTAATCCATCTTCGGCAAAATTCGTTTTTCCATAGCAAAATAAACGGCTGGGAAACGGCTCCAAGTCACTTCTGTATTGCTGCTTAAAATTTGATCTTGAACGTGGTAGTGCAAGAACATCAATTTTTGCGCATCAATGTCGCCGGTTGCCCAAGCCGGTTCCAAGCGGTGAAATAAATGGCTAACTTTGCTCAAATCGAACTGGCGGCGTGCGCGGCGCAATTTCCAGGTGTAGCGCAGACTTAGAGGAATGCGGGCGCGAATTGAAGGGTGGTCAACCATCAGCGGAAACCACTTAAGGGGCCGGCCTTCAACTTCAACTTCCTGCCACGAGCCTAAGCGCGGGTCCGTAGGGTCGGAGGTGATGCCAATCAGCTCGACATCGAGGTCTTCAGGCGCGCAAGTAATGAATGCGTTAATCATCGTGCCCACTCCCGATGCGTATGGAACGCAGGGGTCGTGAGGATGAAGAAGAATTGAACGCACCTGGGTATTTTATGCGATATTGGCCAAAGTTCATAGGATGTTTATAGCACTAGCTTTACCGCCCCCAATGGTTCTCAATCAACATCCCCCAATTCGTTTGGAGCCGGCTCCTGGCATAACCCTGTTGTGTCTGCCGGATTCTCGCTTTAAACGTGCTCAAATGGAAGTTCACTTCGACCATCAAATCGATGATGGGCGCAGTCCGGAACGCACTTTGTTGGCCCGCTTGTTGGAGCAGGGTTCGGCCAAGCATCCCAATCAAATGGAAATTACGCGCGCTGAAGAAATGCTCTATGGCGCCGAAATCCGCATTGATGGCGACCGTTTGGCGGAACATCATCGTTTCAGCCTTGGCATGTCTTGGGTGGGTAATAAATTTTTACCCGAAGGTGCAGATGCCGAAGCTGGAATCTTGGCACTTGGTGCTGAATTGTTGCAGCAACCTTTGCTTGACGAGAACGGGGCATTCCCCGCGGACAATTTTATTCGCGAGCAAGCGCAATTGGTGCGCCGCATTAAATCCTTAAAAGATGATCGTGCTAGTTGGGCGCGCGAACGCTTCTTCGCCTGCTTGTGTGCAGATGAACCTTATGGCAAACCGCCCTGGGGTACCGCCGAAGAAGTTGAAGAATTGTCAGCTGCGGATTGTTTAGCTGCGCTTAAGAGCACTTTAAGTAATGCCCCGATTACCGCGATTGCGGTAGGCGCGATTGACCCTGGCAAGTTAGCGGAGTGGCTAAGTATGTTCGGTGGACCGCGCACCGGAGAATTGCCTCCATGCACCACCCGTTCCGCGCCCACCAAGTTGCGCGAAGTTCATGAACACTTGCCGATTGACCAGGCGCGCTTTTTGATGGGCTTTCGATTTACACCACCGCAAACTGCGCTGGACATGGAAGCGCTTTCATTGACTTCATCCTTGCTCGGTGGCGGTTCGCACTCTCGCTTATTTAGAGTGGTGCGCGAAGAGTTATCACTGTGTTATGGAATATCTTCATCGATTCGAGTTAATAAGGGAATCCTTACTATCGGCGCCGGAATAGATGCAAGTAGTTACCAGCAAGTTAAAGAGCAATCATTGTTGCAAATTAAACGCTTGGCCGAGGGCGATTTTAGTGAAGCAGAATTAGACCTTTGCAAAGTAAATTTGTTGAATGATCTAGATGCACTTGGCGATAGTGCGCCAGGCTTGGCTGGGTTCATTGGGCGCGAGTTTTACTTGGGGTTCAATCGCACCCCGGCAATGCGCGCCGATTTAATTGGGCAAATAACTAAAGACCACATCTGCGCTACCGCGGCCGGTTTTAAAGCGGACCTTGCATACTTGTTATCGGGTGAGGAACAGTAATGAAGATTGAACGAATAAAACATCAGCTGATTGAGCAAGAGATGTGGTTGGCCAAGGCCGACTGCGGCGCAAAAATAGCACTTTTGCCAACTCCTGGATTTGCAACTTCTTCGGGGTGGTTTGGTTTGCGTTATGGCAGCACCGATACGCGCTTTAAGTTGGGTTCCGGCGAAGTCGTAGAGGTGCCAGAAGGTAGCGCGCACTTTCTCGAACATAAATTGTTTGAAGGGCGCGAACAAAAAGTTTTTGACCGCTTTGGTGAAATCGGCGCTGACTTCAATGGCGGTACCGGCTTTCGTTCGACAAGTTACCACTTCACCTCGGCTGGTCGCTTTAGCGAATGCTTGGAGGTGCTGTTGGATTTTGTTCAACACCCGCTAATTACTGAAGAACGAGTTGAAAAAGAAAAGGGCATCATTGAACAAGAAGTGCGCATGTACGAAGACCTGCCGCACTTTCGCGGAATCTTCATGCTGCACCGCGGCCTTTACCATCAGCACCCAATACGCATTCCGCCAGGTGGCGCAGTTTCGGAAGTGCAACGCACCACCGCCAAACATTTGCAAGACTGCTTTGATGCCTTTTACCGTCCAGAAAATTTAAATTTGGCCTTGGCGGGGGATTTCGATCCCGAGAAAGTTTTGGCTGCTGTCGAAACTCAATTAGATGCGGCCAGTGGATTGGCAGAAGTGCAACGGCTTTATCCAGAGGAACCAGCAGTTCCTTGTGAATTGCAAATGGAGGAAAGTTTTGCAGTAGTGCGGTCACATATTTGGCTAGGTTGGCGGGAAGCAAAAGGGCTGGGTTTAGGGCGCGACCACTTAACTCGTCACGTTTTGGCATCTCTAGTGTTGGACCTCGCCCTAGGCGATGCCTCGCGCTATCATCAAGAGCTTTATGAAAATGGGATTGTTGATCAATCTTTCCACTCTGGTTATAGCAGCGACTCTGATTGGGGCTACGCGGTTGCCGCTGGTCAAAGCGACGACCCTGAAGCCTTTGTTAAGGGAATTCGTTCCGCGCTATCCAAGTTCGCTACTGACGGCGTGAAGGACGAAGATTTGGAACGAGTTCGGCGTTCAGCTTGGGGAAACATGGTCGGAGGATTGCAATCACCGGCCTCATTGGCTTCAAATATGCTTAGCTCTTTGCTTAACAATCGCGCGCCCTTTGAATTATTGGAAGTCCTGCAAAAAGTTACTCCAGCAATGGTTGAGGAATGCGCTCACCAATTGTTCCGTGATGAAATGTCCACGGTCGCCTGTTTAATGCCTGCTGATTGATGCGCTATTTTCTGTTGGGTCCAACCGCGAGCGGCAAGACTGCGGTCTCGATTAAGTTGGCAGAAATTCTTAATGCGGAAATTTTGTCGATGGACTCAATGTTGATTTATCGTGGCATGGATATTGGCACGGCTAAACCAAGCATGGAAGAGCGCTCTGGAGTTCCACATCATTTAATTGATTTGGTAAACCCGAATCAAGAATTTTCGGTGGCTAAATATTTGGCGGCGGCCAAAGAAGTTGAGAACGAGCTTGCCAACCGCAAGAAAAATTGTTTGTACGTTGGTGGAACTGGCTTGTATTTTAAAACATTATTATTTGGCTTGCTCGAAGGTCCTGAAATACCACCAGCAATCCATGAAGAACTTGCGCAACGATTGGCGGCCGGAGAAGAGCAAAAAATGCTTGATGAGCTCGCTGAAGTAGATCCGATTTCTGCGGAAAAATTACACCCGCATGACCACAAGCGGATTCTGCGCGCGCTGGAAACTTGGCAAGCAAGTGGGCGTGCCTTAAGCGATTGGCAACAGCAGTGGAGTGGCCATCGAAAAATCACCGAGCCGGCAGTAGCTCTAGAGTGGGAGCGGAAGCAAGCACACGCCCGAGTTGCGGGTCGCTTTAGCCAAATGATTGCGGACGGACTTCTTGAGGAGGTTAAAACTATCCTCAATGGTGACGGCTTTGGGCGCACCGCCCGCCAAGCAATTGGCTACAAACAGTTATTAGCCCACCTTGAAGATGGCCTCGAGTTGGATTTGGCAATGGCCAATGCCGAGACTGCCACCCGCCGGTTAATTCGCCGGCAAAGCACTTGGCTGGGTAATTTCCCAGGCGTTAAGCGGCTATTAGTCAATAGCAGCCATACGGCAATCGCGATTGCCGAAGACATCGCTGAGTATTACGCCGATTTCAGCGAATAAAATCAGTTCTAAGGATTAAATAAAAGACCTGCTCGCAAGTAAAGTGTAGCGAGGATAACTCACCATGACAGACAACTCAGGATTCCCTAATTTCTCCTCCGGCGGACCAAACGATGGGGCGCCACCTCCGCGTCCACCACGCCCCGACTTCAAACCGCCAACCATTGGTCGTGGCTTGATTCTTGGCATTGTGATGGGGGGCTTAGTGTTAGTACTAGGAGCCTTTGTCGTGACGGGCCGTGGCGGCATTGTTGAAATTGCCGACGACGAAGTCGCTGTAATTGTTAATTACATCAGTGGCGAAAATGAATTGGTGGCAACGCCTGGCTATCGCGTGTTCATGCCATTCTTCTCCCAAGCATTCACCTTCGATAAGTCTCCAAACAAATTTGTAATGGAAGGTGATAAAGACCGCGACTCAAACCACGTGCGAAAGCTAACAGTGCGTGCAGATGATGGCTCAAACTTTTGGTTTGAGACTATGGAAATTCAATACCAATTAATAGTTTCCAAAGCTCCCACGGTTTTGCATGATTCTGGTCCAGGCGATGCCTTTAAGGCGCATTGGATTCGAGCTTTTGCGCGATCGGTACTGCGTGACGAGTTTGGCCGTTTCTCCGCTGAAGAAGTTGCTGACCCAACTACTTACTCTGCGGCAACTCAGCAGGCAACCGACCGCTTGAATATTTTGCTTGAAGAGCATGGTGTAAGAGTGGTTCAAATCATTACTCCTAAGCCAAAGTTTGAGGCTAAATACGAACAGGCTATCGAGGATCGCAAGGTTGCCAACCAAGAAGTTGAACGCTTGAAAATTGAGGCAGTACAACTGGAACGTGAACGTGAGCGTCGCTTAGGCGAAATTGAACGCGACAAAGCCACCGAGTATGAGCAATTACTCGGTGAAATGGAGGCCGAAAGAATCATGGCCGAACGCGACCGTGTGGCCATGGAGAAATCAGCGGATGCTTGGCGAATTACCACAGTTGCTGAAGGCCAAGCGATTTTGCAGGAAATGACCCAGCAAGCAGTTGCGAGGTCTGAACAGGCGCGCAAAGAAGCGAAAGGACTAAATTTCAAAGTAGAAGCCTTGGCATTACGTGGTGAAATCTTGGTGCGTGAAGCTTTGGCCTCTAAGTTCGCCACAATTAAATTCAACGTCATACCTTACCGTAGAGACCCTTCTCCGGTACGTATTGAACACTTGAGCACCGCGCCAAACCCAGGAGGCCAGCGATGAAAAACTTAAAATTCTTGTTAATCGTGTTGGTCATTCTTGTCGGCGCGCCAATCATTTTTTCATTATGCTTTAAGCGCATCCCGCCGGATGTGATTGGCATTAAACAGGCGCGTTGGGGCGGTGGTGGAATCATTGAACAAGATTTCCACACCGGCTTTCAACTTGGGGTGTCTGGTTACCACTTATGGCACTACTTGCCGCGCCAAACTCACTTCCTGCACTTCACTCGTAGCAATTCTCCTAGCAGCGGGGTTGACTCGTGGGAGCCACCTCAGGAAATTCGTACACGCGACAACAACGTGGTAACAATCGACTTGTCGATTCCTTATCACATCATTCCTGAAAGTGGCTTTCAGATTGTTAAGGAGGGATTGAAGCATGAATACCGTGACCGGGTTAAGTCCACGGTCGAGCGGGTGCTGCGCTCTGAACTTTCTGAGTTGACTTCAGAAGACTTGCAGAACACCGAAATGCGTCGTCAACGCACTATGGCGATTCTTCCGATTCTAAATGTGCAGTTGGCTGAATTTCACTGTCGCGCTGAAACCGTTTTGGTTAGACGCTTCCAATTTTCTACGCAGTACGAATCAAAGCTGCAAGAGAAACAATTCCTGCGTCAAAAGGCCAACTTAGATGAAGCTCTGACCGCTCAAGCAGATGAACAAAAAACTGTTAACTTGATCGAACGCCAAATTGTGGCGGCCGAAAAAGCGCTAACTCAAGGTTGGGAAAAGGAGCTTCAGGTAAAGCTGTCTGAGTACGAGGTATTGATTGCCGACATTAATGCAAGGGCGCACATTTACGCGAAGAAAACTCGTGCTGAAGCTCAAGCCGACCGTGACATTTTAGAAGCGGAAGGAAAATTGGCTCTTGACCAAGCCGAAGCTTTGAGGAATGAACTGCGTACCGCCGCGCTAAATTCTAAAGGTGGACAAATCTTGCTGGCCTTGGAAGCTGCCAACAATTTGAACATTCCAGAAGTTACTTTAAACAGTGACGACCCGGCTGTTCCAATGTTGTTGGACTTGTCTGCGATGACCAAGATTTTAGTAGGCACTGCTGAACAGTAACCGTGTTTAAGTTGTTCGCTGTGGCCGCCCAGCACCCAGCCAAGGTGTTGGGCGTCTTCTTTGCATTGTTGTGTGGGTTCTTATTCGCCGATTCGGCCTTGTTTGGCGATGACACACTATTCCTTGAACGCTTTATTCCAACCATGCAAAGTTGGAGTGAAACTTGGGAACTGCCACCGCGCTTGCGCGAATGGTTTGGTGCAATGCACCGGCCCCTATCATTGGCGAGTTGGCGATTTGATAATTTAATCTTTGGAACAAATTGGGCCGGACATCATTGGCACCAAGCTTTATGGTATGGTGCATCAATTAGTGCCTTTGTGGCAATGTGTAGTCAAGTGCTGATGTTGTTGGGGCCAGAACTTCGGCAAGCGCGGCGGCTGCAAGCCTTATGGGCGATTGGACTGTTGTTCGCAATTCATCCAATTCATATTGAAACGGCCGCCTGGATTGCAACTAGGCACGATGTGATTTTCGCCACTTGTTTGTGTGCGGCAATTGCCGCAGGTGCGCGCGCTCTCGGCGAGTCATCTTTTCAAAAAGTTTTGCTTTGGGCGGTGTTGTCGGCAGTGCTTGGCGGCCTGGGAGTGCAAGCAAAGGAAAGTGCTTACGTTTGGCTGCCGCTACTTTGCCTCTTGGTTTTACAAGTGCACTGGCGTGGCGATTTGCGCAGTTGGAAAAAAGCGGGGCTCACTTTACTCCCATCGTTGTTGGTTTTTGTTTTATGTATTAGTTTCCGTCAGCAAAGTGGTATTGATGGAATGCGCCAATGGCACCCAGATGCGTTCAGTCGTTGGCTGTCTGCCTGTGGTTGGGCAATGGATTACACCATTTTGCCAATGGCACCGCGGCTGTTTTATGATCAACAGCCGCCCGCAGCTAGTGGTCTGTTGGCAATATCGGTTGCCGCGGTGTGGTTTGCCGTTGGTTGGAAAAGACGCCGACACGATGGCTTAAGTTTGTTTGGATTGGGCTTTGCCGCGGCGACCTTGGCGCCAACTTGGATGGTCGCTTGGCAGCCACTAATGGAAACAATTGTTGCCGACCGATATTTGTTTTTGCCGGTCGGTGGAATTTTACTAGCACTTGCGCGCTTGTTGTCAGTGCGCAAATTTGCAGTACGCATGGTGATTTTATCGGCAATGTTGATTTGGTCGGCGCTGGCCACTCCCTATCTCCTCGCTTGGAGCGGACCGCCGTGTGCTTTAAGTGAGTATGTCGTCGCTCAAGCGCCGAATAACATGGAATGCCGCATCGGAGCAGTTAGTCGTTGTTTGCGCGCAAACGATATTGACGGGGCTAAAAACATTGCCGCAATATTGCCAGCTCCACGTCTGCGTGCAGACCGTCCAAGCCAAGCTGACAGTTTGCTAATGCTTATCGCAATGGCTGAGGAGGATTGGCCAGCGGCTAGTCGAGCAGCACAGGCGGTGGTTTTGTTGAACCCAGAAAACCCATCGCGCTGGCATGATTTAGGTGCCTTGCAGTGGCAAAACTTTTTAGCTCAAGCGAAACGTTCGCCATCTAAACAAGCACCCACAGAATTACTGATTAAGGCAAAGAATTCCCTTGAGCGCGCCCTAGCCCTAGATGTGCGCAATTTTCGTGCTCACTTATTGATGGGAAAAATTCAAGCATCTTTGAAAGAGTTTGAAATCGCGCAAAGTCATTTTGAAAAATGTCTTCATTGGGGTGGTAATAGTGCCGAAGCTCGGGCAGCCAAAAACTTACTTAATAAACTTTAGGCAGAAGTTAAGAGCTTACTTTACTGCGCTCCATTTGGCCAATTAAACGCAACAAATCGGCGCGCTCGACCATGCCCATAAAGCGCATGTTTTCAGCGTCTTCAACTACAGCAAAGTTGTTGCCACGGTAGTCGGCAAAAGCCGCTACTGCATCTTCAAGCTTTGTGGTGGCCACCAATGCACATTCTTCGGGCGTTAGCGATGTTAGGTCGCCAGCAATAACTAAGCTCGCTGCATGCGGGTCGTAGGCGAGTCCTTCAAGGTCACGTAAGCGAATTAAGCCGACCAAAGCCCCTTGGTTGTTGATAACTGGGAATTGATTAAAGCGGGCGTGGTTGGCATAGCGAAGAATTTCATCCATGCTGTCGCTTTCCTTAAGTGGGGCAACGCCTGCGCGCATGACTCGTCCAACATCAAGGTCGGCAATTTCATTTGCCTTATGGTTGCGTTTGCCGCGGAGGGCCTTGAAAAGCGAGGAAAACATCGAGCGATTCTCAACTTCATCACTGCCACGCAATAGTAAGTGACCAATGTTTACTTCACCGGCCGCAATTACAACATGCTTCACAAGAAGTGGACCTCCTAGTTCGAAAATGACTACGGCGCCAAGCACAATATTTAGTAAGCGCGCTCCAAGTTCTGGATCAAATTCTCCAGCAACTTGTGCAAGTGCAATAGCCGCCCCTGCTTGACAAAGTAATGCGAGCCCGAGAGGCGGGGAAGTGCGGTCGCGAATGTTGAATAAATTTAAACCGCTTAGCTGGATACCTAAACGTGCTCCAGCAACCTTACCAACCGTTCTAGCTAAGACGTATATGCCTACTGCGATCCAGTTTTCACTCAGCAGGCTGAAGTCGAGGTGCAATCCGGAAAGCACAAAAAATGCAACATAGGCCGGAGGGGCTAAATTTTGCATCGAATTGGTAATCGGCTCAAAGTAGCGCGAGCGGTTGGCAACTACTGCACCGGTTACTAAGAAAGCCAGCATGTGTGGAACGCCGGTAAGTTTGCAACCACCAATTGCTATGGCTAATACGGCAATTAGAGGCAAAGTATAGTTGCCATGACCGGTACGGTCTTGCATGACGATTAGCGCGTGCCCGGCAATTATTCCGAACAGTAAAGAACCTATGACATCCCAAGCGGCCGCGCTTGGCCCAGCTTCGCTCATGCCGCTAAAGAAGGCTAAGCCGAGTAGTACTAATTCAAAAAAGAGCACTGCCCAGACGTTGCTGAGAGCGGTGAGTAATTTGATGGTGTCGGTGGTATTGCCGTGGGCATCAAATTCATCTAACACTAATAAAGTGGTGGCGGGGGCAACTGCTACTGCCATAACTCCCAGTAAAAGTGGTGCGGCAATTCCGTCCATTACAGGAATTGATAATCCCGCAACTGCGAAGAATGTAAGCGCGCTTTCTGCGCCAGACAGGGTTAATAATTGTTTAGTGCGTCCACGTAGAGCATTGATCTTGAAATGCCCGCCAAGTACGAAAAGCACTAAGGCCATCGCGATATCGTTTACCGGCTCAGACAGCGCATCAATGTGATTGTGCGGCAGAATGTCCAAGCCTTGGGAGCCGAGAATTATTCCAGCTGCCAAGTAGCCGGTAAGAGTCGGAAGCTTCAGCCAGCGCGCAATCGTTCCACAGATACTCCCGCCGAGCAGGATCATTCCACAGGTGAAGAGCAGTTCGTTCATGTTTAGTGTGCGCTAGCCCAATCAGCACCGGAGCCAATCTCGACCATTAACGGCACATCAAGTTTAGCTACGTCTTCCATTTCACGGCGAACTAAGTCGCAAAGTTGTTCAAGCTCTTCCGTTGGACAATCAAAAACTAATTCGTCATGCACCTGTAACATCATTTTGGCTTGCATGTTTTTAGCCTGAAGTGCTGCAGAAACTTTAAGCATCGCCATCTTAATTAAATCGGCGGCAGCACCTTGGACCGGAGTATTGACCGCCACGTTTTCAGCTGATGCGCGCACGCGACCATCGCTTGATTCAAGTTCGGGCATTGGTCTGCGGCGACCGAATAAAGTGCGCACCTCACCTTTCTTTTCAGCGTCGGCTAAAGTTTGGTCAAGCCAGTGGCGTACCCCTGGCAAAGCCTCGAAATAAGCTTCAATGAATTCACGCGCTTCGGCAAAAGTGATTTTTAATTCACGCGCTAAGCGTTGTGGACCCATTCCATAAAGAATTCCAAAATTAATTGTTTTGGCGCGTGACCGCATTTCCGAACTAACTTCTTCAACTTCAACTCCAAAAATTAGGGCCGCGGTACGCGCGTGCACATCGGCCCCGTCACGAAATGCTTGTTGTAGTTGCGGGTCGCCGGCAAGGTGGGCTACTACGCGCAATTCAATTTGCGAATAATCGGCCGAGACCATTACCCAAGAGTTATTGCGCGGTACGAATGCACGCCGTATCTCACGCCCCAATTCCGTGCGAATTGGAATGTTCTGCAAGTTTGGGTCAGAGCTGGACATGCGCCCGGTGCTGGTGCCCGATTGGTGATAGCTAGTGTGAATGCAATTGGTGTTGGGATTAACGAAACCTGGAAGCGCCTCTACATAAGTGCTTCGCAACTTGGCCAAATGTCGAAATTCCGAAATCAAATCGACGATTTCTACCCCACGAAACTTTTCTAATACAGCGGCATTTGTTGAGTAGCCAGTTTTAGTTTTGCGTAAACGCTTAACTCCAACAATGTCTTGGATTTTTAATTTTTCAAACAGAATAGGACTCAACTGCTTGGGAGAATTGATGTTGAAAGGAGAGCCAGCAATTTCGAAGATGCGTTCTTCAAGTTCAAGTTGGCGACGCGAAATGAATTTTTCCATTTCTTTAAGACGTGCTTTGTCGATGCAGATTCCGTTTGCCTCCATTTCTTGAAGCACGGTGATTAAGGGCATCTCAACATCTTCAAAGAGTTGTTCAACCTTAGCCTTGGCTAATTCCTCTTTTAAAGGGTTAACTAATAGCCAGGTTGCATGTGCATCTTCGCAGGCATAGCGGGAGACATCTTCGATAGGTACTAAATCCATAGTGGTTTGTTGTTTGCCTTTACCAATAATTTCGCTAGTGGCAATTTTTTTCATGTCCAAGTAGTGCATCGCCAATGAATCCAATCCATGTGAATTGATAGGGTCGGCTAAGCAATGGGCAATCATGGTGTCGAAACTCCAGCCGCGAACTTCAAGATTGGCTTGTTTTAGAACGTGAGCATCGTATTTGATGTTTTGGCCAATTTTTGGAATCGCTTGGTCAAGCAAGATCGGAGCCAATAAGGCCAGCGGGTCTTGTTGTGAACTTGAAAGTAGTGGTGGGTCCAAATTGACCGGCAAGTACCACGCGCAATTATCGTCCCAGCAAAAAGAAATGCCGACTAATTTGCAACGCAGGGGGTCGAGTCCGGTTGTTTCGGTGTCGATGGCAAAGCCACCACTTTTTTGTAATCCGTTTAATAATTGATCAAGTAAGTCGGGTGTATTAACCAGCCGGTAATCGCGATCTTTAGGCGCGGGGAATGATTGCTCGGCCGGTTTTGGCGGAGCATCGTCGCCTGCAGTAAAGTTGGTGTCCGCCGCGGCAAAACGATCTCGCAAACTATTAAAGGAATGATCACCACAAAAATCTAGTAATTGTTTTTGCTTGCGCTCTTGGGGAGTAAAACTACTGATGTCGCCCAAGTCCATGTCAGTTTTTAGCGTGACTAACTCTAAAGCTAGTTGCGCTTGCTGGCGACTCAGTTCTAAGTTCTCGCGCAGCTTGCCTTTTTCCTGAAGCGGACCCTGTCGGAGGATGTTTTCTAAACTTCCATATTTTTGCAACAGGATTGTTGCGCGTTTAGGGCCAACACCTGGAACTCCTTTCACGTTGTCAGAACTATCGCCGACTAAAGCTTGCCACTCGGCCATTAATTCTGGTAGCACGCCAAATTTTTCCTCGACTTCAGCCGGGCCTAATTCGGCAATTGGGTCGTTGCGCTTGGGTGGCGGGCATAGCTTTACCTGATTGCTTACTACTTGCGCGAGGTCCTTGTCGCTGGCACAAAGCCGAACTTCATAACCCTGTTCTGCGCCCTGTACGGCCAAGCTCGCCAAAATATCATCAGCCTCAAATCCAGCACGGTCTAATTGGCAAAGACCAAGTAACTCAACAACCTCGCGCATCCAGGGAAATTGAACGCGCAGGTCGTCGTCAAGTTCATCACGGTTGGCTTTGTATTCCTCGCACAATTTATGGCGAAAGGTTGGCTCGGAACGATCCCAGGCAACAACAACTAATTCGGCCTGCTCGGCTTCAACAACGCGCAGCAAACTCGAAATAAATCCATACAGTGCGCCTGAAGGGCGACCTTGGTCATCGGTTAATCCACGAATTGCGAAAAATGCACGAAAGGCTAAAGCCGTGGCATCGACAACTAACAGGCGGGGGGTGGCGGTCATGCTTAACTATATTTAAGCAGTGCGAACACTGCGATGATTAAAACTGTGGCCAAAATTGCGATGCGGTCGAACCATTTTTCGACCCACTCAATGATCGGTTGGCCCCAAATTCGCAGCAGTAAGCCTTCCGTGCCAAAGCGCAGGCAACGTCCGACTGCGGCGATGGCGATAAAAGTTCCGAGGTCTTGACCAAATACACCGCCGGCAATAGTGAAGGCAATGAATGGAATTGGCGTTAGTGCGGCGGTGAACAAAATTAAGTTTCCATGCTCGCGATAGAGTTGTTCAACTTCGGGCCAATGTTGGTTTAGTCCCCAGAAGTCAACGATGCCAGCGCCAACTTTGTCCCATAAAAAAGCACCGATAAGCCAGCCAAAAACTCCTCCGGCAACCGAGAAAAATGTCGTTAGTAATCCGTACCGAAGTGCCCGCTGCGGTTTGGCCGCCCCCATGGCCATAAGTAATGGGTCAACTGGAATGGGCAAGAATGATGCTTCGGCGAAACTTAACCCGTAAAGAGCTGGTTCTGCCCAACGCTTATCGGCAAGGCTAAGGGCCCAGTCAAAAACTGAACGGAGAAACTTGGTGATTGGTGAGATAAGCGGCAGGCTCATGATTGCTCAGCAGTGCGAATGTCTTTTAAGGTCCACTGAACCGAGGTCTCGCCGCGGAAGTGGTTAAGGCTAACGGTATAGGCGACGTCAACTTCGTCGCCAAGAGTTAAGTTGGCTAAGCGCTCGGCTTGTTGCCACGCGAGTACCCTCACAGTGCTGGCATTTCTTTCGAGCGTGATTTCAAGGTGCTCTTGTTCCTTGCCGATGCCGCGCACATTTGAAATGCTAGCACCTTCACAACAAAAGATTGGCTCGCGGTTTGCTTCACCATATGGCTCGAGCAAATTTAATTCACGTACAGTTTTCGGTGACATATCGGAAGGGCCGGCAATCGCATCAATTGTGAGGGTTAATGGCGGTGGGGCCGGTAAATGTTCGGCGGCGGCAACTAAGCAGGCCATAATTTCATCGTGCTTGGCCGGATCGAAACTGAATCCGGCGGCGCGTGCATGACCACCACAACTTTTGAACAGTGGTCTGGCGGCCTCAATTAAGGCCATTAAGTTGCTGCCCTCAGGAGCGCGCGCCGAGCCACGGGCAAGTCCCGGTTCGGTCTCGGTCCACGCAAGGGTGGGTAAGCCGTATTGGGCAGTGAAACGCGCCGCAACAATTCCTAATACGCCAACGTGTACATCGTTGTTGCCGGTGAATAATACTTTTTGACCTTGTTCATATTGTTGCTCAACCTGCGGACTTAAGCTTTTTAAATCGCGCGCTTGCACACCTTTGCGGTCGCTGTTCAACGCTTCAAGTTCGGCTGCCAATAAACTTGCCTCTTGTGAATTACTGCTGGCAAGTAATCGGTAAGAAGTGTCGGCGCTGCTCATACGACCAGCGGCATTGATGCGTGGTCCCAAGCGAAACCCCAGGTCACCGGAAGTTATATCGCCACGGATTTTGCTGACTCTTACAAGTTCTGCAATTCCCGGAAATGATGAGTCTTTTAAATTTTTAAGCCCGTGGTGAACGAGAGAGCGGTTTGGCCCTTTGAGGGGCATCACGTCGGCGACGGTTGCCAAGGCGGCTAGTCCCATTGAATCGAAGAGAAAGCGACGATGATTATCCGGGAGTTCATTGTTGCCATTTATTTCACGCAAAAGCCCCCAAGCTAAAAGCCAGGCGACACCGGTGCCGCAAAACCAAGGAAAGTTGTCACCGCCCTGGCCGCGGTCGGCATCGGCACCCGGTGCGCACCAAGGGTTTACTAATGCCGTACATTTTGGACGTTGCTCTGCGGGTGGGTGGTGATCAATGATTACCACTTCAATCCCGCGTGCGGCCAGCGCCTCCATTTGCTCAATGGCCGAGGTCCCGTTATCGACAGTAACGATTACTTCGGCTTTAAAATCGTCGGCAACCTGCAAACTGCGCGCACCCAAGGAGTAGCCATCCTTGCCGCGATCGGGAATGAAAACATCGGCTTTGTTACCGAGCAGGCCGAATAGGCGCGACAGGAGGGCCGAGCCAGAAATGCCGTCAGCGTCATAGTCGCCGTGGATTTGGATTCGCGCATTACCTTTGATAGCCGTTGTCAAACAGTCAATTGCCGGTTTAAAGTCCGGCAAGGTGTTAGGATCCGGTAGAATTTGCAAGCTGGGTCCCAGAAAGGCCTTGGCACTTTCGGGGTCAATAATGCCGCGATGAACGAGGGTCTGAGCGATTACTGGGTGCACTTCTAGCGCCTTCGCCAGCCGCTCGCTTTCGGCATGGTTTTCCTCGCGGAGTTGCCACTGGTATTTGGGAGTCAGGTTGGTTGACATCAATGAGTTGATTCTAGGGCCATGACCGCACCGATTCTCCCCCGCATTCCTGCAATGAACAAACTTCTCGCAACTGGCGAGGAGCTTGGATTGCTCTCTTTTGGCCGTGAAGCTTTGCGATTGGCAATATCCGCGCAATTGGACCGTTTGCGCCGCGATTGTTTGGCCGGCGCGGGTCGGGAAATTGATCAGAACTTTTGGGGTTTGGTCAGCGCTAGTCTAGAGGTAACCGCGGCCATGGAAATGGGTCCGGCGCTTAATGGGACGGGCGTGGTCATGCACACCAATTTGGGGCGTGCACCATGGGCACCTGAAGCGGTGGCCGCCGCCTCCGCTGTGGCCGCATATGGAGTTGTGGAAATTGATCGAAACGGGGGAGGCCGTGGCCGCCGCGATGCCGCCGTTTCAGCTCTGCTCGCGCAATTATGTGATTGTGCGGCGGGCTTGCCGGTGAATAACAATGCCGCCGCAGTTTTGTTAATGCTCTCCGGATTGGCCCGCGGCCGCAAGGTTGTAGTTGCGCGCAATGAGCTGGTTGAAATAGGTGGATCTTATCGAATGCATGAAGTTATTGCCGCAGCTGGAGCGGAAATGGTCGATGTTGGAACAACTAATCGCGTCCATCAAAAAGATTACGCTGAGGCTTTGGCCGATCCGGCAGTTGCCTGTGTATTTAGAGCCCATCCGAGTAATTTTGAAATAAAAGGTTTTACCGCCGATGTCGAAATGGCAGACTTGGCAAGATTGTGTAAGACTCATGGCGTGCCATTGTGTTTTGATTTAGGTAGTGGTGTATTAAATGGGGCACAACTTGGCGGCGTTGAAGACGAACCAACAATTGCCCAAGCGGTCGCCGACGGTTGTGACTTAATAAGTTTTTCAGGTGATAAGTTACTCGGTGGTCCTCAAGCCGGTTTGATAATTGGAGCGCAAGCTTTGATAGAAAAGTTGCGTAACGACATGCTCACTCGGTGCCTGCGTTTAGATAAAACTATGTTGGCGGCACTGGAGGCAACTTTGCGTTTGCATGCGCTAGGTGAACAAGCTGCAAGTGAACGAATCCCAGCTCTTAAAATGTTGTCGGCGACCGCAGAAGAATTAAAAGTTAAGGCTCAGCAATTAGCGGTTAAATGGCGCGAACTACATTCTGATTGGGAAATTAAAGTAGTTGAGTGTCAAGGCCGGGTCGGTTCCGGAGCATCACCGCTTAAGTCCTTGCCTAGCTGGGGGATTTCAATCAATGCACCAGCTAAGTCTGCCGAGGAATTGGCGCAATTTTTGCGCGATTTGCCAGTGCCAGTGTTTGCACGAATCCAAGACGCGGAAGTCGTGGTTGATGTGCGCACTTTGGGCTAATTAGAGCGCGCAACCCAACGTTGCAAACTCAGTGAGAGCCGGTTGTAGCTCACCGGCTTAGCGATGTAGTCATCCATGCCCGCGGCGATACATTTTTCGCGGTCTCCTTGCATCGCGTGGGCGGTCATGGCAATTATTGGAATGTTGGCACTGCTCGTGCTTAGTTTTCGAATCTCTTTAGTCGCTTGATAGCCATCCATTATTGGCATTTGGCAGTCCATCAGTACTAAACAAAATTGTTGTTGTTTTAGAGCTTCTAAGGCTAAGGCACCGTTTTCACAGGCTTCTACTTGCAAACCCAATTTTTGGAGCATATGGATTGCTAGCTTGCGATTAATTGGATTGTTCTCAACCAGTAGCACCTTGTCTTTCGCGCTTAAACTTGATGTCAATTCAGTGGTCTGGCCAAAATGCGGTGCCTCGTCGTGAGATTTTGCTTGGACAGAAATCATGAGCGACTTTTGCAGCGAACTTATTTTTATTGGTTTGCTTAGAGTTGTTGAAAACCACTTCGATAATTTAGACTTGCTTAGTTCATTTTTTATGCTCCCCAAAATAATAGTATTCAAGATTGGCGCTGAAGACGCTACCCAATCATTGAGCGACGAAAATTCTTGATCTAAAATCGCAACGCAAAAGGGATCATGGTGTTTTTGCGCAATTTCTAAACTTCGGGTCGCCTGTTCAAGTGAATTAACGCAGGCATAACGACAACCGAGCCTGCGAAGTTGAGCGGAAAGAACCTGTCTGGTGCGCGGGTTTGGGGCGACAACTAGCACTCGCAATCCAAGCAAATCGTCCGGCGGTGGCGGCACCACAATCGCCTCTTTTGAAAGGGGGAAGTTTGCTCTAAAGTTAAAACAACTACCAACTCCAAATTCACTACTAACATTTAGGCGGCCGCCCATTGCCTCGACAATTTCGGAGCTAATCGCCAGCCCAAGACCTGTTCCACCAAATCGGCGAGTGATTGAAGAATCTGCCTGAGTGAATTTTTCAAAGAGCGTGTCTAGGTGTTGTTGTTGAATGCCAATACCTGTGTCACGCACTGAAAATTCTAAACATATAGTTTGCTTGCTACGACTGCTAAGTGCGACCTCAATCATTACGTCGCCTTGCTCAGTAAATTTAAGTGCATTTCCGGCAAGATTCATTAATACTTGTCGTAGGCGTAAAGCATCACCATGCAGGAAAACTGGCACGTCATGTTTGCGCAAAATATTCCATTCCAAATTTTGATTAGCTGCGGTTGCCGATAAGGTATCAAGAACACCGTCAAGCAACTCGTCCAAATTAAACTTTTGTTCAGTTAATTCCAATTTGCCCGATTCTATTTTTGAAAGATCCAACACCGAATCAATAAGTTCACCCATATTGGTGGCACAATTGCGAATTGAATTCAAATAGTCGACCTGCTCCGAATTTAACTTGGTGTCCAAAGCCAGTTCGGCCATACCCAGAATTCCATTCATCGGGGTGCGCAATTCATGACTGATGTTCGCCAAAAAATCTCCCTTAGCAGCACTGGTCTCTTTTGCTTGGCGATGGCTTTCACGAAGTTGCTGTTCGAGTTGTTCGCGAATTGTTGCGTCGTGTAAACACAGCACCGCTCCTTTGCCCCAACGAGTAACTGTTAAATCGTAAACACGCTTACTTAGTGGATGTTTGATGCCACGTTTGATGAAAGCTTTTCCATCGATCCGCGTTGACTTGATTGCTTCGCGCAATTCGCAAAATTCCTGCTCAGGAAGACAGTCTGCTAAATCCATGCCATGTTCTTGCAAGGGCAGCAATATTTCGTCGGCCGCTGGGTTTGAATAAATTATTCTAAATCCTGAAGCCGCATGGCGCGAGCCAACTAAAACAAAAAACGCCTCAGGTAGTTGCTCGAGCGCGGCGCGAAATCCTATCTCTGACATCACGCGCGACTTCTCGGCACGAATAATGCCCTGATGCCATCCATGAGCTAACCACGGAATGGTCGAAGTTGCACCAACTAAATTAGCAATTGCAAAGACCGTCCTAAATTCAACCGGAACCAAATTGGCCGGAGTTGCCAAATTAAATTCGACTAATGCAAGTGCTACTCCAACTCCTATTGATAAAGTTCCCGAGATAAAAGCGCCCCAAAAACCGTATAAAAAGGCCCCCAATAATGGCAGTACACACATCCACATTAAGCCGGGGCTGGAAATCCCACCACTAATCGTCGAGGTAACGGCCAAGACCATAAACAGCGCTCCAATCATCAGCCAACCCCAATTGCCAACAGCTTGGTCGCGGCGTGCTCCCTGCCAACTTAACCAGTTAAATAACTCGCCAGCGACAATTACCGCGGCTGGCCACGCCTGTCCAAAGCCGAGCCATAACAACACAAATGGTGGCCCCAAGACAAAAAACCGCAAAGATGCCCCGACTAGGGTTTCGTAGCGTATTCGCTGGCGGGGCGAAAGGTGCTCGGTCGGGTCGAAAGCCGCGGGTGAACTAAGTCCACTCCACGAGATTTGAGTTGTTTGGGTAGGTTGGGCGGTCATGAGTTGGGTGTTCCGCCAGGGGGGAGTCTGGCTCCAATTGCATTTACGGCACTCAACGCTTGGGGATTAGTCGTCTTGGTCCTAAAATCTCCAAATGGCCTTGTCCAAAAGACTGACAGAATACGCTGCTTGCAGCGGTTGAGCTGCCAAGATTTCCTTGGGCGAGCTGGCGCAGGTTCTGCGTACAGTCGCCCCCGCTGGCAATTCGGAGCAAGTTTTAGTCGGAGCCGATGGTTTCGACGATGCGGGAGCGATTCGTGCTGCCGACGGCTCAATCCGTCTCTACTCCACTGATTTCTTCCCTCCGGTGGTCGATGACCCTGGTGCTTACGGTGCCATCGCCGCGGCAAATTCGATTTCAGACATCTACGCGATGGGTGGCGAGCCGAAAGTGGTGCTGAATTTGGCTGGCTTTCCTGAAGATTGGGATGATTCAGTCACGCGCCCCTTATTTGAGGCCGCCACCGCCAAAGTGCGTGAATCAGGAGCACTCTGGATAGGTGGCCACACCGTTCGTTCGGCTGAACCGTTGTTCGGCTTTGCAGTCTTTGGTGAAACCACCGAAGATCGGCTATTTGTTAATTCCGCTGCCGAGGCGGGGGATTTGTTGTTTTTAACCAAGCCAATTGGTGCCGGAAGTTTGACCACAGCGGTTAGCCGGGGCGAGTTTGATCCGGCTCAGATAAGGGCCGCCGAACGTGGAATGGCATTTCTGAATCGCGATGCCGCAACCGCCGGCCATGTTGCTGGAGTACGAGCTGCGACTGACATCACCGGATTTGGTTTGTTCGGCCATGCCGGCAACATTGCCAAAGGCTCGCAAGTGACGATTAATTTACGCTCAGTTGCCCTACCGCTTTACGAGGGCGCCGCCGAGTTGGCCGCCGCCGGTATTTTGTCTGGCGGTAGTGCGCGAAATCGCCAATCGCTAGGAGATTTAATTGAAGTGGCTGGAAGTGTGCCACCATGGTTGGCCGACATTTGCTACGACGCTGAAACTTCGGGTGGATTATTACTCGCGGTTAAGCCTGAACGTCAACAGGACTTTTTGACGGCCCTTCCAGAAAAGCATCATGTTTCCCTAGTCGGTGAAGTTACTGCCGGACCTGCCAAAATCGTTCTGCAATAAACTTGCATAGCGTTCTAATCTAGAAAGCTTTAAACTAGGCGTGGGAGCGGGTCGTGGCTGGCGCCGCGTGCGGCCTTCAAAGCCGTTGGGGACCGTTTAGGACGGGCCCGGTGGGTTCGATTCCCATGCGCTCCCGCCAACTTATACTGTGGTAGTGATTGCCGGCCTAAGCTTGCTCGTCTTGTCCCTGTTGCAAAATGCGTCAGCCGGAGATGTGCAAGAATCAGCACCTGGTCAAGTTGCAGAATCCACAGCGCACCCGGTTTACGCGGTAGAACTTCGTGGACCACTTTCTGAAACTTGGAGTTCGATTTTACGCAGAGCACAACTTTTAGCACGCTCAAATAAGGCCGCACATTTATTAATTATTATTGATTCACCTGGCGGCGAAATTGAATTGATGAAAAGATTGGGTGACCGCATTGATGAAATCGCCCGCGAAATTCCGACCACTTGCTTGATAGATCGTGAAGCACTTTCGGCTGCGGCTTATTTGGCGATATCTAGTGAACGTATTTTGATGTGCCCAGCCTCCAGTATTGGAGCAGCGATGCCAATCTTGGTCGGCCCCGGCGGCGTTATGCCGGAAATCGACGACGACCTGCGTGAAAAAATGAACTCAGCTTTCCGCGCCGAGTTTAGAAGTTGGGCAGAAGTTCATCAACGTGACGGGCGCATTGCCGAAGCCTTTGTCGATAGCGGCATTGAATTGAAAAAGGTAAATGTCCGTGGCGAACAACTTCTCGTAAACGGCCGCGAATTCGAGGATTTGCTGCAAAAAGGCGAAACTCCGCATTTTCTGGAAACTCTTTGTGCAAGCGGAGAGTTGTTAACTTTAACTTCTAGTCAGGCGCTTGAATTTGCTTACTGCGATGCCGTTGTTGCGGACCAATCCGCTGCTCTTTTATGGCTTGGCCTCGCAGATTCGCCATTGGTTATGGTGGCTCCCAACTGGTCGGAATCTTTGGTTGACGCAATCGGCTCATGGTCGTGGTTGCTAATGTTGGCCGGGGCATTTTTTATGGTGGTATCTTTCAACATGCCCGGTCTTGGTGCACCCGAAATGGCCGCGCTGGCATGCATCGGAGTGTTTATGTTCCACGGCCATTTAATTGGCTTAGCCGAATGGACCGAGGTGCTGTTGGTAGTCGGCGGCAGTTTATTGATTGCGGTCGAAATATTTGTGATTCCGGGAACCATCTTCGCCGGTGCCGCCGGTGGGGTGATGTTGCTGGCCGGTTTAGTCTTATCCATGCAAGATTTTGTCCTACCCGACGGTGCAATCGAAAGCACCACCTTGCGGCATAACTTCACGCTAGTTTTAAGTGTTCTGCTCGGCGCACCGATGCTGGCCTTGTTGGCCGTGCGACGACTAGTTAATTCACGCGCAGGTTCAACCTTAAGCACCGCACCCGACCCCGCTTTTGCTGGCCTTCAAACACCTGATATTGCTGTTGGTAGTCGTGCAGTTTGTTTGACCGCGCTACGTCCTTCCGGCGTAATTACAATTGAAAATATTCGTTACGACGCCCTGTCCAGTGGAGATTTCATCGAATCTGGCGCAGCGGTGCGCGTAGTTGGAAAAAGTGGAGCGGCACTCTTGGTTGAGGCTGCTGTAAATGTGAAAAAGGAGCCGACCCAATGACGATGGTTTTAGTTTTGTTGCTACTTGGCTTTGGCCTGGTGGCCGCGGAAGTGTTCTTCCCGTCGATGGGAGCACTTTCAATCATGGCCGGCCTGGCGCTAATCGGCGGCGTGATTGCCGGTTTCGATGTCTCCACCAGCGTTGGTTGGTGGGCAATGACCGGGGTCATAATTGGCCTGCCATGTGTAATCGTTTTCGCCTTTCGCGTTTTTCCAAAAACTCCGCTCGGCAAAAAGATGATTTCAGGTGGAGCGACGTGGAGTAAGTCTGACCGCGCCGCCGTCGATCATGATGTTCAACGATTCGTTGGACAAATCGGTACTACAAATTCCCTGTTACGTCCCTCCGGCATCGCCGTCTTTAATGGTGAAAGAGTCGACGTAATTAGTAATGGTGAATACATTGAAGCTGGCGTTTCCGTTCGCGCGCTAAGTTTTGCATCCAACCGCTTGGTGGTTGAAACAGTCGAACAACAGAAAATTAATGATTAATTTCCCCCTTCCTTTCAGTAATGTTTTCGCGGTTCAAGAGCCAAGTGGTGCTATGGATTGGGTTGTCATTGGTGTTTTAGTTTTAGTACTTTTTGTAGTACTAATCGTTTTATTAAAGTACTTAAATCTTTATATCCAATCTTTGCTAACTAAGGCCGGCATTGGCTTGTTTGACATGATTGCGATGAGTTTTCGCAAAGTGAATCCGGCCGGCATTGTGCGCGCACGAATCATGGCTGTGCAAGCGGGGCTTAAGGATGTCGATCAACGTAATCTTGAAGCACACTTTCTTGCTGGTGGCGATGTAATTCGCGTGGTTACATCATTGATTTCAGCCGACCGAGCGGCATTGGATCTGGACTTTAAAACGGCCACCGGTATTGACCTGGCCGGCCGCGACATTTTGGATGCGGTGCAAACCTCGGTAAACCCCAAGGTAATTGATTGTCCAAACCCTGCTAGCGGTAAGACTGAAGTTACCGCAGTGGCCAAAGATGGAATTCAGGTTTTGGCCAAAGCGCGGATTACTGTGCGCACAAATATTTCGCGGCTGATTGGTGGCGCTACTGAAGAAACGATTATTGCGCGCGTTGGCGAAGGCATTGTGACTACGATTGGTTCGGCCGACACCCACAAAGCGGTATTGGAAAACCCTGACATGATTTCGCGCATGGTGTTGTCTAAAGGTTTGGATTCGGGTACTGCTTTTGAAATCGTTTCAATCGACATCGCTGATGTTGACATTGGAGTAAACATTGGGGCGCGCCTTCAAGCTGATCAAGCCGAGGCCGATAAACGCGTGGCCCAAGCAAAAGCTGAAGAGCGACGTGCGATGGCAGTAGCGGTCGAACAAGAACAACGCGCCGCGGTTACGGAACACCGTGCGACCGTGGTGTTGGCCGAGGCCGAAGTCCCCAAAGCTATGGCCGCGGCATTACGCGAGGGCAATCTTGGAGTGATGGATCTCTACCGGATGCGCAACATCGATTCGGATACGCGGATGCGTGATGGAATTGCCGGTGGCCGTCCTGGTGCAACTCCAGATGAAGGCGAGAAGGAATAATCGTGGACTGGCTTGATCGACTAAGCGACGACTTTAGTGGTGTTTTTTGGATCATCATTATGCTCGGGAGTTGGGTTGCGTCAGCCATTAATAAGAGCAAGCAAAGTCAGTCGGCGGAACCGGAAGAAGAGGGGGCCGTCGGCGACTACGAATTTGAAGACCTGTTGGTTGCTGAAGTTGAATTGTCAAAACTTGTCAATGAAAAGCCCAAACCTTTGCAGCAGCCTCCTCCGCCACCAAGACAGTCGCCGGCAGTTAAGGCGGAACTCCCAGCAATTGACTTCGATGCTATGGCCGCTGATTTAGGCAGTAAGTTTGTAGCCTATGAAAGTTCGATTGGTAATGCCGAAGCTGCGACCATTAGCCAGGTTAAAAGTTGGCAACCGAGTACCAGTTGGCGTAAAGCATTTATCTTGCATGAGATATTCGGACCGCCGCGCGCAGTCAAGGAATTAAAAGACTCGGAATACAAATTCTAATGTCACAAAAAATCCGCCACCACCAGGATTTACAGGATTTTTACGCGCAGGGATTTCGTCCCGCTAAGGATTGGAAATTAGGACTTGAGTTTGAAGTTTTTGTTTGCGATAACAACGGTTTGATTGTTCCGTGGGACGGTGAATGTGGGGTCGAACAATTATTGATTGACTTGGCTAAGATTAGTGGCTGGAGTCACTATTGTGAAAATGGTCGCGTCCTCGGTTTAAACGCCGGCGATGGTCGAAGTGTTAGCCTAGAGCCAGGCGCGCAACTGGAATTCAATACTAGTCCATGTCGTGAACTGGCTGAATTGCAAAGTGAACTAGATCAGTATTTGGAATACCTTGAGCAGGCTGGCGATAAATTCGGTTTTAGCTTTCTAGCCTTGGCGGCCAATCCGCTTAATCGACCCGAGGAGATTCAAAGAATTCCAAAACGCCGTTACGACATTTTGGAACCATGCTTGGCCGAGGCCGACGAACTTGGTTTGTGGATGATGAAAACCACTTGCGGAATGCAAGTTAATTTTGATCACCGCGATGCTGACGACGCAGCCCGCAAACTGCGTTTGTCGTTGCGGCTTAGTCCATTTTTGAATGCACTATTTGCAAACTCGGGAATTGCGGCCGGCGAGGCTAGCGGTTTTGCCTCGTGGCGTGGGCATATTTGGACTAGAACTGATCGCCATCGCTGCGGAATTATTCCTACTTGTCTTGAGGCAAATTCAAGTTTGCAGGATTACACTAATTGGGCCGTGCAAGCACCAATGTTGTTCATTGAACGCGGCCCCGACTTGATTGATATGCGCGACACAACATTTGCCGAATTTTTGGCAACCGGTGAAGCGCAAATGGTCGATTGGGATTTGCATTTAAGTACATTGTTTCCTGAAGCTCGTCTGCGACCGCAGTTGGAGTTGCGCTCCATTGATGGCGGGTGTCCGCAATTGGCCATGGCCTTATGTGCTCTGGTTAAAGGATTGTTTTACTCAGAAGCTGCAATGGCCCAAGTTGAAAATATTCTGCAAGAGTATTCTCCAGCAGAGTTTTCCTCAATGTTGCACGATGGACATCGTTTTGGCCTGTCCGCGCAAACTCCGGACGGGCACAGTTTTCTGGAAATCTGCACTCAAATACTCGCTTGTCTAGATTTGCGTGAAGATGAAATACCGGTGTTAAAACCGCTGAAAGACCGTCTGAGCCGTCAAGTTTCGGCCGGAGAAGAAGCTCAGGAGCAATTAAGGGCAGATTGGGGCGGGGAAGTCAAGCACTTGATTGAGGCAGGACTAATTTTTTCGGCGACTGGCTGTAAGAAATAAAAAGCCCTACAAAGTCGATATTGCTGGCGATTTTATGGCAGAATAGGTGTGATGCGTAAATCCCTCATCGTACTTCCTCTGGCCCTTGGTGCTCTTGCGCTAGGCTTTCAAGCTCCGATCTCAGCAGGCTCAAAAACTGCCAGTTTGGCTAATGGTGATATTCAGGTATTCCCATACGGCCTACTTGACCATGTGCGCAACCCTAATGCGACGGTGCCAATGCAGGTGCAAATCTATAACCAAGGTGATTCAGCCGTTGAATTAACTTCGTTAAAAGTGCTTGATCAGTTTGGTAATCAACAACTTGAAATGCCGCTCTACGGTGAGCGCTTGCCGGGCGATGGCGGCACCGTTGCCGATGCTTACTTGTTGATGGAAACGGTCGATCCGGAAATTGCTCACCGCTTTAACGATCGGGTTTTTATCCCGCTTGAGGAGCGTCGTGAATTAAGTCCTGAAACAGAGGCGATTCTGCATCGTCGCTTGTTGGATAAAGTTGCTGAGATTAAACAAAACGATGGAGTGCAAATGAAGAATGCGCGCTTTGAGTTAAATCTCACTGCACTGTTTCCGGCTAACCCGCAGGCTGGTGCCGAGGCTATTTACGATGTGCTTGTTGAATACCGGGATACAAAAGGTGACATTCATTCCGCCACAACTTCGCATGTAACAACATTGGTCGCGGACTTTTTGCCGCCGCCAACGGACTGGAGCCCTAATGGCAATGGTACTGGCCGTTCCGCTGGCGCTTGGTATGCCGGTGATTTCCATGTCCACAACTGTCGTGATGAAGCTTCGAACGGCTGTCCAGATTGTGATGCCGAAGCTCTTAACATTAGTGGTAGCTTCACCAATGCTGATTTGAAATCGCAATTCAAAGCATTGGGTTTTGATTTCTTTTCTACGACTACCCATAGTTATTGCATTAATTCAGATAATGAATTTAATGCTGTTAAGAATGAATCGAATTTGTTGGACGAGCAAAACTTTAATGTTGTTTGTGGTACTGAAATGACCACCCGCGAGGCCGGTGGCCAAACTGGCTCAGACCCTTTGTTTGATGCGCAATGCTTGTTGGTCTTTCATGGTGGAATTGCTCACTACGGTGGCCACAACATTACTTCGCGAAAGCATGGTGGTGAAGATGGTTGGCTTGGCTACTGCCTCGACCCAATGAACAATGCAATCGTGCAAATGAATCAGGTCAATTCCGAAGGTGGCTTTTCGATTGCCAACCACCCAGGTGGTAATGTGATATCGAACAACTCGACGGCAATGTTCCGTGGCATAGAAGAAGATATGTGTGTTGGTTGTGAAGTTTGGAATGCGGATAATAGTTTGGGTTCAATTAGCATGGACCACCGCAAGTGGTGGATCGATCGCATGCTTGATGGCAAGTACACCTATCCAGCATCTGGTTCTGATACGCACGATACAGCCCATCACTTTGGCGCCACTCACTTGTGGATTGATGGCCCATTCAATGACGATTCAATCGCCGCTGCCATGCGCTCAGGGAAAATTTACTTGAGCAATGGGCCATTCCTGTCGGTTTCCTTAGCTGACAATAACGGGCACCGTGTGGACATGGGTGGGGTTGCATTTGCGCCGCGCACTATTCCGCATGACTACCCGGTAACAGTCGAAGTGCCCTACAACTTAGGTAGTGCGACTGGAACCTTGAGGGTTTATCGCGGTGCTGCTGGCGATAACGCTGAAGTATTGATCCAAGAGTTTACAAATTTAGCCGGACAGGGAACCAAGTACGTTTCGGCTAAGATTCCAAATCCAAGTCGCAAGGCGCGTGGTGTTTGGTACCGCGCGGAATTTGAAAGTACTTCTGCGCCTCAAGAATCAGCTTATACCTCGGTGGTAATCGTCGCGATTAAGTAAAGCTATTTGCGTCGTTTCGGTTCTTTGCGCGGATAAGTTTCGTGCACCCATTTGCGCCAGGCATCTTCTGCTTGGCGCAAATTCATTTTTAGGTGCAGCTTGAAGAGATCGCGCTCGGCTTCGCGTTTTTTCAAGCCTTTAAGAATTGGGGATAGGGTGGTGGGGTGATTGCTCACCAGCCAATCCCAAAATGACCAAGCTAGTGCGTGGTCGCGTGGCATCATCGCCCCGGTTTGTTGCCGTAATAGTTGTGGCAGAATTGCTGCGTCAATTGGTGCGTCTAAGTATTTGCGTAAGGCCGCGCGCCAGAGTCCCTTTGCGTAGTCGGCCTCGAAAGTCAATTCGTCGATGCAGTAGTTGCCAACACGATTAAATATTTTTTCTTCATACCAGTGGGCCGCGCCTGAATCGAACCATCCGCCACCCATGTCGCCAATCCAAATTTCGCTATGCATATTTGAAATCAACATGTGGATGGCGTTGTGAACTCCTAGGCTGTGCAGTCCCGGCGCTTGCAATTGAAAATTGTTGTCGTCGCAATTTACGCTGAAGCGTGGGTTTTTTCCAAGCCATTTAAAGTCACCGGCGGAGCCTGAACCGAGGAAATGCTCCATGACTTTTTGGTGACTTTTTTGGTCGTTCCAAAACCACAACATCATGCGTGAGCGGTAATCTTTTTTACTCACGCTGAAATGGCGGTCGAGAAGTTGCGCGGATTGTTCGCCATCGCGGGCAACTCGGTGAAGCAAAATATGGCCAGTTATCTTTTTTTTGCCATCACGGAGTTTTTCAACATCGCTAACTAATACGAGGTGTTGGGTTTCCATGTGGGTGAGTTCGCGCTCTAGATAGATTTCAAGGTGGTGGGGCTTTTGCGCCCACTTGGCGACCTCTGCGCGGCGCTTGACCATGATCGCAGTTTCGGGGCCGCCATCGCAGCGCGAGCAGGGGACCAGTAGCGCCCCAGCGCAATCGGGACAGGCGGCCGCCACCGAACAAAAATCGATCTGCTGCTCCAATTCAAACAGTTCCCCTTTATGCGATTTGCAGTCCACAACTCCACGGTGATCACAACGGCGGCACCCCTCAAGAGCAGTTTCGTCAGCTTGCTGAGGAGTTGCCCAGAGTGACAAATTAAGGAGGAGCATGGGGAGTAACATGACTGGAGGATAACCATCTGGACACTGACCCCAACCGTTGGGTCAGCCAACGGTTCAAGCCTAACTGGAGAACATACTTAGAAACACATTTTTGAAAGCCTCACGCTTAAAACATAAAAATGCTGTAAGACACTTGAAGCTAATGTTTTATGAAAATAGTGACCCACCAATTAGGGTCAGAGTCTAGGGTTTTTGACTAACTATGATAAATATCATATACTGCGTCCATGAATCAGCAGCTCTTAAGTGATCGTCAGCGTAGTGCCTTGAAAGAGGTTGCCGCGCACATTAATCAGCTTGGGATGCCGCCAACGCGGGCCGAGTTGGGGCGCCGCTTAGGGGTTAGTGCGCAAACGGCCGACTTTCATTTGCGCGCGCTTGAACGCAAGGGAATGTTGCGCTGTGGGCGGCGCGCGCGCGAGCTCGAATTGGCGCCCGGTGCTCGTAGTTTGTTGGTCGAGGACAATTCTTTTAGCGACCCTAACACCACTAAGGTGCAAGTGCCGATTATCGGGCGAGTGGCAGCTGGGGCGCCGATTACCGCGATTGAAAATATCGAGGATAGTCTGCCCATTCCGCATGGCACTGGTGCTGATTTCGCCCTGCGCGTCCAGGGTGATTCAATGATTGAAGCTGGCATACTCGATGGCGATTTGGTCTTGGTTCAACAGTGTGAACAGGCCAGTAAAGGCGAAATCGTGGTCGCTATTTTGGGCGAGGGCGAAGAAATGGAAGCTACCGTAAAGCGTTATTTGCCAGGCACAGGGCGGGTGGTTTTGCGCCCGGCTAATGCCACCATGGAAGACATCGTGATTGATGCAAAGCAGCCCTTCTGTCTTGCCGGTCGCGTAGTCGGAGTTCTCCGTATTTTTTAAACCAACTAAAGCAACACCACATGACACAACAAAATAAAACATCAACGCCACCTTCTTCAGGCTCGGTACCACCATTTTTGGAATTAATTAACCCTCACGGCAAGCCAGCACAATTTGCGGGCGCGGACAGTGAAGTTAAAACATTTTTCTTAACCGTTAACAATCCAAGTAATGATAAGGAAGGCTTCCTTGACGGGGACATGTTGGCGGTGAGCGTCTACCACGATGCCGAACCGGGTGATTTGGTGGTGTGGTGGACGGGTAGTGAACGCAGCCAAGCTTTGGCGCGCGTCGAGGACGATCTAAATTTGCGCGCGGTGGGTGGTTTTTTGTCGCCACCGAAAGAGGGTGGTTGTACCGCGAGCATTCGTGGGGTGGTAGTCGGTCGTTTACGTCGCGCCGAAAGCGCTTAGGCGATAAGCCGTGAGTGCATCTCGTTCAATTTTGCACGTTGACCTCGATGCTTTTTTTGTCGCGGTTGAACGAGTTCTTAATCCGCGTTTGCAAGGCCGGCCAGTAGTTGTAGGTGGTGCTCCAGAACGGCGTGGAGTTGTGGCCGCGGCAAGTTACGAAGCGCGCGCATTTGGAGTGCGTTCAGCAATGCCGATGGGACAAGCTATGCGTTTGTGTCCGGATTTGGTGCGTGTCGGTGGTAGCCATGGTATGTATTCACGGGCCTCCCGCGCAGTGTTTAATCTACTCGGCGATTACACCCCAATTATTGAAAAGGTGTCAGTTGACGAGGCTTATTTAGATTTAAGTGGTACCGACATTGTGGTTGGACCGGCAATTGATGCGGCAGAAAAAATGCGCAAGGAAGTTCGTGAACGTTTACGGTTGGACTTAACTATTGGTATGTCCCGCAATCGCTTGGTTAGTAAAGTTGCCTCAGCTTTTGCTAAGCCACAAGGATTGTTCGATGTGCAGCCAGGTCAGGAAGCGCGTTTTTTAGCACCTCTACCAGTTGAGGCATTGCCTGGGGTGGGGCCAGTTACCGCAAAGCGTTTGCATGAATTTAATCTGCCCAAATTAGGTGGCTTGGCCAGCACCGAAACTTGGTTCTTAAAAGATGCTTTTGGTAATTATGGTCCGGCCATGCAGGTGCGTGCGCGTGGCGAGGATGACACCCCAGTCTGTCCACCCTGGGAGCGCCGCCAAGAAAAAAGTATTGGCCACGAACAAACTTTTGCTGAGGACACCGAGGACCACGCATTTTTGCGCGCTAAGTTGCAAGAATTATTGACGCGGGCGGCGCGACGTTTGCGTGCGAAGGGCTTGCTCGCTCGCAAATTATCAATCCGTTTGCGTTGGGCGGATTTCGTTACGGTAAGCCGCGATGTGACTTTGTTAGATGCTAGTGACCACGATGGCGAACTTTTAGGCCCGGCTTTGGAGTTGTTGCGCAAAATGCACGACCGACGAACTTTGGTGCGCTTGCTGGGTGTGCGTTTAAGTGGCTTGGTGCGTGGTTACTGGCAGGGCACTCTCACTGATGTTACTGCCACGCGCGAACGTTCATTAGTTAACGCGCTCGATGGGATTCGCGATCGCCATGGAGAGTCGGCGGTTCGCTGCGGGGCAGTGGTCGCGCTTAAGAAACGTCACCACTTCAGTGAATAAATCCGCATGGCTGGGAGTGCGTACGCCGTGGAGTTTTCACTGCGGTGCTTCAAGTGTTAATGATTTAGCACGACGTGCGGCCGAACTTGGGATTGGCGCACTTGGCATGGCGGATCACGGCGGCATGTGGGGGGCGGTGCCTTTTCAAAAAGCATGCTTGGCTCATGGCATTAAGCCAATCTTTGGCGTGCACTTGGGTCCGGCACATTTAATCGCGCTGACTGATGATGGCTGGGGCGCTTTATGCCGATTGAGCACGCGTTGGTTGAGCACTCCCAAACATCAACGCGAATGGGGATTGGCCGCCCGCATCGCCTCCGAGGGTGGCGGCTTTGCCATACTTAGTTCACAGGAATTTTTTTTAGATAAAATATTGAAGAGTGATTGCAGCGCCGAAATTTGGGCGGGTAATGCCGCTGGTGCTAGCCGTTTTGGCTTGAGGCAATTGGCAGTGCCCGAAGTGGTCGCGGCGACTAAAGAAGACCTCGTTCGCCACCGTTTGCTTCGCGCAATAGGCACTAATAGTACGTTGGCAAATTTGCCTTCTAAAGAATTAGCAGCTTACGATGCTTGGCTCTGCGGGCAGCAACAGTTAGCGTTGCGCACCGATTGGTGCCCGGTGGCGTGGCGTAATTCTTGGGAATTGGCGCAACGCGCTGATTTCGAAATTAAGCTTGAGCAAAAACTAATGCCAAGCTTTCCAAGCGCCAACGGCCGCAGTGCAATTGCGCAATTGGGGCGTTTATGTCAACGTGGAATTAAACGTCGCCGCGTGCATAAATTTCCACAAGCGGAGCGTTATCAAGCTCAACTGCGGCGCGAGCTTTCCTTAATTGAGGAACAGGGCTTTGCCGATTATTTTTTGGTGGTGGCCGACTTGGTGTCATGGTCGCGTCGCCAACAAATTAATTGTTGTGGGCGCGGTTCGGCGGCCAACAGTTTGGTGTCGTGGCTGTTGGGTTTTACCCAAGTTGATCCACTTGAACACGGCCTCTACTTTGAGCGCTTTATGAACCGCGGGCGCAGTGATTATCCAGATGTCGATTTAGATTTTGCTTGGGACGAACGTGATCGAGTTTTAAATTACGCCTTCGAAAAATGGGGCCGTGATCGCTTGGCCTTAATTTCCACCCACAACACTTTTGCCGCGCGCGGCGCAGTGCGTGAACTTGCCAAAGTGATGGGCTTGCCGTCGGCAGAAATTGGTGAAGTTACGCGCGCCTTGCCGTGGCATGGTGGCGGGAGTCTAGATCCACAAGTTTTGGCTAAGAATCCGCGCACTCGCGGTTTGCCACTTAACGCCGAGCCTTGGGTAAGTATTCTGCAACAGGCCCAGGCCTTAGATGGGTTTCCACGTCACACAGGTGTGCATCCTGGCGGCACCGTTTTAGCGCCTGGCCCATTGAGTGATTTTTTGCCGCTACAACATGCCAAAAAACAAACTGAACGCGGCCCGATTACAGTAACCCAATGGGATATGTATGCGGTCGAAGAAGCGGGTTTGGTGAAAATTGACCTTCTTGGCAACCGCGGTTTAGCCGTGGTGCGTGATGCCTCTTCGATGGTTAAAGAAAACACTGGCCTTTCGGTTGACTTTGCACGTATTAAACCTGAACGTGATACACGCACTTGCCGCTTATTGGCGGCTGGTGACAGCATGGGATGCTTTTACGTTGAATCACCAAGTATGCGTTCCTTGTTGCGCAAATTGAAGTGTGCAGATTTTTCAACTTTGGTTGCGGCCTCAAGTATTATTCGACCAGGGATTGCGCAATCTGGAATGATGCGTGCCTATATCGACCGGCACCATCAAGTTTTGGCCGAGCACGGTAAACATCAGCCCGAATGGTATTTGTATCCGAGCATGCATGAGTTGCTTTCTGAAACGTATGGTGTGATGACCTATCAAGAAGACGTGATGAAAGTTTCACAAGCGGTGGCCGGATTTGATGCCGCGGCGGCCGATCAACTGCGCCGTTCAATGAGCAAAAAGCGCAGTCATCGACAGCTCAAAAAGTGGGGCAGTTTGTTTGTTGAAGGGGCCCGCGCTCAAGGTTGTGATTCGCAGATGGCTAATGAGTTGTGGCGACAAATTGAATCCTTTTCTGGCTACTCCTTTTGCAAGGCACACTCTGCTAGTTATGCCAACGTTTCATTTTGTTCGGCGTGGTTGCGTGCCCATTTTCCGGCCGAATTTATGGCCGCAGTTTTACGTAATCATGGCGGTTTTTATTCGAGCTTTGCTTACATCGAGGAAGCGCGGCGCATGAAATTGCAATTGTTGTTGCCCTGTGTAAATAACTCTGAGCGCAGTTTTGGTGGCGGTGATGGACGTTTGCAAGTTGGGTTAAGCGAGTTGTCGGGGATTAGCGGTACGCAGGTCGCTAGGCTTTTAGCTGAACGTAAGCGTGGAGGAGCCTTTAATAGCCAAGAGCAATTGTGCGAAAGATTGCGTTTGAGCATTAGTGAACTTGAGGCCCTGATACGTGGCGGGGCTCTCGATAAACTTGCCGATAATTTCACCCGCCCAGAAAGAATGCGCGCCGCAGCAATTTGGGCTGGTCGTCAGGGTGAACAAATCGTGTCCAAAGGGTCTCTGTTTCACGCCTGCGATGCTTTGCCTAGTCTTAAGTTGCGCAAACCTCCAGCGGCTCCCGAATACGACCGTCGTACGCAAATCATGCAGGAGTGGGAGGCGCTTGGTTTCGTGCTTAGCGCCCACCCTTTGGCACTTTACGCGGCGGCGATTAGACGCGCCAAAGTTATTCCGGCGCGCGATTTGTCGAATCATTTAGGGCGCCAAGTGCGCTTGGTCGGCTGGCAAGTTACACAGAAACCGGTCCGTACCAAACAGGGAAAAGCGATGTTGTTTTTATCCTTTGAGGACACGAGTGCAATTTATGAAACGATAATGTGGCCGAGTGTTTATCGTCGGCTAGCTCCTTGGACACTTACACGCGGACCTTATTTGGTGGTTGGTGTTCCGCGCGAAGAACACGGAGTTGTTAGTGTCGAGGTAAGTAATTTGCAGTTATTGCAAAATTAACGTCGCCACAAAGCTTGCACAATTGGTTTGCGCGCCGCGCGCCAGGCCGGGATAAAGGAAAAAATGAGCGCGGCGATTAATGTTGCACTAACTAATTGCAGAACGGCTTGTTGGTCAACCATCACCGGAATCTCGGTGAATTTATAAATTTCGGCAGTGAATATTTTTTCACCTCCGCCGAGCCACAATTCGATGGTTGAGAGATTGTTGCATAACCACATTCCCAGTAGCAGGCCGAGGCCAGTGCCAATTGCCGCTACCAACAGACCAAGGGTCATAAAGAAAGCAATGATGCGGGCGCGGCTGGCGCCCAAGGCACCGAGTACGCCGATGTCGCGGCGTTTTTCTGAAACGGTTAAAGTTAAAGTCGCAATCAATTGATAGGCGGCCACTAAAACTACGATAAAGAAAATAGTTTGCAGAATACTTTTTTGACTTTCAACGGCACGTAAAAAATTACCTCCAGCATCTCTCCAATGAAGTACCCGCGGTGGCTGTGGCGATGTATCACTAAGGGCGGTATTTGTGGCTAAAACTAATTGTTCAGCAGAAAAACTAGAGTTGCCGCGCAAAATAATTTGATTCCACGCACCTTTGCGTCCAAACATTGCCCCAAGCTCCTGTCGATTAACCAGCGCGCGGTCGAGGTCTTGGTCAAAACGGCCAGTGCTAAAACTTTCGGCAACTATAAAGCTATGACGCACTGGCGTTGGTCGACCATTGTGGCCAGTATGGAATGAAATAATTTCAAGCTCTTCACCGAGTGCAGCGCCAAAAGATTTTGCCGCGGATTTACCCAAACGGATCGTTCCCACTTCACAGTCATCGACCCCAACTAAAAGCAAACCGGATAAGTCGGCTGAGCGTGGGTTGTTGTTACTGCGTGCGCCACGCCGTCCAACTAATCCAAACCAGTTAAAGCGCGGCTCAGCCGTGGTAACTTCAGGAAGTGCCGTACAGCTTTCAAGTATGGAATTAAGTTCATTGGAATTGTTCGAAAAACTGGCCGGGGCTTCAATCGTCGCATCTCCAATAAATTCTCTTAAAGTAACTTCAACTTGGTTTAAGTAGCCATTGACCACTGCTTGGACAGTAAACAGTACCGCAACACCTAAGGCGATGGCGACCGCAGACATCCACAATAGCGCGCGTGAATGGGCATACTTCCAGGCTAAAGAAACTAAACTCATGCCGAACTACTGCTGGGGCTGGCCAAATCTTCTAGCCGCCCATTCTTAACATGAAGGGTGCGTTGGCAAGCATTGGCAATTTTTAGGTCATGGGTGGCCAACAAAATTGCGGTGCCAGCCTCAGCCGCCAAATTAAGCATAAAGTTTAAAATCTCTTCACCATTTTGTTGGTCGAGGTTACCGGTTGGTTCATCCGCAAGTAATAATTTCGGACGCGAAATCATGGCGCGCGCAATTGCCACCCGTTGTTGCTCACCACCTGATAATTGATTTGGACGATGGCTTAGGCGATCTGCTAAGTTGACTTGATGTAAGGCCTCAATCGCTGCTTCCCGTTCTTGCTTGCGTTGCGACCACCATTTAAATCCCAGCAACAAGCGCCGCGGGATTAAGACGTTTTCTAATGCCGAAAGTTCCGGCAGTAATTGAAACTGCTGAAAAATGAAACCGATCTCCTGCGCGCGCAACTGAGCACTTTTAGCGGAGCTAATTTTGCTGACTTCTTTACCATTTAAGCGAATGCTGCCGCGGTCGGCACGGTCAAGTAATCCAAGGATGTGAAGCAATGTTGATTTACCCGATCCTGACGAGCCGCGTAGAGCACAAACTTCTCCTGCGTGTAGTTGCAAATCTATGCCCGCCAAAACATTTAAGGTGCTAGCGCCACTACGGAAGGAACGGTGGAGATTATCCACTTCAAGAATTACAGAAGCTGATGAATCATTCATAGTTAAGGGCCTCGACCGGGGACAACTTAGCGGCGTGGATTGCGGGGAACAAGGTGAAGATACAACCAGTGAGGAACGCCGCCAAACTAAAGCTGATTGCTTGTTGAGAATTCCACAAAGTTGGTAGTCCTTGAATTACGTAAAGGTCAGAGCCAAAGATTTCAATTCCAAAGGAATTTAGCAAGTTGAATAAGCGGTTGTTGTGGGCCAGCCAATGGGCTAAGCCAAAACCAATAAGGCAGCCCAAAGCAGAGCCAATTAAACCGGTGCTGAAAAGTAGCCACCCACGATTAAATGGTGAGTAACCCAAAGCGGCTAAGACTCCAAGGTCGCGCACTTTTTCGCGAACCAATGCCGAGAGCGTGGCGAATAAACCAAAGGCGGCAACGATTACCACGAAGAACATAATTATGGCGGTTATGCGTCGCTCATTGTCAATCGCCGCTAAGTAACTTGACCGGCGTTCTTGCCAAGTTTCTAAACTTGCCCCATTGCTTGCATTTGGAACTGGGAGTTGTGCCGCTTGCAAAGCTTTAATGATTTCTTGTTTGGCCATTTCAGGGTCAATCCCTGCGGCAAGCTTGAACATGATTTCATTAACATCTGCGCCGCCATCACCGAGCAAATTCCAAATCAATCCGTCGCGTCCACTCCGTTGGGCGTAAATTCGATCCATACTGAGTTGATAGTCAGTCGGTTTAAAAGTACCCGCAATAGTGAAGCGGGCATTATGAGGCTGAAAATCTTGACCAAGTTTGGGGAGTAAGGGCGGTAAAGCTCCAAGCTCAAGTATTTCTCCAACACGTAGTCCCAGCGCTTGGGCGAGAGCATCTGGAACCAAAACTCCAGGTCGTGAAAAGGGACCTGAATCTTCCAGTTTAAAAGGATTTGATGCGTCGGCAATCGGGAAAAGTGTGGTGGCGCTTAGTGAGTTGCCATAGCCGCCGACCATTAATTCGGCACGCGCATCAATGCCGACTAATTGAACACCATTTACATCTGAAGCCAAAGTGTGACTTAGTAACCTTTCGCCACCTTGAAGGCCGAGGACGGCATAACTAATTAAGTGTGGTGCCATCGCACTCAATATTGGGGTCTGGTTATGGGTTTTTAAAAGCGGCGCCAAGGCCGATTGGTATTCCTGCCAATTGGCTAAATGGTTTTCGCTGGCCGGTACTAGCATTAAGTCGGCAAGTGGGCCACGAGCGGCTTGGCGGTCACTTTCAATCAGCCCATTCATTACTGAATTGACTAAGAGCAAGGAACACAAACCTATTGCTACACCAAGCACCGCTAGCACCTGAACTGGGCGCTTGAACAAATAGGCGCTAGCGAGTTTTATCACTCTTCAGTTTCGGGGCGCAGGTGGGGGAACAGTAGCACGTCGCGAATAGTGTCGCAGTTGAGCAAGACCATGACTAAGCGGTCTACGCCAATGCCACAGCCGCCGGCTGGAGGCATTCCATAGCCTAGTGCGCGAACATAATCATGGTCGATGGCGTTGGGTGCTTCGGGGTCGGCATCGCCAACTTGACCTTCAAAGTTTTCAAGTTGCAGTTGTGGGTCATTTAATTCTGAAAAGGCATTTGCTAATTCCATTCCGCCCAAAAAGAACTCAAATCTTTCTGCCCAAGTCGGGTCACCTTTGCTTGGCTTGGCGAGTGGACAAATTGCCGACGGATAGTCAGTAACAAAAATTGGTCCACGCAATTCTGGTTCAACAAATCGTTCAAACAAATTGTTAACAGCTTTCCACCAGAAGTAATCCCCCTCACCAGTAATGGCAATTTCTTCTTTTGCTAGTCGTTCGCCAAGAGCTTCGCGGTCGCAAGCGTCAATACCTACATATTGCTTAAAAGCATCCGCGTACTTGATGCGCGCAAAGGGTGCGCGCAAATCAAATTGCTCATCACGAAATTGTGCACTAATACTTCCGTCGTCCTGTTCAAGGCCCGCAGCTTTGGCGGCATTGATTACTAACTCTTCAGTAAGCTCCAACATTCCTTGGTAATCACTAAATGCTTGATAAAACTCAAGCATAGTGAACTCAGGATTGTGGCGGTTGCTTAAGCCTTCATTGCGGAACACGCGGGCAAGTTCAAAAACTCGTTCGATGCCGCCGACCAACAAACGCTTAAGATATAGTTCAGGCGCAATGCGCATGTAAAATCCCATGTCGAGCGCATTGTGGTGAGTTGTAAATGGTCGCGCATTAGCACCACCATAAACCGGATGCAAAACTGGGGTTTCGACCTCAGTAAAGCAATGAGCACCTAAGGTCGAACGCATCGAAGCCAAAATTGCGCTGCGCTTTAAAAAAGTACTGCGCACACCTTGGTTGGCGAATAAATCAACATAGCGCATGCGGGCTCGCAACTCGACATCGTTCAAGCCATGCCATTTGGCTGGCGGTTCGGTCATCGCTTTGGTCAGAATGCGCATGCCGGTTCCATAAACGGAAGCCTGGCCCTTGTTGGTATGTTTTAGGGTGCCGGTGATTTCAACAAAGTCGCCAAGATTTAATTGCTTTAGCAGCGGGAAATCCTCTGCGGCGACTAAGGCTTTTTCCATCACTGCCTGGATACGACCAGAAATATCGTCAATATCCAAGAAGGCTAATTTGCCGTAACCGCGGCGGCCGAGCACTCTTCCACAAATAGTGGTAGTTTCGCCTAACTTCTCATCAAAGTCGTTTAAAACTTCAGCGGCCAGTTGGCGATTCAACGGCGGGGTTGCCGGATATGGGTCAATACCTGCGTCTTTTAGCGAGGCTAATTTTTGCAGGCGATCTTCGGGGTATTCAACAGCCATCTTGCTTTGGTGTTTACGTTGCTTTGCGGGGGGCAAAAAAAAACCGCCCGGAGGTCGAATTCTAGACCTGCGGACGCACTAATCGAAAGGAGATGGTGGAGCTAAGGGGATTTGAACCCCTGACCTCTACACTGCCAGTGTAGCGCTCTCCCAGCTGAGCTATAGCCCCACACGTTTCTCCTAAAGATCTCCGGAAGTGGCTTTCGCCAAAACCGGGCCGAACAGTGTAGCCTCGCGCGAGTATTATTCCACCCTTGTATGGCGAATTACGACTTCACTGGCATCGAAAAGCGTTGGCAACAGCACTGGCTCGCTGAGAAAACTTTCCGGACCGCAGGGCCCGGCGAGGAGGGCTTTGATGCCAGCAAACCGAAATATTATGTGTTGGATATGTTCCCATATCCATCGGGTGCTGGCCTGCATGTTGGCCACCCCAAGGGCTACACCGCCACCGACATTATTGCGCGTTACAAACGCCACCAAGGTTTCAATGTTTTGCATCCAATGGGTTGGGATGCTTTTGGTCTGCCCGCCGAACAGTACGCCATTCAAACCGGCACTCATCCGGCTGAAACTACCGCCAAGAATATTGATAAATTTCGTAGCCAACTTCAAGAGTTGGGCTTGTCCTATGACTGGGACCGCGAAGTAAATACTACCGATGAAAAGTACTACCGTTGGACTCAGTGGGTTTTTTCAAAGTTATTTGACCAAGGGCTGGCTTATCAGGCCGAGGTTCCCGTTTGGTGGTGTCCTGCTTTGGGAACAGTGTTGGCCAATGAAGAAGTTATTGATGGGCGTTCCGAACGCGGTGACCATCAATGTGTGCGCCGCCCACTGCGTCAGTGGATGTTGAAAATTACCGCCTATGCAGATCGTTTGTTAAATGATTTAGAGAGCTTGGATTGGCCAGATTCAGTTAAAGCGATGCAGCGTGAATGGATTGGCCGTTCTGAAGGCGCCGAAGTGAACTTTAAAGTAGCAGGTGATGGGGGATCTGATTTCACCGTCTTTACTACGCGTCCTGACACATTGTTCGGGGCCAGTTTCTGCGTGTTGTCTCCTGAGCATCCACTGTTGGCTGACATCACCACTGCCGAACAAGCCTCGGCGGTGGCTGATTACTCGGCGCAAGCGGCACAGAAGGGCGATCTTGAACGTGCCGAATTGCAAAAAGAAAAAACTGGGGTGTTTACTGGCGCATTTGCCTTGAACCCAGCTATGCCGGCCGATGACCCGCGTGCACTAATTCCGATTTGGGTTGCTGACTATGTTCTGATGTCATACGGCACCGGTTCGATTATGTGCGTCCCTGATGGCGATGAACGCGACCGCGAATTTGCTGAAAAGTATGACTTGGCAATTCCAGTGATTGAAGACCAAGCTGGGTTAAAACAAAATTCAGAATGGCTTGACGGTTTAGATGTCGCCACCGCTAAGCAAAAAATGTGCGATTGGCTTAGTGAAAATTCATGTGGCCAAGCCAAGGTAACTTATCGTTTGCGCGATTGGTTATTCAGTCGTCAGCGTTACTGGGGCGAACCATTTCCATTGTTGCATTCTGCCGATGGCCAGCAAACCCGACTAGTGCCTAGCGAGGATTTGCCGGTAAGCCTGCCTGAGTTAGATGACTTTACGCCTAATGAAAATGGCGACCCGCCATTGGCTCGTGCTACCAAGTGGTGTGAGGTTGTCGATGCCGACGGCAAAGTTTGGCAACGCGAAACTAATTCAATGCCACAGTGGGCGGGTTCATGTTGGTATTATTTGCGCTTTTGCGATCCGCAAAATCAACAACAAGCGTGGTCGCCCGAAGTTGAGAATTACTGGATGCCGGTCGATCTTTATGTCGGTGGCGCCGAGCACGCAGTTTTGCACTTGTTGTATGCGCGCTTTTGGCACAAAGTGATGTTCGATTGTGGATTGGTTAGCACCAACGAACCTTTTCAACAATTGGTTAATCAAGGCATGGTCCAATCATTTGCTTTTAAAAATGAACGTGGGGCTTTAGTGCCAAGCGACGAGGTTACTGAGCGAGATGGCCAGTTCTTTAAGCAAGATGAAAAATTGGAACGGATTGTTGCCAAGATGTCCAAGTCTTTGCGGAATGTGGTTAATCCTGATGACGTAATCGAAGAGTACGGGGCCGACACAATGCGCCTGTATGAAGCCTTTATGGGGCCGGTGACGGCAAGTGCGCCATGGAACCCTCGCGACTTGCCGGGAGCTCATCGATTCTTGCAACGTGCTTGGCGACTTTTTGATGGCGACTTTGCCGATGAGTGCAACCACGAGGTTGAACGCGCTTTGCACGCATCAATTAAAAAGGTAAGCAATGATCTTGAGCAAATGGCCAACAACACCGCCATTGCGGCGCTGATGGAATTTGTTAATGCCGCGACTAAACTTGGTGGTAGTATCACCAAGTCGCAAGCAGAAAGATTTGCATTGCTGTTGGAACCCTTTGCGCCGCACCTTGCTGAAGAAATGTGGAGTCGTTGTGGCCACCAAACTTCTTGTGCATGGCATCTGTGGCCAACTTGGGACGAAGCAATGTTGGCGGTTGATTCATTTGAGTTGCCGGTGCAAGTAAACGGCAAGTTGAAAACCCGCATTCAAGTTTCGGCCGATGCTGACAGTGCCTCAATTGAAGAGCTAGCCGTGGCTGCGGCCGCCGAGTTTTTGGATGGAAAATCTTTACGCAAAGCCATCATCGTTCCAGGCCGCATGGTCAACTTAGTAGTCGCTTAATAACATGGCCATCGAAAATTTACGTGAGTGGATTCAGGTTTTAGAAGATGCCGGTGAATTAAAACGCATCAGCGCCGAAGTCGATCCTTACCTTGAGATTGCCGAAATAACTGACCGCGTCTCTAAAGAGCTTGGTAGTGCAAATTGTGCGCTTCTATTTGAGAACGTTAAGGGGAGCAAAATGCCGGTCTTGATAAACGCCTTTGGCTCGCGTGAGCGAATGGCTTTATCGTTGGGGGATTCTCCAGATGCCCATGCGCAACGAATTGAAGATTTACTTGAGCAAGCTCCGCCCGAGGGGATTATTGAAAAAATAAAGTTGTTGCCTAAGTTGGCTCAAGTCGGCAAGTGGTTTCCTAAAAAAGTTAGTAGTTCCTCCTGCCAGGAGGTGGTGTGGACCGGCGACGATGTCGATTTAAGTAAGTTGCCGGTGTTAACGACTTGGCCGGACGATGCTGGCCCGTTTATTACATTTCCGTTGTGCGTGACTAATGACCCGGTAACCGGTCGCCGCAATTTGGGCACTTATCGCTTGCAAGTGATGGGCGCAAAAGAGACTGGTTTTCACACTCATCGCCATAAGGACGCGCGGCGTCATTTAAACAAAGCCGGTGATAGCGGTTCACGAATTCCTTTGGCAGTTTGCATTGGTGCCGACCCTGCAACTTGCTTTGCGAGTGTGGTTCCAGCGCCACCAGACATCGATGAGTTAATGATTGCCGGTTTTATTCGCAACAAACCGGTGCCTTTGGTGGCATGTAAAAGTGTTCCCTTAGAAGTTCCGGCAACTGCCGAAATTGTTCTCGAAGGTTGGGTCGATCCGGAAAACTTGCGGCGCGAAGGTCCCTTCGGCGACCATACCGGTTATTACTCTTTAGCGGATGATTACCCGGTGTTTGAAGTCGAGTGCATCACGATGCGTAAAAATCCCATTTACCATACAACTTTGGTCGGGCGACCACCGCAAGAAGATTGTTGGATGACCGAAGGCATTGAGCGCTTATTGTTGCCGGTGTTGCGCAAGCAATTCCCAGAGGTGCTGGACTATCGCATGCCGTTTGAGGGCGTTGCGCATAATTTGATGTACTTAAAAATCAAAAAGGATTATCCAGGTCATGCGCGCAAATTAATGAATGCCATCTGGGGACTCGGCCAGGCCATGTTCACTAAAGTAATCGTGGTGGTCGATGACGACTGTGACATTCACAACGATGCTGAGGTCGCTTGGCGAGTATTAAATAACATCGACCCGCAGCGTGATTTCGAATTCACCATGGGACCGATGGAAGTGCTTGACCACGCCTCGCGCGCGGCTTGTTACGGTTCTAAAGTGGGCATCGATGCTACTCGCAAAATGCCCGAAGAAGGCTTTACCCGCGAATGGCCAGATGAAATCGTAATGTCGGAGGATATTAAGCGGCAAGTTAGTAAGCGTTGGACCGAATTGGGTTTTTAAGCCTTTTTAGACTCGCTGGGGAGGCTTAAACTCTGTTTATGAAATTCGCCTCCCGCCAATTACTGCTACTGTCTTGCGGCTTGCTGTTTGCCTGCGCTCAACCGTCAAATAAGGCTGAGACCTCAGCACCGGTGCATTCACTTAATTCGGCGTCAAGTGCTCCGACTGCTGCTGAAATTGAAGCACATACCAAGTGGTTGTCAGACGACGCACTTGAAGGAAGGCGCGCCGGTACCCCGATGGCTGATGCCGCAGCGGTTTATCTTGCAGAGCAATTGAAGGCCGCAGGTTTGGAGCCGGCCGGAGAAAATGGTGGCTGGTATCAATCCTTCCCGTTGGCGCAAGCTGCTCAAGCTGGTGAATGTTCTTTAAGCGTTGGCGACAAAAGTTTTGAGAATGTCGGAAGCTTGGCGTTGTCGGCTGAAGGTACAGCGAGTGGCGAACTAACTTCCGCGTCTTATGGCGTTGTCCTTGAGTCTTACAACATCGATCATTTCGCCGGGGCAAACGTTGCAGGCAAAATTGTGCTGTTACGTCGCTACACCGAGTGGGGACCAAAGGCCGAAGATAAGTTGGCAAGTTTAGGTGCATTACGTTCGAAGGTTCGCAACGCCCGCGCTGCAGGTGCAGTTGCCGTGATTGTCGGTACCCACCCCGATGAACTTGCGGCCGGCGGTGATGCGGAAATTAAATTCAGCGCATCTCATGGTACCGGTGGCATTCCGATTATCACTGTGAGTCCAAGTCAATTTGTGGAACTTGAACAACTTATAGGCGAGACGCTATCGCTTTCCGTTGCGATTGAACGTCCAATTGCAGAGACCTTAAATGTTCTAGCAAAGGTGACTGGCAAGTCAGATGAAATAATCAGCATCGGCGCTCACTATGACCACCTCGGTTGGGGCGGCGATGGGTCACTCGCGCCGGGCGTTGAAGCAATTCACAATGGCGCTGATGACAACGCCAGTGGCTCGGCGGTAGTTCTGGAAATCGCCGAAGCAATTGCAGCAGGCGACCAACCCCAACGCACCATGTTGTTTTGCTTTTGGGGTGCGGAAGAAGAGGGATTAATTGGGAGTAAATATTGGGTGGCCAACCCGACCGTGCCTAAGGACAAAATCCTAAGCAATGTGAATATGGATATGGTTGGGCGTTTGCAGTCTGGCGGCATTACGGTTGGTTCACATTCAACCGCCAGCGGATTTGCTTCGGCGCTAAATGTTGCCCAAGCAAGTATTGATACCCGTGGTGGAGCAACTGCGGAAAATGCTTTACAACTAAATTTGACTGGCGAGGATTTACCAGGTGGTGGCGGTTCGGATCACATGGCTTTTCACAGTGATGGCATTTCGGCGGTGTTTTTCTTTTCTGGTTTGCATTCTGATTACCATAAGCCAAGCGACGATTGGGAAAAACTTGATTACCAACGCATGAGTACTTTAGCGCATGGCACGATTGCAATGTTGCATGAACTTGCGAGTACTGATTCGAGCGAATTGGAATATGTCAAACCAGCTCCAGTCGCCCACGGTGGCGGCGGCAATCGTCGCTCGGGTGGGGGAGTTTGGTTCGGATCGATTCCTGATTACGCCGGAGAAGGTGGAGACGCTGGTATGAAACTTGGTGGCACCGTTCCTGGTGGCCCAGCAGAGTCGGCGGGTTTACTTAAAGACGATGTGATTACCGCAATTGACGATTTTGAGATTGCCGATATTTACGATTTCATGGATTCCTTAAGTTCCTTCACCGATGGTCAAACGGTTAGCGTTAAGTTCATTCGTGGTGGTCTCGAAAAGACTACGGAATTGACATTTTTTCCGCGTCCTAGCGGAGACTAGTAAACTAGGCAAAGCCCGGGGTGTTGCCTAATTCTGGCGACTGAGAGAAGACCCGAGAACCTGAACCGGATAACCCCGGCGGAGGAAGAGCAATGAGTAAATTAAGTGAAAACCGTAACGAGAGCGGGGATCTAAAACCGCGCAGTATCCCTAGTTTTGAGGAATGCTGGCCGTCCTCGACTAAGGAAGTTAGCGAAGTTAAGCATAATGGCTTTGACTTGCAGATTCCTTTCCGTCGTACCCATTTGACCAACGGCAAGCATTTCGATTTCTATGACACCAGTGGTCCTCAGGGTTTTGACCCCCGCAAGGGCTTGCCGAAATTGCGCCAAGCGTGGTTGGATGCACGTGAAGTAAATGCCAAGGAACAGGCGAATTGGTCACAGATGGCCTTTGCCCGGCGTGGGGTCATCACTGAAGAGATGGCCTACGTGGCGGCGCGCGAAGAGCTTGAAGCTGAATTCGTCCGCTCAGAAATTGCTGCCGGTCGTGCCGTCATTCCGGCTAACCGCATGCATCCGGAATTAGAGCCAGTAATAATTGGTCGCAATTTTCGCACCAAAATTAATTCAAATATTGGCAACTCAGCAACTCACTCATCTATTGAAGAGGAAGTCGAAAAACTTCAATGGTCAGTTATGTGGGGCGCGGACACGGTTATGGATTTAAGTACTGGCCACAACATTCACCAAACGCGTGAATGGATTATGCGCAATTCTTCAGTGCCAATTGGTACTGTGCCAATTTATCAAGCCTTGGAGAAGGTCGATGGCGACCCGACGAAATTGAATCTCGATATGTTCATTGAAACATTAATCGAGCAAGCCGAACAGGGCGTTGATTATTTCACTATCCATGCTGGAGTTTTGCTCCACCATGTGCCACTTACAGTCGATCGCATTACTGGAATTGTTTCACGTGGGGGTAGCATCATGGCCAAATGGTGCCTAGCTCATCATCAAGAAAACTTCCTCTACACTGGCTTTGAAAAAATCTGCCAAGTCATGAAGGATTACGATGTGACCTTCAGTTTGGGTGATGGACTGCGTCCAGGCTGTTTGGCTGACGCGAACGACGCGGCTCAATTTGGTGAACTAAAGGCGCTTGGCCAACTTACCAAGATTGCCTGGAAGCACGATGTGCAAACTATGATTGAGGGTCCTGGACATGTGCCACTGCATATGATCAAGGAAAACATGGATCGCGAATTGGAGGATTGCTTCGAGGCACCCTTTTATACACTCGGCCCATTGGTTACCGATGTTGCACCAGGTTACGACCATATAACTTCGGCAATTGGCGCGGCCAACATCGGCTGGTACGGCACTGCGATGTTGTGTTACGTAACTCCGAAAGAGCACTTAGGTTTGCCAGATCGTGACGACGTAAAAACCGGAGTGGTTACTTACAAAATTGCCGCACATGCTGCCGACATCGCTAAAGGTGTTCCCGGTGCGCGCGCATGGGACGATGAATTGTCTTTGGCTAGATTCGAATTCCGTTGGGAAGATCAATTTAACTTGTCGATGGACCCTGTGACTGCGCGTGATTACCACGACCAAACGATGCCGGCTGATGGTGCCAAGGTTGCACACTTCTGCTCGATGTGTGGACCTAAATTTTGCTCAATGAAAATTACCGAGGAAGTGCGCGCGGCGATGGCTGAAAAATCTGGCGAGTTTGCCGCCAGTGGCAGTGAGGTTTACTTAGAAACCGATAACGAAACGGTCGAAGTGTAAATTGGCAACTGAAATTAATTGTGTCTATCTTGGACAGTTGCGTTGCCAGTCAAGCCACCAAGCCAGTGGTGAAAAGGTAATTACTGATGCGCCACTTGATAATTGCGGCAAGGGTGAGTCTTTTTCGCCAACCGACTTAGTCGGAACCGCACTTGGCTCGTGCATGCTGACAATTATTGGAATTGTCGGTGAGCGGCATGAAATGGACCTGGCAGATGTAAAAGTACAGGTATTCAAACATATGAGTAGTGGCTCGGTGCGCAAGATTTCACGCTTAGAGGTGAAGCTAACCGGACCGCTGGGAGCTTCACCAAAAGACCGCAAGAGAATTGAGGCTGCTGCCCTAAGTTGCCCTGTACACAAGACTTTGGAAGATTCACTCGATATTGAAGTCGAGTTTTTGTGGCCTAAATAAAAGCCCCGCATAGGATATTGCTTTGTGGTGGGCTTGGGGGAACCCTGATTTGGGCTGTCCTCCAATGTTGCAAAAAGACCTACTAGGCGCGATTCTGCTGAGCCTTTTGCTCAGCGCGTGCACCACCAAGCTTCCTGACGGTACTGCCGGGGGCGGATCTTCTGGTGGCGGTGGCGGGGGAAATGGGCGCATTGATTTAGTCGGCACTGTTTACAACGCCGAAACTTTGCAACCGCAATCAGGTGTTATGGTTCAATCGGGCACCAATTTCGCCTACAGCCAGATGGACGGTTCTTACGAAATAACTGTCAATGGCAATGAACACATCAAATTCTTTGACGATGTGGTCTATCCTGCGGAAGTTGGTATTCCTGCAGGTCAAGGAATAATTTTTAGAGATATTAGTGTGGTTCCACTGCCGAGCAGTGGCGGTTTGTTTGGTGCAAATTCGGCAATAATTACTAACCGCTATTTGGCTGGTCTTGAGGTTGGTGACGAAATGAAGTTTCAAGAGGACGGCTTATTAAGCGGTTCTGAAGTTCACTTTCGAGTTGTTAATAAAGAATACAATCATGGCATTTGGGCATTGCGCATTCGTTGGGGCGAAGATGAGTGGGCTAACCACTTTGTGATCGCCGAAGACATTTATGGCAATGTGCGTTTGCTTGAATACAACAGCGTGGCAGTGGACATGAATCATCCGCCAATACTTTTGCCAGAGGTGGCAACCATTGGCCAAGTGCTTACGGATTTCTGGGGCCAACAATGTTACGTAGTTGAAACTACCGCAGTAATCGCTCCGAGCGCATTCTTAGGTATCACGGAAAATTTGCAGCAATGCTTGCAAACCAGTGTTTTTGGTAGTGATCTTGAAGAGATTTGGGCGCCGGGTTTTGGACTTGCCGCCACTCAAAAGGTTGGGCTAGGCAATAAATATTACAAACCAACTGAAGGCACCTTACGTGGCCAACGCTTGGGTGGCGAGCCGGCCAACTTTAACCCTGACTCAACCACCATCAGTAATCAATTTTTACCGGGCCTAGCGGTTGATGATTTTTTTGTTTGGGAAGGTACTGGCGATAACGTTGGAGGCACTCGTAAACAAACTGTGGTCGATTCGGTGGTGATGCCAACTACTGGTATCCCGGCCTTAGTTTTAAGTACCGTGGAAAATTACGTTCCGGTTGAAACCATGTGGGTCGCACAAGATACCGATGGCAATTTACGCATCCTACAGGAAGTTGAAGGCATAAGTACTACCACTTACGCTTGGGAGCGCGCGCCGATTTTATGTCCAAGCGAAGCCATTGAAGGCATGCATTTAGGGATCCGTAGCAATGGCGGATCTCAAGAGATTGAGCACGTTGAGGTCGAATTTACTAGCAACTATGGCTTTGGGTATTTTGCCAATCTTCACGAAGTTGAAGTTGACATCGACGCTGGTCTGGAAAAAATCGAATACCTATGGACCCCAGGTTTTGGTCAATTACAAGTAATTGAATCGACCACCGCCGGTTGGGAACTCAGCGGTGGTCGCTTGGCAGGTCTGGACTTTTAAAAAGTTCTAAACCTTACTTAGGCATCAACAGCACACATTCGCCAGCCTTGATTGCTACTTCATCTACGTGGCCACTACTTTGGTCAGCAGTAACTCCATGGATGTGAATGGTAGTGTCATGGTGGGTGAAAATTGCTTTATGGTGTAAAGAGCGGAAGCCAAACATTTCTACTTCGGTTCCTTTCCAAACATTTTTAATCGCCGTCGCAATGTGCTCTTCGTGAGAGTTGCCAGCACCTTCAAGGCGCTTGCCATCAATCACGTGCAGCTGTAAATGGCTGGTTTTGCCAAGCACCCGAAATGGCAGAATTTGATCTTGATCCCAGCCGGCCGCCTGCGAAGACTTTGCAATGAAAGCCTCAAGTGCTTTTTGGCTATCAAGGTCAACGTCAATTGGAATGCTGGTCCAGTGTTCAACTTCAGCCAAAACCAACAATGCAACACCGCTATCACTTTGAGCAATGTTTTGGTAAATAGCGTCTTCACTATTTGGCACCGGTTGCGCAAGGTTAATCGATGAATTCATGATGGTGATTTCGCCATCAAGATCTTTTACCGCACCAACGCCCCACATGTGTTTGCCAGTCATGGCCGCACTAATTGAAGTGCCGGCATCGGTAATTCCTTGGTGCATCATGCCGCGCAGAGAACCCCACACTTGGGGTTGGTCGGGGAAGTTAGCTTCAGTGGATGCTCCAGCACATGAGGCCAAGAGCAGTAGGGGGAGGAATTTTTTCATTAATCAATCCATTCAGTAATGAATAGATTTGTGTCTCGTGGGGAGTTGTTCTGACGATTGCTAGCAAAAATTAAGTTCTTGCCATCGTGACTAAACATTGGGAAGCCATCAAAGCTCGGGTTGTATGTAACCCGTTGGTTATTGCTTCCATCATCGTTGATTAGAAACAAATCAAAGTCGCGGCCTGATTCAGATGCTTGGTTAGAGCAGTAAATAATCCGCTGATTATCAGGGTGATAGTAAGGGGCAAAGTTAGCCGCAGTGTTGTTGGTTACTTGTACTTTGTTACTACCGTCCAAGTCCATGACCATGATTTGCAAGGCCATTGGCTCGATTACATCTTGTCCAAGAAGTTCTAAGTAGCGCGCCCGTTCAGCTTCAGTCTTTGGGTGGAAGGCGCGATAAACAATGCGTTTACCATCAGGTGAAAAGAAGGGGCCGCCATCGTATCCGAGCTTACTGGTTAGTTGCTTGATGTCGGTGCCGTCAATGTTCATGGTGTAAACATCCAAATCGCCATTACGGGTTGAAGTGAACACAATCTTGTCGCCGGCCGGACTGGTGACGGCTTCGGCATCGTAGCCGGGCGCAACTGCTATCGCCTTTAACTCATTAGTCTCAAGGTTGCGAATGTATAGGTCAAACTCTGGGTAGATTTTCCACACATATCCCATCGAATAATCAGGCGGTGCCAGGCAATCCTCGCTGGCGGCGTGAGTGCTGGCAAAAATTACCGCATCGTCACTTGGCATAAAGAATGCGCAAGTGGTGCGACCAGTGCCGGTACTAACTAAACGGCGTGCGCCACTGAGTAAATCTAAGGTGTAAATTTGATCGCAACTTGTGCCGGGAATTGTCGCCTGGTAACTAATCGTATTGCCAGCCCAGTTGAAGTAGCCCTCGGCATTTTCGCCGTGAGTACTTATGCGTCGAGTGGTGCCAAAGTGCTTCTCCATTGGATGCACTAAATCTTCGCGGACTGGTAGGCCTTGCTCTTGAGTGGCCGGCTTAAAGCTCGGCGCTTCTTGGGCGGTAGGTGGGTGTTGGGCGAAGGCTAAAAGGGTGGCTAACAACATTTCAGGAGTGTTTGTGTTTGGTGCAAGGGACCGGGTCGTACCCGCCTTTGCAGAATGGGTTACAGCGCAGCACGCGCCAAAGTGTCAGGACGGTGCCCTTAAGGGAACCATGTTGGTCGAGGGCGCTCAGAGCGTATTCTGAGCAAGTAGGGGCGAAACGGCACTTATTAGCCCCTAACAGTGGGCTGATTATGGCGCGGTAGGTGCGAACCACAAAGCTTAGGATGCGCTTCACTGCTCTAGTTTTCGCTCAATTTTCTGGCAAAGTGTCACTAACTCGTCACAAATGAGTTTGAAGTCATGACGATTACCACTTTGGAGGGGAATCACAACAATGTCAAAGGCCGGTAGTTGGGCTCTGACATGGCGAAAACTTTCCCTAAAAATACGTTTCGCATGATTGCGTAAAGGTGCACCCTTGCTGTATTTACGTCCAACGGACAGGCCCATGCGGGGGGCTTGGGGGTGGCGCGAAGGGGTCGCGATGAGTAGAATAAACCGCCCTCTGGCGCGGCTACCCTTGCGGTAAACAAGATTAAAATCTGCCTGCAGCCGGAGCCGATGCGCCACCTGAAAACGCAAATCGCGAATCAGGCTGGTGGCTCTAGGAGCCTCGCTGCTGGAGTTGTGATTACTCATCAAGCGCGTATTTTACGCACTTTCTCGACCGAAATAAGCCCGCAAAAAAACAAAATGGAAACAGCTGAAGCTCAAGGAATCGCCCCTGAAAATGTCCACGCAACTCTCAAGAATTGGATGTTGGTCGATGGTTATCCGGTAGTTTGTGATCTACAAGCTTCCAAAGGGTCAATTATGGTCGATTCGCGCTCCGGCAAGGAGTACCTCGACTTCTTCGGCTGCTTTGGTTCGACACCACTGGGTTGGAACCCAGACTGCTTATGCGACCCAGAATTCTTGGCTTATGCGCGCGACGCAGTCATTAACAAGCCGGCTAACTCAGATATTTACACAACTGAAATGGCCGCCTTCGTTGAAGCTTTCGGCAAGCATCTTGCTCCCGAAGGTTACTCGCACTTCTTCTTTATTGATGGTGGTGCTTTAGCAGTTGAGAATGCTCTTAAAGTGGCTTTTGATTGGAAGGTTCGCCGCAACCGTGCCAAAGGTGTTGATTCGGATGTTGGCCAAAAGGCTTTGCACTTCCGTCATGCTTTCCACGGTCGTTCTGGATACACCATGTCCTTGACCAATACCGACCCAGCTAAAGTTAACTACTTTCCAAAGTTTGATTGGCCACGAGTCTCTTCACCGGCACTGCACTTTCCAATTAACGAAGAAAGCCTTGCCGCGGTACGTGATGCTGAAGCTACATCATTGGCCGAGATTGACGCTGAATTCGCTAAGCACGGTGACGACATCGCTTGCATCATCATTGAGCCAATTCAAGCTGAAGGTGGCGACCGCCACTTTCGTCCGGAATTTATGCAAGCATTGCAGTCGCGTTGCGAACGTTACGACTGCTTGTTTATCTGCGATGAAGTGCAAACTGGTTTCTTTGCCAGTGGTAAAACTTGGTTGCATGAGTACCACGGTGTGCAGCCTGACGTAATTGTCTTTGGCAAGAAGTCGCAACAATGCGGGATTATTTGTGGCGCAAAAATTGACCTCGTACCTGATAACGCCTTTGTTACATCAAGTCGTATTAATTCGACTTGGGGCGGCAACTTAGTTGACATGGTTCGCGCAACCCGCATTCTCGAAGAAGTTGTTGCAAAGGATTTGGTTAGCAATGCAGCCGAGCGCGGCGAGCAATGGCTCTCCGGAATGCATAAACTTGCTGAAGGGCACGCAATAGTTAGCAACGTTCGCGGGATTGGCTTGGTGATGGGTTTCGACCTGCCAGACCAAAGTTCACGCGACGCTTGTTTAAGTGGCATGATGGAAGCCGGCATGATTGGCTTGGCCTGTGGTGACCGCACCGTTCGCTTCCGTCCACACTTGGCAATTACTGCTGAAGATGTTGAGCTTTGTTTAGAGAAGACAGCAGTCGCTCTAAGCAAACTTGGGTAGGCTGGATTTTCAGCCAAACATTAAGCACTGCTTCGGCGCCATCGTCGAGCAGTGCTTCGCGCATTAACTGGTGGGCTTCAGTTATTTGTGCGCTCTGATCACGCTTAATCGCGCTGTCAAGATGTGCAATGATGCGCGATAGCTCACGCTGACGCTTGGCTTCATCGGCAGCTTTTGATAAGTTTTTCCAGGCGGCACGTGCATTGCGCAAACTGCTCGATTTGTTTAATTCTTTTAATCGTTCCTGGCATAAATCTATCGCATTGCTTCCAGAAAATTGTTCGACTCCGAGCTGAAGCATTGCTTCGGCAAGCAGCGGATAGCCGCGCAATTCCTGTTCGCGCGCATCGATGATTAATTGATTGGCAATTGCGCCGATACGGATTTGTAATGAGCGGGCTTGTTGGACACTGGGGGCCCAGTCCGCATCTAATTCTGTCAATTTTGAGCAACTTTCCAAGGCTAATTTAAAGTCGCCGCGCGCCAGCGCTTGTTTAGCAATGCTTAAGTTTTCTGCGGCGGCAATAACTTCTCTAAGCATGCGCATTTCGACCAGATTGCTTAAGGCACCATCGAAGAATGTTTCGCCGTCGCCTTTGCTCCAGCCACGTCCGCGCCTTAATCCAGGATCACCTTCCCAGGCAACTTTGCCATCTACATCAAGCAATATGATGCGCGGCAAACCATAGCCGCGTGAACTTAGGTTGTAGTCTTTATAAGTTCGAAATGCGGCATCCATAGCGATGTCAACGCCGGGCATTGGATGTTCAGCTAAATAATTTTGCACATCTGTTAAGGAATGTTGGGCGCTGGCAACCACCACAACTTTTACCCCAAGTTCAGACCATTGTTCTGCAAGGTGTGCGTAATAGTCCGTTGTTGGAATTACCTCGTCCTGGAAAGGCGCCCAGAAAATTAGCGCGGCTGGCCGGCCACGCAATGATTCTAGAGAAAATTCCTCGCCTTGAATCAATTCCTTTAATTGAAGTGCCGGAGGAACAATTCCCGAAAAACTGCCGGTGGCGCGGACGATTTCATTGTTGGCAACTTTCGCCATAGCCAATTCGCGTTCGATACGCGCTGCCGGGTCATGGGGGTCCCGACTTAGCAGGCGAATGTCCTGATAGTATCCCTTGCCGGTGCCACAAATTAAGCCAAACCCGCCGCGCATGCTGTCGCGAGAGGGCATGGTTAGCGAGCGCATGTATTGGCCGTTTAGGTAAACGTCGAGAATTTTACCTACAACGTCGATGCGTAATTTTTGCCAACTTAAATCGAGGTCAACGGCGCGGTGATCACGTACGGTCCAACTGCCTCCATGCTGGGTGCTCACGTCCAGATAACCTTTAGGGTGCAAGACTACAGCATTAAAGTTTTGGCTATCTTTGCGGCCAAAGCATAGACCCACGAGCGACGATGAACTGTCGAAACGCAGGTCGGCTTCTAATGAGAAGTCCGAATCAAAAGTTACATCGCAACTTAGCTCTTGAGTTTGGAATTGCCCTTCCGAAGTGGCAATTGTTGCATCATTAACAATGTCTGCCTCAATCATTTTGCCGTAAGCGCGATAGCCGTCGCCGCCTGACCAACCGCTTAAATCTAATTCGTTGTAGGCAACTTTCCAGCGGGCTAATGACTTCCCAGTTTCGCGCGCGACCTCGGTATAAAGTTCAAGTGCTTCAGGCATCGAGAAGTTGGCCGATAGTCGTCGAGTAATCTCCAAGGCCATCAAGGGCATATTCGAATTGCGATAGGATTTGGCCAAAGCCATGCCAGAAACTTGCACTTGCCCCTTTAGCTTGTCATGCCGCCTAAATAGCGGATCCAGTTTGCGGACTTTTTCTTGTGCTAGGGGATATCGTTGATCATCTTTGGCAAGACCACGCAATTCAAGTTCGCGCGCGAATTGTAAAAAGAGCGCCAAGGCACGGTCGTATTCTTTGTTGGATTCAAGCGCTTTAGCTAACTTCCAAATAACCTCGGGATCTTCCGACATATGCAGGTAAGCCTCCTCATAAAAATTAACGGCTTGCTCATCTTCGCCACGCTGAGCGGCAATATCTCCATAATCCAAATTCGATTTTCCAGATTTCTTTTTGCCTAACTGAACATCTTTTAAGTTGAGAATCCAGTCATGCCACAATTCATTTAGTGCATCGATATCCTTGACAGTTGAAAGTTGGTTGTCCTTTAAAACAATTTCTTCAAAATGCTCAACTGGCTTGCTGCGACCGGCAGCACCTGACAAGTAATATTCATGTAAGGCCTCTCGGTAGATTGGAGTTCCAGTCTCTTTGTCTCTAAAGTTGTAAAGAAAATAAACAACTCCCCAAGTCGGGGCATACCATGGAGGGCCCCAGCGGTAATCACCATTAACAATTATGCGAAATGTTGGTGCTCCTTCAGGAGTGGTCCAATTGCCTTCAGCATCTGGGACGGCATCGCGACCACTGGCCATCCAACCCTTCTCCATGCGATTGGCTAAGGGAAATAGTCGGTGATTAGGAACTTGATTCCAGCGTACCGAACCGTTTGAAAGAATTGTCGTGCCCTCAAAAAATGATGCGTAGGCTTCATTCAACCAGCCTGGGACACCACCCTTGCCAGTTAGGGAAACGAACTGGTGTGCGGCCTCGTGGAACAGAGTTCCGTACATCTCGCGAATACTTTCCTTGCCGGTACTTCCGCCAATATATGTTTGAACCGATGAACCATTGAAAAAGCCGCCCGTCCAATCGTTTTCCGGAAGGCCGTTTTTTTCTAAGTATTCATCGCGGTCTTTAAAAACTAATACGTCAATTTTGGGAGTTGGATCACCATCTTCTTTATATTTAAAGAATTTGCGATAGGCTTGATTCATTTGCTCCATGGCGATTGGAGCGGTTTTGTAAACCATATAAGAAGCATCAGTGCGATAACGATAGTTAGTGGTCTCGGCTTCGAAGGCGGTCTCCCAAGTGTTGTGACTAGCCTCAAGCTCTGCAATAGTTTCGGCATCGACACCGGCTGCTGGATCTTCAGCGCCACCGTAAATGTCTTCGACAGCCACATCTTTTCCACCGTTGCGGCGAACCGAGCGAATCGCTGCCCGTGCGGTGCGACTTAAAGGATCGACGGTTAAAACTTCTTGGTAAAGTTCAAGCGCCGAATGTAAGCGTCCCTTTTTGCGATGCTCCTTGGCGAGTTGCATTAATCCATCAACATAGTCGTTGCTTAGTTTCTGGAACTCTTCAGCGCGTGCATCTAATAGCAGAAGTTTTTCTAAGTGTTGTTTGCGGTCTTTTTTCGACACCGGTGATTTGTCAGCGGCGTCAACCACTGTTAGCCAGCGATGCATTGCCCAAACTGCTGAATCAATATCACCTTGTTGAAGGCAAACGTTGATTAAAAGTTTGAGCGCAGCTAAATGTTGGTAATCTCGCTCTAGGGCCTTTTCAACAGCCGACCGGGCTGCGGAAAAATCTTGCTGTTCCAAGTGCCGGTTGGCAGTTGCTAAATATTTATCGATGAAGGGATTGTCCCCACCGGGCACGCTGCACAAGGCTAGGGCCAAGCCAAGGAACCATTTCATAACTCGCTCACCTGGCGGCGCCGAAGTTGCCCACAGGCCGCGTCAGTGGCACCGCCCAAGCTACGCCGAAGAGTTGTTGAAATACCAGCGTCCTTGGTGATTTGGGCGAATGCTTGACAGTTTCCATTGCTGGGGCGCATGTAATTAAATTCATCAACTTGGTTGTAGGGAATAAGATTGAGGTGACAACGTCGTCCGCGCAAAATGTTGGCTAGCTGGCGCGCATCGTCTTCCGAGTCGTTGACATCGCCGAGTAATACGTATTCAACAGTGTATTCGCGATGGTTACTGGCAAATAGTTGATCGGCCTCGTCTAAAGTCTCACGAACACTTCGTTTGGGGATTCCCGGCACGAGTTCTTGGCGCAAGTTGTCGTTAGCGGCGTGCAATGAAATCGCCACGTTGATTTGTTTACCCCAAGTGGCAATCGTGTTCAAGGCTTTGGGTGGAGCAACAGTCGAAAGAGTTATGCGGCGTGCCGCCATGTTGGCGCCTTTGGGGTCTATTAAGACATTCAATGAGTTCAATACTGCGTTCAAATTTAAACCCACCTCACCCATTCCCATAATTACAACGCGACCAAAATCACCGCATTCTTTTTGTAGCCACAAGACCTGCTCTAGGATTTCAGCGCAGCTCAAATTTCTCTCAAGGCCCTCAGCGCCACTTGCACAAAAAGTACAGGCGACCGGACAACCGACTTGAGTACTAAGACAAATAGTATTTCCTTTAGTGCCCGGCATGCTAACCGCCTCAACTAAGGCTCCGTCGGGGTATTGAATTAACAACTTTTGCGCACCGTCTGATGAGCTAGAAATCTTTTCTACACTAGAACTAAGTAGCGGAGATTCTTGTGCAAGCTTTTCGCGCAAAGTAACCGGTAAGTCGGTCATGTCATTCCAGTCACAAACGCCACGTTGAAAAATCCAGCGACTTGCGATGTCGGCATGAAAGGCCTTGCCGTCATTGGCTACAAACCAGTCGCGCCAATCAGCAATCGCGAAAGCAAGTAGTGGTAGTGGCTTTATGTCCATGAAAGCTATTTGCTCTGTTCGGTTAGGCCAGCCACAATGCCAAAGATTTCATGTGCCCATTCCATGGCAATTTCTTGACTAGGTGGATTGCATCCGCCTACTCCTTGGTGACCACCACCATCATATTTTTCAAGCAGGTGGCCAAGGTGAATGTCATCATTCGGTCGGTTCCACGGGTTGCTGGCCGCAGTAATGTGGACTCCAGCACGAGTCGGAATAACCGTAATCGCATAATTTATTTCTGGATATAAATAGAACGGGGCAAATCGTTCACGGCGAATTTTCTTGGAAGTTAAATCGGCGATCAGGGCAGTGGGAGTTTGATCCATGATGTTCGCTGGGAAATTTTCGATAGCGTTGTCACGATTGCGTTCCGCGCGACGGCAACATTTGGCAACTAAAGGATGGGCGGCAATGTCAATTAACGGTTGGTCGCGCATCATTTCAACTAGGTGGTCGTTATAGCCATAGTTTGGGGCGCAGGTTAGTGAGCGCATGACTTGCAAGGCCGGTTCATTTCCAAACAAAACTTGTTTAGCACAGGTGAATGCTGCTGAGTCAATGATGTTAGACCACTTTTCTAGTTCACTAAAATGGCTAGGTGCGTCCCAATTCCAATACTTTTTGGCATGACGCAAAATAATCGGCGGGCAGGATGGTGACTCTGGGTCGAAGGCCATGAACTCATTTTCTTGCCAAGCTTCGCGTTGCGCCGCCTTTAAGAAAGTAGTCGGGTGATGGTCAAACCAGTATTTGGCGCGTTGATGAAAATGGAAGTCAACCACAGCAAAATCCATGCCCGCGGCAAAGTTATCCCAATCAAGCTTGTTGTCAAAGTTGACGCCAGACCAGTCAACGTGGGATTCCCCACGCGCCTCGCTTAGGGCACGTGTCAGAATGGCGGCCGCTGCCATTCCATCAAAGTCTCGGTGGTAGAAGATTCTCAAAGTTTACTTATGGTAGGAGGAGTTTCGCGTCCGTAAATATATCGTCGGAAGAATTCTTCCCAAGATGTATTGGTGCGCGTTTCAAGAGCTTGACGCAGGACTTCAGTCGTCCAGTGGCGTTGTTCGCGCAACATTTGGTTGAGCACGGCGTCAAGTTGGGATTGGCCCGCTAGTTGTTGAATAGCTAGCCAGGTAAGTGGGCCACGTGAAAGTAGTCGCTGCGGACCCTGTAAATCAGAATTGTCAATTAAGCTGAGCGGTTGCGCTAATGGCCCAGCAATAGTTTCGCGTTCTAACCAACTGCGGTGCAAGTTGTCAGCCAAATCAAATTCGTCAGCACTTTGTAAAAGACGCAGTGCCGCAAACTCGGCCAAGGAGCTTTCTAAAAATGCCGTGGCACTGCCAACACCTTTAAGTTTAAGGCCAAATAGGCGCGCGCCAATTAATTCAGCTAAGGCAACTTGTCGGTTGGTGTTCTTGTAATGGCCATCGAGTGGCGCTTGCAGCCAATCCTCGGATTCATCAAAAAGTAACAAACCGGGCAACATCCGATTACCACAGTTTGGGAAACTAGCAATTTGCCAATTAACTTGATGAGCGGGCAACCAATCTCGTAATGCATGCTCAAGTTTAGTTAAGAATTCTAAGTATTCTTTGGCTTTGTGGGCGCGCGCGCCGGCTCGTAACCACAACGGGTAATGCAGTTCTTTGTTTGGGTGGAAAGAGCCAACCAAGAAGAATGGCCACCCATTGCCAGCGGGGTTTGTTGGGAATTGATAAACACGTGTAGCTGTTTCAGCATCTAGTTCAAGGCTCTCAGCGGCTAGTGAGCTAAGCACGCGATCAGCGCCACGTGCGCGCACCTTGAGCCGCCATGCTGGTGATTCAAAAAAAGCGCGAGGCGTTCTTGTCGGTTGGTCAAGAACTGGCATGGCCAACCATACCGGGTCAAGAAATGCCGCGCTTAAATGCGAATGCCAAATGCCAAAAACCGGGCCGTCGGGAATACTAGAGCCTTCGGCAGTGCTCAGTGCCGGGAGTTCATAGGTAAACTCGCAGTGGCCATCGATAAGTGCCACGGTTTGAGTTAATCCGGTCGGTAATTGCCAATCAAGAGCATTCTTGTCGGTTAAAGATGCACGCAAACTATTGCTAGCTGTAAATGAAATCGTCACCTCGATTTTATCTTTGGCGCCATTCACAATTTCAACATAACAATCAAAGAAGCCTATTGAAGGAACAACTTCAGCTTTTGGACCTAAACCTTTGCTGGTATCTAGGTCTACCGGTGGTGTCGGCCGCCACCTAAGTGGTGGGTGAAATTTCATCAAGCAGTTAACTGCTTCACCGTAACTTTCAGCCGGTCCTTCCCAGGAGGCAAGAATTAAGCTGTCGAGCTCCAACAAAATATATTCGACAGCAGCACGTTCACGACCGTTTTGGGTAAAAGAAATTTGATTGCCAAAGGCTTTACCTTCAGCCCAAGTGCCACTCCAAGGAACAATCTGGTGTTCATAGGATTGAAGCAGTGGTGCCCACTTTCGTTGGCGCAAATCTTTTGCGATTGAATCTCCCCGCGCTCCGGCATCGGCCAAAGCAATGTGTGCAATACTAATGCGCGCATCACCAGTTTTGTCCTGTGCAATCCATTCTTTTCCGGTTCCACCAACTCGTTCAAAAGCACTAAAGCCGTTGGGTAGCTTTAATTCAAATGGAATGTCAGCTGGTTCAGCTTGTAGAGCAAGCAGAGCTGGGGCAAGCAAGGACAGGGAAAGCGGAAGCATGGAGGCAGTGGCACGTGAATAGTGCTTGCTTATTTTAGCGGCCGTTGGACCTCAAGTATCCGGCTTATTAAGCGGATTCCCGTTGGTCGTCGGGTTGCTCAGTGAGCCCGGCAAGTAACACCTTGGCGTTACCATCGCGAATCATTTCACCGGTGATAGAAAAGCGGGTGGCGCTTTCAAAATCAGGCAAATGGAACATGATTTCTTGTAGAACATCCTCAATAATCGAGCGCAAGGAGCGGACTCCGGTTTTGCGTTTATAAGCAAGCTCGGCAATGATTTGCAAAGCTTCTTGGGTAAACTCAAGTTCGTGACCTTCAAGTGCAAAGTAAGCTTGGTATTGCTTTACTAAGGCATTACGCGGCTCGACCAGAATGTGGACCAAATCTTCTACAACCAATTCCTGTAAATTGACATGAATAGGGAGTCGTCCAACAAATTCAGGAATTAATCCAAACTCGACCATATCTTTGGTGGTCAAGAACGGCATTAACTTTTCGCGATCCTTTAAGTCGGTCGCAGTGGTTTCCTTAGTACTTTCGTCTTCGCCGCGGAAGCCAATGTTGCCCATTCCAATGCGGCGACCAATGATTTCCTCGATGCCCGAAAAGGTTCCGCCACAGATGAAAAGAATCCCTGAAGTGTCCATATGAATGCACTGCTGTTCAGGGTGTTTGCGACCACCTTGAGGTGGAACATCTGCGACTGTGCCTTCCAATATTTTCAGCAAGGCTTGCTGGACACCTTCACCACTAACATCGCGAGTTATGCTGACATTCTGGGTTGTGCGGGCAATTTTGTCGATTTCATCAACATAAATAATTCCACGTTGGGCTTTTTCTAAATCGAAATCGCAAGCATGTAGCAGTTTCAGCAAGATGTTTTCAACGTCTTCACCAACGTATCCGGCCTCAGTCAAAGTTGTCGCGTCGGCTATCGCAAACGGGACATCTAGAATTTTGGCGAGAGTGCGCGCGAGTAAGGTTTTTCCAGAACCAGTTGGTCCAACCAGTAGCACGTTGGATTTTTCAAGGTCCACGTCCTGCAGTGCCGGGTGGTCCTTTTGACTGCTAGCCTGCAATCGTTTGTAGTGGTTATAAACTGCGACCGCTAAAACTTTTTTAGCGGAATCTTGACCATAAACAAATTCTTCAAGGCGTGAGACTAAGCCGCGTGGGCTTGGACAGGAAAATTCGCTGACCGATTTATCGTCATCGACCTTTTGTATCCGCCGGTCTTCTTCATGCAGTATCGAATTGCAAATATCAACGCATTCGTTACAAATATAAATCCCCGGTGGACCAGCAATTAAGGATTCCACTTGTGCTCGCACCTTTTCACAAAAGGTACAACGTTCGGCGCCGCCGCGTTCGCGAGTCTTGCTCATTCTCTTATGTTATCACGCAATCTACCTTAGTGGGGAGGCTAGCTCCCCAAAAACAGTAGCTTGACAGGCTTTAGTTGCCGATGATCTGGTCCACTAGACCAAATTCAACCGCCTCGGTTGCGGACAAGAAATTGTCGCGGTCGGTGGCCTTCTCGATTTGCTTGGCAGTTTTGCCGGAATGCTTGCCGAGGATTCCGTTAAGAGTACTTTTTAAGTGCAGGATTTCCTTTACCTGAATCTCCATATCGGCAGCGGTGCCTTGGGTACCGCCCCAAGGTTGGTGAATCATTACCCGTGAATTTGGGAGAATGAAGCGCTTGCCAGTGGCGCCACCAGCGAGCAAAACCGCACCCATCGAGGCGCATTGGCCAACACAGTAGGTTGACACATCGCAATCGATGTACTGCATGGTGTCGTACATCGCTAAACCAGCAGTTACTGAACCGCCTGGACTATTGATGTAGATTTGGACATCCTGACTCTTGTTCATTTTGTGCAAGAACAACAACTGGGCAACCACCACGTTGGCCACCATGTCGTTGATCTCGGTGCCGATGAAGATGATTCGATCTTCAAGCAGGCGTGAGTAGAGGTCGTAGGTGCGTTCTCCGCGCCCAGTCTTTTCAATGACGTAGGGGACGCTGAAGTCGAAGCTAGGTGGGGCGAGTTCGCTCATGTTTCCAATAGGCTACTCGGAGACAGGGGCTGACTCAACCTCTTCGATGGCCGCAGTTTCGCGGGAAGCCAAAATTCGGGAAATTTGAGCCCGAGTTTTGTTTTCCAAGACATCGCCGCGCAACTGATTTTCGAGGCCACGTTCCTGGTAGAAGGCACGCGTGGTTTTGAGATCGGTGCCATTGCGGGAGCCAATTTCTCGGTAGGCCTGGTCCATGTCATTGTTGCTTACCCGGACTTTTTCAGTAGCAGCAATGCGGCGGATTAGGAAGTAGTTTCGCAGACGGCGCTCCGCATCAGCGTGAATATCGCTGCGCTGTGATTCAATTTCTGCCTTAGCTTCATCCTCTGATTTTCCCTCGCCCTGCAATTTTTCAATCGCGCCCTTTTCGGCGTGCTCGGCTTCATCTTGAACAATGCTAGCCGGAAGCTCGAAGGGTGCCATCGCCAAAATATTTTCCAGGGCGGCTTCAACTTGGCGGCGCATTTCATGTGCCTTGTTTTCCATCTCAAGTCGCCCTTTGACCATCTCAAGGAATTTATCTTCGCAACTTACATCGTCGCTTGCTTCAATGTTTAAGTCTGCGGCAATTTCCTCGACACTGCCGGGGCGGGGAGTGACCAGTTTTTTGACCGATACTTTTACTTCGCCCTTTTCACCAACCCATTCAGTTTTCTCAAACCCTTCCTTGAATTCAACTTCCAAGGAAAACTCTGAACCAACTTTGGCATCAGTCATCGCCGCTTCGTAAGCGGCCTCTTCAGTTCCATATAAAGGTGAGCCAAGCGCTAACTTTAAATCTTTAGCAGTTGGGCCATCTTCACCGTCCTTACTGAATGCTATGTCGCAAGCAGCCAGGGTGTTGGCGTCAAGTTTTTCAAGATCGCTATCGTCGAAGCGCGGGTGGTCGCGGCCGATTGCCTCAAGCGTCCCGTTAATTTGTTCTTCGTTCGCTTCGGTGCCTTGAATGTCCACCTCAACTTTGCTCCAGTCTGGAATGTTAATTTCAGGAGCAGTCTCGACCTCGAAGTCAAATTCCAATTCTTGCCCTTCGCTGACGTCAAATTTGGTGTGGTCGAAATCTACCAAGCGCAACATTTCAATTTTTTGCTCGGCGATAACTTCACCAATAACATGTTCGAATAAGTGCTGACTAGCCTCCTGTTCAATGCCGTCGTCAAGCATTTTGCGCAGCATTTCTACTGGCACTTTTCCAGGACGATATCCGGGCACATTGACGTCGCGGCCGGCGGCTTGGATGGCGTGGTCAAATTCCTGAGACACGCGCGCCGCAGGAACTTTCACGGAGACTTTAAGAAGGCAAGGCCCTAGCTGTTCGCTAGTTGCCTCGACGGGGACGTTTTGCTGTTTTTTTGCCACGGTTTATTCGGGTAGTTAAGCCTCATATTGTAGCGGCAACGTTAATATTCACCCCTCTAAGTTCAAATGTCGAACCGCCCATCACCTGTTCTCTCGTTCTTCCTGGTTTGCACGGTCATTGGCTTGTGCTTAATCGGGATTTACGCAACCAAACCTGACCCACCTCGGCCAATGGCGCCGGCCCCAATGCCGACCCCGGTGGCGAGCAGAGTTGTTAACTTGGAATCTGCGCCAATCTTTGTGCGCGCTTGGGGTAATTTGCATGCAGTTCAAGAAGTCGCACTGAATTGTGAACGAGGCGGAAAAGTCGCTTGGCTGCACCCAGAGCTTGAAAACGGCCTACACTTGGCCGCGGGCACTGAAATTATGCGCCTCGATCAGCATAGTTTTGAGTTGGCGGAGGCTCAAGCCCAGGCCGGACTGGCGATGGCAACAGCTCAGGAAGCGGCAATTAAATCCAAAGTTTTTGGCGCGCGCCGGAATTTGCACATCGCTACTCAGCAGGAAGTTTTGGCCGAGCGAGAGTTGGTGAGAGTTAAAAAATTATTTACCGAAGGCGATGCCTCGCAGTCCTTGCTCGACCAAGCGCAAAAATTGGCCTTGGGCGCAGTTGGAAGCCGCGAAACGGCAGAGTATGGCCTTGCCGAAGTTGAGAATTCATTGCGCGCCTTGGAAGCGGCCACCGCCCAGGCGCAGGTCGCTCTTCAACAAGCCCAAGACTCCCGCACCCGCAGTCGCGTTAGTGCTCCTTTTGAGGGCGAGCTCGGTTCACTTAATTTAGAGCTTGGTGCTTGGATAGCGCCTGGGCTGGTGTTTGGTCGCCTGATTAATCGCAGTCAATTGCAGGCCGAATTGCAAGTCCCCGCCGAAGATTGCGCGGTACTCAAACTCGGGCAAGCAGTTGAATTGAAAACGGCAATTGGCCCGACTTTAGTTGGGCAGGTGGTAGGCATTGACCCTGAGGTGAGTTTGCCTAACCGCTCGCGCCAAGTAACGGTAATTTGTGCTAATCCACAAAATTTAATTCCGGCTGGTGCTCATGTGGAAGCGACAATTTTTGCTGAAAATCAAGAGGAAATATGGATTCGTCCAGCGGAATATTCACTAGTTAATGGTGTTCCCCAAGCGTGGCTAATTAACGCTCAAAATAGTCAAGTCACCCCAAGTGATATTAAGTTGGGCCGCCCGCGGATTGATGCGTCAGGTGGCACTTGGTTGCCGGTGTTGAATGGCTTGTCGTCAGGTCAGCAAATTGCAATCGATAACCTTGAGGCCTTAAGCGCTAACACCTTGGTTAGCGTTATTAACTAAGATGCGCGGCCTCGTCCGTTTCGCGGTTAATAACCCGATTGCTGGCAACACGCTTTTTTTGGCGATTATGTTGTTGGGTGCCATGGTTATGGGGCAATTGCCTCGCGAAGTATTTCCTGATTTTAGTAAAGATGCCGCTGAAATAACTGTGCTCTACCCGAATGCCTCACCCGACGAGGTCGAGCGTTTAGTGGTGGTGCCGATTGAGGAGGCAGTCGATTCATTGGAGGGTACAGACGAGGTTCTGTCGTTCTCGCAGCAAGATATCGCGCGCCTTTTCGTCAAAGTTAAAGATGGCACCGACTTGCAACAGTATTTGGATGAATTGCGCCAAGAGGTCGAAGCGATTGAAGATTGGCCGGAAGATGCCAAAGACCCGCGAATCCGCGAACAGCGAGTTCAATTCCCAGTTGTTAACGTCAACTTGTTCGGCAACTTGGAAACAGAAAAAGTGCGTCCGGTGGTGGAGCAATTGCGTGACCGTTTGCGCGGAATTCCACACATTGCTGGGGTGAACGTGATGGGGATGCCGCAGCCAGAGATTCGGGTGGTGGTTAAGCCAGGAGCAGTCGAAAGATTTGGTTTAAGCCTGGCGGAAATATCCGCAATTCTGTCAGCGCAAGTGCTAGACCTCCCAGGTGGGTCTTTGGAAACCAGTGCTGGTGAAGTGCGTCTCCGTATTCTTGGCGAGGAAACTGACCCTGAGCAACTTGCACGCCAACCAATTCGATCCCTAGCTAACGGGTCAACATTATTGTTGGGGGATATTGCGCGAGTTGAAAAACATCATGAGCGCGAAAAAACTTTGTCGCGTTACAACGGCTTTAATACCGTCACCCTGGCCTTGACTAAGGACGAGAGGGGAGATGTTATTGACATGGTGGCGGCGGTTGATGAAATCGTTGAGTTAGAGCGAGCCTTGTTGCCAGATGGGCTTTCATTGGGGGTCTCGTCTGATTTTTCAATCTATGTACAAAATCGTCTAAACACTTTATTGCAGTCGGGCTTCTTCGGTTTAGCGATTGTGTTGGTAATGCTATGGATATTTCTTGATGCACGGATCGCCTTAATGACCGCCTTGGGGATTCCGATGGCGATCCTGGGCGGGGCAATTTTAATGTCGCTGTTGGGGATCACCTTGAACATGCTTTCAATGTTCTCCTTCATCTTAGTCCTTGGGATGGTGGTTGATGATGCCATCGTAGTGGTGGAAAATTGTTACCGCTATGTTGAGCGCGGAATGTCGGTGAAAGAGGCAGCCCTGATTGGCACCAGTGAAGTTGCATGGCCAGTACTAACTACGGTAACTACTACGGTGGTGGCCTTTAGTGCGATGCTAATGGTTGAGGGCGAGCTCGGCCAGTGGATGAGACCTGTTCCGTGGGTGGCCAGTCTTACTTTGATTGCTTCGTTGGCGGAGGCCTTGATTGTCTTACCTTCACACTTTGCCGAATGGGTGAAACCATATTCACAACTAGGCGACTCGCGAAATGGTAGCCATCGGGTGGCCCAACAATCCTCGCAAGGACGTTGGTACATGCCAATTCAAAAGGGCTACGAGCGTTTGTTGAGAACCGCGGTTCGTCATCGTTTTTCTTTTGCAACTGGTGCGCTTGGCCTGTTGTTGTGCTCCGTTGCCTTGTTCCACAGCGGACATTTGAAGTTCGTGCTGATGCCGGAGTTTGAAGCGAAGTTGTTTTTTCTAAACATTGAAGGTCCAACCAGTAACTCGGTCGAACAAACTTCTGAGATGTTGCGTTCGGTTGATGATGCGGTGTCCGCCTTGCACGATAATGAACTTGAAAGTTATGTAACCTTGTCTGGGGCGCTTTACTCGGATCAAACTAACTACCGAACCGGTGGCCACCTTGGTCAAGTCTTTGTGGAATTAGTCGAAGGCGGTTCCCGAACGCGCACTACTGAGGAAATTAAACAAGATCTTCGCAACCGGATTGGTTCGCCTCCAGGGATGCGTAGTTTAGATTTCACCTCGCCGCAAGCTGGACCAACTGGGGCGGCCATCGATTTGCGTATTTCAGGTGAAGACCAAGCATCAATTGCGGCGGCATCCGCGAGCGTTCAAGAGTACTTGCGTTCATTTCCAGGGGTAGTGGATGTAAAGGATGACTTGACCCCGGGCGCGCGCGAAATGCGCCTTTACTTAAGTGAAGAAGGCCGCCAGTTGGGCTTTACGGAGGCCCATTTGGCCAAGGAAGTATTGGCCGCCTTTCATGGCGATAGAGCCAATATTCTGCGATTGGGTCGCGACCCAGCCGACTTGTTGATTCGTAATCCAGAACAAGCTCGCTTAAGTTTTGAATTGTTGCGCACGATGCGCATTCACGGCCCGGCAGGTCAAAGTGTGCCAATTTCGCGGGTGGCCAATTTGGTTGAAGATAGGGGCTTGGCGGAAGTTGTGCGACGCGATCGAATGCGTTCGGTTAGCGTGACTGCCGACATTGCTCTCGAGGCAAATGCGCGGGAAGTCATCACAAAAGTGATGGAAGAATTTTCTGATATTGAAGAACGTTTCGGCGGGGCGAGTATGAGTTTTGGTGGCGATCAAGAGGCCACCCGCGAGTCAATGACCTCCCTAGCGAAAGCGATATCTGTTTCCTTCCTGATTATTTTCTTCTTGCTGTCATTCCTGTTTGGCTCCTACACCCAACCCTTGGTAGTTATGGCCTCGGTGCCATTTGCTGCGCTTGGAGTCATGTTTGGCTTCACTCTAATTGGCGAGCCGATGTCCTTCATGACATCTTTGGGAATGTTGGCCCTGAGTGGGGTCGCGGTAAATGACGCGCTCGTGTTGATGGACTTCGTAAACCAACATCGCCGCCTAGGTCACGGAACTATGGCCTCGGTACTGCGCGCTGGCAGTGTGCGCATGCGCCCAGTGCTAATCACTTCGCTAACAACTATCGGAGGTCTAACTCCGCTGGCCTTCTTCGCCTCCGGTCAAGCCAAATTCCTTGCCCCGATGGCTAAAGCGATGGTCTTTGGAATGATTTCAGCGACCCTAATGACATTAATTCTGGTGCCAGTCGGATACTTGCTACTGCATGATGTGAAGAAGTTTTGCCGAAAACTAATCGCCCCAATTCGCCAGCTGGGGCTTTGACCCACTGTTTAGGGTCAGAGTCCGAACAGTTTTCTTATGCCTGATTTTCTCAAGGCGTCCTCGAATTCAGGATTGTCCACATACTCCGCCAGCTCTCTGGTGCTCATTCGTGCGTTTGAAAGCCAGTCTTCACCCTCGGAGAAATGTCGCGAACCACAGGCGGCGCGCGCGCCCATTAGCCAAGTTTCTCGCCGGAGATTTTTATAAGAAGGAGTGCCGGCAATCTGCTTGGTGACTTTGCGGAACTCCTTATAAGCATGAGAAAAGTCTCCCAAGTTAACCATGATGGTGGCCAACTCTATGCGCCGGCGCCAATCCTGTGGTTTGCTTTTTAAATTTTGTTCCGGAACTTTAAGCAAATACTTGGCACCCGCTTTGTCACCCAAGCGGTGAGCAGTCCAGGCAATATCCTCGCACAGGCCGTCCTCGCGGTCTTTTAGTATTTTTGAAAAGTCGCGCAATACGCGCCGCCAATGGAATTGTTCCGCACTAACTTCGCAAACTTCCAAAGCGATGCGCCTTAAGTCATCGGGAAGTTCTGAATCGAGAACCACTTCACGAACGTATTCCTCAGCTTGGCGATAAGGTGCGGCTTTTAACAAGTTCAAAATACCAAAGGCAAGATCGGGGTTGTGTTCACTGAAAAAAGTGTCCGGATAATTTATTTTTTCAGGAATAAGCGGCCGCTCAGCGTAGCGCGCAAGCGCGACCCCAATTTCTAAAGGAGAATCAGATATTGGCAATAAGGGCAGCCATTTATCAATGTCTTCGGTAGGACCAGTTTCCAAAAGTACTTCGCTCGCCGCCAGTCTGCGAATTGCTTCACTATCTGGAGATTGCAAAATCGCCGCCGCCCAAAATGAACTTCCGGCGGCACCGGCGCGAGCTGCAATTAGCAGTGCTTGACGCGCATCACTCGCCGCCAAGAAATGCGCCAGATGTAGTAAGTGATCAGCGCCACCAGGGCTGAGGGTTTTACCAAGCCCATAAATCAAAGCAGTAACCTGTTTGCCGCTTTTTTCTCCGCGGGCAATAGAATCGCTCAATTCTCGAAGCAAGTGTTCTTGAATTTCTGGAGCACCGGCCAATAGAGGGGCTAGCGTTTGCTTAGATGGTGCCGCCAAAAAACTTGCTCCATGTTGTTTCCAAATATCTTGGGCAACTTGGCGGCGTAGTTGCGTCTTGGCCTGCAATCCGTCGGCAATAACTTCAAAGCCAGAAGGGCTTTGGCCGGTCACGGAACTACACAACACCAGCATCGCAATGCCTGCAAATGTGGAGCAGAACTTGTTGCGGCTTGGGCTAAACGGGTGATGAGATGCCATTGGGGCATTAGAATAGCGGCCTCAGGCCTTTAAGTATCCTCAGTCTTTGCCCAAAAGTTGCCTGTCCAAAAATGAATAAACAATTCCAAGTCCTCGTGGTGGGAGCTGGCCACGCCGGCGTTGAAGCGGCGGCGGCGGCAGCACGCCTAGGCCTCCGCGTTGGCTTAATAAGTTTGGACTTGAAAGCAATTGGCCGGATGTCTTGCAATCCAGCAATTGGTGGCATTGGCAAAGGGCAATTGGCCCGTGAAATTGATGCCCTCGGCGGTTTGATGGGCTTGGCTACTGATCGCGCCGGAATTCAATTTCGCACCCTCAACACCAGCAAGGGACGAGCAGTGCATTCACCGCGCGCTCAATGTCATCGCGATGGCTACGAACAGGCCATTCAAGATTTATTAAAGCAACAGTCAAACCTGGAACTAATTGCCGGCGAAGTAGTTGATTTAATAATTAGCACCGACGAAGCCAAGAATGCCAGCGTGACTGGAGTTTGCTTTGCCAATGGCGATTCCCTGACGGCCGATGCGGTTATTTTGACCACTGGCACCTTCCTCGAAGGCGTATTGCATACTGGCTGTGTGCAGCAAGCTGGCGGTCGTAGTGGTGAGGACAGCGCCCAGCAATTAGGGCAAGTGTTGCGCGATTTAAAGTTGCCAACCGGTCGGCTAAAAACTGGAACCCCGCCGCGCATTGCCGCGGATTCGGTTGACTATAGTCAAATGGAAGAACAGCATGGTGATAGTAATCCATGTGGTTTTTCTTTTATTGGTGATGGCCCAAGTAGCCGGCAAATTTCTTGTTGGAGCACCCGCACGACACCAACGACTCAAGAAATAGTTAGAGCTAACTTGGACAAAGCTCCAATGTATGCAGGACGAATTGAAGGTCGCGGCCCACGATATTGCCCATCGTTGGAAGATAAGGTGGTACGTTTTGCAGACCGCGATTCGCACCAAGTTTTTCTTGAACCGGAATCGCATCAAGCCGAATTGTTATATGCCAACGGCATCTCAACTTCATTGCCGCTTGAAATTCAGCAACGATTTGTACGCAGCATAATTGGCATGGAAAATGCCCAGATTATTCAAGCGGGTTACGCCGTGGAGTACACCTATATTGCTCCAAGTTCCTTGCACCGCACTTTAGAGTTGCGCGATATTAATAATTTATATCTTGCTGGTCAAATTTGCGGAACTAGTGGCTACGAAGAAGCTGCGGCGCAAGGAATCATGGCCGGCTATAACGCCGCATTGAAAATAAAGGGCTTGGACGAGTTAATTCTTGGCCGGCATCAAGCCTACATCGGAGTACTCATCGACGACTTAGTCGTTTGCGATCCAACTGAACCGTATCGCATGTTTACCTCGCGCGCAGAACATCGTTTACTATTACGCCACGACACCGCCGACCGCCGTTTAACCCCGTTGGCAGGGGCTATTGGCGGAATCTGCGGCTTACGTGCAAGGACATTTGCCAGCAAACAAGCGCAAATGAAAAAGGTACGCGGGTTGTTGGAAAGTGAACGCCAGGATCTTTTGCAGGTTTTGCGTCGGCATGATGGTGGCTTGAGTGCTTTATTGAAGGAAGAGCCAACTGCCTTGGGTTGGTTTGACGATTTCGAAGATTGGAAAACCCTAGAGGCAGACATTAAATACGCCGGCTATGAAGAGCGCCAACAACGTTGGGTGGACCGGGCCTCCAGTCGCGAGCATGCTGAAATCCCAAGTGACTTTGATTACAACTTGATAAATGGTCTGCGTAATGAAGCCCGCGAATGCTTAAAAGAAAAACGCCCAGCTAGTTTGGGAGTTGCCTCGCGACTAGCTGGGGTAAGTCCGGCCGATTTGGCCTTAGTTGAAGTTTCTTTAGGAAGAATCCTAAACGTTGACCGGGGTTGAACCGGTAAGAATCTTACAAATCTCTAAGTATTGCTGACGAGTCCGAGTAATGATTTCGTCGGGAATTGTTGGAGCTGGAGCTTGGCGATTCCAGTCGCTTAAAGAGCGTAAGTAGGCGCGAACAATTTCTTTGTCCCAACTTGGAGGTTCTTCGCCTGCGACAACTTTGTCGGCCGGCCAATAACGTGAGGAGTCGGGAGTCATCACTTCATCAATTAAAACTAACTCGCCATTGATGCGACCAAACTCAAATTTAGTGTCGGCCAACAATACTCCTTGCTCGGCGCAACGCGCACTTGCAGTTTTAAAAATCAACGCCGCAGTGTCGCGAATTTTTTGTGCATCTTCAGCATTGCCAATTAATTCACAAGCTTGTTCCCAAGAAATCGGCTCATCTTTTTCGGCCTTAGTCGTAGGGGTGTGCATAACTTCAGGCAGCTTGGAAGATTTTTGCAAACCAGCTGGAAGTTGCAAGTCCCATAGCCCACCACTTTGCTGATACTCGCGCCAACCTGAACCGGCCAAGTAAGCACGCAAAACGATTTCAACATTTACCCGGTCAGCTTCGCGAGTCCAAGTTGTCCTACCAGCTAATTGTTGGTGAAATTCTTCTGGCAAATCAGGTATTTGCGCAGGGTCGCAAGTAATGCGTGCCGCCGGAACTGAATCAGCAACTTGGCTCAACCAGTATTCGGTAATGTGAGTAAGAATTCGGCCGCGGTCTGGAACGGTTTCATTCATTACCACGTCAAATGCCGAAAGCCGGTCGGTAGCGACCATAAGCAGGCAATCTGGGTGGTTGGGGTGTCGGTAAAGGTCGCGAACTTTGCCGGTGTAGAACAGATCCCAGCCGGGGATTTGAACTCCGCCACGGTAACCCAAAGCATCGCTTGCAGAGGAGGGGGTCGATGTGCTCATATGATGATTCTAGCGTGGGCGCGCTTAGAATCTCTAGTGGTGGAATCAACTTCTCAGACCCCAATCCTGTGTTTGCCTGGCTGCAAGTCAGCAAGTGCGCGGGCGCTATTACTTGCCGCTTGCGCAAGTGGCCGCTCGTGCCTCCAAGGACTGAGTGATAGTCAGGATACCGGCCATATTCGCCAAGCAATTCGTATTTTAGGGGCCAAAGTTAGTGACGGCAAATGCTGTGAAATAGACGGATTTAGCGGCGCACCACCGGGCGGCCAAATCCTAGTTGACGCCGGTGAAGCAGCTACTAATCTGCGCCTATTATTGGCACTTGCTGCAATATCCCCTGGTGGGTTTTCGATTGCGGCTTCCGCCGGGCTCAAGGCCCGACCTCACCAAGCAATTTTAGATTTTCTAATTGATATCGGACAGGAAGTACGGGTCGCCGAAAATTACCAAGTGGGACCGTGGGTTATTCCAGGCGGTGACTGGATCTGTGAAGCCGGAGCAAGTTCTCAATTTCACTCTGGTTTAGCTTTAGCTGCAGTGTGTCGTGCCGAAGGTGAAGTCGTTGATTTGCATTTGCCGGCCAATTTACCCTCACGCGGTTACTTGAACTTAACCATCGAATTAATAAAAAGTTTTTGTGGTGACGCAGTGCTTAGCGAGTCACCGCAACGAATTGAATTATTAGCTGGTCCTCCGAAAGGGCAAACATGGAATTGCCCCGCTGATGCGTCTTCGGCGAGTTTTTTCTTAGTGCGAAGCTTGCTATGCAATAGTTCTATTAAATTCTTACGGCCTTGGTCGGCAACTCACCCTGAGGCCGAATTTTCGCGATGGCTAATTGGCAACTCGCTAATCGCAAGCACTGACCAATTATTGTTTGAGCCATCGCTCGGGCATCTCGAATTGAACAGTAGTCGGATTCCACAATTATCATTCGATATTGATCCATGTCCCGACGTGGCGCCTGCAATTAGCGTTTTGGCGGCGCATCTGGTGAACGGTATTTTGCTATCTGGAACTGAACGCTTGCGCTTTAAAGAATCCGATCGCTTTAACGGAATGCGCCGTTTAGTCGCCGCGCTTGGCGGAGAATTTGAACAACAAGCAAACGGGCAGGTGTTGATTCGGCGTGGCCACGGTCAACGGTCAGGAATCGCAGTTGCTTGTGCGAGTGACCATCGCTTGGCAATGGCCGCGGCGATTGCTGACCTTGAAGTCGATAACCGCGAGTGTGTGGCCAAGTCATTCCCAAATTTTTGGCAGGAGTTAGCTAAGTGTTGAAAGTGCTTAAATTAATTTCCTGCACAGTTTTTTTGTTCGCAATTAATTTTTCATGCGCGGTCCCTCAAACGAGTGAGGCTGGGGATTATCTGACTAGTGCGCGTGAATTTGAACTGTGCGCAGAATGGGAGCAAGCAGGCTTAATGCTCGACCAATGGGCGCGCCTGAATCCAGTTGATGATAGTTGGCAACAACGTCGTTTGCGGTGCGCTGACGGAGCGGGCGACCGACAAACTTCGATGCGCATTCGTCGTCAACTGCTAGCTCTTGATGCCGGAGATTTAGCACTGCGGATTGATCTTGCAGACGACTTGCAGGCCTTGGGTTTTGGGCTTGAGGCAATTTCAATGTTAGAGGAGTCGGCGGCCATCGAACGGGACGCTGCAACCGGCGCTAGCTTGGCCCGCCGCGCCCTTGCTGAAATTTGTATCCGTGAAAAAGAAATAGCAACCGCGGCGGGATTGTTTGAAGAATTAGCCGTCGAGGCAAGTCCAACGTTGCAGCCCGGTTTAGCTTTAACAGCTTCATCGTTGTGGGAAGAACTTGGCGAGATTGAAGCGGCTTTACGTTGTGTTGAGATGGCAGTTGATCCAGCCCAAATGGAGGAGCGTGAACGCCAGGCATTAGCGCGCTTGAAATCCTTCAGTCAGGGTACTGCCGAAAATGTCGCCGAGGCGGTGGCACTTCTAAAGCATCATCCGGATGCAGATTCGCGATTGACCGGAATTGTCTACTTGGCAAGAGATCGCTTCCCCGGGGATTTGGACGTTTTTATTGACGCGCTTTACGATGTTGATTTGCGCATTGTGCGGGTGGCCTTAAACCAAATAGGCTTGCGGGGCAGTGCCTCTGACGCGGAATTTGCTCGCGACTTTCTCGACCACCCTAACATTGAAGTGAGAATTTCCGCCTGCGGATGCATTGAACGAGGCGGTGACGTGGATCAAGCTTGGGCAATTCTGCCGCTGTTAATCCCTGAGGACCGCGCACTGTTCCGGGCTGCGCGCCGTTGCTTGCAAAGTATTTGTGGCGAGACCATCTTGTATGAACTGGACCCAAATCTCGAACAGAGAACGGCTATTGCCGCTGGGTGGCAGTTATGGTGTGAGGAGAATCTGAGCCCTTAACCCCTCAGCATAAACATGAAAATTTTAGTAACCGGAGGATGCGGATACATCGGCAGTGCGACTGCGCGATTTCTGCGTGAACAAGGCCACCACGTTAGCGTGGTAGACAACTTGTCGGAAGGTCACCGTGGTGCCTGGGACGGTGAGTTTGAGCAACTGGAGTTGTTAGATCAAAGTGCTGTTAGTGCCTATTTAAGTCATCACCAATTTGATGGAGTCATTCATTTTGCCGCACGCGCTTACGTGGGCGAGAGTGTCGAACAACCATTGCGCTACTGGCGCAGTAATGTGGTACCGGTGATAAATTTATGCGATTGTCTTGACGGCGTGCCCTTTGTATTTAGTTCTACCTGCGCCACATACGGAAACCCGCAGAGTTTGAACTTGGATGAAAACCATCCTCAATCTCCGGTAAACCCATATGGCAATACCAAGCTTGCTGTTGAAAAATTACTGCGCGACCGGCAATTGGCTGGCGCCGGGTCTTTCGCTGCTTTGCGCTACTTCAACGCCTGTGGCGCTAGCGCAGACGGTCAATTTGGCGAGCACCATTCACCGGAAACACATTTGTTGCCATTGGCGATTGCCTCGGCTCTTAGCGGCTCTCAGCAGTTGAGTGTATTCGGAGACGATTGGGATACGCCCGATGGGACTTGCGTTCGCGACTACATTCACGTTGATGACTTAGCCGCGGCCCACTCGGCCGCTCTACAGCGTCTAGCCGATGGTGGGGATTCAGGCTTTTGGAATTTGGGCACTGGGATTGGAGTTAGCGTTTTGGAAGTCATCGAGGCGGTGAACCAAGCATGTCAAACAAAGTTGCCCTACACCATGGCGCCGCGGCGCGCCGGTGACCCGGAAAGTTTAATTGCCAATCCCCAATTGGCTGAAGATGAATTGCACTGGAAAGCGCAACATCGTGACATCAAAGAAATTGTTGCTGGGGCGGTGAATTGGCATCGTAATTTTCCAAACGGTTACTCCGAATGAGAAAAATAAAAGTAAGTTTGATTTTGTTGGCGAGTTTTTGTTTGGCTTGGGCCACTCAAGATGATCCTTTGCTCGAAAAAATAGAGACCATCACTGCCGAAGAGTGTCAAGCACATGTCAACATCTTGGCCTCGCCAGAATATGGTGGCCGCGGCACTCCTTCACCGGGTTTGGAACTTGCTGGCGAATACGTCGAAGCACAACTTGCCGCACTTGGCTTAGAGCCAGCTGGCGAAGATGGTTCTTTTCGTTTGCCATGGGACTTGCGTTCATTAAACGCGGGTAAATCGAGTTTTACCTGGACGCGCAAAAAGGAGGTGGTTGAACTTGATTCCACTAAGGATTTTTCGCCGGTCTTGGGAAGCAAGCAGCTCGCCGCTGGTGGTGATCCAGTCTTTGCTGGCTTTGCCATCGATGCCAAAAATGAGCGGTGGCAGGACCTTAAAAAAGTAAAAAACAAAGTAGTCTTTGCATTCACCAGAACTTTGGGTGCCGACAACCCCAAACGCAAGACCTTTAAAGGTACAAAGGCTGACCAGTATGGAAGTTTTGCTGCCAAAGTTCGTGCTGCTGCTAAAGCCGGAGCTAGTGCTTTGATTTTGGTGCCGGATCCCGGAGCCTATCCCGATGCCGAAATTGCTCTACCTGGAATGATGCCGGTGCCGCTTGCCGGACGTATGAATATTAAACAATTGGAACGCATGTCTTCGTGGCCGTCAATTCCTGTCCTGACCTGTTCGCGGGCAACCGCCAGCGCCATTTTTGATACTTCCATCGATGATTACTACACCAGTCTTGAAAAACGTCGCAAACCAAAAATGCTCAAGGCGCCGCGCGGAACCGAAGTTGCAGTGAATGTTGCTTGGTCGATTGCTGAACATGAATACTGGAATTTGGGCGCCTGGATTCGTGGGAGTGAACAAGATGGCGAAGCGGTGGTGCTTGGCACTCACTTGGATCATGTCGGACAGAATTACTTCGCGGCATTGTGGGGTGGCGGCAAGGTTGCTCTGCACCCTGGTGCCGACGATAACGCCAGCGGTTCTGCGGCGCTGCTTGAGGTTGCCCAAGCTTTGGCCGGAAGCGAACCAAAAGAAGACATTTTGTTGTTGTGGTTTACCGGCGAGGAACTCGGTTTGTTGGGGTCACGCGCTTATTGCGAGCAGCCTATACACGCCCACGAGGAAACCATTGCGATGTTAAACATGGACCAAATTGCGCGCACCAATCCCAGCACAATGAATGTTGGTGGCCTTTGGGACAAACCCGAGTGGGCGAAATTATTCAAGCGCGCGCATAAACGTATTAAGAATCCCATGACCTTGGATATTAAGTATGGACGTGATTTGTTCGCGCGTTCGGATCAATATTCTTTTCATCAAAAGCAGGTCGATGCTTTCTTCTTTTTTGAGGGCGACATTGATGACAACCTGGTTTACCACAAGCCTGGTGATGTCCCAGAAACAATTGATAGTGAAAAAGCTAAGTGGATTGCCCGCGACTACTTAGCCTTGGCTTGGGCCTTAGCTTTTGAGGGAGTGCGTCCTTAATGAATTGTCGAATTGCATTTCTTTTTGGCGCGGCTGGCATTTTTTGCAGCGACGCTTTCTCTCAGCAGGCGATTACGCAACAACTCGATGCCGAGCCTGGAATTGAAGTTTCGGTTCAAGTAAGTGACATAGATGGTAAAGATATTTTTAGTTTTAATTCGTCAAAGCCGGTGGTCTTGGCGTCCAACACTAAGTTGTTTACAACCGCTGCGGCCTTGGTTGAATTGGGTGAAGATTTTCGTTGGGAAACGAAATTTTACTTGCACCAGCAACGGCTCTACGTGGTTGGTGGAGGGGACCCATCGCTACGCTTGATTAATGGAGCCAATTGTGCAGAAGCAATGCTCGACAAGTTGGCCGAAGTCTTGCGGCAAAGACAAATAACTTCCTTGCGCGAAGTCGTTTTTGACGACCGCTTATTTGCACGGCCGGTGCGCCATCCCTTATGGCCGGAAGATCAATGGCAACAAAGTTACTGTGCGCCGGTCTCGGCCTTGGCAGTAGAGGGCAATTGCTTACGACTCAGCTTTATTGGTGGGCAACTTGAGTCCATTCCATACTTGGGCGCTGCATTAAAAGTTAAACACAAAAAAGCGGCACCCAATACACCACTTTCTGCATGGTGGAGCTCTGGTGAATTATCCATTCAAGTGAAGGGCGTATCAGATGCCTCAGGCGAGGTGGTGTTAGCCGCGAGCGATTCACGACCGTTATTTCAAAACTGGTTTGTTGAAGGATTGCGGCGCCGATCAATTCCCTGTGCAACAAGTAATTGGCTAACCAAAGACCAACAAATCCCAGCGCCGGTTCTCAGCCAGTTTGAAATATATAAGCATCCTTCGGCCTGGACTTTATCTGAAGCAATCGCTGTCGCAAATAAAGATAGCGACAACTTTGTTAGTGAAATTTTAATGTTGACGGTGGCTAGCCAAAGGAGCGAGAAAGCATCTTTTTCTCAGGCATCTGCATCGTTAAGTGCCAGTCTTAATGATGCTGGAATGTCGGGTGGTATGCGCAACCAAGTGGACGGTAGTGGCTTAGCGCGAGACTGGGGCAACTTAGTGAACACTGCAACGACTTCGCAACTCTGTGAGCTTTTACAATTTATGGCAGGCCATGAAAGTGGCCGTGCGTGGTTTGATTCCTTGCCAATTGCCGGAGTTGAGGGCAAGTTGAAGACTAGGTTTAACAGCGAAATTTTTCAGCCTGGGCGGGTCCACGCCAAAACTGGTTGGATCCGCGGAGCAAGCGCACTGTCAGGATATTTACTGGCGGGTGATGAAATCTTAACTTTTTCCATCGTTGTCAATTACACCCCCGATGGAAAACCAAGAACAAATAACGCGCGCTTTAAAAAATTCCAAGAGGAATTGTTAGTGCAGGTCCTGAGAACATGGAAGTAAACTTAGCGGCCGAACTTCGTTGTGCTCTTGAGCTCGCCAAACAGGCTGGAGAGTTATTGCTTAAAATGCGTTCAAGTGATTTGCAAGTTCAGAGCAAGTCGGCGCAACGTGATCTGGTTACTGCCGCAGATTCAGCGGCCGAAAAATTGATATTAGATGGTCTCGGTGAGCAATTCCCCGAAGACGCACTCCTTGCCGAGGAAAGTGGTGAGTATGGCGAGTCGACAGACTGCAAGCGAAAGTGGTGTATCGACCCACTGGATGGCACCGTTAATTATGTCCAAGGCTTGCCAATGTTTTCGGTGTCGATTGCGCTGTTAATTGATTCGCAACCCGTAGTTGGGGTTGTTTACTTGCCAGTTTTAGATGAATGCTTTAGTGCAGTTGTCGGACAAGGCGCTGTGTTGAATAACAAAGCAATTCTGGTAAGTGATAAAAGCAATTTAAGAGACTCGGTATTGGCAACCGGTTTCCCATATCGCCGAAATCAACTCGCCGATAACAATCTCGAAAATTTCAACAGGTTATTTTTAAAACAACGCGGAATCCGCCGCATGGGTTCCGCCGCTATCGATTTGGCCTATGTTGCCAGTGGCCGTTTGGATGCCTACTGGGAATTGCATTTAAGTCCCTGGGATTGCGCCGCTGGCGGACTTTTAGTTCGCGAGGCTGGAGGGATTTGCGAAACTATCGTGGTCGGAAAAAACTGTATTTTTGCCAAAAACCTGGTGGCAGGTCCAGCTACTTTATGCCGACAGTTGCGGCAGGAACTGTTACTGGGACGTGATGATTCTTATCCACCCCTTGGTGATTTGTCACCGGAGCAGCAGTCGTGAAACTGCGCCTGCGCGGCTTGCGCGCCGGCAATTTAAAAAACTTTGATCTAAACATAGACCACGGCCATTGGACTGCTGTTCATGGACCAAGCGGCGCAGGTAAAAGTGCCTTATTGTTCGGTGTACTAGAACCAATCGCTCGCCGGCGTTTTAAAGTGTTATACGATTCGGCTGCATTGCCTGGCGGCGACAAACAGTGGTTAAGCGGCTTGTGCGACGAGTTGAGTGGAATGCAACCAGTCGTATGTTTAGCCGGTGAAGTTCCGCGCGGCAGACGCAAAAAACTGTTAATTAACGCACTTAATTTATGGCCCAGATTAAGTCGTGCATTTGCCCTGCATGGCCAACGTCATTGCGCTAATTGTGACCATCAATGGCAACCGCAATCGGCCGAGAATTTACTTGAGGACTCGCCAAGTTGGGCTAGTGAAATTAAAGTATTAGTGTTTTCGCAAGCCGACAATATGCGCAGCGAAGATTTGTTGCTAGCCGGTTGGACGCGAGTGCGAATTGGAAATAATCTAACTCGTCTTGAGGAAGCTCCTGAATTCCTGCCAAACAATTCTTGGCTTTTACTAGATCGCTTGAAGTGGCAATCAGCCCACTATCAACGGGTGAAAGACGCTCTGTTGGACAGCGCGCGGCGTGGTGGAGATGTTCTTTTAGATGTAAATGGCGATAATCGCCTTCAAGCGGCGATTGGTCGTTGTCCAAGTTGTGGGCACTGCCTAAGGGATAATGAGCTAAGCCTATTGGCGCGGCTTAGTTCGCCAGTTGAATCCTGGGTATTTCAGGGCAAAAGTTGGAGTGATTGGACTGGTGCCGCAATCGAAGAGATTGCTGAGTTGCCAGGCGAGATTATGGATGATTGTGATCGGCGCTTACTAAGTTTAGTGAGCACCGGAATGGGTCATTTGCAGGCCGACCGAATTCTCGGAACACTATCTTTGGGTGAGAGCCGCCGTCTTGAATTGTGCTCAGTGCTGTCTCAAGTTCGACGTGAGCAGTTAGTCTTATTTGATGAACCAGGCATGGGCTTGCATGGCAGTGAACGCCGTTCGGTGGTTAAGTTGTTGCGTGAATTAGTGCGCCAGGGGAATACTGTTATTACCGCCGACCCCGCGCGCGAATTTCTTGAAGGGGCGGATAATTTCGTACGTCTTGGTCCTGGTGGAGGACCAAAGGGTGGTTGTTTAGTGGCGACAGGACCGCGAATTGAACTGCCATCTTTAAGCGAATCATTGCCCGCATTGCGCCAACTAACCACTGTTGCAAGTTTGGAGTTTGCCAATTTGAAAACACGTTGGCTGGATATTCCAATGCTTAAACTTCCGCTTCAACAGGTAGTGGCAATTTGTGGAGTAAGTGGTTGCGGCAAGAGCACATTGCTTGAGGAAGAATTATTGCCACGCTTAAGAAATGCTAAAAAAGTGAAGGGTGAATTGCCAATCGGCGGTGCTGCTGTATTACTTGAACGGGCGCTCGGGTCAGCGGCAGTCAGCACCGTGGCAACCTTAAGTGGCGCATGGACCGAGATCCGTAAAGCCTTTGCCGAGGGCGAAGAGGGGCGAATTCGCGGACTTAGCCATTCAGATTTAGTTGCCAAAACTGGTCAAGGTGCTTGCCACCTGTGTCGGGGTCATGGCCTTGATGTTGATCGAATTCCGTGTCAACTTTGCGCTGGCTTGGGGTTACGCGAAGATTTATTAGAGTTGCGTTTGCGCAATAAAAGTTTGCGCGACTGGCTGACCTCACCGCTTAGCGAACTTCAGGGTCGCTTGCCGCATACCGGGCGCTTGCGGCGTTTGGTGAAAATTTTATGTGAACTTGGAATGGAAGACCGTTGCTTTGGTGAGCGCGGCCGCAATTTGAGTTTAGGTGAACGCAGCCGCATTGCTTTGGCTAAAGAATTGGCTTCGAGTCGTCCAGGTATTCCCCGACTATTCTTGCTTGATGAACCGTGCTTAGGTTTGCCACCAGAGGAAGCGGTGCGTGTGGTTGAGGTGTTGCGCCGGCTAAGTTCGGAGGGCCATAGTTTTTGGGTGGTTGAACATAATGAGGTATTACTTCGTTGTGCCGACCACATTTTGGAACTTGGTCCAGGCGCTGGCCCCAAAGGTGGTCAAGTAGTCTTTAACCAAAACGCGCATAAGTTTCCGCAAGCAGAAACCGCTACGGCGCTTTGGTTGCAGTCGCGAATAAAGGGAGAAGCAATGCCGGAGCCACCCTCGCCGATTGAAAAAGCTCAAGCTGTGGTGGTCGCAGAAGATTTTACCCGCAAGGGCCGCAAGTGCTTAGAACATGATTTAATGCGCGAATTGGCGACACGTTCGCCCTTGGCGGCCGATTTGCTTGCCGGCCAAAGCGCACTTGGTAAGTTGCAATCGCTGCCACCAGTGGCATGGCCAACCGATGTTCCTCCCCATACCAGCTTGTTTGAAATACTTGGATTGGCCGGAAGCATTAGCCATGCAATGCATCGTTCTGGAGAAATCAGTTGCGCTAACTGCGGTGATGCGGGGGCATGGATGGACTTGGCCGAAGCGGCGCAACAACAATTGACCGTTGGAGAGGAATATCATTTTGTTAGCGAATTAAATGTCGATTTTGACGAGACAAATTTGTCCGCATTGTTGGCGGCCGCGGGCTTTCGGCGGTTGTTGATTGATGGGCAACGCAAGTTGATAACTAAGCAAGTTACAGTGAAATTTGGCTCCCCAGTTTTGCTTGATACTTGTCGGGTGGAATGCGTTAAAGAATGCTCGGAAAGATTGCGCGAGGCAGAACATCATGCCAAGTTATTGAGCGGCGCCAAGGTAATGGCGATTAAAGTTGGCGAATTATCTAGTGAATTTTCTTATGTAAGTGGCCGCTGCCGCAAATGCGAACAGGGGGATTTAACCCATAAGCTAACTATGGAAGCGCGTCTAGCCGGCCGGTCTGAAGTTGAGATTAGTAAGCTGAGTTTGGGAGAAGCTTTAACTCACATGCAAAGCCACGCTGCTGAACATGGGCCATTTATGGCTGCCAGAAAATTGTTAGCCGGTACTTCATTGCTCAGACACCCAGGTGCTCTGCGGGTGAATCGACTAACTGAATTGGAGTTGAAACTGGCAAGATTGGTCGGCTGGTTGCTCTACCCAGTGGAAGGAATTTTTCTGTTACACGACCAAGCCCTGGCCGGATTTCCAAATCAGCTAGCCAAGCGATTGCGTAGCTCCATGCTGAAATCATTGCATCGCTTTACCGATGCTGAACGTGGTATCGATCAAGCAAAAATTCAAGCCACTAAATCACTAGGTGCTTGCACATCTGAGTTTAGTTTGGAGTTCGATCTAAACGCTTGGTCATATCCAACTCCCGCCAAGCCTGAGCAAACATTGCGCCAAGCTCTAGGGCTTGAGATTCCGCTGCGCGAACAATTTTTGGCTTGTGAAGAAGCACGCTTGCGTGCTTGGCAAGATGCTGACCTGCGCCCAGGAAAGCAGGCTCGCTATTGCCCCAAATGTCATGGCAAGTGCGGTCACTATCCTCATCCGCAAATCCGATTAACGTGTGACGAGTGCAATGGACTTGGGTGGGACCGCGCCACTCGAAGTTTAGAAATTCGTGGGCTGAGTTGGTTTGAACTTGGTCGCATGAAGTTGCACGATTTGCATCAGCATTTTCTTGGAAGTCCAAGCATTGAAAAGCCCCTGAAGCGGGCACTGGATTTTGGGATGGGGGCCTGGCTGCTCGACCAAAATCTGCGTGAACTTCCAGTAGCAGCAGCAAGTTTGGCCGCTTTCGCCGGATTGGAGGAAGCAGAGGAGGTGCGGCTAGCCTTGCCGTTGGCAGGCTGCAGCCCCTTGGAGGCGGAGCAAATTTCAGTTACAATGCATGGCTTCCTTGCCGATGGTTTAGACCTTGAAATTAAAGGTAATCATCCCTGCTTTGTGACCAAGTGAGCGACTCTGTAAAACCTCTCATCCTCCAGTCCGATCTCAGCATCGTCCTGGAGACAGCTCATCCTCGTTTTGAGGATATGAGGGATAAGCTCTTGCCCTTTGCTGAATTAGTAAAGTCGCCGGAATATTTACACACTTATAAAATTAATCCATTATCAGTCTGGAATGCCGCCGCCACAGGTTTGACGGTGCGGCAAGTTCTTAGCTTCTTGCGTCAAGAATCGCGTTATGGAATTCCGGCCAATTTTGAAAGCGAGCTAAAGAGTTGGTTTGGGCGTTGTGGCGTCTTTCAACTCGACAAAACAGCTGGCGAGGAATTGCAACTGGAATGTTCCAAGCCAAAATTGCTCGCAAATTTAATCAACGATAAGCAATTTGCAGAACTGTTAACTAATGTTGATCTTGAAAAAGGAACCGCTTTCGTCTCAAAAGGTAATCGTGGTCTGGTAAAACAAAACTTAGTCCGCCTTGGCTACCCAGTCGAAGACTTTGCCGGTTATGTTGATGGCGCCGCTCTTGATGTGAGTTTGCGCGGACAAATGTTAAATGGCGGTGAATTTAAGCTGCGGCCCTATCAAGAGCTCTCAGTTGAATCTTTCCACAAGGGTGGTTCCGCTTTAGGCGGTAGTGGAGTGGTGGTGTTGCCGTGTGGGGCAGGGAAAACAGTAGTTGGAATGGCGGCAATGTCTGCTGTTAAAGCAAATACTTTAATTCTCACTCCTAACACCGTGGCTCTTCATCAATGGCGCCGCGAACTCTTAGATAAAACCAACTTAACTGAAGATCAAATTGGTGAGTACTCCGGGGACTGCAAAGAAATAAAACCGGTCACGCTAAGTACCTATCAAATTCTTACATATCGAAAAAGCAAGCAAGATGAATTCTTGCACTACGATTTGTTTGCCAGTGGAGATTGGGGTTTAATTGTTTACGATGAAGTCCACTTGTTGCCGGCACCGGTTTTTCGTGCTACTGCCGACATTCAAGCACGCCGTCGTTTGGGCCTAACTGCAACTCTTATTCGTGAAGATGGCAAAGAAGAAGATGTCTTTAGTCTAATTGGCCCGAAAAGATTTGATGCCCCGTGGAAGGAATTGGAACGCAAAGGCTTTATAGCTACGGTTGAATGTGTAGAAATAAGAGTTCCATTTATTGACCAACAACGGGTCGAGTATCTTGCTTTAGAAAAGCGTTCCAAGTTTCGCTTTTCATGCGAAAACCCAGCCAAACTAGAAGTTGTTGATAAGTTGTTGGAACAACATGCTGGCGAAAGAATACTGGTGATTGGTCAATACATTAGTCAGTTAAATGAAGTCCAAGAGCATTTGCAAGCACCTTTGATTACCGGTAAAACCCCAAATAAAGAGCGCGAGCAGTTGTATCAAGATTTTCGCGACGGCAAAGAAAAAGTTCTAGTGCTAAGTAAGGTGGGGAATTTTGCCATTGATTTGCCCGACGCTAATGTCGCAATTCAAATATCTGGCACCTTTGGATCTCGCCAAGAAGAGGCACAACGCCTGGGACGTATTCTGCGCCCCAAATCTGACGCTAGTCAAGCGTGCTTTTATTCAGTCGTGACTGAAGCCACGGTTGATCAGGAATATGGTGAAAAACGCCAACGCTTCCTGGCCGAACAAGGTTACGCATATCGAATTGAAGTGGCTAAGGTGACCAATCAAGAGGAGCTCATTTAAGGTGCCGGTTGTTCTAGCTAACTTGATAAATAAGCGGTCTGAATCCGAGCTAATCGCTTTGCATGATTTATGGATTGGCGGTACTCCGCCAACCGGACGTACCGAATTGCGTCGCGCATTATTGCGCAAAATGTGTCAGCCAACTGGAGTGGCGTCAATTCGTGAAACTTTGCCAGCCAACGCCGCAACCGTATTTGCAATGTTGTTGAAAGCTCCTCAAATGGCGACTCCATTTAATGAAATACTGAAACTTGTAAGTGTTAGTGGAATTAAGGCAGGTGGTTTGCGGTCGGCATTGGCCGAACTGGTCGCCGCTGGTTTGGTGAATCCAGATTTGACAATTAGTGAAGGAACTTGGCAAGTGCCACAAGAAATATTTGAGGCCAGCAAAGTGCCAGCATTGCCAAGTCTGCGCACTCCTGAATTGCTTACTCTGGAAGCATTTTTGCAGCGTTATTTCCGTCGTAGTATGGACTCAGAAGATGCTGCTCAAAAAGCCAAGCGAATGTATGCGTTTTTGGCTGATGAAGAATCAATTTGTGAAAGACTCGGCGAGCTGGACCATGAACTAGGTGGTGGATTGAGCCGTGTAATTAGCGATTGGGGCGGGATTCTGTCGATTGACGATTTTGAAAAGTTAGGTTTTTCAGCGATGCAACTCGATGAGTTAAGAGTCGAATTAGAAGAAAACTCAATCGGAACTATTGCCGATCTCGACCTTGAAAAATTCGGCATTCGACAACGTGGACCAGTTTTGGCCCTGTTCAATGAAACAGTTTTCGCTAGGCTGCAAGAGAATGCGCGTGAGAATCCGATCAAGCCTAAAGACAGCGCTTCAATTGGCGTGGATTTTGTTTCAAACTTTTCGCGTTTTGCATCTTTCCTCGGTGATGAAGATCTGCGCTTTACTTTGCGTGGAACAATTTACAAGTCAACCGCCAAAAGAATTGGCGAGCGCCTTATCCCTAACCCGGGTCGCGAATTTGTGCGTCGTGATATCCTCGAATTGGAATACCGTTTTGCGGTTGATTACCAACTAATCGAACGCACTGGCAGTCAGGCTTATCGAATCACTAAGGCCGGCAACGCTTACCTCTCTCAGGCTTTACACGAAAAGCAATTGGTGATGCTCGACTGGATGGTTGAAGACATGACCATGCCAGGGGATATGGCACACCAACTTAAATTACGCCGCACCGCATTGCGTTACATCAAAGGCTTACAACCGGGCCTTTGGTACGACGCTATGTACCTGCCATTCTTGGCGCGTAATCATTATCTGGCAGAGTTGGCTCTGGAAAATGACCGATTGGAAGCCGATTCATTCCCCGTGCGATCATCGGCCGATTTGCAGTCATTGGCTTGGAACTTGTTCGGTTGGATGCGAAAGCACTTGTATTTGTTGGGCGTGATAGACCTTGGTTACGACAAAAACTGCCGCGCCTGCGCGTTTAAATTGACTCAAGTCGGTGTCGAATTGTTGGAAATGATTCCCGACTGCGAACTGGAAGGCTTGGGTCATATTGTGGTCAATCCAGATTTTGAGGTAGTGCTTTTCCCTGACGAACGCTCCCATGAATTGGTCTATCAATTGGATTGTTTCTGTGAACGCGAATTGTCCGATAGTTTAATCCACTATCGCCTAACGCCAGGCAGTTTGCATCGCGGTCTAAGCCAGGGCATGAACCTGAAAAATGTAATTGACTTATTGACCGAGCGCTCGAAAACACCATTACCCCAAAATGTTTTGTTTTCCTTGGAATCATGGGCGCGCGCAGGTGGCCAAGTTGTTTGGCATCGTGACGGTCGTTTAGTTTGTGATAGCCCTGAAATTTTAGACCGACTAGAACTTCATCCGCAATTAGCTCAACTTGGAATTGAGCGCGTCGCTGAAGACATTTTGCAGCTGACAGCTAGTATCGAGAAAGAGCGCTTAGGTGCATGGATGCGCGACTTTGGAGTTAGCTTAAAAGTTGCCAGCTAAACATATCCCATCTGGATTGTTGGCGGTCGCATCGGGGCTGTCTGGTGTTCCGCAAACGAGTGAATGGTTAGACCAAGTTGGCGAGGTTGCCGGAATTAGTTTTCGCATGCCCGCAGCTAGTGAAGCCGTGGCAATTGCCTGTTTGCGTTTAATTCGGTCGCGCACTCCCTGGTTAGCAGTGCATGGGCGAGCTGATTGGGCAAAGCTAGTTGAGGCCGACGCTCTAATAGAAGGTTGGCGTGCCCTTCCTGCGACTGCATTAGCACCACATTTTGACACCTTGCGCCTGCGCTCAACTCATTCACTGGAAGAGGTCGCTCAAGCTCATGCTGATGGAATTAGCGCGGTAATATTCGGTCCAATCTGGGACACTCCGTCAAAGCGTGACTTAGTGGCAACGCGCAGTCTTTCTGAACTGCAACTAGCAACTCAAGTGGGGCCTAAAGTTATCGCGATTGGTGGTATTAATTCTGCCGAACGAGTGCAGTCCTGTTTGGCTAAGGGCGCTCATGCGGTGGCGGTGCTCGGTGCTGCAAAAAAAGCGCAGCAACTAATTTCGCAGGTTTAACTCAACCAATAATTTGAGTTCAGATTCGGTGCTGGAAAATTCAATTAATTGCTCTTGAATAGTCAATACGTAGTTCCCACCCCAAGGATCTTTTGGCAACCACTGGCCACCAACGATTGGCAACAAGTCGGCGCCAATCCAAATGCCAGCAGGAAGTTGCTGCGGCGATAGCGAATTTTGCTGAGCGGCAAGTGTGACCAAGAGGCGGCCTTCAAGGTGTTCCATAACCGCAAGCACTTGTTTTTCTTTAGCTTGTTCACGTTCATGGTGAATTGTCCCTAAAATCAATAGCGTGCCAAGCACCCCAACCACCAATAGCCATTGGACCTCAACCCGGGTTAGCCCGCGGGTAGTCTTATTCGTGGAGTGTTGGCGATGAGTCATTCAAGCGGTGGCGAAAACGCCCTACATCATATCTTCCGAGATTCATTCCTAAGAAAAAAAGGATTGTCAGCGCCTGGCGATGATTGTGCGCGAGTTGCGCCGCCAACAGGCAGTCGTTTGCAAATCAGTACTGACCAAGTTGTTCTAGGCGTTCACTTGGCAGAAGATGCGCGACCCGGTGCAATTGCTCGCAAGTTGGTGCGAAGAAGTCTAAGCGATTTGGCCGCTGCCGGGGCACGGCCGTGGGCTTGCTTGTGGACGGTTGCAGCGCCTGCAAACCTTGAACTCAAATGGATGAAGCGGCTGTCGCGAGCATTTATTAATGAAGCTGGCCGTTTTGGCATGTCGGTCATTGGCGGTGATTTAAGTAATGCCAAGCAATTAGTCTGTAGTTGCACCGTGATTGGTTTAGAAAGTCGCGTCCGCACCCCAGGTCGCAGTGGCGCTAAACGCGGGCACCGGCTGTTGGTAAGCGGCCGCCTTGGTGCAGCAGTCGAGTCGGGGCGGCATCTAAATCCCGAGCCGCGCCTAACCGAAGGCCGTCTCTTAGTTGAAAGCTATCGGGCGCGTGCAATGATGGATTTATCGGATGGATTGGCCAAAGATTTGCAACGTCTATGTGAGGCTAGCCAATGTTGCGCCGAAGTGGATTTGAGTTGCTTGCCTTTGGCGCGCCGTTTAAAAAAACGATCAGATGCATTTGAAAGTGCCTTATTTGAAGGCGAGGATTATGAACTGTTAGTCGTTTTGCGAGCTAGTGATGCCAAGCGCGCACTTAACGATCCAATCCTAAACCGTACCGGTTTAACTGATATTGGTCGAATTCGTAGCCTTGGGGAACAAAAACCAGGAATAAGCTGGCTTAGCAATGGGCAAGCTAGAGAATTCTCTGGAAAGGGTTGGGGGCATAGTTGGCAATGAGTGAATTCACCGTCGAGAGTTGCTCAGAAAGTGCTACCGAATTTTTGGGCCAACGCTTGGGGTCGCTCCTTGGGGTTGGCGATTGCGTGGTGTTAAGCGGTGAATTGGGAACTGGAAAAACTGCATTTAGCCGTGGGGCTGGCAAAGGCCTCGGAATATGCGAGCAAATAAGTTCCCCGACTTATTTGTTGTGCCACGAATACTCTGCCGAGCATTGCCTACTGCATATCGATGCTTATTTCAAAGAACGGATTGAGTCATTACTCGCCGATGGATTAATTGAACGCTTTGCTGAATCCACGGTAATCATTGAATGGGGCACAAATATTCTCGAGTGGTTGCCGGATGGGCGAATTGAACTAGCTTTGGAATGCATTCCCGGCCACCCCGAAACCCGCACAATTTGCTTGACAGCTTGCGGGAAAGCGGCTTCAAACACTTTAAAGGTGTTAAAACAGCAACTTCAAAGTGGCCCCCTCGAAAACTTGAAAATTATTCAATAATTAAGTGAACCTGAGTCGCCGGCGAGTCGTTTGGCAGGGGAGAAGCAAATGAGTGCGGAGTCTATTGACCTGCTAGAACGGTTCAAAAACGGCGATGAAGCCGCCTTGGATCAGCTGGTTTTGCAGATGGCTCCCCGACTCAAGGGCTTCTTTTTGCGCCAAGGGGCAACTTCAGATGTTGCCGAAGATTTGGCCCAAGACGTTTTCGTCAGAGTTCTAAATGGTCTCAATCGTTACCAATCTACCGGTCGGCTCGATGCCTTCTTGTTGCGCATCGCACGCAACTTGTGGATTGATTATGTCCGCCGCAAACGTCCAGTTTTATCCAATGAAGTGGTCGAATCTACTATCGACTCAAGCGCTGGCCCACTGGACCATGCCGACTGTAAAGACCGAGCTGAATTCCTGCGGCGCTTGTTGGCAAGTTGTGACCAAGACACTCGCGAGCTTTTGGAATTGGCAGTCTTACAAAAGTTGCCTTACTCGGAGGTCTCGATGATTCTCGAAATCCCAGTTGGGACAGTTAAATCGCGAGTCTACTACGCCTTACGTAAATTACGTGAACGTGCTGAAGCCAGCATGTTCGGGAGGAATGATGGCCGGTAAAGCACAACAACAGGACTTGGACGCGCAACATCCAAGCGATAGTCTTGAGCAGAATTTAGAATTCGCCAAGTTCGCAGAGGAATTATTTGAAGCCCATCCTGATGGTGAAATCGCCAGCACTTTCATCGGCGACCTACGCTTGCATGTTGCCAGCAAGTGGTCATTCCGCTCGGCCATGAAAAACAATGGGTTGGTGCGCGCCGCGGCCATGTTGCTAATTACGCTTACCGGGAGTGTGCCAGTCTTGGCAATAATTGCGATGGTCGTTCAAGCCCAACCAGAAAAAACTTCAATCGGTTTTAATCTGCCAAAGCAACTGCCGCAAATTGAAAACCCGCAGGCACCGGACCCTGCCTTAAAGAGTCCTACCGCGCAGGAATTGGATGATTTGTTGGATGAGGAATGGCTGGCCGAATTGCACTCGGATAACCGAAATAAGCAGTTTCAATATGTATTGCACACAACTTTGTCGAGTTTGATGTTGCTGGATACGCGCTTAAAGGCTTTGTCGGTAGCCTGGCCTAAAAATAAGGAGTAAGCCCGCGGCAGGGGTATCCTGTGTATTGGAATAATGCTAAGTACCCTGTTAATTACTCTTAGTCTGCCACTCTTTCAAGAGTCGGCTGTTACCCAAGTTGCCGCTGCCAGACACCAGACAGAAGACGTCCTGCCTTTGCGGGTTGAGGACGTTGTGCGAATGGTTTCTTCTCACGCGCCCGCAGTCCAGCAGGCAATTTTGCAAGAGCAAGCCGCCAACGCCAGCATCATGCAAAGTGATGGTGCATTCGACTACACCTTGTTTTCGGATACAACTTATAGCTTGAGTGAGAGACCAACTTCTGGTGGGTTGTTTAATAGTGGACTTGATGCAATTCGAGTACGTAGTTGGAGCGCCAGTCAGGGATTGCGCAAGACACTTATGAGTGGCGGAAGTTTCGAAGTTAAATTTTCCGAAACTTACACTGAAGATAATCAAGACGTTTCATTTTTCGGATTTAATCCAGAATCAAATGTCGGGCTTAATTTTAGTTTCACTCAACCATTGATGCGTGGGGGTTGGAGTTTAAGTGCGACCCAAGCCTTAGTCTCTGCAGAGCTGTCCGCCGAATCGGCCACTAGTGGCGCACGTGCCGCAGCGGTTGATGCTACTCAGGCTGCAATTGATGCTTATTGGAATTTGGCCTTCGCTATTGAAGATGTCAAAGTTAAAGAACTTTCGCTTAAGTTAGCACAAGAACTTCGCGATCTAACCCAAGCTAAGTTTGAAGTCGGCGCAGCTGCCGAAGTTGAAGTTGTGCAGACTGAAGCTGATATAGCTTCACGGACTGAAGCTTTATTAACTGCCAACAACTCGGTCAAGCAAGCTGAAGACAGCCTGCGGACGATGATCTTTGACCTTGAGAATGAAAAAGATTGGCAACTCAGCCTAGCGCCAGTTAGTGAATTGCCAGCCCCAGTGGCTACGGAGTTGAAGTGGGAATCCGCCTATCAGGTGGCTTTAGCCCATCGCGCTGACTTGACTCAAAAACGCATCGATGTTGAACAGAAGTCGCTTGATTGGCAAGTGGCACGCCATAGTCTGCGACCTAAATTAGACTTCACCGCAACTGGGTCATCTTCTGGCGTTGAACGTCAGATACCTGAAGCGATGACCGTCGCACGTGGTTTTTACTACACCGGCTACACCTTTGGTATAAATTTTGAAATACCTCTAGGGAATCGCGCCTTTCGTGGCGCTGAGCTAGCTGCACGCCGCAATCTTGATTTGTCACAACGGGTGTTGCGCGACACTGAAAACAGTATTGCGATTGAAGTACGTGGCGCTGTGCGTAATGTAAATTTTTTAGCCGAACGAGTGGCGGCAACTGCTCACGCATCCAAGGTTGCCGAACGTCAACTTGAAGCTGAACAACGCCGACTGCGTGAAGGCGCTTCAACTAACTTTAAGGTGCTGCAATTCCAACGCGACTTCGAGCAGGCCCTAACTGCAGAAAAATCGGCCCGAATGGAATATGCCAAGGCCGCAATTAAGTTGCATACAGTTCAGGGACTGAACTGGGATGGCTCAGCATTTGCTGCATGAGCTAATTGCTCAAGTTCATCAAGTCGACTTAGCTGAGAGCACTGCGCACGCAATTTTGCGCTGCCGGGTGATTCTCTGAAAAAATCCGCGCTTAATCGGCGCATTGTTTTCATGCCGCGTTCTTCGCCGTAAAGTTCGCAGACTCCGCTGCCAAGTTCAAGCAGTAAGTTCATGCGTTCGATACCCGAAGGGGCATCTGGAATTTTCTGGCCATTAATGAATGCTTGCAATTGTGCAAAAAACCATGGGCGACCTAAAGCGGCGCGGCCAATCGCAATGCCAGCCACACCCATGCTCAAAAGATTTCGGGCACTTTCAATATCCACAACATCGCCATTGCCAATCACCGGAATTGTAACGGCGTTAACGACCTCGGAAATTATTTGGTAATTGGCGCTACCGGAATACTTTTGTTCGCGAGTGCGGCCATGGATAGTGATGGCGGCGGCACCAGATTCTTCCATCCGCTGAGCGAAGGTGGGGGCGTTTTCCGATTCTTTATCCCACCCAGACCGAATCTTAATGGTGACCGGTATGTTGCAGGCTTCAACCATTGCTTGAATACATTCGGCGGCTAAGTTTGGTTCGCGGAGTAGTGAACTGCCGCCGCCTCCACCGGTTATTTTCGGTACAGGACAGCCCATATTTATGTCAGCAAAGTCAAACCCTAATTCCTCTACAAGCTTAGCGGCGTCCGCCATTTCAGCCGGGTTCGCGCCAAAAATTTGGGCAGCAATCGGGTGTTCATCGTCGCCTTTTTTTAAGATTGCCAAGGTCCGTGAATCACTAAATTGCAGGGCTTTGGCGGAAACCATTTCAGTGGTGGTTAATTCTGCGCCAAACTTACGGCATAGGCGACGGTAGGCTAGATTAGTGTTACCTGCCATCGGCGCCAAAGATAGGCCCGATTTGATGCGGTGCTTACCTAAAGTGAAACCGGTTCCGAAATTACTACTACCTGAGGTCATGTCTGCTAGATTCTACCTGATTGTGTTGCTAGGGTTTGCCACAGGCTTTGGTGCCTGCGCTCCCAGTGAATCCAATGCCGAGCGCAATGGAATTCAAACCAGCAAGCTCAGGCAAAGTGGATTCCCGCCGATCAAAAGTTCTGGGGGAATCTATGCTCTTCCCGAAGAAGGCCAATTGTTTTTGCGCTTTATCGATCACTTGGATAATGGCAGTAAAGAGGGAATGCGTTTTGCTTTTGCTGAATTAGCTAAGCTGGGAACCCAGCCGACCGCCGAGTTGGTGCGCCGCGCCGAGCCCCTTATTGGTGGCCAACGGCATTACGGTGCTTTACATAATTACTGCAAGGCATTGGGGGCCAGCGGTGATGTTTCGCGAGTAGATTTTTTGTTGGGTGTGGTTGAAAACTCGAAAGTACCGGTGGTTCGGAGTGCCGCGGTTGAAGCTTTAATTGAACTTGATCAACCGCAAGCCTTGCCGGCCTTATTAGAGTTTTTGGAAACCGAAATCGAGGCCGGCCCGCGCGACAGCATTTATGGCGCGATTGGTTCGTTAGGTGGACCGATTGCCGCCGAATGGTTGGAGCGCAACTTTCTTGCTTGGTTGAACAATGAACCAGGCGCGCGCATGTCTGGGCACCTTATTTTTCCAGCCTTGTTGGCGATTAACGATGATCAAGCAATTGCGCGTCTTAAGCGGCTACCTGACAGTCTGGCAAAACCGTTCCAAGTGAAAGCTTTGGCGCGGCGAGCGGAGTTAGGCGACACTGAGGTTGTGGCCGAATTGCGCAAGTTTATTAATCCCGAGTTTGCGCCTGGTCCCGGAGTGCGTAGTGATGCGGTTAAAGGCTTAATCATTTTGCAAGCGTGGCCGGACGTTCTGCAGGCATGTAATGACCCAGACGGGGGAGTGGTTTCAGTTTGTATTCAAGGATTGCGCGGCGCTCATGCTCAACATGAAAATATCGGTCAGGATTTTTTAGAAGATTTTGCCCAAAACCCCAACCCGCAAATCTCATTACCGGCTCTACAAGTTTTGATTGAACGTGGCGATTCAGCTCAACTTGATTCAATTTTTCTGCGCGCGCGAAGTTTTCCAACCGGCCCCGGTTCTTCGGAGGCAATTAACTTTTTACGTCAAATGAATCCGGTGCCAGCTCAAGCATGGGACATTTTGCAGTCGTGTTGGAAACAATGCGGAGACATGGACAAAGTTGCCCTCCTTCGGGTTATGGGCCAAATCAAAAGCCCTCAGGGAATATCATTTCTGGTTAATTTGATAAACAATCCAGAGACCGGAATTGAAATTAAGGAGATGGCTTTGGTGCAAATGGGAAACTTCGAGGGCCAATCCAAGCAAGCGCTCTTAGATCTGCAAATTGAATCACTTAACCCCAATCTTCATCGCTCCTATGCGAGTGCTGTCGGACGTTTAGCGCGCAGTTCAACCTCAATGAGTGAGCGGCTGGTCGACCTGGCTCTAAATAAAACTTATCCATCAGCATTAAGGATTCAGTGCTTACAAATGTTGCCCAAAGTAATGGGTGCCCCGGCCTTTGAGGTATTGCGCGTTGCCCGCGAACAAGCGGTCGATGTCCGGGAAAGAGCGTTTGTTAATGAGTTGATGAAGGAATACTTCTAGTCCGCCGCTCACTCGGGTGGAATTCTTTGTGCCATCCAGCCAATTAATAAACTAACAATCGGTCCACCAGTGGCCTGATAGTAAAACCCATTATGGATAAGAGCAATCGATAATAACAATGGCGCCGCAGCGAGCAGTTTGCGAACAATTGCTTGAACTTGACTTGGGCTTAGTTGTTGGTGGCGAAGAGTGATGACGTGGCGAGTTAGTAAAAAGCTCCAAGCCAAGCTTGGGATTAAGCCCGGCAGTAGGCTTTGTTTTAGAAGCAATACTGGCGCGCAAGCGGCTGTGGCATTTAGCGCCAGAATCCGCATACCGCTGGCCCCTTCCTCTTCATTGGTTGCCAGTCTAGATAAGAATAAAAAATACATTGCATAGCAAGCGGCGGCCCAGAGTATCGGCCCGTTCATGAGTTGGTTAACCGGAAGCAAGGCCAGGCCGCCAATAAATAAGCTTGCGCCGCGTGCTGCAGCCAGTAGAGCGGGGCCAATATTCTTCCGAATAGGCTTGCCGCCAAAGTTGTAAATCAAAACTAGCAGGCAGAGTCCTTTAATTAAACTAAGCACACTCGGAGTCGAAAAACTGGCGGCTACAACTGCGCCGGCCAACAAGCAGCATAACAAAATGCTCGCACTCAAAATTGATATTTTGCCACTTGCAAGTGGCCGATTTGGACGGTGAATACGATCCAAATCGCGATCTGCAAGGTCGTTCGCCAACATGCCCGCATGGTAAACACACAGGCTGGCGATTGTTGCAAATACCCATTTCAAGTTGAAAGATGCAGATGTCAAAATAGCACCAACTAATGAGTCCCACAATATTGAGGGAAGCAATGCGATTCGCAGTAATCTAAGCCAGTTCATTAGCCGAACCACATACGAATATCATTGCTGGTGGCAAAAATCATCAAGCTCAAAAGTAATGCAACGCCCACTAAATTGAATATCCCTTGGGTTTGGACGCTGACTGGTTTGCCGCGCAGTTTTTCAAGTAAGACAAACAAAATGTGGCCGCCATCGAGCGCTGGAATTGGCAAAAGATTAAGCACCCCTAAGTGGATGGAAATCATAGTCAAAAAGAACAGTAGTTGGCTGAGTCCAGCCGAGGCGAAACTGTGAGCGACTCGGCCAATAGTAATAATGCCGCCAAGGTTTTCCGAAGCTACTCGCCCCGAAAACATTCCCGAAAGAGTGGCGCCGATTTCTTGGACCATCCGCTTAGCTTCACGAAATCCAAGTACCAGTGCATCCTTCAAATTATCACGCTTAACTATATGGCTCCATGGTTTTAGTGAGAAGTCTGCATTGATGTTTGCCATTGCGGCGGGAGTGACGCTTAGAACTAAGGGGTCAATGTGCCCATGACGTGATACTGTAAATTCGATGGTGTTGTCGCCAGTTGAGGAGACAACTTTACGTAAATTGGCCAGAGTAGAAATTGGCTGTCCTGCGGCTTGTAATAAGGTGTCACCATCTTTCATTACTTGGGCGGCAGGAGAATTTGGCACAAGTGCAACCCTGAAATCATGACCTTCTTCCAGCCAAAGTAAGTTCAGTAATTGTCCTGCAGTAATATTCGCAACTGCGGGAGTGTCAATTATTTTGCCATCCCTAATTACTTGGCACACAGGCAACCCAGAATTTTGCAAACAAACGCTGGCAAGGTCATTCAAACGCTGAATCGGGCGATCTCCAGCTTGGGTGATAATGTCGCCAACTCTAAATGGAAGTGCGTCACCGCCACGAATTTGTTTAACTTGGTTGACTGCTTGGCGAATACCGACTTGAAGCGGAGTGTCTTCTGTGACCGGGCTTAGGGGAAGTTTAATTGTTCCAAAATCAGACCCAGTATCAGCGGTCTCGCGAAAGTATGAAAGCTCAATTGGTTTATTGCTGAGCGCCGCATCTTGTAAAAGTATGCGCGCGTCTTGGGTGTTGTTACAAGCGACTCCGTTTACTGCAGTGATGCGGTCACCAGTTCTTAGTCCAAGTTCCCATGATGTTGTTCCAGACTCAATTTCAAAAATGAGTTTGGGGTCGAAGCTTGCTGGAGAAATGCCGACTCGACGAAAGCCAACGTTTTCATCGTAGGATGGATGAAGGGTAAATGAATGTCCTTCACTCTCACCTTCACGGGCTGCAACTTGAATAGTAATCTGCTCAGAATCACCAAGCGCCACCGCCGCCGCAAAACTCCTAAATGCGTAAATGTCTTTAGCGTTGACAGTTTCTAAAAAATCTCCTTCTTGCACTCCGGCTTGCCAAGCGGGTGAGCCAACTTCAATTTTGCCTGCAATAGGCACTTCAAAACGAACACCCATGCGGAACAAAAGTGGAATCACCAATAAGGCGAAGGCGAAGTTCATTAAGATTCCGCCGGCAAAAATTAACAGACGTTGGTTGGGCGAAGCCGCTCCAAGGTCTCCGGGGCGTGGTTCGCCAGCCATTTCTTCGCCAGCAAGTCGCACATAGCCACCAAGTGGCAGTAAGGAAATTCGGTAATCGGTTTCGCCTTTTTTCCAGCCAAATAGCCGTGGCCCAAAGCCGAGTGAGAAAACTTCAACTCGAACGCCGCAACGACGTGCTGCTAGATAGTGGCCGCCCTCGTGGACGAAAAGAATTAGGCCAATGCCTAAAAGTGTGAGGATAATTGCCATTACTTAGTGGGGGTGGTCATCAGATTTGCGGCGAAGCTGCGCGCTTCTTGATCCGCAGCAAAGATTTCTTCAAGGGTACTCGCAGGAAGGTGAGCTAATTGGTTTAAACTTTGTTCGCAAATCGAGGTGATGTCATCGAAAGCTATTCGATGTTCGAGAAATGCCGCAACCGCGATTTCGTCGGCGGCGTTGAGGACAGCGCCGGCCGCGCCGCCGAGGCGACATGCTTCAGCGCCGATGGCTAGCATCGGGTAGCGAAGAGGATCCGGACTCTCAAATGTAAGTCCATTAAATGTGTCAGGGCTAAATCCTGGAAAGTTAGTCGCTTGCCGCTCTGGATAGTGCAACGCCCAGTGAATTGGATATTTCATGTCAGGCGGACCCATTTGGGCCAACACCGACCCGTCGACAAATTCGACCATTGAGTGAACAATAGATTGGCGATGAATGCTGACTTCAATTTGCTGACTACTAATATTGAATAAGTGTTGAGCCTCGATTATTTCCAACACTTTGTTCATCATGGTTGCCGAATCAATGGTGATACGAGGTCCCATTTCCCAATTGGGATGTGCTAGCGCTTGGGCCGGCGTAACTTTTCCCAATTGATTTAGTGGCAAGTCGCGTAAAGCGCCGCCGGATGCGGTGAGAATCAACTTGCGTATTTTTGGCTCATCTAACTGAGTTAAGCACTGTGCAATTGCCGCATGTTCCGAATCGACCGGCAAAATCTTGCCGCCAAATTGGTCAGCCATGCGACTGATTATTTCTCCTGCGCAAACTAAGCTTTCTTTATTGGCTAGGGCAAGGTCTTTTCCGGCCGCAAGAACCGCCACGCTAAATGGCAAACCAGCCGCTCCAACTACTGCATTTAGGCAAATGTCATAGTTGTCGCCGTCAGCTAGAAAATCCAATAATTGTTGCCGTTGGGTTTGATCCGAAGTTAAAAAGGTAACACAGGAGTTACGGGTGGTTGCCTGGTGGTTTAATGCATCGGATTGGGCGTGAGCCGACAGACCACAAAGCTCGAGGGCCTGGTGGTTTTGGTCGAGTATTTCAAGGGCTTGAACTCCAACGGTACCAGTTACCCCCAAAATTATTAGCCGGCGTTTGTCGCTTGCCATTCCATCAGGATACCCCTGCCAGCAGGTGCGGAAAAACTAGGTGGAGTCGGTAGAATCTAGGTATGGAAACCGAGGAAAACGGAGCACTTCACTACGCCGACGCTGGCGTCAACATCGATGCCGCTGAAGATGCCCTAGACAGGGTAAAGCCTGAAATTCGTGCAACATTTGGCGAGCGCGTTCTCGCCGATGTTGGTTCTTTTGGCGGACTTTTTCGCGCTGACGACTTAGGCGAAAAACCAGTCCTAGTTGCAACGGCAGATGGTGTTGGGACAAAAGTTAGAATCGCCGCCGCGGTAAATAGATTCGACACTGTCGGTCGCTGTTTAGTTCAGCACTGTGTCAACGACGCTCTAGTTCAAGGAGCAGAGCCGCTGTTTTTTCTTGACTATGTAGGTGTCGGTAAGTTGATTCCTGAAAATGTTGCGAGTGTTATTTCAGGTCTTGCGGCCGCCTGCAAAGATAATGGATTAACCCTGATCGGCGGCGAAACTGCTGAAATGCCTGGCGTTTACCCACCAGGAGAATTTGATTTGGTTGGAACATTGGTTGGTGTCGTAGAGCGCGAACATCTTTTGGACGGCACTAGAGTTAAGCCTGGTGATGCGCTAATTGGATTACCTTCCGCCGGCTTGCACACCAACGGTTATTCGCTAGCGCGACGAATAATTACCGAGCGCATGAAGCTAGACTGGCTCGATGAATTTCCTGATTCAAATGGGGCGAGTGTTGCTGAGGTAATGTTGCAAAATCATTTGTCGTATTTAAATCCAGTGCGACCATTTTTGAAGCGTCCTGAGTTGCACTCAATGGCGCATATCACCGGTGGTGGCATGGCCGGCAATTTGCCGCGGACCTTAAACGGGCACGGCGCTTTGGTTGACCGAACTGCTGTTCCTGAACAGAATGTTTTCAGCAAACTCGTTGAAGCTGGTGAAGTGCCACGCGACGAAGCCTGGCGGGCATTTAATATGGGTGTGGGAATGGTATTAGTTGTTGAAGAATCTGTCGCAGACGATTGGTGTCAAGAACTGAGACAAAACGGCGAACAAGCATTTAGGCTTGGTGAAATTGTTGCAGATACTGGGAGTGTCAGTTGGGCAGGATAAGCCTGCTTCTTCTGCTACTAAACTTTGTTGCTGGTCAGCAATCCAGTGACGAACGAAATTTGCTTCAGCTGGAGAATTTACTTGCCACACCACAAATCTCCCAAGTTAATTGGCGCATGGATGTGTGGCGAAGATTGCGTTTGATGGAACACGTCGATTCCGTTTCTGTCTTAAAAGGTTGGGAACTCCTGGCTGAATCACAAAGTCCTTCAGATCAAGCTAATTTTCTCCTTTACCAACGGCGCCACCAGCTAATGGGGGAGTGGCCAAATCCTCTCGCCAACCGCGAACTAGCCGTTGAATGGAGTCTTTATCTATGGGGTAAATCACGCCTAGCTCAATGCGATGACTTTATGACAAAAGCGCTTGCACAATTCCCTGACGACGAACGCTTAATAGATAACCTAGCTTGGCTACGCTTACAGCCGGTTGCGCTGACTAAGAATGATGATCCGCGTGCGGCAAGTTTGCATATATTTGCGAGGCGCAAATGATTTTGGCACTTAGTTTAGTTGTGGCTCTACAGAATCCAGTCGATGAGACGACTTTAATTGAACGGACTCACCACTGGTTTGAAAGTATGACCCAAGCTGGTGGAGACGCGCAAATGTTGGCAAGCATTGCTTTGCAGCAGAGTGTGAAAGAATTTCCATTGGAAGAGCTGACTGTATGGGAACAGGCGTTGATTGATGGACGTATTTATCCATCAATGCCAAAAGCAAAGTTTGAAAAAACCCATGGAAAACAAACTGATATTGAAATAGGTTGGTGGGCGCCACCCGATTCTCAGCCAACAACTTCAATGCCAGTGCTTTTAGTCTTGAGTGCAAGCGAAAACACCGATTCTGTATGCCGGCAAGCACAGGCACAGTTTGGCAATGAAGCTTTAATTCTTGCTCCAAAGCTTGCTGGGTTGACCTTTCAGAAAGAGAATTTTGACTCCTGGCGATTTAGGGTTTTGGATGCTCTAGGCTTCGCCTTCCGGAATTTTAATGTCGACCGCAATCGCGTTAATTTACTGGTGGCGGATTCTGAATTGGAGGAGGTTGCTAAGTATTTGCGTCGAGTTTTGCCGCACTTCTTCTGTTCGTGGAATCCTGCCGTAGAAAGTTCTTCTGGTGATTCCAAAACACTTGCAGAAATGATTGTGGCGCGAAATCCATTTCCTTTGGCCTTTACTGCGGAGTTTATCGAAAGTGGTGCCGGACGTTATTTTTGGATTCAAGCACAAAGATTTTTGCCGGCCTATCAAGGTCAGGTTAACGCCAAATTAAATGTGCGGGTTGATAAGGCCAGCAATACCATTCACCTTGATGGTCGCGGAGTTGACCGCATCGATATCTTTCTGAATAATCAGATCATCGATCTGTCAAAAGAAATTGTCCTAGTTAGAAATGGCATGAGAACAGTTTGTAGGGCACAACCAAGTTTGCGAACCTTACTTGAGAATTACATGATTAACTTAGATGCTCAGGCACTTTTCCCGGCGATGATTCGCCAGGTCGATATCCCCGTGGCTCAACAATGATTGTTTTGTCCGCATTTATGGCAGGCTTCGCCTCGCTAGTGGTCGAGGTGGTTGGGGTTCATTTTATGGCTCCGTGGTTTGGTAGTTCGTCATTAGTTTGGAGTAATCAAATTGGTTTGATATTGCTGGCCTTCGCGGTCGGTGCAGCCATCGGCGGCCGCGCCGCTCGCAAACACCCGAATCCGCAAGTTTTGGTCGGCAAGCTCTTTGTCGGCGCCGCCTTTCTTTTAGCAAGTGGCGTGTTGTTGTTGCCAATTTTTGCCGCATGGTTGCTACCCGATCAGTTACGACTAGACCAAGCAGCAAATTTGTTTTTAAGTGGCTCTTTTGCCAGTGCTTTGCTGTTCCATTGCCCACCAGTGTTGTTGTTGGCAATGATTGCGCCATTGCTTATTCAAGTTAAGAGTAAGCAAATTGGCGCCGGCGCCGCCGCCGGCATAGTTTCTGCCTCTGGAACCATCGGTTCCTTGATCGGTGTTTTTGGTTCCAGCTTTTTGTTCGTTCCTTTGATTGGAGTGCGCCTAAGTTTGTTAATCGTGGCGTTTCTACTAATAGTTAATGCGATGTTGTTGTTTAAACGCAATCGACTCAAGCTGCCGGCATCAGGAACAGTCACTGGCCTGTTGGTGGTATCGGCAATCATTGGCTCTTCAACTGCCGCAAATTCAGCAAATTTGCCCGATCCACAAGCGAAGGTGTTAGCGGTTAGAGATAGTTCCTACCAGCACCTGCGAGTGCTGGAAATGCCTACCGGGGATCGTTGGTTGCAAATGAATGAAGGCGTGGATTCATATCAATCGGTGTGGAGCCCCAACCCGGTTCTCTACAATCCGACAACTAAACGCAGTGAAGCCCAACAAGCATTTGTCTGGCCGGGTGGCTATTATGATTTATTCAGCTTGCTACCTACTTATGCGCTTGATGAGGTTGCAACTCCCGAATCAGTAAAGTTTTGGTCATTAGGATTTGCCAGTGGTACCGCTTTGGGGCCGATTGATTTTGCTTTACAAAAAGTTGAGTGGCAAGCCGTGGGAGTTGAACTTGACCCATTAGTGGTTGAATTAAGCAAAGAATTTTTACCGCTGCCCACTTATTTGGATGAGCGAGTGGACATTTTTAGTGGAGATGCTCGTGCACTATTACGCAGTGCTCCAAGTGATTTGGACTTCGTGGTATTAGATGCTTATGCACGACAATTTGAAATCCCACTCCACCTAGCGACTAAGGAATTCTTCACTGAGGTCTATTCACATTTAAAAATCGGCGGGGTGCTTGCTCTAAATCTTGGCACCACTGATCTTGACAAGTCAGGTGGAATTCTGGCTTCGAGTATTTTTGCCGGATTGGAAAAATCTTTTGGTAAAAACCTGCGTGCTCATCAAGTACCTTGGTCTCGCAACATTGTGGTATTTGCACGCAAGCAAATGGCTTTGCCTTCGCTAGAACAAACTATTAAACAACTGCCACCGGGAATGCCAGTGACACTTGGTGGGGCCCTGCTACCAGAACAAGTTTTTGAATTGGACGATTTTTCCAAGTCGTCAGCCTTTAGTGATGACCTCAACCCTTTAGCTTTTATTCAAGCGCAAGAATGGTTGGCCGGTGGAAAATGATTTCAATACCCGAATCCATAGCCCAGCAAGACGCAGAACCAGCGAGGCTGGTGGACGATGCGCAAAGTTTTATTGCCGCCTACCAGGGACTAGACTCGAACAGTCTTAGTGGTTTGCGCGGCCGCTTTGATTTGTGTGCTGAAGTTGGTGCATGGTCAAGTGCGCGCATGCTATTGAACAAGATGGAACTTCAGGGAATCGAAACTGACGACTTTCAACTTTTAGACATGTGGTTGTTGTCGCGTATCCCTAGTAGTCAATCGCAGGCCTTGCAAAAGAGTGAGGCTTGGTTGCAGAGCCATCAACAACACTCAGCATTTGCGTCCATTTCAGTTTTGCGAGATGATCTGCTGCAGATGGAAAAGCAAGAGAGTCAAATTCACGACTACGCTATTCTTGCACCAGTGCTGTCGCTGGTTTTAGTGGTTGCCATTATGTTTTTTGCGCGTCGGAAGCTAGTCAATTAATGTTGGGCAGATTTTCAATTAGCAAAGATTGTTTGCTTTTATTCGCCCCAGGTGGCGGCCGAGTTAAGCGACCTTTGAAGCGTAAGATGTTGCGCGCATTATTGGAGCAAGTACTTATTGAAGGGGGAGTTTCTGCTCAGACAAGTTGGCAGAACAGTGGCCTCGTCGCGGGGCAAGCGGTTCGTCAATGCTTTGATTGTCGGTTAATTGAGCCACGGCGAGCGGCAATTCGCAACTACGGCTATGGCGGATTGTTGTTGCAGATTGAAATCCCAGTGGTTGATCAAGAACTTTATGCAGACCATTTAATTGCCAGCATTGAGGGGAGTTGCTTTCCTCTTTCATTGCCTGACGCGGCTAGTTTTATGAAGCCAGAAGCTTTAGTGTTTGAAGCGATCGGCCCTGGTAGTCCCGACTCAGCCCTTCAAGATGAAGCCACTTTGCGAAGCACGGACCTGCCCTGGTTAAATATCGGCGATCGTTTGAATTCTCAACGTCATGGTTTGTGTAAAGTTATTAGAGTAGATGTCGAAAATAAATACGCTTATTTCATCAATATCGATGGCAAGAAGTTTCGCCTCAATGAATTAGAATTCGCTGATGAAAGCTTGTGTTTTATTGAGCAAACTGTTGAAACAAAAAGAGAGCAGGCGCTTGGCCTGCTCTCTTAAGTGCTAAATTTCAGATTTGAAACTTAGAGGATATCAAGGATGCCAGTGCCTCCGGCAGTATCGACCAAAGTGCTAACCGATGCACGGTAATTAAGGTCAACACCAATTTTTGAGTTCCAAGGAAGTTGTTCCTTGTCGCCAACAAGTCCCAGAGCTACAGCGGCAAACGCACGACCTAACGGAGTGTAGTCGCGGTCATTGCCGAGCAATTCAACAAGTGGGTTAACTGAACGGTGATCTCCAATGAATCCGAGCGCAGTTGCCACCGCAGAAAGCACAGAAACAGGTGGGGTGCCACCGTCCTCAGGCTTCATTAGCGAGAGCAATGTGTCGACAACCATGTGGTCTTTCATCAGTCCAAGAGCGATAGCAGCCTGTTGCAGCAAAGCTGAAAGGCGGCGACTTTCCTCGACCATGGTGGTGATGTATTCCTTGTTTTCACTGGCATCCATTAGGCCTAAAGAAACAGCACAGTAGCCACGGAAGTCGGCAACCCGTGATTTCTCCATAGCTTTGCGTAGATCTTCTTTAGCAGCTTCGTGGCGCATTAGGCCAAGCGCGATGGCGTAGCCACCTCGCGGCGAAGGACTTTTCTCTTTTTTGAAAGCGGCGTGGATGGTCTCGCCAACAACTGGAGAAATTTGCGAACCACTTTCTCCAGCTTTGAAACCCATTACGCCAAGAGCGATGGCTGCCCAAGGACGGAATGGGGTAGCACCTTTACGCACTGCGCGGTTTAGGTATTCCACAACTTGATCGCGAACTGGACCTTCAGCAGATGAGCCGATGTAGGCCATTGCAATCGCGGCGAAGTTGCGCTCTTGGCGATCTTTGCCTTTTTCAGCAGTCTTTTGCAAAAGCTTAACTACTGCTTCAGCGCGACTTGAATCGGCGCGAGTAAGCATGCCCAAAGCTTGCACGCATGATTGGCGCACTTCAGTTGTAGTATTTTTCTCGCCAAGCAATTGTGTGAACTGATCGATAGCCTTGTTTACCATTGCGTCGTCGCCGTGGGCGGCAAGCAGGCGTGCAATTGCGTTAGGGCAGTGAGCACGCACCAAGAAATCGTGGTCGGCATTAGCGAGGAACTCCGACAGGTTGCGAGCGGTTTGGCCGCCATCATCGGCGTTAGTTAGTCCAAGTGCGATTACGGCTGAAACTCTAATATCCTTAAGCGCCGATGTGTCGGTACTAAGAAGTTCCCAAAGGTCATTAGCAACACTGCGTTTGATGTCGGCGTTTTCTGAAGAGAATGCAACCAAGCCCATGCCGTAGGCGGCGAAGGTGCGGGTGCGCAAGTCGACACCGTTTTCAGAATCAACTAACTTGCGGCCAGCTGAAGTGTCCAAAGCCATTGGACGTAAGAGCTCAAGTGAATCTTCGTGCTGAAGAATGCCCAATGACAAAGCGGCAGTTTCGCGAATCTCTTGGTTGCTATGAGTTAGGAAGGGCTTAACCAAACTTGGAATTTCTTGGTCGCGGCCGATCTTTGCTAACGCTACGAGGTCTGAAGAAACGATGTCGCGGTTGGTGTCGTTGGCTAATGAGTTTTTCAGCGCCGGGAGAACCACACCTTGAATCTGTTGCACAGAAGGAGCGAAAGTGTTGTTGTCAGTGGAAACACTTCCTAGACCAACCATTAGTTCAGATTCACCAGTAGAGATATTACCACTGTGAACTTTTGCCTTTAGGTTAAGGTAAGGCTCCTTATTAAAGGCCCACCAAAATTCCCAGGTTGAAAGGTCTGGACCAGAACTACCGCCAGTGACAGGGGCGGTTGGAGTTGAGGTGGTTGGCGCGGCAACCACTCCAGGTGTATTTGGAGTTGATGGAGTACTTGGTGTACTCGGAGTTGCCGGGGTGGCCGGAGTGGCTGGCGTAGCCGGAGTGGCTGGGGTTGTAGGGGCAGTTGCTCCGCCGCCAGCAGGTGGGACTGTATCGCCAGGGCCGCGGTAAGTGCCGCCATGAGCGAAAAGGCTGGTGCTAAGGCCAAGGCCAGCAACCAGGGTTAAAGGTAGAATCCAACGATTCATTTTCATTTCTCCGTTAAAACTTGTTATTGCGTTCGAAGGTGAGCGCACTATTTACACAGCAAAGAGTGTACCAACGCAGACTATGGTTAATGTGGGCAATGGTTACTAGGCGGTAACAATCGTAAACTGCGTAAATGAAGCTTTACCTTGTACGCCATGGAGCGGTAATTCCTCCAGCTCCGGATGCTTTTTATGGTGATATGGATGTTGCGCTCAGTGAGCTGGGAATGGAGGAGGCACGTCTGGCGGGGGAGTATTTGGCCAAAGTTCAGCTATCAGCAATCTACGCAAGTCCTTTGCAAAGAGCAAAATACGGCGCTGAGCAAGTTCAGCGGCATCACCCACTTAATATTGAGTTCGATTCTCGTCTAAAGGAGATCAACCGCGGTCGTTGGGCTGGAAAAACGGCGGCTGAGATTAATGAGTTATGGCCGACTGACCTAGCTTGTTGTAAGAACGATTTGGAGAGCTGGAATGAAAATGGTGGAGAATCGCTCGGAGAGTTGCGTAATCGGGTTATAGAGGCCAAGAATATGCTTTTATCTAAGCATTTTGGGGAAAATGTGGCAATCGTGGCCCATATGATGCCAATTAAGGCTTTACTGGCCGAGGCTTTGGGTTTGGAACTATCTCAATGGCTGCAATTGCGACTTCCTACAGCATCTGTGAGTCTGCTTGAATACCAAGAAGTTGGCCTGGCAAAGGTGTTGCTGCAGGGTTTGAAGCCCTCAGCGTAGAAACGCTTCTTTAAACACTAAGGTATTCCAGAAGGCCTGAAGAACTATGGTTTCTTGGTCATCTTTTCGTCTGACAAGTTGCAAATCCCAGCTAACTCGGCCACAACGTTTGCTGGCGTCGGGATCTTTGGCGGCAATTGATACTTTGCCAAATATGGTGTCGCCAGGTTTGACCGGTTGTATGTAATTTTCGCGTGAGTCTTCAAGGGCCAGAATATTGCGCCCAAGTAGTCCGCGCTCAAAAGCCATGCCTGCCAGAATACTGGAAAGGAATAGACCATGGGCAACCGTGGAACGAAAGACTGTTTTTCGCGTGAACTCAGGGTCGAGATGAATTGGATTCAGGTCGCCAGTCAATTTTGCGAAGGCATCGATGTCGGTTTGCAGCATGATGCGGTCGGGAGACTGGTGAGTTTCGCCAACTTCGAATGATTCGAAGGAACGAGGAGTTTGTTGAGTTTTACCGGAGTTATCCACAGCGTAATCCACAGGCTTATCCACAAAGGTGGATCAGGTTGGGCAAAACGCCTCCTAATCAGCCTGATTTAAGCCAGTTTAGCGCAACTGCTTGATTCGCTCAAATACATAAAACAACATAATGTATATTATCGGACGTTAAGCGTGAGGCGAAAAGGGCACGGCTAGACGCCACTATTGGGGCTTAGTTTGCTTTTGCTGGTAAAGCTTCAGCAACCAGAACGGTGCAGGCGCGAAATTGCCCAGCCTCCCAGCGTCCGAAAAGGTGATCACCTTTGCGCAATAGCTTCTCAGAAATACTCGGGACTCCAACCACCTCAGCTTGGTCGCCAGACTCGGCTAATACTCTTAATGGTTTGACCGCCGAAATCTCACAAGCACTGGTGCCTAGTTGGTTAGCGACGTGAAGCTCTTGATTGAGTCGGCAAACATCGACCAGGCGCTGGAATAACTGGTCTTGCAAGCGGCTAGACAGTTTATTTAAAGGAGCGTCCTGCTGGTTTTCACACCAGTGCAGAAATTCAGTAATTCCCCCCACTGCGGATTGCAGAGCCTCTGGTTCCGAAAAACTACACAACCAGGCAATCACCCAATCACTTTGAATTTCAACCGCATCAAATTTATTGTTGAAGCGCTTTTGAGTCCAACTGCAAAAATGTTCAATTAGGACTTGATGCTCTTGGCTGACGTTTTGTCCTGCCTGTTGGGCTTCCCAAATATAGCTTTCGGTCCAACCAGCTAGGCCACTTGCTTGGTCTGGGCCAAATTCCTCGCGGGGTAAATCCAGGTCGTCGCCAGCCTCTAAGTTTTCTAAACCAAGACGATTTGCAAGGTCATCGAACAACTCTTTAGCGCTAGCTCCTTGGTCGTGTCCAGTATTAAGTTTGTTGACGGCCAAAAGTACCTGTTCGGGGTCCAGCTCATCCCCGATTGAATCGTTGGCCGCATTTGAACTAGGGTCGCACTCGCTAATCAAGCGCCGCACCGAGTGGCGAGCAACTTCAATGTCTACATCTGAATCAAACGCTAATTGTTCAAGCAACGCAGCTTCGCCGCCGTCGTTGAGGATTTTCTCAATGCGCTCATGGTTCCAGCTATCGTTACCGTCAAGCAGTTCCAATAAATCAGGAGCCTCAATGTTTTCAGTATTTGAAGTGACTCCAGGTAAACGGTGTTCATCGAAACGGGTGAACAAAGTCTCGCATTCAGCTTGTGATAAACGTGCTCGCGGGCTTTGCGCACGCGCAGCGTTTAAGTCTTTTTCAATTGAGTCCAAAAGCTTTGGGGCACTTAGAAAACTCAAGCCGGGCAGAGGTAAATGAATCCCGTTAGGAAGTAAAACAAAGCGCCCAATAGCGATGGATTCAGTTCCACCAGGCCATGTTCCCGGAGCCGCTGGGCACAATGCTAAGCCACCACTCCACAGGTCAACTAGCTGCACCAGGTCATCGTCAAGTTCTCCTTCAAGTTTGAAAATCCCTAAAAATGAATCGTGAAGTGCATCCCAGGCCGGATCGTTGTCAGACTCTTGTTGAAGCGCCAAAATCGGCTGGGCCCCAAGGCATTCGGCCTCGCGCTCCAGAAGAAAGAACTCCTTAAATCGCAGGTATTGCTCAGCATTGGCCACTTGTTTTGAGCAAAACTCAAGCCATGACGAATCCCACTCCAATTTAAGTGATGGGTTGGCTAAGGCACGCGCCTCAAGGGTATTGAGGAGCTCGACTGGGCTAAGTTTTTGATCTGCTTCTTGCATCTGAGTGGCTGCGAGGCGATAAACAGGGGGTGGACGAATTTCTTTCCTCCCTTCACCCCATCGACTGGATGGGTCTTTGTGTGCTTGGCTTCGGCTTGGCGGCCGGCTTTGGCCGCGGTTTGAGCCAACAGTTTAGCCGCTTGTTGGTGGTTGTTGCTGCCTTACTGTTTTGTGGTCCAGCGACAGCCAGTGTTGGTTGGTCGGCGGAGTCAATAGGTCTTAGTTGGCCGACAAATCCGGCTGGAATTGCCGCAGCGGAAGCGGTGATTTTTTTATTATCGCTGCCAGTTTTGTTGTTCGCGCGCAAGTTATTGAATTTTTTGTTCGGCGGCTCTGAACAGTATTTTCGATCGAGATTGATAGGCAGTACTTTGGGAGTCTTGACCGGCATACTTCTGTTTGTAAGCTTTGCTTCGGCGTGGATAAATTTTGTTGATACCGAAAGAGATCAACTAAAACTTCTTCCGATATGTGAATTTGTCAGTAGTTCTATTGATTACTTGCCTGAACAAATTCAGCCAAGTTTTATTGACTGGCCAACTGCTGAAAATTCTCCAACGGAGAGTTGAAGCTTAATTGTTGTTTGGAGTTAAAGCTAAAACAAACCTCTTTATCGGTGAACTCAATTTCAATAGTGGTATTGTCTTCGGACTTGCCTAATTGAGCGCGCGCATTCTCCAATTCAATTGCCAGCGCGAAACTTAATTTTGGTGTACGGCATCGGGGTAAGGACTCCCCCGCTTCAGCAGTAGTTCCAAGTCCAAGTGTCGCTGATAAAAGCAAGTCACAAAACTCTTGGTCGAAATTATTACCTTGCTTGATTATGCCGACGAAACTTTGGCGAATTAGGTCAAGCTGATCAAATAGTAGAGCTGATTCTTGAATGTAAGCTTCAAGCTTGGGCTCCATTTCTGGCGGTGCTTCCATTAAGGACCAACCGCCAAGCAGGTTGCTGAGACCACGCAGGCGGTGGTTAATCGCCAGCATGGTGCGGCTATAGAGCATTAGCTCAACCGGTGGAATGGTTGCCACTTTGATTAACCTCGAAACAGTCGGTTTATTGGAATGTGAAGTTGAGGCCGTTACTGAACACACTTTGAGTGCGGTTCAGAGCTTGCAACCAGATTGGGCGATTAACCATGAACGCCGGAGGAGTCGCCCCCATTGAGACATCACCGTTGGAGTTGGCAATTAATGCTGGGGAGGCGGCGAAAGGTGGAGTTAAATCTGCCATGCCGTAAGCCGTTTGAGTTGGTCCACCACCAGCCAATGAGTAAGCGATAAAAATCATGTCGCCGACGGCGTTGCCTGTGCAACTTAGAGTAAGTGCTTGTCCAGCAGTTGGTGGGTTAGGGTTAACCGCTAGAGTTGGGCCAGACGGGCCAGCCATGTGAACTTCAATGTCGTCGATTGCAATACCGTCTGCTGAAGCAAATTCGTAGTTGTCCTCTTGTGCAAAAAGTAAGTAGAACTGCGTGCTGGTATTAACCGAAGTTGTAGTCAAGTCGATGTTAGTCATTTGGATCCATTGGCCGGTGGTAATACCACCCCAGTTGCCTTGAACTGCTTCCCAATTTGTGCCATCGTTTGAAACCCAAATGCCATCGTCTGATTGGTTTTCTTCGCCGTAGTTGAAAACCCAATAGTCAAGAACAAGACCACTGGTGCCGGTTCCGTCGAGCCCGATCACCAATCCATTTGACACTTCGTGATGGGATGACATACCACTTGGTATTCCGCCCATCTCTAGGCAGTAAGTTCCGCCGTGGGCGCCAGAAGGCATTGCGTTTTGCCCAATGTTGCACCAGGCATCAGCATCAGGGCCACGCAGGATTGATTCCAATTCATTGACTGCCATGTAGGGTTGAACAACTCCGGCAGCCGCTTCGAAATCTTCGCTAAAGCCTGCACCGATGGAGTTGAATGCGCTTGGCAAGTTTGGCCACTTAACTGGCGGTGGCGGCGGCGTGCCGGCAGAATCGTAAGCCCGGACAACACCGTTGCCGTTGCCAACTGCTGCGCCGCCACGCTGGTGGCCACCACTAATGAAATCAGGTAGGCCATCACCATTAAGGTCGCTGGTTCCGCAAACTGAATCACCGATTGCATCGTCGGCGACAATACCTTCAGCACTCATCATAATGCTGAAGTTAGCGCCATCAATGACGTAAACTTTTCCAGCATCTTTACCAACTACGCCATCAAATTTATTTGCGCCAACTAGGAATTCTACCTTGCCGTCAGCATTTAAATCAGCAAATGAACTTACTGATGTTCCAAATTTGTCGTAGGCGGTTTCACCGTCGATGGTCGTAATGACCGCGCCAGTTACACCAGAGAAAACTCTAACCGAACCAGAGTCTGTTCCGTTGTTGTCATCTTCGTCCGCGGATGCGACAACATCTGAAACGCCATCTCCGTCTAGGTCGCCAATTAAAGCGACGTCCATGCCAAGGTGGTCAAAAATACTGTCGCCATAGGCAATCCAAATTTGGGTGCCGGTTGCTCCAGAGTGCACACTAACCGCACCGGCATTTTTAGCAGTCTGGTCCATGCCGTAGTGACCAGTTACCCAGTCGTTAACTCCGTCACCGTCAAGGTCGTGGCCGCTATCAAGTGACCAACCGAATTGATCGTTGGGATTGATTCCGTTAGCTGTGTAAATCAGCAAACCAGTTGCACCCGAATATGCGCCAACGTTGCCGGCAAGGGTTGAAGCACCATTTCCTTTTTGCGTGCTACCAATTAGCAAGTCGTTGACACCGTCGCCGTCAAGGTCGCCGCATGAACTAACAGATGTGCCGAATGATTCATTACCGACGGCGCCATCCCAACGGAATAATTGGCTGCCGTTTCCGCCGGAGTAAACCCGCACAGTACCGGACATACCGCCATTGAGGTCATCATTAGGGCTTCCAATTGCAAAGTCACTGCGGCCGTCACCGTTTAAATCGCCAAGCCCGGCGACAGACCAGCCAAGTTCATCCTGTGTGTCATCACCGTAGATGGTGAAAATAACATTTCCGGTAACGCCGTCGAAAACGCGGGCCATGCCACATTCTTGACCATTGTCGTCATCAAGCGGAGCGCCAACTAGAACGTCATCGATTCCATCGCCGTTAACGTCGCCAGCGTTGGCAGCGGTATAGCCGAGGCCATCGTAGAAATTGTCTCCGTAATTGCTCCAAATGGTGCCCTGAGCCACCAAACTGGGCGAAATTAGAGCGGAAATTGCGAGAGTACTCAGGCTAATGTAGAGGCGAGGCATCACTATTATCGGTTTATTGTCGGAATGAGGGGCGAATGCTCGAATTGAGCAACACTTACTCTACTAATCATGCCATAAAAAGTGGTTTTGTGGGGGGAAAAGTGCTCAGAAATAGTAGAAGCCTCCCCCACCAGTGGCGGGAGAGGCTTCTAGAGCTAAATCGTGCTTACTGGAAAGTAGTCGCGATTGGGTTTGTCCAAGCCGATTGTGTGAAGTTCAGACCGTGAAGCCAAACATTCCATCCGACCACAACTGGTGGAACGTTAGCTGGAAGAGTTGCATCACCGGCGGCATTGGCGATCATTGCCGGGAACTGACTAAATGGTGGAGTCAACATCAAAAGTCCATAGGCGGTGTTAGTTGGACCGCCGCCGACGAATGAGTAGCCACAAATCACCATGTCACCAGGGGTGTTATTTGCCACGTTGAGAACTAATGATGAACCAGCAACTGGTGGGTATGGAGTTAACGTTAGGTCAGGACCAGGTGCAACCCAGTTGTGTACTGAGATGTCATCGATACCGATGCCGTCAGCGTTGCCATACTCGTAGTTGTCGGCTTGACCGAACAACAAGTAAAACTGAGCAGTCGTATCAACTGGTGTTCCGGTGAGATCTACGCCAGTGAACTGCTCCCAAACTCCAACTTGGTTGAAGTTGTTCCAGTAAGTTTGGACTTGGTGCCAATCGGTACCATTGTCGGAAACAAAGATTCCATCGTCAGTATGGTTTTCTTCACCAAAGTTAATGCCTGCAAAGTCGACAACTAAGTGGGTTGAGCCGGTGCCGTCAATGCCAATGATTAAAGCGTTGGCCACTTCATGGTGACCACTCATGACAGGGTTGCCGCCAAGTTCAACACAGTAACTTCCAGAGTTGGCACTTAAACAAGGAGCCCATTGCCCCATGTTGCACCATGCATCAGCATCTGGTGTGCGGAAGAACATGTCCAATTCATTGGTTGCCATAAAGCCTGGAATGATTCCAGCGTGGGCTTCGAAGTCCTCGTTGTATCCGTTAGCACCGAGTGTTACGAAAGTACTCGGCAAGTTAGGCCAAGTCGGTGGCGGAGGCGGTGGTGTGCCGGTAGTGTCGTGAACAGAAACGTAGCCACGGCCATTATTTTGGCCAGAACCAAAGTACTGAGGACACCCGTTTAGGAAGTCTTCTAGCCCGTCTCCTGAAACATCTTCGCCGCCTGAGCAGTAGTAGCCCATGCGGTCGCCGGCAAGCATGCCGTCAACGTGCATCAAAGAAGTCATAGTGGCTCCATCAATTACGTAAAGGCGACCTGAGTCAGCTCCAAAAGAACCGTCATAGTTTGGCGCACCAACTAGGAACTCCTCAATACCATCGGCGTTAACGTCAGCGAAACTGGCTACCGACCAGCCGAAGAAGTCCAGTTTTGTTTCACCGTCAAGAACTGCAAGAGTAGCACCGGTTAAACCACTAAGTACGTGGGCAGAACCAGAGTTGACACCGTTGTTGTCGTCTTCGACGGCACCGGCGACGATGTCAGGAGTTCCATCACCGTTCATGTCGCCAATCATTGCAACCGAGTTACCTAGGTGGTCGCGAGCGCTGGCACCAAGAGCGGTCCAGAGCAAGTTTCCATTTGAGCCGTCATAGGCGTTCACAGCGCCGGCGTTGCTGCCAGTGGTGTCTTCACCGTAAATACCAACAACGAAGTCGTTGGTGCCGTCGCCAGTAAGATCGCGACCTCCAGAAACGGCGTAGCCAAATTGGTCGTTAACGTTGGCCCCGGTTACTTGCAGGATTTGCGCGCCAGTGGCACCTGAGTAAATGCCAGCGTAGCCAGGACCTGGACCAGGACCAGTTACTGCGTCGTTACGTTGCTTGGCACCAATCAAGATGTCGTTGTTGCCGTCACCGTCAACATCACCAATGAAACTCATTGATGTTCCGAGAACGTCATCGACACCGGCTCCGTCAATTTGGTGAATGAGACTACCGTTGGCGCCAGAAAAGACTCGCACCATTCCCCCGCCTGAAGCAAGGTTGTCATCGTAGTGAGCGCTAGCTGCGTAGTCGTTAACGCCATCACCATTGATGTCGCCAAGACCGGTTACCGCATATCCCAACTCGTCGTTGAGCGAATCGCCGTCGTGACCGAAAAGTTGCATTCCAGTCGCACCGTTGAGGACACGGGCATGGCCGCACTCTTGGGAGTTGTTGTCGTCGCCAGGGGCGCCAACTAGTACTTCAGAAATACCGTCACCATTAAGGTCGCCGACAAGGACGGCGGATTGGCCAAAGAAATCATAGTTTGAATCACCGGCGGTGATCCACACAGTTCCTTGGGCGGATGCAGGGGTGGCGAAGTTGCAGACAACTGCAAGCACGCCAAAGCTTATCAGGGATGCTTTGTTCATCGAGTTTGGGGGGGGGAGGGGAAAGGAAAGCTATCCATTGGGACAAAACTTTCAAAGGGACACCCTCACATGATGCCACCGATATGGACTTAAATCGCCAAAAATATTAAAAATTTTACAAAGTAGCAAATATCCGAGATGGGCCAACGCTCTCAATTCTCATTGTAAGTCCATAGAGTTACAGTAATTAGCTAATTTAGTTGGTGCCGGAGGGGGGACTTGAACCCCCACTCCCTTGCGAGAAATGGATTTTGAATCCATCGCGTCTGCCGATTCCGCCACTCCGGCCACCGTTGAGGGCAGCAGCCCTCACTAAAATGTCAACGTTGCCGCAGGTGCAATCCGTTGCTACTACATTCTAATATCGCCGGCTTTATTTGAGCAAGATCACTTGCGTCAAAACAAATTCCGGGAGCTATTTCAGCAAGGCCCGTTTCGGAAAAAACAAAACCCGGTTTGCACTTTTGCAGCCATTTGCGGGCGCGCAAATTTAAAGCATGTCTTGAACTGGCAATGGAGTCGTTGCCTGCCCGATTTTTAACTGGTGCGAACTCTTCGTCGCGCTCGCACATTTGCACCACAACTTTGTTAGCACGTGGAAGTGCATCAAAGACAAAAGTCTCAAATTTAATTCCGTCACGCAGTACGGCTTCATTTCCACCGTCGAGGGCTTGCACTTGCTTCCGTGCAAGGTGCAAGTCTAAAGGGTTGGTAGCGCATGCTTCGGCAAAGTTAATTTCGAAAGCGTGAATTGCAATATTGCCGGCGCGGAATTTGAGCACTCCTTCGCTTTCTTCAAGACATGCTAGTTCTGGAGATATGTCCGAGTATTCAATGCATTGCGGTGCTCCATCAACCAATGCCACCAATCCAACTTTTTCATTGGGTTCGGTTTTTGCGACAACCTTAATCGACATTTGAGCATTGCTGCTCAGGTGATGCCCTAAAAATGCCGGGTCGCCAATACGAACAAGTGGATTGTCCACTTGGCAATAGAACAAAGTGTCTACTCCCCTAGCACGCAGTAGTTCAAAAATTCCATTGGCAGCAAGCGCCGCATAAAAACCTCCGTGTCCATCTGGGTTGCGAAACAAACTACCTGGCGAAGAAAGTAAAAATTGCCCGTCAGGACTAAGTGCGGGAAGAGTTCCCTGACAGACAAAGTGAATGTTGTCTACACCTAAGCCAAAGCAGTTACGCTTGGCGAAGAATTCTTGAGTGTCTTGATGGTTGCCAGGTCCGGTTTGAATAATCCATTGCAGATCCGCTCCACTTAGTTCACGTAGCCGCGCAACTTGTCCGGCCATCATTTGGAAAAGACTTGCGCCAGAACAAGGACCTAGAGGGAACGCCCCTTTCGGTGCTTCGAAACCCAAACGAGATGCTTGTCCGCCAGCAACAGTGCACAGAGCGACGCGGCCCTCGCTCAAAGCAGCCATGCCGACTTGCTGGGCTTGGCGAGTGAGTTCACTTTCAGTGGTGGATGCTTCGGTTAGAGGAGGTGGGCTTAACTCACCACTGACCGCCTTCGTACCATCTGTTATAGACTTAAGTTGGGAATCTAAAATATCCCAATTAACATCGAGTAAATCACACTCAAGTTGGGCGACAGCCTTCGGCCCAGCTTTTAACGCTGGTTCAAAAACTTGTTCCATCCCCCGCTGGCGCAATTGCTCAAGCAAGCTTGCGCTAATCTGCGAAACTGGCATCGGAACTATTCTTCGATCTTGTCGAGGGCTTCCTCAAGTAGGTTGACTAACAACTCTAACTTGCGTTCGAGAATTAGGTGTCGACGGTTGATTTTTTCGACAACTGGCGGCAACAATGCTTCCAGCGTGTAGTTGTTAATCATGTTGATGATTTCAGTGCGTGATGCATCTGGCAACTTGTGGAAGTGGTAGTGGTAAGCGTTGTCTAGGGTATCTTCACTAAGGTGAAGAGCTTCGCGAGTGATTGACTCTAACTCTGCGGCATCGTGCTCAACTTTGAAAACTTCCTTCTTGAAAGTATGAATTGCTTCGGCGAATTTTTGTCTCACGGGGATGTGTCCCGGGCGGCACCCGGGCTTTGGCCTATTGGTAGCGACGGAAAGCGAGACTTACGTTGTGACCGCCAAACCCAAAAGAGTTGGAGAGCGCACCAAAGAAATCGCCTTTGCGGCTTAGTTCGGGGATGTAGTCGAGATCACAACCGTTGTCACAGTCGGGGTTCTCTAAGTTTTTAGTGCCATGCAAAACGCCTTGGTGTAGGGAAAGTGCACAGACTAGGGCCTCGATGGCTGAAGCGCCCCCGAGTAAGTGGCCAACCATTGATTTGCTCGACGAGACCGCAACTTTGTTGGCGTGCTCACCTAAAGCTAGGCGAATTGCGCCGGACTCCATTTGGTCGTTGAGCTGAGTTGAGGTGCCATGGGCGTTGATGTAGTCGACTTCTTCGGCTTGCATGTTGGCATCGGCTAGCGCGTAAGAAATTGCTCGTGCTGGACGAACCCCGCTTGCGTCTGGAGCGGTAATGTGACCAGCATCGTCACTTTGGCCAAAGCCTGCTAGTTCGCAGTAAATACGTGCGCCACGGGCTTTTGCATGAGCTTCGGATTCAATGATTAAAATTGCTCCGCCGTCGCCGAGAACGAAACCATCGCGGTCTCGGTCGAATGGTCGCGAGGCGGCTTCGGGGTCGTCATTGCGCGTTGACAAGGCGCGCAGTCGACTAAAACCAGCCAAGGTTGAACTTGTGAGCGCTGCTTCAGCACCACCTGTAATCACAATGTCGGCGCGGCCAGAGCGAATTTCGCGGAGGGCCAGGCCAATCGCGTGCCCACTAGAAGCACAAGCTGATGCGGTTAAAAAGCAAGCACCTTCAAGACCAAACTCAATCGCAACATTGCCAGGTAAGGCGTTGGGCATTAGGTTAGGAACGTAGAAAGGCGTAACTCGGCGAGGTCCACTTTCCTTAACGGTATCGTGACCGTCGAGGCAGGTATGGATACCACCAATTCCAGAGCCTAGGATTACCCCACCACGAAGTGGGTCAACGGTGGTGTCACTAAGACCAGCATCTGCCCACGCTTCACGGGCAGCGACAATGCCGACTTGGCTAAAGTGATCCATGCGCCGCAGACCTTGTCGATCAAAGTGATCTTCAGGAATAAGCGTAGTGCCGAAGACTTCAGCAGCGATTTTGGTTTGGTGGTTAACCGAGTCAAAGCAAGCAATCGGGCGAACACCCGATTTACCTTCTAGCATCGCGTTAAAAGTGGCATGACCACCAAGAGCAAGAGGCGTGACCGCCCCTACTCCAGTAATCACGACTTTAGCTTGAGCTTCCGTTATCACGTAGCAAGTATGCATTCACGCCCTGTAAAAGGGCGCAAACAGCTTAGCTGTTTACTTTGCTAGAAATGTAATCGACAGCTGTGCCGACAGTTTGAATCTTTTCAGCATCTTCATCAGGAATAGTAATATCGAAAGCACTTTCGAATTCCATTACCAATTCAACAGTGTCTAGGCTGTCAGCGCCTAAATCGTTGATGAAACTTGTTTCTGGGGCAAGCTTGTCACGGGTTGCACCCATGTGCTCGCAGATGATCTCGTGGACCTTTTCTTTGACGTCAGTCACTTCTTTTTTTTCCGGGGTTCCGGTTAATTTCGGGGTAATCCGCAGTTGCGGAATTAAGGGAGGGCGGAGAATTCCGCTTTGATGATTGTAGGAAAGCCCTCAACCGAGGGAAAGCCCCCCATCAACCAACAGTACTTGCCCAGTTAGGTAGCCACCTGACGGGCTAAGTAGGAAGGAAACGGTGCCGGCAATGTCATCGGGGTTTCCAGCGCGTTTAAGCGCGATTTTTCCGAGCATTTCGTCACGAGCCTGCTCAGGCAGGTCGGAGGTCATGTCGGTTTCAATGAATCCGGGAGCTACCACGTTGACTGTGATACCTCGGCCGCCCAGCTCAATCGCTGCCGAACGAGCAAGTCCGTGGAGGCCAGCCTTGGCGGCACAGTAATTTGCCTGGCCAGGGTTACCAATCGATGCAACCACTGAGCCGATGAAAATCACCCGTCCAGCACGGGCCTTCATCATTGGTTTAGTGACAGCTTTTAATAAGTGGAAAGAACCACCTAGGTTTGTTGCGATAACTTGATCGAAATCCTCGCCACTCATTCGCAGCAATAGGCCATCGCGGGTAATTCCGGCGTTGGCAACGAGGCCATCAATTCCTCCCCAAGCTTCAACCACTTGCTTGACTGCGTGAGTTGCGGTCTCAGCAAGGGAAATGTCGCCGGCCAGCGAAATAAATTCACCGCCAATTTCTTCTACAAGACTTTTTGTAGTTTCGAGGTTGGCAATTGAAGTTGCTAAACCAGCAACCTTGGCACCTCGCTTGGCGAGGTTTACAGCAATTCCTTGTCCGATGCCGCGCGAGGCACCAGTCACTAAAACGCGCAAATCTATAAGATCTTTGTTCATGTTGGTTTCTAAGCTAATGCGTGCACCTCGGCTATTTGTTGGTGAGTAGGGATTGGTGTTACTGCGGCATCACGATTTATTTTGCGGGCTAAACCAGTCAGCACTTTACCTGGGGCTAATTCAATAAATTGAAAGTTCTCAAGATCCTTGGACATAGCGCAGAAGGAATCTTGCCAAAGCACTGGTGCGCAAAGTTGGGCAACTAAGTTGGCCCGCAGATTCGCCGGTTCAGTTTCACTGCGAGCGGTTGCGTTTTGCCAAATCGGGCAACTAGGAGCTGCGAAATCGGTGTTAGCAAGTGCCGCTTCTAACTTGACAGCCGCCGGTCGCATAACTTCTGAGTGAAAGGCGCCAGCAACGTTTAAGCGGATTGCACGTCGCGCCCCTGCTTCAGTGGCTAAGGGCTCAAATACATCAAGCGCAGCGATTTCTCCTGACACCACAATTTGGCCTGGTGAATTAACATTGGCCACTTGGCAAATTTGCTTTGTTTGGGTTTCAACCTGTTGGCAAATTTCCTGAAGCTGTTCACGGTTGAGACCAAGCACCGAAGTCATCGATGATGGCTTTAGTTCTGACGCTTCTTGCATCGCCGCACCACGAAGTCTTACTAATTTCAATCCGTCAGCGAAACTGATTGCGCCGGCGGCGGCCATTGCCGAGTATTCGCCGAGCGACAAGCCTGCACAAAGTTGTGGCTTGATGCTTTGCGCAAGGCTTTCGTTGAGGGCCGCAAGGGCCGCCAAGGAACAAACGTAAATAGCCGGTTGAGCAATGTCGGTCTTGGTTAGCTCCTCTAGTGGTCCTTCGAAGCACAACTTTGAAAGGGAGAATCCAAGCACCTCATCGGCCTGGTCAAAAAGTTCTTTAGCGCCTCTGCTATTGGCGGCAAAATCAGCGCCCATGCCAACTTGTTGAGCCCCTTGCCCTGGAAATAGAAGTCCGTAATTCATTACCATTTAATTCGTGCGCCTGCCCAAACCAGACCAGCACCAAAAGCTGCTAGCACAAGGTACTTGTCTTTTTCAAAGCGACTAGTCGCTTCAGCCTCAGACATTAAAATTGGAATTGAGGCGGCTGAAGTATTTCCGTAGTGCTCAATGTTGATGAGCACTTTTTCTGGAGCAATGCCGATCTTGGCAGTGGCAGTTTCAAGAATGCGCCGATTAACTTGGTGTGGGATTACTAAACCAATTTCATCGGGGTCAATTCCCTCGGTCGCCCAAGCCATAATTTCAGACATCTTGGAAACCGCAAAGCGATAAACTTCGCGTCCCATTAGGCGAATTAAATGAGACCCCTCAGTAAGAATCTCTGAAGACATTCTTTCGGCGGCCCCGCCGCGTGGGCGTTGGATGAATTCAGCACCAGAGCCATCGGCCCCCATATAAACATCGTCAATTAATCCTTGTTGGCAAATGTCGTGAGGTTGTAGTACGCAAGCTCCCGCGCCATCACCGAAAAGAACGCACGAATTGCGATCATGAATGTCGATAATTCTCGACAGTGCTTCGCCGCCAATGCATAACACGTTTTTGCATTGGCCACTGGCAACAAATTGCTGGCCAATAATTAGTGCGTAAAGAAAGCCAGGGCACGCTGCCGAAATGTCAAAGGCGGCGGCGTTTTTACAGCCAAGTAACTCTTGCACAATGCAAGCAGTCGCGGGCAAAAACATGTCTCCGGACACCGTGCCTAAAATAATAAGATCAATCTCTTCAGGCTTAACGCCAGCGCGATTCATGGCCGCTTTACCGGCGGCTGCAAACATGTCTGATGGCTTTTGCTCATCAGTTAACCAACGTCGTTCTTTAATCCCGGTTCGCTGTTGTATCCACTCATCTGAAGTCTCAACAAAGCGAGTGAAGTACTCGTTTTTAATGACGCGTTCCGGGACATAGTGTCCGAATCCAGCAATTCCGACGGGTAGCGACATTAGGCTTCAGTTGATTTTGGGCGGTTGGCGTTTCCAAGCAGCGACGTGATGTCGTTATTTAAGCCCGCTTCGATTTCAGCTCGTGCAGCGCGCAGTGCCGGTGGGACTGCGTTTGCGGTTGAGCGGCCATGGCCAATGAGCACCACTCCGTTCACTCCAAGAAGCGCAGCGCCGCCGGCTTCTGAGTAGTCTGCAACACCAACTAAACGCCTGAATGTGTCGCGGATAGCTGATGAAGTTTCAGCAGAATCGGCATGCGCACTAGCGCTTTCAACACCGTCAACTAGATAGCCAATAAACCCTTCGACAACTTTCAGAATCATGTTTCCAACAAAGCCATCAGTAATCAAAACTTCGGCGTTGCCAGAGAATAAATCTTGTCCCTCAACATTGCCAATAAAGTTTAGATTTGAATCGCTTAAAAGTTGGTGCGCTTCTTGAACTAGGCCATGACCTTTGTTGGCCTCTCCACCGATGTTCAAAAGTCCAATACGCGGATTTTCAATTTTGTGAATATCACGAGCGTAGGCTGTGCCCATCGCGGCATACTGAAATAAGTGTTCAGCCTTTGGTGTTGGGTTAGCACCGGCATCAAGTAGAACAGTTTTGGACTTGGCGTTATTAAGTGGAATCGCAATTCCCGGACGCTTAACGCCTGGCAACATGCCTAACCCTAAAGTTGCAGCAGCTACTGCAGCACCAGTGTTGCCAAATGAAATTGTTCCAGCAGCCTTGCCTTCTTTTACGGCTTTGGCACACAAGAAAACCGAAGCTTGAGGTTTGCGCCGCATTGCTTCAACCGGTTTTTCACCAGCTTCAACAACAACATCAGTCTGGATGATTTCAGGTACGTCGACCCCGTGCTCGGCAAGAGTTGCTTCAATAACTTCTTTAGGGCCAACCAATATAAGTTGGTCTGCCGTAAAGTCGTATTTCAAGGCGTCGATAACGCCAAGCAACATCTCGTGCGGAGCATGATCTCCGCCAAGGACATCAACCGCGATACGCACAGCGGTTTAGAACTGGTCCTTGGAAATAACTTCGCGGCCAGCGTAGTGGCCACAGTTGTCGCAAACAGTATGCGGACGGCCTTGTGAACCGCAGCGGTCACACTCACGAAGAGTGTAATGAGGCTTGCGGAGTCCGGCGCGCACTTTGTGCGAACGGGAATGCGAGTGTCTTCTTTTTGGATTCGCCATGACTTTGAGTCTTAAGGTGCGAGGAGCACCCTTGGTAGTCGGGTATTGTCCCCTCGGAGTGCCTTTAGGTCAAGTATTCGAGCTGAGTTCCTGGTGAAAATTTGCAACTGCGCTTTCAAGGTCGCTCCCCTTCTTGCCCTTTCCTTGGGCAAAATCGGCTCGACCACCACCGCCACCGCCAACTTGGCGGCCAAATAATTTGGCTAAATCACCTGCTTTTAGCCCCGAATTGTCCGCACAAAGAATAACGTAGGGGACCGATTTGGCGTCGCCACCGATGAGCAGGCAGACTTTGGGGACTTCTGGTTGCTGCTTCAGTTTGTCAGTCAGCATGGCTAATGTTCTAGCATCAACCCCAGGCAAGTAGGACCACGCTAAGTCGCTTCCTGGTAGTACGTTAAGTGATTCAACCAGTTCTTTGATGTCGGGGGCATCTGAACGCGACGCTTGCTTTGCCTCCTTTAACTGCTGGCGGAGATTGTCAATCTTGTCGGTCAATCCAGCGGCGGGAGTTTTAAGTTGCGCTGCGAGTTCGCTTATTAGGGAACGGTCCTTGCTAGCCAACTTCATGGCGGCCTCTCCGGCAACGGCCTCAAGGCGGCGAACTCCGGCCGAAAGTGCGCGATCTGAAATAATTCTGAACAGGCCGATTTGTCCGGTATTTTTGACATGAGTACCGCCACAAAGTTCAGCCGAGAAATCAGCGACGCTGACCACCCGTACAGTGTCTCCGTATTTTTCACCGAACAAGGCGGTGACTCCTTCAGCCTTGGCTTCGTCAAGTGCACAATTTTTAGTTGAAACTAGGTTAGCTGCAATAACTTGTGCATTGACCAGCTTTTCGATTTCAGCTAATTGTTCCCCATTGGGAGCGTTCGGATTGGTGTAGTCGAAGCGCAGGCGGGTGGCATCTACCGAAGACCCGGCCTGGGTTACATGCTCTCCAAGAATTTTCTTTAAAGCGGCGTGTAATAAGTGGGTGCCAGTATGGTGCCGTTCAGTGGCTAGTCGTTGGGTAAAATTAACTTTTGCACTAATTAATTCATTAACTTTAAAATCGATGTTGGCAACACCGCAATGGAAAATAAAATCCCCTTCCTTGTGAGTTTCTTTTACGCTGAAAATAGAATTCCCATCGGCATTGAAAAATTCGCCACTGTCACCGATTTGCCCGCCACCAGTTGCGTAGAAACAAGTGGTATCGAGAACCACTTCCAGTTGCTCGCCACATACAGCTTGGTCGACCAAGTTTTTATCCCGCAGAATTGCCAGCAACTGGGCAGGGCTTTCAGAATTAGCATAGCCCTTAAATTCACTTTGGGAAATTCCCGCAGTAGATAATTTACCTGGTAGTGATTCGGCGAAAACGTCACCTTTCATTTCCGAACCAGACCGTGCGCGGTCACGCTGTTCTTCCATCGCCTGATTGAATCCGGCTTGGTCGAATTGAAGCTTATGGTCTTTGACCACGACTTCAGTAATGTCAACCGGAAATCCCCAAGTGTCGTGAAGCTCAAATGCAACGCTCGCCGGAAAGGTCGTCTCCCCTGCTTTTTGGCAGTTGCCTACAGCTTCATCTAGGCGCGTAATGCCGCGTTTGTAAACATCACGGAAGCGTTCTTCTTCAGCCTGACACATAGATTCAATAGTGTTCTGATGCTCATGTAGTTGTGGGTAAGCTTGCCCCATAGTTGCTTGAACCGCGGGCAATAAATCGGCTAAGAATGTGTTGTTCAAGCCGAGTGCGATGCCATCTCTAACGGCGCGGCGCAGAATTTTGCGCACAACGTAGCCGCGCCCTTCACGAGCAGGAGCAGCACCGTCAGAAATGCAAAAATAAACGGCGCGGCAATGGTCAGCGATGCGCCGCATTTGGATGTCAGCTTCGTTGTTTTGGCCGTAGGATTTGCCACTCAATGATTGCAGTGCATCAAGGGTTGGGGCGAATAAATCTGTTTCAAAATTGTTGGGAGCGTTTTGGAGAACTGCAGCAATTCGCTCTAGTCCCAATCCGACATCAATATTTTTCTGTGGCAATGCTGGAAGTGAACCATCGCTTTGCCGATCAAATTGGGTGAACACAAAATTTCCCACCTCCAAGAAACGTCCAGGCAATTCACTAAGACCAGCATTCGCTGGCATTTTTTCGCCAGGATTTTGGTCAAAGTAGATTTCTGAGCATGGGCCACAGGGACCGTTGGGTCCCTGTGATGGCGCACTCGATGGCCAGAAATTTTCAGCCTCGTCTAATCGATAAATCCGCGCGCTAGGTAGCCCAACAACATCGTGCCAGATTTTCCAAGCTTGGTCGTCATCATTGAAAACCGTAACAACCATGCGCTCGGCATCAAAACCTAAAACACTGGTGAAAAATTCCCATTCCCAAGGAATGGTTTCATCCTTAAAGTAATCTCCAAATGAAAAATTTCCGAGCATTTCGAAGAAAGTATGGTGTCGTGGAGTTACACCTACGTTATCTAGGTCGGGGACTCTTAAACACTTTTGCGCAGTCGTGGCACGCGTAATATCGGTGCGCCCCTGACCAAGAAATTCATTTTTAAATTGATTCATCCCTGCGCCAGTAAATAGCAGGGTTGGATCGTTAGAGGGAATTAAAGAATCCGAGGCTAAGCGCGTATGGCCACGCTCTTCAAAGAAGGAGAGGTAGGCTTCGCGGATTTCGGCAACTGTGCGCGGTAGGGACATTTGAGTTCAGCGGTGAGCCCTCAACACCCAAAGGGTGCAGAGGGCAAGTTTGCTAAACATCTTACGACTTTTCAGTCTTAGGCCTTGGCCGAGGTGCGTTTTTTACCTTTTGGAGCGGCCCCAGCTGCCATTTCCATTTCTGCTTTAGCGGCAGGTTCTGGAATAATTTCTTCTGCAGGCTTTGGGTTCATCGCGGCTTTGATCAGCACTACTAACTCGTCACACAGGTCAGTGTTGTCCTGAAGGATTTGACGGACAGATTCTTTGCCCTGGCCAAGTTTGATTTCACCTTTTTCCGGGTGTAGGCAGGAAAACCAAGCGCCGGCTTTTTTGATTAAACCATGCTGAATGCCAAGTTCAATTACATCGCCCTCAAAAGAAATTCCTTTGCCGTAGATTATGTCGAACTCTGAGCGGCGGAATGGCGGGGCAACTTTGTTCTTAACAATAGTTCCCTTTGTGCGGTTTCCAATAATGTCTTCGCCATGCTTAAGTGCGCCAATGCGTCTAATGTCAATACGCACCGAAGAGTAAAACTTAAGAGCTCGGCCGCCAGGAGTTGTTTCTGGATTACCAAACATGACCCCAATCTTTTCGCGAAGCTGGTTAATGAAAATTACCACGCAATCAGTTTTACCGATTGAAACAGTTAAGCGGCGCAGCGCCTGAGACATCATGCGCGCTTGTAGCCCAACAAATGTGTCACCAATTTCACCGTCAATTTCAGCCTTTGGAACGAGGGCTGCAACTGAATCGATTACCACCACGTCGACGGCGCCAGATCTGACAAAGCGCTCGCAGATGTCGAGCCCCTCCTCCCCATAAGAAGGTTGGGAAAGGTTAAAGCGCATTCCGTCTAGATTGACTCCAAGGCTTTTAGCATAGTCAGGGTCGAAGGCATGTTCCGCATCAATGAAGGCGGCGTAGCCACCTAGCTTGTGGACTTGAGCAATTACAGAAAGTGCCAAAGTTGACTTTCCTGATCCTTCAGGGCCATATAACTCGACAACTCGGCCACGAGGTAAGCCTTTTCCGCCGAGTGCCTGGTCGAGAGTTAGCGATCCTGTGGGAATCCCTTCCACTCCCTTGAGGAAGCCGTCGTCCATATGGATAACGGAGCCCTCGCCGTGATTCTTTTCAATAGCCTCAAGTGCGGCCTTGAGTGCGGTTTCACGGTTTGATGATTTAGTGCTTTTTGCTTTCGGTTTTTTGGCGGCAGCCATGGTTACTCCTGTTAGGTGTTTGTTTGGGTTTTCAGTTTAGGGCGAGCAAGGGTTTAAAACAAGTACTCACACTAAAAAACACGTGATTTAAGCAAACTCATTACCTCTTTATTTAGCAACTCCCTATATTCTTACGAAATCACACAGTAAATTAAAGCGTTCATCGAGAAGATTTCGCTCCGCAGCAACTAAGCCGGCGGTTGAAAATTGTTCAACCGTGAGTGATGCGGCAACTGTCCCGTAGCCCATGGCCTTTTTAAGCATCTCGTTACTGGTACCACCAAGGGCATCAAGACAGCCAATAAAGCCCCCGGCGAAGGAGTCGCCGGCACCGGTTGGATCAATAACCGAAGTGGTCGGAAATGCTGGCACTGCAAAGTGCATGTTTGGGGTAAACAAAAATGCCCCATGTTCACCTTTTTTAACCACTACCATGCGCGGCCCCATTTCAAGTAGAGCCTCGCCGGCACTGATTAAGTTTTTGCGGCCCGTTAGCATGCGCGCCTCTGCATCATTCAAAATCAGCCCGTCAATCTTGCCGAGCAATTCGTCAAGCAACTCGCGTTGGGTATTAATCCATAGGTTCATGGTGTCGGCGAAAACAACTTTGGCGTCCAATGCGGCCAACATTTCGAGTTGGGTATCAGCCCCCATGTTGGCTAGAAAAGCAAACTCTCCACCTTTCCATTCTGCCGGCACAACTGGTGTTTCAGTAAGTACGTTAAGTTCGGTAAGCAGAGTTTCTGCTTCGTTCATGTCGCCCTCGTAGCGGCCTTCCCAATGAAAGGTCGGTTGGTCGTCAAAGCGGCGCAACCCACTTAAGTCACCACCGCGTTTGCGCACCGCGTCCCAGGCAGAATCCGGAAAGTCAAAACCGAGGTTGGCTGCCACCCGCACTTTGGTAAAGAACGATGCAGCCAGCGAAAAGTAAAGAGCACTTCCACCGGCAACTTTTTCAGCTTTGCCAAAAGGAGTTTCTACGGTGTCAATGCCAATGGAACCTACTACGCTTAGTGTCATTTTATTTAAGTGGTGTTGAACTGTTAATTAGGGAATTGCGCGAGCGTAAACCAGCCCAAGCAAGGCCACCCAATAAGCCGAAACCGACTTGGGTAGTTAAGCGGAATAAAATTGAGACAGCAACACCCAAAGTAAAGGTTGAGCCCATTCCATTGAAAAAGCGGCCATAAAGCGATTCGCCAATCCCCCATCCAGCCGGGGCCAGTGGTAAGGATGAAATTGTTTGCACTACCGGATAGATGGCAAAATTCTCAATCAAACCGAGGCTGGCGCCAATTGCTTGCCCCATCGACCAGAAGCACATCACGCCGGCCGCTTGCAAGATGATGGAAAGAGATAAAGCCTTAAATAGCGCGCTAGGGCTTTGGCGGTAAACAGTAATTGCGTCGTCAATCTTTTCGATTTTGTCGCCGAGTGGAAGTTTCGCCAAGAGAGTTTCAATGCGTAATAATTTTCGCATGCGCTTGGATAAGTAGCAGTAGGCTCCAAGAAAAACTATTGCTAAAACAGCAAGTACAGCAAAACGGAGTTGAACTAGTCGAATTGCTGCTAAGCCTTGGCCGAAGTCAGCGATGAACAGAATTGCCGCGCCAATGATCAGCAAACCGACTAAGCCGATAGCGCGATCGACAAAAACTGAAATGGCGGCGCGTGCGCGGTTTTGTTCAACTCCACGAGCGACAATTACCGCACGAACAACATCTCCACCGGTTAGGCCCGGCATAACGTTGTTGAAGAAATATCCAACGAAACACAAACGCATTGCGTGCCAGTAACGACATTGCACATCTGCGGCATGTAGCAGAATTTTCCAACGCCAGGCAACGACTATCAAGAGCACAATCCAAAAGCCAATACCGCTCAAGTACCACTTAAGTTGGAGGCCACTGAAGAGAGTCGATAATCCAGGACGTGGAGTGGCATTAGTAAAATCAAAATCGGGGTTGGGCGTGGTGTTGAAGGTCCAATCTTGGCCCTGCCAATCGCCGCTTAAGGTACCGGTTATTACTTCGCCGGTGCTCGACTCAAGTGAATCGTGCCAAGTGATTTGGCTTAGCACATACCATGCAAGTAGAACCGCAAGGCCGAGCTTTAAAAAGCGGAAAACCCAGACAGACACGAAGTTAATTATTTTTGGTTAAGGTGTGTGAGAAGCAAGTCGAGCCGTTGTTGACAGATATCGGCTAGTTGCTGATCATTTGACTGAACACCGGCCTTAAGGGCTTGCAAGCAAATCCTTAAACCAACTCGTGCCAAAGTTTCTTCGCCGCCTTTTGGTAAGCGCGAATCAAGTCGTAAGTGGGTTGCAAGGCCATGAGCCATTCGAACTGAACTATGTAAGTCGGCAATTGCGGCCGAGTCCAAGGCTGAGTAGGCTGCTTCTGCGGCATCTAAAAAGTAAGGACTTTCACTAAGTTCGTAAGCTTGAACAACGGCGTTGAGGGCACTCGCCAAATCTCCTGTCGGTGCTTGGCGTGGCAAAGTAACTTGCATAGTGCCAGCCCAATGCCCAGCGAATTGCGAAAGTATTGCAGCGGCATCGATTCGCGTTTCTAAGTAAGGATCGTGGAGTAGCGCCAAACTTAACCAACCGGTAGCCTCGAGGCTCGCGGCAAAGTCAGCCGGATGAATGGTGGCAATTCGTTGTAGTAACCATTCGTCAAGTTGTTGGTGATCCTCTACTACGAAGTGCGAACGATCACCGAGCCGATGTTTTGGGCGGCCGGTTTTGGGGTGATAATCTTGCGGGGAAATCCACATCGCCGCGGGACTTTTTTCAGCAAAACTGCTGGCATCATGGATGGCGGCAAAATCTTCAAGCAGGGTGCCAGCGGGGACTGCACAAGAACTGGCCCCAAGCATTAGCAGGGTGGACAAGTAGAGTGCGACTGGGGCGTTTTTCACAAATGCAGTTTAGCCGATGACCAGATGCAGCCCTAATCACTAGGGGCATATTAGAAAAGCTGGTGGAGGCGGCGGGAATCGAACCCGCGTCCTGAGAAGTTCCCTGGAGGGCGTCTACGTGTGTAGTTTCATGATTAATCTCGTTAAAGGGCGCGCCATGAAACCAGCAAACCCAAAAACCAGTCCCTAAATCTTACGCCAAGTAACGGGACAGTACCCAGCGCCAGCCCGATTTTCAACGTCTGCGAAATCCATCGGGCTTGGAGTTCGAGACGAGCTAGCCTTTAATTAGGCAGCAAGAGAGTAGTTATTGTTGGCAGTTAAGCCTTTGTCAGGTTTTTACGAGGCCACCTGACACCCTCGACACGCAACCGCAACAAGTAAAGCATCCAGTCGAAACCGATCGCCCCCTTCAGCTGTTGAGCCTTAAGTATAGCACCTGCAACTAATCAAAGTGGGCAGGAATTGCTGATTACGTGCCGCGTTTTAGCGTTTGCCCAAGTTGCGTAATTTGCGTTTACTTTCACGGTCTTTGATTGCCTGACGTTTGTCGTGCAATTTTCGACCTTTGGCGAGCGCTATTTCTACTTTGGCCCATTTGCCGCGGAAATAAAGTCGCAGCGGAATAATCGTCAAGCCCCCCACTTTTACCTTTTGTCCAAGTTTTAATGCTTCACGCTTACGCGACAATAAGCGCCTTGGACGGATAGGGTCGTGGTTGAATATATTCCCAGCTTCGTACTCAGCAATGTGGGCGTTATATAACCACAATCCATCTCCTTCTAATTTAACAAAAGCTTCATCTAGGCTGACTTTGCCAATCCGCAGAGTTTTAACTTCGGTTCCTGACAGCGCAATCCCAACTTCGAGGCTTTCAAGAACCTCGTAGTTGCGGCGCGCGCGGCGATTGTTCGCCACTTCGATTATTTCTCGGTCAGGATTGTTCATCAAAGAATTTTGCTGAAACTATTATTGAATGGTAGGCTTGCGTTAAAGCGTCCAAGACTCTACTCTATCCGGCCCTAAACGTTTGCTTTGCCGAAGTGGCAAAATCCGCAAACTTTTCAAGGGCAGTAGCTCTAATTGGTAGAGCGGCGGTTTCCAAAACCGCATGTTGGGGGTTCGAGTCCCTCCTGCCCTGCCACCACCCTTCCAAACGTCGGACCAATGCCTTTTCCTGGAATTCCAGACGAGTTCCTCGCTCAAATTGAACCGCCTGATCCAATCGATTTAGGCGAGTTGCGGAATGCTGTAGGCAAAATGGCAGACCCACCCGATGGGCCCCTCAGTCGTTTAATCGATTTTGGTAACTGTTTGTTGGCGGGAAATTCGGTGGCGCGGCTAACTGGCGCCAAAGACTGGAATGCCCTGCTACGCCCCCATTTGTTGGATTGCGTGTTGGCGGCCGCTTACGTGCCAAATGATGCCCGGACCATTTTGGACTGGGGCTCAGGAGGCGGAATGCCGGGCTTGGTATGGGCAATTCTTTTTCCAGAAAAGCGGTTGCTGCTCACCGAGAAAACTGGCAAAAAGGCCGAATTCCTGCAAGAAGCCGCGATTCGGCTCGATTTAAGTAATGTCGAAGTCTTGCATGGCCAAGCTGAGCAAGAACTAAAACATGAAGAACGGCCCGACATCATTGTCGCGCGCGCCGTTGAACCACTTCCTAAGTTGCTGAAGCGAATTCGTCGCCATCGCATCCACTTTGGTTCACTTTGGGTTATGGCCGGCCCAAGTTGGGAGGACTCATGGCAAGACATGAATGATGACGACCGTCGTTCCTGGGTGCTGCCGGCCCGCCATAAGTATTCACTTGGTAGTGACCTTGGAAACCGTGAATTGGCAATTTTCAAGCCGCGCTAAACGGTGTGCGTAAAATTGCAAATTAAGTTATCCTTTGCTCAATGAGCGAACAGGCTAAGTTGCGCCGCTACCCCATGCCGTTTTCTAAACGGCGCTTAGACCGGCGTGCAGTTGATGTTGTAAAACAACTACAACGTGCTGGACACGAAACTTATATGGTCGGTGGTTGTGTGCGCGATTTGTTACTTGGCCGTTCACCCAAAGATTTTGATATCGCAACCGCGGCAACCCCCAATCAGGTTAAAAAACTGTTCAAGCGCTCACGAATAATTGGCAAGCGCTTCAAAATAGCCCATGTTTATGTCGGTCGAGAAGTTTATGAAATAGCCACCTTCAGAGCTAACCCAACAGTTGCAGAACAAGGCGAAACTAAGGTGCTTGCTCACGACAACAACTTTGGTACTCCATTTGAAGATGCGATGCGCCGAGACTTTACCGTGAACGGAATGTATTTAGATCCCACCAAGGAAGAGATTCTAGATTGGACAGGCGGTATGGATGATTTGCACAAAGGCGTGCTGCATTCGATAGGCGATCCGGAGCGGCGCTTTAAGGAAGATCCAGTGCGTATCTTGCGATTAATTAAATTTATGCGTCGCTTGGACTTCTCCCCGGGGCCGGATGAAATCGTAGCGGCACGAACCCAGCGTCACCATTTAGCTGAAGCCGCTCCCCCACGCTTAGTTGAAGAGGTCTTTCGCCTACTCCTCACCGGCGATTCAGAAGGTGTGTTCGAGGATTTAAGAGCACTGGAACTGTTCCGAATTTTATTGCCCGACTTAAACGCTTGGGTTGCTCGAGCCGTAAATAATTTTTCACGATTGACAGCTCGCTTACGCGTTTTAGATGGTTGGGTAAAGGAGGGAGGCGACCCTTGTTATTCTTTGCGCTTAGCAATTCTTTACGGCCCTTATGTTGAGGACGAACTTTGCCCGGCCACGCGCACAATTGCGGTACGTGAAATGCCTCAAGTGCCGGCATTTATTTTTAGCCGTATGCAAGAACGGGCACGTCTCCCACGCTTCGCACTTTCGCGAGCCTCAAGAATTCTTACCGCGCAAACTCGCCTAGACCCAATTCATTTCTATTCTGTGACTAAAAAACGCCGCTTTAATGAACAAAGTTTAATGGAGCAGGACTGGTTCCCCGATGCCTTGGAATTTTTGCGCGGTAGATTGGAGGCAGACGACCGCGACATGACTATTTACGATGAATGGCACGAAAGAAGTCTTCCCATCTTGCAGCGCGGCCGCTAAACTTTGCGGCTCGGTTGGGCGTTTAGCTCAGTTGGCTAGAGCACCAGCTCGACAAGCTGGGGGTCACAGGTTCAAGCCCTGTAACGCCCACCAACCTAACTATTTACTTTAACTAACTTTAACCGCCGGCTTTCGTATTCTGTTCATGATGAGCAATTCTCTGTCCGCCATCTCTTGTGCCGTGGCCATGTCCTTGTGCACCTCGCTAACTGCTCAAGTTGAAATTCCTGACAATTTGAGTTTGGCTGAATTCATGGGCGACCGCTGGACGGTAGAGGCTCAAGTTTATTCACAAATTGGACCGGCAGTGGTCAGCATTGATGTTTCTGGAGCAATTCAGCAATCAGCCTGGCCGTTTGGGCGTTCGCAAAGAAAAGAAGGTGCGCTTGGACAAGGCACTGGCGTCTTGATTGATGCTAGTGGTTTGTTGATTACCAATGCTCATGTTGCGGCGCCGCAAGGAAATGGTATTGAAGCCAAATCAATCAAGTTGCAAGTTTCATTTGCCGACGAATTCGGCGGTGCAAAATACCCAGCTACCTTGTTAAATGTGGACCACGAATGGGATTTAGCCTTATTGAAAATTGAAGCGCCAGGTCCATTTGCTTACACCCCCTTGGGTAGTAGTGCCGATTTAATAAAAGGTGAAAAAGTAATTGCGATTGGAACACCATTAGGCAATTCTCATTCAATTACCTCAGGAGTATTGTCTGGAGTGCACCGCAATATAACCATCGGTGTTAATGGCGGCCCCAAAGAAATTCCAGGCTTACTGCAAACCGATGCGGCGATTAATCCAGGCAACTCAGGTGGCCCACTGTTGAATGCTTATGGTGAATTAATTGGAATTAACAACGCGACTATGCAAGCTGCCGATGGCATTGGCTTTGCAATTCCAGTTGACCGCGTCGCAGAAATTCTTGAACAACGATTATTAAACGCCGGTCGCTCATCGCGTTTTTGGGCAGGCTTAGTCGTTGAGGAAATCGATGGAAAGTTAATTGCCACCGAGGTCGATCAACGCGGACCAGCGGCCAGTGCTGGCATCAAACGCGGAAATGTAATTGCTGGCATTAACGGGGAGGCCATTTCTACACTCACCGATTATGCAACTTATATGCTGCCACTTTCGGCTGGAGAAAAAGTCAGCCTAGATGTCGGCAGTACTCAAAATCAACAAGTGATTTCTTTTGAACTACTACCAACTCGAGGTCGTGACACAATTGGATATTTGGGCTTTGATGCGACTCGTGACGTGGTGGTTCTGCGTCGCAGTAATGGCTATAGATCGCGAGTGCCAATTTTAAGAGTAACTAAAGTGTATTCAAACACCAGCGCCGAAAATTTAGGCTTACAAGTTGATGATGCAATTGTTGGAGTGCGAATGGAAAGTGCCCGCCGCGGAAGTCAATGGCAGGAAGTGCGCTCACTAAGTGAATTAGTTTCTTTGCTGCGCGGCAACAAAGTTGCCCAAAGTGGCGACAACTTATGGGTTTTACGTGGTGAAGAAAGTTTCAAAGGGCGCTTAGATGTTTCCCAACAATAAGCGGTGCATACGCTTATTGTTCAAGCCACTGCGCGTATCTTTGTAAACCCTCTGCCACGGTCGTATGTGGGTCGTAGCCGAGCAGGCGCTTCGGTTTACTAATGTCGGCAAAGGTGATATTTACATCGCCGGGCTGCAGAGGCAGTTGATTAACTTGTGGCTCGACACCGAAGGCCTGGCCCATCAGGCTAATTAAGTCAGCTAGACTTGTTGTGCGCGACTCTCCGAGGTTAAAAATCTCATAACCTTGACAGCGTTCCATAGAACGAACCACCCCGTCAATTATGTCCGAGAAAAAGGTGTAGTCACGTGCGGTACTGCCGTCACCGAACATCGGAATTGATTGCCCATTTTTCAATAGTTTGGCAAACTTGGCAATTGCCATTTCCGGGCGTTGGCGCGGGCCGAAAACGGTGAAAAAGCGGAGTGCAAAAATGGGAATTTCATACAGGTGATGGTAAGTATAGGCCAAAACTTCGCATGATTTTTTACTGGCCGCGTAAGGAGACACTGGTTGAGAAATTTCGTCCGTCTCACTGAACGGAGTATTGGTTAGTCCCCCATATACGCTACTCGAAGAGGCCATTACAAAGCGCGTTTGCGGATTTGAATCTTTGATTGCATCGAGCAGACTAAGTGTGCCTTGGACGTTTACATCGAAATATAAGGACGGGTTTTCTAAAGAAGGCCGCACTCCTGCGCGAGCGGCAAGATGCACAACCACGTCAAAGTTTCCCTCTGAGATGATTTTGGAAATTGCTTCCCGGTCTCGAATGTCAACCTCGTGTAGGCTGAACTGAGAGTCGCCGGTGGCATCTTGTAAATTGAGACGTTTAATTGCTGGGTCGTAAAAATCGTCGAAGCAATCTATGCCAACTACTTCACTACCCATTGCTAAGCAGCGGTCAACAAGGTGCGATCCGATAAATCCGGCCGCGCCCGTTATGAGAACTTTTTTAAAGGGGCGAACGCTAAGTTCGGTTGATGATGAGGTGTTCATTCGACAGTTACAGACTTGGCTAAGTTGCGTGGTTGGTCAATATCCTTACCCAAACGCAGAGCGACTTGGTAGGAAAGCTGTTGAAGTGGTATTACGTTTACCAATGGTGATAGATGTTCTGGAACTTCAGGGACAAACAAGATTGCGTCGGCGAGCTTGGCGACTTTGTCGTCGCCATGGGTGGCAATAGCAATTACTTTCCCAGAGCGCGCACGCACTTCTTCAATGTTTGAGACCATCTTTTCGTAAGTTAAACCGGGGGTGGCAATCGCCACTACCGGAAATTGAGCATCGATTAAGGCGATTGGCCCGTGTTTCATTTCCCCGGCCGGATATCCTTCAGCGTGAATGTATGAAATTTCTTTCAACTTCAAGGCTCCTTCTAAAGCGATTGGGTGGTTGAAGCCACGACCAAGAAACAAGCAAGACTTTATTTCGGCTAAAATATCGGTGGCGGCTTGGACTTCTCTGTTGGCCTGTTCGCTAAACATTGAATCAAGTTTAGGACGCAAGTGACGTAAGTCATCAATTAGCCGACGGCCGGCAGCGGCACTTAAATGGCCGCGCGCGCGCCCAACCCTAATTGCTAACAAGTACAAGGCGGCAAGTTGACCGAAGAAAGCTTTGGTTGAGGCAACTCCAACCTCTGGCCCGCAGTGGGTCAAAACAATATGTCCAGCTTCGCGCTCGAGTGTTGAGCCGCGCACGTTGCATACGCCTAAAGTAGAACCACCGCGGCGTTGAACTTCACGCATTGCACGTAAACTATCGGCGGTTTCGCCACTTTGAGAAATAACTACGGTGAGTGCATTGTCTTCAACTAGTTCTGGGCTGTAAAGAAATTCACTTGCATTTAAAATATCACCTGGGAGGCCAGCAAACGCTTCGAGGAATTGCTTGCCGAGCATTGCAGAGTGAAAACTTGTTCCCATTGCCATGAATCGCAAACGCTTAAAGCGACATAGCTCTTGATCTGAAAAGCCAAAGTCATTTTCGAAAACAACATCTCCTTCCTCGTCTAAAAGCCGGTCGAAAGCGGTGCGCGCCAATACATCGGGTTGCTCTTCAATTTCTTTGAGCATGAAATGTGGATAGCCACCTTTTTCGGCTTGCTCTGGAGTCCAGTCACAAGTTTGCGTGGCACGGCTGATGGCCGCGCCATCAGCATTGAAAACTTGCAGAGAATCGGCCTCTAGAATGGCCGTCTCACCATTTTCTAAAGCAATGAATTCTCGAGTTATTTCCAATAAAGCGGGCATGTCCGAACCTGCGCAAGTGGCATTATCAGCGACTCCGATAACTAGCGGAGAGTCGTGACGGGCAACCACTAGTTGGCCGGCATTGTCAGCGCTGGCGGCGACTAATGCATAAGCACCGTCCACTTGTTTTAGTGCCGCACGAACGGCGAGGTGCAAGTCGCCGTCATTAGGTATTAATAAGCTGCCTATCAGATTAGCTAAAACTTCAGTGTCGGTGTCAGAGCTAAACTTACAGCCATCTGATTGCAATTCATTCCGCAGTTCAGCGTAGTTTTCAATAATCCCATTATGTACCACCACAACTTTTTGCAGATGGTCTCGGTGTGGGTGCGCATTGCGGTCTTCAGGTGCGCCATGGGTTGCCCAGCGAGTATGCGCAAGCGCCATGGTGCTGGCCGGGAGCGCATCGTTTTTTAGGATTTCCTCGAGAGCGGCAATTTTTCCGGTGCGACGCCGAACTTGAATGGCGTGATCAACAACCACAGCCATTCCGGCGCTATCGTAACCACGGTATTCAAGCGTTTTAAGACCGGCAAGAACCGCCGGAATTACGTTGCCTTCACTTCCGACTGCCGCAACAATACCGCACATTTTATTTGGCGTCTTCGACTACTCTTGTGCGGAAGAAAGGAATCGTGCGTTCCAATCCTTCGGGGAGTTCAACTTGCGGCGACCAGTCGAGCAATGACTTGGCTTTGGTGATGTCAGGTTGACGTACTTTTGGATCATCGGTTGGCAAATCCTTAAAGACAATTTCTCGCTCCACGCCAAGCGCTTCTTGAACACGTTCGGCAAATTGCAAAATTGTCATTTCGGTTGGGTTGCCAATGTTGGTTGGGAAGGCTTCGTCAGATTGCATTAATCGAAAAGCCCCTTCAAGTAAATCATCGACAAAACAAAAAGAACGGGTCTGAGAACCATCACCAAAAACGGTAAGGTCTTCACCACGCAATGATTGACCGATGAAGGCCGGCAAAACTCGCCCATCGTCTAAGCGCATGCGCGGACCATAAGTGTTGAAAATTCGCATGATGCGAGTTTTTAATCCATGGTGTCGATGGTAGGCCATAGTGATTGCTTCGGCGAAACGCTTGGCCTCGTCGTAACAACCGCGTGGACCAACCGGGTTAACGTTGCCCCAGTAATCTTCTGGTTGCGGGTGAACCAGTGGGTCGCCATAACATTCAGATGTGCTGGCGATTAAAAAACGTGCACCTTTAGACATCGCCAAGCCCAAACAATTATGAGTGCCCAAAGCCCCCACTTTCATAGTTTGGATGGGAATCTTTAAGTAATCAATTGGCGAGGCCGGCGATGCGAAGTGATAAACCTCGTCAAGGTCGCCCGGCAAATGAATAAACTGAGTTACATCATGACGAATAAAAGTGAATGAATTATTATCTTCAAGATGTTCTAAGTTGCGCGGATCACCGGTAACGAAATTGTCCATGCCAACAACTTCGTAGCCAAGGCCGAGAAGTTTATCGCAAAGGTGGGATCCAAGGAATCCGGCGGCGCCGGTTACGAGTGCACGTGGCATGTTAATTTTCTAGTAAGCGGCCCAAAAAGCCGGTGTCGATGTTGCCGTTCACGAATTCAGCTTCGTGAAGTAAGCGGCTGTGAAGTGGAGTTGTGGTGTGAATTCCGGGACCTTCCACGCGGATCTCGGACAGGGCACGACGAGCAATGGCCAGCGCTTCTTCGCGGCTATCACCAAGAACCATCAACTTGGCAATCATTGAATCGTAGAAACGTGGGATTTCACAGCCAGCGGCAAGGTGAGTGTCAATGCGCACGCCGCGGCCACCAGGTAGAACAAGTCGTTCAATTCTTCCAGGGGTCGGAGCAAAACCGCGGTCAGGATTTTCTGCGTTGAGGCGAAATTCGATTGCGTGGCCGCGCAAGTTGATGTCAGCTTGTCCAAGCGAAAGTGGTTCACCGGCAGCAAGTTTGAGCTGCCATTTAACTAAATCAATTCCGGTTACTAGTTCAGTAACACTATGCTCAACTTGAATACGCGCGTTGAGTTCAATAAAAAAGTAGTTGCCATCTTTGTCCAACAAGAATTCAACTGTTCCAGCGTTTTGGTAGCCAGCTTGCTTAGCGAAAGCCACTGCTGAATCGCCCATGCGCTGACGCAGGTCATCGTCAAGCGCCGGCGAGGGAGCTTCTTCGATAAGTTTTTGGTGGCGTCTTTGTACAGAGCAGTCTCTTTCACCTAAGTGAATGACGTTTCCATCAGGTCCAGCGAGGATTTGGAATTCAATGTGCCGTGGGTCTTCGACAAACTTTTCAATGTAAACAGATGGGTCGTTAAATGCGTTTGCGGCTTCGGTGCGGGCTTGGTGGAAACCATTCACCAAGCTTATCTCGTTGCGCGCAACTCGCATGCCGCGGCCACCACCACCAGAAGATGCTTTAATAATTACTGGGTAGCCAATTTCCTTGGCAACACGAATTGCTTCATCGGGGTCTTCAACCGCCCCATCAGAACCGGGCACTACCGGCACGCCCCCGGCAATCGCCACTTCCTTGGCGCGGGCTTTATTTCCACAATCTGCAATAACTTCAGGTGGCGGGCCGATAAAGGTCAATTCGCACGAGCGGCAAACTTCAGCAAAGTGTGAGTTTTCGGCCAAAAAACCATAACCAGGGTGAACGGCGTCAACGTCGGCGATTTCTGCAGCGGCAATGATGCTTGGAATGTGCAAGTAGGATTGCGCGGCATTTGCCGGACCGATGCAAATTGCAGAATCGGCAAGTTCAACATACGGCATGCCACGGTCAGCTTCAGAATACACGACAACGGATTCGACATCGAGGTCGCGACACGCACGGACAATTCTCAAGGCGATTTCGCCGCGATTGGCAATTAAAACCCGGTCAAACATTTTCAGCCTTAAGGACGGATTTTGAAGATGGCTTGGCCGAACTCAACGGCCTCGCCATCTTTGACAAGGATTTCGACAATTTCGCCACTGCACTCAGCTTTGATCTCGTTCATTACTTTCATTGCTTCAAGGATGCACAAAACACTTTCGGGGGTAATGCTGTCACCAACTGAAACGTAAGGGTCAGCTTCAGGGCTAGGCAATCGATAGAAGGTGCCAACCATTGGAGCTGAGAAAATTTCTAAGCCATCATCAACCGTCGCAGCGGCGGCGGCTGGCGCAACTGCCGAAGGAGCAGCCACTGGCACCGGCACGGCGGCGGGAGTGTCCATTGGTGCGACTACAGTGCCGCCGTTTTGACGTGACAATCGAATCCGCGAGGCTTCGGTTTCGTACTCGATTTCGGTGAGTGAGCCCTCATCCATGAGGGCTAAAAGTTGTTTTAGGAGGTCTTGTTCCACGGGGTTATTAACTAAGGGCTTACTATTGTGCCTGCCAGGGGCCTGATTTGCCCCCAGATTTTTCTAATAAACGGGTGCTTTTTATTTCAATCCCCTTGCTGAGAGCCTTGGTCATGTCGTAAATCACCAAAGCTGCATTACTTGCGCCAACCATGGCCTCCATTTCAACACCTGTTTGGGCGGTCGCGCGCGCGCAACATTGGATTTTCAAGGTGAATTCGTCAGGCATCACCGTGAAATCAAAGGCCACGGAATCTAAGGGAAGCTGATGGCACATCGGAATTAAATCGGCAGTTTTTTTAGCGGCTTGAATTCCAGCAATGCGGGCAGGTTCGATAATCCCACCTTTGGGATTGTCTCCGGCAAGGATTTTGCAGAAGGCTTGTTCTGGGAACACCACTAAGGCCTCGGCGGTTGCCTGGCGTAAGTTCACTTTTTTATCGCCAACGTCGACCATTTGTGGTTGGCCTTGTTGATCGAGGTGTGAAAGTTCCGAAGATTTACTCATGTCGTGGCCAGCATCGCCGTAGTAGGTTTAGCAATTGCAGGCCTCAACATTGTAGTCTCTGCCTCACTTAGATGCTCACCACCCTCTTCCTAGCACTCCCCCTTCAAGGCGCCCTAGATTTCGGCCAACTTGATTCCTTGCTCGGCCAAGTTCGTTCTGCCCAACCTCAGGTGGTAGTTGAACTAGCCGACAGTTTTTTAATGCCGACCGGGCCGGATTGGCAGGAACAGGCGGTCAAATATTTCGAAAATTTAGACGCTAATGGAACCCTATGTCTAGCGCGAGTTTTTGCACTGGAAGAACACCCTGATGGTGGCAAATTCCTAGTTGCATTTCTAGAGGATGCCTCCCCGGAATTTTCCGCGGCAGCCTTGGCGACTTTGCGGCTCCCGGCATTCGACAAAAATGAAGATGTCTTAGTTGGATTGGGTGCTTGGTTAGTGGCACACGAGATTTCTGATAATGCTGAGTTGTTTGCAAATGTCGCGAAGTCAATGTTTAAAATTGGCGATGGCGTTCGGCGGCGGGCGGCCAAAACTACTTTGCGCTCGGCACTAACGGCGCGCGAAAAATCAGCGCAGGCCGCGGCCGCTATAGCTCTCGCTCAATGTGGTTCCTTGGAAGAGCCACAAGTATTAGAAGTACTTGAACGTTTAGCTGAAGGCTTTTCGAAAAACGCCAGCTTGGCGCAAAGTTTAATTCAGCAGTATGAACAGCAACAACGTTACCGACGCAAACTTGAAGCTTTCGATAACTTGCTGCAGCAACGCGAATCAAATAATAAAATCAAAGACTTGGGCGACTTAGGTGTTCTTGAAGAAGTGATTCGACAAATCCAACACCTGCATATGGAGGGCGAACACTATGACCGAGCTGCACTGGTTGCTGCAGCAGCAGATGGAATGCTTTCCATAATGGACCCACACTCCAACTTTTTAACTGGCGATGAGTTTGCCGAATTCATGTTCGACATGAATCCGGAATATGGCGGTATTGGCGCTTACGTAAATGTTGTAGATGGCTTTTTCACCATCACTCGTCCAATTTACTCCGGTCCGGCTTATGAAGTTGGAATGCTGAGTGGTGACAGGATTCTGGAAGTTGATGGTTGGTCGACTTTAGATCAACCCCGAGACGAGACCATTCGCCGTTTAAAGGGTAAGCCAGGCACCGAAGTGAAAGTGTTGGTTTATCGTCGTGGCTGGTCTGAACCAAAGGATTTGATAATTCCTCGTCGCCAAATTGATATTCCAAGTTTGTTTACCGAATCATTACCCGGTGGAATTTTATACTTGGACTTGTTGAGTTTTTCAGCAGATTGCGGTGCGGATATTCGTCGTGCGGTTGAAATCGCCAAATCCGAAGGAGTTTTAAACGGCGTAGTTCTTGATTTGCGCGGAAACCCTGGTGGCTATCTTTCTGAAGCTGTGCAAATTTGTGATGTGTTTTTACCTGAAGATCAGTTGGTCGTAACTACTCGCAGTCGTGCCGGTGAAGTTGACAGGTACGAAACGATGGACCGAGCCGCAGTCTCCGAAGAATTGCCGGTTTGTGTTTTGATTGATAAGTACAGTGCGTCTGCTTCGGAAATTGTTTCTGGGGCCTTGTCAGTACATAAGCGTGCATTGGCGATAGGTGAACGCAGCCATGGCAAAGGCTCAGTGCAGAATTTATTACGCATGAATAGCCTGCGTGATGAGAGATGGAACGACGAGAACCGTAATGGGAAAGTTGACCCTTGGGAAAAATATTCTGACAGTAATGCTAATGGGCAACATGATTTTGGTCCGCGAATTAAATTAACTTTGGCTTATTACTTTTTGCCAGATGGTTCAACCATTCACACCATTCGCGATCACGAGGGTCGCGTAACCGAAGCTGGTGGAGTTCAACCTGACATCGAGGTTGATTTTCCGCAATTGGACATCGCCACTTTGCGCGAATTAAACCGCTTGGTTGAAGTCGAAGCATTTAGGAATTTTGCCTTAGATTTTCATACAGAGAATCCTGCACTAGCCGCCAAGTTAGCCGAATACGATGGCGCCCAGCCCTCAAATTATCTTGGCTTTGATGAATTTTTCGACGGTCTTGATACTGATTTAGAACCGAACATAGCGCGTCGTTGGGTACGTCGCAGATTGCGCGACGTAGTCGCTGATGCGCGTGGTCAAATGTTTGCCGGCTCAGGTTTTTATGGGGACTTCCAAGAAGATCCACAACTGCAGGCGGCGATTAAACAGATATTTGAACAAAGTGGCTTGAGCCTCGCCGATGTGGTCGAGTACGCCGAAGTATTCTCAACGCTTTAGCCCTGTTAAAAAGTCTTAAGTCATATTCAACTTAGCAAATAAACCCATTCTGCCGGCAAGCTCTCCTTGGCGGCGATGGGAAAAACATCGCTGGTCACTCTTGGTGTCTATTTCCGCGATTTCAATATTGTTGCTTAGTAGCCCACAATTTAAGAACTGAACCTGTCCCCAGGCGGCAAGGTTTACCGCCCATTTGTTGTCTTGCTGAGGCCACAGTTCCTTGCAAGAAGCCGGGACATGTTCTGCAACATCAGCTCCAACTTGAAAGCTGGCCTGGGAAATGCAAGGCGAAATCCCTACTTTTATATGTGCTACCGAAACTCCTTGTGCGCAAAACAAGTTGATGGCCTTGGGGATAATTTGCCCAGCCATGCCACGCCAACCGGCGTGAATGAGTGCCAATCTGCCGGGAGAATAAATTAGTAAAGCGGCACAATCTCCAACAGCAGATAGCAAAGGTAAGTCCACAACACTAGTGAACAAACCGTCAGTATTTTTGATTACCGTCTGTGGCGATTGCGCACCTCGACCACCATCGGCCTGTTCGACGACATGAATTGAGTTGCCGTGAACTTGCCCACCAACAACTAAATCATCGGGATTGGCACCAATTGAATTGCACCAGTAGGCCCGCTCGTGAATTGCTAATTGTTGGTCGCGATTTCCTGATAGAGAAATATTTCCGCTTCCATCTTTGCTTGCCAAAGAAAAGCAGTGAGACAACTCTGGAACGCGGGAGAAAATTTCAAATTGCCACCAACGGTGTCCATCGGAGTGTTCAATTACACCCACTAATTGCTGGGAGTCTCGTCACTGGGGCCGAGCAAAACAGCCCATGGTCGCCCACCTGCAGTAGTTTCAAGCATGATCTTGGCAATCACCGTAAGTGGTACTGAGAGCAGCATTCCTGCTGGCCCCCACACCCAACCCCAAAACAGCAAAGACAGAAACACAACTAAAGGTGACAGGCCTAAGCGGCGGCCCATTAAGCGCGGCTCGACCATATTGCCGAGCACCATGTTTACGATTAGGAAGCCACTGCCTACACCAAGTGCGCCAAGGCCGCCTAGTTGCAGCCAAGCGAGAAGCGTTGCAGGAACTGCAGCAATGATTGAACCAATGCTTGGCACAAAATTAAGAATGAAGGCGACTAGGCCCCATAAAAGTGGCAGGTCCAAGCCTAAAGCAGCGGTCCAAGCCCAAATGCAGAAACCGGTGCCAAGACTAACCACTGCTTTCAGTGCGAGGTACTTTTGTACTTGTTGTGCGCCAAGTGCCAAACTGGTATTGAGTTCGGTGTCAGCACCAAATGCGGCCCTTAGTTTTTGCCCAAAGCCTGAAGCTTCCAAAAGCAAAAAGGTCATGGTTAGGGCAATTAAAATTGAGTTGGAAAATAGTCCCAACAATCCGTCCAATAGAGTCTTCAATAAATCAATGGCAGCCGCAGGGTTGATTAATTCAGCCATGTTCAGTTGACCAGTATCGACCCCTAAATTACCCAACCAGGACTGGAAGTTTCCGCCAAGTTGAGCGAGCTCAATTTGGTATTCAGGTAATTTGGTGCTGAAAGTGGCGATCGAACCGCCGAGGAGGCCACCTAATAAGGTGGCTAAAAAACCAAAACTGAGCACCGCTATCAGCACCGCCCAAACCGTTGGTAGTCTCCACTTTTCTAGGCGGCCGACTAGCGGCATCGCCAAAATGCTAAGCACCAAGGCAAACAAGAATGGGACCACTAACTCGCCACTAGCTTTGAGCCCAGCCACCACGATGATAGCCGCGGCGACAAGAACTAATGGATGTCTACTGGGCGAATGCTTCAGCAAAATCGAAGGCCTCATGGAACAATTCGGCGCGATCTTCTTTTTGGCGGCTCAAAAGACCGATGTCGCACATTTGAAAGACCAAATCGCCGAAATCACCGGTGCGTTCAATCCCCCAACTGCTAAAGGTGTGTGGCGCCATTGGGCCAAATTCCTCGCTAGCGTATTTGCGAATACCATCAAGTAGCTCGCTACAGCTTAAGTGCTTAACCTCGCCGTGCTCACGGCTTTTGCCTACCACAAACATAGTGTAGTCCAGCGCCTCCAACACGAAGAAGTAGGCAGACTCTGAGTACTGCCGTCCATTTTGGATGCGCAGTTCGCGGATGAGTATTTCTAGGCTTTGATTGTCCATGAGTGACGCAGGTGCTATCGGCTTAGTTGCCCCCGCTTTTGCCCCAATTGTTCGGACAATATTGGGCATTCCTTCCCGTTAGGAAGTCGCAAATATGATACTTCCGCGGTGCGGCAGTTACTGACTAAAATCTAATTTTAATTTAAGCCTTTCAATTACCAATTGAGGCGTGATTTGCCCTGCAACTTCGCCAATCGAATTTGAAAATGCCTCGATAAAGCGATCCATGTGAAATTGCGAGTCGGTGGGAAAGTCAAGATAACTATGGCTCATCCAACCGAGGGCTGCCGACAGTTGTTTTAACAAGTCTTGACGCTGTTCAGCCAGTTTTCCGCCTTCTGGCATTTTTAGCCATTCAAGGCCCTGGGCTGGATTCTCCAGCCAATTCATTACTTCAGGGTGCAGTTCAAGCAACTGATTCCGGTCGTCCATGCTTAGCTCTAGTACGGCGTCGGCCGAGCCGCAGGCCTTTAGTAGAACAGTCCAAGTAAAATCGTCAACTCCACTGCCAGCAGCAATCTGCTTGGCCTCGGCAGAGGATATCCCGTGGGTGCGGTAGATTCTGCAGCGCGATAGGAGCGCGGGCAAGATATTTGCCGTGCTGGAGGCACTAAGAAGTAAGTAAGTACCCACAGGAGGTTCCTCAGCGGTTTTCAAAAGAGCCGCTTGGGCATCAGCTCCCATCGTTTCAACTTGAATAATTAGAATAACTCGTGCCCCACCTTCAGTGGCACGAAAGCGCAGGCAACTTGCAACCGATTTCACCCCCTCTTTACGCGTGGCAATATGTTCTACTTTTAACCCCTTAATACCCAACTCATTTGGGTCAAAAATATCACAATCCGGATGCACTAGCGGCGACCCTGCACATTCAAGAAGTTCGCGTGCTATCGAAATGGCGGCCGCGCGCGCGGCTAGCTTTGAATTGCTTAAAAACAGGCAAGTGTTGGCTATTCGCCCCCGCTCTTTTTCTCGGTTAAATCGGACAAGCAAATCAGACATTTTCAAATAGTTGGCTTAATGCAGCGTCAATCGCGGTTTCGACTTGATCGGGGCTAAGCCCATCAACATCAATTAGGGCGGTAGTAGCGGGCCGGTTCTTGGCATATGCTGCGTAACCAGAACGCACTTGTTTTTGAAAATCAAGGCCCCGAGCTTCGAAATTGTCAGCTTGTCCCTGACCTGTTGCTCGCGCCAAAGACTCCTCGGCAGGCAAATCCAAAATCAAAACCAGGTCTGGGCTCAAAGAGGCCTCAACCACTAATCCGTCAATTCCCAACACAAACTTCACCAATTCTGGATTTAGTCCCTGGTAGGCAACTGTGGATGGAGTAAAGCGTTCGCAAATCACATCTCGTCCAGCTTCAAGAGCTGGCTCTACCGCGCTAGACAACATTTCTGAGCGCGACGCGAAAAACAATAATGCTTCTGTTTTAGGCGACATTGCTGGGCGGTTATTGTCGAGCAAAATATCTCTAAGTCGCTCGCCCAATTCGGTAGTGCCTGGCTCACGCAAATGTAATGGATTACGTCCCTGGGCCACCAATTTGTCAATCAAACGCATCGCTTGAGTGGTTTTCCCAGTTCCGTCCATTCCTTCGAGCACTAAAAACTTACCGCGCATTCCCTAATCCTAGCGTTGCGCAGTGGAAATCAGTACATCCTAAACGTTAGGCTGTGAACATGTACGGCCTTTCCCTGCGCCCCTTCGCGATGGCGCTGATTTCACTCAGCATCTTTGCGTCTTGCTCCTCCCCTCCACCGCCACCAAGCAATAAACTTTCCGCACTGGATGCACCCATCCAGACGCCACCTAGTTCAACCAGCTTGACGGCACGGATTCGTTGGTGGGAAGACCGACTCTACGCACTGGGCGACGCTGACCGTGCCGAGGCATATATGCGCCTCGGGCATCTATACCTTAGTCAAAAATCTCCCAGCGACGCTCGTCGCTGTTTTCGCTTGGCCCAAATGGAGCGAATTTCCCTAGCGGAAAAAGCTGAAGCTGAATTTGGAATCGGCCTTTCCTACTTGTTGGACGAGCGCAGTGACCGCGCCCAAAGCCACTTAGTTTTGGCGAAGCAAAATCTAACTGGGCCTAATTTGCAGGAATGTAACTTTTTGTTGCAAGTAAGTAAGGGCATTTACAACGATGCCCCCGATGACCTTTTAGCCCGCGTGGAAGCTTACTTGGGAAAAACTGGTTTAGCTGAAGTTAAGGCCGCTAGTTCAAACAATTCACAGATTGGATTTCGTCGCTCGATTGATGTAACGCGTAGTTCTTGGTCTGCGAATCTACTGCGCGGAAATCACTCACCAATGGGAAGCCCATCACGAATTACCGTGCACCATTCTGCCGAGCCACTACTTAGTACGCGTTTGGCAGCTACCCGTTCTGAAGTGCGGCGCCTTCAGGGAATTCACCAGGACCATAAAAATTGGGCTGACATTGGCTACCATTTTTTAATTGATCGCGCTGGTCGCATAGTTGAAGGGCGCAGTATGGAAATTCAAGGTGCCCATGCTGGCAACAGTTCCTTAAATGCAGGTAATATTGGGATTTGTTTGTTGGGCAATTTTTCTCCCCAGCCCGACCGCGGTCCTGATTATGCAACTGCACAAAAGCCAACTGCTGAGCAATTCCAAAGTTTAGACACCCTGTTGAGCTCCTTGCGTGATGAATATTCAATTCCTGCCAGCGCGGTTTTTGGACATGGTGAATTAAAGCAAACTGAATGTCCGGGACCAGCTTTGCGAGTTTGGTTACGCGCTTATCGTTAAGCGCGGCTTACATCTTCACCACTAAGCACGCGTCGGCGTGCGTCGGCGACCAGTTCAGCGCAGAGCTGGGTTAAATCTAAGCTCGGAGTACACCCCAAGAGTTTTTCTAACTTACTAGTATCGCCAATTAATCGATTGGCATCGGCCTTGCCACGTAAGCGCGAATCAACTGTGGCAATTTCAATCGGGCACTCAAAGTGTCGTCTAAGTGCGCTTAGAAGGCCTTGCATACTGTGGCCAACACCCGAGCATAAATTAACAATGCCGACTTCCCCGGCTTTAGCTAAGAGCTGGAGATAATAATTAACAACTTCGCGCACGTGTAGAAAGTCACGTACCGCGTCCAGTCGACCGACTTCCAAGACCCCACCGCCCTGGCGTTCTAATTGTGCCATGCGCAGAGCAAATGAAGGCAAAGCAAAAGCTGAATGTTGACCCGCACCGGTGTGGTTGAATGGGCGGACAACACTAAGTTTGTGCCCACGGTCACGAAATTCTAAAGCGATTTTTTCGGCATCGAGTTTAGTCGCACCGTAAACATTCACCGGTTCGAGTTGTTGGTCTTCCTTTAGGTGATGGTCTGCGGGTCGGTAAACGTGGCCAGATGACACATGTAGTACCGGGCAATCGGGCCACCTTTTGAAAAGCTCTTGATATAAATTGTGCGGACCCTGGACATTTATTGAATGGGCGCGGGCGGGATTTTCTTCACAAGCCGGGGCGAAGGACATGGCCGCTAAATGAATGAGACCTGATGGTGGCTCGATGCTGTCCCAATCTAGCGAGTCCGCGTAATCGGCTTGCCTTGCGATTAATTCTAAATCAAGGCCCAGGCATTTATCGGGTGGAAACTTGGCACAAGAATTAGGGAGCACGAGTGCTGCCCAAGCCTTTCCTTCTTCATCTAAAACTCGGCGCAACCAAGTTCCAACAAAGCCGTCGGCGCCAGTAATCCAGATGGCACTCATCAGTTCAAGTTGGCTGGCAATTCGCCACAGCTTTGGGTTTTGCCCAACGCGGCGTAATTTTGAAGATCGTGCTCCACCATCATCTTTACCAATTCATCAAACTTTACCTGTGGCTCCCAATTGAGCTCGCGCTTAGCTTTGCTGGCATCACCCAACAAAAGTTCGACCTCAGCCGGACGATAAAATTCAGGGTCAATGGTTACAAAGTCATTGAAGTCCAAACCGGCGTGTTCAAAGGCAACGCGACAAAAATCTTTAACAGAATGAGTCTCTCCAGAAGCGACTACATAATCATCGGCCTGGTCCTGTTGCAACATAAGATGCATTGCTTTGACGTAATCGCCCGCAAAGCCCCAATCACGTCGTGCTTCCAAGTTTCCAAGAGCTAATTTGTTTTGTTCACCATAAACAATTGCCGCCACTGCATTGGTTATTTTACGCGTAACAAATTCAAGTCCGCGGCGTGGACTTTCATGGTTAAATAGAATTCCAGAGCAAGCAAACATGTCATAACTTTCACGGTAATTGAGGGTTGCCCAATGACCGTACACTTTGCTTACCCCATAAGGTGATCTGGGGTGAAAAGGGGTAAGTTCGGATTGAGGTGTTTGATGCACTTTGCCAAACATTTCACTTGAAGAAGCTTGGTAGAACTTGGCTTGAGGACAGCAGTGACGAGTCGCTTCGAGTAAGCGTGTAACTCCTAGCGCAGTAACTTCTCCGGTATGCGAAGGTTCACTAAAAGAAGAATGGACAAAGCTTTGGGCCGCCAAGTTGTAAATTTCATCAGGATTATATTTATCCATAATCCGCATCAAAGATGATTGGTCAAGCAAATCTCCATGGACCAATTCAAGTTTGTCAATAAGGTGTGCAATGCGTTCGGTTGCCGGTGTAGAACTGCGACGTAACATTGCCACGACTCGGTAGCCAAGGCTTAGTAGGTGCTCTGCAAGGTATGAGCCGTCTTGTCCAGATGCTCCAGTAATTAGTGCGGTTTTCATTTCAGTTAAAGTTGATGATTAGGCCAATCAGCCCAAGTAGCCAGCAGTAAGGCGCGAACCACGATAAGCCGCGAGCTCTGGCAATTTTAAGCAGCAAGACTAAGGCGGCAAGCCCAGTCATGAAGGACAGAATTGTGGCTAGGGCTAAACCTTCGGGAATAGCATTTTCGGTTGCAAAGAATGCTGGGAGTTTAAGTAGTGCCGCTCCCCCAATTGCGGGGATGGAAATCAAAAAAGAAAAAGCGGCCGCAGCCTCAATGCTAAGCCCGAGCCATAGGCCGCAAATAATTGTTGCGCCACTTCGCGAAATGCCTGGCAGAATTGCAAATGCTTGGGCGCATCCAATGAGCAAAGCGACGCGAACACCAATACTTAACAAATCAAGTTGCCCGCGGGCTTGCTTGCGCGCCGACCACAAAATAAGTCCGGTGATAATCAAACAAGATGATGCGACCAATAGGCCGCTGAAAGTTTGTTCAATTTGATCTTTAAGCAAAACCCCTACAAGTCCAGCAGGGATACTGGCAACAAAAATTCCTAGTGCCAAGTGCCGTTGCTTGCGCGGCGCACTGCCGTGTCCGACCAAACCGAGCAAAATTTCTTTTATTTCACGGCGGTAATAGAGAATAACTGCGGCCAATGTGCCGAGATGTAGCATGACCTCAACGCTAGCGTCAGCGGGCAATGATTCTCCACCGGGAATTAGCAAGCGGCCTAGCACCAAGTGTCCTGACGAGGACACGGGCAAGTACTCAGTTAATCCCTGGATTACTGCGAGCAGCAGCAGGAGTGCAAACGGCGTCATGCCGTAAGTTTAGACTGTCTCGAGGACAGAATCTAATTCAAGGCATTCATAGCCAAAGGCTTCAGCGACCGCTGGGTGGATACATTTGCCGGCAAAAATGTTGACGGCACTTTTGAGTTGTGAGTCACTGGCGCCGGCCTTAGCACCAAGTTCTGCCAATCGGTGAATCCACGATAGCGTGGCATTGGTTAAACCAAAGGTACTAGTGCGCGCAACAGCGCCTGGCATGTTGGCGACACAGTAGTGCAGAACTCCGTTTACTTCAAAGGTCGGGTCTTCGTGAGTGGTTGGGCGGCAAGTTTCAACACAACCACCTTGGTCCACGGCCACGTCAACAATGACCGAACCTTGCGGCATGAGATGCAAATCTTCTTTCTTGACCAGGTGTGGAGCGCGGGCACCAGGCACCAAAACCGCACCAATCAATAGGTCAGTTTTTGGCAACCACTCTTTAATCGCTTGAGGGGTGCTGTAAATAGTTGCCACGTTGGCTGGCATTATTTCGTCAAGATAACGTAAACGATCAAGGTTTACGTCAAACATCCAAACCCGAGCGCCGAGGCCGGCGGCCATCCACGCGGCATTTGTGCCAACTACCCCGCCACCAAGAATCATTACGTGGCCTGGTTCTACTCCAGGAATTCCTGGCAACAAAACGCCTCGTCCACCAAATGGTTTTTCCAAGTACTTGGCACCTTCTTGCACAGCCATACGGCCGGCCACTTCGGACATAGGTGTTAGTAATGGCAGTTTGCCATCAACTTCTAAAGTTTCGTAAGCAAAGCAGTGAGCACCGCTAGCTAACATTCCATCACTTAGAGCGCGATCTGCGGCGAAGTGGAAATAGGTAAAGAGAATTTGACCTGGCTTTGCGCGTTTAATTTCAACAGCCTGAGGCTCCTTGACTTTGAGGATCATTTCAGACTGCGACCAAACATCTTCAACATTTAAAATGCTGGCACCAGCGGCTTGATATTCCTCGTCAAGAAAACCAGAACCACAGCCAGCAAGGGTTTCTACTAGAACCTGATGGCCTTTCTGGGTAAGTGACTGGGCTCCGGCCGGTGTTAGGGCTACGCGGTACTCGGAGGGTTTGATTTCTTTGGGGATGCCGATGATCATTTCTAGGTACAGGGGGTTTGGGTAGCCCCTAAGTCTAAGCCTTCGGGATAATTGTCGTCACCCTTAGAATTAGATAATGACTTCCGTCTCAAACCGCCTTGATTTAGTCAGGCAACGAATCGCCGCTGCAGCCGAGAGTAGCGGCCGGAACTATTCGGCGATTAAGTTGGTGGCGGTTGCCAAAACTGCTGACCAGGCTGACCTAGAGGCTGCTTGGCAAGCGGGTCAGCGAGATTTTGCTCACAATCGCCTGCAAATGCTTGAACTTCATAAGCAAATATTGCCGCTGGCGAAGTGGCACATGATAGGCCCCGTTCAAGGCAATAAAGCCAAGGTGGCGCTGCGGTTAGGGCATTTAATTCATACCGTAGGTGACCAGAAAATTGCTCAACGATTTGCTCGATTGGCGTCTGCGGAGGATTCTTCGGTTGAAGTGTTGGTGCAGGTTAATTTAACTCTAGAAGATGGCCGCTATGGTTGCCACCATGACGATTTGGAGGAGCTGTTGCGACTAATGAAGGATTTGCCGGGCCTTAATCCACAAGGCTTGATGACTTTGGCCCCCCATCAAGTTACTGAAACTGAATTGCATGGGGTTTTTGCTGGGGTACGCGGCTGCGCGGAAAGTATGAGCAAACTTGGCCTGCTGCCCGCAGATCCAGAATTATCCATGGGAATGAGCAATGACTTTGAAATAGCAATCGCGGAAGGAGCTACATTAGTAAGAGTTGGTCGCGCTATCTTCCCCCCTGCGCAATAAATCCTAATACAGTGAGCAACAAACTCCAATGGCGCTTTGCCGGACTTTCCGGTGCCTTTCAGATTCGCACTGGCGAATTACATCTCATCCTTTCTTTAGATGATGGCATCGACCGCACCAGCAGTTCCGTGCCAGGCGAAGATGGCTTTCATGTAATCGAGGAGGAGAGTGGCAAACTGTCGATTAAGACCAGCGGTAATGTGAAAATTGTGCTTGGTAATAGTCGACTTGGAAGCACCAAGTTGCTCGCCGGCCGAACCGTTGAATTTGAATTCGATGGCGAAATCGGCGAATTTGATTACCCGACATCTACGAAAGCTAAAGATCCGAACATCGGTAAGGAAATCGGTGGTTATAAATTATTGGGCGTACTTGGTTCAGGTGCTGTAGGTGTGGTTTATCGTGCATTGCAAGCGAAGTTGGACCGCCCGGTTGCGCTGAAAGTTTTGAATTCAAAAGCGGCCAAGGACCCATTAATGGTCACTTCCTTTAAGCGCGAGGCGGTATCCGCCGGCCGCTTAAGCCATCCCAACTTGGTGCAAATTTATGACGTTGGCGCCGATAACGGTTTGCATTTTTATTCAATGGAAATTGTTGCCGGGGGAACACTTGAAGACTACTTGGACGAGCATGGCCCAATGCCATGGCGTGAAGCAATCGCCGCTGTTCAGCAATGCGCCCAAGCCTTAGCTTTCGCAAAAGAAAATGGGTTGGTGCACCGCGATGTGAAACCGGAAAATATAATGATGGCGGACTCCGGTCACATTAAGCTTGCTGATTTGGGATTGGCAAGCACCCGTGGAATGATTGACCAAGAAGCTGCAGGTGGAACTCCGCACTTCATGGCGCCGGAATGCGCCAAAGGCGAGGAGTTCGACCACCGTGCCGACCTTTATTCATTAGGGTGCACGATGTTTCGTTTGCTAACTGGAAAGACTGTGTACAGCGGCGACAATGTTCGAGAAATTTTGCGCCAACATATTGAGGCAGAAGCCCCAAGTTTAAGCGAACATGATGTGCAAGTTCCCGTTGCGGTTGAATCTTTGCTCAGTTGGTTACTAAGCAAGAACCTCGATGAAAGAGCAGATTCGGCCCAAGAAGTTGTTGATGAATGTGAAGAGATTCTAAACCAAAAACGTGGCAACAAAGTGGTCGTGGGAGTCGTCCTAAGTTTGCTTGTCGGTGTTGTTTATCTAGCCACGAAGCCAGAACCAGCAGAAATAGTTGACCCTAAAGTGGTCGAGGTCATGGTTTCTGACCCAGAAGCTGAGGCTCGCGAGGCTGAGCTTCAACGCAAATTGGCCGAGGCTGAAGCGAAGGCCCACGCGCTGAAAATCGAGAATGAAAATTCGGCGCCAAAGCCCGAGGAACTTTCACCGGCAACAGTTGCTGCTTTCAACTTAGAATCGAAGTTGCAGGAATTATTGGCCAGCAATGACGTTTTGGCTTTGATTGAAGCTTTAGCTAGGGACAATCCAGAAGTTGACAAACTTGACAAGCAACGATTGCAATTGTTGTTCTTGGAGCAATGCAAACCATTCGTCAGTCAATTAAGCGAGCAACATAACAATGCTTTAGGTGCTTCTGATTGGCAAGCGGCCGAATTGCTAGAAAGACAATTGATGAATTGGGCTGAGGCTTGTCCAGCAATAATGCTTAAACAGGAATGGAGCAATTTGCACGGAGTTTTACTATCGGCAAAACTTGCCGCACAGAATTCTGCTAGCGTAGCATTATTGAATAACACGCGGTCCGCGATGATCCGAGATATTAAAGGAGAACTTGGAGTTGCACTAAGCCAATTTAATTTCGCGCAGGCGAATAACGATTTGCGTTCTATTATTGAGAACTGTCCAGAACCACGTTTGGTCGATTTACTTTCTTCAAGCGCAGTCCTTCTGCAAACTGCCAGTGAAGGTGTCACGCAAGTAAAATCAAAAATTGCTAATGGCGATTTGCAAATCACCCACCCTGCGACTCAGAAGCGCGCAAAAGTTTTAGCTTGGACAGAATTTGGGATCGAACTTGAACAGCAACAAAACGGCGGTAAGGTCAAAAGTGTGCTTGCCTGGCAAGAATTATCTTCGCCACTAGTGTTAAAGGAGTTTCTCCTACAAGTTGAAGTGAGCACCGAAGCCGCAGATGCTTGGTACATTGCTGTTGGCAGCCTGCAACTTGGCAACTCATTAGGCGCACTCGATGCTCGCGGGCTTAATGGTCCACAGTTTCAATCATTAATAAAACAAGCCGAATTGTGGGCCTGGGAATTACCTAGTCAAGGAGTTGAAATCTCCGAGAGTCTCCGCGGCGAACAAAGAGCCATGGAAAAGTTGGCGGCGTTTTTAAGAGAGCTAAATCAAGGCAATCCATTTGAGGCAGTACGTTGGCTGGAAGCTCTTGGAGAAGAATTCAGTTTATTGGCAGCCTTTGCATCTAATGGTTCAAGTGACTTCGGAGTATCAGCTATAAGCAAATGACCATGAAACGAATTGTGGTCTTGGCCTCGGGCGGTGGTCGCTCATTAGAAAACTTGGCAACTTTGATTGCTGAGGGAAGTCTGCACGCTGAGATCGTTGGTCTAGTTGCATCTCGGAAACCCCTCGGTGTTATTGAACGTTCTGAACGATTGGGTATTCCGTGGCTTGAAATCGGGCGCAACACTCATCCGAATCCAGAGCAACGCAATCAATATTTAATTTCATCTATTGATGGTATGCGACCCGACTTGATAGTGATGGCCGGTTGGTTAGCCCTATTGCCAATCCCTAATCATTGGTTGGGCAAGGTCATAAATATTCATCCGGCTCTTTTACCGGCCTATGGCGGCAAAGGATTCTGGGGTCATCACGTTCACGAAGCTGTTTGCCGCGATGCCCCAGAAATTAGCGGATGCACGGTGCATTTTGCTACGGAAGAATATGACCAAGGAGCAATTATTTTGCAGGAGACTGTTCCTGTTTTGGCTGGCGACACACCTGAACTTTTAGCGGCGCGAGTATTTGAAGCTGAAAAGCGCGCGTTACCTGAAGCAATTAGGCATTGCTTGAATGGTCGCGTAGAGTTGCAGGACGGTAAAAGCCGTTGGCTTTAAGTTAATACTTCAAGGCGCTGACTGCTATGCGGTGCACTTGACGATTGACTGGTACCGCTGCACCACCGTCAAAATTGGCCGCCAAAACAGCCATTCCGTCCCCGCCCCACCATTTCATCGCCAGACCATTTTTTGCAATGGGGTTCCGTGAACGCGATAGGGTGAGAACACCAGTTTCAGAATTATTTGGCAAATCAGTTGGGTTAAGAAAGTCAAGCGCGCAAACACTATCGACTAAACGATCGAGGTTGGTTGATTGACTGGCAGTTAAGTCATGGCCTTGTGAACTTTGCCAAGTGCTTTGGGCTCTTCGGAAAACCACTTCATTGTTGCCAATCTTCAATCCAAGCGAAATCACCTCGGTTGGGAGCAGGCTGAACAGTCGGTTGCTTTGCAAAGCGAGCGGGTCGGCTGGAAGTAATGCAAAATCTTCGGCGCGAACTGGCAGCAAGTAGAGTCTTTGATGGTCAATCAGCATTTCATTTGAAAACCATGCTGAGACAGCATTCGTTTCATTTCCGTATTTGATTTCATAGCCCTCGCGATCCATAAATTTCTTTTGAGTTGGAGTGATTGCATCTTCTTTCAACTCATAAGTTCTTGCAGCCAACATTTTATGGATTAGATTTAGCCCGTGCTGATTAACCGGAACCTCATTCGGCGTAAGCATCCACCAAGTCCTACCACGCTTAGAAAAACTCATACTCGGCTGGTCGGCACCCGGTTGGGTAATCGCAAGTTCGGTAATCGAACTACTCGATTGAAAAGCTGATGAACTGCGCCAACTATTCGGCGCTCTCCGCAGAATATCGAAACTGCGTTTTTCTATTAAAAATCGATCGGCGCCAAGCACGGCTGCGTGGAAATCGCCGGTAATGTCTGGAACTCCAATTCGCAGTGTGTGTAGCTGACCCTGTTGGCTCAATACTTCAACTGTTAGCTTTGCCGGTTCGAGGCCTAAGTCTTTATGTGAGGTGCTGTGCCATTCTGACGGAAAGGGCGTGCGACGATCTTGGCAGAGTGCGACAAGTAAGCTCTGGACGGCCGCAGGCTCGGCGAAATCTTTAATTGGTTCAATCAAGAGCCAAGTGTTTTCTTGCTTAGTTAATTTGGCAATTAATTCGGCGCGCCCTGGATCGTTAATAGTTATCGACTGAATTTCGCTTGAACTAATCGGCAGGTTGCTCGGACGAGCGGCGGCGGCTTCATCTTGCTTCGGTAAGTTCTGTTCCTGAGTGCTATACCAAAACAGGAGCCCGCCGATGAGTGCAAAAATGCAGGTAAGTACCAGTAATTTAAATGGATTCATTTTTCTTTACTTATTTTCTCCGTCGCCAGAATACTAAAAAGCCAATCAGCAAGGTGCAACCAGGAATACAAATAATTGCAATGTTGGCAATTCTTGCGCGGGTCGCCTCGTCGGGTCTAAATGGAAGACTTGGTAAGTCAACAAGGCCAGATTTGTTGGTGTCGAGTTCTAACAACCATCGGCACGCCGCGGTAATTAAGTCGCGTTCACGCATGTTCGGGTCGAAGAAGAGACCGGTGCTTGATAAGAACAAATTGCGTCCCTTTCCCGAAGCCGTTTCAGTCCAAAGTTCACTAGCCACAGCCAACGGGAAGGGACCACGGCGATCGTTCGGGCCAGGTGTGAAATCTGGCAAACTTGATTCTTCAATCCAAGCGTTACGATCCATCCAAAATAATTGTTCACGAGCGTATTCATTGTTGCCACCAGAGATACTTAAGGGGCGAGCGCCGACCATTAGTAAATGTCGTTGAGCTAGATGGATATTGCTAGTGATTGGGTGGAACGGTGCCAATCTTGCAGCAGGAATTTCAAGAGCATTTGCACACTGGCTAGTGCCGGTGCTACCGCGCCATGTTTGGCAGACTAAACCATTGTCAAACACAACTCCGCGATCACCAATTCGCGAATTCCAATCGCTGCTAACAGCCGCTGGAGAACTAAAGCCCAGAGCTAGCAGCAAGGGCATCTCAGCAGTACTCCATTGATTTATTGCTGTACGGTCAGACTCTAGCCAGCTTTCCGCTTGGCCTGGGATTATTAACAAACTGTATCCATCGTCAAGGGCCGGCACGTGATCAAGTGCCTCAGCCACAAAGCCTTCACCTTCTAGCAAATGGATCAAAGGGGCGAGTGCTCTGATGTCGCCGGCCGGCCCTGGGCGATAGCCAGAAAGAATGGCAATTTTTGTGAGCCGACCTTCGCCAAGACTCAACGCGGCAGTGGCCACGGCTTCGTCAATTCGTTGGCCTTGCAAACGGGCCGCACGTCCCCCATTAGCTTGGGACCATTCAAATAATTCTTCAAAACGTAAAACCTGACGATGCTTATCAGATTCAATAATTAAGGTCTCACTGTTTTGCCGTCCCAATCGTTGGCGGGCATTGTCGTAATCAACAGGTGAGGAACTGGTGTCAAGAATTACTACCTCCAAATTCCCGTTTGCGGCAATTCGCGCCTCTTCAGCTGCAGTGCGTAGCAGTGCAAAAGCGCGCGGATAAACAGCCGCCCCGTTTACTTGAAGTTTGGGATCTTCAGGAACTAAAAAGAAAGTCGCGCGGCTGCCCGGTGTCAAGTTGCTTAGTGCATTTCGACAATGTTGGCTGAGTGCTCCACTGCCGCTGTTGGCAAAATCCCAACGGCTACGTAAGTTTGGTTGTGAAAAACTATAAAGCACTACGCCACAAACCGCAGTGGCTACTAAACCTGCAAGCGTAGTTAGAAGACCAAGCCTTAGTCGTCGACTCATGGCACCCACCTCCGCGAAACTAAGCGAACCCAGGTAAGGAAAATAAACAACATTGAGATCGCTGTAAAGAAGACCAAAGAATAACTATCTATGAGGCCTGCGGCAAATCCGCGGTCGAGCATATTTGGAATGCTTGCCGCGCGAGCGATGTCGCCGATGCGGCCGGGGCTTTGTTCAAATATAGCTGGGAGGAAAAGCAACATATAATTTAGTACTGCCCCGCCACCGGCCGCCAAAATTAAATTGCCACTCCAAGACGAGGCAAACAGCCCAGTCGCTAAGAACAGAATAGAACAAAGTAGCGCGCCCAAGAAACCACCGAACACTTTCGCCCAGTCGAGTTCCGCACCACTCAAATCCAGAACTAAAAACAGCGCTAGAATTCCGCCCCAGAAAAGCAGGAAGAACAAGCAAGCGGCAAAATACTTTGCGAGCACCGTGGCCGCATCAGTGATTGGCCCACTTAGCAAGGGTTCAAGCGTGCCTAATCGATGTTCCTCGGCTAGCAAACGTAATGTAAGTAAGGGTGGAAATGCTGGGAGTAATAACCAAACCAAAAGTCCACTGCCGAATAAAAACTGTGGCAAGAGCGCTAAATCAGCCTGCACTGATGGCGCGTAATCAATTAAGTAAACGAAGACTAATCCGTTTAGTAGAAACCAAACCCCAAGCAGCAAATAAATTGATGGACTAACAAAGAGCCCAAAAACTTCACGCTTAACTTGAGCGATGAAAGCGCTCATTGCTCAACCCCTTGCGAAGAGTTGCCGATTAGATTTCTGAACAAACTTTCAAGGTTTGCGTCTTGTTGCCAAACACCAATTACCTGCTCTGGACGTTGCGCTAGCCACGAAAAAAATTGTCGCCGGTCGATGGTGGTTTCGGCGTTAACCTTTATGCGTTGCTCGCCAATTACACTTACATTTATATTTTCATATTCCTTAAGCAATGCTTGTTGCAGTGAGGATATGTCATCAGCAGCGACTTCAATCAAGAGCGCGGAAGAACTATGTACTTTCCCAAGAAGCTCTTCGCAGCTGCCACTGGCAATCATTTTTCCCGAATTAATAACCAATAAGCGATCGGCCATTTCTTCAACTTCAGGAAGTACGTGTGAACTGAAAAGAATTGCTTTGCCCTGTCCAGCAAGCCGTCGCAATAGTTTGCGAAATTCTTGACGCTGAAGCGGGTCCAGGCCGCCAAACGGTTCGTCTAGCAGAAGACAGCGGGAGTCGCCAAGTAATGCATCGGCAAGACCAACCCGTTGTCGAAAACCCTTCGATAGTTGCCCAAATAATTGGTGTGCGCGCGGTTCGAGGGCTAGTAGTTGCATAACCGATTGGACTTGAGCGCTGGCCTGGTGGCGTTTCATGCCTTTGAGTTTGGCACGATAGCGCAGATATTCCCCAACTCTCAATTCGGGCGGCGCACAGAAGTTTTCCGGCAAGTAGCCAAGGATACGGCGCGCTTGCAGTGACTGTTGAGCTAGATCGTAATCGGCAATCTGAGCGGACCCCGAACTTGGTGGCAAGTAACCACACAAAATGCGCAAGGTGGTAGTTTTTCCGGCACCATTGGGACCAAGAAATCCAAGAATTTGACCGGCCTTAACTTCAAAACTCAAATCCTCGACCGCAACATGCGAGCCGAAGTGTTTTGTGAGGTGGTTAGCGCGAATCATTGACTTAAGGATAGTTCCGCGCAAGCAACAGGAAACGGGGGTCAGAAATTTATCCTGACCCCCGTTTAAACAGCAAAGTTTTAGTTGCTACTCCTTGACCTCGTAATCGGCATCAACAACGTCACTAGCTTTCCCGTCAGCAGCTCCGTCATTTGCGCCGCCCATATCAGGGGCACCCGGACCAGGTTGTTGAGCGCCTGCTTCTTGGTACAGTTTTTCACCCATACTCGACATCAATTGCTTGAGTTCTTCAAGCCCGCTGGCCATTAAGGCTTCATCATTTTCCTTGACCGCGTTTTCGAGTGCTTCAGCTTTTTCCTCAACGGAAGTTTTATCGGCGTCGTCAAGTTTTTCTTCATGCTCCTTAATGAGCTTGCGTGCTTGCCATGCAGTTGAATCAGCTTCGTTGCGCAGGTCGACAGCAGCCTTGGCCTTTTCGTCCTCTTCCTTGAAGCGTTCAGCTTCGTCTTGCATGCGCTCAATGTCCTCATCACTCAATCCAGATGATTGTTCAATGCGTACTTTGTGTTCCTTGTTGGTAGCCTTGTCGGTCGCAGCAACATGAAGAATTCCGTTCGAGTCGATATCGAATGCAACTTCAATTTGCGGTACACCGCGCGGCGCCGTTGGAATGTCAGTTAGCGTGAAGGTATCAAGTGTTCGGTTGTCCTTAGACATTGGGCGTTCACCCTGCATTACATGAACTTCAACCGATGGTTGATTATCAGCGGCAGTACTGAACACTTCCTTCTTGGTGGTCGGAATGGTGGTGTTGCGTGGCACCAAAACGGTCATCACGCCACCGTAGGTTTCAATACCTAAACTAAGCGGCGTTACGTCGAGCAGCACCAAGTCTTCAACGTCGCCAGCAAGCACCCCACCTTGAATGGCGGCACCAACTGCAACAACTTCGTCAGGGTTCATCGAGCGGTTTGGTTCTTGACAGAACACATCTCCAACAACTTCTTGAACTTTAGGAATGCGGGTTGAGCCACCGACTAGTAAGACCTCGTCAATCTCGCTAGCTACCAAACCGGCATCTTTTAGTGCCGCAACACATGGACGCTTGCAGCGTTCGAAAAGATTTCCACACAATGATTCAAACTTAGCACGCGACAAGCTGGTCATTAAGTGCTTGGGACCGTTTTGATCGGCGGTAACAAATGGCAAGTTAATTTGTGCCTCAGTACCGGAGCTAAGTTCACATTTGGCTTTTTCGCAAGCCTCCTTGAGGCGTTGCAGAGCCATTGGGTCTTTGCGCAAATCGACTCCTTGCTCATTTTGGAAGTCATCTGTAACCCAGTTAATTAAAAGTTCATCAAAGTCATCGCCACCAAGTTTGGTGTCGCCGTTGGTTGCTAGAACTTCAAAAACACCATCGCCGATTTCGAGAATGGAGATATCAAAGGTGCCGCCACCAAGGTCGAAAACGGCAATTTTGCCACTTCTATCTTTATCCAGACCATAGGCCAAAGCAGCAGCGGTTGGTTCATTAACAATGCGTTCAACTTCGAGGCCAGCAATCTTGCCGGCGTCTTTTGTTGCCTGGCGTTGGGCATCGTTGAAGTAGGCAGGCACGGTAACAACTGCCTTGCTGACCTTTTCACCAAGGTAGTCTTCGGCACATTCCTTTAAGTAAGCAAGAATGTGGCTAGAAACTTCAGGTGGGGTCAATTCTTGGCCGCCAACTTTTACTTTTACCGCTTCTTTTGGTGCGCCAACAACTTCGTAAGGAACCATTTTTTCATCGTCCGAGACTTCCTCGTGGCGACGTCCCATAAAACGCTTAATCGAAAAGATTGTGTTTTGAGGGTTGGTTACAGCTTGCCGCTTAGCAGGACCGCCAACAAGACGTTGGCCGTTTTCCTGGAAAGCCACAACTGAAGGTGTGGTACGACCGCCTTCGCGGTTAGGGATTACCTTCGATTCGCCACCCTCAAGAAGGGCGACAACCGAGTTTGTGGTACCTAGGTCAATTCCGATGATTTTGCTCATGATTCTAAGTAGACAGCAACAACTTGCGTGCCGCGCCCGCTCTGCCGATTTGGCAGTTAATTTAGGTCGTATTCCTTAATTTTGCGATAAAGGGTGCGCTCACCGATGCCAAGATTGCGGGCGGCGGCTGCTCGATTTCCCTTTACCAGGTTCAAAGTGACTTCAATAAGTTCGCGCTCAACTTCGCTGAGGGTTTTGCCCGCGAGCTGGTAGCCAGGCTTTGGCACACTTGTATCAGCTTCCAATTCTGACAGATCAGCCTGCAACAGCCCCTTCAATTGAGCCGTCAAATCGTCAACGCCCAAAACACCGTCGGTGTCCATAATAATCATTCGCTCCAAGCTGTTGCGTAATTGGCGTACGTTGCCAGGCCAATCATTGAGGGTTAGAGCGGCAATCACCCCTTCCTCTACGGCAACGATGGAGCGGTTGTGATGTTCACACAATTGGCTGCGGAAGCTTTCAACCAACAAAGGAATGTCAGTGCTACGCTCGCGCAGTGATGGAATTTTTATCTCCACAACGTTTAGCCGGAACAACAAATCCTGACGGAAGTTTTTTTCCACCACCATTTGTTCTAGGTCCCTATTAGTCGCAGTAATAATCCGAACGTCAATTGGAATTTCTTGGTTGTCACCAACGGGCACAATGGTCCGTTGTTCAAGCACCCGCAACAGTTTTGCTTGGGTATCAAGAGGCAGCTCTCCAATCTCGTCTAGGAAGAGCGTTCCCCCATGTGCAAACTCAAATTTGCCAGCGTGGTCATGGTCGGCACCAGTGAAAGCACCCTGGCGATAGCCAAACAATTCACTTTCAATCAGTGATGAGTTCAAAGAGGCACAATTGACCGCTACAAATTTGTTGTCGCTGCGAACAGATTGCCGGTGGAGTGCACGCGCGACCAATTCTTTACCAGTACCTGATTCTCCCAGAATTAAAACCGATGCTGAAGTAGGGGCAACTTGACGGATTTGCTGAAACACCAATTGCATTGGTGGCGAGGTGCCAACCATATCGTCCATTCCGTTGCGGCGTTCAAGTTCAGCCCGCAATTCTTGATTGTCGCGACTGAGTTGACGTTTTTCTACTTCACGCTGTACACGTGTGCGCAGTTCAATAATGTTAACTGGCTTAGTTAGGTAATCACTAGCCCCTTCGCGCATGGCGCGGACAGCAGTTTCGACTTTTCCGTAGCCGGTGATTAAGAAGAATGACAAGTCGGGTTCAAGTTGGCGCGCTTCACGCATTAGGTCAAGCCCATCGCGGTCTTCGCACAGATTCAAGTCAGTTAGCACTAAATCGAAACGACGTGCTTGCAAGCTGTCTAAAGCGGGGTTTACGCCAAGTGCAATTTGGACACGGTGGCCGTCAGATTCCAAAGCTAAGCGCAATGCGTCAGCGTGGGCTTCGTCATCTTCAACAATTAAAATTCGTGCAGGATTGGCCATTATTCGCAGTCCTCGCATTCTAAACTAATTCGTGCGCGGGTACCGACTCCAAGAGTTGATTCCAAAATAAATTCGCCACCGTGCGCTTCGATAATTCTTCGAACAGTTGGCAAGCCTAACCCTGAGCCACCTTTTCTGCGCGAAAAGTAAACTTCAAAACAGCGGTTGAGAGTATCCGAATCCATGCCTGGACCGTCATCCACAACTTCGACAATCGCTTTGCCGTTTTCGCTGCGAGTGAAAAGTGAAATATGTCCGCCGCTTTCGTCCATTGCTTGACGCGCATTTATTAACAAATTTAAAATTGCTTGGCGCAAGCGGCCGGGGTCGCCACTAACTTTTGCTAAGCTGGCGTCAAGAAATACATCAATGTCGATTCCGCGTGCTTGAGCTTCAGGGATTGCAAATGAACAAACACGATCAACCAATTGATTTAAATCGAGCCTTTCCATTTCGAGAGTATCAGTTCGGGCAAACAACAAAAAGTCAGCCAAAATTTCGTCAAGGCGACAAACTTCCTGTTTGAGAAGATCAATGCTTCGCATGTGGCGGTGCGCAGACCCTTCGAGTTTTTGTAAATCCTCACGCAACAACTCAAGGTGTAGAGTTATTGTCGATAGAGGGTTCTTAAGCTCATGCGCTAACCCGCCGGCAAGCCGCGATAAGGTTTGCTGGTCTAGGGGTTGGGCTTTTTGTGGTTTGGAGCTCAAAACAGGATGATTGCAGCCAATCAAGATGTTTAGAATAGCGTTGCGAGCGAAACAAGATGCCGGCATTCCCCCACAAAACTCCCCTCGGCGATGCTGATTTTTTAGCGCGCTTGGTAAAGCATTTGGCTGACGGCGGCATTGCTGCCTTGCCTACTGATACGGTTCCTGGTTTAGCGGCAACGGCAGGGTTGGAGGGCGCGAAGTCTTTGGCGGCACTAAAGGGGTATAAGGAGCCTCGGCCATTTAGTTTGCATATTCGTAATATGGCGGACTTGCAGGCTGCTGTGGTAAATCCTCCGCCTGGTTTACCGGATTTTTTAGTGGTTAGTCTGACCGCTCAAATGACTGTTTTACTACCCCAAGAATGGTGCTCAGAGGAATTTCAAGATTGGCCCTTGCTGGGGCTTAGGTGGCCGCAAAACGAGTCGTGGAGTCTATTGGGGTCGAAATTAACTGGTCCGGTTTTTATGACCAGCATCAATGTTCAAGGCACAGCGCCCTTGGTTGGGAGTGAATTGTCCGCCTGGCTTTCTGCTCACCCTGAGGTTCTGGTTGGCTTAGAGGAGGGTGAAGCAAATCAAGCTCATTCATCTAATGTGCTAAGCCTCGACCCTTTGCCGGCCTTAATCAGGGGCAGTGGCCAACTTGAGTTAGTGCTTCCAGGCAAGCGAATCTTACTAGTGTGTACTGGAAATATTTGCAGGTCGCCGCTGGCCGAGGTCATGTTTGAACAGCAATTAGCACTTGCTTGGGGCGTTAGGGTGAACGAGCTTAAGGAATTGGGTTGGGTGGTTTCCTCGGCCGGAACTTTTGCCGGCACTGGCGGCTCGGCCTCAAAACATTCCCAAACAGCGGCAAGGGAGATTGGACTTGATTTAAACACTCACCAATCCGTGAATGTTAATGACTTGGATGCCCGGCAGTGGGATTTGGTGCTGTGCATGTCCGACTCTCACTTGGCCAGTTTGCCAACAGCCCTCGCCGCCAAAGCACAGATGATGGACATTGCTGGGGATTCAGTAATGGACCCATATGGAGGTGACTTAGCGACCTACCAAGCGACCCGCGAACATTTGGCTGAGTTGATCAGGAGGAGGATTGATAGTTGGAAATCCTGGCCGGACTCTGACCCTAATTAGTGGGTCATTAAAATAAATAAGAAAAATGGAAAGCCCACTGCTTGGGGTCAGAGTCTATTTCCAATATTCTCGGGTTTCTTCTCCACCACCACTGGCAAGCAGTTTTTCCCTAAACGTTGGATCACTTAACCGCCGGGCGATTTCGGTCAGGGTGCGTACGTGAAGTAATTTTTCTGCTCGCGGCACCAACAGCATGACCACGATTTGGCTTGGTTTGCCGTCGAGCGCTTGGAAATCTATTCCATCAGGAATGAGTGCTAGGCCAGCGTGAACGGTGCTGATGCAATCAAGTGCGGCGTGAGGCACTGCAATGCCGTCCTCCATTCCAGTGCTAACCGATTGTTCACGGGCAAAGAGAGCCTTATTAACGGTCTCTAGTTGGTCAGTGGAAAATGCACCGCTCGCACCCAGGCGGTCGGCCATTTGGTTAAGCAAATCCCATTTATCTTCAACCGTTGGCGAAGTTAAAACACAGGACGGGGCGAGGAAGTCGGCGAGTGGCATCAGTCGAGGTAGTATGAACTAACTGCCCAGAATACAGGAATCAGGAACACACAGGAATACCCAAGGTAGCCAAAAAATGATGGCATTTTGACTTTATTTTCCTCAGCAATCGCTTTCACCATGAAATTGGGCGCATTCCCAATGTAGGTCATCGCTCCGAGGAACACTGCTCCGAGTGAAATACCAGTTAAAAATGCGGGGTCGACTCCCGCTACCGCATCAGGACCCACCGGTAAGCTCCGCGCAGTTTCAAAGAAAACCACGTAGGTCGGTGCGTTATCCAGGAGGGCACTCAGGCCGCCAGTTATCCAAAAGAAGCCAGTGGCAGAGTCAATACCCAATTCCCCACCGTGCACTTCAAGCAATCTAATTGCCGCCATCATCGACATGAAAATTCCAATAAAGAGCGCGCCGACCTCCAAAATAGGGTGCCAAGTGAAATCGTTGGCGCGGCGATAGTCGCTAGGAGTACTCGTAAAGGAACCTATTCCAATTAGCAGTAAGGCGAGGTCACGTCCCCAGAGCGCGATAAAGGAATCTTCCCTAATCCCGTAAGTGTGCGCCAAATTTGATGATGTCAAATAGGCTACACCCAAAACAATGAGACCAATCCAAAGGAAATTTGAAAGTCCCACAATCCGCAAAGGCTTGACTTCGATTCTCTCATGGAATTTGTGGTAGTGGTCCTCGCGCTTCCACATCACCGTATCCACTAGGAAATAGATAATGAGCAAAATTAGATTTGTCACCAGCCATGGCATGAACAGGGTGAAAGTCCAAGTGAACGGCACCCCCCGCAAGTAACCTAGGAACAATGGCGGATCGCCAAGCGGTGTTAAGCAGCCGCCAATATTACAAACGATGAAAATGAAGAAAATAATGGTATGAACTCGGAATTCGCGCTCCGAATTAGTCTTCACTAAGGGCCGAATCAAGAGCATCGCCGCCCCCGTCGTTCCCATAAACGAGGCCAGCAGAGCACCGACCAACAAGAAAGCTACGTTAACTATCGGTGTGGCTTTTAGGTCACCGCGCAGAACAACACCGGCTGAAACCGTATAAAGCGCCCCCAAAAGCAGTAAAAACGACACATATTCGTGAGCAGTGTGCGAAATAGTGTGCCAATCGCCATTGATTGCGAAAATGACAAAAACTGGAAGGCCGCAAAGAATAGCCACCTTTAAACGATTTAAATTTGAGTGCCACCACTTGGGGACAAACAAGGGCAGGAGTGCAATCGAAAGTAGCATCACCACAAAGGGTGCGACCCAGCCAATGGCGGGGACGAAGGTGGGGTGACTGCTTAGAGGAGGAATGACAGGAGGCAAAACCATGGTCGAACCGGCAACATCGTACCGACTTAGGGGTGAAATAAAGCAAATTCTCCCTTTTCAATTCTAGGGAAGAGCCGCCCATTATGTAGCGTCCCAACTCTATAGGTCACAATGTTTTGTAAGGAGAGCCCTAGATACTAGACTTTTCACACGGCCTGAACGCCACCCCGTGCCCACCGAAACCAACTAGATGCAGCCCTACCTCCTTTCGCTAGCCTTGTTTGCAGCAATGCACCCTGCGGTGCCCGCCCAAGAACCTGGCAATTCCGAAATCCAAGTCCCAGAAGGTGTTGTCGAAGACACCGGTGACTACCTCGTGTTGCGCTTTGACGAGACTGAAGAAGGTCTCACTTTGCGTGAATTTATCAAAATTGCCCAAATCAATACTGGTCTTAATTTCACTATTGATGATTCGGCAAATTCGATTCAAGAGTTGGCGCAAAAACGTTTACTCCTGTATGGAACCAAGCGCATTAAGAAAGAAGAATTCTTGTCCTTCTTTCAAATCATGATGAAGATTTATGGTTTCGTACTTGTGCAACAAGGTTCAGGTGAACTTGCTGTATTGGTTGTAACTAAAGACAACTCACAGACGCGGTCATCAATTAAATCAAATATGATTTTTGTAGAAGCCGACGAAGTTGAAAGTTTTTCCGACAAGCCAGGCACCTATATCGCCACGGTGTTTCGTTTGCATTACGCGCAAGCGCAATCCGTTGCGGTCAACTTGCGTACTGCGGTCGGAACTACTGGGCAACAAAGCACTGACCAGGGATACACTCCCCTACCAAACGAGAACGCAATCCTCATTCAAGGATTTGGACCATGGGTGGCTGCAGCGGTTCGTATCCTGCGCATCCTCGATGTCGAACCATTTGAAAAGAAACCTGAATTTACCCGCATTCGCCTGGACAATTCTGGTGCTGAGGAAATTGCCGAACTGCTTGATTCTTTACTGGAAGATATTCAGGGGCAAAGTTCTGGCGCAAGTGGAGCCAGATCAAATTCTCGAAGTGGCGAGTCCTCACCAGCACTTGTAGAAATTCCCACCAAGATAATTCCGAATTTGCGCGACAACTCTTTGCTGGTAGTTGCCGACCCCGACAACATGGAAATGATTAAAGATTTGATTGCCCAGTTAGATACTGTGGTTGAAGATCCTGAAACAAATTTCCACCTTTACCAACTGCACAATATTTCGGCTGAGGACCTAGAGGCTAACCTGCAGAAATTTTTACAGCGCACTCAACAAGCTGCCGAACGAAGTAATCGTTCATCAAATACCCAAGGTGCATCAACTACAAGTTCAACACAAGAGGTCATTGTTGAGCCCCAGGCCGAAACCAACACCTTGTTGGTTACTGCTCCAAAGTCAAAGTGGGAAGAATTAAAACGCCTACTCGAGAAACTCGACCGCCGGCAACCGCAGGTGCTTATTGAAACCGCGCTGATTGAAGTCTCCGAGGATTTCAATCGTGATTTAGGTTTTGAATATGCCGGTGTCAACTACCCAAGCCGTGATGGTGTGCAAACCGGTTTCGGTTTCACTGCAATGGGAATCTCAACCTTGACCGACTCCGACGGCGATGGAACTTTGGACACCAGAACTCTTGACCCTGGGCGTACTGGATTTACTGCAGGAATTTTGGATGGCAGTCAATATGGAATACCAATGTTGTTAGCTGCAGCACGCAGCACCAGTAATGCCAACATTTTGTCGGTGCCATCAATTTTGGTCGCCAATAATCAGTCCGCAACTGTTCGTAGCACCGATGAGGTTCCATATGGACAGTCAAATGCGACCCAAGGTGTTGGCGTTACAACTGGCTTTGGCGGCTACGAAGAAGCTGGAATCACGCTTTCAATCTCACCCTCGATATCATCTAAGGATTACCTACGGCTGAATATTTCACTTGAGATTTCTACCTTCCGCGGGGCCGCAACTCCAGGCGCAACAATTCCCCCAGCCAAGGCCACTCGTAGTTTAGAGACTTCTGTTTACTTGCCAGACGGTGCCACCATGTGGATTGGTGGAATTGTTCGCGACGATTTAACAGAAACAAAAACAGGAATCCCTCTGTTATCGGACATACCAATTGTTGGATGGGTTTTTGGTCGTCGCCAAAACACCAACATCAAAACCACCTTGTTCTTCTTCTGTACTCCAAGAATTATGGACGATACTGATTTCTCAGAGCTTGCTGATCTTTCCTTACGTGGCAAGAACCGAGCGGCTGAAGTCATTGGTCTAGATAGAGTGAAACGAATCGACCCGAGCTTCCGCCTTGACGGGCCATTGGACGTCATACTCGACGAGGATGTTGATGGCGGCGGAAATGTTGAAAGCGGGCTACTGGATCTTTCCGGGTACGCCGCTCCGGTGCTCACCGCTCCGGCCGGCGAAATGCCAGTCGACAATATGCGCATTAATACGGCCCCTGGCGCTGGCGAAAGCATCGGTAGTGCAACTCCCACCGAAGAGACTCCAGTCCAAGAGCCGGGGCGCAGCCTTCCTGAAGGCCGGTGAACGAGCAAACACCCCCAGCTGTCGTCTCGATTATTGACCTGCTTCACCAGGAAACTGGCATGGAGTTGGTTGAGTTGCGCAAACTACAAGACCAGTCTGTTAGTACCGCAACCAGCCTCGATCGAATCCTAATCACTCGCGGCGTTGACGAGAATCAAATGCTGCGCGCTTTTGCAGAAGACCTTGAGTTAGAGGTTCGTGAAAACCTTGAAGGCGTAAGAGTGCCAACTTCTTTTGTTGACCACGTGCCACTTTCATTTTCGCGTGCACACAACATGATTGCGATTGATGAGGTAGATGGCGAGTTGCTAGTCGCCTGCGCCAACCCACTCGATGTTCATCCTCAAGATGACATTAATAGTATGTTGCCCACCCCGGTGCGTTTTGTGCTGGCGCCGCGTGCCGACATCACCGAACTAATCAATCGCGCTTTCCGTCATAAAGCTGACGGTGTGGGTGATGCCCTAGGCGATCTCGAAAATACCGATATCGCTGGCTTGGCAGCTGAGTTGGAAGATTCCGAAGACTTACTTGACTCGGCAAATAAAGCGCCAATCATCAAGTTAGTTAATTCGATATTATTCCAAGCATTAAAGTTGCGCGCGTCTGATATTCATTTCCAACCATATGTTGACCGCATGCAGGTGCGCTTTCGAATTGACGGAATCCTGTACGACATGGAAAGCATTCCCAAGAATGCGCAAGACGCGGTGCTTTCACGGGTCAAGGTGATGGGTAAGTTAGATATTGCCGAAAGACGACTCCCCCAAGATGGCCGCGCCTCGGTGAGAATCGGCGACGGTGAAGTTGACGTCCGGATATCTTTGGTGCCTACCTCAGCGGGAGAACGGGCGGTTTTGCGTTTGCTCGACAAGACCTCCAAAACTTATACGCTTACAGAGATGGGCTTGGATGCGCACAATAGTGAGATACTCGAAAAATACATCAAGTACCCCCATGGGATCATCTTAGTGACTGGCCCAACTGGTTCAGGAAAAACTACCACGCTTTACGGGGCACTAACTGAAATCAGCACCGGTGACAAAAACATCCTCACGATTGAGGACCCGGTTGAATATTCACTAGATGGCATCTCTCAGGTTCAAGTTAACACCAAGAAAGGACTAACTTTTTCGGCCGGCCTGCGATCCTTTTTGCGCCAGGATCCAGACGTAATGATGGTTGGTGAAATCCGCGACCTTGAAACTGCTGAGATTGCGATTCGCGCGGCGATTACCGGCCACTTGGTGTTCTCGACCGTTCACACCAATGACGCGCCATCAACTGTGACGCGTCTAATTGACATTGGCCTTGAGCCATACTTAGTGTCGTCGTCACTTTTGCTGGTTGTAGCTCAACGCTTGGTGCGTACTCTTTGCAAATCATGCAAAAACTGGGTTACTCCTGGCGACATCGAACTCGCTCAACTTAAAGGAATGGGTTTGGACATTAGCACCTTAAAAGATGGTCAGATTGCCCGCAGTGAAGGCTGCACTGAATGCTTTAATTCAGGCTACCAAGGGCGTACTGCTGTTTACGAAATGCTGCCGATGGCCGAAGAGATTCGCTCCTTGGTTGTTGAACAAGCAACTGCTTCGGAATTAAAGCGCGTAGCTGTCAACAAATTAGGCATGCGCACCTTACGCCAAGATGCTTTACTTAAACTTGTTGCGGGCCACACATCACCTGATGAAGTTATGCGCGTAACTCAACTTGACGTTGTTTAGGGGGCTTTAGAACTTGGTTATTTACGAGTGGAAAGGCTTTGACTCGGGAGGCAAAAAAGCTTCCGGAGTCATCGATGCAGACTCCCCTCGTGATGCGCGGATTAAATTGCGCCACACTGGCATCATGGTCACGAAAACCAATGAAGCCAAAAGTGGCCGCCGTAAAAAAGCCAAAACTATTGACTCAAACGATTCCAAACTTAAAAAGAAACTGCAGGCCAAGATGGCGGCCGCCAGTGGACGTGATGGCAAGCAACGTCTAACTAAAAAGCGACTCGAGGAAGTAGGTACTTTTACTCGTCAAATTTCGACACTCCTAAAGGCGGGCATCCCGCTTACTGAAGCCTTGCGAGCAATCATTGAGCAAACGCCGCAAAAGCGTTTGAATTTGGTATATCGGGACATTCGTGAACAAATTTCTCAAGGTATTCCGACTGCCGATGCTTTGGCCGGCCACCCTGATTACTTCGATGAACTATACGTGTCAATGGTGCGGTCGGGAGAGGCCGCTGGACGTTTGGACGAGGTTCTTGAACGTCTTGCATCATTCATGCAAATTCAGGCTCGGGTGCGCAACAAGGTGGCCGCGGCGATGGCCTACCCAATCATTATGTTGTTGATTGGCTTTTTGGTGGTAGCCGCACTATTGGTTAGTGTTGTACCGAAAATCACCACCATGCTCGAGGCGCGCGGCCAAGTACTGCCCTTGCCCACGCAAATCCTGCAAACCACCTCGGAAGTTCTGGTTTCCTATTGGTGGCTAATTTTAGTGGTATTTATTTTTGGGATATTAGTCTTCAACTTAATTTACTCCTCAGACAAAGGGCGGCTTAGCATCGACCGGGCTTTGCTTAAAGTGCCATTATTCGGCGACTTAATGACTAAACAATCGTTGGCCCGTTTTGCTCAAACCTTCTCGACCTTACTGCGCTCTGGAGTTCCTGTAGTGCGTTGTCTTGAAGTTACCAAAACAGTTCTTGGAAATCGTTTGCTCGAGAACACGATTGCTGGAGTACGCGAAAAAATTCTGGAAGGAGCCGATATTGCGACTCCCATCAAAGAGTCAGGAGTTTTCCCTCCGCTGGTTGGATATATGATTTCAGTTGGTGAACAATCGGGCGAATTAGACTCGATGATGGAGCAAGTTGGCGAAGCTTACAATGAAGAAGTGGACCTAGCGACTCAAAAATTCACCTCGCTCATTGAACCGGCCTTAATTGTGTTTTTGGCGGTGTTAGTGGGCTTCATTGTGCTGGCGATTCTGTGGCCGGTACTACAAATGGCTCAAACCTTTTAGGGCAAAACAAAAAAATGAAACTTCACAAAAATTCTTCGCGGAAAAACTCAGGCTTCACCTTGATCGAAATCTTGGTGGTGGTACTAATCATTGGACTGTTGGTGGGAATGGTTGGAACGAACGTGTTTAGCGCATTACTTAAAGGACAAAAAGGTGCTGTCAAGATGCAAATGAAGCAGTTCGAGCAAACCTTGACCAACTTCAAGTTGGAGCGTTATCGCTTCCCTGACTCACTTGAAGAACTTCTCGAAGAGGACGAGAACGGGCAACAGTTTATTGCTTCCATTCCCCTAGACCCATGGGATGGCGAGTATGAATACAACGTTGAACCGGACGGTACTTACATAATCATTTCCTACGGCGCAGATCAAGCACCTGGTGGTGAAGGCGATAACGCCGACATCATTTCAAATGAACTGTAGATTGAAAAGTGAATCGAACGCTGCGGCGAACGGCTTCACCTTGATTGAAATCTCGGTGGTGATGGTGATTTTTGCCCTCATCTTCACCACCGCCACAGTTAGTTTAGATTCTTACCTTCCGAGTAGTCGTTCTGAATCTGCTGCTCGCGAATTGCTCTCAACAATTGATTTGGCGCGAACTTCAGCGGTAGCCAATGGTCGAGAATATTTGGTTGAGTTCGACTTGGACAATAGTAATTATCGAATCATCACTCCTTTCGACAAGGAAGGTATGTTGGCACGAAACCGGGAGGACCGCACTGGACTGGGCCTTATTCAATTACCCGAGGGAGTTTTCTTTCAAGACCTTTTGGGAGCCGGTGGTCGCGAAATTAAGCAAGGAAAATATCAACTTGCCTTTTCTCAAGTTGGCAAAGCCGAAGAACTTTGGATTCACATCGGCAATACTGCCGGCGACACTTACGCACTAACAGCCCGCGTAATTGCCCTAACCGGCCATTCGAAAATATTTAAGGGGGTACTTTACCCAGTAGTGGTTACTGAAGATGAAATTTAAAGCGCGTAATCCCCAAGCGGCTTTTTCACTCATTGAAGTCATGGCCGCAGTCATGCTGCTTGGTATTGCGATGACCACAATGTTGCAACTGCGCAATGATTCGCTGGCCAAGGCAGCCGATGCTCGCAGTCGTTCAATTTCATCGCGCATGGCCTTGAACTTGACTCACCGAATCGAAGCGGCACGAGTCGCCGATTTATACGATGGCATAAGTGGCGACTTTGCGGATTACGGATTTCCAGATTTCGCATGGGTAATTGGTCTCGGTGATGGTTCCACTTTCGCAAATGGCTTAAGTGACGAAAATTCGGAACAGGTTTGGCGAAACCAATTAAAGCTGGCTGCGGACGAGCAAGAAGATGACGAACAGCAACCACCACTTACTCGGGTTTTTGTTACCGTTAGCTATCCCAGCTTCTTGGCAAAAGAAGTTAGCTTTACCCTCGAGTCGATGTTGCCAACTTGGGCCGTATATCAAGATTTTGAAGCCTACCAAGCAACCTGGCCAGGAATGTTGCCGGAGTCAATCGAATGAAACTTAGGCCCTACCTTAAATACTCCAAGCAGCGCGGCTTCACCCTAGTTGAAATTTTGGTATCACTTTTCATCAGTGTGATGGTTTTAACTAGCGTCTTGGGTTCACTTGATTACACCCAAAAAGCGGTTGATGCAATCCATAACATTATCGAAACCGAATCAGCTGGTCCGCGCATTTTTCAACAAATTCGCGAAGACCTCGGGGCAATTGTTCCCCTCGATAACTCTGAATATGTGGCCTTTCTTGGTGAAGACCAAAGCATCGGTGGTGCTGATGCGGACCGTTTTGACTTCATCGCCTTTGGTCGCAGCACTGTTCCATTCCATGACCTAACGCGCGACCAGTCGGTTTGGTCGCCAATTAATGAGGTTGGCTATGCCCTGCGCCAACACCCCCGCTACCCTGAATTCTTGGAGCTTTATCGGCGCGAAGACTTTTTAGTCGACGAAAAGCCCATGCAAGAGGGAAGTTTTAGCTTGCTCTACGATCGCATTATTAATTTTAATGTAGTCTATTTTGCTGAACCTGAAGTCGAACCAACTTGGGAAGACGATTGGGATTCCGCTGAGAGAGAAGCATTGCCCTTTGCCATGGAAATCCGCATGGATTTAGAAGTTCAGCCGCGACGTTCAGCTGAAAGTATGGGCATTCTCGGAGCAAACCGCGCACGCCTCGAGTTCGACGACATTTACGCCTTTCCTCAGGAATCCCGATGGGTTTTCCGCAACCGCCTACACCCGATAATTCCGGGCAAGAATACTTCCGTGGGTGAGGTTGAGGGGGAAACCGGCGACCCGGCAAGTGGTGACGGCATGGACACCTTGATTCCTAGTGGCAGTGGCGGTCGCGGCGGAGACTTTGGCGGTCGCGGCGGAGGTCAAGATACGCAGCTTGGCGGCGGTAGAAAAGAAGGCTAAGGCGAAATTAACTTAGAGTGCTTTTATGGAATCGCATCCCATGTATTTACGAAGCACATCTGGAATTACAATCGACCCGTCGGCTTGCTGGTAATTCTCAATTAAAGCAATTAAGACTCGCGGCGAGGCCACCACAGTATTGTTTAGTGTGTGGCAGAACTGCGGCTTAGCTCCTCCTTCAGGTCGGTAGCGCAGGTTTAAACGACGCGCTTGAAAATCGTGAAAGCGCGATGCCGAGTGCGTTTCACCATAGCCACCACGGCTTGGCATCCATGTTTCAATATCAAACTTTTGGATTTGCCCTTGCCCAAGGTCGCCAGTGCAAACATTCACCACCCTGTATGGAAGTTCAAGCACGTCCATAAAGTCAGTTGCATGGCCAAGCATACGTTGATGCTCTTCAAGGGACCAGTCAGCATCGGCTGGACCAAGAACCACTTGCTCAACTTTCCAAAACTGATGAACTCGATACAAACCTTTGGTGTCTTTGCCGTAGGTTCCTGCTTCCCGTCGGTAGCAAGGAGACACCGCAATTCGCCGCAGCGGAAGATCTTTAACGTTTAAAGTTTCGCCCGCGTGAATTGAAGTTAGCGACACTTCGGAGGTGCCGACCAAACTCATCTCGTCACGTTCACAGCGGTATGCCTGTTCCTCCCCGCCGGGGAAGTAGCCAGTGCCGACCATCGCGTCATCCTTGACCAAAGTCGGCACAGAGGCCAGGCTGAATCCACGTTGGCGCATGTGTTCTAAGGCAAATTGAAGCACCGCTTGCTCTAAGCGTGCGCCCTCGCCAAGCAGAAGATAATTGCGTGTACCAGAAATCCGCACCCCACGCGGAATGTCAATTATTCCGAGTGCCTCGCCCAACTCAACGTGGGACTTAAATTCAAAATCGAATTCCGGAACCTTTCCTGATTTTTTAATTTCGAGGTTTTCCAGATCATCCTTCCCGTTCGGCACATCGGCGGCTGGTGGCATCGGAAGCAATAAAACCAAGGCATGAACTTTAGCCCGCAACTCCGATTCTTGAGCTTCAAGAGCCTTGAGTTCGGCTTTCTTGGATTTCTGCCCATCTAAAGCAGAAGTCCGTTCTTCAGGGGACATCTTGCCAAGCAATTTAGAAGAGGCCTTCAAGTCAGCGCGCATTTGCTCAACACTACTAAGCAACTGGCGGTGCTCGGCATCAACAGTTAGCAAGGCGTCTACATCAACTTTGATGCGTTTTCGCACAGCGGCATCTTTAACAATTTCGGGGTTCTCCCGAACGAATTTGAGGTCAAGCATGGGTCTTTTTAATTGTGGCTAATCCAGCCGCTATCAAGTTTTTTAAACCAAGAATGTTTCTTGATTAAGATTTTGTATTCGAGGTTGTCCAGCAAGGGGATTACTGCATCGAGGGGGTAGTAAGTGTAAGCAAAGTCATCGTTCATTTGCTGCCCACTTGGCTTTGCAAAAGTAGTTCCGGCTTTTTTCTTGCCCTTAACTTGAACCTCAGCATCAAAGAGTGGTTCGCCCACGAAACGCACGTAACGTTCGCCGTTGGTGCCTACGACATGCAAGGTTTGCCCGTCCAAAATAAGTTTCCCATTTTGGTCTTGGGTTTCGGCGGGTTTAACAGCTAACTTGAATTCACCCCCAAGCGAGATCTCAATTACTTCACCTTCTTGCACATCAATCGTGCGCGGCATTGTCGACGGCAAAATAAGTAGTTCTTGACCTTTCTTTCCGCGCATAATTCCTTGCAAAATTTGGTAACGCCCAATTGGCACATCTACTCCTTTTGAGTTGGCAACATTAACCACCAGATGCTTGGTTTGACGTGTTTGTGAAACTAAAAGAAGTTGTTCTAGTTTGGCGTCCTTAATCCCTTTGATTAAAACTGAAACTTTGCCGGTTAGCGGAGCAACTGGCCTGATTGAAAGTTTGTCGCCGAGTAGCAAATCGGGATTTTTAAGTTCGTACCAAACACCTTTGGCGTCCTGAAACCATCGACAGTAAGGCACCGAGGCTTTAGCTTTGCCGAGTGAAATCCCATCCAGTCTATACATGAAATCACCGCGCGGCATGCCCACGGCGCCAACTACTGCCAATTTTGAATAACCAAACTGTCCGTCGCCAGTGTGGTCCCACAAGGTCAATTGACCAAATGGGGTTTTTGCGGTACGCAAGGCAATTGAACGGTAAAAAACGGTTGCACCAGTTTCATGAATTGACAAGTTTAATTCACGACCATAAATAGGTTCGCGTTCAGTGCCGCCAGCGAACATCATCGCGTGAGGAATTTTCTGGCCGTCCACCAATCGTTCAAATTCGACTCGGGTTGGCTTGGGAGAAATCTTAAATGACTCACTAGCATCCGCCCCACCTTCAACAACAAACTCATTACGCCCAATTCGCTTGATGAAAACCTTTGGTTCGAAACCGCGCAGTTCAGCTTGCGAGTCGATGGCCGCCAAGCCGGTAATCATCCAGTTAAGTTTATTCGAATCTGCCAAATCGCAAAAGTGACTAAGCTTGCTGGGCTTTTCTTCAAAGCCAGACCTTAATTCAATGTCAATCCAGTCCATTTCTGGAATAGGTTGTATTTCAAATCGCGATATTTTCTTTTCACCGACTTCGCCAGTGCTCGGGTCGGCGATGCCTAATCTAGCCCGCAAGTCGACTGCGGCTTTTTTAACTGAGTCATAATAAGTGTCGTGGGTCAGTTCCAATCGCTCCCGCGCGGCAATAAATTTCTCATATGCGTCTAACGCTTTTTGGGCATCGCCATCATCGTCGTCAGTGTGGTCGGGGTGCCACGCATTGCCCAACAAGTGATAGGCAAAGGCTTCATGGTACAAGTCGCTAACTTCAGCAAATGCCAAAGCTAATTGAACAGCATCTTGGCGAACCAGCTGCCAATCAGATCCTTTGCGGCTGGCGAGCGCCTCACCTTGTGCGCGATTAACAGATGGTAAAAAACCATTGCGCAACTTTTCCCTGGCGGTGCGGCGGGTTGAATCCATCATTTGCAAATAGCGGTCATATTTGCGTGCGAAATCAGAATGGAATACACGTTCCCATGAAGCAGTAAAAGAATCCACCCACAGGTTGAGTTCGCCAATCGGATTCAGCGCCCGCACCTCGGCCTTATTCATAAACATAACCACGGCTTCGTCCTTGTAGCGCCGGAGCGCGCGATCCATGTCTGAATTTTCATGCAGTTTGACAGCTTTTGAAAAGTCCTCTGCGAACTTTTCGGCATTAGTGGGTTCTTGTACTGGCAGCAGCACAGGAATCAGAGCGGACATCAGGAGACTTGCCAACATAGCTTGATTTTACTATTTCCGCCGACTTCGTTGTTCAAGGAAGCGCCGTTCTTCCGGGGTTAAGGACGGTAGGCCGTGGGCACTGATTTTGGCCAAAATTCGGTCAAGCTCGACGTCTTCATTAAGCTGCGTCTTGTTCCTACGTTCAGTTTGGGTTTTCTTGATTCGCTGCTGAGCTTTGGCCATAAAGTTAGGCAAACGCTGAAAGCCACCTGCCCACCAATAGCCTAGAGCTGCTCCGGCTAAATGGACATCTACTGCGACGTTGCCGCCTTGGCCGGCAAAGCCATAAAGTAGCCACAAGAAGTCAAGTCCGACTAACACCAAAAAGAAGGGGCGCAAGCGGCACTGAAATAAAATCAGTGATAGTTGGCGGTCGGGGTAAACAGCAGCTTGGACACCAAGCATGGTCATGACTAAGCCAGAGCCGCCGACGACTGAAGCGGCAAAGGCATACGGGGCGAGTAAGCAAAGAAGTGAACGAATCACTACCCCCGCGGCCACCGATGCAGCGCACAGCAGAATGAATTTTTTGCCGCGATAAAGCGCCTCAACTTCTTGACCAAAAACCCACACCAAATAGCAGTTGAAAAAGATGTGCGAAATTCTAGGGAATGGTGTGTGGGTAAATGGCCACAGTAAAAGCCCAGGGAGTGCACTTAGGTCGCCGTGAAAAAGCGCCCAAGGATTGAGTGCCATAAACGCAAAGTGTTGGCCGCTGAGGCCGCCAAGTGATTGGGCGAGCCACATCACTAGCCAAATGGCGAGTAATTTTTGGACGATTGTGTATTGTTTATTCATTGGCTTTAGGGACCGCCATTCTATGCTAATGGGCGGAAATGACCCACCCCTCAACCATGACAGCATCCATCCTTGACGGCAAAGCGCTTGCAGCAAAAACACGTGCCGAACTTAAATCAGCAGTTGACCAAAGTCTTAGTAATGGTGGGCCGCGTCCCGGCCTCGCCACTGTTTTAGTCGGCGACGACCCAGCCAGCCACGTTTACGTTAAATTCAAACGACGTGCTTGTGAAGAGGTCGGATTTAACAATTTTCATATTGAGCTACCGAGCAGTACTCAACAAGACGAACTTTTGGAGAAGATTTCGCAATTGAACGAAAATCCTGAAGTTCATGGGATTTTAATTCAATTACCTCTGCCTAAGCATTTTGATGAAAGCTTGATCCTAGCCGCGGTTTTGCCACAAAAAGATGCTGATGGATTTCACCCGCGCAATCAAGGGGCACTCATGCAAGGCCAATCCGGATTG
>CAZWVI010000002.1:0-13740 GCA_964637165.1 uncultured Planctomycetales bacterium
ACCTTTTTTGTTTTTACTTCTCTTTTTGTGCCCACTTGGTGGGGTCAGAGTCCAGGTACACTACCTGAATGCTCTTGCAAGTTTCCATGTTGGTGGTTTTAAATGCGCCTGTTCAGGGTGTCATTGACCACGCCGGTCGCGCCAAAAAAATGCTTACTCAAGCCGAATCGCTTGCAAGTAAGGGTAAGTGGTCTTCAGCGCGCAATAAATATTGGAATATTCAACGCAGTCATCCTGAAACCCCTGAGGCAATAGTTGCTAACCGCAGACTGCAGAATGGTTTTTTGGGTACACGTGAAATTAAATCAAGTGGTCCAAGTGAAAACAGGGTTGACGTTTTGATAATGGGTGACGGGTACATTCTTAATAAACTCCATACTTTTAAGAACGATGCAAAGGATGTTGAAAAAGCATTTTCGCGTAATAAAACATTGCGTGAATACGCAGGATATTTTAATTACTTTGAGGTGGGTGTGTTTAGTCAGGAAAACGGTGTAGACCCTCCAGGGGAGGATAAAGAGGACACCGCGTTGGGGACGCGTTACACCAACCGTAACCGCAGCCATGTAAGCGTTGACCGTAGTCGCGTGGCCGAGATCTTTAATGAAATTGAATTTGACGATTCGTTGGCAGTAGTTTTAGTTCATCAAGTTGAACTTGGCGCGACTGGTGGGGGCGGCATTGCAACTTTATCGAAGGGTGCCGAGTTGGATACGATTTGTCATGAATGGGGGCACGCTTTTGCCGGCCTCGCTGATGAATATGATTCTGACCCCGGCTACACCGGCGATGCAAGCGAATCAGCTAACCTGGCTTTAACCGATAACCCCGAGAAAGTTCCCTGGGCTCATTTTTTAAGAGATAAATATTACAAGCGTAAAGTTGGAGTTCATCGCGGAGGCGGTGGCCGCGCAAATGGAACTTGGAAACCAGGAGTGCGTAATTGCACAATGATGAACGGAGGCGACTATTGCCCTGTTTGTCGCGAACAAATATTGTTGGCCATATATCGTTACGTTGACCCTATTGATAGTTGTTTGCCAGAGGCGCGTGCAGTGGTTGAGGTTTCGGTTGGTGAAAAGGTGAATATGCTTGAGTTTGAAGTTTCTCCCATGCAGCCGGCGACCCATGACTTGGAAATATCTTGGTGGCTTCTAGAAGGCGAGCATCTTCCTAAGCTAGAACCGCTCAGAACGCGTCAAAATGGCCGATTGCGGCGTTTGGAGGGCATTGACCAACCGGTGATGGACGGGTCGAGCGGCCGCCAAAAAATAAAAATAGACAGCGCGGAATTGGATTTCGGAACCTGGACGGTGGTGTGTCGAGTTGCAGACTCAAGCGTCGTTGGTGGCCACCCGTGGGTTTTACAAGATTCGCGTAAGTTGTTGCAGTCTGAACGTCGCTGGTTGATTGTTAAATAAAACTTCCACCTTAACTGCATGAAATAATTTTTAGAGCGGGTCAGCGTGAACTGTTACTGACGAACGCGGAATCATTCGTTCAATTTTCTCAGCAACATCTTCGCTTAAATCATGTGCCTCGACAAAGCTAAGTTCGCGCGGCAAGTCAAGGTGCAGCTCAAGAAACAAATCGGATCCCGAGCGTCGCGTACGCAAATCGTGAAAGCCGCCAATCTTTGGTGTGAACGATGAAATTACGTTCAGTACCGCGGCCTCTTCACTTGGCTGCAACCCTTTGTCCATTAAGTTGCCAATTCCTTCTAGGAAGATTTTGCGGGCGGTGTTCAGAATAAAAAGTGCAATCGCTAATCCAACAACCAAATCAGGCCATGAGGTCTGATCTAATAGCTTTGAAAGTAGGAGGCCGGCGATTGCGGCGATGTTAACTAAGACATCGGCCAAATGGTGATGGCGGTCGGCTTCAAGTGCCAAGGAGCCGGTGTCCTTGGCGACTTTTCCAACATGATTCGCCCACCAAACGGTGACAACTGAACAGATTGCCATCACGCCAATTCCCAGCCAGTGGTTCTGTACGCTAGCCTGGTCGTTGATACCACGGCGAACGGTTTCGAAAATTAAGCCACAACCAGCTAAAGCAATAAATGCGCTTTGTAAAAGGGCGGCCAATCCTTCTGCTTTACCGTGGCCCCACGGGTGGTCCGCGTCGGCTGGGCGCTCGGCATGCAACACCGCCCACAAAACCAAAAATGTAGTGGCGATGTCGACCAGCGAATCTGCGGCAGAGCCAAGCACCCCAGTTGAATGGGTAAACAGGAAAGATACAGCTTTTAATAAAGCGAGCACCCCAACAACCTTGATGGTGTTGATGGCGGTACGTGATCGGCGGTTTCCTGGACTCATGACTAGGGAAGGTAATTGCGGTGGCGCGCGTCCATACTTTAAGCCAATGGCCGGCTCAACCACCCATTCACTTCGGTACTTCTACCTTATTTTAGGGGTAGTGGTGGTGGGGGCGTTGTTTGGAATTCTTTGGGATTCGGCGAAGGTCGTGCCAACCGAGTCCAATAGCGTAGAGCCGGCGGCGGAAGACCACACTAGTCATTCGCCACCAATCGCTGCTGAATTGGAGCAAACTACCAGCAACTTACGTGGCGATGGCCCGTTGGTGGTTGAACTAAATTGGCTTGGCAATAAAACAGGTCAATTGGCTAGTGTTAAGCGTGGCGGTTTTATGCAGGGAAAAGTATTGGGAGAAGGTGGAATCCCAATCCCATTTTCTACTATTGAAATTTGGTCAGGACCTCAACAAGGACTTCAAGTTGAGTGTGACCAAGATGGCGCTTATCGCTTCGATGGCCTGTTGCCGGGAGTGCATTTGTTTCGGGTGACAGCCGGAAGTTTGCAAGCTGGACGGTCACAACGAGTTTTGGCACGCGGTCGCACGCGGCGCAATTTTATCGTTGGTGGGCCGACATCATTGACCTTGAAATTAATCGGCCATGAAAATAAGGCAATTGAAAAAGCCAAAGTCAGTGGCGATCTCGGAATTGTGTACGGGGTATCCGATGCAGATGGGTTGGTGGAATTGCACTCACTGCCGCGCAGTCCACGCGTGATTATTGATATTAATGCTGATGGCTATGCGGCGACTCGCCACGAATTAAATTTAATGCCGCACAATCCAGGTGTTCCGGTAAGTCTTGGCCCCTTGCCGCGTGGTGGAAAGTTGCGTGGCGAAGTAAAGTCGTGGCCAGGGGGCCCGCTTCCACAAATTAGTATTGCGCCGCGCGCTTTGCGTCCGGCATCATGGAGTTATCAATGGGAGTTGTGGCATAATTTGCCGACCGATGCCAGCGGCCGTTTTGAATTAACAGATTTGCCTTCAGGATTGACGGTTGATGTGCGCGCCGAACACGCTACCGGAATTTCTAAACCGGTGGTGCGGGCGGTGAGTCCGGGAGCATATTCACCGGCTTCTGCAAGTTTTGTAATTCAAGCGCGACGTCAAAGTTTGGGAGGCGTTGTTCGGGACAGCTCAGGCAATTTATTGCCAGGAGTTACGGTACGACTTGAAGCGCAAGACCCATTGGCGGTGTTGGGTGCAATTTACCCTGGTCTAAAAAACCGCGCGCCGGCCGTTCAGCTGCCAACTCCCGCCAGTCTGCGGCGGGAATATAAAACTGGTCGTAGTGGCAAATTTGAGTTTAGTTGGGCTGACCACCCGAAGGGAAGTGGCGGTTTATTGTTGAGTGCGCGCAAGGAGGGCTTTTTCCCAGCGGTGAATCTGGTGAAGAATGCCCGTTCTGATTTCGCACTCGTTATGGATCCGATTGTTGCCGACGGTGACTTGACACTGGAATTTCTGGGCGAGATTCCTGATGTTGAATGGTGGCTTAATAATCAGCGGCAAGACAATTCAGAGGTGACAATTAAAAACTTGCCACAGGGTTTTTACTCCGTAGAAATAAGCCGCAGTGATTTATTGTTGTTTGGCGAATCAAACTTCAAACTACAGCAAGGAACTCGCCTCGAGTTACGGTAGAATCTGGCGTATGCCAACCATCTCGCTAGGTGAAAAGTTAAATCCTGCTGACCTTTACGTTGTTGCTGCCGGCGACAAAGCAAAACTCCGGCTCGGCCGCGCCGCATTAGCTCGTGTTAAGGAAGCTCGTGCCGAAGTTGACTCGATTGTTAAAGCTGGGAAGCCAGTTTATGGAATCAATACTGGCTTCGGTGCTTTAGCAAGTGAAAGCATTGAGGCAAATGATGTTTCAAACCTACAACGTAATTTATTGTTGTCGCATGCGGTTGGTTGTGGTGATGATATGCCAGACAATGAAAAGCGTTTAGCACTATTGCTGCGTTTACATTCCCTGTGTAAAGGCCATTCGGGCGTACGCCCATCGGTGGTGCGCTGGTTCATGCGTTTGTTTGAACTCGGTTGGTTGCCACGCATACCCGAACAAGGAAGTGTTGGGGCATGCGGCGATTTGGCACCGCTGGCGCATTTAGCATTGCCGATTATTGGCAGTGGAGAAATCGTTCTTGAAAACGGCGGAATAATGCAATCCAAGCGCGCACTTAAAAAGGTTGGGATCGAGCCAATGCAATTGGCGGCCAAAGAAGGGTTGGCGTTAATTAACGGCGTGCAAATTTCAACCGCGATAGGCTTGTGTGCTTTGGCGCGCATGCGCAACTTGTCGAAGGTCGCCGATATTGTTGGCGCACTTTCCGTCGAAGCATTGATGGGAAGCCACGCGCCATTTGCCGCGCGCGTTACGCGAGTGCGTCCTCACGCGGGTGCCAAAGCGAGCGGCGCCAACATGCGCGACTTGCTGCGTGATTCGGAAGTTGCCAAGGCGCATGCGAAATGTGAACGTGTGCAGGATCCATACTCCTTCCGTTGTATCCCACAAGTTCATGGCGCGGCAAAAGATGCGCTCGCATATTGCGAATCAGCTTTAGTGACCGAGGCCGATAGCGCCACCGACAACCCATTGGTTTTCCCTGGGCGTGGCACCGTGTCTGCGGGCAACTTCCATGGGCATCCAATTGCGATGGCTTTGGACTTTGCGGCTAACGCTCTGTGCGCATGGGGCAATATGTCCGAGCGACGTACTTCCAATTTGTTGCACCCGGCAATGAATAATAATTTGCCGGCATTCCTGTCGTTTAAGCCAGGAATTAATTCAGGTTTGATGATGCCACAAGTGACGGCTGCCGCACTCTGTTCGGAGAATAAAACCTTAGCTTCGCCAGCGAGTTGCGACACCATTCCGACTAGTGCAGACCAGGAAGACCACGTTTCGATGGCCAATCACGCGGCCCGCAAGTTGCGCATGTCAGTCGAGAACGCCGAGCGAATTTTGGCAATTGAACTTTACTGTTCATGCCAAGCGCGCGAGTTTCATCGTGGCACTAAAGCAGGCTTGGGCGCGCAGGCCGCCCATGAATTAGTGCGCAAATATATTCCGCGTTTGAAGAATGACCGCTACCTTGGACCAGAATTGGACAAGGTCCATGAGCTAGTACGTTCGGGTGCCGTAGTTAAGGCAGTTGAAGCGGTTGCCGGCGAGTTGCGCGTTTAGCCGACTTGGCGTTTAGCTGGCTTGTGGCTTAACGCTCAAACTTGAAGATCGCTTGACTAGTAGGGCTTAACTCTAGATTTGCTGAAGCAATAATTTCTGCGCCACTACGTGCGCTAACTGCCAGCGACCCTAAAGGTAAACGCAAACGGAATCGTTCACGCGCTTTAACGCTAACTTCGATTACCCTTTGGTTGTTGTGGGTGAAACGAATCGAAATCGTGCCCTCTTCGCCGGGGGCGATGAAATCCATAGTTCTGGCAGGAAGCCAGTTGTACCAACTATTTTCTTTAGATTTAGTATCGAAACTACCAAATGCAACTTTGCCATCACTGCGACTTAGGTAGTAGGAGTATCGACCAGGAATAACCTCGAAGCTGAGATTTTCACCTGCTGGCCAATTGTGGTTGCTGGTAAAACCACTGTCCCCGGCGTGCAATCTTCCTGTAATAGAGTGTTTGCTGGCCGCCGGCATCGTTGCCGCTTGGTTTAATTGGATGGATGTAGTGTTGGGGACGCCAATGTTAATGCGCACATCGGGGCCCGGCACAATAAGCACGCTTTTGGCTAATTGAGTGCCGCCACGTTGGATTGCTGAAACCTCAACTTGTTGGTTTGGCAAACCCTTTAAGCGAAAATTTCCACCGCTGTCAGAACGCGTAATTGCTTGGCCGTTTTCGCCCCAACTGGCGAAGATTAAAACGTCCGAAACTGGGGTGCCGCTACTGCCAAGTACTGTGCCATCAATCCATTCGGAATTGCTGGCAACTAAAGGAGCATTGGCTTTAATTTCTGCGAGATCAAAGTTGAGCTTTGAATTCTGGCCAGCATCTAATAAAAATTGTCCAGGTAGCAACATTGAGTGGCCACTTTCTTCGCGAACGTAGATCTGGAAAAAAGCTGACGCGGGAATATTGCTTAGAGTCGCATGTCCATTAGCATCACTGCGGCGATGTAACTTTGGTGAAAGAGTTCCCGGTAAAACATCACCGAGTAAGTAAACCGGGTAGATTAGTGCGTTGCTAACTGGAGTTCCACGTTTGCTCAATGTTAGGTCAAGACTTGCACCTTGATCCATGAAGAAAATTGCCGCGTCATTCTTCGACTCGAATCCGCTAACTGGCAAAAATGTTTTTAGGCCGCGGTCGTTGCTGAAAACAGTTGCATAAGGGAGTGGGGGCAGTGCTCGGTCTTGTTGATTGACCATGAAGTTAAAACGGCCTTCATTGTCACTGTTGAATTTTCGACCATTCCATTCAATTACTACATCGCCAATAGGAGCGTTTGAGTTTTGGTCAAGCACTTGGCCGAAGAAGTCAAACTTGCCAGTGGCTTGGGGGTGGGGTAGTTCAATCCCAAATCCTTGCACTATTGGCTGTGTCCAAGGATATTCGTGAAACTCGGCCTGTGGCGCGGCAAGGGTGAAAGAAAGAAGAATTGTGTTGAGTACCATTTTAATTCCAGATTACGTAGTCGTCGAGAATGGTGTCTAAATTAGTATCAACCAATCCAACAACTGTACTGAATGAGGGGGGGATGCAAGCACGGTAGAAGGGGTCCGAACTTGCAGCTACAGTGTAAGACGGCACCCAACTTGAGCCGGCATCCCATGAAAAAGTACTTTCAAAAGTTGCAATCTCTTTTACACCAGCAAGTTCCGGAATGTAGCTAGGGTCGGCAACAAACTTAACTTTGCCGGTTTTTAGAGAAATATGGTGAATGGCGTCGTCAATTCCATCAATCGCAAACATGGTGTTGGGCGCTGCAGAAATTCCCGTTAGAGCAACTGGCCACTTCATCGAGCCTGATGAAGTTAATTGAGTAATGGTGTGGTTAAGTGTTGGACTGCTTAAATCGAAATCAATTTGCCAGACGGTGCCAACAAAATCCGCTTCACGGGCGACACCGATTTGCCAACTCGAATCGCCGGCGCGCAACAATGAGAGCGGGATTACCGACTCGTTGTTAAGTATGGACAAGTCAACTTCGACTCGGCGTTGTTCGCCGTTGACGTGAAGGTTGTAGTTGAGCGTGCGTTGCCATGGGGTGAGGATTACATGCCCGCGACCACCACCGGCTAGAGCCACCGGAACTACGCTTCGATGCCAATTAGGGCCAGTTGCGCCGTTTGCGCGAATAAAGTTGTCGGGCGGACATGGACCTGGAGCTATTAAGTCGGCACAACAGCAAGCACAATCAACCTGCGGTGCGCCGGCATCACAAAGGATTTTATTGCACAGCTTAATTTGGTCGCAGATTTGTTCGTTCATATCCTCATATTCATCGGCATTTTTGGCTATTGACTTTAGACAACCGCTGGAAAGAATTGAACAAAGGGTGGACGCTTCATAACTTACGGCGGTAGTTTCGAATTCCTCGGCGTTGTTGGCGCCATCGTTTGGATTGTTTAAATGTGATGACTCATGAATTAAAATTTCTGCTAATTGCAAAGTTGCGATGTTGTCCGTGCCGCCTGCGCCATCATCGGTATCCATGTATTTGCCACTAATATTTACCCCTGGATGATTTGAAAATCCGTCACCGTCGCGCGATGCAGAAGCGGCTTTGCCAGGCACCTCGACGGTTTCTTGGCAAATATTTCCACCATCAAGCAAGCCTTGTAAATCTTTGGTCAAACTTTGCTCGCCGTTAGATCCATCAAGTGGAATTGGTTTGCTCATGCATTTTTCTAAATTTTTAAGCATATCAATTGCATCTTGTACTGCATCTTTTTGCTTTTGATTTAGCGGTTTGCCTTCGCGTTCAGTTCTCACTTCAAAGTTACGGCTGCCAGGGCGGCCGGAGGTGCGCTCAAAACTGAAGCAGGGATTACCGGTAGGGCAAGAACAATCGGGGCCGGCGGTGGTGGGGGCTGGCAACAGTAGGCCAAGCAGAACGATGAGGAATGGTTTCATTAGGAGAGAAAATTGGCCGGTTGAAAAGCCAAGAAGTCCAATTAGCACATAGCCAATCCAATCTGTCAACACGACTAAGTCATGTAAACCGTTTAACTGTATGGAGTTGGGGAATGTTAGGAAATCCTAAATATGACAAATTTCCATGCCTGTGGCATACTAGAGGAATGATCTCATTACTCCTCGCCGCGGTCGCTTTAATCCCGACCCAAACAACGGTCCCCACCGAGCATGAAACCATCCAGCAATGGCTAAACGTTTCGCAGTTGCAGTCAGTGCAAAGTGCCACTGATTTGGAACTTTCCACCCAGCTCGCACTAAATTACTTGCGCCAAAATAATATCGTTGGCGAGGTTGAATTGTTGCTCGCCCAAGGCGAATCACAAACCGCTAAGCGCTTCATTTTTCAGCGAACAATAAGTGGCCACCCTGTTTACCAAGATCAAGTAAAGGTTGTTCTTTACATTGACGGAAGTGCTAGCGTCGAAGCTGCGCCGCGAACCGTCGCCAATACAAATGTTCTTCCGCAAGTTAGCCGCGAATTGGCTGAGCAACTTGTCGCAACCAGCACCCGTTCCTTTAGTGAACTTAATCTAAAGACATCAGGCTTAGTTTGGTTGGAGACGGGGCTTGCTTGGCAAGTCCGTTGCGAAGTTGTTGACGATGGAACTTGGCATCAAGATTACTTGGTCGATGCCGTAACTGGCATTTTGCTGAGGATTGAAGATTTGCGTTTGTTCTGCAGTCATGGTCGCGCCGACGGTGCTGGCGATGTCTTTGATCCAAACCCGGTTCAAACTTCTGGCAATCACAACTTAAAGGATAGTAATGATTCCAATTCCGCAGTTCCTTCATCGGAATACTTCACGGTAACCTTGCGTGACCTCGATGGAACTGGTTACTTGACCGGACCTTGGTGTTCAACCTCTCCAACATCTAACCGAACTAAAGAAACTAGCTTGCAGTTTTTCTATCAACGTAAAGATAACGCATTCGAAGAAGTGATGTGTTATTACCACGTAGACGCATTTCAGCGTTACTTGCAGGCCATTGGCCAAAACAACGCCAACCGCCGCCAACAGCGTGTCGATGTTAATGGAACTTCACAAGACAACTCGTGGTACGACTTGGGAAGCAAAATAATTACCTATGGTTACGGTGGTGTTGACGATGGCGAAGATGCTGACATCATTATTCACGAATATGGTCACGCTCTTCATCATGACGTGCAAGGTAGTATCGGCGGTTCTAATGAAAACGGTGCCATGTCGGAAGGTTATGGCGATTACTTTGCCGCAAGTTTCTACGACGACGCGCTGGTCGGTGAGTGGGACGCAGTTTCCTACACATCAGGCAACCTTCACTACTTGCGACGCGTTGACGGAAACATGCATTACCCAAATGATAAAAATGGTCAGGTCCACCACGATGGTGAAATCTGGTCAGCATTCTTGTGGGATATGCGCATGGGTTTAGGGCGTGAAGTTGCTGACAACATTATTGTTGAAGCGATGGCGTACCAGTCAAGCAGTAGCAAAATGACTCACGCTGGAGATTTCATTCTTCAAGCTGAAGGCCTGCTTTATGGTGGTGCCTGGCGTCCCTATATTGAATGGGCATTGGCCAAGCGTGGAATTAAAAACTACACATCGAATGATGTTTACTTAATGCCATCGGACTCCTCGCCAAAGCCTGGTCAAAGCGTCACGATTACTTTGACCGCTTCCGCGCACGCCGGAAAAGATTACGCAACATTGTTGTCGTTAAAGCCAGGCCGTCGCCACTTAGGCGCGCCTTACAACGTGGACATTGATTTGGGTTTGGACCTGTTGAGCGTTCCAGCAACCATCGTGGGCATGAACGGAACCTTGAGCGGTTCAGGCTCAGCGAGCTTTACCGTAACTCTGCCAACATCTGTTGCGGTTGCGGTTCCAGTGGTCTTCCAATCGGCAATTTTGTCGGGGCCGACCAGCATTCTTGGGGTAAGTAAACCGTGCGCCTTGCGCGGCGGCCCATACTAAAGCAAAGTCGAGGCAACATAGACGCATGGGGGGGAGATAAAATCCCGCCCATGCGTCTTGCTTTTGCCCCCCTGTTAATTCTTGGAGCTTGTGCGGCTTCAGGTTCCGCTGAAACTCATGTCACATCAGAGTCGATGATCACTCAAGATTTGTCGGATTTGAAAATTGGCGAACATATTTTTAAACGGCGGCAGTTGGCTAATGGTCTCCATGCGGTGGCTGTACAAGATGCCCAAGAAACTGCAACCGTATTTATGGCGTTGACTGCGGGCACCCGTGACGAAAACGCCGACACCACCGGGCTTGCTCACTTAACTGAACATGCAATGTTCGCCGGCACGCCAACAACCGGAACGGATTTGCATGAGAAGACAATTGTTGACTGGGGTGGTGAATCGAATGCTTTTACTCGTGATGATTACACCATGTATTACGATCATAATTTTCCTCCACAGCATTTATCGACAGTCTTGCAAATGGAAGCCGATCGTTTGCGCAACTTGTCTTTAGATGAAAAGCCGACACTCCACGAACGCTGGCGTTTGGAAGTTGAAGAAACTCATTCATATCAGCCGGCCGATGGCCGCGCCGAAGAGTTAGAAGCGGCAGTTTTCAAAGAACACCCATACCGCTTTGGATTAAAAGACCAGAAGGGCAACACGAAGGCGATTGCCTTGCCAGTTAGCGCCATTCGCGATTTTTATGACCGCCACTATCAGCCCAATCGAGTTGCAATTGTTGTAGTTGGACCAATGGACCCAAATCAGGCATTGGACGCAGTTGAAGCCGCTTTTGGAGATTTGCCGCGCGGTCAAGAAGCTCCGCAATATGTTGAATCAGACAGCGCTTCACGAGTAGAAATAATTGAATCACAGCTCCCTCGGGATCGCAATTTGCGAGTTTGGTTAATGCCTACGGCGGAAAAAAATGAGCGAGTAGCTTTGGATGTGCTCGGCTCCATGATGAGTCGTGCAGATTTGCCGTGCGGCGTACCTCTTTCAGTAAGTGTTGGTGGGCGCGTGGACCAGGATATGTTTAGCCTTTCATGGTCCTGCGAAGAAAGCAAGCTAGCTCAAGTGGAATTGGAAGTTAATGCCCTGCTAAATTCTTTCCGCAATGGCGATGCAGATTATTCAGAATTAATGGAAGTAAAGGAGTTGTTGGGAAGTTCTTATGTTGACGAGCCATTGCGCGCACGTCCGTATTTTGCTTTGGCAGGCACGATTGCTTGGAATGAAGCCCATGGGCTTTCAGAATTCATTGAGGCGTATGCAAACGCAATCGAAAAAATTGATCAAGCATGTTTGACCAGTGCGGCAAGCTCTTGGCTGAGTGAAGCTAATTGTATTTCAGTAGTCTTTGCTGGAACCGGCGCCGAAGTGAAACCGTTACCTGATGATCCACAAGGATTGCGGTCGGCGGCATCCGAAGCCCAAGAGACCGGCGACATTGAGCGTGCTCTGGCTGCCTACGGTTTATTGCTAGAAAAAATGCCTGACAAGATGAATTTGGTAATTAATTATGCCGAACGAGGAATGTTGTTCATGGAAATCAAAGACTTTGATTCCGCGATCGCCGATTTCGAAGCGGCTTTAGTGGTGATTGACTATCCAGCAGTGCGTGAATTGTTGGAGGAAGCCCATGCGCGTAAGGCGCGTGCCATGCGCGGTGAATTTGAGGGCGAAGAGGCGCCGCCGGAAGCTGCCACCGAGCACCGCGAAGAGTACGATTTGCAAGCTGAAGTTGATTCCACAATGCAAGAGCTTGAAGAATGGCGTGGTTTGAAATTCGCTTATCAAGTTGTTCCGGAGTTTGTGGACGTGGCAGATTCGCCAGATGAAAAGTTGGGCGGTTGGTATGAGCCTGACACCAAACGCTTGGTAGTGGTAACTGGAAAAGAGGACAGCGGTGCCAACTTCACGCGCGGTGCACAGTTGCATGAAATCTTCCACGCTCTCCAAGACCAAACTTGGGATTTGTCACAGCTGGATGCTGGTTGCAGTACTACTGACGAAATGCGTGCATTGCAGGGAGTGATTGAGGGCGAGGCCATGTTGGCGGTTGCCGACTTAATGAATTATGACTTCGCCCAGCATTCACAAATCCCTGCCGAAGGCGCGCTCAGTCGTGAAAAATATGAAAAGTTGTTTAACTATGGAGTTGGGCTGAGCTTTGTGCGCAGCATTCGCGACCATGGCGGTTGGGAAGCGGTGAACCAAGTTTGGGGAAAAATTCCAGGCACTACGCATAATTTGTTGCACCCTGAAAGCTACGGAAAACCCAATCCAATCGCTTTTGACGCCAATGGTGATGTAGTTGAACTTGAAATTCCAGCTGGCGAAATTTTAGAGAGTGATGTGTTGGGTGAATTTGAATTGCGTTGGCTTTTAATAGAAGATGAAAAAACTCGCGAGCTAGCCGATTTGCTCGGCGAAACATTGGTCGCCGATAGGTGGTGCGTGGTCACTCCACCAGACTCAGATCACCAACATGAAGTGTGGACTTTACTTTTCGAAAGCGATGCTTGGGCGAGTTTGTTCGCTGGAGCGAGCGATGCTTTCGAGCGTGAATCTTGGACGGTTAATCTTCATGGTCAGCAGGTGATTTTGACCAAACATTTGCTTGAGTAGTGCACTTTATTGCGTCGGCTACATTCGGCCAATTGGCCGAATGTAGCCGCTGAGATGCCAGTAATAACGTCAAAATACTGGCACGGCTCATGCTAGTATTAGGGTAATGGCCGTCCCCCCTCAGATAATTCCTGAGCTTGCCTTTAGGACACTCGTACTCCTTTTGGGTACGGCTTGCACTGGCGTTGAATTTTTTGAACGTCGTGAATTAAGTGAACCGGAAATGTTGCTAGAGCAGAGTCCATGTGCGATTCACTTCCAGCAAAAGGTGGTCTATTCAACAGAAGGTGCAGTCGGCGGTGTCGGCACATCCGGCGGCGGCGGTTGCGGCTGTTACTGACCATGAAATTGCGGCTCTTAGTTTTGGCCTTTATGGCTTTGGGTTTAGTTGATTTCAGCATTGCCCAAGAGGCCGGCGATATGTCATTGCAATTTTTGACTGGCTACTACACCAAGGACGATCCAGGCTCAGGAACCCGTGCGGGGAATCCATTTTTGGATGAAGACTTGGTGGTGATTGAACAGATGATTGTATTTAATCACCAAAGTAGCGATGATTTTGGGTACACCCTAACTGGAATGTTTGATCACATTACTTCGGCTTCGATGGGTCGGGTGTCAGAGCGTGGCCGCGGGTTGCGCGACGACGATGATGACGACGATGATGA
>CAZWVI010000002.1:13840-30102 GCA_964637165.1 uncultured Planctomycetales bacterium
GACGACGATGATGACGACGATGATGAATCCGGAGCGAGCGGCGACCGCTACTTTGGTCTTGATGCATCTTTTCATTACGGAAAGCCTGGCGAAGATATGTGGGGTTGGCATATTGGTGGCGCCAGTGAGTACGATTACAAATCATTGGGATTTGGAACAAATGCTGTTTGGCAATTCCCATCGCGTAGCGCGAATGTGAGCGCCCACCTAAACGCATTCATTGACCAAGCTGAAATCCATCGCTTTGATGGAGCAAATCTTGGCGAGGACATGCGCTATTCAGTTGCCGGAACACTTGGTTGGTATCAAGCAATTACTCCAACTATGCATGGCAACTTTGGTTTAACTCTTTCGAACCAAACTGGGTTCCTGTCCACTTCCTACAACTCAGTGTGGTTAGATGCAGCAACTGAAATTATGGAAATTTTGCCAGATAAGCGAAAACGCTTGGCACTCTATGGAAGTGTTCGTCAACGCTTATGGGATGGCGCGGCCTTGCAATTAGGTGGTCGTTGGTATGGCGATGATTGGGGAATCCGCGGAGTAAGTGTTGAACCGCGTTTTTACCAAATGCTTGGCAAACATTTGCGCACCGGATTTCACTGGCGTCATTACCGCCAAACGCCAACTGATTATTGGTATCCAGGCTTTGCTCCCGCTGCCGACTACTACACCCAAGATTCTGATTTGGGTGAATTTAGCTCCGACACCATGGGCATAGAATTAGCTTGGGTCGGAGAAAAAGGATTGCCGCTAGAATTGGCGATCGATCACATAAGCCGCGATGACGGACTGGACCATTGGTTCGCTAGCATCGGCTTCAAACTAAGCTTCTAACAATGTCAAAAACCTTACTACTGCTTCCGTTGCTAATTTTTTCGTGTGCAAGTTCATCTTCAGAACACCAAGGTGTTGAAAAAATCAATCTTCAACAAGTTATTGATATGCAGGGCAAAGCACATTCCTTGCAGGCTAGTACCAACGTGTTGGTGTTCTGGCAGCCTTGGTGTGCTTCGTGCGCCCAAGAGTCATTTGAAATTGTGAAGAAGGAAAATTCGCGAAGTGATTTAAGTTTCTTTGGAGTTATTTCTGGGCCTGATTCAGCGGTAGATGATGCCGAGGTTGCAGCAACGGCACGTAAGTGGAAATATTCATTCCCGCAAATCCGCGACCGTAGTTTGGAATTAACCAAGTCCTTGCAGGTTACTGGGACCCCAACAATTGTGGTTTTGTCAGCCACTGGCGAGATTCTTTATAAGGATAAACACCTTCCAAATTTAGCCGAGTATTAATGCTCGCGGCACTCACCCTAATATTTGCGCAGCTCGAAGAAGTTCGAGTCGAAAGTTCTGTGATGGGAACGACGCTTGAAATAAAGGTGTGGCATCAGGATTTAGCATTCGCCCAATCAGCAGTTAAGGCCGCCGAAAAAGAGCTGCGAAGAGTTGAAGATTTAATGACCGACTGGCGCGCGTCGCCACTTGAGGATTTAAATAGTAGTGCCGGTCAGGGATTCGTTAGCGTTGACAAAGAGTTGTGTTTGCTGTTGGCGCGCGCGCAAGGAATTGCCAAGTTAACCAGCGGGGCATTCGATCCAAGCTTTGGCGCAGTTGGTAAGTTGTGGAAATTTAAGGCTATACCACCAGTTATTCCAAGCGATGCAGAAATTGCTAACGGCTTAGTGAATGTTGGGTGGAACAAATATTCGGTAGATTTAAAGAAGAGTCAAGTTGAGTTGTCTAAAGGCGTGCGTCTGGGGTTAGGCGGTATTGCCAAAGGCTATGGAGTTGATTGTGCAATGTCGGTATTGATGGAAATGGGAATCGAGCATGCAATCGTAAATGCTGGTGGAGACTTAAAGGCGCTCGGCAAAAAGTACGGCAGTGAGTTGTGGAATATTTCTATTCGGCATCCCCGCGATCAAGAAAAAATTATTGCACGGATTCCAGTTTCAAATACTTGCATAGTTACATCTGGAGATTACGAACAGTTTTTCCTGCATAACGCAAATCGCTTTCATCATATTCTTGATCCTCGCACTGGTTATCCAGCAACAGGGTGCATGTCGGCCACTGTTATTGCTCAAGATGCGGCCTTTGCCGATGCATTGGCCACCGCTTTGTGCGTGCTATCTCCCGAAGCGGGGTTGGAAATTGTTAATTCGATTCCACGGGTCGAGGCTTTAGTGGTGGATATGCAAGGCCAAAGCCAAATGTCGAAAGGGCTTAAAAACTCACCAACTCAGTAAAGCGGCGACCCCAACGGTCGGTTACTCTAATCTCGATAGTGGATGGACCGTCCCAAATATCCGGAAACGCAAAATTTCCAAACCAAAGATGGGTGCTTGACTGTGGTTCTGGCATTTTTAGCCAGCGTTCGCCGCGAATTTTTTCTTCCTCTTTGAATAACTTGGCATAGATCGGATCCACTTGGTCGATACGTCCCAGTTTGAGCCATTCGCTTGAAGAATTGAATCGCATTTCAACTTTGTTGCGGGTGTCACCATTCCACACGTTTACCCATATCGGCAACAATTGTTGGTCGAAGCGAAAACGCTGAAGAGAGTTTGGAGGTTCGTGCGTCGGCTCTCCCACTAACACATGCATTTGCTTTTCCGGTTCCATGCCAGCCGCGCGGAAATCAAACATCCACTCACCATCATTAAAGGTCCATTCAAGCCAACCGTTTGGCGAACCATCACGCATCAAGGTGTGGGGAATGCCCCTCTCATCTGGTTGTCCGGTCCACCAACTGCCGCAGGCCGTGACATGCACAACGTGTGAATGGTTTTCTTCTTTAGGCCAGCCGTGTTGCTCACCTAATTCATCAACCCGTTGAGTATGAGTGTGGCCTGAAACTGACACCGAGTGTTTAAATTCGCCTAACAGTTCCAGAAGACCGGCGCTATTTTCGACACCACGCAATGGAATGTGCATTGCTGCAACAACTAATTTGTCTTTTGGTACTAAGGCTAAATCATTGCGCGCGAATTCAAGAGCTTGTTCGCTGAAGCGCGCTTCGTAGTGCGCTCCTTGCTCTGCGGTAATTTCTTCAGGAATAACCCAGTCAACATCATCCAGAACTAAAAAGTGCACCGGTCCCCAATTAAAGGCGTAATTGGCCGGCCCAAAATTTGCGATGAAAGTTTCATTGGCGAGCGAGTCGTTAGCGGCATCAAAATTAATGTCGTGATTACCTAATACCATCCACCATGGCACGCCGCTTTCAGCTAAGGCCGCCGCGACATTCGGCAGGATTGACAAATCATTAAAGGCAATGTCGCCGAGTGCCATGCCAAAGGCTCCGTCGAAATCGCGACATTCTTCCACTACGTCTTGTTTCATCCAGGCAACTTCTGTCAAATTGCGTGGTTGCGGATCACCGTACATTAACACGCGCAACTCATCACCCTCTGCTTGGGGTACTAATGGGAAGTTGATGCTTTTGGGCAACTTGCCGCTTGCTGAACTGCCAGAGTATTGGTGTTCAGTCGGCGATCCATTTGGTCGATGTACATAGTAGTAATTAGGGTTAAGGTTTTCATCGAGTGGTGTCATCCAATCGCGGGGTTTAATTACAAAAATTTCAAAGCGCTGACCAAATTCATCTGGCGTAGGAATTTCTAATTGCCATTTTCCGTGCTTGTTGGTGGAGGTAACTTGCCAGCCGTTGCTGACTTGCACATTTGGAATTCCGCGTTCACCGTTATTTTTTAGACCGTCAGCGTTGGCATCATGAAATACGACACCGCGGACGTTTTTGGCGGAATGGTCTGGCGAGGAAGTGGTCGGTGCCACATGGCTAAGAAGACCTAAAGCTAAGGCAAGCAGGGGGAGAAGCCGCATACCCATAGGGTAGCAAGGTTAAAATAATGAAATGGCAACCACCCTCAACGCCGAACGCATTGTTCTGACTCCGGGCCCACAACCGTCGATTACCGGCACCGATCTGAATTGCAAGGATTGGCAAGCCGAAGCGGCGCTGCGCATGTTTTTGAATAACTTGCATGCGGACGTGGCCGAACGGCCTGAGGATTTAGTGGTTTACGGTGGTACCGGGCAGGCCGCTCGTAATTGGTCAGCGGCGCAAAAAATTGTCGACACCTTGCAACGTCTTGAAGTTGACGAAACGATGATGGTGCAAAGTGGCAAGCCGGTCGCCGTTTTTAAAACACACGCCCATGCTCCAAAAGTTTTAATTGCCAACTCAAACTTGGTCGGCAAGTGGGCGAATTGGGATCACTTTCGTGATTTAGCTGATCGTGGCCTGATGATGTATGGCCAGATGACTGCCGGGTCTTGGATTTACATCGGCACCCAAGGAATTTTGCAGGGTACTTATGAAACTTTGGCGGTGTTAGCCAATCAGCGTGGCGGTTCACTTAAGAACACATTGACGGTCACTGCTGGATTGGGCGGCATGGGTGGAGCTCAACCGCTTGCGGTAACGATGAATGAAGGCACCTGTTTGATTGCAGATGTCGAGCAAAGCCGCATCGATTTTCGATTACGTACAAAATATTTAGATGAGTGTGCGCCAGACTTGGATAGTGCGCTTGCCCGGGCGATTCAAGCTAAAGAGAATGGCGAGGCAGTAAGTATCGGAGTTTGCTGCAATGCCACAGAACTTTTACAAGCATTGGTAGATCGCGAAATAACTCCAGAAGTTTTGACCGACCAAACAAGCGCACATGATCCCTTAGATGGTTATGTTCCTGATGGAATAAGTTTTTCTCAAGCGATTGAGTTGCGTGGGCGCGATAAAGTCGAATACCAACGCCAGTCATTTCGCACTATGGGCCGTCACGTTGAATTAATGTTGGAGTTGCAAAAACGTGGTGCGGAAACTTTTGATTATGGAAACAACCTGCGCGCTTTTGCCAAGGAAGAAGCGGGGGTAGAGAATGCCTTTGATTTTCCAGGCTTTGTGCCGGCCTATATTCGCCCTCTTTTCTGTGAGGGCATGGGTCCGTTTCGTTGGTGTGCTTTGTCGGGCGACCCGGAAGACATTCGTAAAACTGATGAAGCAATTTTGCGCTTGTTCCCTGAGAAGGAGAGCTTGTGTCGCTGGATAAAAATGGCCGGCGAAAAAGTTGCTTTCCAAGGTCTGCCATGCCGAATTTGCTGGCTTGGATATGGCGAACGCCACATTGCCGGTTTGGAATTTAATCGCATGGTGCGTGATGGCGAATTGTCAGCGCCGATTGTGTTAGGTCGCGATCACCTGGATTGCGGCTCGGTGGCAAGCCCTAATCGCGAAACTGAGGCAATGAAAGATGGCACTGACGCAGTTGCTGATTGGCCACTGCTTAACGGTATGTTGGCGGTCGCCTCGGGCGCGTCTTGGGTCAGTATGCATCATGGTGGAGGAGTTGGCATTGGTTACTCGCAACACTCCGGACAAGTTTGTGTTTGTGATGGAAGTCCTGAAGCAGACGTCCGCTTGCGCGCAGTTTTAACTAACGACCCTGGTACTGGAGTCGTTCGCCACGTCGATGCTGGTTACGACGATGCAATCCGGTGCATGAAGGAGCGCGGGGTAGACGTTCCATAAGACCCGGATTCAGAATTTGTGATATAGTGAGATAATGATTTTACTCGCATTTATCAGTTTTCTTTGTTTCCTCGTTCCTGGTAATGCTCAGTCGCATGCTGGTGATGGCTCGCCAGGTAGTGGTGGGCTAGTTCCGGAGTTGAGTTCGGCTCAAGCGTGGATGGGAAGACCAAGTTTTTCAGTGCGAGTTGAAAATACTTTGGGTGGCACCACTGGAGTTTTTGGAATATCCGCTGCCCCAGGTGCGACAACTTGGAATGGTGCGCCAGTTTGGTTGGACACCTCACAACTTTTGTTTAGCACTCCAATTTCGATGGGCGGTAGTGCCGGTATTCCGGGAGTTGGATTTGTCGATATTCCATTAAACATACCTGCACCGAGCGTGGCCATGGCAGGTCGTAGTTTTTGGGCGCAAGCTGCAATTTTCGATCCGGTCGCCGCCCCGGCTGGAGTGTGTACATCAAATGCAATTGAATTAACATTAACCATGCGCCCAAGTGTTTTTGTTGGAGCAAACGTTGGTCGCCCCTCAGATTGGTGGATGCTTGACGGCCCAAACATGGTGCTAAGTGATACCGGTACTGTTCCCTTCAACATTCATGGAATGTCATCTCGGATTGGTGGGCTCGACCAATACATGTCAGTTTTTGACGAAGGCATTTTCCACGGCGATTCTCGTTCAGGTACCTTGCAATGGACAAAGATTTGGAATGGTGCAACCGGCTTCATGGAAGGTTGCGAATTGGACGAGGAGCGCAATATAGTTTGGACTTTGGGGACAGATGCAAATGCTAACTACGAACTTCATGGTATTGACGTGGACGTTACATCGCCTGGTTTCGGAACAACGGTTGCTAAAACTTCTGGTGTTGGTGCGGTCGGACCAGTTCAACCTTGGTCGTTAAGTCCGGACGGCAAAACTGCGGCAGTTGTGAAGATTTTGTCGGATAGTATTTATCTATGGGATTTAGATCCAGCCTCATCAACCTATATGCAAAACACCGCCGTGCTTGATTGTCCGGCACACAACAATTCTCCACTACATTTGGTTACAACCGTTAAATACTCGCCAGATGGAAAAGAATTGGTTGCTTTAGTTCAGCATGCTGGTGCTTACAACGGTGAAGTTGGTCGCTATGACATTGCTGCTGGAACTTGGATTGATCACAACTCAAATTCTTTCGGAACCCAATGTCTAGGTGATAACAGCAATCCTCAAGTTTTATTCGGCGCGGCACCAACTGGTGTAACTATTGCAAATGATGGCACCATATACGTGTCGGGATTTGCCGACCGTTTAGGCCCAGGTCAAGGCGTTGATGGTTGGATGGGGCGACTTGACCTTACATCTCTGAGTGGAAATGCTGTTACTTGGACGGCCTACACCGCCGGTACTGTTTATGACGCTTGGCGCTGCAGCCTTAACCGTGAAGGCACTGTGATTGCGGTTGGCACCCCGAGTGATTCAAATGGCGACATTCAATTTATTGATGCTCACTCGCTAACATTCTTGGGCGCAGAAGTGTTGCCGGGTTCTCGGAACATTAGCAACATTACTTGGCGCTAGAATGATTGCATGGTTGGACTCCATGCGCTAGTTTCGTTCGCGTTCCTTTGCTTTGTTCAAGAAGGTGAAAACTTCCTTGAACAAGCAAAATCGTTGCGCGAAAAAAAAGCTTGGTCTGAGTTGACGACTCTTGCCCAGTCGCAAATGGTTGCCAATGAAAATTTGGCTCTGGGATTTTTGGCAATTGCTCAAGCTGGGAATAAAGAGTTTGAATCGGCGACCCTTAGCCTGAAGAAAATTGCCGCCAAAGGTATTGACCTTGATTTAGCAATTGATGGTTTCGGGTCGCCACTGGTTGAAGTAATCAACACTACTTATTCGCATTGTTGGGCCAACTTTGATCCGGCATTTAACCGCAAATGTTGGGGGGCTATATTTTCCGCCTTCCCAGAGAGTGAATATTCCCCAGTGGCAGCGTCGCGTTTACTGATGGCGGCTTTAAAAGATGACAACCGCCAAGAGATAAGTGAATATGAGCACTTCTTTTCGCAACGAGTAGCCAATGCTGATTTGGACAATAGGTACCTTGACGCGTATTTAAACGCCAACCGCAGCAATTCAAAGGTATTGGCGCTGTCTGAAAAAGCTTGGGCTGTCGCGTGGCGAGCGGCGGCGGCGAGCCATGAGTATTCGGGGAAGATTACAGGTCCGTGCGAGTCCGAGCAACAAGCCCAAGCGCGCCGTGAATGCGAATTGGATACAGATAATGCGTTCAATAATTTGGCTAAAGCGACAATGCTGTTAGGTGGAGAGTTGCTAGAGGAAAGTCCTCTTTTTGAAATGGAAGCACAGCCATCGGTATCGTTTGAAGATGTTACCGATAAAATTGGGCTGTCAGGAATAAAGGAAACGCGGGTGGCTGCTGCCGATTTTGACAACGATGGCGACCCCGATCTTTCTTTTGGCGGTCGCCTTTTTATGAACCATAATGGAAAATATCAGGAAGTAACTAAGGAGCGTGGAATTGCCCATAAAGGCGCCGCTTCGGCTTTTGGAGACTTTGACGGTGATGGAGTTCTTGATTTACTGATTGCTAAAAGCGGCACCTCGGTGCTTTACCGTAATTTGGGCAAGCGGGGGAAGTACTCATTTGAAGATGTAAGTGAGAGTAGTGGACTATCCGCTGTGAAAATGGCGGCGACCCCCGAGGGAATAGCTTGGGTAGATGTCGATGACGATGGCGACTTGGATATTTACATGGCGCTCTATGAAGGACCAGTTGGTGAAGGTCACCCAGATGTCTTGTTAATCAATAATGGCGACGGAGTTTTCATCGACATGTCACTTTCGGCTGGGTTAAATAAAAAAAATTCTTTTTGCGGGCGAGGAGTGTCGCCGTGCGATATTGATGGAGATGGCGACAGTGAAATTTTTGTTTCAAACTATCGCTTGAATGAAAATCGTTTATTAAGTTGGGATGATGGATTATTGGTGGACGGATCTGAAAATCACGGGGTAAAAGGTATGCGTGAGCCAGCCGATGGTAATTACTTTGGCCACACAATTGGGTCCTGTTGGGGTGATATCGATAATGATGGTGACATGGATTTATTTTCGGCGAATTTGGCGCACCCGAGATTTGTTAGGCAGGGGTTTTCCAACCTGTCTTTTCTTGGATTGCAACAAGCCGATGGAACCTTCCAAAATATTTATGCGAAGAGCGGTATTCGTTTCCAAGAAACCCATTCCGATCCAGCCTTTATTGACATTGACAATGATGGTGATTTGGATTTGTCAATTACCTGTGTTTATGAAGGAGTGCCTTCCGCGCTTTATCAAAATGACGGAGCTGGCAATTTTATGCCAATTACATTTCGTTCAGGGGCGGCAATCTTCCATGGTTGGGGACAAAGTTGGTTAGATATAAATGCCGATGGATTCCTTGATGTGATTTACGCTTCGAGTAACGGGGTGCGCGCATTTATTAACTCAGGCAACGATAATCATTATTTCCGAGTAAAACTGACATCAAAGGGTAAAGACCCTTCGGCCTTTGGCGCGATTGTAAAAGTGACCACGAGCGATGCAGAAATTCCAAAAAGTGTAACCTCCCATTTGCTGAACACGCGCGGCACATCTTCGCAAGACGAGCCAATTTTACATTTTGGTTTGGGCGACTATTCTGGTCGTTTAAAAATTGACGTGCGCTGGCCGGATTCTGATTTGCACCAACGGAAAACGCCCAAGTCAGACCGACTCTATAAAGTTAAGCAAACTAAGCGGGCAAAGTAGGGAATAACTCTGCGGGTAAGCAATCCCCAGTGCTTAACTTCAGTTCAGGATAAGGTGGCGAGGTGCGACCTGGGCGCTGATGAAAGACCATGTCGTCGCCTAGCCACCGCCAAGCAATCGCCCGCCGCGGTCCTTCCAGTTTGGCGGCGCTAGTTCCATGTAGTGTGCGAAAATCAAACATTACTGCGTCTCCCGGCTGACACTCCCAGCGCAATATTTTCATTTTCATCTCTTCACTAGAAAGATTAGGAATTTCTGAATAGTCGCCGCTTGGATAGTCGTAATTGCTGTTGTCAAGAAAACGTTTTGGGTAATAGGTTTTTCCTGACAAGTGGGAGCCAGCAACAAATTGAACGGCATTTGGCAAAGGCACTGGATCAAGAGCTATCCAAATACTGGCCGATTGGGTCCCTTCAACGCAGTAATAAGAAATATCGTGATGCCAAGGTGTGGCTTTTGCAGTGCCGGCCGACTTCATAACTAAGTGTTCATGAAACAAGCGAGCGCGGCATTGCATGGCCTGCTCAGCAATTGCGGAACATGGTGATTGGGTAGCAAATTCATGGTATTCGGAAATGCGTTGCCAGTTGCAATAGTCATCAAGAAATCTGCCTCGGCCTTCTTCTTGAATGCTATCGGTAGCAAATTCTCCTGGCGAAGTTAGGTTCTTTTCGACCCCTGCTCTTAGCAGGTCCACCCAATCTTTGAACACTCCAGGTAAAGGAATGATTCCATCAACACCATATTGGTGCGCTTGTTCAGCAGTTAGATTCAGTTGTTTAACCATAAATACAGGATAACAATAATTGCTATTCTATAGGCATGTTCACAACCCTGCTCGTCTTGGCCAGCATTCAATTGGCGCCACCAACACGTTTGCAGTCAGCCGGCGAATTAATTGACGTGACGGTCGGCCACGCTGCCCCTTATCTATTTGATGTTAACCAAGATGGATTGTTGGACTTGCTGGTGGGAGAGTTTGGCGATGCTGACTTTCCAACTGAACGCCTCCCTAAGCAGTACGCTGATACAGAGCCCGGCCGGTACAGCCAAGGCAAATTGCGAATTTATCTAAACAATGGAACTGCTCGCCATCCCCAATACAGCGAATTCACTTATTTGAAGGCCGGCGCCGAAGACGCTTCGGTCCCAACCACCTGATGCGTGTGCTTTTGTCCACAGTTTGTGGACTACGATGCAGATGGGGACATTGACATTATTGCTGGCTCTTACACCGGAGAAATCTGGTTGTTCGAAATGGTCGGCGAAGAATTAAGGCAAGGTGTTTACTTGAGGGACGAAACCGGCGAAGTAATGAATGTTGGAATTTCTGTCACTCCCGAGTTGCACGACTTTGACCGAGATGGCGATCTCGACATGTTGGTGGGAACTAGAAGTAGTGGAGTGTTTATCTTTAACAATAATGGCACCTCAACAAAACCACGATGGTCGAATAGTGGTTCGATTCTTTTATCTAGTGACGGAAAAAAAATAGAAGGGTCAAACGCCCATCTTGCAGACTGGAATGGCGATGGCCGTAAAGATTTAATTGTCGGTAGCGAGTGGGGTGAGGTTAAGTGGCATCAAAATATTTCTTTGGCCGGTGGATTGGAATTTTCCGTGGGCCGCGATTTAATTGCTCGTTCTCAATTTGAGGAACGCACCGAAGAGCAGGGTGTGGTTGCCCCAGGAAGCCGCACCAAGGTTCACGTGGCGGATTGGAATGCTGATGGTCAAGTTGATTTGTTGGTTGGTGATGTTGGTTGGTTAAGCTATCAGTTGCCACCATTGACTGAGGCTGAGCGTGAGGAGAAGCGCGCCTATAAGCCAATTTATGAACAAGCCGAGGAAGAATATCAAAAGGTTGTAGATGAACGCAATTTATACGTTGGCATGAGCGATGGAATACCTGAAGATGTGCTGGAAAGATATGACCAAGCATTGGATGAATATTTGGAATACGCATCAAAATGGAACGGCTATAAACGTGAACGCACCAACACCCATGGTTGGGTGTGGTTGTATTTACGCGACAAGACAGTCCACTCGGTTTCTGACATTAGTCAGGAGTTTAGTTTTTATATGGACGGTCGCTTTGCCAAACAATATTTGTCAGGCCTTGGAAAAGACGTTCGCAACTGGGGAAGCTTGGCCAAGTTGGATTTAAGTAACGCCAACTTACTAGTCTTAACTCAAGGTAATTACCGTATTCCATATTCTGAAGAGGCCATCGCTAACATTGACACATTTCTAGCCAGTGGTGGAACTGTGTTATTGATGATGACCCCCTTAAGCGCAAGGCATAGCATCGATTACAACGCATCACCTGGTCACGTAATTGGTGACAAGTATGGCGTGCGCATGGGCCGCTACCTTAATTTCGAGGACGCTTCGTTGTGGAATATAGAAAATGAAAACCAACAACGGCAAGCCATGTTGGCTTGGCGTAAAGTCGGCAAAGGGAATTTTTTGTTTGGCAGTCGCAATTTATTTGGGCACAAACCGGACGCATCAGACCCGATCAACGCAGAGTGGATAACTCCAATGCTGCTGAAATTAACCGCCAGTAAATATGTAAACCCTAAGGCCGACTTAAGGGGGCCGTGGGCAGAACACGAGGAGCAGATTGGACCCTTAGTCTTGGAGTACCATGATGGAACCGCTCCCATGGCAAGTGCGATTGGCGAGGAGTATGCGCTGATTAAGCCACATTTGGTAGACATCACTGGTGTTCAACCATCTCCAGGAATGATTAAGCGATTACTCGTACTGCCCACTGGTGGTGGCGGCTTTTCAAGTGGCGCACGTATTGCAATTGGGGCGTGGTGGGGAAATTATCCCGACCAGCGTTATGGCATGGTTGAGTTGATTGGGCACGAAGCTGGCCATTCGTGGGTGCTTCCTTTTGCTGAGCCATTGTGGAATGAACCAATCGCAACTTGGTTAGGCATTCAAGTTGCCAGGCGTTTGGGGGCGCTAGAAGAACTAGAAAATCCAGGCAATGAGTCGGTGCTAAGTGCTCGCGCAAACACAACCTTGTCCAAGCAAATTGCCAAGGCGCGTAAGCTTGACCCAAATATGGATAGCATTAACCCATTGGCCGAAGATGCGCCACGCGATTTAGTCTGGGGTAAGTCATACTTCGTGTTTGAAGAATTGGAAAAACAATTTGGCCCCGGTGCAATGGCTAAATACTTTCAAATGAAACGCGCAACTTTACAAGGCGACCGCCAAAGTTACAGCATGGATGACTGCGTAGCGATTTGGAGTCGCGCGCTCGGCGAGAATTTATTTCCTTGGTTTCAGCAATTAGCGTTTGATGTCGACATCAGTAGAACTGACATCGACATCAATGAGTAGTCGCTAGTTAAAACTTAAAGTCTAAGTAATAATTACATACACGACTTGTGAAGCCATCGCTGTCGCGGCCGCTTGCAGCCATACTGAAACGTATTGCGCTGAAGGTGGCACACTGACATTTACACTCACGCTACCGGCGGAATTTGCCGCAGCGGTCTGGAGTACTTGGGGATTAGCAATTCCCAAGTCAACTCCAAGTGATGGAATACTGGTAGTGCCGCGGCCGGTTAGGGAGTAGGCAAAGTAAACCATGTCGTTGGAAGTCGCACCATCGACGCTTAGAGTCGCATTAGTGCCGGCGACCAAGGAGCCAACTGTTAAGTTTAAGCCGTTGGTTCCGCCGCCACCGAGTGCGACATTTAAATTGACGCGCCCATGACCAAACTTACTTGAGTTATTCATGTCATCGCAGGAATCGTAAAGACGTTGGCGAACATCTGATGTAGACCAACTTGGGTATTGCATACGAATCATTGCCACAACTCCGTTAGTGATTGGAGTCGCGAAACTAGTTCCACTCACCGAACTGTATCCACCATTGTGGTTGGTGGTAGCAATGTTTACACCAGGCGCCATGACATCGACTGCTTTTCCATAAGAAGAAAAGCTCGCCTTGTTGTCATTTACATCAGTTGCACCAACAACTTCAATGTTGCTCCAATCGAACCCTGACAGATTAGTGTCGGAATTACCAGCAGCCCAAAGCACAATGCAATCTTTGCCATCACAATAGTTGCCGGTTGAATTGACACTTGAAGATTCAACGCCACTAAAGCTAACACTTACCGAGCCTGCGCCGTTATCCGCCGCCCAGCGCGCGCCTTGAGTTAAGTTGCTTAAGGAGGAAGATCCTTGTCCGCCGCTCACAGTTTTAATCGGCATAAGTTTTACATCCCAACAAACTCCAACAACGCCAGTGCCGTTGTCGCCAATCGCGCCAATGCAGCCTGCGCACATTGACCCGTGACCATTTGAATCGGAAACATCGCCACCGTTTGCTTGCGACTTGTTTTGAACAGTGTTGTATCCGCTCACCAAAGAAGCTTGCAGGTCAACATGGTCCAAGTCAACTCCGGTGTCAACAAAGGCCGCGATGTAAGTTGCACCCGACATACCAGTACGAATGTCCCAAGCTGAACGAGATTCAATATTGTCGTGCCACCACTGAAGGCTAAGCATCGGATCATTTGGAGTCTTATCAATAAAGCAACGCCAATCTGGCTCAACGTATTCAAATTCACCACTGGCCATTAGTGCAGTTGCGACTAAGTTCTCATTCGAACTGTTTGGAACTGCGAAGATAAATTCATCAGTATCGCTAACGTATTCAATAACTTCATAAGCAGCTAAGCGGCTGGAATTTCCCCATTCGTGGGGCTTGGCAATCATGAATCCAGAAAATTCAAGTTCGCCAGGGCGTTCTACAAAGTTGGTGGCAGGGGATTGGGCGGGCAAGCAAGGGCTTGCCATGAGGAGGATGGTGGCAATTAACATTGTTGTGGAGTTTTGACGCAAGAATGCGCCACAACGTTCCATTTTACTTGGTATTCACGCCTGAAACCCACTTAACTGCGTCTTGCAACAATTCCCAGTCTGGCTCTGAATCGGTAAAGCCAGATTCAAGTTCCGGCCAAGCACTACCATCGCGCATTGAATTCAAGTCGTACTCAAGGTGAACGGCACTTAAAAACACGCGCCCTCGTTCTTTTTCAAAACTTACAATTGCCGCTTGTCGACCATTGGCAAACCTCGCTAGCACTGAAACTACTTGGTCAGTTTTCGCATTCAAGCTCGGCCCACCGTAATAAAGGACTTGAATTGTTTTTGGCAACTTTGTGGCTAAAGGATGAGATGTTTGGATATCCATTTCAGCCATGGTGTAACCAGGCCAAGCTGGCAGGGTGAATGTTGGAGGAGAAGGTACTCCCGGGAATAGGTCAATGTCGTATGGAATGGTTTCACCAGCCCATTTAATTTCTTTTGCGGAATAGAAAGCCCCAGCACAAATACCTAAATAACCGCCACCGTCCTCAACGAAATTTTGCAGACGCTTGGCGCCTTTTTCATTTATCCCTTGGTTGTATTGTTCGGCCCAGCCGCCAGGCATCAGTATCGCGGCGACCTTTTTGGCGAATGAGTTGCTGTTGATTTCTTCATTGCCAATCGCCATGAATGAAATGTTTGCGTCAGCAAGGCAAAGGGACAAGGCTAAAACGCCGTCAGGGTTTACTCCTTGATCCGCGTAAATTCCAATGCTTACCATATTCTTGGGTTCAACCACTAGTTGAACTTCAGTCATGTTTTTATATTCCAAGTAAACTTCGCGGGAGACCCCTTGGAATTTCAAATTTCGTTTTTTTAATTCCACAAACATCTTCGAGTAAGTTTCACCAATGTCGCTTGGGTCGCCGTGGTGGATCAAAGACAAAACCAATACTGGCTTGGTACGGATTAGTTTGGTTGATTCGCGCCCTAAGTCAGGCTCGGGTAAAACCGTTCCATACACGTTCAATGGCATTTGCATATTGGCGCGTCGCCGTTTGTCAAAATTTGGCACCTTTGCTTTTTTGTCATCAAAGACTGCCACGCCTGGACCAGTTGGCTGCCAGCCATGCCGCGTAATCCAAGCAGTTGGCATTTGGAACCCATCTTGCATTTCTAAATAATCACCAACTCGTTGGTGTTCGGCCACAATTTGATGCGGAATTACCTTAAGCGTAAATCCTTCGGATTGGGCGCTGGCGAAATTAGGGATTAGCAGTAGAAATCCACTACAAACGAGGAGAGCGGGTGCTCGCATGACTTAAGTCTAGCGAACACCCGCCCCAAGAATTGCTTCTCGAATTATTGGATTACAATTTCCAGTACATCGCTTGTTTGTCCATAAGCAAAGGAGACTGCTTGGAAGTACACAGTGCTGCCGGCAAGCGAATATGGAACATTAAAATCAAAGGTAACGGTGTCCATTCCGCCCCAGCCACCAACTTGAGTATCGATTAAAACAGGTTGTGAAAGTTCACAAATCAAGCCCGGAAGTTGTGAGATCGGTGTGTAGCCGCGACTAAGTGAACCGGCAAGTTGAGCGAGTGAGCCGCTTGGAGCTGGGGAGAACATTAAGCTTCCACTTGATCCTGCAACTGGTGCGTCGATTTCAACTAACCAAGCTTCATGTAGGGTGAACCCAGTTTGTGCGCCTTGAAGTTCTCCCTGCGCAAGAATGTTACCAAATGATTCTGCTCTAGCTGAAGTCAAGGTTGCTTGCGAGTAAATCGGTAGCGAATCATTTAGGTCGTGTGGCACTACAAAAGGAAGCTCATCTAAGTCCCAATAGCAAGCACGGTGATTACCGTTGGCATCAGTTGAGGAGCCATAAATCATGTTGCCACTGATGCTTTCCGCGGTGGCTATTCCGCCAGCTAATGGCGGCAAAATGCTTGCTACCTTAGTTGACTTTGACCAGTGAAAGGCTTGTGAATCGTAAGATCCTAAGTAGCAATTACCAACAACTGAATCACCGTGAATGGCCAGTGCGTTGGACGCAGTGCTGTTT
>CAZWVI010000002.1:30202-65109 GCA_964637165.1 uncultured Planctomycetales bacterium
ATTACCAACAACTGAATCACCGTGAATGGCCAGTGCGTTGGACGCAGTGCTGTTTGGAATATTAATCGCTTCGCAAGAACTAGTTCCAAACAAGTAGGCTTGAGCTCCGTTACTGGTTATGACAGAGCCAACAGTGTTAGGCTGTCCAAGGCTTCCTGAATCACACGAGTATGCGAAAGACGCTAAGCCGATTGGGAAATTGGCGACATTAGTCAGGTCAATTAGTTGCTTGCTGTTTAGGTCAAAAACGAATGCCCGGGAGTTGCCCGACATATCAGAACTTGATCCACATAGGTAGTGGCCAATTGCGGATCCGCCAGTGATCCAACTGGCTCCGCCAAAGGAACAATATCATTAGCGACCAAAGGCCCTAGAGTTGGACTGCCAGTCCAGTAAGTTCCGCGGACTTGACCTTGGTTCATGGTGTTGCCGGCTGGTGTGCCGTAAACATCGTAAAGATCGTAAAGATCGTGAACAACAGTGACAACTTCGCCCCAAGCAGAATTGTGGAGAGTTGCCAATGGCTGAATGGTGCCGTTGGCATCTACTTGAATTGGGCGGTCTTTCATGTAGTCAGGCATGCGAGAAGTGCCGAACATCAAACCTGCGTGATCATCGATCAGGCCGCCAGCAAGCTCGATCTCGGCGCCCGCGCGATCAGGCATGACAGGCATGTCGATAAGGTGTTGCTCTCCTTGTGGGAAAAGCATGAACAAAATTGGTAGTAGACTCATGCTCTCTTAGACACCGGATGAAAACAGGTGAAGTAATAAAATGCTATAAAATAGGAATGAAATTCTCGCTCACCACCACGATTTTCGCACTGGTTTTGGCTAGCGCAGGACTTGCGCAAAGCCACGGCGATTTGCATAACACCGTTACCATTTTTGTGGGCGGGTTTAATCCCGACGGTTCCTCACAGCAGGGAGTTCTCGGGGAAGATGTACCGGACTCATTGCTGGATGAAATTGCCGACATGATGGGCGTTTCTTCTATGGCCGACCCAGGAGGATTAGTCGCTCCAGACCTAATCACGATGGCGGAATACTACGGTGATATTCCCCCAAGTTGGTGGACCACTCAAGATCAAATCGACTTGGACGCGGTTGTGGCTCAATTCGGCGGCGGAGTTCCAGCTTACGCATTAATTCAAGCGAAGTTTGCGCGTCATGTTTTAGACCGCACCGGTGCTGACCACATGAATTTACTTGGCGCAAGTTTTGGTGGTTTAATTTCTCGTTACTTAGTGCGGCATGATCTTGAAAATTTAGTTTCTGATGGACACCTTATTCGCTGGCAAATATTGGAAGGTGCGAGCAATGGTTCGTGGGTTGCATCTGATCCTGGTATGCAATTTTTGTGGGGTTTATTTGGAACTCCAACTATTGACGTGGACCATCTTCAAGATGCTTGGGTCGATCAGCATCTAGATTCACCACACAACCACCTCGGTCATTCAAACTATGGCGAAATGTTAATTGGACAAACGGCTTCGACTGATGATGGTGCCAACGGCGGCGCTTTAAGCACCGCACTTTTTCTTGCTGGGAGCGGCTGGGCAATCAACGATGGAGTGTTGCTCGAGAATGACGGAATGTTTAGAAGTTGGAATAGCTTGGCGATGTCGCGTGGCCGCGCGCCGGCAAGTTCCTGGCACCCGGTTGATCATTACAGCTTGGCTGATTATTTGGGCGCACGTCCTAACATGGCCGCGTTTTGTGGTGGCTCAAGACGATTCACTTTGACAATTGTTGGTGCTCAGTTCCATAAATTAGAGGAAGGTGGTTTGTTCACCCTAATGCCTGCTGAAGTCGCTTTTGACTTAAGTGTTCGTTCGAAAATTTCCGAACAGAAATGGGGAATAACTGATCCGATTAGTGAACGTGCTACCAACAACTATTCATCTCCTTTGTTTGATGTCCACCAAAAAAATCAATGGCAAAGCTTGAACATAAACATTTTTGATGACATGGTTTTAAATGATGAAAGTGAATTGCAAATTGATACCGCAGCTTGGGAGTTTGACTGGGAAGAGCACTACGATATGTGGGAGTTGTTTGGAAGTAATAAAAAGTTAGGCGCAATCGGTGGCAATGTGCTAATTGCAAATGGCTCTTACACTTTAACTGGTAATGCCTACGACCTGAAGATTGAGGCCAGAGTTCACGAATACCCGTTTGGGCGTAGTATTTGGCTTGACGGCCACGACACCATTGCGACTGCGCAATTGCCACTTTCGGGCCAAGAGCAAGTTGTGCAAATAGATTTCGGCCCAGCCATGGCAGGCAATAGCTACCGAGTTTATGGCGGAATGACTGGAGCTGGCAATGGCCTTGATATCGGCAATGGCATTGTTTTGCCCATTAATTCCGATGCATATACCGGCTACGTAGATTCCACGATGAACACTGCTCTGCATTTTAATTATTCAGGAACGCTAGATTCGCGAGGTCGAGCAACTGCAGTCTTTAATCAGGGTGGCGCACCACTTCCTTCGGCAGCTTTGGGGAAATCTTTACGTTGGGCGGTTGGGTGTTTTGATTTTAATGGCGATGCTTTAGCCGGCTCGCTTGCGACAATAGTAAAAATAAACTAAAGATGTTTTTAGCAAGTGGGTGTATTTGGTTGGGTGCTTTTTTTGCGCCACCTCAAGAAATTGATAGCTTGGTATTTCCCGAAGCTAATCTGGAATTTTATTACGATTCCAAGTCTATCTCAAAAGTTCTGGCTAAGCCGATAGGTATTGCTACAGATTATGTGAGTAGTTCCTTTCCACCAATTGGCGGATTGGAGCCGATACGTTTGTTGGTCCTAGAAAGTTCCGAGGAGATTTTGGCCTATCAAAAAACGTTTGATGAAATTTGCGCAGCCAATAAAGTTCCTGGCCCAGACTTGAGTTTTTACAAATCAGTAATTGCTCGTGGCTCTGGCTTGTGGACTTTTCCGCCAATGGCGATTGTTTACACCAAGGGCCAAGGGAAAAGTGCTTACGCTACCAGAGCTATTCATGACTATGGTGCTTTGAGAATTTCCATGGCCGCTAGCCAGCAAGCGTATGGTGTTCCAGAGTTTTTAATCGAAGGGTTTGCTGGAATGTTAGTACGACGGGCAATTAAAAAACCGGTTGGTCTGGTTTCGCACGTGGGTGCGGTTGAAGGCGAGCGGGTGCATGGCTGGGGTGTTTTTGCAGGAATTGGGAATTCATTAAATGACCATTCCAATCATCCTGGTAACTGGGCGACTTCTATGAAAACTGTGCGTAAAGCTTGGGAAAAACAGGGTGAAGTTTTGCCAGAGGAAGAAATAGATTCCTTGGTGCGGCGATCTAAAGTTAGTTTTGTGCGCGCTGACTATGCGTATGCATGGGCGGTATGTGAATTCTTGTTTGAAACAAAATTTCCTTATGCAGAGGCGGCTGTTGCCGTTAGCGAAGATAAACGCTGGAAGCCCGAGTTGGAGATAAAAGAAAGCCGTTTTGAATTATTGCGCCCAGTTTTGGTGACACTCCGCGCAAAAAAGTTACGCACGCTTGAGGCAAGTGAGCGGGCCGAATTGTTTCTTGAACTACTCTATAAAGAGAGTGGTGAAACGCCCGCTCAAATGCAAACCGCTTTTCTTTTTTGGCTTAAGCGTGGAATGCCAAAAAAGTAATTCTTAGTCAGACATTTCCGCGCCGAAGCCCAGATCGGTAATCGCCTTGATGGTGGCGGTCTCATTCCAGTCGCCGTTCACTGTAATGTTGGCAACTTTATTCGGGAAGTCTACATTGTGTTCCTCTACCCACGGTAGAGATGCCAGCGCATTATTGACGCGCTTGGCACAACTGTTGCCTCATCGCATGCCGGTGACTGCGATGACTAAGGACTGAGAGACCGGCACAATTTCTGCGGCTTGCACGCTGTCACTTTCAGTGCCAGGGTTTGCGCACGCCAACAGTAGTGCAGCCGGCACCAGAGTTAGGAGGTATTTCATAGCATGATTGTATCTATTTATTATTATCCCTGTAAGTAGCAATAAACTAGGGGTTTATGTCTATATTAATGGGCTGTAGAGAAATAATTACCTATTTTAACTTGCCATAGGAACATGGCGAGTTATTATGTGGTCATGGGAACATCAACAGCCTACTCTCTTCAGGAACTAGAGAACCTCAGTGGTTTTAATAGCCGGACGATTCGTAGCTATATTCAGCGTGGCCTAATTCCGGGAGCTAGCGGCCGCGGCCGCGCCGCCCGGTATGACCCCCAAAGTCTGGATGGACTGTTATTCATCCGCGCGGTTCGAGAGCATGCCGATTTGAATTTGGACCAATTGCGCCGCTTGATGCTGCAGCTGCCACCCGAACGAATTCGCGCAATCGGCGGCGGCGAGGAAGCGGTGATGAGTTTTGATCTTGGGGCTGATAGTGACCACTGCATGTCAGCATGCTTTTCCACGCCGCCTGCTTCAGAACCCTTAGCCCTTAAATTCTCGAGCGGTCTGGAGTCAGGGATTCCCAAAGAGGAACTCAGTTCTCAAGGAATCGAAACACAAGATACTGAAGATAACTCGGCCTTGGATTTTATTCGGCGCTTGCGTCAGACACCCAATCAGGTGTCAAGCCAAGAATCAATTCAGACTCGCGGCACCTCAAAGTTAGAGCGAGCCGCCACCGAGTTGGACAAAACCCTTGCCCATCGGAAACCGCTTCGCAAGGCCCGTGGTGAATGGTGGGCAACCATTCCCATAACGCCCGACATCGAACTTCGCGCTCGCGGATTAGACGGCGACGACCTCGCCGCACTTGAGCGCATCGCAGATACCCTGCGCAATTTAATTTCACGTAATAAATAAGAGGAGGAAAAGGAATGCAACCAATTAGAGAAGAAAATCAACCACGCATTAGTTTTAAAATGGATCGCCAATTAATTTGGCACCGCGGCGAATCAGTTCGTTTTGCGGTTGTTGAAGTAGCGGCACCTCCAAAACCACCACGCATTGTAAATAGAGAACGAATCCCACTCAACTTGGGAATTGTTATTGATCGTTCTGGCTCCATGAGTGGAACGCCATTAGAAGAGGCCAAAGGTGCAACTTGTCAAATCATCGATGGCTTGGAGAATGGCGACCGCTTTTCGGTAGTTACTTTTGAGTCCGAAGTTCAAACCGTTGTAAATGGCGCAATTATTTCGGAAGATAATAAAACGAAACTTCAACGTCAAGTTATGGCGATTAGTTCTGGGGGCTGCACCGATTTGTCGGGCGGCTGGATGCAAGGCGCTGAATGCGTTGCAACCGGAATGGGTAGCGATAGCCCAAGTTATCGCAACCAAGTGATGTTGCTATCTGATGGACATGCGAATCGCGGCATCGTGGATACTTCAGTGCTTACTCAGCACGCTGCTGGTTTGCTGGAGCAAGGCGTGACCACCACCTGCATTGGGATTGGCGACGGCTATTCTTTGGATCAAGTTCAAGCACTGGCACGTGGCGGTGGGGGCCGCTTACACGACGCCGCTGTTGCCGATGAAATTTCCTCAGCAATGCTAGGGGATTTAGGCGAAGCGCAAAATGCCATGCTGGAAAATGTTACCGTTGAATTAGAGATGCCGGGAGTTTCTGAAGTAAGTTGTGTGGGTAATTATCCGAGCATCAGGAACCAATGGCAGTTGGGCTCAATGCGTGGCGATACAACTCGCAAAATAATCTTCAAGTTGAAGTTTAATGCTGGGACACCAGGTCATGGATTAAATGGCCGGGCAATTGTGCGAGCAAAGAATTGTGCGAGCGGTGAATTGATAAACAATGAAAGTTCTGATGTCATAGTCACTCTTGCGACTGGCACTGATAACAACGCTCAGCGTGTGGACATGGGTGTGGTGGAAATTGTTGCCGAAGCTTGGCATGCGCAAATAATTGATACGGCCACTAACATGAATCGCGATTACGACTACCACGGTGCATTGGAAACCGTGAAACGGCAAATGAGATTCTTTAAGCGGTATGTAAAGGGTTTGCCTAAAGGCGAGGAATACCTTTCTGACCTAATGCGATTCCGCGAGGCAGTGCGGCATGAAATTCCAGAACGCACCCGCAAGGACATCCAAATGGGTTTACACAAGATGGTGTGTGCTGAGGCCGAGTACAAAGTGCAGGCGATGAAGGATGCTTGGCGCGAAAACTATTAATAGTTGAAATATATTCAAGCAAGGGTGGGCGCCGCTGGGCGTCCACCTTTTTCTCTATGGCAACTTTAGATTGCATGCTTAAACTAACGGTATGACAAACAACAAAGTCTGCTGTCCACCATTTGATGCGGTGCCTTGGTCTGACCTCACTGTGGAATGGGAAAACAAACCCTTCATCCACGATCGAGTGCGGTGTTTTTTGCATATACCAATTGGCATTGGCAAAGTTGTCACGCGCAACATGATGCGCTTGGAAAAATCATGTGCAATGCCCGAGTCGATGCCAATTGTTTTGGCGGATGAATGTTCACCCTGGAAATCAGAATTGTATTATGAAATTGCTGGTGAAGTGCCGGGGGTTGATACGGTGAGCATAAGCGGCCAGTGCCGCGCCAAGGCTTTTGACGGCCACTACCGTTTCGCCGGGAAATGGATGAAGGAATTACAGGCATTGGTCGTTGCAGATGGTGGCCAGGTTGGTCGTCAATTCTCTTGGTACACAACTTGCCCAAAGTGTGCAAAACTACATGGTCACAATTGGTGCATCATGTTTTGTGAAGTGTTGTAATAGATGTTGCTTCCACTAATAGTTTTTGTTGTTGCACCTTTATTGCAATCCGTTGAGTCGGACGAGCACTACACCTTGTTCGCGCCAATTCGTTCAACCTATGTGTATTTAATTGATGAGCAAGGTGAGCCAGTTCATGAATGGAATACTCATTATCAACCTGGACATGAGGCGCGCCTGCTTGAAAATGGAAAACTACTGCATACAGGAAAATTGAAGCATTCATTGTTTCGTGGTGGAGGTCAAGGTGGACGTTTGTCGGTTTTAGCGGCCGATGGCGAAGTTGAATGGAGTTGGGTATTGCCAGAAAAATATTTGCAACACCATGATGTGGAAGTTTTACCGAACGGAAACTATTTGGCAATTGCTTGGGAGCATAAGTCAAAAGCTCAAGCGGAAGCACTTGGTCGCGCGCAAGATTCAGTTTCACGAGATGGGATTTGGCCGGACTGCTTGCTTGAAATAAAGCCAATTGGAAAAGACCGAGGAGAGATTGTTTGGGAGTGGCACGCGTGGGACCATCTCGTGCAAGATCGCGATCATGAAAAGCCAAACTTTTCGGCAATTGGAGAAAGCCCTAGACGCATCGACATCAATCTTGGTGGAATTGATAAACGCTCAAACATAGAAATCGATGAAGAAACTGAATTGCTGCAAGCACTCGGATATTTAGGCGACGATGAAGAAGAGGAGGAGGAAACACCTCCCGCACCCAAAAAAAATAATCGGCCACCAGGATTGCCAGACCACATTGGGCGCGGTGGCCAAGGAGCTCAAATGCCAATTGGTGGTGGCCGCTTTCAGGCGGATTGGATGCATTCGAATGCATTGGCTTACAACCAGGAGCTTGACCTTATCGCAATAAGTTTGCGTCATTTTTCAGAAGTTATTGTGATTGATCATTCAACTACCAGCGAGCAAGCGGCATCTAGTGCCGGTGGTAATTATGCCAAGGGTGGTGATATTTTGTGGCGCTGGGGTAATCCGCAGAATTACCAAAGCGGCGATGAAAATGATCGCAAGTGTTTTGGACAACATGATGTGCGGTGGATTCCAACCGGCTTCCCTGGAGCCGGCTCCCTCAGCATTTTTAATAATGGTGAAAAGGAAACTAGGCCGTGGTCATCAGTTGAGGAAATAAAAGTCGAGCTTGCTGCTAGCAATGAAAATATTAGTGCTGGGGAGGTCGAATGGATTTATCAAGCCCCGCAAAAAGAAGACCTGTTCTCCAGTCACATTTCTGGTGCCATCCGTTTAGAAAACGGCAACACCTTAATAACCTCGGGCGAACAGCAACGCTTGTTCGAGGTAAATCCCCAGCATGAAGTGGTGTGGGAATTTCGTCCAAGCGATGAGCAAATGACCAAGGGAGAATCTGAGGCTAAGGGATTCCGAAATAAGGGCCGAGCAAAGCTTGGAAATAATCGTCTGTCTGGTCCACCAAGAAACCCCCGCTTGAACCGTCAGGGTGCCAAGGCCGGTGGTGGCGGTGGAATTTTCAGGGCTTACCGATATGCGCCCGGCTCTCCAGAAATACGCCAACTCTTTGCCCAAAAAAGCCCTTTAAATAGGTAGAAAAGGCGCAAAAGGCCGAAGGCCGCAAGCGTTCACTTGCGGCCTCGGCGCCATTATCCTTCCAGGGAGTCAGGCATGAAAACTAACCATTAAGGGATTTGAGAACTAGCCCCTTAACAAGCAAGAGTCGTTTTATTGCCAATTGGGATTTTTTTTCGAGTTCTTTACCATGGTAGTATGAGCAATTCTAAAAACCGTAATCAACTTCGATTAGCCAGAGAACATGATGGCTTTCTTGGTGTTCTGGCTTCACCCATCACTATTGCCAATACTTTGCGGGCGGTGGGTTTTTTATTGTTGCTGGTAGCTTTATTGGTGGCGGTCGAGCAAATAAATGCGCGCTCGCCAATAAAAGGTTTACTAGTTGCCGCGTTGGTTTTCTTCGCAGGTCGTCGAGTCTTGGCTAGAGGACGTCAATGCCGTTTAATTGAGTGGGGAGCTTGCGTGCACTTGGAAATATTCGCGCTGTTGTTGAAGTTGTCGGGCGATCTTTCGGCGATGGTGCTAATCGTTAGCTCATTCCAAAATAAATGGGAGTTGCCAATTAGTTTGCACGGGTTAGGTTCATTTCAGGAAGGCTTAGAATTTTTGTTGGCCCTTAGTTTGACATTAATCGGCGCTGGAATGATTTTGCTGGTTTGCTATGCATTTGCTGAGTTGGTAATGCGGTCGGTGCCTGTGGCCGAGAAAACTTTACAAGACTGAAAAAAGTTGCGTCCGTAAGTGGGCTTCCTGAAAGAACTTGGGGAGATATTTCGGTAATTTCAAAAAAACCTGTCACAAACTGCGGTTTTTGCCATTGTTATAGGTAGCAGGGCAACTTGCTGCTCTTTCACAGCAAAGCCTAGCCTTCGGCGCATGGCTTCCAGTCGCAGATTCATTAATTTGAGGAGTGACACGTGGGGGATGTTTGTGCAGCCGACAAGCTCGGTCTTGCATAACTTTTTGAATGATGCTGGGGGGGCTCTTCGAGTCCCCTTATTTTTTTATTGGATAAAGTTCACTTGGATTTCTTTGCTAAGAAGTCGGTAGCCTCCGGTTGTTACTCCTGCCAACAACGTTGCTTCACGACCAATGAAGCTGGCGGAAAGGTAATGGTACTTGTATTGCAAAACGGCTTGGCCGCTTTGGTCAAGTTGCCCGAATAGAATTTTATTAGTCAACGGCAGACCTGGTATTTTCGTTGTAACAAAAAACTGTTGATGAGCGTGTTGGGCTCCGGCCAAAAGTTCTACGGCTGCCGTTCCACCACTCACACTTAGGGTGAAGTCGCCGGGCCAGAGCATGCGGCGATCGAGTGGTGTTTTAAATAATTCATTTTCACTTAGTGCTGGATAAGGATTATTCCATGTCCAAACAATATTTCCAGCAGTGGTAACTTCAAACAACATTCCATTTCCAGAGTCGGTAATAAAGGTATTGCCAGTTTTTAATCTTTGACAGCCACCGGCGATGGCCGCGAAAAAGTTTCCATCTGACCATGACCAATTACTTGCGTTTGGTGCCCACGATCCCGAGCCAATCGCTGAATAATTTCCGTTTTGATTGCGTGGTGGAGTGAATTGTTCAATCGAAGTCCAATTCCCAGAAGGCCGAGCTTGGCCGTTGTTGAAGAGCAAAATGTCTCCGTGTCCAGGTAGTCCAGGCGTAATCCACTGTGCATCATGTTGTCCAAATAACTGTTGCTCGTTGCTCGTTGCTGGTGCCACGGTGGTAGGCGGCTGGGTTTCCCCAGCGATAGAGCAAATCGCCTTTGGGCCCAGCCGCTTGCATTTTGCTGACACTGTGATCGATAACCCAAACCTCATTGAAAGCTTTGCAGCTTATTAAGATTTGATCGTGAATCGGGTCGTAATCCACGGAATTAAAGTGAGTCCAATCTCCGGCACGCGCATTCTTCGGCGGGTAGTTAATGTTAATTAATTCTGGGTGATCAGCAACGATTCCAAAATTGCTTTTAGTTGAATCATAATCTTGGATTAAATGATCCCAGACTTTCCATTCCCAAACTACTTTCCCACCATTCAACCCATTCGGCTCAATTTCAATAATGATGTCTGGTGCAAAAATTCCGTCAGTTGTAATACTTAAGTCGCGACCAGCTGCTTCTGCATCAGCGATGGAATGGTTTTCCCACAGGATTGCCAAAATATTTCCATTCGGCATAACTTCAATGTCATGGTGTTGCAGAAAGATGTTGTCGGAAAGTTCGGCACTCCATTCAAGAGTTCCGTCCCAATTAAATTTTTCAATACCGCCGCCAGAGCCGGGCCGTCCAGACCAGGGATTGGTGCCCGAATCAAAGGCGCGCCATAAATTTCCCGCATCATCAACTTCAACAGCTAGACCCGGCAAGTATGCCGAAGACCATTGATGAACCGAACGACCACTGCGGTCCACCAAGTAAGTCTCGGTGGATTTTAGTGGGGCAGTGATAGCTAGTCCTTCTTGCGCGGATAAATCCAGGCCGCAACTGAGGATTGCTAAAACACCCAAAAGCCGATTGGTGAATTTGAAGCGCACACTTCAGAATATCACGCTTAAGCAGGCTTATGGGGCTTTAATCTCGGCGATTAATTCTTCAACCTTGGGTGCGACATTGTCGTGGCGCAAACCTTTGTAGCGAATGAGTCCCTCAGCATCGATTAGGAAAGTAGTTGGGTAAGAACTTATTCCCCACTCGGCCGCCACTCCGGCGCCGGTGCCACCGGTAAAAATATTGTCCCAACTAACACCATGCTCGATACATTTGGCGCGGTAATCTTCGGCGTTTTTGTCGGTGTTAATTCCAAGAATGGAAAACTCGTTTGAGTTGAAGCGCTCAACTAGCGCTTTTTCGTAAGGGATTTCGCCCTTACATGGGCCTCACCAAAAGCCCCAAAATACCACATAAGTAACTTTTCCACGGTAATCGCTGAGTGAAATGTTTTTACCATCGACGCCGTTGCCAGAGAAATCAGGTGCAATTGCTCCGATTTTTAATTCTTTGGCATTCATCAAGTAGCCACGCGCGCGTTTGGCGCGAGTGCTATTTGGGTATTGCTTTAGGAAGCTTTCAAGTCGTGCGATAAAGACATCTTGATCTTTACGTCGCCACCGATCGGCGCGAGAGTAAGCCGCATATGCTTTAGTCTTTTGCTCAATGCAAGCTGTCTCCAGTTTGTGAAGTAACTCATCAACTTGTTGGTCGTTGTCCTTGGAGCCACGCGAGATGGCACTTGAAAGTGATGTAGCCCAACTAGCGTTCGCCCAATTGTCAATCAAGGTAATTGACATTGCGTGATGAACAACACCGACATCCTTCCAATTGATGTAGCATCGTTCGAGATTTTCCAAGCACCACATCATGGCGCGTCCACGGTCATCGGGTTTGGCTAAATAGTTTTTGGCTAATTTGCGAAATTCGGCAAAGTATTTTTCAATCGGGAATTTTCGATCGCCTTTTTTCTTAATGGAAATACCATCGCTATCTTTAAGACTTGTCATAAAGTCTTTACGATAGCTTTCGTATTCTTCAAGGACTTCGTCAAAATTTGGTGGTGCGGCCGCAATATTACCGATTGCTGAATAGCCTGCAGGTTCTTTTTGCTGGGCGAATTCAGCAAACAATACATCGATGCGCAATAGTTGCTCATCACTTAAGTGGTTGCGGGCAGAATTTAGACAGGACAAAAAGTGTGCCCGCTCTTCACTCGTTATCGGGCAACCAACATTTCCGCCCGGTCCATCGGCGGTGGCCAATATCGCCGCTTCATTTCTTGACCACTCATCAGTTTCTGGATCGTGGCGCAGTATTGCCTCGGTCGGGTCAAGGAAAACAAACCACGGAATGCCGCCATCTTTACCCGCGCGAATTGCCGAGCCAACGATTTTCCCGTTGGTCATTTCATCAATGTCGATGGAACAGTCAACAAAATCGAGGTCCATCAAAGAAGTGACTTCATCTTGCCCGAGGAACTCCTCGAGAACGCCGCACCAACTTCACCACGGTGCTTCAAGGTGGACGAACAAGCGGCGTTGGCTTGATTGTGCTTCGATGCGCGCCTGTTCTAGGACTTCCAATGCGTCAAGTTTCGGTTCTTGCGCTAAGCTGAAGTTAGATGCAAGGCAAGTAAGAATTAGAGTGCTTAGCATTTTTTATCCTAAATTATCAATCGACCAACCTTTGCGGTAGGTCTTGTGCAGGAAGGAGTCCGCGCTGGGCATGTTCGTGAATTTCATGGCGCTTGCATTCCAATCCAATTGTTGACTTGGAAAACGCAAAGCCACATTGCCAAGTAATGCAATTTCAGTTAATAGGCCAGAGTATTCAAAGTCGGCACTTGAGCGACAACGTCCAAAGCAGGCATCTACCCATTGGTGCCAGTGGTTTACCGCAATCGCCTCAGGGATAGTGGTGTTTGCAAACTTGTCGCCAGGCAGTAAGCGCGGAGCTTCGTAAGGGCTGAACATCATGGCGCCTTCTTCGCCGATAAAGAGCGAGCCATTTCCAAATGATGATTCGCTAGCACCTAACTTGGCAAGCTCTTCATCGGGCTTGTGTTTGCCGTCATACCAAACCACTTTGACACCTTCTTTACTTGTCCAATCGGTTGGGCCAAATTTATAACTAACCTTTGACCAAAGTGGATAGGTGTCATTAGTTGGTGGCGGGCCGGTCGACACTAAAGAAATCGGGTTGCCAAGTTCTAGAAACCAGGGTGCCGGGTCCATTAAGTGGCAAGCCATGTCACCTTGAGCGCCAGTTCCAAAGTCAAGCCGCCCGCGCCACACAAATGCATGGTAAGTGCTTTTTTTGTAGGGACGCGATGGTGCCACTCCGAGCCAGCCATCCCAATCTAATCCTTGAGGGATTGGGTCGCTACCCTCAGGGCGGTCAACTCCCTGCGGCCACCATCCAGCCGGACGGTCAGTCCAAACGTGCACCTCTTTAATTGCCCCGACTGGTCGCCGCGAAAACATCGCCAAGGCTTGAGCGTATGGTTTGTTGGAATGGTTTTGAATTCCCATTTGTGTAACCACTCGATTTTTCTTGGCCGCTTCGCTAATTCGGCGTGCTTCAACAACGGTATGGGTCAACGGTTTTTGGCAATAAACATGCAAGCCATGCTCCATGGCACTAAACGCAATTGGTGCATGCATGTGATCCGGCGTAGTGACGTTCACCGAATCCAAGTTGTCTTTTTCATTCTCCAATAGTTCGCGCCAGTCTTGGTAAAGACGAGCATTTGGAAAGTTTTTGCCGGCCTCTTCTAGTCGCCCATTGTCGATGTCGCAAAGTGCAATAATTTCGACATCGGGGTGAGCGGCAATTTGCGCCAAGTCAGTTGCACCCATGCCGCCGATTCCAATGCTTGCGTGTCGCAGCCGACCTTCGATGAATTGTGGCGCAACACACCCACCAATTAATGAAGTGATGCCAGGAAGAGCAACGCCAGTGGCGGCGGCGGTTTTAAGAAAAGTACGCCGTGAGCTTTTATTGACCATGCAGCGATTCTAGCGCGGCGCGGATAACATCGCTGTTGATGGAAATCTTGCAACCTTTAATTGGAATCCTAGGTTTACTGGCAATTGCCTGGGTGTTGTCGACCGCGCGCCGCTCTGTACGCTGGCGGCCAGTAGTGGTTGGACTAGCTTTGCAATGGATTCTGGCGGCAATTATTTTAAAAACTTCGCTCGGTGCCAAATTTTTCGATGCCGCGCAAAAAATATTCACTAGCTTAATTGACTTTGCTTACGCCGGTGCAAGCTCGGTGGTTGGAGAAGAAGCCTTGGGGCTTGGCGGCGGCACTCCAATGTTGGCAATAATCGTTTTGGTTAGTGTTATTTTCTTTTCCTCATTATTTGCGGTGCTGCATCACTTAGGAATTGTAAAAATTGTGGTCGGGTTTATGGCCAAAATAATGGCGCGAACAATGGGTACCTCGGGGGCTGAATCGACTTCGGCTGCTGCCAATATCTTTGTTGGTCAAACCGAAGCACCATTATTGATTCGACCTTACCTCGCTCATATGACCGCTTCTGAAGTTGGCGCAATCATGACCGTTGGATTTGCCACCGTCGCTGGCGGAGTTTTTGGAGTTTATATTTCAATGATGCAAGGGGTTGTGCCGGGCATTGCCGGTCATTTACTCGCGGCTTCGGTAATGTCGGCGCCAATGGGCTTAGCCTTTGCCAAAGTTTTTTTCCCTGAAACCGACACTCCAAAAACACTTGGCGAGGACATCGAGCAACCTAAGTCTGAATATTCAAATAGTGTCGATGCCGCTGCTTGCGGTGCCGGTGATGGAATGAAGTTGGCGTTAAATATTTTAGGAATGCTAATCGCTTTCCTCGGCCTGCTTGAATTGTTTAACGCGGTTTTTTCGGGCTTGCTGCCGGGCGGATCATTGCAGGGCTTGTTGGGCAAAGTGTTCGCGCCAATCGCGTGGATGCTTGGAGTGCCGTGGGGAGAAACCGCTGAAGTTGGCTCTTTGCTTGGAACCAAAATGGCGGTCAATGAATATGTTGCCTTTAGAGAATTAGTAGCTTTAAGTGGTGAAGGGGAGGGCATGCTGTCTGAGAAATCCCGCATCATTGCCAGTTACGCACTATGCGGTTTTGCCAACGTTGGCAGTATCGCAATTCAAATCGGAGGCCTCGGTGGAATCTGCCCAGAACGTCGTGGCGAATTTGCGCGTATTGGATTTCGCGCAATGATTGCCGGCGCCTTTGCCAGTTTTTCAACTGCGGCCACCGCCGCGATGTTTCTTTAGTTATTGATGATGGCTTACGCTTATTGAACCATTACTGGTTCTTAAGTTAAGGGTGCCAGCACCATTTGCGATATTTGTATTTACCGAACCGTTGGACGTTTTGGAAGTAAGCGTTGCTTCAATGAGACCTTTGGCGTGCATCGAGATTTTTCCATTCGAAGAGTGGACTTTGCCAGTTCCGGACCAGTCACCTTCCTGATTAATTTCAATGCGTCCGTTGCTTGACCTGAGGTCAAAAATTGGGATATTGCCAGTTAAAGTAATTCGACCATTTGAAGTGTAAACGATTACTTCAGGATAATCCCCATCAACTTCAATGCGTCCATTACTAGTGAGAAGGTCTAGCTTCATTCCGGTCGGGATTTGCAAATCAAATGCGCATGATGCACTCGAGGCACGGTCGGGTTTTGCAACTGAAATTTCTAAAACGCCATCGATTAAACTCCTAACTTGCACACTGTCGGACGCTAGGTCAAGATCGCTTTTGGTTTTTGCAGATAGGGAAATGCTTGCCTGTACATCTATGGTGTCCTGATCGTGTTCTTGGATGTAAATATGGCCATTGCTAGCTATAACTTTTACTGTCACTGTTCCTGGAGCATTAATCGAATATTCTTTTTCAACAGTGACCCTTTGGTCGGTGAACACGCTAATGCTACAAGCACTTAACGCGGAAAGGGCGAGCAACGCAATGATGTAACGAAGATGCATGGGGAGATTCTAGTTAAAACCTGCTAATCTTGTCGGCAATGTGTAACGAGAAAGACCTGATTCAATCCTTGTCCGCGGAATTGTCGGCGCGTATGCCGGAAATTCCTGAGATTGCCGTGGTGCTTGGTTCCGGGTGGGCGGAACGTGCCGATGGATTGTTAAGTGGGTTAAGCCGCTTGCCTCTCCAAGAATTTTCAAATTGGCCGCAACCGCGGGTGGAGGGACATAGTGCCGAATTGCGCTTTGGCGAACTGGACCAACGTAAAGTAGTTTTATGTGGCGGTCGCGTTCACTCTTATGAGGGCTGGTCGGCGCGTGAGTTAGTTCGCGGAGTTCGAGCATTAATCCAAACCGGTGTAAGTAAGGTTCTGTTGTTAAACGCCGCCGGCTCGTTGCACGAAGACCGTTTGCCCGGTGAGTTAATGCCGCTTTCCGACCATATCAACCTTGGCCTACCAAACCCACTAGCCACCCTCGAAAGCCCGAATGGGGCAGCTCATTTTTTGGATGTTGTAGATATTTACAATCCAATTTGGCGAGCTGATCTCATGGCGGCGCGACCTGAATTAAAGCCGGGCGTTTATGCCGGGCTACCGGGTCCAAGTTATGAAACGCCGGCCGAAGTTTGTCGCCTGCAACAAATGGGTGCCGATGCGGTTGGTATGAGCACGATTCCAGAGGCGCTCGCCGCCCACGCTGCCGGCGCGACGGTAATGGCTGTTTCGATGATGACCAATTACGCTGCTGGAATTGGCGGTAGCCGCCCGAGTCACGCTGAAGTTTTGGAAACTGCCGCCGAGCATGGCGAAAATGCAGCTGCAGTTTTATCCGCCGCCATTAGTAGTGCGCCACGCTAGAATAAATGGTCAAATTTGGGCTTGAACACGTTCAAAATTAGCCTAAATCCTGCCACCACCATAACCAAAATCAAAAAAATGGCTGTACTAGTAACCAAAGAAGCTCCAAATTTCACCGCTACTGCTTGCATGGCAGATGGCACTTTCAAAGAAATCTCACTCGCCGATTACCGTGGCAAGAAAGTGGTTCTTTTCTTCTACCCACTTGATTTCACATTTGTGTGTCCAAGTGAACTTATCGCTTTCGATCACCGCATTGCCGATTTCGAAAAGCGTGGCGTGCAAGTTATCGGTTGTTCAATCGATAGCCACTTCACCCACCTTGCATGGCGTAACACCGCGATTGAAAACGGCGGCATCGGCGAAGTTAGCTACCCATTGGTTGCCGACCTAAACAAGAACATCGCACGCGACTTTGATGTGTTGTTCAACGAATCAATCGCCCTGCGTGGTTCATTCCTAATTGATGAGGAGGGAATCGTTCGCCACCAAGTTGTTAACGACCTACCTTTGGGTCGTAACATTGATGAAATGTTGCGCATGGTCGATGCTTTAGCATTCCACAGCGAGCACGGTGAAGTTTGCCCTGCTGGTTGGCAAGATGGCAAGCCTGGCATGAAAGGTTCCACCGAAGGCGTGGCCGAGTACTTGTCTGAGCACGCGACCGCACTTTAAGTGACTTGAATAGCTGCAAGCGCGGCTACTCGATGGCGGCATCCAAAGCGGATGCCGCCATTTTTTTTGCTCAAATGCTCCCGTCCGATGCACGCAGAGTCTAAAGTGTGTTCATGCGGATTTACACACGTGGCGGTGATAGTGGTTCCACCGGTCTTTTCGGCGGAAAGCGAGTAGCAAAGGGCGACCTTCGGGTGCAGGCCTATGGTGATAGCGATGAATTGAACGCCCACTTAGGTTGGTGTGCGGTAATCGCAGACCAGCCACTGCGCGAAATGTTGCAGCGTGAGCAACAGCGCTTACTTGACTTTGGCGCACATTTGGCAACTCCAAGTACTGCCAATGAAAAGACCCGAAGCAGTTTGCCTAAATGGGATAATCAGGCCAGCGCGGTTTTGGAATCTGAAATCGATCAAGCAGATGACCGCTTGGAGCCGCTAAAAAATTTCATTTTGCCTGGTGGCACTGAATTGTCGGCCCGCTTGCATATTGCGCGAACAGTTTGTCGGCGTTGCGAACGCTCAGTTTGCTTGCTTGCCACTGGCGAAGTCGAAGTGGAGCAATTTGCGTGGCTTAATCGTTTAAGCGATTGGTTATTTACTCAGGCGCGCGTGGCGAGTACCGCCTAGGTAAGTCTGGCTCTGAAAACCAATCAGCCTAGTTGGCTGAAAACCAACGGCCCTTTTTCTTTTTGTCGGCTAACAAAACATCTAACTCGCCCTTTTCATAAGCCTCGAAGGTGCATCGTTCACCTTCAGCAATAATTTCTGCGGCACGATGGTAATCGAATATTCCTACTTCTGGAAGTCGCGGGCGTAAAACTACATCTGGCGGATTAAGTTCGATATCGCGTTTAGCGATGGTCATTTGGGCGAAGGCCATGGTGTCGCCAATAACATCGGCGAGACCAGGAGCTCCGCGGCGCGGTCCGCGCCCGATTACTCGTCTCCAAAAGCGTGCCGCTTTGCCAGCAACTTTAGTCGCGGTGTCCGAAACAAAATCCGCCATTGAATTTAACAATTCTTGGGACCGCTTCTTTTCTTCGTCCGAGGGTTCGGGAGCTTCTTGGGCTGCACCAAGGGCGGTTTCTTTAGGATCTTCTCCAGGAGTTGAAAAACTTTCTGCATGTAAATCAACCGCAAGTAAGTGACTGAATCCGAATGCGCTTGCTGCGGCTACTGGAACCGGTGCCACCGCACCGCCGTCGGTTAGCCACTGCTCGCCAATTTTAATTGGCGTGAAAATTCCTGGAATTGCATAACTGGCGCGAAGTGAATTAACCAATTCACCCTCGCTCAATCTAACTTCTGAGCCGTTGGTAAGGTCGCAGGCGACCGCTACAAATGGAAGTTTCAATAATTCGATGCGGCGTTCGCCTAATAGTGAATACAAAACTCTTGCGGTGCGTTTGCCACCGAACAAACCGCTAACTGGAAGAACTGGATCCAAGAACCAAAGAATTCCTTGGCGGTCCATGCCACGCATTAGCTCAACCCAACCATCAAGTCCACCTCCAGCGTGTAGTCCACCGACAATTGCGCCAATCGAAGAGCCGGCAATTGCGTCAACTTTAATATCTAATTTTTCCAATGCGTTTAAGACGCCAACGTGTGCCAGGCCGCGGGCGGATCCCGACCCAAGGGCGAGAGCGAGGCCAGGTTGTTTGGAGTCCTTGGGCATTGTGATTAGATTATCATGTATCAATGACCAATCACCAAATCGAAATCCCGGACGACTTGCAAGTAGGCGAGATGGTCATCGTTAGTTCGTGTTTGCTAGGTGAAAATACGGCTTGGCATGGTGGCAACGAATTATGTAAAGATTTGGTCGCTGCACTTGCAGCGGCGGGCGCCAAAGTGATTTCAGTATGCCCGGAAGTACTGGGTGGATTAAGTACTCCACGCTCGCCAGCCGAACCAGAAAGTGGCGGCGGCCATGAAGTGTTGGCAGGCACTGCGCAAATCAAGATAGTCGGCGATGGTCCTGACTGCGGCCAAGATGTTAGCGCGCAATTTATCGCAGGAGCTCAAGCGGCTCTGCGGATTGCTCAAGAGCATAATGCCCGCTATGCCTTTTTGGCGGAGCGATCGCCCTCTTGCGGCGTAGCGGAAACCCACAGTGGCGGTAAAGTTATTAAGGCTCCTGGCACCGCCGCTGCCCACTTAAGCCAAGGCGGTGTAACCGTTTTTGGTATACACTAATTTGATTTGTATTATCCAAAGATTGGAGTGCATACCGACCTAGCATTTATGGCTATTGCTGAGCCACTTATGTTTGCAGAAGATTATTCTGGCTTGTTGCGTTCGAGCATTTCTTGCGTGCCGCGGGCAATGGAATTGATGATGCCCTGAATTGCGCATGGCTATTTGTCCATCACATTTGCCGGAGTAATCTACCATCCAAGTATTGTGGCTCAGTCCACCAACCAGGTCACGATTCCACTTTACTAGTTAGAATAGCGGTTGAAATGCCTAGGTCAACCGACGTTTTCGAGGAGATTGTTCGCCTGCGCGATGCTGGTCGTGCTGCTGCCATGTGCACGGTTATTCAAACGCGCGGCAGTACTCCCGGGAAAGAAACTATGCGCATGTTGGTGCGCGATGATTTTTCTACTATCGGTTCGGTTGGTGGGGGTTGTGTTGAGGCCGATGTAATTGAGGTCGCGAAAAAAGTTTTGCAAACGGGGCTGACTGAAACACACTCCTTCACTTTAAATAAAATTGATTCACCAGAATCAGGATTGATTTGCGGAGGACAATTAACTGTTTTAATCGAGGCGGTTGTCCAGCCAACAATTGTTGTTTTTGGCGGCGGCCATGTGGCATCTTCAATTACTCGGATAGCCACCGAAGCGGGTTTTCAGGTACGAGTTCTTGATGACCGTCCTGAATTTGCTAATCACGAAACACATCCACAAGCGGCTTCAACTAGCTCAGGAAGTTGGGCCGAATTAATTGACCAACTAAGGCCAGTCGACAATTTGTTTTTAGTTATTGCAACTCGCGGGCACAAGGCTGATCACGAAGTGCTAGTCGCCCTGAATGAATTGAAAACCCTTCCCCGCTACCTTGGGCTGCTCGGATCTAAGGCTAAAAAGTCACAATTGGTGAAAATGTTGGCAGATGCAGGGGTTGAGGAAGATTTTATTCGGAACATTCGCACCCCAATTGGGCTCTCAATAGGGTCGCGCACCGCCGGTGAAATCGGCGTGTCCCTGGTGGCTGAGTTGATAAAAATAAAAAACTTAGGCGACTGATTCCATGAAATCGCCCCTCGCCCTCCTCGTTATTCTCGCCGTCATGTCGAGTTTTTCCGACAGGGCTTGCGGTTGGCCGGTAATTTTAGTTATTCATGGCGCGGGATTTGGCAAAGAGCAATTAGCTTGGGACGCGGTGCGTGATTCCAAACAAGGCTTCGCCACGATTACTTATGACGTGCGTGGCCAAGGTGATTCGATGGCCTTGAACGACCCAACTATTTATGGTCGTGGTCCATTAGGCTTGCGTGACCGCATGGACATGTTTGAAGTTATTGAACATGTTGGTGCAATGTTTCCGACGCAAATTGATATGTCGCGCATTGGAGTAACAGGCAAGTCGCAAGGCTCGTATTTAACTTGGTGAGCCGCCGCCCACTCTGGGCGCGTGCCGCCGCCAAACCCATGGCGAAGCGCACCGTTTCCAACAATTGCTGTAGCTTGTCCGCGTAATAGCCCTCCAGACTTGAAAAACGGGGTATTTCCAAACGCAAATTCGGTCACAGAAAAGCACATTAAGGCTCTTTATTCGCCAATTGCCGGGGTGCATCATGACCCCAACTTTTTTGCTCAAGTGGACGCTTTGTTAATCGCTGAAGATTATCAAACCCTTTTTGATATTCCGAGTGGTCCTGGTTTAGATGTGATTGAGCTTTTAAAAACTGCGGATGTCCCCACTCGCGCCACGGTCTCCTACGACGATGTTCATTTTCAATCGAATTGGATTGTTGAGGCTTGGGATGTAATCCTGCCCAATTCTCCAAAACTACTCAACATCACCACCGGCGGTCACTCCACGCCTGAAAACCGCCGCGAGGAGGGCGTTCGCCGCCTCCGGTTACAAGAATGGTTCAACCGCTTCTTGCGCGGTCATCAAAATGGAATTGAGAATACCCCAGAATTTAGAATGAGTATTCGCCCTGACGACCCATTTGAATTTCAAGACATTGCTAGCCTTTGGGATTACCGTGAATTTACTTCGTGGCCACCACCAACCACCGACATGACTTTGTGGTTGAACGACAATGACCGCCTAAAGGATTTTCTCAACACAAGTGGTTCCGGTTTTATTCACCACATTTGGGGCCGGCCTTACACCATGGCCGATTACATTCAAGCAATCCCGACTGCGGTAGAGATTCAAGCTGATATCCCCTTGGATTTTAAGTCCTGGTACAGCGATCCATTTTCTGAAGATAAAATGATGCTTGGTACGGCGAAAGCTACGCTCTGGGTGGCCACCCCAGCCCAAGATTTTCAAGCGCACGTTGCTTTGTTCGACGTTAAACCAAACGGTGAAGACCTTTATATATGCGGTGGCACGGCCACCGTCCGCGGCAACACCAATGCTACTGCTCAAGCTATTGACATCGACTTGAATGTTTATGGCTACACCATTTTGAAAGGCCACACAATTGAAATGCGAGTCGAAAACTTAGCATGGAATCGCCCTCCTGGTGGCGGCGAAATGTCAACTCTCCGTGAAGTCCCAGTATTCAATGATTTCGATTTGCAGGTGCTTTATGGAGGTAACACTCCGAGCGTTCTTTATCTACCAATCATGCCCGCCGGCGACCCCAACCTAGTGTGTTCTGATGTGAAATTGCCGCGTGGCCGATTGCGCGACCTGACTTTGGAAATTTTCACTGACTCTGACCACGCCGGGCTTGATTACTTCATCTTGGCTGGGAAAAGTGGAATTTCTCCAGGCTCAAATTGGCATGGATTGCATCTTGACCTAAATCAGGACGCCCTAACCCGCGCTATTATCAACAACATTGGCGTTTTGCCCCTAACTGGCTTCACCGGCAAATTGGACTCCACGGGCCGCGCAACTGCCCAAATGGCTTTCCAAACAGGGGGAGTTCCAAGTTGGTATTTGCCCGAATTAGATTTTGTTGCCGTGGTTTATGCCAGCACCAGCAATTCGCAAGCATCTCCGGCGGTTGTTCTGAATCGCTTTTAGTTTCTAAACGGGTTAACCACGGCGGTTCAGGTGACTAGAAGGAAGCCCAGACACCTAGCCGAAACCTTATAATCCGCGGCTAACCCAACCCAAAAACATGCTGCTCAGCGTCCTTGTACCCCCCCTTCTGTTCGCCGTCGCCATGCCCCAAGAGGAACTCATCCTCAATAACGGCAAGGTGATTGAGGTCGAACGCATCACCAGCGAAACTTTCGCTGAAGTCACCTATAAGTCAAAGTCTGGCGGCACCGGCCGTAAAGCCGCTGAACAAGTTCGTGAAATCAAGCACAACCTTGGTTCGAACATGCTTAACGACTACGCCAACGGCATCGACTTGATGAACGCCGAAGACTACGTTTCAGCAATTCAAGTCTTTAATGAGGTCCTTAAAGATGCCCGGCTCATTGATGGTAAACGCTACAAATGGGTGAAGGGAGACGTTCTTTTTCGCCAGGCTAAGTGCATGTACTCCTTGGCCGATTTTGCTGGAGTAAGCGCAACCGTTGATCGTTTGCTCGCCGAGGCACCAGATTCCTTTTACTTTGCTCCAGCCCTTATGGCCAAGGCAGATTCTTTGGCTTTGGCTGGAGATTCCAATGGTGCAGCAGCAGCATTCAAACAATTGGCATCTGAAGTGACGGCAAAAAGGTTGCCGGCTCGTTGGGCCAAGCAAGCTGAATTGGGTTTGATTCTTGTCGACAAAGCTAACCGTGGCGCGACTTTGCGTCGCAAGCTTGAAGGCCTAGTTGCAACAGTTGATGGTCAGTACCAAACTGTGGCCAATCGCGCCAAAGTTGAAATTGGTAACACCTACATTGATGAGGAGAACTTCAGTAAGGCTCGTTCATTTTTTGGTGACATCGTAGAAGGTGGAGAAGCCGATGCAGCCACCGAAGCCGCGGCCTTCCTAGGACTTGGACTATGCGACTACCGTGCTGGTCTAATGATGGAAGATCAAGAACGCGCGACCTCAAAGTACTTTGCAGCCAACTTAAACTTCCTAAGAGTGGTAGTTATGTACAAAGACAACGTGGCACTGGTGCCAAAGAGTATGTACTTCTCTTCTATGTGCTTTAACCGCAGTGGCGGCGACAACCGCGCCAAGGCGGTGCGCATGGCCGGCCGTTTGTTGAAGCGCTACCCTAATTCTCAATGGGTTAAGAAGGCCAAGCAGGATTTAAATCTGCGTTAACGAATTGTTAAAGAGCCGCCGTCGCGCGGACACAAGTAGGACGTGTGAGGTTTAATAATCTCACACGTTTTTTTGTTTTCCCATAGTTATCAACACGCGTAATGCGCGAGTTTGTTTTTCGTCATTATTGCTCCCAGTTCACTGGACAGCAGAAAGATGAAAAGTAACTTAACTCAAAGAGCACCGCTCGACAATTTGCACGAGAACACCGCGGTGGTTCTAAATTATGTGCGTCGCAGTATTAAGGATCCTGATTTGTGCAACGATATTGCCCAGGAAACCGTCGCTCGTTATTTGTGCAAACTAAAGGAGGGCCAGCAACTGCGCAATCCACGAGCCTGGATGTATCGCATTGCGCACAATTTAATGATTGATGAAATTCGCCGCTTGCGACCAGCCTCGTTATCGGTTGAAGCCCAAGAATGGATAGGGGACTGCAAGACTGAAGCCCCGCAAAAGCCACCTATTTGGCTATTTGAGGGAAGGGAGGTCGATCGCGACGAACTGCTTTTTTTATTGCCCGAGGCATTTAGGCGTCTGCCGGGCGAAATTCAACGCTTGCTTGAGGCGCGTTATCGCGGGGGAATGAGCTGTAGCACAATCGCTGAATGTTGTGGATCCAACGAGCGAGCAATTTCTCAAAAGTTGTTTCGCTCACGACGTTTTCTTCGCCAGCTGCTAGTGGATGAAGATGTCATTAACCAAAGAAAAAGAGAAAAGAAATGTTAGTTACATTAATGTTAGGAGCCTTGCCCTTCATGCAAGGTGTGGAAATTGAAACAGTTGGAACAGTTGAAAAAGCCGGAAGTGCGGTCGCGCAGTTGCAGCATGCGAAAGCTTGCAAAGCAGATGCGCGCGGCACCAAAGGCGCGGCGCGGGTTGCGGCAATGAACAAAGCTTGCCAAGCCTACGATGCGGTAGTTTCTTACTGGCCAGATTCAGGGGTTGTTACGGCGGAAGCTGCTTTTCGAAGCGGTGAAATAAATCGAACTATGGGCCACATTGGTGTCGCCAAGGGTAGGTTTGAAGTGTCCTTCGACAACGGTGAAGGGAGTACCTTCGCTTCACGCGCGCTGCTTGAAATTGGGCATATTCATCGTCGCGAATCTGAAATGGATAAAGCCTTGGAATACTATGGGCGAGTGGCAGCTCTAAAGGGTGCGCCAATTCGTTACATCAACGATAGTCGCGAATGGGCTGGAAAGACTCATTTTGAACTTGGCCATTGGGAGAAGTCGATTGTTGCTCTTGAGGAGTGGTATAAAAATGCCGAAGGTCCAATTGAGCAAATTAAGTCTGTGGATTTACAAGTTCAGTGCTTGATTAACTTGCAGCAACCCGTCAAAGCGCAGCAAATGTTGGACGAGGTGTTGGAAAATTTGAGTCCTTTGGCAGAAGAACCAAGCAAGGAGAGCGCAAAGTTAAAGCGGGCAATCGAGCGAATGAAAGCGCCGAAGCTACTAGTAGAAACTGATTAATAATCAGCGATAACTACTGCGGCCGCGGTGCTTCTAGTATGGGTTATGGAAACCCTTAAGCCGCGAATCTTTCTGTTTTCAGCGAGTTTCGCGGCAATTCCATGCAGTACTAAAATTGGCGCGCTGGATCCATCAGAAATGACTTCGAATTGTGGAAACTCGATTGAATCTTGCGCAAAGCCCGAGCCGAGTGCTTTCATGGCGGCTTCTTTGGCTGCCCAGCGAGCAGCGTAGTGAATAGCCGGGTCAGCTCGTGACTCGCATTCAACTTGCTCGTTCTCAGTAAATAGTCGCTTTTTGAACGCTTGACCGCCATTTTCGAGGGCACTGCGGAAGCGGTCAATTTCAACTAGGTCTATTCCTAGACCGGGGGCTTGGGGTGAATTCACAGAATCAAGATAGCAGGGGCGCAAACAGCACTGCGCGGGAATAATAGGAGACTTGCAGATGACAGACACCATCCTCGACGGACTGAACCCAGAACAACGACATGCCGCGGCGCACGTGGATGGCGCCTTATTGATATTGGCTGGAGCTGGAACTGGCAAGACTAGGACAATTACTCGGCGAGTGGCAAACCTGGTTTGTAACTTAGGATTACCACCAAACAAGTTGTTGGCAATTACCTTTACCAACAAGGCGGCACGCGAAATGCGTACGCGAATTCGCGAGTGGGTTCCTAACACGGGAATGTGGGTGGGAACATTTCACGCCACTTGTGCGCGAATGTTGCGAATGCAGCCTGAGCCGATTGGTCGCACCCAGAACTTCACAATCATCGATGAAGAAGATCGAAAAAAATTGTTGCGCCAACTGATTAAAGATCTCGGCTGGGATGCTGCGGTTTATAAGCCGCGCGCATTTCAAACGGCGATTTCAGATTGGAAGCGTCGTCGCATGACTCCTGCTGCCGCAGCTGATGAGGCTTCAATGTATGGTGTGCGCGAAGAGCGTGCCGCACAAATTTACGCGCGGTATGCAGTGGCTTTGGATAAACAAGATACCTTGGATTTCGATGACCTGTTAGTAAAGGGTTTGGAGTTAGTTGAGTGGGACGCCAATGGCCCAAAACGTTGGGCGAATAAGTGGGATCACATTTTGGTTGATGAATACCAAGACACCAATGACCTGCAATATCAATTTGTAAAAAAGTTATCTGCCGCTACTGGAAACTTGGCAGTGTGTGGTGATCCTGACCAGTCAATCTATAGTTGGCGCGGCGCAGACATTCGCAACATCTTACATTTTGAAGATGATTTTTCTGGTGCAGAAGTTGTGCGTCTAGAACGTAATTACCGCTCGGTGGGGAATATTCTGCGAGCCGCACAAACGGTTATTGCAAATAACAGATCACGCAAAGAAAAGGATCTGTTCACCGAGCGCGAAGATGGTTTGCCACTTACTTTAGCGGACAGCCCCGACGAGGAGATGGAGGCATTAAGTGTCGCAGGAAAGGTCAAAGAGTGGATTTCAGAGGGCGTGTCTCCCAAAGAAATCGCCGTTTTTTACCGAACCAATTCCTGTTCGCGCTCACTCGAAGGCGCTTTCACGCGCGTCCAAATCCCTTATCAAGTCGTTGGCGGATTATCATTCTTTGAGCGACGTGAAATAAAAGACTTGCTGGCGTATGCGCGAATTTTGGTAAACCCAAAAGATGACGTGAGCACAGTGCGCATTATTAATGTCCCGCCTCGCGGCATTGGAGCAAAAACGATTGAACGCATTCGTCGTTCGGCAGAAGATTTCGATGAAGCGATGTTGAAAGTTTTGCGCCGTCCAGAAGTTCGCGAAGCCTTGGGCACCCGCGCCAAAAAAGCCACCACTTCCTTTTTGGGATTAATGAGTCGCATCGGTGACGATGTTAAAAGTGCTGAAATGGCATTGCGTTCGATAATTGATCGCACTGGTTATCGTCGTTTCGCCGAAACCTTGGGAGACACTGAAGATGTTGATCGTTTGGAAAACATCGATGAATTGTTGGCCTTCGCCACTGAATATGATCAGCGTCAAGGTTCAGGCTTGCGCGGTTTTCTAGAAGAGGTTTCATTACTCACTGACCAAGACCGTTGGGAGGAAGGCGCGCAACGAGTTTCCTTAATGACAATCCACGCTGCTAAAGGTTTGGAATTTGACAAGGTCGCGGTCGTGGGCTTGGAAGAGGGGCTGTTTCCGCATATGCGGGCATTGGATGACCCTGACGGTTTGGAAGAAGAGCGCCGTCTGTTTTACGTCGCCTTAACTCGTGCGCGACTGGAACTTTTCTTGACCTACTCGCGAATGCGTTTCCGTACCGGCGCGCCCGGACCCCAATCAGCTTCACGTTTTCTCGATGAACTCCCTCCAGACTTATTAGAAGGGGAAACCATGGAGGAAGCACTTCCTGACCAAGGGTTTAGTTCGTCCACCAGCTCTGCCTTTTCAGAATTCGACATCGTTCGCCATGAAACTTTTGGTTTAGGCCGAGTTTTGAAGGTCTTAGGGCGTGGAATTAACCAACGAGTGGTGGTTCGTTTCGAAGGCGAGCACGACCCACGGCAATTGCTTGTAACCTATGCACCATTGGAAAAAGTAGATGACCTACCATGAGCCAAGTTTCAGATAACGCAAAAGAATTACTCGTGACCTTTTTTGGCCTCGGCAAAGCGCCGGTGGCCTCGGGTACTTTCGGCACCTTAGGTGGTGTCGCGCTGGCCGCCATAATTGGCCTCGCCGCTCCAGAGCACTTCACTGTTTTGTGCCTGGGCTTGTCTTTAGTTTTGTGCATGCTTGGCGCCGGCTGTGGAGACTGGGCAGAACGCCGTTACGGGAAAAAAGATCCAGGTGAATACGTATTGGATGAGGTTGCCGGCTATTTAGTCGCCGTGTGCTTACCCTTATCACTCGGGGCGGATGGAACTCCCGATCACTTCATGGCCCACCTAGTTGCGGCATTCTTTTTGTTTAGACTGACCGACATTGTGAAACCGCCTCCAGCCAAGCGCATGGAATCGATTCCAGGTGGTTGGGGAATTCTTGCAGATGACCTTGTCGCTGGAGCATATGCGCTTGGTGGTATGTACTTATTAAACCTTGGCGGTTGGATAATTTGAGCGAAACGCAATTCGAACAAGAAGTTGAGGGTCGCCGCGCCGTAGGCATGGGGATTGCTGGCCGCTTCACTTTATTGCTCGGATTCTTAACCATATTGTTTGCTGCCCCAGCAACATTGTTGTTAATTCAGGGCGGCGACCGTTTGGTTGATGAAGCCGTCACCACCACTCGCTTGGAGATGGCCAAAGAAACCGGCGCGATTCGCAATGGTGAATACACCCTTCCGCGCAAATTGTCCGGTCGCCAACATCAAGGACCGGACAATGTTCGCGTTCAAGTCGCCGAAGCCGAGTTAAGCGGAGCCGCCGGCTCGCGGCAAGTTAGGGTTTATCGGGTAATTGAAAACTCAGAAAATTCGACTCGTGAAGATTTAGATTTATTCGCCCCCATGGAAAATGACACTACTCCTGGCGAAAAATTTTTAGTACAGGTATTGCTTGTTACGGCGGGTTTGGTGGTGATGGTGATTTTATTATCGACGGCCGTTTCGAAGCGGATTGCGCGGCCATTGCGTTTAATAACCGAAGATGTTTTGGCAATTAGCCGTGGAAACTTCAATCGCCGCATTCGCACATCTGGAAGTGGTGAAGTTGAAATGCTTGGTTGGGCCGTTGAACGCATGGTTGACGGCCTCTTAGATGGTCAGGAAAATCAGTTGGCTTTAGAAAAGCGTCAACGTGAAGCCGACACCTTAAGGGAGATCCGAAGAAATTTGCAGCCGATGAAAGTGGCCGCCCCAGTCGGCTTTTCTTTGGCTACTACTACTATTGAATCATCTGGCGCCGGAACCGGAGATTTCGCTGATGCGCTTTCTGACGGCGACGGTCGTCCAACTTTGTTGGTGGGGGCAACCGCCAAGCGCGGAATGTCTGGCGCAATGCTGATGGCAATGACCCGCGCATATTTACGCGTTGGGATTCTTGAAGGTCAATCACCAACCGAAGCTTGTGATCGCGCCAACTTAGCATTGAATCGAGATTTAGCGCGCGGACTTTATGCAAGCGCGATAATTTCGCGATTAGATCCATCAAGCGGTGAAATCGAATTAGTTTCTGCTGGCCATAAAGCTCCGGCAATTCGATGGGACGCTGCCGCCGGTCAATTCCGCAAATTACAACCTAATGGCATCGCACTAGGATTTGATAAGGGGCCAATTTTCCGCAAGTCATTGGAAACTTTAAAGCTAAGCTTGGCGCCAGGTGATGCACTGTTTTTGTACAGCCCGTCGGTTGTTGATGAAACAAACTCTGCCGGCAATAAAAAACTCGGCGAAGCTGGATTGGTCAGCTTGGCAAAGTTAGCAATTCAAGATGGACTAGAGGCAATGGAAGAAAAACTTCGCAGTTATGTTGGTGATTCTCCAAAGTCAGATCTAGCATTCGCCCTTTGTAAGGCTGAACCACTCAGCGAAAATGAAAATTAAAGAATTCCAAAAGTTAATCGAAAGTATTTATTTTGAAAAAGATAATGCACGTGGATTGGCCGAAACCCATATGTGGTTTTGCGAAGAGGTCGGGGAGTTGACGCGTGCATTAAGGCGGGACGATGACCGTGACAATCTCGAAGAGGAATTCGCCGATGTATTGGCTTGGTTAAGTACCTTGGCCAGCATTAAGGGAGTTGATCTTGCCGCAGTTGCTGCGAAAAAATACGCTGCAGGCTGTCCGTATTGCAACGATAATCCTTGTACTTGTGAGCACAAATAAAAAAAGGGGCCGCTCTCGCCATCTGCCCCCTGGATGAATCCTGATCGATGGTCCGAACTGCCCCGAGGAGAATGTGTTTAACTTTTTCTCCCGTGCTCAGTTGTAATATTTGATGCAACAAAGGGGCAACAAGTTCCATGTTATCCTGAGATAATTATGGTTGTCCCTAAAAACCGGCTTAAAAGGGTGGTCTAGGCTGTTTTTTCTCGTATGATTTTACTAACAATGAAAGCCATACCACTTGAAGTAAGCTGCCCGTGTTGTGAGACCTTGTTAAAGGTGGACCCTAAGAATGGTGAAGTTCTGGCCTATGGGGAGGATGCTAAAAATCCCACCGATTTAGGCGATGTGGTTGAGCGCGTTGAAAAGCGCGAGGAAAAACTAAACGATTCCTTTGGCGCCGCAATGCAAGCAGAGCGGCAACGCAAACAGGAATTAGCCGACTTGTTTAAGAAGGCAACTGAAAAGGCCAAGGACGACGACGATAATCCTAGTGGTCCGCGGAATCCCCTAGATGACCGGTGGCGCTAAACCAATCAATATCCAATAAACTGTTTTCAGTCCAATTAAATCGTAAGGGTGTGATGGTAATCCATCCATCTAAATAGGCTTCAGTATCCGAACCGAGGGCGTGTTCGCCAGCAAAGTTAAGTTTGGCGCGGTATCCATCTTCAAGTTTTTTATAGCCATCAATTTTGATGTAGCTTCCACCCATTGGTGCTTTTTTAAATCCTTTCCAAGCACCGTCGGTTTTGGCAGGAAAGTTTAGAGACCAACATATTCCTTTGTCAGGATTGTTGGCGAGCATGCTTTTGGCGAATTGGGCAGTCCAGTAGGCGCTCATTGAAAAGTCGCGCATTTTTGAATCTTGTGAAGTTGCAATTGATGGAACGCCCAGATAGTTGGCTTCCATAGCTGCACCAACGGTGCCAGAGTAATGCGCAACTTTTCCCACATTTGCTCCACGATTAATTCCTGAAACAACTAAATCAAATGGCTGGTCTTGCCCAAGGTTCAAAATGCCAAAGGAAGTTGCGTCAGAAGGAGTTCCACTAATTGAACATGCATAACTAGTGCCTTTCATTTGGATTTCCTTAACAACCAATAATTCAGAAAAGGCGACGGACGAATGGCTGGCTCCAGAACGGTTGCCGTCAGGTGCACAAACGACGACTTCACCTAGTTTGGCGAGTGCGGCGGCTAATTCGGATAGTCCAGGCGAGTCGATACCGTCATCGTTAACTACCAAGATGCGAGGTCGTTCTGGCGTGAGGTCGGTAGTCGTTGGGTTGGCGCACGCTGCGACCGCGCAGCTTAGAACTAGTAGGTTGATTATTTTCATTGCCGGAAATGGTATATTAATTTCACTAAATGAAAATTACTAAATCATTTCTTTTTGCGTTGATCTTGTTTTCATGTGTTGGACCACAGCCATCACAGTTTGTCGAATTGGCTAACGCCCCAGTTGAGAATGCTCCTCTGCTATTGTTGAAGAGTGTGCGCATTCCGCATTCAAATCCGATTGTGCGATTTGCTCATCACTCCTGGTTTGATTGGCGGGACATGGCAGGTCAATGGTGGCGCTTGGAGGTAAACACCGATCTTAAGGACTATGACATCGATGCTTCTTTCGCCGCCGAAAATGTGCGCTGGAAACATGATGTTCAAGTGCTGGCAATTTGGCATGGTGATGTTGTTTTGTCTTCGGTTGAAAAAATGCGCGCTCTAGTTAACGAGTGGCCTCACTATGAAGCTTGGCCAGGGCCCAACAGCAATACCTTTATGGCTGAATTTCTTGAACAAATTCCTGAATTGGCATCCGAGATGCACCACAACGCCGTGGGTAAAGACTGGGTGAAAGATAGCTGGATTCATTTTGGAGCAAGCACTTCCGGGACCGGCCTTGAATTAGACTTGCCATATGTTGGTGCCGGAATTGGTTTAAAAGAAGGTTTTGAGATGCGTTTAATCGGTTTAACTTGTGGTGTTTCAATTTGGCCACCGGCAATTAAGCTGCCAATGTTGCCACGCATCGGGCTACCAATAGGCTTTGCTTTGAAGCCTTTAGTTAGTAGCAATCAGGACGACGGTCGCTAAAAAGATCGTTATACTGCTTGATTGATTTGTCGCGGGCGGCGGTCAAGTTGATTTCGGCTAATTGTTGCCAGCACGCATCTGTTGGCCCACTAATTAATTGTTGAGCTTCCGTGTTTAATAATTGCGAGCCACCGGTGAAAGTGATTTGCTGGTTGTCTCGCCAGCTTTTTTCGCAACCGACACGGTTGGCCGTCGCAATAAAAGTTCGGTTGCACAGGGCATGACCTTGGCAGGCTGTTTGCGCCCACGGTAAAACTAAGTTTGCTGGATGGGCAATAATTTCAGCACCAGCGAGCGCAGCACTTCGCCAAACTTCAGGAAATGCCCAGTCGAAGCAAATAAGAATGGCTATTTTTACGCCGGCATAATCAAAAACAGGAACACCTAAATCACCAGGTGTGAATAGTTCTTTTTCGTGGTTGAATAAATGAAGTTTGCGGTAGTTTCCGATGACGCCATGGCGGTCAATCAGTGCTGCTGAATTAAACACTTCAGCATTCGCGGCTTTTTCTGGGTATCCAGTAACAATTGCGAAATCGTGCTCGGCGGCCTTGGCTTTTATCCAACTCAAGAATGGCCCCTTGCCATCGTTGGTTTCTGAAACTGAATCGAGTTGATCCTTATTTTTAAAACAATATCCAGAACTAGCAAGTTCTGGCATTACAACTAGCTGGGCGCCATCATTTGCGAGGGCGGCTAATTGCGGTGTCAAATCGCGGCAACTTTTTTCTATGTCGAGCAAGTGCGGATTGGATTGGATTATTCCAACTCGCAAGCGTTCATTGGACATCATTAAACCGGAAGTTGTTGATTAATATTGCCGAGGAAAAAATCATTACCCTTGTCATCAGTGATGATGAAGGCCGGGAACTCTTCCACTTCAATTTTCCAAACTGCTTCCATTCCGAGTTCAGAGTATTCCAAGCACTCGACGTGCTTAATGCATTCCTTTGCCAAGCGTGCCGCTGCTCCACCAATACTGCCAAGATAGAAGCCACCATTGTCGCGGCAAGCTTCGGCTACTTGACGTGAGCGATTTCCTTTGGCAACCATTACGAAAGAGCCGCCCGCTTTTTGAAATTGATCTACAAAGTCATCCATGCGGCCGGCAGTAGTTGGGCCGAAAGATCCAGACGCATAACCGTCAGGTGTTTTTGCCGGCCCAGCATAATAGACCGGATGGTTTTTTATGTAGTCAGGCAACTCCCCAGTATCTTCAAGTCGGTCACGTAACTTCGAGTGCGCTAAGTCGCGCGCCACAATCAAGGTGCCGCTTAAGCTTAAGCGGGTGCGCACCGGGTGTTTGCTAAGTTCGGCACGAATTTCGTCCATTGATTTGTTGAGATCAATGTTGACCACTTCGGCGGCTAGGGACTTAGCGTCATTTGTCGGCAGATATTGCGCAGGGTTAGTTTCTAGTTGTTCTAGAAAAACGCCGTCGGCGCAAATTTTTGCTTTAATCTGGCGGTCAGCGGAGCACGATACACCTATTCCAATCGGCAGTGATGCGCCATGGCGCGGCAAGCGGATAACCCGCACATCGTGGCAGAAATATTTGCCACCAAATTGCGCGCCAATATTTGAGTCACGAGTTATCTGAAGAATTTTTTCTTCAAAGTCGCGATCGCGGAAAGCGTTGGCATTTTCACTTCCAGTTTCGGGCAGGCCATCTAAGTAGTGAGCGCTCGCAAGTTTTACCGACTTCAAGTTTTGCTCGGCACTAGTACCACCAATGACAATTGCTAAGTGGTAGGGCGGACAGGCGGCAGTGCCGAGACTTTTGATTTTTTCTTCAAGGAAGTCTAGGAGTAAATCTTCACGCAACAGGGAGGGTGTTCCTTGGTAAAGATAAGTTTTGTTGGCAGAGCCTCCGCCCTTTGCCATAAACAAAAAATCGTAAGAGTCACCATCAACAGCGAGCAAGTCGATTTGGGCTGGCAAATTACACTTGGTGTTTTGCTCTTCGAACATTCCCAATGGTGCTAATTGCGAATAGCGTAAGTTGTCGTCGGCGAAGGTGCGCATAACTCCGGCGGACAATGCTGCCGCATCATTTCCTTCGGTCCAGACCTGCCCACCTTTTTTGCCCAGCACAATGGCAGTGCCGGTGTCCTGACACATTGGCAAAATTCCATCTGCGGCAACGCAAGCGTTCTTTAATAAATCTAGCGCAACAAAGCGATCGTTCTCCGACGCTTCATCATCGTCGAGAATTGCGCGCAATTGACCAAGGTGTTGTGGCCTTAAATAGTGTGATATATCGTGAAAAGCTGCGCGAGCAAGTTCGCTTAAGAGTTCCGAAGAAATCTTAAGCATGGGACTCCCATTGAACTCGTCAATTTCAACTTCAAGCCCTGCGAGTTTTCTCCATGGGGTTTCTTCTGATGCCAGTGGAAACAAATTCTGTTGAATCAGTTGGCTGAAGTTGCCCATGAAATTAACCTTCTACGCGGGTAATTTTGAGGGGTTGACGGCGCACTGTAGTGTGAGACAAATCCTCAAATACTTCTTTAGGCATTCCTTCTGGCAAATCAACCGTGGAGAAATTCTCGTAAATTTCAATGCGACCAATGTGCTTGCCTTGCAATCCTGAAGTGTCGGCAATTGCCGCAACCAAAGCACCTGGCTTAATGTCGTCACGGTAGCCAACTTCCACGCGGAAGCGCTCCATGCCTTTTTCATCGCTCTGGGTGATTGTTGGGTTCTTGCCACCCTTCGGCCCGCGCTCGCGTCCGCCGCGCTCGCGTCCACGATCGTTGTCGCGTCCGCCGCGCTCGCGTCCACGCCCACGATCGTTGTCGCGACCACCGCGCT
>CAZWVI010000002.1:65209-222302 GCA_964637165.1 uncultured Planctomycetales bacterium
TCGCGTCCGCCGCGCTCGCGTCCACGCCCACGATCGTTGTCGCGACCACCGCGCTCGCGTCCGCCACGGCGGTCATCAAAGCGATCGCCTTTGCGCTTTCCGCTATCGACGAAATTGTCCTGACCAAAAGTTTCATTACTCTTCAGTAAGAAATCTTTTTCGCCTTGCGCTATGAAAGCTAAGGCGGCAGCAACTTGGTTAGCTTCAAACTCAGGGTTGTCAGTTAAGAAGCTATCGATTAGTCGTGTGTTGAACTCGAGCTTATCACTATTGATGACATCGCCAATTTTATTCTTGAAGCGTTCGATGCGTTGTTCGTTAACTTCATCGATAGAAGGCATCTTCATCGGCTGGATGTCAGCGCGAGTCGCTCTTCCAAGCATGGTCAGTAAACGTTTTTCACGAGGAGTTACGAATAAGATCGCCTCGCCAGTTGAGCCCGCTCGCCCGGTGCGGCCGATTCTGTGGACATACGATTCCGGGTCAGTCGGCGCGTCGAAGTTAATCACGTGGCTGATACGGCTTACATCTAATCCACGTGCGGCAACATCAGTTGCAACTAGGATATCTAGGCGGCCATCTTTCAAGCGTTGAACAATTTGTTCACGTTGAGCTTGCGGGATATCACCATTCAAACTGGCGGCAGCAAATCCACGCGCTTCAAGTTGTTCCGATACAACGCTGGTCGCATTGCGCGTGCGAACAAAAATCAACACTGCATTGGTTTCTTCAGCTTCAAGAATTCGACCAAGCGCATCAATTTTGCGGCGGCCACCAATAATTTGGTAACGCTGGTTGATAGTTTCAGCAGTAGTTTGCTGAACTTTGATTTTTACCTCGGCCGGATCATGCAAATACTTCCGGGCAATTTTTTTAATCTCCGGAGGCATGGTTGCCGAGAACAAAGCAATTTGCCGTTGTTCTGGAGTTTGCTCTAAAACCCAGTTGACATCTTCGATGAAACCCATGCGTAGCATTTCGTCGGCCTCATCAAGAACAAGGCATTGCAGATTGTCCAACTTTAAACTTCCGCGGCGCAAGTGGTCACAAACTCGGCCAGGTGTTCCAACTACAACATGTACCCCACGCCTTAGTGGATTGAGTTGGTGTTGGTAGGCTTGTCCACCATAAATTGGCAGAACGTGAAAGTCAGGTATTGAGCGCGCGTACTTTTGGAAGGATTCAGCGACTTGAATTGCTAATTCCCGAGTTGGCGCCAAAACTAAAACCTGAGGGTTACGTACCTGTGGGTCGATGTTGCACAATAGTGGAAGCGCGAAGGCGGCAGTTTTTCCTGTGCCAGTTTGCGCTTGACCAATAATGTCGCGACCATCTAAAAGGTAAGGGATTGCCTCGGCCTGAATAGGCGAGGGAGATTCGTACCCGAAGCTAGCGATTGACTTGACCATTTCCACCGGTAGGCCAAGCTCATTGAAACTAATTGTTGTCATTTTGCTGGGGACTGCAGACGGGGGAGAAGCGTCGGCAGTGAGCTCCTAAAATACCACTTCATGGAAACTGTGACCAAAGAACCTTGCGAGCATTTTGTAACCTGTTCACCTGGCCTTGAAACGACTCTTCATAAGGAGGTTCGCGAACTAGGCTTTTCAAAGGTGGAACAGCAGGTTGGAGGTGTGCGCTTTATCGGCAAAATGTCCGATGCGTGGCGTGCCAACTTAGAATTGCGTACCGCAATTAGAGTCTTGCGCCGCTTAGAACGCTTTGATTGCCCTGATGAGGCCACTTTGTATAAAGTTGCTAAAGAAATTGATTGGTCGCAATATTTGGATTGTGAAGGTAGCTTTTTTGTTGATGCCCAATGCAAAGAATCGCAACTTGACCATTCGCAATTTGTGGCCCAGCGCACAAAGGATGCAGTGGTTGATTGCTTGCGTACTGATGCAGGAATTCGCCCTTCTGTCGCCAAAGAGGAAGCCGATTTGCGAATTCACGTACATATCTGGCATGACCGCTGCACGATTTCGGTGGATACGTCCGGAGATTCCTTGCACAAGCGTGGTTGGAGAAAGTACCAAGGCTACGCGCCAGTTACCGAAACAATTGCGGCGGCGGTGGTTTTGAATTCGAATTGGGATCGCCGCGCCCCATTGGTCGACCCATTTTGTGGGTCCGGGACAATTCTCATGGAGGCCGCGCTGATCGCTTCAAATACCGCGCCTGGTAGCTTTCGTTCTTTTGGATTTGAGAAGTGGCCGGGCCATAAAAAGGCGGAATGGCAGAGCATGCTCGATAAATCAAGAGCACGGGTGAACATGAAACGCAAGTTGAAGTTAATTGGGAATGACCTAGATGGCGACCATATCCCTGGTGCACAGAAAAATGCAGCGAGCATCGGCTTTGCTGAAAATTTTATTTTCACAAGTGGTGATGCTTGTGAGCTCGCTTTGACAAAGGGGTGGGGTGCAACAATTGCCGCCAACTTGCCATATGGAATGCGGGTTGGTGATCCTGAGGAATTAGATGAATTGCATCGCAATTTTGGGGCGTGCTTGCGTGCCAATTGTTCTGGCTATAACTTTGCGTTAATGGTCGGCACTCGTCAGTTTGCACATTTGTTGGGCTTTCAAAAGTGGGAAAGTTTGCCGATTCAAAATGGATCAATTCCGTGCCGACTTTTATTGGGAGATGTTTAAGGTGCCGGGACGAAAGATTCTGGTGCTGGCGATAATTATTTTGGCAAGCATCATGAACGCGTCATGCCAACTACAAGCAGAGCTTCCGGATCCATTGGAAGCAGGCTGGGAAGGCAAAGCAGTTTGTGAATTGCTTTACGAGGATTCAAAACTGCGCGTTCTGCGTTGTACTTTTGAGCCGGGCATTGGACATGAACCGCATTTCCATGCGCCCCACTTTGGTTACACCTTGAACGGTGGTCTCATGCGGATGACTGATTCCACCGGCACTTCAGAAATTAATGTGCCAAGTGATTCAATCTTTAATAAGGCGGGAGTTTCCAGTCACCATGTTCTCAATATTGGAGAAACTACCGCGCGCTTTTTAATTATTGAAGCAAAGTAGGCTTAAGTGTCAATCGCGAAACCGTGGTCTTTTCGATGGCCGCTTCAGACCAATTAAATTGGCGACTTTCCCCGCGAAGTAATATCTCTAATTGATCGTCGTAATGATAATCCGCAGGGTGTCCGCTTTGACCACCGGGCATGACCATGCTTGAGTTGTCCCAATTAGCCGTATCGCAAACCATACGAAAGGACGGGCCGGCCACAACATGTTCCATTCCTTCGCGCCAAGGTCCGGCCATCACTCCGATTGAAGTTGGCGAACCAGTTACCGGGAAAGGTCCGCGGTCCCACCAGCTTCCAATCAGTGGCGTATAGCTTAATGGGTTGTGCAAAGTTAGATTGTGAATGTCGCCGTAATTCCAATTGTCAATATTGTCTCCCCACTGAGTGCACCCTTCCTGCATGGCGCGCTTTAAAGCAAGCAGTAAAATATCATCCAAATTTTCGCGGTGGTTTGTGGTTTGCCGATCGTCATACCAATCGGGATTTAATTGACCCCGCACGGCCGCCAAAATGTGTGGCCGGCGAAAGAAGCTTGGCATATTCGGCAAGTTGCCCAAGCGATCATCATCTCTGAAAAGTGATTTTGATAAGTGCAATCGAAACAAGCGAAATAGCGCGCTCGCTCCACCTAACTCCATTCGTTTGTCCCAAGCGTTAAGAGCACTTATGGCATTACTGACAGAGTCGCCTAATTCATGTTGAGAGCAGTCGAAATGTTCAACCAGTGCGTCGCAGATATCTTTCGCCCAACCATCGAATGAGTCGTGTTGAATTGTTCCAAGGCTTTTTACATCCCAGTCGTCACGCTCTAGGCAACGATCCGTGATTTGTTGAAATCGGTAATTCTGGCCGAATTCGCCACTGAATCCAGCTTTCTGGTCATGCGGCCGGGTGTCGTGGTTGGCTGTTGCGAGCACCCCTGATTGGGGATTTTTACTGTAAGCACCTGAGCCAGAAGGCCATAACCCACTCCATTGATAACTTAAATCCCACCCTGGGCTTGGCAGCCGCCCATCTCCACGTTGGCGCATGGGCAATTGTCCAGTCCAGGCATGCATGATGTTGCCTTGGCGGTCGGCGATAACAATGTTTTGCGATGGAACTAAAAATGATTTTGCTGCCTCATGTGAATCTTCCAAAGTTTTTGCAGTTGCAAATTTGATAAATGATTTTGTGAAATCACAGTCCTTATAAGCGGTCCACACTAAGGTGCGTTCTGGAAATCCAGTGAGTTTATTTTCCGGCAAGAGCGGTCCAAGTTTTGTCGAGCGGAGTTCGATTAATAAATCTTCTTGGCCTTTTACTTTTAATGTTTCTTGAGTACTTTGAATTAATTCCCATTGTTCCCCACGAAGAACCGCGGTTTTTTCGGGATTGAATTTTTCCAAGAAGACATCGTTGTCGTCGAGTTGTGAGTTGGTAAAACCCCAAGCGATATTTTGATTATGCCCAATAACAATCCCAGGTGTTCCCGGAAAACTCATTCCCGCTACCGAAAAGTTCGGTGCCCGCAATAAGGCCTGGTACCAAATTGACGGCAGTTGCAAATTTAGATGGGGGTCATTGGCGAGTAAGGCACTGCCGGTTATTGTGCGTGAAGGACCTACAACCCAGTGGTTTGAGCCGCGAGCACTAGCACCATGGTCGTGATTGACTTTTTCTTGTGCGACTGGAAGTGGGTAGTCGATAATTCCATCAGCTAAATGCATGTCGCCCCAAAGTTCAAAAAATCGTTTTGCCCCAAGCCCCTGCAAGGTTTGCAATCTTTGCATTTCAGAAGGACCGAATCCACGACTTAAATCAAGTGCCATCAGTAGCGGAATACCTAAGCTGTCGCGAGCTTGCCATTTTTCTGGTTTCCACCCAGTCAGTTGGTACAAGGGTGGTAAGTCATCGGCGCGTTGACTTAACCAGGCATTGACTCCTTCAGCGTAAGCATTAAGCCAACGCTTAGATTCCAGGCTAGCGATAGATGCCAAGTGGCGCGCGGTGTGAGGTATCCGCATGTGCCGATAATTCAGGTCGCGGTCAATAAGTTGCGGACCGAGGACTTCAGCTAAGCGGCCTTGGACCGCGAGCCGAGTTAATTCCATTTGCTCCATGCGGTCGTTTGCATGAACCCAACCCATGGCAAAGGCGAGATCATGATTGTTCTCGGCGGCAATTGCGGGAACTCCCCATTTGTCATAACTAATAATGACTTCGGCGTGAAGTTCGGGAATGTTTAATTGGCCATTACGTACTGCCATACCACTATGGAGAGTTGCGTAAGCCCAAACAAATCCACACGTAAGCATGAGCCCACTTAGTAAAAGTAATTTTTTCAACCAGGGTTTCCGCGGGCAAGCCATGTAAGCAGTTTAATCTATGGTGCTTATGTGGTGCTATTCTCTAGAATATAAATTCGATGACCCCAGAATCAGAAATAATACAGCGCGCCGAGGGAAAATGTGAATTGTGTTCTAGTGTGAACCAGTTAAGTCAGTTTGTGGTGCCACCCAAGAAAGAAAGTTCGTTAGCTAATAGCGCATATTTATGTGCGACTTGCCAGGCACAAATCGAAAATCCAGAACAGTTAGACGCGAATCATTGGCGGTGTTTAAACGATAGTATGTGGAGTCAAGTTCCAGCAATTCAAGTGCTTGCCTGGCGACTTCTTAAACAATTACATGCTGAAAGCTGGACGCAACCTTTGTTAGATATGTTGTACTTAGAAGATGAAGTGCTCGCGTGGGCGGAGAGCGGACTTGCGGCTGACAGTGAAGCAAACAAGTTAGTAAAGCACCTGGATAGTAATGGTGGGCTATTGCTTGCGGGAGATAGCGTCACTTTGATTAAGGATTTAGATGTTAAGGGTGGTGGTTTTACGGCTAAACGCGGTACTACGGTTAAGAACATTCGCTTGGTTGTGGACAACTCCGAACACATCGAGGGCAAAATAGGCGGCCAACAAATTGTCATACTTACGAAGTTTGTCAAAAAATTAATTTAACTAATGTCGTCACAAAATAAAGCTCGGCGCAAGGAATACTGGAGCCGCAATTTACGCTTGGTGTTTGCTTTGCTAACTGTGTGGGCGGTGGTTTCTTTCGGCTTTGGAATATTGTTGCACGACTGGCTCGACCAATGGACTTTGTTTGGTACCGGATTCCCGATTGGTTTTTGGTTTGCCCAACAAGGCTCAATGTTGGTGTTCGTGGTGTTGGTTTTTTATTATGCGCGAAAAATGAACCGGCTTGATAAAGAGTTTGGCGTGGAGGAAGATTAATGGATGTTCAAGCGTGGACATTTGTTTTAATCGGGCTTTCTTTCGCACTTTACATCGCCGTAGCGATTTGGAGTCGCGCTGGTTCTACCAATGAATTTTATGTGGCTGGCGGGGGAGTCCCTCCACTAGTAAACGGAATGGCCACCGCCGCAGATTGGATGAGCGCCGCCTCCTTTATTTCGATGGCAGGTGCAATTTCATTCTTGGGATACGACGGGTCTGTTTATTTAATGGGTTGGACCGGTGGCTATGTATTGTTAGCCTTGTTGCTTGCTCCATATCTGCGCAAGTTCGGGAAGTTCACAATTCCTGATTTTGTTGGTGATCGTTACGAGTCATCAGTCGGACGTATTGTCGCGGTGGTTTGCGCGATTTTTGTCTCATTCACTTATGTCAGCGGGCAAATGCAGGGAGTTGGCATCGTGCTTTCACGATTCCTTGAAGTTCCAACCACCACCGGAGTGATTATTGGAATGGGTATTGTGTTTTTCTACGCGGTTCTCGGTGGCATGAAGGGAATCACTTACACCCAGGTTGCCCAGTACTGTGTGTTGATTTTTGCATACTTGGTGCCAGCAATTTTTCTATCAATCCAAATGGTCGGCACGCCTGTTCCGCAAATTGGCTTGGGTGGAGAGTTGGCCGACGGCACATCTTTATTGGCTAAGTTAAATGGGCTTCACCATGAGTTGGGTTTTGCTTCATACACCAATGGGTCGCGAGATTTAATAGATGTATTTTTCATCACCGCCGCATTAATGGTTGGAACTGCGGGATTGCCGCACGTGATTGTGCGTTTTTATACGGTTCCTAAAGTTCGCGATGCTCGCAAGTCGGTCGGCTGGGCGTTGGTGTTTATCGTGTTGTTGTATACCGCAGCTCCAGCGGTTGCTGCATTTGCGCGCACCAATTTGCTGCAAACAGTGAGCAATCAGCCCTATGACTCAATGCCCGATTGGTTCAACAAATGGGAAAGTACCGGGTTGTTAAAGTTCACCGATCACAATGGTGACGGATTAATCCAATACGTTGGCGCCAACTCAAGCATGTTGAATGAACTCGATGTGCATAAAGACATCATGGTTTTGGCGAACCCAGAAATTGCGGGTTTGCCTCCATGGGTGATTGCTCTAGTTGCCGCCGGCGGCCTTGCTGCGGCTCTATCAACGGCTGCTGGTTTGTTGTTGGTGGTTTCATCAGCGATTAGCCACGATTTATTGAAGCGGTCCTTTATGCCCAACATTTCGGAGCATGGAGAGTTGTTGGCCGCGCGCATTAGTGCTGGCTTTGCGGTGTGCGTCGCGGGTTGGTTTGGAATACATCCACCCGGATTCGTGGCTGAAGTAGTTGCCTTTGCTTTTGGATTGGCGGCCTCCTCATTCTTCCCAGTTTTGATAATGGGAATTTTTAGTTTGCGCATGAATAAGTTGGGCGCAATAGGTGGAATGATTTGCGGAATAGTTTTTACCTCAAGTTATATCTTGTGGTTTAAGTTCTTCCATCCGGAGCTCTCGACTCCTGAAAATTGGTGGTTTGGAATTTCGCCGGAAGGAATTGGCACCGTCGGAATGCTGGTCAATTTTTTGGTCGCAGGGCTTTTGTACCGTTTAGCTCCACCACCTTCAACTGAAATCCAACAGTTGATTGAAGACATTCGCGTCCCGATTGGCTCTGGGCCGGCCCACGAAATTGAAGCCTAAAATAATCCATGACTAAGCAAGTTTTTTTTGGAGCATACTTACTGGTGTTTGCAGTTTGCGCGATTGAACCATTTGATCGCGCAGTGTGGTGGGCGGAGAATTTGCCAATCATGTTGTTGGCGGTAGTTGTTGGGTTGGTGGGAATTAAACACCAATTTAGCCAACTAAGCTATCTGCTGATGTTTTGTTTAATGTGTTTGCATACAATTGGCGGACACTACACTTTTGCCTTAGTACCTTTTGATTGGGTAACTGACGGCTTTGGCTTTGCCAGAAACCACTATGACCGTATCGCGCACTTCACAGTTGGGTTTTGGGCATTTCCGCTTGCTGAAGTATTGCATACACGCAAGTTGGTAAATTCAAATTGGTTGTTGTACTTATTTCCGATTTTTTCCATCGTCACTTTGGCAGGTGCTTATGAGGTATTCGAATGGCAGTACGCGGTTCTAGGAGACCCCGAAGCCGGCATTGCGGTATTGGGCTCACAGGGAGATGTTTGGGACGCACAAAAAGATATTCTCGCCGATACTTTGGGCGCATTATTTGCTATGGCGATTTTTGCGACAAGTGGCCGTGGTAAGCACAACAACACTAATTGAGTATGCGCTAAGGATTGGTTGGCAAAAAACCATAGATTGCGTAACAATGGTGACGTGATTTTTGCCGCCGCTATTCTCGCCATACCGCAGATTGAAGTTAATTGGGAACAAGGAGTCCGCAATCAACTCCTTCAACACATTGAGGAACTCTCACCCTCAGGGACTCCAGGTACGCTTAGCGTTTTCGGAGAAAATTCCACGGTGGTGCTTACCAGCGGCAACAAGCCGCCGCAAGTATTAGCCGCCGCCGCGCGCTACGGGAAGGGGCGGGTGTTTGCAATTGCACACAGCGGATACCTGTCGGGGCTTTCGGATTCGCGCACTTTGCCGCGTGATGCCAGCTCTATTCAGCAACTGATGTATAACGTAAAACGCTGGGCAGGTGGTGGTCCTAAAAGTCCCAAGATGGTCGATCTATCAGAGTCGATTGACGAATGGCGTAACGCTGACATTTTCATTTGGCGCGGAAAGGTAAACCTGAATGCTCAACAACAACAAGATTTATTGAGGCTAATTGAAAATGGCGCCGGTTTAATAATGGCTGAATGTCCTTGGGGTTGGGCCCAAGTAACCGGTAAATCACTGCAAGAGCAAATGCCACAAAATCAATTTTTGCGCAACTTTGGAATTGTATTTGGCGGCGGTTATGCCGCTACGAATTCAGATGGAGGTTATGCAGTCAAGTTTAATAAACCGGACAGTGCCCATGCTGGCGTCGCGATTAAAAAATTAAAGGCTGGGTTAAGTTTGAATGTTGGCGAAAATAAAGCAGTCGAGGCATTGTTAGCAAACTTATCAATGCGTTCGCCGACAATGGATGACCTACGTGATTTTTTTGGTGAATTAGAGGGTAATCCACCAAGTGAAAAACAACCCTTAACCGCAAAAGATTCAAAGGATAGGTTTTGGGTTAGCATGTTTTCCAATTTATGGAAGGCCGCTGCTCCATCGGAAATAACAGCCATCGCGGGTTCTGAAATTTTTCCAGGTCATGCGCAATCGGGTGCCAAGCCAGTTACTCGAGTGTTTGACTTCGTAAAGAGTCATTCTGGTTGGTATTCAACTGGACTATTCCTCTCGGCAGGAGAGGCGATGAATATAAAACTAATTGGTGGCGATCCCAGCAAGTGGATGATTCGTATCGGGTGTCACTCTGATCGCCTGTGGGGAAAAGATACCTGGTCAAGGTGGCCAGAAATATCTCATACTCTAGAACTTGAAACTGTAGTTGAACTAGGTTGCGCAAGTCCGTGGGGTGGTTTGGTTTATTTTGTACCCAAAAGTGGGGCGGGTAATTTGCGTTTACAAGTTAGTGGCGCAGTCGAAGCTCCAGAATTTGTCGCGGGAAATGACAAGTCAAAACGTCAATGGCGGGTGCGTCGCAACTCGCCGGCTCCTTGGGGTGAGTTGGTTGGCAAGCACATTATTTTGTCGGTCCCCTCAAATATTTTGCGCGAGCTCGATAATCCCGAAGCGGTTTGTGAATATTGGGACAAGTTGTGGGTCAGCCATTGCCAGCTTGCGGCAATCGAAGTGCCTCAACGTCCAGAACGATTCGTTGCAGACCAACAAATATCTGCTGGCTACATGCATTCTGGATATCCAATCATGACCTGGTTAGATGTGGTTACAGCGAAAAAGGGCAAGTTGGCACCGGTGTTAGATTTAGAAAAATTAACTACCGAAGGCAATTGGGGATACTTCCATGAGCTTGGCCATAATCGCCAACGAGCTTGGTGGACATTTTCAGGAACAGGTGAAGTTACTAATAATTTATTTTCACTGCATGGCGGAGAAGTCATGGCAGGAATTGTTCCATGGGAAAATAAGTGGCTACGTGGTCAAAAAAAGTCAGCCGCTAAATATCTTCGCGATGGCGCAGACTTTTCAGTATGGAAAAAGAAGCCGGGCATTGCCTTAGTTTGTTTTGCTTTGATTCAAAGAGAATTCGGCTGGGAACCCTTTACAGAGTTCTTTGCTAGCTTTGAATATGAACCCGCTGGCATTCGGCCATCGAGCGACAAGGACAAAATTGATCAGTGGATAATCCGTTTGTCAAAAGAGGTGGCTCATGACCTGCGGCCCTATTTTGAGAGTTGGGCTTGGCCAATCTCTGACAAGGTCAAGCAAAATGATGCGCTCAATCAGCTTCCTGTATGGGAAGTTGATAATAGCTGGATGGGAGATTAGTTAGAAAATTTCCAGTTGGCTGGGAAGGTTTTGCTGAGTTCTTGATCGCCTAAGGCCGCTCTTATTAAATCAATTGGAATTGGACCTTGCCGCAGGATTGCATCATGAAAGTCACGTTTATTCCACTCCCCATTTACAACAAGTTCGTTGTATAGGCTGCGCAACTGCATACCGCCCAACATATACGCGCATTGATAAAGCGGGCCATAGCCACCTTGAATAGAGCGTCGTACTTCGGCTTCTGCGTTGCGGCGCTCATGTCCAACGTTCTCCACTAAAAAATCGACACATTCTTGTGGACTCCAGTTTCCTAAGTGAAAGTTAAGCGAAAAAATAATTCGCGCACAACGATGCGAACGCCAAAACAACATTCCAATTTCTTCTTCTGGAGAATTCGCAAAGCCCCAATCCCAAAGTTGTAATTCCCAATAGAGTGCCCAACCTTCAACTAAGAAGGGGGTGTAGAACATTCTGCGATGAGGGTTCCAGCGCTTGGCCATGTACCCTTGTAGGTGGTGTCCCGGGATAAGTTCGTGGTGAACGGTCGCATGAGAATAAGCCAAGTTGTTGCCGCGCATCGATTGCAGCTTTGCTTCATGGCTCATTCCATCAGTTGGAAAGGCAATGGAAATAACTTCACCACCGGTGAAGTAGGGACTAATTTTTTGACGTTCCGGAGACATCATCTCCATGCGCCAAGCTTCCTTGGCGATTTTCGGAATGCTTACTAGATTATTGTCTTCAAGGAAATCTACCGCTTGATTGGCTAATCCTAAAATCATTGACGGTTGTTTCCCCGGCTCAACATGAATTCCTTTAACTGTATGTTGTGCGGCTCTCCAATCATCGCCGAGCCCCATTTGGGTTGCAGCATTTTTCCTTTGTTGGTTGCACCACTGTAATTCTTGCTCGGCAATCTCGATTAATTCTGCCGGAGAGTAGGGTATTCGCTCAAAGGATAATTCTTTAATCAAAGCCTCCTCGCCAATGGGGTCGCCAACTAGTGCATCTTGGTCGTCTGGATTAAGGCCGCCTAGTTCTCTTTCTACCCAAGAGCCGTAATCGTCAAGAGCAGCTGAAAGCTCGAACCAAGGCTGTTCACACCACCAACCAAATTCAGGATCGTAATCTTTGCGAAAGTTATAGAGATTCGCCAACGCACGTTTTGTAGAGCTTAGCTTTTGTCGCGCGCGCCGCGAGACCGAGGCACTGCCGACCGCAGTTTCGAGCAGCTCTGTTTTGGCAAGTTCAATATTCTCAAGCGCATTGTGAAATACCGTCGCCACATCTTCGGCGGCAGTATTTTCGCGCCGCGAGCGACGCTCAACCAACAACACCAAAGGGTCAATGAACGGCAATAGGGGGGCAACTTCTAATTCCCGCGCCATTTGAATTTCCACGCCATCTAAATCGTGGTCGATAGAATTATTAAGTGCTAACCAATCAATTTGTTGGTTGCGTTGCAAATTTGAAAAGTCAATTTCAGATAATTTTTGTGACCACTCTTGGTACAGTTCTTTCAGTCGCTTGTTCTTAAACTCAGACATGGAATAAGGCATTAGACGGTTCAGCGCAGCCTTGTCTTCTTGGTATTGCCCGCACAATTCAGCCATCGTCGCCTCGGCCAAGCGTACAATTCTTGTTGAGTTCGTGTGATCCTCATTGGCAGGTGGCTGAGAAGTTTTACTCGGTGTTGAGCAAGCCGTAAGCAGGAACAGGGCGGTGTAGGTAATTCGCATGCAAGTATTTTGCATGCGTGTTATCTTTTGTCTATGAGATTAATCACAAGAGGTCTGTTGATGACCATGCTTGGTGGCTTGTCGCCCCTTGCTGCTCAATCGCCACCAGATAGTTTTTTTGTGGTGCATTGCGAAGACCAAAATGGCAATTCGAATTCTTGGGTAAACCTGGGAGTCCTTCTCGACGAAGCTGATAACTATGGAGTCAAGTTGAGCGTTGAATTGAGTCCGAGCTGGGCACAAATGATTGTGAGTGACCCAACTAAACGTTTGGAATTAGATGCTTGGAGAAATTCGGGCCACGCCTTTGGGGCTCATCATCACGGCACAACTCATCCCGCCTATGACGGCTACACCGACCGCGACCCGGCCAGTCTTCCAAATCAAATGAAATACTTTGGCAATATGCAGAACTATAAAGATTTACTTGAGAACGCATTGGGTGAAGAACTGCAGTTTGGTGGAATTGACGACGCAGTAGACGAATGGCCACATGCTGTTCCTTTGCGAACCTACGGGGGAAAGCAGCGCCCTAATTTAGTGCAAACGCCGAACTTTAACGTAGTTAATCGTTATGGAGTTTGGCAGCTTAGTCATATGTATTTGGATGCACCGATTGACGTGCCAGATATGAAACTTGATTACGCCGCCGCCACCGCTGGAGAAGTCGTGGGGGTTGTTACGCATGTTTGGGATTACATTAAAACACCTGGCATGGTTGTTCAGTGGTTTAGCTTTTTGCAAACCCAAGACCCAACAGGTGTTCATCAAAAAACAGTTCCTGCTTTGGTGGGCACTAAGCCATTGGCCCTGCAATGTTCGCCAAATAGTTTTTCTTGGACAACTCCTGCACCCTTAAATTTTAGCTTGGATACTGAAGCATGGTATCCATTGCACACCTATCGAATTCTCTTTTCGAATAGTGGGGTGGCACCAGGTTTCGACATCGGCGATGCCTACATTGCGGGCTCGCATATCGGTCTAAATCTGGATCAAGTTTTGCTGCGCAGTTATTATTCTCCAAACACTAACGTTTATCAGAACAATTACGCGGCTTTAGATTCTGCCGGGCTTGCAACTTCGCAGTTAAGTTTGCCGGCCAACATTCCAGCGACCTTTATTGGTTCGCCAATTTGTGCCCAGGCCTTGGTATTTAATATGGCCGGTGAATTGCTCTATACATCCAATTCAATCGAGATTATGATTAATCTTTGATGATGAGACTCCCGCTCAACAAGCTGCTACTAACTTTGTTGTTGATGGCCTGTTCCGGGCCCTCTAACCCATCTAGCAACATGACCAAACCTGAACATGACGACGCCTACTGGCAAGCGAACTTGACCGCTGAGCAATATCGCATATTGCGCCAAGCCGGAACAGAAGCTCCCTTTAGTGGAGAATATGATAAGCACTTTGCTGCCGGTGGTTATTTGTGCGTTGGTTGCGATAATTTGCTTTTCCGTTCCGAGGAAAAGTTTGATGCTGGATGCGGTTGGCCCGCGTTCAGTTTGCCGTGGAACCCTAAAGCGGTGACGGAGCATCAAGACAACTCATTGGAACGCGAGCGGATCGAAATTCGTTGCGCCGAGTGTGCCGGCCATTTAGGTCATGTCTTCACCGATGGGCCTCCACCGACCGGCTTGCGTTATTGCATTAACTCAGGGGCGATGAAGTATGTTGCTGAAGTTGATTTGTCCACCCAAGATAATTGGGCAGTGGCAACATTTGCCGGCGGATGATTCTGGGGGGTTGAGGCCCTTTTCCGTCAGGTTGACGGAGTGTTGGATACGCGCGTTGGTTACTGCGGTGGCAACACTGATAATCCAACCTACAAACAAATTTGTGAAAGCGAAACTGGTCACGCGGAAGCCGTTGAAGTCGTTTTCGACCCGAACCGTGTTGATTACCAACAGTTAGTAGAAGTATTTTTTGCTAACCACAATCCCACAACATTAAATCGCCAAGGTGCAGATGTTGGCACCCAATATCGTTCGGTGATTTTGGTGCACGATTCCGCTCAGGAAAGAATTGCCACTGAGCAAATTAAAAACTTGTCTCAAAGTGGCAACTACGACGAACCAATCGTCACCCAGATAATGCCGGCAAGTAAATTTTGGCCGGCGGAAAATTACCATCAACGTTATTACGAGAAGAAGGGAATCACTCCAAGTTGTAATTTACGTTAAAAGTTCCAGCGTTCGAGTGGCGAGGGTGTGTGCTCGCTATCCATGATTGCTAACAACTCAGCCACAACTTGTGGGTTCTTGTCCGCGACATTTAATGTTTCGTATGGATCATCACTCAAGTTAAAGAGTTGAACTTTAATATTTTGATTGTGCATGCCGCGCCGAATCGCTTTCCATTTTTCGGTACGCACAGCTTGCCAGCCTCCTCCAGAATGATATTCCCAGTAAAGGTGTTTGCGTGCGGCAGTCTCGCCGCTCCCCAACATTTCCGTTGACAAGTCAATGCCATCGGTGTTTTGGGGAGCATCAGCTCCAACTAATGACAACAGGGTTGGCATTAAGTCCCAGCCAACCGCAATGGTGTTGGAACTTGAGCCAGCTGGAATTCGCTCTGGCCACTTGGCGATTAGGGGAACACGCAGCCCACCTTCGTAGAGGTTGCACTTATGTCCACGCAGCCCACCAGTTCCGTTAAAAAATTCGGGGTCATAACCGCCCAAGTTAAATGTCGAACCATTGTCTGAAGTGAAAATTACAATTGTGTTGTCGGCAACACCCTCCTCCTGAAGCTTTTCAAATAGAACTCCAAGGTCGCGGTCCATCCGAGTAACCATCGCCGCATAAGCAGCACGTGGATTTTCATGCTCGAGATACGACTTTCCAGTGTAAGCGGTTTCAGGCCATTGCTCGCTATATTCACTTAAAGAATCATCTGGCACTTGCAGTGCTAAGTGTGGCACCGGAGTTGCGTAGTAAAGAAAGAAAGGTTTCTCTGAATTACTTTCAACAAAGTTCAATGCCTCTTCAAGCATTAAGTCAGGTGCGTATTGTTTACCACTCAGGCCGCGTGAATTGCCCTCAAGATTTACGCGCACACCATTGCGATCCAAATACTTTGGATAATAGTTATGCGCGTGTCGTTGGCAGTTGTAACCAAAAAATAAATCAAAACCTTGTTGGTTAGGTACGCCATCAGTTCCCGGCCCACCTAATCCCCATTTGCCAATGCACGCCGTGCGGTAACCAGCCGCTTGCAAAGCCGATCCAAGTGTTTCAGTACCGGCCGCCAGAGCACGTTGTCCACCCCATAATCCTTGTGGACTTGGTGGCTCTTTCCACCTGTTAATAGTTTGGCAATCCGGGTCATCGGGCGCGGCGGTGAGGTTGGGCTGTTCGCCGTTGTCGCGAATTTGCGCGTGCCCCGGATGAAGCCCCGTTAATAAACTACACCGACTCGGGGCGCACACCGTACTGCCAGAGTAGGCTCTGGTAAACAACATTCCTTGTTCGCGCAGTTTGTCTAAGTTTGGAGTCTTAATAAGGTTTGAGCCAGTGCAGCCAAGTTCTGCTAATCCCAAATCATCGGCCATGACCAGCACAATGTTGGGGGCGGCCGCATCCTCCAATGAGCAAGATGTGCTTGCGCCAATCGCCATCATCAAGGTCGCACAGAGCAGTAGTTTGTTATCCACCCACTTAGGATATGGAGCGTTTAATCATTTTTTGGTATTTTTTCCGTACAGAAATTTAATTGGCACTGATTCAATATGACCTCTCTGGTTTCAGCACCGCGCGCGAGTTGGCCGAATCTGTGCCAATACGTGGACTTGCCGCGGTTCTGTGGGCATTAGGTTGATTAATTTACATATTGTTGGAGAGCTAGGGTATTCTGGAGCCATGCGGTCCATCGCTTTTTTTGCTTTGCTCGTTTTGTCAGCGATTGCTCCTGCTCAAAGCGGCAGCGAGATTCGCCGCGTTGACGGCTCTGGTATTAGTGTTGGTTCCGGCGGCGCGATTGCAATGTGCGGCGACATTAATTTTGATGGCATTAACGATATGTTGGTCGGCGGCGATCAATACATTACTTGGGGCACTGCCGATGCGGTGGTGTATTCAGGTCTCGACGGTTCAATTATTTGGTCGTGGTCTGGATTTACTAACGCTGAAGCAGTTGCTGGTGCCGGCGATGTAAATGCCGATGGCACACCTGATTTGATAGTCGGCTCAATTTGGGCCAATTCCAAAGCCGGTCAAGTAAAAGTTTTTTCCGGTGCAACCGGCGCGCAACTGTTTAGCATTGATGGCGCATTGGCTGATGATTACTTTGGAAATGCAGTGGCCGCTGCGGGAGATATTAACAACGATGGCTATGATGATTTTTTAGTTGGAGCGTGGGGTGAAAGTGCAGTACTCGGTTTTTCTGGTACTACCTATATCTATTCTGGATTAGACGGTAGTTTGTTGCGCAAGTACTTAGGGCAAATTGATCACGGTTACTTTGGTTGTGCTCTAGCAAATGTTGGCGATGTCGATGGCGACAGCGTTCCCGATCATTTAATCGGCGAAGTCGGCAACGACACTTTTGGTAGCAACACCGGTGCCGCCTATTTATATTCAGGTGCAACTGGCACTTTGATTAATTCATGGATTGGTGTTGCTGGCAACTCTCGATTTGGCGATAGCCTCGCCAGTGTCGGCGATATAGATGGAGACTCGGTACCTGACTTTGTCATCGGCGCAATGTTCGAAGATCCAGCCGGACACGCGACGGTTTACTCAGGCGCCACCGGCTTAGTTCTTTTGGACTTACATTTGTTTGAGCCCGGCGAAGTGTTCGCAACATCACTAAGCGGTGGATTTGATATTGATGGAGACTCAATACCGGACATCGTGGTTGGCTCCGACCGTTATTACAACCCCAATGGTTACACCGGAACTGCTCATGTTTTTTCAGGGGCAACCGGAAATGAAATTCAACGATTTCATCCGAGTTCTCCGGATGGTCGCTTAGGTTTAGCGGTTGCATCTTTGGGCGACATCAATGGTGACGGCTTAGGAGATTATGCCGCCGGCGCGCCAGCCGAAGGATTTAGTGGACATAACTCTGGTTCAACATATGTGATTAGCGGGCAATCGCAAGGTGTGTTGCTAAGTGTGCGCGAGTTAGTTGCCGGTGGCGTGGCTAATGTGCAAGTAAGTGGTGCAACTAGTAATTCGTTGGTCATTGTTGGCTATAGTTTTTCAGGTTCTGGACCGACTAATACCTCATATGGAATTGCCGCAATGAGTATGCCAATTTCAAGCTTTCCACCATTCGCCGCGAATGCTCTTGGCTTTGGTGAAATTTTTTCTAACGTGCCAGCTGGCTTATCTGGGCTTGATGTTTGGTGTCAAGCCGTTGATATATCCGCGGGAGTTTTATCGAACTCTCATCCGATGCGCGTGTATTAATAAAGACCCAATTATTCAGGATCAGTTTTCCAAGCCACGATGTAGGCAATCCATGCCTCTTCGTTTTCTTCAGACTTAGTGAGTTGGAAGTCACCATTGCCTTCGCCGTCCTCATCGGAACCTTCCCAATAAACTTGCACGCGTTCGAAACCGGCCTCGCTTAGCAGATCTTTTAATTCGGTTAGGTGCCAGATTCGCCAGTCGTACACGAAAGCATTGTCCAGGCTAGACCCGTCAGCAAATTCAAAACTGATTGAACAAATAGAGTCGCCGGTAATTGCATCCATTGAGCCGGTGCGCCAAACATAATAGAAACCGTCTTCCTCGCGGGTCTCCTCACATTCAGTTTGCACGTCGGGTCCGCCTTGAATATCCAAAACGAAAGCCCCACCTTCTTTGACGTGGTCGTATGCCCGCTTGAAATATTCGAGCATGACTGCTCGCTCTTTAAAAATCCAATATGAAAAGTTGAAGGCGGTAAGAATGTCTGCCGGTGGAGTTTCTGCCGTTAAAACATTTTCCTCCAACACCTCAATGCGCTTTACCGCGTCACCAATTTTTGGAAAGTGCTGGCGCGCACCATATGCCAGGGGCTCTGGATCTAAATCCAGGCAATGCGCCGTGCGCTCTTCGTTGCTGTCCACCCAAATTGCTGCAAGTTTGCAGGTGCCGGCGAAGTCTTCGCGTAAAACCATTGGGTATGGTCGATTGTTTTCGCGGAAGACGCGATCTAAAAAATCAAGATCGGCATCGGGGTCATAGACGGCCGATTCGTACAAGGCGTACCGGTCAGCACCCTTGGCGGTCATTTTCCATTTCTTGCCAGCTTTCTTTTTAGCCTTCTTATTCTTTGCCATCGCAGGCAAAGGGTAGCGATGCCGAACGTTACAATCCAGAGCAATGAGAAGCATTAAAGGCCCTGCGATTTTCCTTGCTCAGTATATGAGCGACGAAGCCCCCTTTGACCGAATTGAATCGGCCGCTGAATGGGCTGGAGATTTGGGATTTAAAGCCTTGCAGATTCCAACTTGGGATGTCCGTTGTTTTGATTTAAAACAAGCTGCGACTTCAAAATCATGGTGCGACGATTGGCGCGCAAAGTTAGCCGAGTTCGGTGTTGAAGCATCCGAGTTATCGACCCACTTGCAAGGGCAATTGCTGGCAGTGCACCCCGCCGCCGATGAAATTTTTGATGGCTTCGCACCAGCAGCAGTTCGCGGAAATACGGCGGCGCGCACCGCGTGGGCAGCTGAACAACTAGAACTTGCACTTAAGGCTTCGCAAAATCTTGGCCTCAACGCCATGGCAACTTTTTCTGGAGCCTTGGCTTGGCCTTATTTTTATCCATGGCCACCACGTCCAACTGGTTTGGTCGATGAAGCGTTTTCTGAATTGGCCCGCCGCTGGCTGCCGCTCTTGAATCTTGCCGAAGAATGTGGAGTTGATGTTTGTTTTGAAATCCACCCTGGTGAAGATTTACACGATGGCGTGACCTGGGAGCGATTCTTGGATGTCATCGACAACCACCCGCGCGCCAATATTTTGTATGACCCATCGCACTTTGTTCTGCAATGTATGGACCACGTTAAATTCATTGATCACTACCATGAACGCATAAAAATGTTTCACGTTAAAGATGCCGAGTTTCATGGAGATGGCCGTAGCGGAGTTTATGGCGGCTATCAAGATTGGCCTGATCGCGCGGGCCGCTTTCGTTCGACCGGCGATGGGCAGGTGGATTGGAAACAAGTATTTACCAAACTTGCAAAATATGATTTCCCAGGTTGGGCAGTCTTGGAATGGGAGTGTGCGTTTAAAAATAATATAGTTGGAGCTCGCGAAGGTGCTGAGTTCATTATGAACAATATCATTGAAGTTTCTGAAACTGCTTTCGATGACTTCGCTACTGCCGAACGCGATTCGGCTGCTAATCGCAGAATGCTGGGATTGAACTAATGGCCGGTCAGCGCAAACTTCGTTTGGGAATGATTGGCGGCGGCCCAGGCGCCTTCATTGGCGCGGTACACCGACTCGCCGCCGAAATGGATCGCGAGTTCGAATTGGTCGCGGGAGCTTTTTCTTCAGATCCACAAAGGTCACGTGAAACTGGTGCAGAATTGGGGTTGAGCGAAGATCGCGTTTATGCCGATTGGTCGCAGTTGTTGCAGCAGGAATCTGCGCTTCCCGCTGACCAACGAATTCATGCGGTGGCAATTGTTACGCCAAACCACCTGCATCACGAACCGGCCATTGCGGCCTTGAATGCGGGGTTTAACGTGATTTGCGATAAGCCAATGACAATTTCGTCCGAGTTTGCACAACTTATTAAGCAGGCGGTTGATGAGTCTGGAAAAGTGTTCGCGCTTACGCACAACTACACCGGTTATCCGATGGTGCGCGAGGCACGTGAATTAATTGCCGGTGGTGAAATTGGAAAAGTACGCAAGGTTTTTGCCGAGTACTTTCAAGGCTGGTTAGGCGACCCACTTGAAGAGTCTGGCCAAAAGCAAGCAGCTTGGCGAACTGATCCAGCCTGCTCGGGACCGGGTGGTTCATTGGGCGATATCGGAACTCACGCATTTAATTTACTGGAACACGTTTGCGCCGATGAAATTAAATGCCTTTACGGATTCACGACTAGCTTTGTTGCTGGCCGCCGCGTAGACGACGACGCTATGACCCTGCTCAAAATGAAGAGCGGCGCCAATGGCTCAATTTGTTGTAGTCAAGTTTGTACAGGTAGTGAAAATGGTTTACGCCTGAGGGTGTTCGGGACCGAGGGTGGTCTCGAGTGGGCTCAAGAAAACCCAAACGACTTAATCGTTTGGTATAAAAATGGCGCACGCGAAACGCGCCGTACTGCCAATCCTTGGTTGAGTGAGTCGGCTCAAAGTTTGGGTCGCGTGCCGGCCGGCCATCCCGAGGGGTACCTTGAAGGTTTTGCCAACATTTACCGAGCATTTGCGCGGGCGATTAATGGTGATGTGGATATCGATAATTCCTATCCGACAGTTGAAGATGGAATCCGTGGAGTGCGGTTTATTGAGTCCGTTCTGGAATCTAACGCGAGTGGTGAATGGGTCGAGTTTGACCCACCAAGTTAAAAAACGCACGCTTAAACTAGGCGAATGCGTAAAGCCATTCCCCTGTTCCTGTTGCTTGCCTGTGCAAATCCGCAAGTAGTCGATTGTGAGCTCACTTACCCAACAACTCGCAGTGGCGATGTGGTCGATAACTATCACGGCACTGAAGTTGCCGACCCATATCGTTGGCTTGAGGATGACATGTCCGAGGAAACTGCGGCCTGGGTAGGCGCGCAAAACGAAGTTACTTTTAGTTATCTTCAACAACTTCCCGGCCGCACTAAAATTGAAGAACGCTTAACCGAATTATGGAATTATGAAAAACTTGGTGCTCCATCTGAGCATGGCGGTCAATGGTTTTGGTCACGTAATAATGGCTTGCAAAGTCAATCAGTGATTTACAAAGGTGATGGTCCTTACCAGAACGGCAAAATATTACTCGACCCAAATAAGCTATCGGAAGATGGAACAAAATCATTGTCGTCAATGGTTTTGAGTGAAGATGGCGCTTACATGGCCTATGCGGTTTCTGATGGAGGGTCTGATTGGCAAAAATGGTATGTGCTAGATGTTGCAACTGGCCAAAACACCGCTGACGAATTGGTGTGGCTAAAGTTCACTAGCGTTGCCTGGATGCATGACAACTCGGGCTTCTTTTACGCTCGTTTCCCACAACCTGAGGGAAGTGAATTGTCTGCGGTCAATAGTGATGAGAAGTTGTACTTCCACAAATTAGGCACACCACAGTCGCAAGATGTTTTGGTTTACTATCGCCCAGAGCACCCTGAATGGGGCTATGGAGCCGAAGTAAGTGAAGATGGAAACTGGCTTATTATTTCCGGAAGCGAAGGTACCGCCCGCAAAAACCGCACTTGGTATGTAGATTTGCAAGGAGATTGGAGTGAAGTCACCGCAATGTTTGATAAATTTGACGCGGCCTATCATTACTTGGCAAATGATGACCGGTCGGTGTGGTTTAAAACGACAAAGGACGCTCCTAAGGGGAGAATTATTAAAGTGAATCCAATGAACCCAGTTGAAGCAAACTGGATTGATGTCGTGCCTGAGTCGGACGATGTTTTGACATCTGTCTCTTATTTAAATGGAAACTTAATTTGCACTTACTTGCACAATGCTTATTCGGTTACCAAAGCATTTAGCCTGTCAGGCAAACACCTCTGGGATGTTGAATACCCATGTTTGGGATCTGCGAGTGGTATTGGCGGGAAAACTGATAGTGCCACAGCTTGGTATTCTTTCAGTTCATTCACTTACCCTTCTTCAGTATTTAGCTTGGATTTAGAAACAGGCAAGTCATCTTTGGCGATGGCACCAAATGTTCCATTTGATCCATCTGACTATTTGACTAAGCAAGTTTGGTATGAATCCAAAGATGGAACATCGGTGCCGATGTTTATCGTGCATAAACGTGGAATCGAACCGAATGGAAAGTTGCCCGTTCAGCTTTACGGTTACGGTGGTTTCAATATTTCTCTAACCCCGCGCTTCTCGGTGGCAACTTTAGTGTGGATGGAGATGGGTGGTGTTTACGCGATGCCTAACCTGCGCGGCGGCGGCGAATTCGGCAGTGAATGGCATCAAGCTGGAACAATTCACAATAAGCAAAACGTCTTTGATGACTTCATAGCTGCTGGTGAATGGCTATGCGATAACAATTGGACTGACTCCGAACATTTAGCGATTCGCGGCGGCTCAAACGGCGGCCTGTTAGTTGGCGCGTGCATGACCCAACGCCCCGAGTTGTTCGCCGCTTGTCTCCCGGCAGTCGGGGTACTTGATATGTTGCGTTACCACTTGTTTACGATTGGTTGGGCGTGGGCTTCTGATTACGGAAAATCTGCTGACCGAGAACAATTTGTCAGTTTGATGAAGTACTCGCCACTACACAATGTGCAAGCTGGCACCGCTTACCCCGCAACCTTAATTACCACTGGTGATCATGACGACCGGGTAGTTCCAGCGCACTCATTTAAGTTTGCGGCAACTTTGCAGGCCGCCCAAGCGGGGCCACAACCGGTTATGATTCGCATTGAAACCCGTGGCGGTCATGGTGGCGGAAAACCAACCGCCATGCGCATTGCCGAATACGCCGACATGTGGGCATTCTTAGCGAAGGCCCTCAAAATGGAAAACCAACTACGATGAAAAAATTACTTAGCTTGCTCTTGTTGCTAGCAGCCTGTGCTACGCCAATCGAATCGACCATTCAAGAGTCTGATGCCACTACCCCAGTTGCTCGCGAGGGTTGGCACATGGCGCGCCACCTTGCGCAAAAAGAATTGGCCGGCACTGGTTCTTGGAAAATTTTGTTCATTGGTGATTCAATCACTCAATCTTGGGAAAATGCCGGAGCTGAAGCTTGGGCGGCTAATTACGCTGGTAAGTACGCGCTTAATCTCGGCATTAGTGGCGATAAAACTCAACATGTTCTTTGGCGTTTGCAAGATGGAATCCTTGACGGTTTGTCTCCGCAAAAAGTTGTGCTGATGATTGGAACAAACAATTCCGGAACTAACACTTCCCGCGAAATTGCTGATGGTGTAGAAGTGATTGTTCGTGAATTGACCTCGCGATTAAAGTTTGCGCAAATAATCGTGCTTGGGATTTTTCCACGCGGTGCGCAACAAAGCGATAGCAAACGGCAGATTAATATTGGCGCCAACCGCTTGATCTCGCAACGGCTATCCTTTGATGAGCGTGTTCACTTTGTGGACATTGGTCATGTATTCTTGGATGAAAATAAAAATCTTGGAAAAGACATTATGCCTGACCTGTTGCACCTTTCTCCCGAAGGTTATTCGCGCTGGGTAGCTGCGCTTGAGCAGTACTTAGATTAGTTAACAGCCCAATTGGTTGGCGCGACGCCTTAGCCATAATGTTTGGCTGAGGCCAGCAACCACAAAGGAGCAGACCGCCCATTGAATGCCGGGTATGGTCGAATAGTTAGCCCCAATTAGCAAACCCAAAAGTGCCAAAACGACGTAAATGGCCACCGCCTCGGAGACTGCCCGGGTTGCGTGTTTATGAACTAAGATGCCTTGGTAAAGTGATTGATAAACTTGGTATCCGGGCATTGCAATGGCTAACACGATTGCTGACGATGACAAGGTTGTCAATTGTTCGGAGAGACCAGAAATTGATCCAAACCAAAATTTGCCCAATGGAGTTAAGCCAAGTAAGGCCAAGACCCCAACTGTTACCGCGGCCAATCTGCGCGCGAATCGTCGCAATTGTTGAATGCCATTTTTGTCGTCGGCTAGGGCAACTACCACTTCGTTAAAGGCGAAGCCAACGCCGCGCGTTAAAAAAACCAGGCCGTGAACAGCTGGCCATGCAGCTAGCGAGTCGAGTGCGTTGGGCATACGACTCATGGCGGCCGCACCGGCAGGTTGGATGACTAGAGTCAAAAGTGGAGTTAAGGCTAAAGGAATATAAAAAGTTAAAAAGCGGCCAAAGTTGAGTGGCGCGTGAGAATTTGAGTGTTTAGGTAAACGCTCAGAAACAGGTACTTTAACCATCCACCACGCAAATAAGGCCTCGGCTGAAACGGCAATCGCAACCGCGCTAGCTCCGACAATTATCCCGCTGCCCAAGTTTTGTGAACGACCAATCGCAAGTGCAATTAGTAGTACACCCAAGCGTACTCCGGTGCCGATTGCCACTGCGCGCGAAGCACCGGTGCGGATTAGTACACCTTGATTTAAGCGTCGCCAGGCGATGGCTACTGTCCAAGGTGTCATTATTTTTAAACCGAGTCGTCCGGGTTCATGTAGTTCTTTGGGGACACTTAAGATGCTGTTGGCAAGCCAATCGTAAAGTGGTGTAAAAGCAATGGCGATATGGACAAGGGTTAGCAATCCGCTAAGAATCCACATGTAGTTAAGTAGTTTTTTATAAGCGACTTGATCAACCGCCAACGCCGTACTGGCCGCCAACAACATTATGATTGGGCCTTCAATCACCAATGAAATTGGAAAAACTAAAGAACCCCACGCCGCTAAATTTAATTCGGGGTTAGTCATGCGCGCGACGAAGGCCGTCAGCGCCGGGGTTTCAACACCCATCAAAAACCAACTTCCGGCCAAGGGCAACCATAGCCGATAAATTTTCCGCAAACTTAGTTCTTCAGTATCCATTATCTACTCAAGAAGATTCCGCGCGTCGCAACTTCAAACCCGTTTTCCTCTACCTGTTGGGATTGCCATGAGCTTTTATCCCAGAGGGGATTTGTGTGATTTAAGTGTGTGAAAACAACTCGAAGCTTGGTGGTCTGGCAGATTGGTGCAAGTAAAGCCATGCTGTCGGGTACGCGCGGGTGTGGTATTGCACTCATGTCGCGCCCCGGTAATTCATTGTTGTCAAAAAATGTGGCATCCAGAATTGCGATGTCGTGAAGCTGTGCGGTGTCGGCAAAGCTGTCCCATTTTTTCCAACTATCGATGTCTGGAATATAAAGTGTGCGCAAACCGCTGATGTTAATTGAAAACCCATGCGTGTCCGAAAATTCATCACGATGCGGAACAGCGATTGGCGTAAATTCGATGTCATCAATTGGCGAAAAGGCTTGGCCTGAATTGAAAACATGTATTTCAATGTTTCCAAGTTTAATAAGTTGCGACCAGGGGCCGTTATTTTTCAAAAAGTTAGCCATTCGCTGACTGCACCAAACCGGCACTGATGAACAGCCTGCGGCTTCTCGCCCTAATTGAGCGAGCCCAAGGTAATGGCCAATGTGGGCGTGGGTCAAAACTACTGCGCTTGGGAAACTTCCAGCCAATTTTATTTGTGCCGCAATATCGGGAGTTGCATCAACTAAAACCCAACCCGTTGAAGAGTGAACGCCAATCGCTGCAACTAACGCCGGTGATTTAATATTTGCACAACAAGTTTTAGCGCATGCTAATTGCGGTCGCCCACCATCTTGGGCAACACCAAGAATTTGAATTCCACTAACAGTTGTCAGCTGTTCGTTGAGCGGCTTACTGCTAGTGACGGAACAAGCCGCCAACAAAAGCAGGAGAATGAGTGGGCGAAACATTGAACTATCCTAAACTAGCCATCATGAAACTAAGTCTCCTTAACTTGGTCGCAATCATCTTCTTGACCGGCCTGCAGTCGTGCGCGGATTTACCCGAAGTGCCGACCTCTGCCACTTTCGATTTGCCAGTTGGCTACCAGTCAATGTTTAATGGCGATGACTTTTCCGGCTGGACCGGCTGGAATGATGGCAACAAGCATTGGCAGATTGCAAATGGTGTCATAGTTAATGACGGTGCCGGCGAATTCCTTACTACCATTACTGAGTATGGGGATTTCGACCTGATGCTTGAATACCGCACAGTTGCTGGCGCAGATTCAGGGATTTATTTGCGCGGCTGTCCGCAAGTACAAATTTGGGACACCACCGAGGAAGGTGGAAAATGGGAATTAGGCGCCGACAAAGGTTCAGGCGGTTTATGGAACAATAAAAAGCATTCGAATGTCCCGAGCAAGTTGATGGATAAGCCGTTTGGTGAGTGGAACCATCTTCGCATTCGCATGCTTGGCGCCTTGGTTAGTGTTTGGATGAACGAGGAACTTGTTGTGGACCATGTTCCTTTGGAAAATTATTGGGATCGCAGTTTGCCAGTCGCGGTGCGCGGACCAATTCAATTGCAGACCCACGGTGGCGAAATCGCGTGGCGTAATTTAATGATTCACGAAATAGCTGCTGATGAGGCGAATCAATTATTGGCCGCTCATTCAGCGGAGTCCTTCCAATCAATTTTTAACGGTCAAGATTTCACCGGATGGTCAGGGCCGACCGATGAGTACGAAGTCGTTGAATCGGCAATTCGCTGCCGCCCAGGACGAGGTGGCACTATTTTCACCGAGCAAATCTACTCGGATTTTGATGTGCGCTTTGAATTCAAACTGCCACCAGCTGGAAACAATGGGCTTGCCATTCGTTACCCAGGTAAGGGTGATACCGCCTACGTCGGAATGTGCGAGTTGCAAGTGCTCGACAATTCCGCCGAGGCCTACGTTAACTTGAAGCCTTATCAATTCCATGGCTCAGCTTATGGCATGGTTGCCGCGCATCGTGGTTTTCAACGTCCGGTTGGCGAATGGAATTTCCAAGAAGTACGCGTCCACGGTTCGAAGATTGTTGTTGAACTCAACGGCTTCAGAATTTTGGATTGTGATCTTGCTGAAGTCGAAAAACCACCAAGTGGTAAGGAACATCCCGGTCGAACTCGCAACTCAGGTTCCTTTGGCTTTGCTGGCCACGGTGACCCCGTTGAATTTCGCCGGATAAGTGTACGTGGGTAGGGTATACTCATTTCATGAATGCGAAAAAGTGGTGCTGGCGCTGGCAAATCGGGCCCGAGGTTGACTCGGTGGCCGGCAGTTGCGCTTAACCACCCTGCTTCGCTACAACCTCAACGGGCCATCGTCTCCAGACGACGGCCCGTTGGTCGTTTTCACTAGAATAATTACAACCATAACTAATAACCTTGGTAAATAACCTCCGCCATTCAACATCTGCCGATGCTGAAAACTTTCGCCTAGCTTGGACGGAACTGCCCGCTGACTTGTTAACTCCAGTTCGCGGATTCCTCGCCTTGCGCGCCGCCGGTCGCCATCTTTGTTTGCTCGAATCGGCCGAAGGCCCCGACCGCATTGCGCGCTGGTCATTCCTGGGCGTAGATCCTCAAGCGAAAGTTATGTTAGGTTCTAGCCAGTCAAACTTGGATATTAATGGTGGTGAAGAAATATTAGTTGGCAGTCCGCAAAAAGTTTTGCAGGGCTTGGTTGAGAAACACGCGCAGCCGGATGCGCCTGATTCTTTGCCGCCATTTCGCGGCGGGTGGATTGGCTGGCTATCCTATGAGTGGGCTAGCCAACTTGAACCGAGCGTAGGTGTTGCCGCCAAGCCGCATTGGGATTTGCCGCTTGGGGAGTTTCATCTCTACTCAACGGTGATTGCATTTGATCATGCAACTCAGCGAGTGGTACTGATGTCAGCGTGCCCGAACGGGGCCAAGGATTTTGATGCCGCCGAATGCGCGTTGGGGAAATTGGCTGAACAGTTAGGCGGCCAGCCAGATGCCGAGACTGAATTTAGTTTGGGCGCTGGCGAATTGCGCAGTTCAATGTGTGAAGAGGAATACGTCGCGGGCGTTAAATTCCTCAAAGAATCAATTGCTAGCGGTGATATTTTCCAAGCGGTTTTGTCGCAGCGTTTCGAACAAGAATTTAGCGGCGATAGTTTCAGTTTGTACAGGGCTTTACGATTGACTAACCCTTCTCCTCACATGTTTTACTTCGGTGGAGATGATGTAACTTTGGTCGGTTCATCCCCCGAACGTTTGGTTTCGGTGGAAGGTCGCAAGGTACAGAATCGTCCGATTGCCGGAACTCGCGCACGCTCTGATGACACCGACAAAGACGACTTGTTGGCGGCGGAACTAATGAGTGATCAAAAGGAGCGTGCCGAACATGATATGTTGGTTGATCTTGGGCGTAACGATTTGGGCCGCATCGCACGCGCTGGAACAGTTCAAGTTAAGGAGCATGCCGCTCTAGAAAAGTTCGCCAAGGTGCAGCACTTAGTGAGCCGTGTCGAATGCGAGTTGGCGGTAAATAAAACTGCACTCGATGCCTTGGCGGCCTCGTTTCCTGCCGGGACAGTTTCAGGTGCGCCAAAAGTAAAAGCAATAGATTTGCTGTCGAAAATTGAACCTGAAACACGCGGCCCCTACGCCGGTTGTTTCGGTTATTTAGACACTTCCGGAAATTTGGATATGGCAATTTCAATTCGCACTTTTGTCATTTGTGGCGACACCGTTTCAGTTCAAGTCGGAGCGGGCGTTGTTCACGATTCGAGTCCTGAGCGTGAGTTCACCGAAACTATTGAAAAATCTCAGGCCTTGCTTGAAGCGTTGAAATGCGCCAGTAGCGGCGTTTTTGGAGGAAGCAAATGATTCTACTCATCGATAACTACGACTCATTCACTTACAACCTTTATCAATCATTGGCCGCCGCCGGCGCTCAAGTTGAAGTGGTGCGCAATGATGTAATTAGTGCCGACGAGGCGATTGCAATGAATCCGGCAGCGATTCTTTTGTCGCCAGGTCCAGGTAATCCAGATAGCGCCGGAATTTGTTTGGACATCGTGGCTAAATTGCCGGCGACTACTCCTCTCTTAGGCGTATGTCTTGGTCATCAAACTTTGGTTCAAGCTTTAGGCGGAGTAATCGACCGTGACCCGGTGCCGGTTCACGGCAAACCTGCGATGATTCATCATGATGGAACCAGCCCTTTGTTTTCGGGCTTACCAAATCCATTTTCAGCGGGACGTTACCACTCTCTGTTTGCCAAACGCGACCGCTTGCCAGAGTCCTTGCGTCTAACCGCATGGATTGAGGATGGAACTGTGATGGCCGTCCAACATGTCGATAACCCCTGGTTTGGTGTTCAGTTTCATCCGGAATCAATTTTGACTCCACAGGGTGATCGGATGTTGACAAAGTTCTTGGCGCTAACCGGCGAAGGAGTTTCGGCGCGATGAATTTGCGCGAGCAAGCCGATCGCGTATTAGCAGGTGAGTTCCTAAGCCGTGACGAGAGCCGCAGTTTGTTTGGCGGCGCCCTAAAAGAAGGTGCCGACCAAGTTGCTCTGGCAGATTTGCTGCGCGGCATGGCTGTGCGTGGTGAAAGTGTTGAAGAAATAATTGGCGCAGCTTTGGCGTTGCGCGAAGCAATGCTTCCTTTCGAATATGACGCAAGTGAAATTGTTGGTAGAGCGGTGGACACCTGCGGCACTGGTGGCGATGAACTTGGTTCTTTTAACTTGTCAACGGCCGCCGCCTTAGTTGCGGCCAGTGCCGGCGCAAAAGTTATAAAACATGGCAACCGCTCAGTTTCATCTAAGTGCGGTTCAGCAGATCTACTCGAGGCGGCGGGAATTCATTTGGAATTAAACGCCACTCAAGCACGCCAAGTTTTTGAAGAAGTCGGAATGGTGTTTTTGTTTGCTCCAGCCTTTCACCCGAGCATGCGCTTTGTTGCGCCAGTCAGAAAAGAGTTGGGTATCCGCACAATCTTTAACTACTTAGGACCACTTTGTTCGCCAGGCGCAGTTAAGTGTCAACTACTTGGAGTTGGTGTCGGCGATAAGCTTGATGATTACGCCAAAGTACTTGAGGGTCTGGGTGCCGAACGCGCCTATGTCGTGCACGGTGCAGGTGGCGCTGACGAATTAACTTTGCAGGGAGAAAACCGAGTTTTAACAATCGGCGATGTCCCTGTCCCGCGATTCGATGCGCAGGATTTGGGTTTAGCGAGTGCGCCGGTGAGCAGTTTAGAGGGCGGTGATGCCGCCGCTAACCTGCAAATACTTGCCAGTGTTTTAGCTGGCGAAGCGGGTCCTGTTCGCGATGCAATAGTTCAAAATGCTTGCGCAACCCTGCTCGTAGCGGAAGTTTGCGATTCACCAATAGAGGCGGTTGAAAGGTCCCAACAGGCAATTGACAGTGGCGCAAGCAAAAGGTTGCTGGATGCTTTGGTGCTTGCAAGTTGTAAATGTGGGGGAGCTGGCAAGTGAAAAGTGGCGTACGTGAAACCGGTACCATTTTGGATAGCATTGTTGAATCAGTTTCTTTTCAATTGGAACAACGTAAGCAAACCCTGCCCTTGAAATATTTGGTGCAAAGGGTAAGCCCAGTGCAAAGCACTTTTGTGGAATCTCTGCGTAAATCTGATTTCGCAATAATCGCCGAATGTAAACGCAGTTCTCCTTCTGAAGGCGTGATTGCAGAAGAAGAAGATTTGCTTGAGCGCGCCCAAAAATATGCCGCCGATGGAGCTGCTGCCGTTTCGGTACTCACTGAGCAAGATCATTTCGGGGGATGCTTGGCCGACCTTGCGCGAGTGAGCGAGTGCGGAATTCCACGCCTGCGTAAGGACTTTATTATCGATGAGTACATGTTGTATGAAGCCGCGCATTTAGATGCTGATGCGGTTTTATTGTTGGCGAATTGCCTGGAAGATGAGTTGTTAATGGATTTGCGACAAACCGCCCACGGTTTGGGATTGGCGGTTTTATTGGAAGTTCACGACCAGACAGAGTTGTTGCGCGCATTACCGATGCAGCCTGAATGTATCGGGGTTAATGCGCGCAACTTAAAAAGCTTTGAAGTTGATTTGGCCGTTTGCGAAGAATTGCTTCCTCAAATTGGAAATGAATTTGTCAAGATTGCCGAATCAGGAATCCACGAGTGGTCTGATCTCCAACGAGTGCGTGACGCTGGCGCGAATGCGATTCTGTGTGGCACCGCATTAATGAAAGATTCAAATAAGTTAAAAAATTGGGTGGGCAAACTGTGAGAGCATTACCAAAAACAAAAGTTTGTGGTTTAACCAACTTGTCAGACGCCGAGCAGGCGATTAATTCTGGCGCGGAGGCAGTTGGGTTTATTGCGGTGAAAAAATCACCGCGTTTTATTGACGCACATTTAATTTTAGAAATAACAGATCAACTTCCTAAAGAAGTAATTAGGGTGGCGGTTTTTGTTGATAGCGATCCACAGGACGTTGCGACTTTTACTCATGTTGCTGGTTGCAATGTTGTTCAACTTTGCGGCCAAGAATCCGTTGAAGACTTCGCCGATTTTTTATTCCCAATCTTGCGCCGCATTCCAGCGGACGAAGCCGGACTAGTTGAAGTCTCAAAATGGCAATCGGTCGCTTGGGGTTTTGTTATTGATCATCCGTCATCGCCGGGTGGAAGTGGCATACAAGTTGAACGCGTAATCGCCCGACAACTTGCCAGTCAAGCACCATGCCTCTTGGCGGGCGGGCTCGATGACACAAATGTAAGTTCAGCAATTGAAGATGTTCGCCCAGCTGGGGTCGATGCGTCATCACGGCTCGAAACTGAGCCAGGAAAAAAAGATCACAAGAAAGTGCAAGAATTCATCAATAAGGCCCAGGAGTTAATCGGATGAGCGAAATAGCTGAAAAGGGCCCATGGTTTGGCGACTTTGGCGGGTGCTTCGCCCCCGAAACTTTAATGGCCTCTCTTATTGAGTTGGAAGAGGCATGGAAAACAACTGGTCAATCAGCTGAATTCAATGAAGAACTACGCGGCTTGCTAAAAAACTACGCTGGTCGTGAAACGCCGCTAACTTTTGCCGCGCGCCTATCAGAAAAAATAAATTGTGAGTTGTGGTTGAAGCGTGAAGACTTGTTGCACACTGGCGCGCATAAATTAAATAACGCCCTCGGGCAAGCATTATTAGCTAAGAAGATGGGCAAGACACGAATTCTTGCTGAAACGGGCGCTGGCCAACATGGTGTAGCAACTGCAACCGTGTGCGCACTTCTTGGTCTTGAATGCGTTATTTATATGGGCGCTGTTGATGCTGCCCGCCAACGTCCAAATCTTTTGCGCATGGAGTTGTTGGGCGCGCAAGTTACGGTTGTTGAGCATGGTCAAAAAACTTTAAAAGATGCAATTAACGAAGCGATGCGTGCTTGGGTTAGTGACCCTCAGGCCCACTATCTATTAGGGTCAGCTTTGGGACCGCACCCATTCCCGGCCTTAGTTGCCGGATTTCAGCAAGTAATCGGCGAAGAGGCCCATCGCCAAATCATGCAGCAAGCCGGCGGAATGCCAAACAAGGTTGTAGCTTGCGTTGGCGGCGGTTCGAATGCGATTGGAATATTTCGTGGCTTTGTTGGTCAACAGGACGTTGAGTTGATTGGTGTCGAAGCTGGTGGTGAAGGAGTTGCTGGCGACAATCATGCCGCGCGTTTTGCCGGCGGCGTTCCAGGAGTTTTGCATGGATGTAAAACCTGGCTACTACAAGATGATGACGGCCAAATTCTGCCAACTCATTCAGTTAGTGCTGGTTTAGATTACCCTGCGGTTGGCCCCGAACATGCTGAATTGCATGCACTTGGACGGGCAACTTATGCGTGGTGCACAGATGACCACGCGCTCGAAGCATTCGATGCACTGGCCCAGTTCGAGGGCATCATTCCTGCGCTTGAATCAAGTCATGCTGTCGGTTGGGTGATGCAAAACGCAAATCAATTAAAAGGTTTGAGAGTGCTGGTGAATTTGTCTGGTCGCGGCGATAAAGATTTGGCCAGTGTTTTTGAATTGCGTGGAGGATTAAGCGATGAGTAATCGATTAATTGAAAAAACTTCGCAGTTGCGACGCGATGATAAGCGCGGCCTTTCACCTTATGTAACTGCCGGTGATGGCGGACTAGATGCAACATTAGCAATTCTCCACGCTCTTGATAAAGGTGGCGCGGATTGTGTTGAGTTGGGCTTGCCCTTTTCCGATCCGATTGCTGACGGGCCAGTTTTGCAAGCGGCCGCTGAACGCGCGCTTGACGACGGCACATCTTTGAATGAAGTGTTGTCAATGCTTAAAACTTTTCGCGATGAAGGTGGCAATTTGCCGATTGCCTTAATGTCTTATGCAAACCCATTGGTTCGCCACGGTTTAAATGAAACCGCCAACAGAATTGCCCAAGCTGGAGGCGACGCATTAATCATTCCTGATATTCCACTAGAGGAGGGCGCCCAGTTGGAGATTGCCTGCGAGTCATCTGGCTTATGTCCAATTTTCTTTGCCGCGCCGACATCTAATAATCGCCGCATTGAAATGGCCGGCGCGCGTTCGCGCGGGTTTTTGTATGTGGTTGGTCGCACTGGAGTGACTGGTAGTGGAACGCGCTTTGATGAAAAAACGCAAAGCTTTTTACAGCGCGCGCGCGAACTTTCTGCGGCGCCAATCGCTGTTGGTTTTGGAATTGACTGTGGTGAAGCGGTTCGTGCCGCCACCAAATTTGCAGACCTCGCAATTGTGGGAACTGCACTTGTTCGACATCTGCATCAATGTGGAGGCAATGCGCAACAACGCGCGCAGGCTGCATCCGAGTTTTTGGATGAATTAAAGTCAGGATTAAATTAGAAAAATGCAAGCATCATTAAGAAATCAACTCCAGAGATTGGATACCGCACTTGTCCAACTTTTGCAGGAGCGTGCCAAGTTATTGAGTGGTGTGCCGCACGACGACGCTGACCGAACCCCTTGTGTTGAGGATTTGTTGCGCCAAACTTCGGGTGCTTTTAATGCTGAAGTGTTGGCGGAAATTTTGCAAGCTGCTGAACGGGGGACACGTTCATGATTGTTCGTCTTAGTCCTGGCACATCTGCCGAGGTCGTTCAAGAACTGCGCGCCAAGTTGGAGAGCGAAGGCGTGAGAACGGTTCTTTCGCCAGAACCAACCCAACCAATTTTTGCCGCCGTCGATAAAGCTTCGGAGTTGTTGGTCAAGGAAGTCGCCGCACATCCGCGCGTTGAAGAAATAATAAATCCACGTGGCGCGTGGCGACTAGCTCACCGATCATTTCGTCAAGCACCTAGCGTAGCCCAAGTTGGCAACGTAAAAATTGGCGGCGGCGAGGTCAGTATTTGCGCAGGCCCGTGCTCGGTCGATCACCTGATGATGGAAGCGGCCGAGCAAGTGAAACGCGCCGGTGCGCAATTGTTACGCGGCGGGGCGTATAAACCACGTACTTCGCCATGGTCATTTCAAGGCTTCGGCAAGGAAGGTTTACGTCTTTTAAAAGATGCTGGGGAGAAAGTCGGCCTGCCGGTTGTTTCTGAAATAATGGACGCTGCTCATTTAGATGCATTTCGCGACCACGATATTGATTGTCTTCAAGTCGGTGCGCGCAACATGCAAAACTTCACCTTGTTGAAAAAAATATCACAGTCCGGAATAACGGTCCTTTTGAAGCGCGGGCTTGCCGCGACTGTGGACGAATGGATGTATAGCGCCGAATATTTATTAGCCGGCGGTTGCCAAGGGGTAGTGCTTTGCGAACGCGGCATCAGAACATTTGAAAACGCGACTCGCAACACTTTAGATTTAACAATTCTGCCGCTACTAAGAGAGTGGACTCATCTTCCAGTGGTGGTAGACCCATCGCACGCCTGTGGAATCGCTAGCCTAATCGCACCCTTGTCAAAAGCGGCAATCGCAGTTGGGGCCGATGGCTTAGCAGTGGAAGTGCACCCCGACCCAAGCCAAGCCCGCTCCGATGCCGATCAAGCATTGCTTGAAGGAGAGCTAAGCGCAATAGTTGCCGATGCGCGGGTGATGGCGGCGGTGACGGGAAGAAGCCTGCACCCTCAATAGGTCTGGCTTAATACCCGAGCACTGTTTCCAACCCGTTGGTACAAGTCCAACCTTGACCACTAGCTTGTGGGTCGTCAGCAATCCACGCTTGCCAGAACCAAGACAGTCCAACTAGGCTTGTTTGATTCGGAACCTGAACTGAAATCGCCGCTGCCCCAGAAGTCCCAAGCGTTAGTTTTGTTTGGTCATTGTGGTTCACCAATAAACTTCCACCGTCAAAGGATCCGTTTGACGCGCTCGGTCCGCTGATTAACCAACACTTGCCATTTGCAAAACCAGAACCAATTTGGAATTGAATTTGTGTTCCAAGAACTGGGGTCGCGCTTGCATCTAGAATCGGAATTCCATTGCTGCCCGGCTTGCCGGTTCCATAAGGGATAAGTTGCGCGGACGAACCGCCGCCGCCAATGCTAAAAGTCGCATCACAAGTATCTTCGCCAGTGTTGCCATTTGCATCGTTGGCATTAATGCGCAACAACGCTTGGCTAGTGTTAATGTTGGGAACTGTCCAGGTCCAAGTTCCATCGGTGCCTAAGTTGTTAGCCAACGAACTCCATGTTTGTCCATTGTCACTAGAAAAATCTAATGAACATCCGCTAACACCAAGGTCGTCATCAGAAATCCAACTAACATCAACTTGCTCGCCAGCAGAAAATGATCCGCCGTTCGGTTCCACCAAATAAGCGGTTGGGATAACGCCGCCGCGATTGACCGGTACGTGCATCATGATGCAATGCAGCACTCCAGCGTAGGAAACAACCGCATCCGCATTAATTTGCACAATAGTTTTGCCTGGGCAAGCACTTTGCCAAGTACTTAGTGCTTGCGAGTTGTAGGATGAAACAGAACTGTTGGTAAATTCCGGAATGATGACTAAGTCATTGCACATTACAACATTGGTGTAGGTGTAGTGATTTCCATTAAAGCCCGATGTTCGCCGTGCTGGAGTCCGAAAGACTTGGTAGCCACGCGCTGCCATATCAATTGCCGCCGCATCACATATGTTGTCCTGAGTAGAGCCCGACTGAGCGGGCCAATCAGATATGACTACGGTGTTGTCGCTGGTGATTTGCATCCACATATCTAAGTGTTGAGTTGAATCAACGCTAGTTGGAAAAGCATCAAGAATAGTTAGGCCTAAGTTTTGGAAATCGTCAAAAGTTTGAACGACTTCGGCAGTAGTCTTAGTTTGATTTTCATTCAGAATCAACTTAGTAGCATAACCATAACCCAAGGCATCTAAGTGGAAGTTGCCACCTCCATGCTCTAAATCGTGGTCATACCAAGCTTGATTTTTATATCCAGAAAAGAACGAAGGAAAGGCATTGTCATTATTTCGCGGCCGGTTGTAGTCATGATCAATTACTGCCCGGCAATCGCCTTGATAAACATATCGTGGGCCATAATCGCGAATCCAAATTGAATCGGTTCTTTTAACGACGAATTCGACCTTGCTCATGTCGGCACCTTTGTTCGAGATGGTGTTTGAAGCGGAATTAATTTCTGAGTTGGTGTCAACAACACAATAAACTTTGGCATTGCCGCTCAAGGTAATATGCTTGGCCATTTCCGCCAACACATTGTTTTGTCCATTGGTTCCATCCCATGAGACCAAAATGCCATCCATGGGCTCATACTCTGCAACGCAATGAATCGGGCCACTTGGTGGAGGAGTCGCGGCACGGCCACTAGTTGGCGGCGGGTTAATTGCCATCCACGCGCGTTCAGCCGGAGTTAAAGCCCGCGAAACCCCAAGCCCTTCTGGGTAAGTGGGCTCTTGAATTTGAACGGGACTAGGCGTTGCAGCGAAAAGCGGCGCGGAAAGGCTGAGGGCGAGGGGAAGTAGGTTTATCATCACGAAAGTTGGACAAATCAATAGTACTCTATGTTCCTAATAAGTGTTATCTTTAAACTATGGCGCAAGCAACAAGGTCGCGCGAGGAATACTGGCATAGTCTCACGCATGGCGCTGCCGCAATTATGACCCTGATTGGCATCCCAATTATGATGAGGCGCGCAATCGAGGCCAATGACCCGTGGAATATTTTCGGCTGTGCAATTTTTGGTGCCACCATGGTCGCCACTTTTTCCGCGTCAGCACTTTATCACGGGGCGATAAAGCCAAAACGCAAACGCCTCTTACGTATCGCCGATCACTCATCAATTTTCATGTTAATTGCCGGCAGTTACACCCCATTTTGTTTAAGTGGATTGCGTAATTCTATCGGCTGGTGGTTACTGGGCGCAGTTTGGTCAATTGCTCTGTTCGGTTTCGTTTTCAAACTATTATTCACTGGCAAATACGAACGTTTCTCGACTGCCCTTTACTTAGGAATGGGTTGGATGGCAACTCTGGCGGTGGGGCCAATGCTCGACGTAATGCTCCCCGGTACATTAATCTTTTTGGTTTGCGCCGGAGCTTGCTTCACCATCGGCACAATTTTCTATTCACTCGATCGCCGCGGCTTTCATCTTATTTGGCATCTATTAGTAATTGCCGGCTGTGCATTATTGTGGACCGCAGTTTTTAATGAACTACCAATCCCGGCCTAGTTTTTGTTATATTGCGCGCGCCATACAGACGAGTTAAGGGACAGGCCCGAAGACGCTCGGCCAACCTGCTGATTACCACCAAGGTGGCAAGACCTCCGCGCTAATGCGCGAATAATGGCGGGTCGGGCCTGTCCACATAGCTCGGGCAATAAAAATGTCCGCACCACTCCCACCCTTGCTTGACCGCCTCGCCAGCCAGCCGCTGGTTTTTGATGGCGCACTTGGAACCAGTTTGCATGAGCGCGGTCTTTCCTTTGACCATTGTTTCGAATCATGCAACATTGAAAACCCTGATTGGGTTTTAGAAATACACAATAAGTTTATTGCTGCAGGTGCTGCTGGAATTCAAACCAACACCTATGGCGCCAACTACTTAAAGTTGTCGCGCCACGGACAGGAATCCCAGCTTGAAAGTTTTATTACGGCTGGAGTGGAATTGGCAAGAAAGGCCGCAGGTGATACGCATTACTTAATTGGAGCACTTGGGCCCTTGGGTGCCGAAGTTGAACCAATCGGCCGGCTTGAGCGAATCGAGGCACGTAACCACTTTAAGAAAAGTATAGAAATAATGGCCGCGTCCGGTGTTGATGCTATCGCCTTAGAAACTTTTGCCAACTTGGATGAATTAGAGGAAGCCGTAATAGCCGTACGCGAGGTTGAAAGTGCTGGCCAGGTTAAAAACTTGCACGCTTCTCTTCCAGTTATTGCGCAAGTTGCAGTCACCCGCAATGGCAAAACACTTTATGGAACGCCAATGCCGGATGTTGCCGCTCGCTTAAAAAAAGTTGGTGCCGATGTTATTGGGGTCAACTGTAGTGGCGGACCGCGAACAGTTCTTAATGCAGTCCTTGAATTATCAAGTTCAACTGACCTGCCAATTGCCGCTCGACCAAATGCCGGCGTTCCACGAGAGATGGACGGCCGACTATTTTATGAAAATAATCCCGATTACTTTGCTCGTTTTGCGCGGCGCTTTTTGCAGGCAGGTGGCCGCCTACTCGGAGGATGCTGTGGTACAACACCGGAACACATTCAAGCAATGTCTGGCGCAGTACGCATGGCCAGCGCTCAAGATCAATCTAGCAATAGCGCCAGCGGTGTTGTTATTCGCGATCACTCTAAAACAAAAACTTCCCGTCCGGCTAAGCCGATGCCGTTGCGTGCCCGTTCAAGCTTTGGTCGTTTGTTAGCTGATAAGGCTTGCCCGGTAAGCGTTGAGTTAGTGCCACCACGGACCGCCGATCTAAGCAATTTACGCAAGGCCGCTCAAGAACTGAAAGCGGCTGGCGCAGATTTAGTGAACCTACCTGATGGGCCGCGCGCCTCGGCCCGCGTAAGTAATGCCGCCGCGGCCACCATTTTGCAACGCGAGTCATCGGTCGAGTGTCTGCTCCATTTTTGCTGTCGCGATCGAAATTTACTTGGAATGCAATCCGATTTGATGGGCGCTGAGGCACTGGGCTTGCGTAATTTACTAATCATTACCGGCGATCCACCATACCAAGGAAACTATCCAGATTTAACTGCGGTCTTTGACGTTGACGCTATCGGCTTGTGCAACATTATCGATAATTTAAATCATGGGCAAGACTTGGGTGGGAACAATTTGGACGTGCAAACCCACTTTGTTTTCGGTGCAGCTCTGAACCACACCGCCCTCGACCAACAACGCGAGATCAACCGCTTTGAATGGAAAATTAAGACCGGAATTGATTTCGCAATTACGCAGCCTATTTTTGATGCAACGGCGTTTTTGCAGTTTGTAAAGCAGTTGCCAGAAAACGCTCCGCCAATAATGGCTGGAATTTGGCCATTGCGTTCTTTGCGCAACGCTGAATTTTTAGCATCTGAAGTCCCTGGAGTTCATGTGCCGGAAAAAGTTCTTAAACGCATGCGTAAAGCCGATGCACTTGGCAAGGCTCAAGAGGAGGGGATTGAAATCGCCCGCCAGACCATTCTCGCCCTGCAAAATGAAGTGGGTGGCTTTCAAATTGCCGCTCCCTTTAACCAAGTTGAAGCGCCGATCAGTTTGTTGGAGACAATTAATCAAACACGATGAATAAATTTTTACACGCACTCAAGTCACAAATCCTAGTCTTGGACGGCGCGATGGGTACTTTTATTCAAGCTGAAGGCTTGGAAGGTAACAATGATGAATTTTCACGCACTTACCCAGAGGTAATTGCCAAGATCCACCGACTCTACCTGGCTGCTGGTGCAGACATCATTGAGACTAATAGCTTCAACGCTAATTCCATTTCACAAGCTGACTATGGGTTGGAAAAGGAATGTTATGAAATAAACCTCGCCGCCGCACAGGTTGCGCGTGCCGCCGCCGATGAATTTAGTAACGCCGCGTGGCCCCGCTTTGTTGCGGGTTCAATGGGGCCAACCAACAAAACAGCCTCGATGTCTTCCGACGTGGAAGACCCCGGTGCCCGCCAAGCTCGCTACGACGATTTTGTTGCTGCATACTCGGAGCAAGCCCGTGGCCTAATCGATGGCGGCTGTGATTTACTCTTAGTTGAAACGGTTTTCGACACATTAAATTGCAAGGCCGCTCTCCACGCAATCGCCAATCTTTTTGCGAGTAGTCATCAAGCCATACCGGTTGTTGTAAGTGGAACTATCACCGATCAGAGTGGCCGCACTCTAAGCGGCCAAACTGTCGAAGCATTTTGGGCGTCAATTAGCCATTTCAAGTTGGCTGGAATTGGCTTCAATTGTGCATTTGGACCTGAGCAAATGCGCCCGCACCTAGAAACTCTTTCAAATATTGCTAATTGCCCAATTTCTTGTTATCCCAACGCAGGGCTCCCCAATGAGTTTGGTGAATACGATTTAAGCCCTGAAAAAATGGCCCAACAGGTCGCCGAATTCGCCACCTCTGGTTTAGTAAATATGGTTGGCGGTTGTTGTGGCACCACTCCCGAACACATTGCCGCAATTCGTCAACAAGTTTCAAAAACAAGGCCGCGATTAATTCCACAACATGACGGGCTAACGCGCTTAAGTGGTTTGGAAGAATTATGCATTCGCCCTGAAGCGAACTTTATAAATATTGGGGAGCGTTGCAACGTTGCTGGTTCGCGAAAATTTGCGCGTTTAATTCGCGAGGAAAAATATTCCGAAGCACTGTCGGTGGCCCGTCAGCAAGTTGATGATGGCGCGCAGATTATTGATGTGTGCATGGATGACGGTTTACTCGATGGCGCGCAGTGTATGCAACGTTTCCTTGATTTGCTGGCTGCTGAACCGGACATCTCTAAACTACCCATAATGGTAGATTCGTCTGATTGGCAAGTTATTGAAACTGGCCTTAAGAGCTGCCAAGGGCGTTGTTTACTCAATTCAATCAGTTTGAAAGATGGCGAGGAGCAATTCGTAAAGCGTGCCCAACTTGCCCAAAAGTATGGTGCGGTGGTGGTGGTGATGGCCTTTGATGAAGGCGGTCAAGCAGTTGATGTCGAGCGTCGCGTGCAAATCGTCGAACGTTCGCGCCAAATACTACTCGACTTGGGTTTTGAATCCAGCGACATTGTATTTGACTTAAATGTGTTGGCGGTAGCCACTGGAATTTCCGAACACGATAATTATGCAAAGTCATTTATTGCCACAACAAAAATTTTAAGTGACCGCTATCCAGGAATATTAATAAGTGGTGGCATCTCCAATTTGTCATTTTCCTTCCGTGGTGCTAATCAAGCGCGCGAGGCATTGCATTCAGTTTTCCTTTATCACGCAATCGCCGCTGGTATGAAAATGGGCATTGTCAATGCCGGCCAACTTGCCGTTTATTCACAACTTGATAGTGAACTTCGTGAGCTAGCCGAAGATGTGGTGTTGGCAAAGCACCCTGAAGCCGGCGACCGTTTGCTGGAATGGGTAACAGCGAATGCTGATCAAGCTAATGCCCAGTCGCGTCAGCTAAAACAACAAGCTTGGAGGAAACTCCCGCTCGACCAACGACTTGCGCACGCGCTCATTCATGGAATCGACGATCACCTTGAGTCCGACCTTCCTGAAATATTAGAAATCCACCAAACTGCGCTGGCTGTTATTGAAGGTCCATTGATGGCTGGCATGAACCAAGTTGGTGAGTTATTCGGTCGCGGTGAGATGTTCCTTCCGCAAGTTGTCAAAAGTGCCCGTGTGATGAAGAAAGCAGTTGCGTGGTTGCAACCTTACTTGGCCAAAGATGGAGATGAAGTAATCTCGCGCGGCACAGTTTTGTTGGCTACGGTTAAAGGTGATGTTCACGATATCGGAAAGAACATCGTTTCGGTAGTGTTGGCTTGTAACGGTTATCGCGTTGAAGATATGGGGGTGATGGTTCCATGTGAAGACATCATTAAGCGTGCGCAAGAGTTGGACACCGACCTTATTGGTTTAAGTGGATTGATTACACCATCACTTAAAGAGATGACCCACTTTGCTCGTGAACTAAAGCGTTTGGGTATCGCCACCCCCTTACTAATCGGAGGCGCGACTACCAGTCCGGTGCATACTGCGGTGAAAATTGCACCGGCATGTTGCTCTCCGGTTGTGCAAGTAGCTGATGCATCGCAGTCGGTAGCGGTTGTTAGCAAGTTGCTCGCTAAAGACGCGCACGACTTCATTGAACTAAACCGCCAACAGCAGCAAAAATTGCGCACACAACGTGAGCAACGTTTGAGTAAGCGTCAGCATTCCAATCGTAAACCACTTGAATTATCAGTCGCGCGCCAACGTAAAGTTAATTTGCTAAGTGAGCCACCACCGGCGCCGCGCTTCACCGGTGCGCAATCGGTCGACATTGACGTTTCAGATGTGCGCGGATTAATTGATTGGCGGCCATTTTTCAAAGCGTGGTCGGTAGAACAAGACAGCTCAGCTTTACGTGTGGAAGCGGAACAATGTCTCGACGAATTGATTGCCGCCGATGCTTTAACAATAAATGCTCAATGTGGATTTTGGCCGGCTATCAGCAAAAATGAAACAATAGTCTTGGATAGCAAGTGTCGAAGTGAATTTACCTTTCCACGCCAACTTCGTGATGCCGGCGAACAAAGAGCAAACTGCTGTTTAGCTGACTTCATAAATCCTGTGGGCGGCGATTACCTCGGCGCCTTTAGCGTTTGCATTACTGGTGAATACCAAAACCTATCCAGCGCCGCGGCCGAAAATTTAGATGACTTTAAATCTTTGCAGATAAAGTTGCTCGCCGATCGACTTGCTGAAGCTGCCGCCGAGTATTTGCATCAAAAGGTGCGTAAAGAACTCTGGGCGTACGCACCCGAAGAACAGTTGTCTTGCGCCGAACTAATAAGTGAAAAATACCAGGGGATTCGCCCGGCTCCTGGTTATCCCGCCTGTCCCGAACATGCCCACAAGGCCATCATTCAAGCATTGCTTGGTGGAAGCCAGCAAACGGCAGTCAACTTAACTGAAAGTTATGCAATGCACCCTGCGGCCGCTGTTTGTGGATTTTTCTTTGCCCGACCTGAAGCTCATTACTTCGGCGTTGGAAATGAAATTTAATTTGGGCTGATGCCCAGTTCCTTGGCGAGCGCGCGCGCGACTTGGTGGTCTGGATTCATTTCGAGAGCCTTGCGAACTAATGGAATTGCTTCCTGCTTGCGATTCGTCCGAAATAATGAGACTGCCAAATTAATATAAGTCCGTGCACTGGCGCGTTTAGCCATTACCACTCTTTGAAGTGGTCCAATAGCTTCTTGTGGTTTGTCTAGTGCCAACAAGCAACCGCCCAACATATCATTGGCCCACATATTGTCAGGATTGTTGCGCAAAAGTTTCCGACATAAGTCCACTGCTTTGGCAAACTTTTGTTGGTTGCCAAAGGACCTCGCCTGGTTAATTAACTTGGTGCGTTCACCACAATCTGCTGGATCTAAATATTGACCTGGTTGATAATCAACTTGGCTCGCTTGACCGGCAACTACTGCGTAACCCAAAGCCTCGACTTGTTTGGCCAATTGACTATCAACCGAACCGGCCGCGGTTAAGGTCGGCAGCGCATCTAATTTTTTAATCGATGACCAGCCTGAACTTTGATTAACTCCTGCAAGAACTTTATCGTCAAAATCTAAAAAACGCTCAACGCCACCGCGTAAGTATTTTCCTGATTCGTCAACCCAGCCCCGAATTGGCGACCACCCAAATGCGTACCAGCATTGCAAACTTTCAATGTAGGCTCCCTTGTTAGAGGCTTCGGCTAACAAACTTTCTCCATCTACTAAACCTGGTAATTCAATGCCTAAGCCATCAGCAATGGTGGGCGCAATATCAACCACCGATGCAATTCTTGAATCAACTCCACGCGAGCCAGTGGTTGGCCGCACAATCAACGGCACTTGCATGGTGGTGTTAAAACACAGCGCGCCATGAGTTTGTTCATCATGCTCGCCAAAAGCTTCACCATGGTCGGAGCTCATAATTATTGTTGATGAATCACTGCGACCATGCTTGTCGAGCAATTTTAAAAGTTCGCCAAAAGCATGGTCGGCCATCGCAACATCACCCAAGTAAGGATTGCCGCGCTTAAACTCCGCACTTGGTTGGTAAGGCGCATGCGGCTCCCAAAAGTGAACCCAAAGAAATATGCCTCGTTGTGGATCGCTTTTATTTAGCCATGCATCGGTGTTTTCCAAAGTTGTACGCGCATCCCAAGATGGAAAGTGAGTCCCAGTTTGTGCCCCGCTATCGCCTGGCGCGCGAAATACATCAAATCCCTGACCAAGTCCAAAACCCTGATTCAGTACCGCAGACGAGACCATAGCGCCAGTTTGGATTCCGGCATCACGGGCCACCTCGGCTACCGAAAGCGCTTGCTCCGGCAGTGGATTGCGTCCATTGTCGCGCACTCCATGACGCGAAGGAACAATCCCTGTCAGCATTGAAGAGTGCGCTGGCAAAGTAAGCGGTGCCACCGTCCAAGCGCGTTCAAAACGAATTGCTTCGCGGGCAAATTTATCTAAGTTGGGCGAGGTGTCAGATTTTCCACCGTAACAGCCAAGCACATCGGCGCGCGTGGTGTCGAAAGTGACCAGCACCACTGATTGTGGTTGGTCGTTCTTCGGCGGGTTGCTGCAGGCGGTGGCAAGTAAGCCAATTGCCAACGCTAAAGCAAATCTCGGCATATTACAGAACAGTAATTGCCAACATGTTGCTGGTGCGCAACTCGAACTGTTGCCCATGCGCATAGTTCACGCCTTGGAACCAAACGTCGGTCCCAGCCGGAATCGAATGCGGAACAGGAAGTGGACCAAAGTCTGCGGCACCTTGTGGATTCAAACCAAAGGGAGCAAGCACACTTGGATTAGCGATGAAGAGTTGAACTCCTAAGTTGCTAATGAAGGGGTCAGTTCCGCTAAGCGACCATGCTAAAAAGAAGTCAGAGTTTGCTTCGCCGTGATTAACGTGAAAAGTAGCAGTGCTCCCAGCAAAAATTGGATCGGCACTTAAATCAACACTATCAATAACTCCGATTGAATGGTAGTAACCGCCAGAAATATCTAGCCAACGGCCCGCCGGTGGACTTGCTTGATGGTGATTGTCACGACCCCAAGCTTCAACACTGCCATCGGCGTGCAAGGCGAATGAATGGTACATGCCAGCTGCAATTGCTACGAAGTCGTGGCCACTTGGTGTGTCACTTACTTGACCATAGTTGTCGTAGCCCCAAGAGATTAGTGAACCATCATGACGCAAGGCCACGCCGTGTGGTCCGTAAGAATCAACTTGCATTAAATTGTCGTTATGTGGCGCTGAGGAAACTTGACCGTAGTCATCTAAACCCCAAGAAACCATACTGCCGTCAGTGCGAATCGCATGCGCCGATGCGCCGCCAGCCGCGACCCACATAAAGTCGTGTCCGTGTGGAGCATTAGTTATTTGTCCTTGATCATCACGACCCCAAGTGTGCACGCTGCCATCAGAGTGAAGAGCAATTGAAAAAGCTGCGCCACCATCAATTTGGCTGAAGCCATCAAGCGTGGGGGTGTTGCTAACTTGTCCGCCATGATCGCGGCCCCAAGAAGCGATTGACCCGTTGTGGCGTAAGGCCAGAGAGTGTGAGCGACCGCTTGCAACTGCCACGAAATCGTGACCGGTCGGGGTGTTGGAAATTTGTGCGAAATCATCAGCGCCCCAACTACTTAGCGAGCCATCGTGGTGAAGGGCCACCGAGTGGTAATGACCGGCGGCGCTTTGCATAAATCCGTCATTAGTAGCGACGCCACTAACTTGGCTTTGGTCGTTTAGACCCCAGCTTGCGGCCGAGCCGTCTTGGGCGGGGGAAAGTGTGGTGGTTAGGCCGATGGCCATAGCAGCACTGATTATGGTGGAGGGGAATGTTGCCATATCACCATTCTAACCGGTTTTTTAAATGGAAAAACGCCACAAACCTTAAGGGTCTGCGGCGCTAGTTTTGGCTCCCCGAACAAGACTTGAACTTGTGACAAGCTGATTAACAGTCAGCTGCTCTACCAACTGAGCTATCGGGGAATTTGAGCGGCAAAGTATAGCCCCTGCGGCGCTTGCTGGCTAGTTATTTAGAATGTTCGTCATGAATTCCCCGCGAGTAGTGTTGGTCGAGCCGCAAAACCCGGCAAATATTGGCTTTATTGCCCGTTTGATGGCCAATTATGGGATTACTGACTGGGTGATGGTGAATGGCCCGGAATTGGCGGGAAGTGCCGCCGAGCGAACTGGGATTGCCGCGTCAGCGGAATTGCAAGCAGTGCGAAAAGTTGTAACTTTGGCCGAAGCCCTGTCAGGGTGTCACTATTCAATCGCCTTTTCCGCACGCCAAGGAAAGCACCGGCGGCCAATACCTCTGCCCGAACTATTTCCATTAGCCGAGGAAATTCAAAACCCCGCATTGCAGGTGGCTCTAGTTTTCGGTCGCGAAGATATTGGAATGACCACCGAGGAAGTTGATCAATGTTCTTGTATCGCCAACATTCCAAGCTGCGGATTATCATCATTTAATTTGTCGCACGCAGTTGCAATTGTGTTGGCAGCATGGCAGCAAAATAATTCCAACGCCGCAGAGTCCCGGGCTTTACCAATGTTGGCTAACAACGAAGATAGACTCCGAATATTTAGCAAGGCGTATAAATGGATTAGCGCGACCGGTTATCCCGATCGCGCTATGGAACTCGAAGAAGTCTTACTTCGCCTGACCGCTTTGCCGATTCAAGCTAGAGACTTGCGGGTGGTTGAAAAAGTACTACGCCACCTTAATCGCTAGTTTGATTGCCTTTCAGCGATCTTACGGGCTTCTCTTTCCTCGCGCTCCTGAAAACAAAGGTCAATATAGTTGCTGAGTTCTTTTGTGAAATCTGCAAAATCTGTTTGCCAGTCGTCAGCTATAGTTGCGAGTGAACTAAGGTAACCTTCCTTAACTTCATCATCAATAATGCCGACGCTTTCATAAAAGGTGTTTTGGATATAAGCAGCGCGACTGATTAATTCTTTCGCTTTGCGATCTAGCAGACTATGGACCATGCTGGTTTTTGCGCTTTGGGTGTAAGTTACGTGAGCAAGGCAATTATTTAGGTAGCTAACATTGAAGCTAGGGCTCATTATTCGCAACTCCAAAGCCGCCGAACTTAAATTTGCCGAGGCATTAGCCGCGTGCACATCAGAACTTGGCGCATCTGAAACGACTGAGTCTGATTGTGCTGAGGCTTGTGAACAGGAAGCTACCACAAGAACGAGTAGAAGAGTTGAAAGTAATTTCATGCTTCTTTTGATTGTATCCGGTCGAGAAATCTTCCATTAAATCTAAAGAAAGCCGACAATAGTGACATGCGACGGCCTCCATTCCTTGGGTTAAGTTTGCAGGAATGCGAGAATGTATTCCGCGAGCATGGGATGTCACATATTCATGCACTGCGACTGCGGCGCCATATTTTTTCCGGTGAATTGGCAGCAAGCATGTCGCCCAGGCGTGGCATCGAACTGCCAGGAAATTGGTACAAAACTATTTCAACTAACTATGCGTGGATGTCTTTAAAGGTTGAGCAAGAACATGAAACGCAAGATGGCGCGCGAAAATTTTTGTTAAGGCTTGCCGATGATAATTTAGTCGAAATGGTTTTCTTGCCAGGCTTTAGAAAATCTTCAGTTTGTATTTCAACGCAAGTCGGGTGCGCAATGGCATGTAAGTTTTGCGCCAGCGGCTTGGAAGGAGTAGTGCGTAATTTGACTGCGCATGAGATCCTAGAACAAGTGGTAATTGCTCGTCAGCATGCGCCAGTTTCAAATTTAGTATTAATGGGTTCAGGGGAGCCGACTCAAAATATGCAGGCAATTGTTGCGGCTGTTCAAGTTCTGCGCCACGAGGCAGGAATTGGCCCGCGCCACATTATGTTGTCGACAGTCGGGCCGCCGTCGGCAATCGATAGCTTGCGTAAGCTTGGCATGAAATTTACTTTGGCACTTTCCTTGCATGCAGTAGATAAAGAATTGCGTGGGCAATTAATTCCAACTCAGGCCAATGTAAATCCGATTGATTTATTGGATGCGGCAGATCGTTTTTCTAAACACAACAATCGCCATTACCAGGTGGAGGTGGTTTTATTGGATGGAGTAAACGATTCGGTCGCACAGGCCTGCGAGCTTGCTCAGACTCTTCAGGGTCGTCGCGCCCATGTTTCCTTAATTCCTTGGAATCAAGTGGCAGGCATGGAGTACGCAGCTCCGACCACAGCAGCCGTTGAACAATTTTATTACTCTCTTAAGCAAGCCGGCATTTCGGTAGCGCTACGCAATAGTGCCGGAGGTGCAAGTAACGCTGCTTGCGGTCAACTTCGCGCGGGCGCAAACTTACAGGTATGAATAACCCAATTGATACCCTGCCGGTTAAGCGCCAACTGCAAAAATGCGCGGCGGAATTCATCGGCACCTTTGCCTTGGTGTTTTTTGGCTGCGGTGCCGCATCTTTTGATGTGATGTCGGGGCTCGGCGGTGGTCTCGGCCATCTCGGTGTGAGTTTGGTCTTTGGCGGAGTAATTATGGTGATGATTTTGGCGACCGGCCATTTGTCGGGTGCCCATTTCAATCCAGCGGTGACTATCGCTTTTGCGGTAAGTAATAAATTCTCATGGTCGCAGGTGCCCGGATATTTAATCGCACAATTTACTGCGGCGATTATTGCAGCTTACTTTGTGGCAGAGCTTTCGCAAGTGTCTGCCAGCACCGGCGCAACCATTCCCTATATTTCAATAGATGGCGCATTCGCCTTAGAGGCAGTGCTGACATTCTTTTTAATGTTTGTGATTTCCTCTGTCGCAACCGATTCGCGTGCTGTCGGGGAATTAGCGGGAGTAGCAATTGGTGGAACTGTAACTATTGCGGCCTTGGTTGGTGGCCCCTTAACCGGCGCCAGCATGAATCCGGCCCGTTCGTTAGGCCCAGCGTTTGTTTCAGGGGAACTGCAATTTATGCCCCTTTATTTTGGCGCGCCAATTGTCGGGGCAATTGTCGGCGCATTAACCTACAACTTTATTCGGTGCTACCCAGAAGGTATTGATCGCGCTGATGGTTGTTGTTGAGCTTGCGCTTAATCTTCGTCAATAATTATGACTGAGTAGATTGGCGGCAAGTTGTTAAAAATGGTGTCCCAATTATCTCCACCATTTTCGCTGAGCATGAAGTTGCCGGTGGTAGAACCAAAGGCGAGTAGCTCGCCACGTTTGTCTACATCAAGAGCGTGGCGTAACACTAAATCGAAGGCGTTGTTCTGGGGAAGTCCATTACTCAATTGCTGGAAATTGCGCCCACCGTCAGTAGTTTTTGACACGCATATTTTTCCATTTACGGCAATTCGGTTCAGGTCCTTTACGGCTGGCACAAACCACGCAGTATTTTCATCGTGCGGATGCACGGCTACGGCAAATCCAAAATTGGACCACTTGGAGTTTGAAATTTCCTCAAATTTGTTCTGTCCTTTGCGGCGAATAAAAATTCCATTGTGGTGTTGGCAGCAAATTGTGTCGGGGTCAGCCTCCGAAAAGCGAATCAGGTGTGGGTCTTGTAAATTAGGATCCATCGCCGACTCTTCTGGTAAATATTCGGCGCGCATTCCATCTGAAATACATTCCCAACTCTTGCCGTTGTCGTAGCTTTCCCAAACACCACCACAAGAAACCGCAACGAGCAGATGATCTTGGTCACGCGGGTCTACGAGCACCGAATGGATAGCCGGGTGAACCTAGCCGCCGCCAAACCATCCTTTGCGTTTAGGGTCGTTCCAAAGTGCCGTGTTAAGTTCCCAACTGTCGCCGGCATTGCTAGTGTGGAAAAGACCTCCAGCTAGCGTGCCAGCCCACAAAGAACCACTCGGGCCATTAGCTAAGCTAAGTTCCCAAATGGCTTGCACCGCGACTTCACTTTGACCTTCATCAAATGCTGGGCAGGAAATTTCTAACCAATCTTCCCCCTTGCGTTTCCGATGTACTTTTGCTCCGAAGTGGCCAGTATCTAAGGCCACATATTGACACCCGTCCCGGCTGTCGAACAGGCTCATGGTTACTGGGTCTCCTACGAAATCATGGTTTACGATTTCCCAAGTTGAATTGAGTTTTTTATTGTGAACAAGCCCTTGCGGCTTCCGACTTTAATTGTGGTGGTCATGGTTTATCCTCCGGAAAGAGCTTGCATGAAAAAAAGTTCGTCGCCATCACTTAGTTTAGTGGGCATAACATCTAAATTTTGTAAATGATTTCCATTTAAAAAAACCGCAACATGAGTGCGTAATTTAAAGTTGTCATCAACTAGGTAGGCTAGGAGTTTATGGTGCGATTCCCCAAGTCGCCGCAGTGCGGACTCTACATTGACCGCTTCGCATTCCACCTTCGGCACGCTCAAGAAGCGCTCAAGTTGTGGGGTAAATCGAAGGTGGACCTTGGGTGCATTCGGCACTCAAGAGTTATAACACGGAGTTTAGCCGCATACTAAATCGGCTCAGAATCGGATCTTATTGCGAAATGGCCGCGACAACATTTGTCGACAGATAGCGATGGCTATTCTGGTTTTGCACCAGTGCTTGGACCAGCCATGTCTCGCCAACTTGTAGAGTCGCTGGAAAAAGAACATTGATGTTTAACTTGCCACTTGAATCGCAGCTAAACGGTCCGGCGATTTGTTCGAGTTCTGGAAGAATGCGCATAGTGCCCTGATTTACTCCGGCGGCATGTTGCCCAGCAACTAGGATTACTTTGGCGAAAGGCGGCGCCGAAGTAATCGTCAATGAATTTTGTGCTTGTGGAATTACTGTGCCGCTTAATGATAGTTGGGGATTGCCGTTTGGGTCGCTGCCCTCGCCCAAATTAATCCAATCAGGACGAACGTCAGCAACCAGCAGGCGCATGCCAATTTTATTTGGATCAACTGTTGCACTGCTGGTACTTGCTGCGGTTGCGGGGTTGGCATCAATAAAATTTAGGCCACCACTAAGTGAATAGCGACCATGGTCAATGGGCGCGGCGATTGCTGTTTGTCGGAGTTCGCTAACTTCAGCAACAATTCGATAAACGCCCTGCGACAGCAATAAATCGTATTGCCAGGTGTTGCGGTGATTGTCTATCCCACTTACTAATTGCTTAAAGCTATTGGAAACTAGGTAGATGTTGTTGGGGTCGGTTACATTCCAAGTGCGCACGCTGTTGGCTGCACCATCAATTTCTAATTGCTTGATATGTATCGAGTTCCCAGCCGAAACAACTATTTCCATGCCAATCATTTCGTTGTTGGCGGCGGTCGTGGGTGCCGGTGGGGCGGTAGAGATGCTTGCCTGAATCAACTCATTACTGAAGTCTAATTTTAGTGGGCCGCCATTGGTTGGGCGATAACTCTTGTTCAGCCAATGCACCGTGCCATCTCTGAATACACTAAGCTCGCGTTCTTGTGGTGAGTTTGCGTAAGCGTTTAGTAGCGCAACATCAATCGCCCCAAGAATTGGGTTTACGAATTTGTCAACGCGGTGAAACCCAAGCTCGGGCAGTGATGGAAAATCGACAACAATCTCGCAAGTGCTCGATGGACTTGGTAGGGCGAAAGTTAAGGCGTATTCATTTTGAGTCAAATACCCCGATGCGCTCGAAACAATTTGCTTACGGCGGCGCAGCTCATCGCCTTTAACAATTACTTCGACACTGGCTCCATATTCTGTTTCTAAGCCGCGTGCCACCAAAGTTGAATTGTTAATCACACGAACCCTCAAATCCTTGCGCTCACTTGGGAGCGTTGAAGCGGTGTTCGTGGTGTTCTCGAGTAAAGTGGACTTAATGCTAGTGGCACTCAATGCGTCTATATCGCCATCTCTGTCCCAGTCTCCCCAAGCAAAGGTCGAACCCTGTAAATTGCTCGAATTAATTTGGTGACTGGCAAGTTCAAAATATTTGATTCCACTTTCAATCAACATATTTCGGCGAAATGTATTTAAGCCTTGGAAATCTAAATCCCCATCACCGTCGTAGTCAGCGACCGACAGGCCAAAGGTTGCACCATTTCGAAAATCTTCAATTGCCGAAGATGGAGCTTGAAACCAAGTGCCATCTCCACGGGATTCCCAAATCCGAAATCCGTGATTGCCGGTGTAATTAATTAACACATCCATGTCACCATCCATGTCGTAATCAAAAAAGTAAACACCTTCATCGACGATAGTTTGTTTGCGTATTCCGATTGCCGTAGGGTCAAAAGCACTAAATAGTGGTGAGTCGTAGCTTGAGTCGTTGCGGTATAGAGTGCCGTTTGAATAAACCTCCAAGTCACCATCTCCATCTATGTCTAGCATGAAAGTGCCTTCAGGTCGTCCCGCATTAATTGGCGCACGCAATCCGACTGAACTTGCGCGCTCGGCAAAACGATACAACTGATTGGGGCCTGTGGGGCCAAGGTTGTGTAAAAATTTATTCCCAATGCTGCCAACCGCTTCAGGGTAGATCGGAATAAAAAGATCAAGGTCGTGATCTCCGTCAACATCTCCCCAACACAAAGTTTCTGAACTCGCCGCACACAGTTGTTGGTCAATTAAACTGGAATATGGTGCGATGTCGGTGAAGGCACCGTTGCCCAAATTTTTAAGTAAGTGAAAGCAATCGTCGTTGTAGCCTTCACGCGGCTCAACCCCAATATCAGCTAGGCCATCATTATCGTAATCTGCAAATGCTGAGCCATAGCGTAATCCGCCCGTCGGTAGCAGGTTGTTGAGGTTGGCCTTTAACTGCCACGTTGTACCGTTAACGTTATTCCAAAGGTTGGCACTGGCATAAGCAAATACATCACTGAAACCGTCACCATCAAAATCGCCAAATGAAATTCCCGTGGCGGCACCATAGTTGATGCCTGTCGGGAAGTCAGCGTTGCTCCACTCGCTTAGTGGAACTTGTGGTGGTGATTGCAGTAATCCTAAAACAGCAGCGAAGGCGAGGGTGATCATCGATTAAGAGCGCCCTGGGGCACCCTTAATTTATATCACATAAGTTAATTACATGACTTCTTTGATGCCAAGTTCGGCGAGACCTTTGTCAGCAAAGTTTTTGCGGAACATGCCGACCAATTTTTCGGCGGCAACATCGTAGGCCTCTTTGTCTTCCCAAGTATTGCGCGGGTTAAGAATTTCCGCAGGTACTCCAGGGCATGACATCGGCATTTGCAAACCCAAAATTGGGTGCTGTTCATATTCGACATTATCAAGGTCGCCGCAAAGTGCTGCGTCCAATAAGGCACGAGTATGGCCAATACTAATTCGTTTGCCAACACCGTAAGGGCCACCGCCCCAGCCTGTATTTAGCAAGATGCAGCGTGTTTCATGCTCAGCCATTTTTTTGGCAAGCAGTTCAGCGTAAACACTTGGCTTTTGAGCCATGAACGGTGCACCAAAGCAAGCCGAGAATGCGGCTTGTGGTTCAGTGATGCCAACTTCGGTGCCGGCAAGTTTTGAGGTGAAGCCTGAAACAAAGTGATACATAACTTCTTTTGCGCTCAGCATGGAGACCGGAGGCAGAACCCCAAAAGCATCGGCGGTAAGTAGCACGATAGTTTGTGGGTGAGGTCCTTTAGCACCTTCGGCAACGTTGGGGTTGGCAGAAAGTGGGTATGAGAAGCGCGTGTTTTCGGTGACTGACCCATCGCACAAATCAAGTTCTTGCGGATCGATTTCGTTCATGGGCTTGCCAGGCAAAGCGGGAACGTTTTCAATAATTGTTCCTGGCATTGAAAGCGCCGCGGCAATTACCGGTTCGTCATTCTTGTCAAGATCGATTAACTTGGCGTAGCAACCACCTTCGAGGTTTGAAACACCAATCCCAGTCCAAGCATGCTCGTCGTCACCAATTAGTTCGCGGTCAGGGTCAGCAGATAAAGTGGTTTTGCCAGTTCCGGAGAGACCGAACAGAATGGCGCCATCGCCTCCCTTGCCCACATTTGCTGAGCAGTGCATACTCATTTCGCCCATTTCAGGCAGCAAGTAGTTCATTACTGTGAACATCGATTTTTTGACTACTCCACAGTAATCAGCGCGACCGGCTACCAACACGATGCGGTTTTTGAAATCTAGACAAGCAATGCGTTTTGAAAACGTTCCATCGCGTTCTTCATCACAATGAAAACTTGGAGCGTTAATCATGGTCCATCGTTTGCCGGCTTCATCTTCAACGCCGTCGATGCCATGCATGAACATGTTGTGGCAAAAGAAGGAGTGGGTGGCGTATTCAGAAACTAAGCGATAAGGCCGTGCGTATGAAGGATCGCTTCCGCAATAAACATCTTTTACATAAAGACGTCCACCCTTTTGGTTGAGGTGATCAATAACGCGAGCTAACAGTGCTTCGAATTTTTCAGGGGCGAACTTTTTAAAGTCCGGCTTCCACCAAACTTTGTCCTCGAACTCTGGCCAAGCGACACCATAAGTATCTTTTACTGGGCGACCAGTACAAGTTGGGTCGGTGTAGTAAACCAACGGCCCGTCAGTGCCAAGTTTAGTCGAGAATGCTTTTTGTTCATCCTCACCACCGCCTTCGCGAACACGTCCGCGGTCATTGGCAATAGCTTCTTGAAAAAGTTCGTCCTTACTTAGGTTGATGCGTAGCTCTTGACCTTTTAGGCCTAACAGAGCTTCAAGTTCAGCGGCATGATTGCCTGTTGCAGTTTGATCTGACATGTTTCCAGCTTTTTACGGGGTTTGGTAGCGGAACGACCGAAGATTGTACCCCACAAATGCTGCTTATGCTGGTCCAATTCTGAATTACTGTTGCTGCCAAAAAGCTCGGAATTGCTCACTGAATTTGCTGCCAAAGGCGGATTTAACACACTTTTTGGTCCATTCAGCACTCGGCTCAAAGCGACCGACAGTAATCCAGTTCTTAGAATATTCCTTTTGAAGATTCCGGCAAAATTTCTGGAGCCCCTTGGGGTTCTGCTCCAAACCATAAACCGCAAACGCAAAGCCCAGGTGCGCCAACTCCTCGCGGAAAACCAGTGCGCGATATTGATATAAATCTTCCAGGCTTGGGCGCGCCATTTTTACTTTAGGTGGCTCATTCCCATAGGGCACACCAGTCCAGTCGTAGGCTTCAATTTGATTGCCACTTCCGCTCACGAATTCTGCTGCGCGGCTTCGCCATTCGGAGTGTGTCCAAGAATAAATAAATCCCGACATATTCCAGTAGCCGTAAACCAGGCTCCGCGCGCTTTCTTCTACAGCACAGGCAAGACCTTCGCTAAACCATAAAGGTAATTGCCCATATTTTTGTCGCAACCAAAGATGGCAAATGTTGTGCAATCCCGAAAGTTCTGGAACTGCTTCGGCTTGGCTTCGTGGGTCGTCAAAGTAAACTGAGAAGGGCAAGTTCGGCAAGGTGAATCCGACGCTTTCTTTGGCCCCAATTAAGTAGCTAGATATTGTTGGAACGGCCTTAGCTGCAACATCGCAAAGTTGCTGATAGGTTTCAAGGTCTCGCAATATGAAAACAGTTGGCGGTACCTCGTCCCTGGCTAATTTCAAATTCCCGAGCGCCTTTTCTAGATGGCGAATGCCGTTTTCAATAGTCATTCCCGCGCGCTTGGTGGCACTCTTTCCAAGGTCGCTGTAAATTCTAAAACTACCCAAATCATCTTCAACAAAACTTAACTTGTTTTGTTGGGCGAAAGTCTCAAAAGCACTAATTGCGGCTCGTTTTCGAGCACGTGGCCCGCCGTCAAGTGAAACGCTTTGCCAAAAGTCACCAACTTTAGCCAGACTGCTAAGGCCGAGACTTTGAGAAATTGCAGTTAATTGCAAGTCGCTGGATACTCCCGAATCGAATCCCGGATTGCGACCACGACCAACTAGACTGGCTAGTGCCTCGGCGAATTTTCCCAAAGTTCCAGCGGGTTGTTTGATTAACCACAAGCCAAAAGCAAAGCGGGCGTAGGCACGGTTTTGTTCAAAACTTTGTCCGAAGCCACCAATAAGTGAAACTAAATCAGGGAGTTCAACGTTTAGTAAGTCGCTAGTTTTTTCACGCCATTCACTATGGTATTCGTCGCTTAATTTTTCCCAGCCGCGGTTACTGTATCCATAGATTTCCCCGACAATTGTATCTTGTAAGCCATAGCTAATTGATTCTGGTAGCCAAGCAGGAAATGCACCAAAGCGGCGCGCGAATTCTAACTGGACAGCAAAGTGGGCTAGTTGCACATCTGGCCGTTTGATATTTTTGGTCGAACTGTCGTGGCGCACCAAGGCCAACATTAATCCGTGGTTCAGCATATGCGGACTGTCACTTGCTGCTTCAACCCAATCCCCGTCGCGTTTTCCAAGAGTTCTTTTTAAGGACTCACAAACTGCCGTTTGACGTTTTTTTGAACCGGCAAGAACTAAGGTTAGTGGGGGGCGTTCACTATCTAAACCAGGGTCTCCAAATGCAGCGTCGAGTAATAAAAACATATCGCTAATAAGTGCTGCAGTTTCTTGAGCCAGTTGGTTGCGGGTGGATGTCCATAAAGTCCAGCGCCCATGTTGGTCCATGATTGAACTCCATTCCTCGCCTTCAAAGTTATTGTCGAGGCTTAAGTAATCACTAGCAACCGGGCCAATATCTGCCTTGGTGGTCTTAACTTTTATTGGCACGACTGCCGCTAATGAACTGCTTGAATCTGCTTTGAATAAACAAAAATTACCGGATTCAGCTCCGTTTCCATTTGCTAATGGTGCCGCGACATAAAAATAGCTCGAAGTGATGCCTGCGACCGCCAGTACTTGAGTGGCAAATTTCCCACCTTCATAACTTCCATTTATGTCATCTTCGATTTCACACGACGGTAATGGATACAGTCGGCACCGTCCAGTTTCATTTGCGTTTGGCTCTCCGATCAAGAGTCCATGACCACTAGCAGCAAGTGAAGTTCCAAAAGCACCATCGGTTATTTCACCATCTATCGCTTTTAGTTCACGTCCGTCACGTCCGGAAAAAATTGTTACTTGACCACTGCCATTAATTGCTTGAGGTGCGCCGATAGCATAGTCAAAAACATTATCACGATTGAAGTCCGGAACGACCGAGATGCAAGTTCCAAAATCGCTTTGCTTAGGACCTTGATGTCGGCGAATTACTTCACCGCTGGCGCTTGAATAAATAATCGTTTGATTGGTGCTTGGATTGCTTGCGGCAAAGTCGCGCACTCCATCTTCATCGAGGTCCCCGAGTAGAAAAAGTTTTTCACCAAGGCGTTGTTCGGTGGAGTCGCCTAAGATTTCAAAAAGAAGTTGGCGATTGCGTCCTGAATATGCGCGAATTGTTCCGCATCGTTCACCTCCGCGGCCACTAAATCCTGGCGCGCCGAATAAATAATCGATGCTGCCGTCACCATTTAAATCGCCAGGAACTACGATTGCGGCACCTTGTTCTTCGCCTTGTTCAAAGCCGTTGAATTGCCCAATCATCACCCCGTTTTTGCCGCTAATCAAAACGACACTTCCGGTCTTCTGTTTATAGCCAGGGCCACCAACTAATATGTCGGGGAAGCCGTCACGATTGACATCTCCGGCTGAAGCAACCGACCAACCCATTTGCGCCGCACTTAACTTGCTGACAAAGTTGGTGAGTTTGTGTCCTTTGTCGCTTCCGTAAATGAATGCGGCGCCGGAATTTAGACCGGCCCCATTGGTTCCAGGCGCACCAACAATTAACTCTGGAATCCCATCTCCGTCCATGTCGCTAACCTCGGCAATTGCATGGCCAAAGCGAGCACCAGGGGCCGGCCCTGAAACGGAGTGAATGGCATCGCTGGACTGCGTGGCGAGCAACGCAACAAATAGGGGGGCAAATGGAACCATGAACGCTTGATATTAGAGTTTAGTTATTTAAGCGTAACCAGCAATTATTGATTACAATCATTAGATGATTTGTACAACCCTGATATTGCTGGGTTTTTGTCAGACGCCAATCGCGCCGAAACAATTGGAGCGGCCAACTCCTTTAGGCTTGAATTTTTGGTTGCTTCCAACAACGGTAAAGGCGGTGGCGTCTGCAAAATAAGTCTCGGCGGCAATTTACAGCAACTTTTTTTAGGTTCAGCTGGCGAATTGGTACGTAACGGCGCACCGATGGAAAGTAGTTCCAATTTTGAGATTGCCAGTATTAGTAAAATATTTACAGCTACCACTTGCTTGTTAATGTGTGAAGATGGTTTGTTGGATTTAGACCAAAGTATTGTCCAGTATGTGCCAAGTAGTTTGGTAAATGGACTGCTAGTAATAAACGGCCATGACTACGGTCCAGAATTAACTTTGCGACAACTCTTGTCGCACACATCTGGGTTGCCAGATTACTGGTCCGACCCTCCCTTCGTCATTCCCGGAATGAACGCCTTTCTTTGGGATTACTTAAAGAAAACAAATCGGCTGTGGAAGCATCATGAAGTTTTCGCTTACGTGGATGACCTGAATCCACGCTTTGTGCCCGGCACTTCATGGCAATATTCGGATAGCAATTATGTTTTAGCTGGAATGATAATTGAGAACGTCACCGGAAAAACTCTCGAAGAAGTTTTTCAACAGAGAATTTATCAAGCCCTGGGAATCGAGGATACCTGGATGCGTTGGTTTGATCAGCCGCCGAGCACGCCGCCTAGTCAATCACATCGCTATGAGGGATCGAGCGATTTATATTCAATGAAACGTAATAGTGCAGATTGGGCTGGCGGCGGATTGGTTAGCAGTTGCCAGGACTTAGAGATGATTATTGATGCCCTAGCGCGTGGCAAACTTTTTGAAAAACCAAGTACCATCGCCGCGATGAAAACTTGGGTTCTAACTGGCGAGGTCGGCGTTGAATATGGCCTCGGATTATTCCGTGTTGACCTTGGCAATCAACTGGGCTGGGTATGGGGGCACGAAGGTTACGGCAGTTCGTGGGCTTTTTATTACCCGACCAAGGATGCGATTTTTACCGGCACCTTAAACCAAACGAATAGTGACTTTTGGCCACTATTAAAAGCGGTTGCCGCAGAGCTTAACTAGCTTGTTGTGATTGCGAATAGCGAATGAGTTGCCCAATTCGGCTATTCAAATCTTCGCGTGAAACAATCATGTCAATTTGACCTTTTTCTAGGAGAAATTCCGCGCGTTGGAATCCTCCTGGAAGGTCTTGGCGAATCGTATTTTGAATTACTCGTGGTCCGGCAAAACCGATTAAGGCGCCTGGTTCACCAATCAAAATATCACACACGCTAGCAAAGCTGGCGGTAACTCCGCCGGTGGTGGGGTTGGTCATTACTGAAATACTAAAACCACCATTTTCTCCAAAGCGATGAAGTGCCGCGCAAGTTTTTGCCATTTGCATTAAGGAGATTGCACCTTCGTGCATGCGCGCTCCACCACTTGCTGAAAAAATAATTACAGGACAGCTATGTTCTTGTGCAAGCTCTACCGCGCGTGCAACTTTTTCGCCAACGATTTCACCCATTGAGCCACCCATGAAAGAAAAATCCAAAACCGCTAAAGATACTTGGTAGCCATCAATGTTGGCTAGGCCAGCGAGGCATGCATCAGCGTTGCCAGTTTTAGCTTGGGCCTTTTCAATTTTTTCAGCATAGGGGATTTTATCGACAAAGCCGAGGCGATCTTCGGGGCGCAAATCGGTGAAGTGTTCAATAAAACTTCCTGGATCAACGGTCATCTCGATGCGCTGACGCGCACCGACAGTGTGGTGAAAATTACAATTCGGACAAACCAAATTGTTAGCCACCAACTCTTTGTTGTAGATGGTAGATCCACACTCAGAGCACTTGCTCCAAATGCCGGTGGGCATGTCTTTTTTCTTTTTACGTCCGAGTCGCCAAGCCATGCCGCTATTTTACCTGATTAACTGAGTTGTAACTCGGCTAGGCTAGATAAAACCAGCTCCCAATTGACACAATCTTCTTGTATTCCATAACTTATGGTCACTGCTCGGACATAGGATTCCATTTGCAAACGATGGTGTTCTTCTTGCTTTGCGCAGTCTTCAAGGCACGACAATTGGTCAGTTTTGAAGTCGTAAATCATGGCTTTAATGACTTGTCCACCGGCATCACGCTCGATCACAAGGCGGTCAATAAATCCATTCAAAAGCACTTGTTCACCATCGATCGTGTCAATAATCCTAAATGAATATTCTTGAAGCACTTCAAAGTCGTTGCCGCCATGTTCAACTGGACGGCTTAACTGTTGCCTAATTGAATTAACTGAAAGTGCGTTAGTGAACACCTCAATCGCGCGATCAATTTGCTCCTCGCTGCCACCAAGTTTTTTAAGTAATTGGCGTTGCTTCGCATCGTCGGCAACAAAATCGTTCAGCCACTCAACTTGTTCAAACAGAGCGTGAACCAAAATACCATGCACTCGGGCAGCTGCGCCACTTCGGTCAAAGAGCTTGGCGATGGTGACTTTTTTATCGGCGATTGTTGAAGGAGCTTGGCGGGGCAGATGTCGTCGCTGTTCTGTTTCCTTGAGTTTAAGAGCAAGCGGTTTCCTTGGCTTTGCTTCGGGCAAGGCCTCGATGCCTTTATCCCAAGGTGTCGCCGTTTCCTCCTTCCAAATAATCTCGTCCTGCGAGGTCAGTTCACTTTCCTGAAATGCGCAGCGAAGAAGTCCCCCAATGTTTTTATTTATCTTGGCAGTATTTGGTTTTTCTGGATCAACCAGGTTGGGGACAATCATTTCCAGCACGCGTTTGGCGCGAGTCATCGCTACATAAAGGGTGCACATTTGTTCATGTACTAAATTTTCCTGATGCGCCCAATAGACTTTTTCAAGGTCAGGGTGAATCTGTAGCAAGCCTTTAGAGAGAGCCATGGTTACAGTTGCAAAGCCATCTTGCTCATCTGGTCTGTAAGCAAGCAGACGTGCGTGTTTGCCGCCAGGGATACTACCACTTAATTCTGGAAGGATTACCACATCAAATTCTAATCCTTTCGACTTATGAATAGTCATAACTTTGATTGTGGCAGCGGTCGGCACTTCTACCTTCTTTTCGCGAACGAGCTTAATGAAGGCCGAGGTTCTTAAGCTAGACCGCAAATCAAAGGCGTGACCCAAATCAACCAACTGCTTGAGACGGCTAACATCCCACTGGCTTAAGTTGTCAAAGTCACCCTGCTGGTTGATGCGGTCGAGAAACGGACCAAAGCCATGCAGTTGCAATTCTTCTCGAACCGAATGAGATATTTTCTGACAAATGTTTTTGCTCGGCACCCCACCATTCAATTTATATTCAGTTGCCAAGAAACTAGTAGCGACATGGAAACCAGCGGCGGTATCGCCAGGGTGATCAGCTAGGTGCAAAAGAGATAAGACTGCAAGAACTGCTTGCGAATCAGTTAGTTGATTGCCACCCTCTGCACTAGCAGGAAGATTTCGGTCTTGTAGTAATTTTACGATGCGAGAAATATCTTTGTTGCCTCTAGTCAAGATGCCGATTGATGCACCATTGTTTTCAAGGTGATATTTTTCAGCCAACTCAACAGCCCTTTGCAATGCGTAGCGACGTTTGCCAGCGGCGTTCTTGGCATATTTGACTTGCCGCAATCGAACTTTCCCTGGAAGTTCCTTTTTCGCGGCACTATGAACTGGCCATTCTTTTACCCAGGATTCGGCCGCTTCAAGGCCCTTTTCGTGATTGTAAAAGGCGTCATTGCCTTCTAACTTAGAGAAAAGTTTATTGACCGCCTCCATCACTACTTGGGATGAACGATAGGACTTGAACAAGGGGTCTTGCTTGAGCTTAAACCGCTCAGCAAAGCCTTCCAACAAACGTGGTTCACCATTGCGCCATCTGTAAATGGCCTGTTTGCCATCGCCGACACAGAAAATATCTTGGCCAGTGCTTAACCCTTTGACCACCCTTTCAATTAGTGGCTTTAAGACACGCCATTGAATAACGCTGGTGTCCTGGAATTCATCCAAGAGCAAATGGTCCACCTTTCTACTTAATCTAAATGAACTGCTATTAGTGTCACCAAGAACATTATTGCCAGACAGGGCCAGCGGGAAATCTTCAAACACATACTGGCCACGTTTGTTTTTAATTTCTCGATAATTAGCATCGAATTTTTCAAGCAGTTCCCTCATCGCCTTGTTGCGAGAGGCTAAAGCCGTTGAAAGATGAACCTTTGCTTGCTGGTTTAGTCGTTGAAGAAATTCAACCCATTCACCAGGAAGAGTCATTTTCCTGTAAGTTGGAATGCCGTTTCTTACATTGGCGATTGCGGTGTATTTAAAAAGTCCAGCCCAATCGCGATGCTTAATAAAATCACCTAAATCCGCTCGCAACTTTTTATCTGCCACGGCTAGTTGCCCGGCCTGGGTTAGTAAAGTTGAAAGGGACTCTAGTTCATCTACAAGACATGAGCTTTCGGTACTAGCAGGTGATGATTCCGGCTTAATTTGTTCCCAAGCAGTTGGCGAGCTGTCGCGGAGAGCATCGAGACCGGTCTTAATTAATTCAAGAGTTGTGTCATGGACGGATCGCTTGTTCTCACCTTCGTTAATATTTAATACTAGTCGGTTTAAATTCGAAATGCTCTCAGTTTTGAAAAGTTCAACAATAGCATCGATTCTTAGTTGTTGGTCAGCGTCATCTTCAATGATTGTCCAGTTGGCATTCATGCCCAGCTCAAGTGCAAAAACTTTTGCTGATTCCACAAAGAAAGAATCGATAGTGCGCACATTGAAGGCATCTAACTCCCTAGTCAATTTAGCTAAGAGGTCATGACAAAGATCAGGAGTTATCTTGTCTCCAAGTCCCGTGGCATCTCTTAGTTCCTTAAGTTTTTCTTCATCAACTGGTGCTTCTGCCACCCAAGATAAAACGCGGTCCAAAATTTCTCCAGCCGCCTTGCGGGTGAAGGTAGTGGCCAAAATGTCGCTGGCGGAAATCTCATTAAAGAGCAGTTTTAGGAAACGCCCGGCTAATTTGTAGGTTTTTCCAGTTCCCGCTGAAGCCAAATAAACTTGAGTGTCATTAGTCATTATTCTTCCTCCTCATCGCTATCGACGTCACCGCCTAATAATCCGGTCCCAGCGATGGCGGCGAATATCGGTTCCCGAATATTGTCTGTTCCTTCCTTAAATGGCCATTCGGGCTTGAGCTCGTCGCTTGAACTGGAGCTATCGTCGTTCCTTGAACGAATGGCGCGCAGGATATCGCCCGCCTGTTTTTCAGCCATTTCCCATGCCTCAGATCCATCATCTACTTTGGGCTCGTAGGCGCCAGAATCCTTTTCCGATTTGCCTAGATTCCAAATTCCGACAGTTGGTTTTTCACCATAGCCCCCTAGTTTTTTCGCAATCAATCGATAAAGAGGTAATTGCAACTTTTTCCACTCCTTCTTGTTTTTCAAATAAGGATATTGTTTTTTGTCCCCAGATTTGTAATCCAGAATTCGATATCCGTGATGCTCCTCATGTTTGTCGATACGGTCAATCTTTGCGCGCAAGAAAACTTTTTCGCCATTAAGCTCGACTTCGATCCCTTCCTTGGGAAGTTCAAGTTCAGCCTCAACAATTCGCCAACCATTTTTTATCTCAGCCGCTTGTTGTTTAGCGAACACTTTTAACCGTTGTCGCATTTGCTCCACCTGCAGGTGAACTGCCGGAAGTGCGTCCTCCCCAAACAATATCTTGCTACGGTAATTAAGGCGTGAACACAGATAGTCGTAAATTTCCTCGGCCTTCTCGTTATCGCGGATTTCAATATCCTTCCCAAAGTCTTCTAGCACAATGTGAATCAAATTACCGTATAGCAACGGGTTCATTTCTTTGGCATTGTCTTCATCGGTATTTAAACCCAGGACGCGCTCAAGATAAAAACTATAGGGTGAATAGAGATAACTTTCAAAATCGGTGACGCGCAGTGATTGGTCGTCGAAGGTGTCGGCGGCGCGCGGCAGAAGGTAGGCAGTTTGGTTTTTCTTCACCATCTCGGGTAAAGATTCATTGCGGTCCCCCAAGAAGGCCCGCATTCTTTCAGCAATCAATTCCTTGGAGCACCGAAACAATAAGCGGCTGGGTCGTCGCGGGTCGCCTTGGACAGAATTTCGTCCGCAAATTAATAACAAATCCTGGTGGGCGTTCCTCATTGCGGTTAATGAATAAGCATCTCGGGCAAAGCGCGAGTTGTTGTCGGGAATGCCCAAAGCCTCCCGCAGAGTGTTAGGTAAAAAAGCATCAGCATGCAAGGATTCAGGCACGAAACCTTCATTGAATCCGCAAACAATGCCAACCTTGGCGGGGTCCATGCGCATTTCCAGCCAGCCCATCAATTCAATAAAGCCCTTGTCGCTACTTTGCGGAAGCAACTGCGAGGCGGTTTCCCTTAAAAGTAATCGCAAGGTGGACGCTAACGGTTGATCTACAAATTCGCCGAGCTCTTCGGGCAGTGCTTCGAAACTATGCAGGAGGTTGGCGAATTTTTTAAGGCACTCAGCCGTTCCTGCATCTTTGGGGTTGTCGGGATTGAATTCACGCTCTCCCCAGACCAATTCAAAGAGCTTTTGGATTGTCGGTGCCCATTGCGCTGGAGTTTTACAAACATCAGCGGTGCTTGGCCCGAACTTTTGGTCCAGCAATTTCAACAACTTTGGAAGGTCTGAGTATTCGTAGCGATCGCGAAGCAATTCTCCCTTAATTACATGAGGGAGATGTTGTTTGAAGTAAGTGTCCAACTCCGCCGCCACATTGGGAACTTTGCAAGCACGCATGAAATCGGCGTGCCGGCAAAGTGCGGCCAAATCGACCACCTTGCGCCCGTCCAACCAATTAGCCAATGCGTCAAGTAATCGCCAGGGAGGGGTTTTCTTTAAAAATTCACCCTCCGCCTTATGCGTTTTTATTCTATGCGAGTGAAGCACCCTCTCTAAATAAGGGTGAACTTCATCATCTAACACTGCAATTGAAATGTCCTTAGTTGAGAGCTCCTTTTTCTGGGCGAGAAATTCAGCAACGGCCTCAGCTTGATCAGTTGGTTGCCCAACCACTGTCCATTCGTTGTCATCGATTTCAATTTCTAAATTAGGGTCAGTCCAAGCGTCTACATCAACACACCCAAACTTGTCAAAGCAGTTAGCCCTATTCTCAGGAGCAAAAACGAGGGCAGTAGCTTCGCTTTCGACCAATGCCAAAGCTTGGCGTTGTAATTTATTGAGGTCAATTACCCCAAGCAAAAAAATTGGATTGGTGTTTGATATTTGCCCACCTTCGATGGCTTCCTTTCTCGCTTGATGGGGATCGTATTGACCAATTTTAGCCAACTTTTCAAGATATTTGGCTTGGACTTTGGCCAGTACCTTCCATCTGCCCCGCTCCTGTTCATTGGGTAGCCCATGACACCGCTCAACCTCGGCAAAGGACAACATTTCCCCAGTTAGGTCGGAGTGCAGACGCCGTAGCGGCATGGCCAAACTCAACCAGGCATTAAGGTCATTAGGATTTGGCGCCTGCTGGATTAACGTTTTGATTTCCTTGGAGTCCAAACATTGTAGGCCGTGAACCCAGCACAGCATGCGCGTGAAATCGTTGGCGCGAGGTAAATCAAAATCGAATAGTTGGTCGCTTAGTTCACTGACGGTGACAATTCTCGGTTGGCCAATTTTATTGTGGGTAGCAAACCGTTCTTCAAGACCTCGGGCCGCGCGCCGACCTGGAAGCACAATGGTGATATTGTTGAGGTCGATTTCTGATTGAGAGAGAAACCAATTGTAAGTGGCATCTAGGTGGGGCTGGTCCCAGCCCAAAAATATCGGGGACGAAATCACCCCTAAAACATATCAGGCATGCCTGGGGCAGAGCAAGCAAAAAGTGAACTTGCTAGCATTAAAGCGTCAGCGCCACCTCCACTTTCTCCACGTAGGTTTAGGTGGCCATTTAGTTGTAGGTGCTCAGCAGTTTGGTGTCCAGAATAAAGAGCCGCGAGGCCGTTAATGGAAATGTCAAAGGAGGGGCTGCCACCTCGCTCCACTCTGGGAACGCCCGCATCAATCCGCAAACTCCAAGTACCATTATTCTCTTGAATTACATCGTCCTTAAGCGAGAAACAAGTTTCGCCTGAAATGCTTGGCGACCACCCGCGTTGCAGGAGTGCTTGCTCTACATTTACAATCCGTAACATCCATTCTTCCCAAATTTCACGCTTCCAACCACGTTCAGGAAGTAAGTCAATTAGCGGCGACTGAACTCCACTTGGCCAAATTGCTTCGCCGCCCATTGAGTACAGTGATTTCAAAAAACCAGCCAGGGCGCGCCAGCCTTGGCCGCTACAAGCTACAGCATCTTGAATTTTATAAGTCACGCCAAAATCTAAGTCTTTGCGTTTGGCAACATAGCTGATGTATGCCTCAACATCACCACCACTATTTTTCAGTACCCAGACTTCTGGTTGTTGCTTCCATGGGTTAAAGATTCGCCGCCAAATGACCTCTGTGCGGTCTAGGTAGCCGTTCATGCTAGTGGCGTAGTTCTCGTAGCAAGCCTTAACACTGCCCAGGTCCTGGTCTTGAAAGCGGTGCAAACTTAAGTCGGAGTCAGAGTTGGCGCGTGGGAACAGATTTAGGGGTACCTTTGATTCAACTCGGTAGCCAGCCATTTCGTAGCCAACAGATCGATAGAGATTGAAGGTGGCAGGGTAAAGGGTCGACAGGGGAGTACCGGCTTGGTGTGCTTCGCCTAAACATTCACGCATCATTTCACGACAAACACCGCGCCCACGATATTCTGGCGCAGTGCCCACCCCTGCAATTCCTAACATGGGAATTGACTTTCCATTAAAAAATTGCGCCATATGAATTAGTACCAAGGAAGCAGCAACCTCATTGTCTTTTTCGAAAACGCGAATATTTTCCACACCAACTCGTTGATGCCACTCGGGGACATCTTCTTCTGAGCAAGTGAATGAAGTGGCCATGAGCGGCCCGACTGTTACAAGATCACTATCTCTAAATGCGCGGTAACTCATGCTTCACAACCATTGCCACTGTGATGACGCAATTTGGCAATTGAAGCTTCCATATCCTGAGCACTGAATAGGTAGGTTCCAGCAACTAACACATTGGCCCCGGCATTAATGCAGTCTTTGGCGTTATCGCCGTTGATGCCGCCATCCATTTGAATGTCGCCATCAAATCCCCACTCGCGAAGTTGCTCAACCTTGCGTAGGACCTCGGGCATAAATGATTGGCCACCAAAGCCGGCATGCACCGACATGATTAAAACCATGTCAATTTCATCAAGGTAGTCGCGCATTCCTTCCACGCCGTACGGAGGATTGACTGCTACTCCAGTGATGCAACCAGTTTGTTTATAAGTCTGAAGAGTCTTTTGAAAACAATGTTCAGCTGCTTCGTAGTGAAAGGTTAATACATCTGCGCCTGCGTTAGCGTATCGTTCAGCCCATTCGCCAGGGTTCTCGATCATCAAGTGAACATCAAGAGGAATGTTTGATTTCGTTTTTATCGATGAAACAACCGGCAGGCCAATACTTAGATTGGGCACAAAGTGACCATCCATTACATCGACATGATGCCAATCCGCCCCCGCCGCTTCCGCGCGAGCAAGTTCGGCTTCCAGATTGGTGAAATCGCAGGCCAGCAGTGAGGGGGAGGTTTTGATTTTCATCTGTGATGAAGATAACGTAGCCAGGCATCGTCTAGATAAGTCACCTTCAAAGATAATCTGGTAAGGCTCAAACCGCGATTTGGATTTACCTGATGCGCACAGTAGTGCTCTGGTGAGAAGTAGCAGCAGGGTTCTCGCGCGGATATGCTTTTAGCATGCAAGAGTTTTCACTCCTTGAGAATCTAAAGCAGTTCTACGCGGAATCTCCAGTCCTTGGCACCATAATTGCCTTGGTGGCACTCGCTGGAATGATTGCAGTAGTACGCAAAGCACTGAAAATTGCTGCCGGTCTAATTGCTATTGCAATTATTGCTATTGCCGCCTCGTGGGCGTTACGCGGCACTGACGCTACCCAAGAGACGATTGAGGATTCAATTGAGGGAGTCAGTGAGCACATTAAAGACTCGGTGGAAGGGGACCTCCAGCCGCTTGAGCAGTTAAATCGCTAGATTTGGCCGACCACAGGTCAGCAGAGATTGGATATTTGTGGTAGATTTGAGGAGAATCCTACTCCCCTAAATTACCTTAAAAGCCGCCACTCTCGCATTCTTGCTGTTGTTTGTTGCAACAGAATCCGTAGCCGCTCAAGCTTTAGCAACCCATTTCCTGGAAGCTGAACGCTTGGATGATGGTCGCACTCTATTGACCGATGCCGGCACTAAGTCGCAAGTAATTGGCGCGGTAATGATGGTGGATAGTGACGGAAGTTTAGAGCACAGTTGGCAGCGGGCTTTGCAGTATCCGCACTCATCTGAATTTATCAACGACCAAGACATCATGATTACCGATACCAAGCATGATCGGGTAATAGTCTTGGCACCAAATGGTGAAATGAAATGGACTAGCCATAATTATGAGCCATTTTCAGATGGCAGTACCTTGCTTTACCCAAATGATGCAACGCTGCTGCCAAACGGCAACATGCTCATATCTGACATGGACAACAATCGAGTGATTGAACTTGATTGGTAGGGAAATATCCATTGGCAATTTGGGCAAACTGGAATTGTCGGAAGTGATGGCACTCATTTGAGTGGGCCACATAGCCCCGAACGACTCGCTAACGGCAACACCTTGATTGCCGACGCGCACAACGACCGTCTCATCGAAGTCGATTCAGCCGGCACAATTGTGTGGGAGCTCGGTCCGCAACTTTCAGGCGGATATGTGTTGGATAGCCCTCGCGATATTGATTTACTTCCCAACGGAAATTTTGCGGTGGCTGCATTTCATAATTACGATGTAATCATTGTTAACCGCAACGGTTGGATTAGTTGGCGTCAAAGTTTTAGCGCACCTCCTTACGATGTCGATTATCTTGATACTGGCAATTTGCTAATTAGCGTTGGCTCCGTTCAAGAATGGGACACCAATGGCAATTTAATTTGGCGTTATCCACCACTAGAAAAAAACCGGGTTGAGCCGTTTGTATTAACCAACCTCGCCTGCCTGGATTGACACATCAGTAAACCGATCCCCGTGGCTTCAGCATCGTGAGCACATGTTGTTGAAGGATATGTTGTTCGCTCCAAGTTTGTCCTTGGGCGGTGATCACACCGTTGGGGGATACATAACCGCAGTGCTTGATGCCGGAATTAATAACGCCAAAAAAACAGCAACCCTTTCTTTAGGCGCGAGTGCCGGAGCAATTCCAGCCAACGGGGGCGGTTGGGGAAATTTAGTTTCCGACTTGGTTATGAATGCCACCAGGAAAACTGTAAACCTAAATCAAAACGGTCGGGTTAATAGTGCTTGGTCAATTCCTAACACTCCAGCGTTGGCCGGGCTGACCTTGTTCGCCCAAGCTCAGGTTAAAGTGAGCAATGGGCCGGTGCCATCCAAGTTTAGCCCGGTTCAAATCTTAGTAATTAACTAGGATAAGTTATTTAGGCTCGTCGGATAAATTTGCAGGCCTAAGCTAAAGCAACAATTCCGGGCAATTCTTTGCCCTCAAGCATTTCGAGAAATGCCCCGCCACCAGTAGAGATGTGGCTGACCTTTTCAGTTGCGCCGACTAGTTTGACGGCCGCAACTGAATCGCCACCCCCGACCACTGACATGCAATCACTTTCAGCCACCGCACTTGCAATGCACGCGGTTCCGGCACGGAAAGGCTCCATTTCAAAAACACCCATCGGGCCATTCCACACGACGGTTCTGGCACCTGCCACTACTTCAGCGAAGCGTTTTTGAGTTTCTGGCCCAATGTCCAAACCCATCCACCCCTTGGGAACCATAGGGCTGTGTACTTCCTTGTTAGCATCGACCGCAAAGTTATCTGCGCAAACGTGGTCGCTTGGCAAATGTAACTTAATGCCGCGCTGGTCACATTCTTCGAGAATTGTTTGGGCGGTACTAATGCGATCTTCTTCACACAAACTGTTCCCAACACCGATGCCTTGAGCGCGCAAAAAGGTGTAGGCCATGCCGCCGCCAATTAAAACTTCATCTACTTTTTCGAGTAGGTTCTCAAGCACAATAATTTTGTCGCTGACTTTTGCGCCACCAATGATTGCCACTAAAGGACGGCGAGGTTTAGCGAAAGCCTGATTAAAGGAATCAATTTCCTTTTGTAGTAACAACCCAGTGGCAGTCTCAGACATTAAGGCTGGCACGCCGGCGGTTGAGGCGTGAGCGCGATGGCAAGTACCAAATGCGTCCTGTATAAAACAATCAGCCATTGCGGCTAAAGTTTTCGATAACTCAGGGTCATTGCTGGTTTCACCGGCTTCAAACCGTAAGTTTTCCAACACTAAAACTTCGCCAGGATTTAGGTTTGCTGCTGCTGTTTGGGCAGAGCTACCCACAATATCGGCAACATGTTTCACGATTACCTTATCGCCCAGCAGTTTTTGTAAATGCTCGGCAATCGGTGCCATGCGCAGTTCTTCAACTACTTCACCTTTCGGGCGGCCGCGGTGCGATGCCACCACCGCACTCCCTCCAGCATTAAGAATCGCCCGCAATGTCGGCAATGCCGCCACGATACGGGTGTCATCGGTAATTGCGCCATCTTGCATCGGGACGTTGAAGTCCACTCGCACAAAGGCACGCTTGCCGGACAAGTCCAGCTCGGAAAGAGTACGTGGCATCAGACTCGCTAAAAAATCAGCAGCCGCTTTAACCTAAGTTATGTGATTTGTAAGCCAAATCGCAAACACGGTTCGAGTAACCCCATTCGTTGTCATACCAGGAGACCACCTTAATCATGTTTGAGTCCATGACCATGGTTGACTTGGCATCGTAAATTGACGAGTGAGGGTTTTGCAAGATGTCACTAGAAACAAGTGGGTCTTCAGAGTACTCAAGAACACCTTTCATGTCTCCGTCGGCGCAAGCTTTAACGGCTGCGTTTACTTCATCGACAGTCACTTCCTTGTCAAGCACGGCAACGAGGTCCACGACTGAACCATTTGGAACAGGAACACGCATCGACATACCATCTAATTTACCGTTTAATTCTGGCAACACTTTGCCAACTGCGCGTGCCGCGCCGGTTGAGGTTGGAATGATGTTGCAAGCAGCGGCGCGTGCACGGCGCAAATCACCATGTGGCAAATCTAAGATGCGCTGGTCATTGGTGTAAGCATGGGTGGTGGTCATTAAGCCGCGACGGATTCCAAACGCCTGATGCAATGCCTTTGCCAAAGGTGCTAAGCAGTTTGTAGTACAGGAGGCATTTGAAATGATTTTGTCTTCTGCCTTTAGATCTTCATCGTTTACTCCAAGCACAATCATGTTGTCGATTGCGTCCTTGGGTGGAACGGTTAGCACAACTTTCTTGGCGCCAGCATCGATGTGCTTTTGGCAAGCTTCGCGAGTGGCGAAAATTCCAGTGGCCTCAATCACAAAGTCGATATTCAAATCGCCCCATGGCAGATTGGCAGGATCGCGCTCAGCAAGAGCTTTAAGAGGTTTGCCATTGACAACTAATTCACCATCGCCAACTTTAACCGTGCCGTCGAAACGGCCGCCTACGGTGTCGTAGCGAAGCAGGTGAGCCAGAGTGGCTGGGTCAGTCAGGTCGTTAATCGCAACAACTTCAAAGTCGTTACTACGAGTCTGCATGATGCGGAAGACATTCCGGCCGATGCGACCGAAACCGTTGATGGCAATGCGAATGGCCATGATTTTCTTTGTTTTTTCTTGGGTTTCGCCGAAAAGGGCTTCTCGGCGTGGGAGGAATAGGGGATTCTACCCTAAGTATGGTTTCTTCGCCTCCCCAACTTGCCAACCTCACGGGCTTTAATGTCTTTGGTGGCTGGCCCGCCACCGACCGAGTAATGCTCGCCTGCTCTGGTGGTGCTGATTCCACCTACTTGGCCTGGGCTTGGCAAGCTTTTGCCACCAGTTTGGCGGAGCCTCCATTGGCGACCGCAATAGTAATTAACCACGGGTGTCGCCCCGAAAGTTTTGCCGATGCCCAACAAGCGGCGGCGAACTTACAGCAACTAGGCTTGGAGGTCGAGGTGCGCACTCTAGACTCAGTGCGGGAGACCGAGAACAATTTGCGCATCAGTCGGTATCAGGCTTTTGCAGAGTTCGCCCTTGAAAGCGATTCGCGAATTTTATTAACTGCCCACAACGCTGACGATGTGGCTGAAACAGTGCTCCTGCGAATTATGCGTGGCACGGGCTTGCGAGGATTATCCGGAATTCCACAACAAAGAACAATCACCCTTGCTAATGGCCAATTGCTTCAATTGCGCCGACCACTACTGAGTTTACGCAGCAATGAAATTCGTAGTACGTTAAGTGCAAACAATATTACTTGGGTCGAAGACCTAACTAACCAAGACTCGAGTTATGCACGACGGAATTATCTTCGCCAAGAAATTTTGCCGCATCTTGAAAAAATCTCCACTGGCGATCCAATAAAAGCATTACTTCGCTTAGCCTCTGAGGCAAGTGACCGTAATCAGTCGCTTGACGAATTGTTAAGTAGCTCCATTGAGTGGAAATCACTTCCAAGTTATTATCGCCGACAAGTAATTGCTCAACAGTTGCGCCAACTGCACGAAACAGTAAGTCCGGCAAGATTGGTGGATTTGGAGCAAGCCCTCCTTAAAACCGGCAAGGTGGGGGTGTCAGTACACCATCAACTTCGATTAATCAGCTCGGGACAACTTGAGTCTGCCCAGCGGAATTGAGGCAAGGTTTTGCGCCGACATCAAATCCTTGCTCCACGTGCTCACATCTACGGTACTTGTGTTGCGAGAAAAATAATCCCTCCACTTGGTAGAAAGGGTCGGCATTATTTTTGAGCACTTTCGTCGTCCAAACTACCACCATTGGTGGCATGGATAGGGATTTCAATGCAAACCGTCCCTGCGAGCGGCAAGAATGAAGCATGCAGATTATTTAGTAAATTGCTCAATTTCAGGGAGGAAGCAATGTAATGAAAATGAAATTGGCTAGTCAATCATTTTAGATGAATTGTCATATTTTTTGTTGGCAGGGGGCCAACCAAGTTTTTGGGTTCATGGGCAGGGTCATTTAAATACTAATGCAACCGCTGCAGCCTTTTTGCATTCCAACGTCATTCTTTCATCTTTACTTGGTCGCGATCTTTACTTTCAGGCCGCAGTTCAGAGTGCAGATGGAGCGGCATCATTTAGTCGCGTGCGAAAAGTTAGTGTTATTCCTTAAAACCGCTCACTAGATTCATGCATCACCAAGCTACTATTGGTGTGCGGTAGCAAACGGGAGTAACCTTCGCTCTCTAGCCATTCATGAATTACAGAAAGTGGCACCGCTAAGCCCATGTGGGTTACGACTTGTGGACGGAAACTTCCGTGAGTATAAATTTTGGCAAAGATGCCGACCAACTCATGGGTCTCCTCGAGGAAAACGCCGCCGCCGGAATTGCCGAAGTAGGCAGGGCTTGAAATCATCCACAACTCTTGTCCACCGACTTCCCAGTCGGTGCGAGTAACTTCGCCACGGGTTGCTTGTGCAGCGGTGCCTAGCGGACAACCAACTGTGTATATAGGGGAGAAGGATTCCACTTCTTGATCCCTCTCAAATGGCGCTAAACGGGCGATTGGGCCAAGTTCGATTTCTGTTTCAATAATCATCAACGCCAAATCAGTTGGTATGTCCTCGCAAACCATTTTGGCTTCTAAGCGCAACTCTTCCCCATTCACTTCTAGAAAGGAATCAATTACTTCATTATGCATGTCGTCAACCCCAGTTCTCTCTGACAAGATGTCTCGAACTACGTGGTATGAAGTCAAGGCGTAGTAACGGTTACTGTTTGTGTCACTTTCCCTGAAGAACAAAACGGCTGAACCTACGGCATCAGCACCTGCAAGTTGTAGAACTGGGTGCAAAATATCTTGGCGCAATTCAGCTCTAGCGAGACGAGGGTCGCACAGCTGTCGATCCTTTGCTGCTGCGGCGTTCCTGGCCTGTAATTCGCCACGCAGCAATTGCAAAGTGCGGCGCATTTCAGATTGCGATTCCCAAGCATCGGCAAGCTCGCTTTGCATGTTTTCAACATCGCAATAACTCCCAAGTAGCAAGCCTTCTTGGTTTGAGAAGTCTTGCTCAAGCCTGCCGAGATTGCCACTTAATTGGGCAACTTCTGCGCGTAATGCAGCTATTCTCTGGTCATTATCCCCAGTATTTTCGCGCAGTGCGCTTAAATCAGGGAGCAGGAGTCCGCTCAAGCCTGCAATGGGCAAAAGAGCCAAAGTCAATACTCCTAGCTTAGAGAAGCCAGCAGTTTTTTGGGTGTTTCTAGGAAGACGCAATTTCATTACGCCTTTCTATCGGACAAAGCGACTTCCTAGGTTGAGGGAAAAAATTGGAAATACCGACTTGCTACAATAAACGGCAATAGGAGGGCAGAATCCTCTTTCAAAAAATGATGTACGCCTCTGTTGAAGAAGCCATTGAAGACATTCGCCAAGGGCGTATGTTAATCCTAGTTGATGACCCTCGTCGTGAAAATGAGGGCGATGTGGTGATGGCGGGCAGTGCTGTTACCCCCGAAGCTATTAACTTCATGCGCAAGAAGGGTGGCGGTTTGATTTGCCTAGCAATGGAGGGCGAGATTTGCGACCAACTCGGTCTGCGGCCGCAAGTGGCGAATAACACTTCGTCTATGGGCACTGCATTCCTTGAGTCAATCGAGGCTCGTAGTGGCGTAACCACGGGTATTTCGGCTGGCGACCGCGCGCGCACAATTCAGGTCGCTTGCGACCCCAATGCCAAGCCGGAAGATCTTGCGCGGCCAGGGCACATGTTTCCGCTACGCGCTCGTGATGGTGGGGTTCTAGTACGCCCCGGTCAAACCGAAGGCTCAGTCGATTTGGCAAAGCTTGCCGGCCTTCGCGGCACTGGAGTTATCTGTGAAATCATGAACGATGACGGTTCGATGGCACGCATGCCTGAACTAGAGGTTTTCGCTCAGAAGCACGATTTAAAAATCCTCACCGTTGAAGACTTAATTGAGTATCGCCGCCGCCGCGAAAAGTTAATAAAACGTCAAGTTGATGACGTGCGCCTGCCTACGCCGCATGGCGATTTTTATGTGCATCTTTATGAATCGCAAACCGATGGTAAAGAGCACGTTGCCCTGACGTATAACTGGCCGCACGCGCCGGAAGATGCCAAGGAGAAATTCCTTAAACAGGATGAAGCTGTAACCGTGCGAGTGCACTCTGAATGTCTGACTGGAGATCTGCTCGGTTCCTTGCGTTGCGATTGTGGGCCACAACTTCACGCTGCCATGGAGGCCGTTGCCAAAGCCGGCAAGGGAGTGGTGCTATATGTTCGCCAGGAAGGACGTGGTATCGGATTGGCAAATAAATTGAGGGCCTACAAATTGCAGGACGAGGGGCAGGACACGGTAGAAGCAAATGAACACCTTGGCTTCCCGCCTGATATGCGCGAATACGGAATTGGTGCACAGGTCCTAAATGACTTAGGCGTTCGGCAAATGCGTCTATTGACCAATAACCCTAAAAAATTAAGCGGATTGCGTGGCTACGGTTTAGAAATTACCGAGCAAATCCCATTAGCTACTGACCCTCAGGAACATAACCTTCGCTACTTGCAGGCTAAACGTGACAAATTGGGACACATTTTGCCGCATGTGGAGTAGGATTTAGGGAAGATTCATCTCTCGGCTCGCGTCCAAACGGCGTGCAGCCCGCAATCGCCATGACTCAAGCCGAAAACAGTTCTCGCCAATCGAAATCAGTCCTTTCAGGTTCTGAGTGGCGTCAGCCAGGCAAATTGGAGCAATTGTTTACTGAATTTGCTCCCAAGGTTTACGGGTTGGCTATTCGCTGTGGCTTGGACCATTCCGAAGCTGAGGATGGGGTTCAGGAAGTGTTTTTGAAGGTGCAGCGGCGCATTGACACCTTTCGTGGCGAGGCCAAGCTGTCCACCTGGCTTTATCAAGTAGCTTTAAATACGCTGCTTGATCACCGCCGCAAGGTCGTGCGGCAAACACGTCACTCTTCCCTGCAGGTGGTTACCGATGACCGCGGCGAAGTAAACGCTGGCAAGTCTTCGGATCGTGGCCCCAGTGAATCTGCATCCGCTGAAGAGAGCAAGCAACTTGTTCGTGCCTGTTTAGATAAATTGCCACCCAAGTTCCGCGAGGTATTAATTCTGCGCGAGCTGGAGGGGCTGTCTTATCGCGATATTGCGCGCATAGTTGGAGTTGCCCAGGGCACCATCGAATCGCGCATATTTCGTGCGCGCACTCGTTTGGCCAATGAATTGAAGAAAATGGAGGAGGCTCTGTGATGGAAGCATGTTCTAAATGGGGATCACGGGTGAGCGCTTGGTTTGATGGCGAAGCCTCTGAAATGGAATCAAAAGAGATTCGCGCCCATTTGCGCGATTGCGCTGGTTGCCGGGCCGCGGTTTCCAATTGGGGAAGTCAGCGAGATCTGTTTGCTGAACTTCAGCCTGAAGCAGTTTCGGGTGAAGGCTTGGAACGCATGACCCGCCGCTTCGAGTCTGGCCTCGCCGCCGAAGTACATGGCATGTCCACTGCTCTACGAGTTTGGACCACCGCCGCCGCGATTTTGGTACTGGTCTTAGCCGGTAGCTTCGTCGCTGAAAGAGTATTCGTCCCTGGTGAAGCGATGGCGGCCACTCCGCGAGATATTGATAAGGCGGTTGAACAGATTTTGGAACGCCCGCTTAGTGTTCGACCTGCGAATTCCCAATGAGTCAATTGTCGCGGTTCGTGTTGCCGGTTCTTTTAACTTTTGTCGCCGGATTGTTGGTCGGTTTGATGCTGGCTCCCCAGCACAATTCACCGCGCAGCGGCGCCTTAGATTCAGATTTAGTCGCGTGGGAAGAAGCGATGGCAAAGTCGCGAAATTTGACCGCTGAGCAACGTACCGACATGCGGGTTTTATTGGCTTATTATCAACGTCAACGCGAAAAGCTGTTCGATGCACAAAGATCCGCAATTGAACCTCAGTTGAGCGAGCTCGACTACCGCTTCGAAAGCTTAATCCAAGAGCGAATATTGGGCGGAAGATTTCTTTCCGAGGGCTCACCTCGCTAATCTGATAGGCGACGATGGCACGTACCCTCGGCATACACCTGCGGCCTGACGGCTGGTCCTACGCTCTACTTGACGGTAGTGCGCGTAAATGGTCGGTTAAAAAGCACGCACAAGGCGGGCTCGACGTATCTTCAGCTGACCCTACTAGCGCCTTAGCCACAGCACTAAGTCGTGGCCTCAAGGGTGTGGGCAAAGTTGAAAAAGTGATTATGGCTTTGCCCTCGGTGGATACCGTTTTACGCGAATTATCTCTGCCATTTAATGATCGTGAAAAAATCCATCAAGTTCTTAAGTTCGAAGTTGAATCAGAGCTTTACCACCTCGATGTAGATGATGTTGTTTGCGATTACTTAGAGTTGGCAGATGACCGCGCAACCGCTAGCTTGATGGTGGCGGCGGTTCCCAAAACACAAATTGCAACGTCTTTGGCGGTTGCTGAAAAAGCTGGCCGTGACCCTGAATTGCTAGAGCTTGATTTGGGTGCCTTGGCAACAGCGATTAGCACCCACCCATTGCCGGCCAGCGAAGAGGCTGAAGTTCACGCATATTTATTAGTCGGTTCTTTCGCTAGCATGTTAATCGTGCGAAGTGCTGATGGGATAAAGGCGGCGCGTACCATTCACTTGGGGTGGCGTGAGTTGGCTCGTGGCCTTGAAGATGGCGAGGTCGCTCCTGTTGAAGTCGATTCTGAAAATTCCGAGGCTGCCCAAGAAAGTGCCAGTGAAGAATCCGAAGAGGCCGCGCCCTTATTGTTTGGTGCCGACCTTGCCCTGCCACTTCACATTGATTTTGAAACAATAATTGCGGAGGCATCTCCCGAAAGGCTTGCCACATTCCAACGCAAACTTTGTGGAGAAGTGCGCCGAGGCTTGGCTGCCGTTAGTGGTGTGAGTATTGCGCAATTACACTTGCTTGGCACACCAATTCCGGGCTTAGATCAAAGTTTGGCCACCAAGTTGGGTGTTATTGCAACGCCACTTCCACTTGGCGTAGTCGCCGACGACGCAATTGACTTGACGCAAATTCCAGATGTGATTGCATTAGGCGCGGCCTTGCGCGGCCTTGGTTTGAAACCGTCCTTAATGGATTTTCGTCAGGAAGAGTTTCGTCAAGCTAGCAGCCTCGAAAAAGTTGAAGGAGCCTTAACGTTGATGTTGGTCGGTTTAATCGCATTCTTCTTGGTTGATGGGGTCGTGCTGTTGCAAAAGAAGCGCACCTTAATGCAGGACACCGATTTGCTTTTTGAAAGGTCAGCACAATATGTTGACCGCTTAAACGAAGAGCTGCCTGAAGATCCGCCAGATGGATGGCGGGTGAAAACATCATTTGCTGGGTTGGAAATTTCCGACTTGCAGCGGGTCCAATCATTGAAGGGCAGAGTAAATAAGGCCAAGGTTAAGCTCGACGAAATGGTCGGCGCTGCCGGTGTGCAATTGCCTAATTCATGCTTGAATGCTTGGCGACTGGTTAGCGATGTGCTGGCTGAAGAGCTTGCCAACTACAATGGTCGCTGGATGTTGGAATCATTGGAATTGAATTCAATTGAGGGGCGTAAGAACCGCTATCCAAGCCATGTCGAGGCTTCGATTGAATTAACCATTCACGGAGATAATCAAGCCGACTTGCGCGCCTTTGAGCAATTGCAAGGGGCCTTCAATCGTCATGATTGGCTTATTGATAAAGCCGAAGCTCCGAAGGGGTTTCAAAACGACAATGAATCGGTCCCAAGTGCCCGCACTGGAATTATTAAAGTTAAAATCGACACTGAAAAAGCTCGGGGTAGTGACGCATGAGTAATAAATCTACCTTGATTCTTTTGGTTGTTTTAACCGTTCTAGCTGGCGGCTTCCGTTGGTTTATGCAAACTCAGCATGGCGAGTATGAAAGTGGTCTTTCACGACATAAGAAAACGTATACCGAAATCCGTGGCATGGTCGATGATTTACGCGACCGCCGCAAGCAAGTGATTTTGGGCGATGCTCAAGAGTTCATTCTTGGTTACTTAAACGAGCAGGCTGGCCGAGTGCATATTGGTCAAATTAATGCTCCAGAGAAGAAAAGCCCAAAGACCAATTACACTGACCATAACTTTGTAGTTGAATTTGAAAAGGGCAAGGAGGCGATGTCGCGCCAAGCGCTAGCTGGATTTATGTTTAATGTGGAGTCACAAAAACGCGCCATGCGTTTACGTACTACTGGTTTGAAGATTCGCCCTGATACTGGCGATCGACGTATGTCCAAGGGGGTGCCCAAAGGTGCCGATCGCGCAGATATTTGGCGCGTGGACAACTTGGCATTCACCCGCCGCCTGCCGCGGGAAAAGGATTAACTACATAAACCGGCGAATAAAGGAAAGAGCGCCTTCCTTCCAGGGAACGCGGTGTCCGGTGCCAGACTGTCTCATTTGGTGTCGGTTGGCGAGATACCACTCGTAGGTTCGAATTAGCGTGTCCGCGTTGGAGTATTTAGGGTTCCACCCTAGCTTGTTTATGGCATCGCAATTTACCCAGGAGTCTTGATTGGCGGTGCCCCAGACCCATTTATAAAGTGGCGAAAGATGAAAGAACTCCAAAACAGCGAGACATGACTTAGCGAAGATTGCAGGGGTCGCCAAAACGGCACTACCTGAATTGGCATGTGCGAATAAAGTGTTTAGGTCTTCCTTTACGCTTGAGAATTTCGGCGCACCCACATTGAATGCGGTATTGCACAGTTGTTCAGGTGCGGTGGCCAATAAAACTACCGCACTTGCAGCGTCGGAAACATCTAAAAGTTGATAGCGATTTTTGCCATTACCAATTACTGGAATGCGTCGCCCTTCGCGTACCCAATCGAAGAGTATTTGGAATACACCTAAGCGTTCCGGCCCAATAAAAGTTTTTGGTCGTAAGACTGGAACGCATAATCCTGCAACTCTAGCTTGTTCACATAATTTCTCGGCAGCGACTTTGCTTTCGCCATAAGGTCCAACCCCGTGAAGTTTGTCAGATTCAATAAGTGGGTGGTGGTCGGGGATTCCATAAACAGCAGTAGATGAAATATGTACCACTCGCGGCACCTTACATTCCTTGGCGACATCTAATACTGCTTGAGTGCCGTTTAGATTTACCGAGCGAATTTCTTCAGCTTTCCAAAGAGGCAGAGCTGCGGCAGAATGGACGACTACATCCGCATCTTCGAAAGCAATTTTTAATAATTCACGGTCGCGGACATCTCCTTGAATGCATTGCGTGGTGATTGCAGTCGGTGGGATTTCTGTTTCCTGAATAGGCTCTAAATCAAATAACACTAAGTCCACTGCACCAAAAGCGCGCGCAATGTGAAAGCCGAAGAATCCGGCTCCACCGGTGATGACTACTTTCATTACAAGATTATGTTTAACCTAAGTAAACCACTTTAGCGACCACGCCTAAGTAACCTAACAATGTGATTAACAATGGAATGTCAGTTAGTAACACTCGGTTGGGGTTTTGTCCTAAATCTTGGCGGTAAACTAAGTGCAAATACCGCAGCATTCCATAAAGCACAAATGGAAGCGTCCAAACCATGCCAGGTTGGCCTGCACGCGAGTCCAAGGCGACTTCGAGTTGCAAGAGTGTGCTTGGAAGTAAGGTGTAAAGCGCGTAGGTCACCACTGTGGATGAAGCAACAACTGCGATCATTAAGTCGAGTCCTGGGCCCGCGTATTTTTCTAACAAGGGTCGCGTTTTGCTGTCCTCGCCTAAGGCAAGTAGCTCAGCTTTGCGTTTGCACAGCGCAAGGAACAAGGCAATTTCTACCGAGCAGGCGACAAGCCAAGGGGACAATGGAACTCCTATCGCCCAAACTCCAGCTAACACTCTTAATAGGAAACCCGTTGCAATGCAGAAAACATCTAGGATTACAACATGTTTAAGGCGCGCGCTATAGATGACCTGCAGAAGCAAGTAGCCGCCAATCGCTTTGGTTATCGGGGGCAAGTACTGAGATGAAATAAGGAACGCTGCAACAGCTAGGAGTAATGCGCAAACGACTGCCGCTTTAGGGCTGAGTGCTCCCGATGCAATCGCTCGCTGGCATTTTATTGGGTGAACTTTGTCACGTTCTCGATCCAGTACATCGTTGATTAAATAAATCGCGGAAGCGGCGCAGCAGAAACAGAGAAAAGCAACTGCTGCGTTGGTTAATAAGTTAATGTTGGTGACCTCGCCGCTAAAGGCTAAACCAATAAACACAACCAAGTTCTTGGACCATTGGCGGGGACGTAGGGCTCGTAGCAGTGGAGGCATTGAATCCATAATACTGAATTAGGGCCGCGGCTTAACACCCATTAAGCCACGCCAGGCGCTGTAATAGCGAGTGGCAGCATTAAGTTTTGGTGGGGTGCGGAATATGTCAAGTTGCGGATCTTCAACCTGATCCAGTAGCAGGCGTGACCTGACAATCGCGGCTCGAAGTCCGCGTCGAAGCCTTGCCCCAAGATGATTCCTTAAAGTTAGGCCTTCGTTTAGTAGTTCATTTGCCCAACGTGCTTCAGTTGCTAAAAAACGATCGATAGCTGGAGTGCGCACACCTAATTTCAATTCATCAAGAGTTAGACCAGCTTTTTTAAGGTCGGAAATTGGTAGCGGAAATTTATCATCTCTAATAAATTCAGGCAATTTGCATAAAACCCAAGTTAGTGCTAGCCCCATTCCAAACCTCTCGGCAGGAATAATCGCTTCGTCACTTCTTCGACCAGCAACGGATAAGAAACACTTGCCTGTAATCGATGCGCGCGGAAGTAGCCAGGCCATTAATTCGCCGCGGTTTTGTGGTTGGTTGGGCCACGGTTTATTTAGCAGTTGGGCTAGCTGCCGAATGTCGCAGTGGGGAATTTCGCCTCCGCGTACGCTACACCAACTTGCCAGCATTAGCGGTCCATCTGGCCGCCCAAGTAACATGTCATTAAGCGAATTGGTGAGTTGCTCTCCGCCCTTGGGTATAGCATCGAAGGCCAGGGCGAATAGTGGGTCCATTGCGCGCAGCACTGAATGTGGCATAAGGCGCGGGCCAGGATAAAAATCTCCCACGGCCTGTCGGGCTAGCCTGCCAGCAAAGCGTTGCGAGTGATTCAGGTTCATCTTTTGAAGGAGGCTTTGGATTAAACCCCCTCACAGGTTACAGTTTTGTTTATCGAGGGAGTAACTCCCTACAGATAGATGGAAAAAACCGCTGACCACGAGCTGGCCCACTTTGCCCACGACCTGCGAAATCTGCTGACTACTGTAATTGGTCATGCCGACTTGCAAGCGGAGAGCCAAGCTGCCGCCGTCGATCCAGCATTGCTGGGCAGTTTGCGTTCAATTAGTGCCTCGGCTAGCCGCGCCGCTGCCCTTTGTGAGGAAATGCTGGTTCAAGCACGAGATGGCGAGGCCACTCTTGAATTAATTGATTTGAGTGAAGTGGCGAAATCTGCTGGTCGGCTTTTCGAGGCAAATATTGACCGGCGGATTAAGTTTGAGCTAATTTTTTGCAATGAGGCCATGGTGCTGGCTGATTTTCATCGCTGCGAGCGGGCGGTATTGAATTTATTGTGGAATGCGCGTGATGCGGTATTGGCCTCTTTGTCTGACGATGATGGCAATCGAACCGGCAAAATCAGGCTTGAATGCGCCTTTAATGGTGGTTTTGTCGATTTGCAAGTGGCGGATTCTGGCGCCGGCCTTCCCGAGGGTCGCATCGGAGACTTGACCTCCGCATTTCGCAGTTCACAACAAGATGATCAAGTCCGCGGACTTGGTTTGCACTCGGTGGCGTTTGCTATGGCTAGTTTTAGCGGGAAACTTTTAGGCGACAACAACTCCGAGCAGGGAGGTGCGCGACTCACTTTGCAGTTGCCGTTCCAAAAAAAACCTAACTCCCTTACAAATACCGCAAATAAAGTCTAAAATAAGCGGTCATTTTGTCCGTACCCTTCGGTCAAATCTAACACCCAAACACACCCCACAAAGGCATGACTACCACTGCCGAACAAGATTCCGCTCCTGAGAGCTTAGAGGAAGTTGTAATCCGTTTCGCTGGAGATTCTGGCGATGGAATGCAGTTAACAGGAACTCAGTTCACTAACACCTCGGCTGCGCTGGGCAACGACCTCGCCACCTTCCCAGATTATCCAGCTGAAATCCGTGCTCCTATTGGAACGTTGTTCGGAGTTTCTGGGTTCCAGGTGCGCTTCTCAGCCAAGGATATTCACACTCCTGGCGATTCGCCAGACGTGCTAGTAGCCATGAACCCGGCGGCTCTCAGGGTGAACGTTGACGAACTAAAGCCTGGTGGCTTGTTAATTGTTAATACGGGAAACTTTGGCACCAAGGATTTGGAAAAGGCGAATTACGAGTCCAACCCATTAGAGGTTGGTGATTTAAGTGAGCGTTTCCAAGTAATTGAGCTCGACCTGAACGAGGCAACTTTGCACGCAACCGCTGAGAGTGGTTTGTCTAAAAAAGATGCTCTGCGTTCCAAGAACTTGCTCGCGTTGGGAATGCTTTACTGGGTTTACTCGCGACCACTTACTAATACTGAGAACTGGCTCGAAACTAAGTTTGGCAAAAAGCCTGATGTGTTGGCGGCCAACTTGGCGGCCTTGCGCGCTGGTCACTCCATCGCCGAAAACTCGGAGTTGTTCCAGACTCAGTACCAGGTCGCGCCGGCACCTTTGGAAGCTGGGCTTTACCGCAACATAATGGGTAATGCTGCGACTGCACTTGGTTTGGTTGCCGCATCGCGACTAAGCAAGTTGCCATTGTTTTTGGGTACTTACCCGATTACGCCGGCAACTGATATTCTGCACGCACTTTCGCGCTATAAGAATTTCGGGGTAGTGACTTTCCAGGCCGAAGACGAAATAGCTGGAATTTGTACCGCAATCGGCGCATCTTTTGCTGGTTCATTAGCGGTCACGACAACTTCGGGTCCTGGACTTGCGCTTAAGGGCGAGGCGCTTGGCTTAGCGGTAATTACCGAACTGCCATTGGTGGTGGTTGACGTTCAGCGCGGTGGTCCATCAACGGGCCTGCCTACGAAGACCGAGCAATCAGACTTGCTCCAAGCAATTTTTGGTCGTCATGGTGAATGTCCTGTGCCAGTAATTGCCGCGCAATCGCCAGCCGATTGCTTTATGGCAGCGATTGAAGCCAGCAAGATGGCGCTGAAGTACATGACTCCGGTGGTTTTGCTGACTGATGGCTACATTGCCAACGGTGCTGAACCGTTCCGGGTGCCACGCGAAGAGGAGCTTGAGCGCTTTCCGGTTACTCATCACACCGATGCCGAGAACTTCCAAGCTTACTCACGTGATCCTGAAACTTTGGCACGGCCGTGGGCAGTGCCTGGAACGCCAGGTCTGGAACACCGTGTCGGCGGTCTTGAAAAAGATGACGACGGCAACGTTTGTTACGACCCTGACAACCACCAACGGATGGTTGAGCTCCGTGAGAAAAAGGTAATGGGAATTGCTGATTCTTATGAGCCGCTTGAGGTTTACGGCAACAAACAAGGAAAATTGCTTGTGCTTGGTTGGGGGTCAACTTACGGGTCGATTCGTGGCGCAATTGAAAAAGCACTCCAAGAGGGCAAAGATGTGGCGCAACTCCACTTGCGCAATGTTTGGCCACTTCCACAGGACTTGGGCGAAATCATGAGTAATTATGAAACCGTGCTCATCCCCGAAATGAACCGTGGACAATTGTCCCGTTTGATACGCGCTGAATACCTACGCGAAGTTGAAACTTTGTGGAAGGTAAAGGGGCGTCCGTTCACCACAACTGAAATTAGCGAGAAGATTGAGTCCATCTTGGGCTGAGGAGAATAGAAAAATGACTGTTGAAGCTCCCACCTACAAAAAGAAGGATTTCGTTTCGAACCAAGAGGTCCGTTGGTGTCCCGGCTGTGGTGATTACGCCATGCTTTCAAGTATGCAAGGCGTGTTCGCCTCGCTTGGTGTTCCGAAGGAAAAGTTTGCAGTGGTTGCGGGGATTGGCTGTTCAAGTCGCCTGCCTTACTACATTGATTCTTACGGATTCCACGGGATTCACGGCCGCGCGCCGGCGATTGCCTCGGGCATTAAAGCGGCAAATCCGGATTTGGATGTGTGGATTGGAACCGGCGATGGTGATGCACTGTCGATTGGTGGTAATCACATTATTCATGCTGCTCGCCGTAACTTAAACATGGTTGTGGTGATGTTTAATAACCGAATTTACGGTTTAACTAAGGGTCAGTACTCACCGACTACCGAGCCGGGAACCAAAACACCGTCCTCGCCATTTGGTAACTTGGACAACCCGTTCAATCCAATTAGCTTGATGTTGGGTGCCGGCGCGAGCTTTGTGGCGCGCACGGTTGATGTTCAACCAAAACACATGAAAGAAGTTTTTGCGGCGGCGCATGCGCACCAAGGATTTTCTTTCGTTGAAGTTTTGCAAAACTGTGTCATTTTTAATGACAAGGTGTTTGAGCATGTTACTGCTAAAGACATACGCAGTGACCGCCAAGTTGATTTGATTCCAGGTCAACCGATGGTTTATGGAAAGGAAAAGGATAAGGGCTTGAAAATATTGCCTAGTAGCATAGAAGTATGCTCGGCTGAAGATGCTGATAGCTGGAATTCTTCCGGTGAAACTGGCGCAAACGCCTATCGCCTCTGCCAAGGAAGCGAAACCGGCGAACTACCAGTACCGATTGGAGTCTTCCGTCAGGTCGATGCTCCGATTCTTGAAAACGACATTCATGCTCAAATTGCTGATGCGCGCGAGAAAATGGGGGAAGGAACCCTCGATTCATTGTTGCGGATGGGTGAAACTTGGGAAGTTGAATAAGCACCAAACTTGTACTTCGATTACCTAAACGTTCTGGTATTCCTGCTTGCGGGAATGTCCTTCGTTGTCCTCAACATGGTTGTGGGCGCGTTTTTGCGACCTTCACGCAAAGACGACGAGGGCTTGGAACCGTATGAGTGTGGCGAAGAACCGATTGGTGATAACACTTTTCGTTTCGATATTCGTTATTACACTGTAGCTTTGGTTTACGTGGTGTTTGCGGTCGAAATTGCGTTTTTGTTTCCATGGGCGCGAGTGTTAAAGGAAGCATTTGCCGATCCTGAGATTGGCGGGGTGGCCTTGTTCGAGGGGTTAATTTTCGTGGCCATTTTGTTGTTGGGCCTTGCCTATGTATGGGTGAAGGGCGACCTCGATTGGGTGCGCAGTTTCCAAGGACAAAAAAAATTAGGTGAGGAAGAATAGTTATGGGTTTGCTTAACGAAAAGTTTAGTGAGAACTTAATCACCACTCGGGTGGATTGGTTATTGAATTGGGCGCGTTTAAGTTCACTTTGGCCAATGACTTTTGGTCTGGCGTGTTGCGCGATTGAAATGATGGCGGTCGGCGCCGCACGATTTGATATTGACCGCTTTGGCGCAGGCGCATTTCGTGCGACTCCGCGTCAAGCTGACTTAATGATTGTTGCTGGAACAGTAAACTTTAAAATGGGTGAACGGGTCAAGCGTTTGTATGACCAAATGGCCGAGCCTAAATACGTAATAGCGATGGGTGCCTGCGCCACCGGCGGCGGACCTTACTACGAATACGGCTACACCGTAATGAAAGGTGTCGATCGAATTATTCCAGTTGATGTGTTTATTGCTGGCTGCCCGCCACGTCCGGAAGCATTGCTTGAGGGGTTGATGATGCTTCAAGAAAAAATCCGCCGGCAGGATGTTTTGATTAAACCCGAGTTTCCGCCTTTGCCTGAAACTTCAACCGAAGAAGTAGTAGCTTAAAATTATGCCTGAAACCGGATGGGGCCCAATGGAGAATTTGTTCGCAGCCGCGAGCAAAGTTTGCGATTCATTAAATAGCTCCGGTTGGGAAGTTGAGTTGAATCAACCGAACTTGCCAGTGTTTGCGCCAGACGATGAGGCTAAGCGCCTTAAGAAAAAAGCGCGTGAAGAGAATCCGGAATTTGAATGGCGCGGTGACCCGTGGATTTTATTAAAGGACCACTTGGCGATTGCCGATGTTTGTCAGCACCTGCGCGATGAGCTTGGCTGGGAGCAAATAATTGATGTGACCGCCATGGATTTTGATGCTGAAGATTCAGACTTGTGCGGCGTTTACCAATTCTTGTCGCTGTCTTTGAAGGCGCGCCTAACTATTGAAGTACGCATTCCTAAAGATGCGTGCCAAATTCCAAGTGTCGCGAAAATTTATCCTGGCGCGGACTGGCACGAGCGTGAAGCTATGGAAATGTTCGGCATCACTTATGAAGGGCACCCTGACCCGCGCAACATTTTGTTGCCAGATGCTTGGGAAGGCTTTCCTTTGCGCAAGGACTATCAGTTCCCTGATGAGTACAACGGAGTGTCATGCAAGTAGCCGATAACGAACGTCTAGTTGAACTTGATGTCCGGACTCAGGATGTTGAAATCAATATGGGACCACAACACCCGGCTACCCACGGGGTGTTGCGAGTTTTGCTGCGCGCCGATGGCGAAATCTTGACCGGTGCCCAATCCCACTTGGGATATCTGCACCGCTGCGCTGAAAAGATTGGCGAGAACGTTGATTGGATTCAGTACTTGCCGTACACCGATCGCTACGACTACCTATCAGCGATGAATAACAATCTTGGTTATTCTTTAGCGGTAGAAAAATTGTTGGGTCAAGATGCACCACCCCGCGCTCAATATCTGCGCGTGATACTCGCCGAATTAAACCGTATCGCCAGCCACTTGGTCGCGGTCGGAACTTACGGATTAGACATTGGTGCATTTACTCCCTTCTTTTACGCATTGCGTGAACGCGAAACGATTCTTGATCTTTTCGAAAAGATTTGCGGCGCGCGCTTGACTTATACATTTATCCGTCCAGGTGGATTAATGAACGATGCGCCCGAAGGTTGGTTAGAACAAGTTGCCGAGTTCTGTGAAATTCTCGATGAGAAGTGGCTTGATTACTGGAACTTGTTGGTTGAAAATAAAATCTTCATCGAACGTACTGCAAATGTTGGTGTGGTTAATGAGGAGCAAGCGATTGCTTGGGGCTGTACGGGTCCAATGCTGCGCGGCTCTGGAGTTGATTGGGATTTGCGTCGCGACCAACCCTACTTGGTTTACGACGAGCTTGATTTCGATGTGATTGTCGGCAAAGGCTATCGCGGTGAAGTCGGCGATTGTTTTGACCGCAACTACGTGCGTATGTTTGAAATGGTGCAATCGAATCGCATGATCAAACAATGTTTAGCCCAGATGCCTAAAGGTGAAGTGCAAAACGAAAATGTTGGCATGACATTGCAAGTACCACCGGGTCGTGCTTATGTTGGAATTGAAAATCCACGCGGCGAACTCGGTCACTGGCTGGTCAGTAACGGCGACAAGATTGCCAAGCGTTGCCGGGTGCGTGCTCCTTCATTCGTAAACTTAGCCTTAGTTGAGCATATGTTGCCAGGTTGCATGTTGGCAGATGCCGCTGCAATTATTGGCTCAGTTGATATCGTAATCGGAGAAACCGACCGATGATTGAAAACCTCTTCTTCGCTGTTATTGGTTTCGCGATTTGGATGGGTTTAGTCTCAGTGATCGCGATTGTGGCGGTGTGGCTTGAGCGAAAAATTGCCGGCCACATTCAAGTTCGCTTTGGACCAATGTATGTTGGCGGTTGGCACGGGTGGGCTCAATCCTTGGCCGATGGAATTAAATTAATTTTGAAGGAAGATGTCATCTTGAAAGATGCCGATCGCCCTTTATTTAAACTCGCACCATCAATTGTATTGGGCGCAGCGATGGCGGCTTTTGTGGCGGTGCCACTTGGCCCCGGAATTGTTGCGGCTGATATCGATTTAGGAATCTTCTTTATTCTTTCGGTAACTTCTCTGTGCACCATCGGCGTCCTTATGGCCGGTTGGGGTTCTTACAACAAGTGGAGTCTTTACGGCGCGATGCGCGAAGCGGCGCAGGTCGCTTCCTATGAAATTCCACTTGGCCTTTCATTGATGATGCCAGTTATGTACTACGGCACTTTTTCATTAAGTACTGCCGCCGAAGCCCAGTCAGGGTGGGGCGGAATGCATTGGTATTTGTTCAGTGATTCATTTTGGTTGGCGATTCCATCTTTTATTCTGTTTTATACTGCAGCCCTAGCTGAAACGAAACGCGCCCCATTCGATTTGCCCGAATCAGAATCGGAATTGGTCGCAGGTTTTCATACGGAATATTCTGGGATCCGTTTTTCCTTCTTCTTCATGGAAGAATACGCCGCGATGTTCTTGATGTCGGCGGTCGGCACCGCCTTCTGGTTCGGCGGCTGGAACTTCCCAGGTCTTTACTTGCTGGAAGGAACACTTCTTTATTACCCAATCGCAATTGCAATTTTTGTAACTAAGGCAATGTTCTTAGTGATGACAATGATGTGGGTGCGGTGGACGGTTCCGCGGATTCGCATCGACCAAGTAATGACTGTCGGTTACAAGTACTTGACACCACTCTGCCTCATCCTAATTCTGTTCGCCTCAGTTTGGGAATACTTAAAAGCAATGGTGTTCACCGGATAATCTCATGAGCAATAACTTGTTAGAACCGGAAGGTCGCGCCAATCAGCGAAGTTGGTGGGGCAATATTGTGGATGCTTTTAATTCCACAGTAGCTGGAATGAAAATTACTTGGCGGCACCTTTGGTCGAAGCCAGTAACTGTTCAATACCCCGATGAGAAACCGCAAATTGATGGTCGTTATCGTGGCGTTCATTACCTAGAGCAAGATCTGTGCATTTATTGCCAAGCTTGTGCTAAAGCATGCCCAGTCGATTGCATCGAAATGGTCGCTGACCGGCACGGCAAAGAGTTGGAGTGGCAACAATTCACTTTGGATTACCAAAAGTGCATGTTCTGCGAATTGTGTGTTTACCCGTGCCCAAAGGATTGCATCCACATGGGTGACGAGTATGTTTACGTTTCTGAAGACCGCACTGATTTGGTTAAGGAATTGTTGACTTACACAGGCTTGACCGAAGAACAAAAAGTTCGCATTGCTGAGGCTGAAGCCAAGAAGGCCGCCAAGAAGGCTGCGGCCGCGGCCAAGAAAGCCGCAGCGGCTGCCGAAGCCGCCAAGCAAGAATCAGCAGACTCAAAGCCGGAGGATAAAACAGATGGGTGAAATAACGGCATTCTGGTTTTTCGCAATTCTCACAATTGGATGCGCACTGCTTTCCTTGTTCCACCGCAACGTTGTGCATAGCGCGTTTGCCTTGATGGGAACATTGGTTGGAGTCGCTGGATTGTTTTTGTGTTTAGGAGCCGACTTCTTGGCAATGACCCAAATCTTGGTTTATGCCGGTGGTATTTTAGTTTTAATCCTGTTTGGATTAATGCTAACCAAGCCCGAGCCTAACGAACGTAAGCTTGGAAAGATCTGGGGAAATTTTGCGCTACTTGCAGTAATCGCAATGTTGTTCCGCGAAAAGTGGACAGGTACTTGGAATCAAATCGCCAGCGAAGACTTGGCGACACCCGTGGCCACCGCGCGCGAAATCGGCTTAGAGCTTTTGCGTCGCGATTCATGGTTGTTAGCCTTTGAATTTGCCTCGGTGATTTTGTTGGCCGCACTAATCGGTTCAGTTTACATTGCGCGCCGTCGCTTTAACCGAGGAGAAATGTAATGGGACTTTCCGCTTACCTTTCCGTTGCCGCATTACTTTTTATCATCGGCTTGGTGATGGTTGCCTCGCGCAGGAATTTAATTTACGTTCTAATGGGACTTGAATTAATTCTTAACGCCGCCAACATTAACTTTATTGCATTCAATCGTTTTAACCCAGATGCGGCAACCAACTTGGACGGCAACTTGGCTGCTATGTTTGTAATAATCCTCGCCGCTGCCGAAGCAGCAATTGCTCTGGCGATTGTTTTAAACGTTTACTCTCTGTTCGACACTGTACGCCCCGATGACATCGACGGCATGAAAGACTGATATGTTTATTCCATCTGAAGAACACGGGCTTTCATCAAACGCTTGGGCATGGCTGATGGCGGTGCCATTATTGCCACTTGCTGGATGGTTGTTGCAAGTTTTCTTTGGCCGCAAATTTCCACGCCAAGGCGACTGGTTGCCAACCACCACCATGGCCGCCGCCGCAGGAATTGCCATCTGGCACTTCATTCAAGTATTGGGCATGCACGCCGAACCGGCCGCCGGTGAATGGTTAGTTAATCATTTATCCAACGCGCCAAGCTGGAAATTCTTTTCGAGCAATCCTGATTTCACAACCGGTCTTGCTGGATTTAAGGCTGGATTCCTTTACGACAACCTCTCGGCATCATTGCTGGCGATGGTCGCATTGGTTTCCTTCTTAGTGCATTTATTCTCAGCCGGATATATGCAAGGGGATAGCCGCTACAACATCTTCTTCTCCAACCTGTCGCTGTTTAGTTTTGCGATGTTGGGGCTGGTACTTAGCGACAATTTATTCTTCTTCTTTGTCTTCTGGGAAATTATGGGTTTGTGCTCTTACTTGTTGATTGGCCACTTGGCCCTCGACAAAAAAGCACCACGCCAACAAGCTGCTTGGGCAAGCCTTAAAGCCTTCATGACCACGCGGATTGGCGATGTCTGTTTATTCATCGGTATGATGATGATGTGGAAAGCCTTTGGCACACTAAGTTTTAGTGGCTTGTACGCCGCCGTTAGTGAACATGTTGCAGCCAACGGTTGGAATGGCTTATCTGCCGATGGTGAAAACCTTCACCTAACCGCCGCCGGAGTAATGATGTTCCTCGGTGCAGTTGGTAAATCAGCGCAGTTCCCGCTGCACGTGTGGTTGCCAGATGCCATGGAAGGTCCAACTCCAGTTAGCGCAATGATCCACGCCGCAACCATGGTTGCGGCCGGTGTTTACCTAACTGGTCGAATCTTTCTGTTGATGTCTCCCGAAGCGCAATTAGTGGTTGCACTGATTGGTGGCTTTACCGCCATCTTTGCCGCGACCATTGGTATCACTCAATTCGACATTAAAAAGGTTCTAGCTTATTCAACCATTTCACAACTCGGCTACATGATTTGTGCAATCGGAGTTGGCGGAGTCGCGGCCGGCTTATTTCACATGCTAACTCACGCTTTCTTCAAGGCGTGTTTGTTCCTTGGCTCCGGCTCAGTTATTCACGGCTGCCACCATGAACAAGACATGCGCAAGATGGGGGGCTTACGCAAAAAAATGCCAATCACATGGATAACCATGTTGGTTAGTACTTTGGCAATTTCAGGCGTACCATTTTTCGCTGGTTACTATTCCAAAGATGCCATCATTGCGAAAACATTAGAACGCAGTATGGTTGAAGGAAGTTGGCTGTGGTCAGCGCCCTTCTACTTGTTAGTAGCCGCCGCAGCGATTACCGCCTTCTATATGTTCCGTCTGATTTTTATGACCTTCCATGGTGAGGCGCGTAGCCATTCATCTGAAGAAGCCCATGAATCACCGTGGACTATGACCGTGCCGTTGATGGTGCTTGGTTTGCTCGCAATTCTCGGTGGAAAGTTCTGGATCTTAGATCCACTCCATGCAATTTCTGGTGGGGAGCACCCATGGTTCTTGCACCTAGTCGCCAACCCAATTGGATTTGGTGCCGCGGCCGTGAACGTAACTGAAACTCAAGTGCACCATGCTCACCATAGTGCAATGATTATTAGTTTGATTGCTGCTGGGACTGGAATCTTGTTGGCCTGCTTGTTCTACCTTTGGAAAGTGTTCAACGCCGATAAATTGGCCAATGCCCTTGGCGCTTTATACCGCTTAGTATTGGACAAGTATCGCTTCGATGAACTTTACCAAAAGACTTTCATCCGTTGGACTACCCAGCTAAGTACTTTGCTTTACTGGGTCGACCGCAACATCATCGATGGGGTGGTCAATGGAGTCGGTGCAATCATGCATGGCTTCAGCAAACTCTCTGCCGCCGCCGATCGCAACATCGTCGATGGTCTAGTTAATTTGGTTGGCGAAACTACGGTTTCCGCCGGCCAACTTGTGCGCCGGTTACAGACCGGCCGCATTCAGCAATACGCGTACATGACCTTTGTCGGTGTCGCGCTAATCGCCGCAGTCGTTCTGTTGGAACTCATCTAAGCGTTTCTCAAAATGCTCGAAAACCACCTACTTTCGCTCATCACCTTCATGCCATTAATCGGCATGGTGATGATTCTGATTACCCCGCGCGAGCAAGTCAACGCCATTCGTTGGATTTCCGCTTTAGCCACGGGTGCCACTTTAGTGTTGACCACCTACTTATTGTTTGGTCCCTTTGACACTGCAGTTGCAGGAATGCAACTTACGGAAACCGCCAATTGGATTCCGGCCTTCAACATCAAATATCAATTAGGAATTGACGGCCTCTCATTGCCGTTGGTCTTTCTGTCGACGCTAATTCACTTCATTGCAGTGTTTTCCTCGTGGTCGATTAAAAAATCGCCAAAGGGTTATTTCGCATTGTTGATGTTGCTTGAAGTCGGGGTGAACGGAGTATTTGTCGCAACGGACTTCTTCCTGTTCTACGTGTTCTGGGAAATCATGTTGCTCCCGATGTACTTCCTAATCGGAATTTGGGGTGGCAAACGCCGTGAATACGCAGCAATTAAGTTTTTCCTCTACACCTTGGCTGGTTCGGTATTAATGCTAATCGCCATGATTGCGGTTTGGCTTAAGTCAGGCGGCTACGACGGCGGAACTTTTGACATCATTGCCTTACAACAAATGGCACCGCAATGGGCGGCTGATGCGACCACCTTCTTAGGAATGAAATTCACTACTTGGATTTTCTGGTTCCTATTCATTGGTTTCGCAATCAAAATTCCAGTCTTCCCATTCCACACCTGGCTTCCAGATGCGCACGTCCAAGCGCCGACCCCGATATCGGTAATTCTTGCGGGCATCTTGCTAAAGCTTGGAGCATACGGAATGTTGCGCATCAACTTCCCGCTGGCTCCCGACGCCTTCCACACTTTTGCTTATGCACTAGCAGTGCTTGGAGCGATTAACGTGGTCTATGGCGCATACGTCGCGATGGGGCAAACCGACTTCAAACGTATGGTTGCCTACTCCTCGGTTAGCCACATGGGTTACTTCCTCGTCGGCGTTGGCGCGATGGGAATTGCCGGGGTCTCTGACGGCGCCGCATTCACTGCCCTAAACGGCGCAGTACTACAGCTGTTCACTCACGGAACCTCCTCAGCAATGTTGTTCCTCTTGGTAGGTGTGATTTACGATCGCGCCCATCACCGCGACCTCAACAACTTCGGCGGCCTTGGTCGCGTGATGCCGTGGTACCTCGGCATGTCCATCGTGGGCTTCTTCGCCGCGCTAGGCTTGCCCGGCATGAGTGGCTTTATCTCCGAAGCAATGACCTTGATGGGGGCTTACGAAGCCTACCCAGTATTGGTAATCATTAGTACCTTGGGAATTTTGATGACCGCGGCCTTTTTGCTTTACGCGATTCAAAGAGTCTTCCTGGGCAACACCCCCGACAAATATTTGGACTACAAAGATTTGTCAGGCCGTGAACTTTTCTGTCTAGTTCCATTCGCAGCACTTTGTATTGCAGTTGGAATTTTCCCAACTATCATCTTGGATGTAATGGCCAGTTCACTGGAGCTATTGCAAACTAGCTTGATGGTGCAGGTGGGCTAATCATGCCTGAAGCAATGTCATACCTAGACGCAATTAAGCACATCTTCCCTGAGCTCGCAATGACTTGCGCTTTGTGTTTGGTGTTGGTTTGGGAGATGGCCTTTCCGAAACGCAATGGTGAGAAGGCAATTCTTACCTTAGGCTTCTTGGGCATAACTTCGTGGTTGTTAATTCAACGACTGAATTGGCACCCGGCGACCGTGTTTGGAATGGTGCGAGTCGATTACTTCGCCACTATCTTTAAATTGTTTATTGTCGCCTGCACTGCGTGCGTGGTGATTTACGACATTCAGGACCGCCGCCACCAAGGTGCCGGCAAAGGCGAAACGTGGTTCCTACTGCTAACTGCATGTTTGGGCAGTTTCTTCCTGGTTGGCACAACTCACATGTTGTTGCTGTATCTTGGATTAGAAACGCTTGGCTTGTGCTCTTACGCCTTGGCAGGAATTCACAAACGCGATCGCCTCGGAGCCGAAGCCGCCCTCAAATACGTGATTTACGGGGCGCTGGCCTCGGGGGTCATGTTGTTTGGAATAAGTTTGCTGTATGGATTGAGCGGCTCTTTAGATGTGCGCGATATGACTTCAATGGTCGCCACACTTTCGGCTGATGGCCGCATTGCTGAACTCTTCCTCCCAACATTAATGTTGTTGGTGGGATTCGGATTCAAGTTGTCACTGTTCCCATTTCAATGGTGGGCACCAGATGTTTACCAAGGTGTTTCAACTCCGGTTGCGGGCTTTCTAGCAGTTGGTTCAAAAGGTGTCGCCTTAGCGGCAATGATTAGAATTTTTGCGGTGTTGTTTGGCGAGTTGATTCCGTTGAATAATGGTGTAATCGCTGATGCCGACTTTATGCAAATTCTGATTGTATTACTTGGTGTGCTTGCAGCCGTCACAATGATTTTCGGCAACTTGGCAGCTTTACGCCAAGACAATTTAAAGCGCATGTTGGCATATTCGTCAATTGGCCACGCGGGATACATGTTGGTCGGAGTAAGTTTAATGACACCGTCCGGCTTTGAAGCGGCCTTGCTTTACGCATTGGTTTACTTTCCAATGACCTTAGGTGCATTTGGCGCGATTCAATATTTCGCTAATCAAAGTGGCACAGAAAGTATTAGTGGCCTTAAAGGGCTTGGCTTTAAACACCCAATTGCTGGTGCCGCTACGATTGTTTTCTTGGCGGCCTTGACTGGTCTGCCACCAACGGCTGGTTTTGCCGGAAAGTTATATCTCATGACCGCCGCCTGGGATGGTGGCATGTTTGTTTTGACTTTAATCATTGCCTTGATGTCTGTGGTGTCATTGTTCTACTACTTCCGCATTGCCAAGGCCTTGTATCTTGCGAAAGAGAAAACAACCGCGTCGGTTGTTTCATTGCCATTAATGAGTGGACTTTTAACTTTGTTAGCCGCCGCCACCATTTACTTCATGGACTTTGATTTGTTAGTTGCAGTTGCTAAGAGTGGTATCATTAGCATGAACTTTTAGAAATCACTAAATAAAAAAATGGTCAATACCTTTTTAGGGTATTGACCATTTTTTTTGAGAACAAGCTCTAGCGACTGCAGCGGTGCCCATGCGAGGAGTTCCGCCCGTGCTGGCTCCGCATTTTGCGGTGCATTTTTTGCATTTTCATCATTCCGCGGCGGCCCATTTTTCGACTGCGCATTCCATGAACCATGCGGCGCGATCCTTTTTGGCTGCGCATTCCGCGTTGCCCGTGTTGACTGCGTTGCATACCGCGTTGTCCATTACGCATGCGCGACTTCATACCGCGTTGCTGGCCACCACGCTGCGATTTGCGCGCTTGTTGGCCGCGGCGATTGCCACGATATTGCCGGCCCTCTTGTGCTTGATGGTGCGGTTCACAGTCTTGTTTTTCCGCCCGGTGGTGGTGGTGGTGATGCTCTGCTGGCTCTTGAGGAAGCGCCGCACAGGGCATGAAAGCTAGAATTACAGTAATTAACATTTTTTGATGAGGTCCAATGATTATTGGGGGGTGCTAAATAAACCCACCTAGTGGGTGATGGTTTCGCCTGAAATGACCACTTCGGAGTCATTTTCAAGCAAACGCCCAGGAGCCATTTCATCAACTGAAAGCCCATCACATACAGCATCGGCCAACATTCGCCCGGCGGCCGGTGCGCAGGTAATTCCGTGGCCACCGAGACCGGCTAACCAATAGGCTCCGTTTACGCGCGGGTCAGGGCCAATTACGAAGCGGCTGTCTTTTGCGAAGGTGCGCATGCCAGCCCACAAAAAGGCAACTCCAACATTGGCGAATTGCGGTAGCCAGCGGGCAGTTTTTTTGGCGATCAACTCTAGAACCGAGTTGTCGGCAACTTCACCTTCGTCTGGATTAACAAGGTCTTGATCGCAGCCCGAAATTAACAGTCCACCACTTTCTGGTCGGAAATAATATTCGTCACCATGAATCCACACCACTGGCCAATCTTCAACGCCAGCAATTGCCTCGGTTACTAATAGGTGGCGGCGTTTTGGTGTTAGCGTCAGGTTTAGTGCTGACGCTTCACTCATGCGCTGCGCCCATGCACCGTTAGCGATTACGACACGATCACTTTTGATTAGGCTTCCATCGGTTAATAACACGCCGCAAACTTGTCGCTCCTCATGGATTAGCGCGGCAACTTCACAATTTAAGCGCAATTCACAGCCCATACTTTTTGCGCCTTGCAAAAATGCCTGGTGGATTGTTGAAAGGTCGAAGACACCTTCGTTTGGCAGAGAAATAACATTTGCCAAAGTGTCGCTTAAGGCCGGCACACGTTGCTTAAGTTGGTCGGCGCCATCGGCTTGTTGGCCTTTGATGCAAGCGGGGGTCGACGACCACTGCTTAAGATGCCCTTGGTCTTCAGGGCTTGCCGCTAAAAATAATCCGCAGGTCTTGAATAATTCCCGATCACAAAAGTCGGTTGGGGGATTGCGGTAAAAGTCTAGCGACTCAGTTGCCAGCGCATGTAAGGCTGGGTCGGACATTGCCGTCCGCAAAATAGCGGCGTTGCGTCCGCTTGAATGGCGGTCGCATGCGTCGTCCTTGTCGATGCAAATCACCGCTTCGCCACGCTTAGCTAGGTGCCAGGCTGCGGAAGCACCAGCGATGCCAGCGCCGATTACGATGATTGGTGAGGGGGTCATGGAAAGGGGAGGTTAAGAACTAACCGCGCCCTTAATCTAATGTCGTGATGAAGACTTCAATAGCCCTGTTCCTAGCACTTTTTGCGAGCTCCTTTGGGGCCGCTCAGGCATTCGCGCAAGCAGCGCCGGCCAGCCCTTCTCAGGATTCTGAGCAGGGATTTGACCAGGAGGCCTTGGACGCAAAAGTCGCCGAAATTTTGCCGCGCGTAGAAGAATTGCGTGGCTGGAAATTTGACCATAGTGTGCCGGCAGGGGTTAATACCCCAGACGAATTCCTTGAATTCGCCTCGGCCGAATATGAGAGTGAATACGGCGCCGAGAAAATGAAGGCGATTACTGATGCCTATATCATGTTCGGGCTTTTTGATGAAGGCCAAGATTTGTTAGAGGTTTCGATGGAATTATTGCGCGGCCAAGTCGGTGGTTATTACGACCCTAAAACTAAAAAGTTTTACATGATGTCAACCTTCAATCAAGGTGGCTTAGCTGACATCATTATGGCGCATGAATTAACTCACGCGCTTGATGATCAACGCTTTCATTTAGACGAAATGTTTGCTGAGGCGATGGACCTAAATGACGATGCGGTCTTTGCCTTGCGCGCGGTAGTCGAGGGTAGTGGCACATCTCTAATGAATTTGTATACGATGCAAGGAATGCTGGCCGGTTATTTGAAAATGGAGCCAGCTGAAATGATGGAAATGATGGAAGGTGCTTCTGAATCATTGGAAGGCGCGCCACCGTTTTTGATTATGACCATGGCCTTGCCATACCTTGAAGGGAATAAGTTTTTAGTTAAACAGTCAAGCATTCTGGCAGCGGCGACCATGACTCCCAAGAACGATGATCTTGATCAAGCCTTTAACAACCCGCCGGTTTCATCTGAGCAAGTTTTACATCCGGAGAAATATTGGGACGCAGACAAATTAGATCTTCCGGTTGAAATAAAGCATCCAGATTACTTAGCAGTATTGCCTGGTGTGCAAACTAATTACACGGCATTAGGAGGCGGGGTAATTTTTGCCATCATCTTGATGTTGGTTTTGATTCGCAAAAACCCCAGCCTTGCCGGTTTGGCGTGTGCGTCATCTTTGATCATTGCGGTGATTCAAGCACGTGGTGATTCTTGGGAAATAATGGAGCAAAACACCTTAGGTGAAATTGGTTGCTTTATTTTGACCGCTGACGAATTGCCTAACATGGCAACTGCTGAAGGTCAGATGGCGACCATGACCAATGAAGCTGCGAGTGGTTGGGGAGGTGATAGTTACACGCTATTAAAAGCTCCCAATGGCGGCCAGTTGATGGTTTGGGCAACTGTTTGGGATAGCCCAGAAGATTGCGGAGAATTTTCATCAGAGTTTCACATGATGAATGATGAAAATAAATTTATGGTTAATGTTGATGAATATGAATCCGCAGTTGTAGTTGCCTACGCGGACGAATTAGCGGCCGAGTACGCCGAACTTGTTTGTCAAAAATTGGCAACCGCAAATAACTTTTAACCAGAATGATAAGCAACGTACTTTTGGGCAGTTTGCTTTTAACTGTCCAGCTTGAGCAACCCTTGGTTGAAGAGGCTGAAATTAAGCAAGCAGCAGTGGCGACTGCCGAAGCGCATGCCACTGAAGTGGCCACCCAAATAATGGCCAATGGTGGTAACGCAATTGATGCGGCCGTGGCGGCATCTTTTGCTTTGGCAGTTACCTTTCCAGCGGCGGGCAATATTGGCGGCGGCGGCTTTATGCTTTATCGCGAACCATCAGGCTTAGTTTGGTTTTTAGATTTTCGCGAAGTCGCACCGGCGGCGGCCGCCGCGGATATGTATTTAGATGATGCTGGCAAACCGACAAAGAAATTGTCCACTCACGGTTGGAAGGCGGCCGGAGTACCTGGCAGTGTCTTTGGCATGTATTGGGCGCATCGTGAATGGGGAAAACTTTCTTGGGCTGAGTTGCTTGAACCGGCGATTAAATTGGCGCGCGATGGCTTTCCGGTTTCTGCGCGCGAACACCGAGTCTTAGGTTATTCGGCCAAGTATTTAAAGCGGGATCCTTTAGCGCGCTTGCGTCTTTTAGATGACCAGGGCAATGCTCGACCTGAAGGCTCAATTTTGCGGCAGCCGGAATTAGCCGCGACCTTAACTGCGATTGCTGAAGAAGGCCAAGATGCATTTCGCCGCGGAAAAATAATTGAAGAGTTGTTGGCCGCATCGGATGCCGGCGGTGGAATTCTTGCCGCACAAGATTTCGAAAATTATCAAGCGCGTATTCGTCCGGTGCAGCGAATCCATTGGAATGGTATGGACATTTACGCGCCGACTGCTCCGTCGAGTGGGGGAGTTTTCTTGGAGCAAACTTTGGGCATGTTGAGTCATTTCCAATTGGGCCATTGGGGTTGGGACGACATGCGTGGCGTGCACGTGCTTGGTGAAGTTGAAGCGCGCGCTTTTTCAGATCGCAATCGTTGGCTAGGTGATCCGGCCAGTTTGGATTTTGATCCGCGACGCTTGGTCGAGCCTGATTACATTGCGCAAATGGCCGCCAAAATTTCACCGAACCGGGCGACTTTGCCGGCGCAATTACATGCCGGCGAGTGGACTGAATCTGAAGAGACGACTCACTATTCAGTGATAGGACCAGATGGCGGAGCGGTTTCGGTCACGACCACTTTGAACAGTAGTTACGGTGCCAAGATTATGGCTCCCGGTGGCTTTTTGATGAATAATGAGATGGACGACTTTGCCGCTAATCCCGGCCAAGCAAACCAATTTGGTTTGGTTCAGGGGGAGTACAACGCGGTGGTTCCTGGAAACCGTCCCTTGTCTTCAATGTGTCCAACAATTGTGGTGAAGAATGGAGAAGTTGATGCGGTGCTTGGGTCGCCGGGCGGGCCAACTATTTTGACAACCGTTCTACAAGTTTTGCTTAACCGTTACACCTACGGAATGTCGCCCCGCAAAGCGGTACTGGCACCTCGCTTTCATCGCCAAGACCGCCCTGCCCAAATAAGTTATGAAGCCCAACGCTTGAGTGTTTCCGGCTTGTCGAAGTTGCGCAGTATTGGGCAAGCAGTGAAGAAGCGCGGCTTACTTGGCGATGTGAATGCGGTGTTTAGAAGTCGTGGTGGCGAACTCGAAGCGGTCGCCGAGTATGGACTCGGCAAGACTATCGAAATGTGACCCATTAATTGGGGTCAGAGTCTGGAGCTAGAAATTGATGTCGATGGAGCTCGTTTGGCCCGAGCGGACATCTACTTGGGTTTCTCGCTCAACCCCACCTTTTTGCGCGATGATTTTGTAAACCCCAGGAGCGTGTGAACCTAGGTCAACATTGCCTGCCGGAATAATCCCGCGTAAAGCAAGCGGGACATTGCCGCGTCCATCGCTGGCAACATGGTCGCCATTAGAGTTGATTAACACTACTTTGTCGGCATTAACTAGGTCGCCGTTTTCCAGGATTGAAACTCGAACTTTCCCGCCTTGTTCAAGATTAATTTTGCAAACAGTGGTTTCACCGGCAGAAACTGCGACTTTGGTGAGGGTGGCGGATGCGTAACCATCGGCTTTAACTTCAACATCCCAAAGCCCTGGTTCTAAACCTTCAAGTAGCGAGGAGGCCCCTTCGTCAGTAACTCGTCCCCAAGATTGCTTGCTTTTGGAATCATTATCTTCTTTGGTTTTTTCACTTGGCCAGGCCGAAGTGGAGAACCATGTTTGCTTAGTATCTCCGGAGAATGAAACTTGAATATCAATGATTCCTCCTAGTGGTAGCTTGATATCGCCGAGGTCAAAGTCGTCGCCCTCACGCAAGGTGAACGTTTTACTGGTCACTTCACTGAATGATCCAACGCCATCAACTTTCCCGCCTTTGACCACAACTTGATAACGGCCAGCGGAAATGCGTTCGAACTCAAAGAAACCATCATCGTTTGATTGGCACCAGCCCGCGCGACTACCGTTGCGGCCGCCGCCGAACATCATCGACATCATGCCTTGGTTTTGATTCATGCCGCGTAATGTGAGGCTAAGGTCGGGGACAGGCATTCCAGACCCTTCGGCAATCAAGCGTCCACGGACGTTTGAAACAGGTATTTCCAAAAGCAGGAAGTCTTCTGCGGCATCCATTACTTCAACTTCAAGCGCTCCATTCCAATCACCGGTATCGATTTGGGCACGGTATTCTCCCGGCTCAAGAGACTTGAAAACGAACTTGCCATCTTTGTTACTGCGAGCCGTTGACATTCCAAAGTCGAGCATTCCAGAATTCGCTTTCAGCATCAGAATGTTGGCATTGGGGACTGGTATTCCTCTATCTAGAACTTCACCTTCTACACGACAACCACCGGCAGATGAATCAATTATGTCAAGTTGGGTGACTTCATTTTCTCGAACGTTGGCAGTGGTTATCTTTGAACCGGATAGCATTGTCATTATGTCGCCGGTGAAAAGTGACTCATCATCAAGTGCGGCAGTAACCATAATGTAAGATCCAGCTTTCATGTTTGACATGGTGTAAACACCGTCACCATTAGCAGCAGTTTGTTGAAAATCCTTAGCTTGCATTGAAGCTGCGCCAACCATGCGGCCGGGTAATGGATTATTATTACGGTCATAAACTGTGCCAGTTAGAGTTCCACCAAAGGGCACTTCAACTTTGATTCCAGTCCGTTGTTCGTGCTGTTCTAAGGCTTCTACTTTTGATGACGCTGCAGCATATCCATCAGCTAAAACATTTACATGGTCGGCACCTGATTCAACGCCGTGAACCGTGAAGAATCCATCACTGTCCGTTTCGGCCATTGCCACACTGTCACCCATGCCTTGCAGCATTGCCATAAACCCCGATTCCTCACCTTTGCCAGCTGTTACAACTGCGCCGGCAATTGGGTTGCTAGTTCCAGCTTCAACAACCCGACCAGAAACACTCGCGCCCGGTTCGAGGCTAAGCACAACATCTTTTGTAATTTTGTTTTCAGCAACGATAACTGCCGGCGACTTTGAGCTGGTAAAGCCTTCGGCTTGAGTAGTTAAATACCACGCGCCGGGAGGAAGGCCGGTAATTTCGAAACTACCTTGGTCGTTGTCGACAAAGTACGAAGCTTGGGCTTTTTGCCGCCAAGAGTTAGTGCTTCTGATGAGTTGCTCGCCATCGTTAAGCCAGCTTACTTCAGGTTCAGGTTTGGAGTTCGCCTCAACGCCATCTGAAATGTATCCGAGGCTTTGAATCTGAGCAGTCATAGCTTGAGAATCTCTGGCCATTTCTCCGCGTATCAAACATATCGAAACAGCTTGGTCGTCAATGGAGTTAATAACCTTGCCGCGAATTCCGCCCGGTTTGGAAATTTGCAGAACTGGTTGATGTTCATCCTTTAAATTATTGAGTGAAAAATCAAAATGCGCGTAGCCTTTAGCTTCAACTCGTAACTTAGCTTGCTTCCATGCAGGGATTTTAAATTCACCCTTGGCATTGGTTGTAGTGAAGGTTGTTTCTGGAATTAATTCGGGAAGTATTTCTTGAGCAGCCTCCATTAATATTCCCCCGGGACGATTCATGCGACTGCGCTCGCTACCACGGTCTTCGGTTGAAGTTGGGATAGCCATCAATTTGACCATGGCTCTGACAACGGGTTTGCCAACGCTGTCTACAATTCTTCCAGAAACAGTTTGGCTAGTGTTTATTACTAATGGACCGGCGAGAGAACCATTGCCATTAACTTGGGCACTGCCTGGCGCACTGCGCCCTTGTTGCCCCTGCGCCATCAGTAAGTAGCTGGCATTTGGCAATTGAGTAAACCGGTATTGACCTTTACTATTACTGGTGGCGGTCCACAGCATTGGATCCCGCACAAATGGAATTGTTAAGCGCAAATCAAGCGGTAAAGCAATGACGTCGGCGCCAGTAATTGCTTTATCTTCAGTGTCAAGAATTTCACCTTCTAAAGTGCCGAGTTGAAATAGCTTGACTTGAATATTGTTTTCAGTACTGGGAGCCAATGGACCAAACTCACGCATTCCTCCTTCGACTCCGCCTCGCCAAGCATTTACCGTAAGAGGTATTCCAGCCGGTACTGCCTCAATCTCAAATGTGCCGCTAGCATCGGAGTAGATTCGTTCCATGAAGAAACTACGGTTGCGAAATGCTGACAATAAATATTTCACGCCAGGGCCGATTAAGACTTCGGCGCCAGCAACGGCACTGCCATTTGCGTCTACAACTTTGCCGCTAACGCTGGCTGCGGCAACCGTGCGCACGATTACTGGGCTGTCCGAGTTGTTCAAGTTCTCGCTTAAAACTCGCTGGCGGCGTGGTGTTAAACGTTGCTTGGTTCTTGCAGTTAAATAAATCGTACGGCCTTGAAGGCCACGTAAATTAAAACGACCTTCATGGTCTGCAAATACAGAAGCCATCGGCTCTAAATTGAAATCTAAGGGCTTTTCAAAAATTTCAGTTATGTCGCTAGTGAAGTCAAATAGTGGAAATGGAACTGAGTAGGCTGCCACCCAACAACCGGATACCGCCTGATTGTTTTCATCAACTACAATTCCGGACATCTTGTGTTTGCCAAGACCAACCTTTTCTTGTCGGTTGTTAAAGCTTGGCAATTCAACACTGTTAATTCTTGAGCCGGCATCGCTATTAGATTCGGCTACATCTTGATTGTTATTTAGCGTAGAAAATTCCAGTTGATCAAGATTATGTTCTTGTTCATCGGTGGGCGAGAATAGCAGCCACGCCAAGGCGGCTGCTAGAGCGAGAAGTAGGGGAATGAGAACCTTGCGCATGACTTAATAGGCTACGCTCAACTAGGTATTTTGAAGGTTAAAAAGAGCTAGATTATCTAATGACCCAGTATTTGGGGTCAGAGTTTGCAGCTTACTGTAAAACCTTTAGTTCAAGTGACTTGCGGTTTTCGACTGCTTTTAGCATATTGGCACAGATATCGTTAAAGGCCTTGCCAATGTCACTATCTGGCTCGGAGACCGCAGCTGGAATACCGGCATCGCCACCGGCGCGCACACTCGGCTCAAGCGGCACACTGCCTAAGAATGGAACTTTGTAAGCCTCGGCGGTTTTTAGACCGCCGCCGTGGCCGAAAATATCGCCGCACATGTTCTCGGCAACTCCAAGCACTGGGCACTTAACTTGCTCACACATTCCAATCGCACGTCGCACATCAGTTAAGGAAACTTCTTGTGGCATGGTTACAACCACCGCACCAGTTAGCGGCACTAAGTTTGCTAATGAAATTTGCGCGTCGCCAGTTCCTGGTGGCATATCTACGAGTAAGAAATCAAGCGGCCCCCAATCAACATCTTTTAGAAATTGTTCAATAGCCTTGTGCAGCATTGGTCCACGCCACATGACTGGGGTGCCATCTTCAAGTAGATAACCAATAGAAATTGTTTTCACGCCGTGAGCTTCCTTGGGAATAATTTGCTGGCCCTCTTTTAATTGCGGCCGCCCTGATAATCCCATCATTACTGGAATGTTGGGACCATAAATATCTGCATCAAGTAGTCCAACTTTAAAACCTTGGGCAGCAAGTGAGGTCGCTAAGTTCACCGCGCAAGTTGATTTGCCAACGCCGCCCTTACCTGAAGTAACCGCGATGACATGTTCAATTCCTTTGCCTTCAATCGCCGAAACTTGGGCGGCTGGCGGGGCAGCTTCCGGGGCCATAGCGCGCAATTCAACGTTGACATTTTCAACGCCATCAATCGCGGCAATCGCGGCATGGGCTTCGCGGCGGATTTCGTCGCCACTTGGCCGCGGTGGGGTGTTGAGTTGCACCACAACTTTGACCGCGCCACCACAAGTCGTGATGTCTTGGACAAAGCCCAGCTCGACAATATTCTTGCCGCCGTTGTCGGGGTCTTGCACCTTACTAAGGGCGCTTTGGATGGTGGAATCAGTTATTTCAGACATGTTGTTAGTCTTTGGTAGCGTAAATCGCCAAGGTGGACGAGGGTGAAGCTAGGATTAAGCCACGATGGCCGAGACTCAACCCTTGATTGCGGCCTAAACGGCGTGCAAGAGCATAAGAATACAAAAAATACCGCGGTTGTGTTGCTTTCGGGCGGACTCGATTCTGCCACAGTTAGCGCCAAGCTGATTGCCGATGGCTACGAGGTCATCGCTCTGAGTATCGATTATGGCCAACGGCACGTAGTGGAATTGGCCGCCGCCCAAAAACTCGCCCGACTACTCGGGGTGAAGGAGCATGTGGTTATGCCGATGGACATGAATGTCATCGGGGCCTCGGCTCTTACTGACGACAGAATCGAGGTCCCCAAGGATGATGACGCTAATGCCGCAGTTGCCGCCGATATACCGATCACTTATGTGCCAGCGCGCAACACAATTTTCTTGTCGTTGGCCCTTGCTTTGGCGGAATCCCGTGGTGCCCATCACATTGGAATCGGGGTCAATGCTCTCGACTATTCTGGTTATCCAGATTGCCGGCCAGAATTCATCGCGGCTTTCGAAAAGCTCGTCAATTTAGCGACTCGTGAAGGTGTTGAAGGTCGTTCCATAAAATTGCTAACCCCATTGCAGGATTTGAGCAAAGTTGAAATTTTGCAGTTGGCGCGTAAGTTGGCGGTTCCGGTCGATGAATGCATTTCTTGTTATGACCCACGGCCGAAAGCTTGTGGTGAATGCGATTCATGCCGCTTGCGAATTCAAGCGGAGGCAAAATTATCGCAATGGAATTTTCGCGCACCACAGTCGGTCGCAGAAATAGTTGATTTGCGCCACCGCAACTTGCGCCAAAATCAAGCTCGTGAAACCGCTTTCTATCCTGAGGTAGATGAACTTGCTAGCACTCGCCATTTGATGGCAGAAGTTGACGGCCAACTGGCTGGGTGTGCAACTTTGCAAGTGGACCCGTCGAGTAACGAATCGTGTCGTTTGCGAATTCGTGGAATGGCCGTGGACGAGCAGTATCGCGGCATTGGGTTAGGCTCGGCGATGGTGCGTTGGTGCCAAAGTTTGGCTGCCGAAAGTGGCGATGGGATTTGGTGTAACGCGCGGATTTTGGCGGTTCCAATGTATGCGCGTTGCGGATTTAAAGTTGCTTCGGATATTTTTGAAATTGAAAACATAGGACCTCACTACAACATGGAGTGGCAAAATGACTAATGAAAAACCTGTACCGCCGGAGTGGACTTCGGCACTTGAACGACTCATGCAAGTGATTGACACCTTGCGTTCACCAGACGGCTGCCCATGGGACGGCAAGCAAACAGTAGAAAGTCTTGCCCCGCATTTGGTTGAAGAGTGTCATGAAATGTTGGACGCGGTCGCGCGCAATGACATGGAAAATCTTTGCGAAGAACTTGGCGATTTGTTGATGGGTGTTTTGATGGTTGCCCGCGTTGCTTCTGAAGACCGTGGCTTCAACCCGGCCGATGTTGCGAATGGAATTGTCAAAAAATTAATTCGTCGCCACCCGCATGTCTATGGCGAAACAGAAGTCAGTGGCACTGGTGAAGTGTTGCGGAATTGGGAGGCGATTAAAAAGGAAGAAAAGCGTGAGAAGGGTGAAGATGAATCAGCCCTTACCGGAGTGCCGGCCAGTCTGCCAGCTTTGTTGCGCGCCTATCGAGTGGGGCAAAAAGCCTCCGGCGCCGGCTTTGACTGGCCCGATCTATTGGGTCCCGAAGAAAAGGTCGAGGAAGAATGGGAGGAATTTCGCGAGGCGGTTGAGGCCGGCGACAAACAAGGAGCTGAGCACGAATTGGGCGATTTGCTATTTGCCGTCGTGAACCTCGCGCGCAAGATGAAAATCGAACCTGAATTGGCCCTGCGTGGAACAATCGAACGCTTTTCATCACGCTTTCGTTATATCGAACGGGAAAGTCCCAAGCCATTAGCCGATTCAACGCTTGAAGAAATGGATTGCCTCTGGGACCAGGCCAAGGAGCTGGAAGCAAAAGGCGAACTAAGTTGAGCATTAATCCTTTGCTCGCTTGACCATAACGCTCAGCCCCTCTATACTTTTCCGCCCTGAGCGGGGATGTGGCGCAATTGGTTAGCGTACCAGACTGTCGATCTGGAAGTTGCGGGTTCGAGTCCCGTCATCCTCGCCATTTAAACAGGAAGAGAGCCGTCCATTCGTGGACGGCTCTCTTTTTTATTGGGTCCAGGGCTGCCTAGGGCTTTTTCAAGCGGACTTCAATTGGGTCAGGATTGCCGTCCCACTCAATCGTCTTTTCGACCTTGCCCTTGTAGTTCGAATTACTCGCGGTGACGATGTAAGTGCCCACCGCTCGGGTGAATTTGACTTCCCCGGAATCGTCGGCGCGCTGGGTTTTGCCCACGTTGCCACTGCCAATTACTCGCATCGGCTTACTGCCGGGTTTAGGTTTCATGGTTACTAGCGCGTTATCGCACAAGTAGCCAAGGTGATCTAGGATCAGCATGGTGCAAATTGGAGTAATTTCAATTTTGACGGTGCGCTCATCAGTCGCCCCCGGGGTTGCACTTTTTAAGTCCACCAACTTTGGTTCAAAACCGTTGCCGGTAATTAGTAAATACTTCGGCTGACTGTCGGCAGTGGCCATGAAATGCACACGCCCATGCTTGGGGCTTTTGTAAGTAGCAATCACATCGCGGCGGCGCGGCTCACGCATGTATTCAGGTGCCGGGCGATTGGCCAGCAACATCGTGCGCGCTCCGGCAATCGCTAAATCTTTTTGATTGCGTAAGTGCACAACATACAAGCTTGACTGTCCGTCAGGCCCAGCAATTTTAGACATTTTGGTCGGTGCTTTAGTCGCTTGCGGTGCTTCGTCCGGCCGCAGAGTCTCAGCGATGGTGGCGTTTGGGTCAACCGGCGGTGCCGGGTTTCCACAAGCTGCGAAAATTAAAGCCGCAAGTGTGGCAATGATTATTGGTGAGCGATGTTTCATTTTAATTCAGGTATGTGAAGGCGTTCAGTTGCACGAACCGCGTCCATGCTCATGTCTTCAAGCTTCAATTCTGCTTCGGCGGCGAGAGCTTCCTCGATGCGTCCGTAGATGACCGGATGCTCCGGCTGGAATACGGTACAACAATCGGGTGCAGGTAGGTTAGATGTTTCGAAAGTGCCAATCTTGATTGCAAGATCAATCGCTTCCTGTTTATCGTAGGTAACCAGTGGCCGCAGTACGGGCAGCCCTGAAGCCTCTTCGATTACGCGAATGTTTTCCAGAGTCTGGCTAGCCACTTGGCCAACACTTTCACCGGTGATTAGTGCTTTTGATTTACCGCGAAAAGCTAGTTTAGTGGCAATTCGCTGCATTGCGCGGCGATAGAGCACGGTGCGGTAGCTGGCTGGGCAGTTGTCGCGAATCGCTTCTTGAATTTCTGTGAAGGGCACGATGTGCAAGGTCGATTGCGGTTGCCACTTGGCTAAATTTTCAACTTGTTGAATTACTTTGTCGCGAGTGCGTGGGCCAACGTGCGGGTACGAATAAAAACTAACAAAATCAACGCGCATGCCGCGTTTCATTGACAACCATGCGGCTACTGGCGAATCAATTCCGCCAGAAAGCAAACACATTACACGGCCCATTACGCCTACTGGTAAGCCGCCCTGGCCCGGTTTGCGGCCAGAAAAAACCCAGGTGCCTTCGTCGCGAATATCAACCTCAAGTTCTAGTACCGGCGCATTTAAGTTGACGCGCAACTTGTCAAACTGCGGAACCACCAAGTTGCCGATCTCGCGTTCGCATTCAATCGAAGTGTGCGGAAAAGCTTTGCAAGCGCGATTCACACTCACCCTAAATGGTACTTCTTTTAAGCCAACACATTGAGTCTCAAGAGCTTCACTAATTAGTTCTTTGCCGCGTTCGGCAATCGCTGCGAAATCGGGCTCAACTTCCCAAGCCGTACTGATGTTTGACAAACCAAACACCCGCGCGGCGGCGGCTTCGATACGACTTGGGCTAGCATCGGCGTGCACCAACATGCGACCGCGGATGCGGCGTACTTGAACATTGTCAAAATCTTTAAGCGCAACACGTAAATTTCGCTCTAAGCGTTTCTCGAACATTGCACGATTACCACCCTTTAGGGCGATTTCGTGGTAGCGAACTATTAAAGCGCTAGATTTTTTTGTGGTTGTTCTATCACACATGGGTCCGCTATTTTAGAATAGTCGCTTCCTTGGGCGATTAGCTCAGTTGGCTAGAGCACCTCCCTTACAAGGAGGGGGTCGGGGGTTCGAGCCCCTCATCGCCTACCAAGGACTAGCGGCGTCCCTTTTTCTATAACAGGGGGCGCCGTCGTTCGAATTAACATCATGTTTGCCAGCCTCCTCCTAGCCGCTGCACCACTTTTGCAGGGAGAAGTCGTCGCCACCGCGCGCTTCGTTCCAGATTCAGCCCCTGCCGGCGCCCCGGTTGAACTTCACGTGATGCTGGATATTGCACCCGGCTTCCACGTTTACCACCCGGATCAAAACCCTATGGACGGGATTCCGGTTTCGGTCAATGTTCCGACTGGATTTTCCGCAAACGGAGAGCTTAAGTCATTATCTGCTCCTGACTTACATGAGGACATATTTGGTAGCACCACGGTTGCATACCTGTGGCTGACCGGCAAGGCAGAATTGGTTTTGCCACTAATAAAGGATTCTGGGAACCTCGGGGCTCATGACGTAGCGGTCGAGGTCGGCGTGCAGGTTTGCGATGACAGCCTGTGTTTTCCGCCATCGACGGTAAAGACCAAGGCAACTTTTGAGGGTGAGGATGGCGAATTTGTAGCATCAGGAAGTACCGAAATAACTGTAGAGTTTCCGTCTTCAGTTGAATCAGTGCAAAGCGGCGAAAGCAAAGAGGACCCCAGTTTGTGGGCCTTTTTACTTCTGGCAATTGGTGGTGGATTATTCGCACTGATGATGCCCTGCACTTATCCGATGATCCCAATTACGATCAGCTTCTTTACCAAGCAAGCTGATGCGCGCGGTGGCAACGTTATGCCTCTAAGTTTGGCGTACGGCGGCGGCATCGTTGCAATCTTTGTTTTGATTGGCGTGATGATTGGACCGTTGGTGTTGGCTTTTGCAACGCACGCGGTAACTAACTTGGTAATCGGTGCAATGTTCTTGGTGTTCGCCTTGGCATTGTTTGGAGTTATTACTCTGAATCCACCGCAAGCTTTGATGGGCGCCGCAGGTAAGGCCTCGGCAACGGGTGGATACTTAGGTGTGTTCTTAATGGGTGCCACCTTGGTCATCACTTCCTTCACCTGCACCGCACCATTCGTTGGTAGCTTGTTGTCCTTTGGAGCAAGTAGTGGGAGTATGTTGCGAGTCGCGTTAGGAATGGGAGTGTTCGGCTTAACCATGGCCATCCCTTTTGTGTTTTTATCTTTGGTCCCAGGCAAAATAAAACAAATGCCACAATCGGGCCAATGGATGGACACCATTAAGGTAACTTTAGGATTTGTTGAACTGGCGGCCGCGTTGAAGTTCATTTCTAATGCCGACATCGTTTGGGGTCTTGAGTTGTTGTCGCGCGAAACTTTCCTCGCTGCATGGACAATTATCATGTTGGCCGCAGCCTTGTACTTGTTCGGAGTACTACGCAAAGGTCCTAAGCCCAAAGTCGGCGCCAAGCGCGCATTCACCGGTTTGTGTTTTGTAGCGTTCTCCGCCTATTGCGCATGGGGCTGGAACGGCGCTCAGATGGACACGGTTATGACTGCCATTATTCCTAACTATCACAGTAGTGGCGAGCATAAAGCCGCCCACGCGGTGGTTATTGATGATTTGGAGGCCGCTAAAACTCAAGCTGTCGAATCCGGAAAATTAGTCTTGGTGAATTTCACCGGCCACACCTGAGTGAATTGTCGCGCGATGGAAGAGAATATCTTCCCGCAACCGGCGGTCGCCGGAATCTTAGATGGCATGGTTGAAGCGCGTTTACATTACGACAGTAATGACGATGCTGTGAAGACTGAAGTTAAGCGCTTGCAGGATGAAATGGTGCAGAGTTTCGCCACACCAATTTACTTGGTGCTTGACCCAACAAGCGGCGAAGTTTTAGCGCGCCGCGATGGTGCGTTAATGGACGAGACCAAGTTTGCGAATTGGTTGTCGAGCGCGCTTACCGATAAGTAGTGTTTCAAAAACTGCGCTGTGTGCCTGGTGATGGCTTGGGAAATACTTTCTTAATCGTCATGCAGGCCGACTTGGAGCGCATCGGTAGCGACATGCCGGCGCTAGCCGCGCAATTATGCAATGAATGCGATGGCTTGTTGTTGGTCGGTCCAAGTAACAATGACCGCCCGATGAGTTTGCGAATAATCAATCGTGACGGCAGCGATGGTGGAATTTGTTTTAATGGGCTGCGCGTTGCAGCTTTATGGACCCATCAAAAAGAAGGTGCTTTCGTTATGGACGGCCATCATGTCGAATGGCAAATGTTGTCTGACAATGTAGTTGAGTTGCATTTACAAGCCAACGAACTTTCCGATGAATTAACTTTGCAACACATTCACACTTCGGTTGCTGAGGGAATAAAAGTTCCGTTTTGGAATCCACATGCGGTCTTTCCGATGGATGAAATTAATGAATTCGATTTGCAATCATTGGCAATCGAAGTGCGGGCTCAAGTTGATCTATTTCCAGATGGTGTAAATGTTGAGCTAATAGCACCGGCGGGCGAGCGCGGATTGCAAATGCGCGTTGACGAACGAGGTGTCGGAGAGACCCAAGCGTGCGGTTCTGGGGCGGTCGCAGTGGCCCTTTTGGCGTGGGCTCAAGCGGCTCCGAGGGAGCTTGCGGTGAGTATGCCAGGCGGGATTATTGTGCTTTCTCCGGCCTCTGGTGGCGGCATTTTGTTGGCTGCCGAAGCAACTTTGGGCGAAGCTTTTGACGCTCACCTAAGTCTTTAATTTTCAACAACTTAGCTAATCCAGATAGGGTATTTTAGGCTTCCAAAAGAAGCCCCGCAATGGTGAAATATGGCCACCTGCGCAAGGCCGTACTACCCCTTGCGTTTGCTGCTAAATGAGCGAAAAACAATCCCCCTCCGCCGCTCCGATTGGCAATTGCCAAATCGAGCGTGAAATGAGTGAGTCATACCTCACTTATGCACTTTCTGTTATTCATGATCGCGCCCTTCCAGATGTCCGTGACGGTTTAAAACCATCACAACGACGCATCTTGGTGGCGATGCACGATTTGAATTTGCGCCCCAATGCCAAGTATCGCAAGTGCGCAAAGATCGCTGGTGACACCAGTGGTAACTATCACCCACACGGTGAATCGGTCATCTATCCAACGCTAGTGCGTATGGCGCAGCCATTTCGTTTGCGCTCACCATTAGTTGATGGGCAAGGTAACTTTGGTTCTATTGACGGCGACCCGCCCGCTGCGATGCGTTACACCGAAGCACGTTTGGCCGGACCGGCTGAAGAGATGTTGGTTGACATTGCGAAGGACACCGTTGACCGTCGAACTAACTACGACGAAACGCGGCTCGAACCAGTGGTGCTGCCTGGGCGTTTTCCAAACTTGCTAGTCAATGGTTCGGAAGGAATTGCGGTTGGTATGAGTACTGCATTACCTCCGCATAACCCGACCGAAGTTTTTAATGCAGTTCGGTTGCTGTTGGATAATCCTGATTGCAATGCCAGCGACATTATGGAAATCATGCCGGGTCCAGATTTCCCGACTGGCGGAATAATTTGCGGCCGTCAGGGAATCGTTCAAGCCTACACTCAAGGTGCTGGCCGCATTACTTTGCGCGCACGAATTCACCACGAAGAGCCAGAGGGTCGTGGTCGTGAAAAGTTAGTTATTACTGAAATTCCTTACGAACGTGAGAAGTCGGCAATTATTGAAAAGATTGCTGATGCGGTAAAGGATGAACGTATTGAAGGCATTCACGATATTCGTGACGAGTCTGACCGTACTGGAATGCGCGTGGTTATCGAACTGAAAAAAGATGCTGACCACATCGTGGTTGAGAATTTGCTTTACAAGTTCAGTCCACTGCAAACTACTTACAGTATTCGTAATACGGTACTAATTGATGGCCGCCCGAAGCAGGTGGGGGTCAAGACCTTGCTCGAGTGCTACCGCGATCACCGCTTCGAAGTAATTCGCCGCCGCACCCAGTTCTTGCTGGATAAAGCTGAGGCGCGTTTACACATTCTCGAAGGATTGATGATTGCGATTCAGGCCATCGATGAAGTCGTTGAAATAATTAAGACTTCAAAAGATACCGGTCATGCGCGCGGGCGTTTGGAAGAACGCTTCTCCTTAAGCGAGCGCCAGTCGCAAGCGATTGTTGATATGCGCTTGGGTCGTTTGACTGGACTTGAAGTTCACAAACTGCAAGAGGAAATCGATAGTCTGCACATCGACATCGCATGGTACATGCGGGTGTTGGCTGAAGATGAATTGGTGGTGAATTACATCCGCGAGGACATTGATGAAATGGAGGCCAAGTATGGTCACCCACGTCAAAGTGAAATCGGTGGTTCAATTCAAGATTTCTTAACCGAGGATTTAATCAATGAAGAAACAGTAGTTGTAACAATTTCTCGTTCAGGTCGAATTAAGCGAACTCCGGCCGACACTTACCGCGCACAAACCCGTGGCGGTCGTGGAATTAAGGGTGGCAAATCGAAAGATGGCGACACCGTTTCGCAGTTGTTCGTCTGCTCGACTCATGATTACTTGCTAATCGTTACCGACCGCGGGCGTTTGTACTGGTTGAAGGTTTACCGTTTGCCAGACTTGGACCGCACCGCGCAAGGTCGTTCAATTCGTAACTTGATTGAGGGCATTCAGCCAGACGAGGAAATTCGCAGCATCCGCGCGACACGTGATTTCACTGAAGCTGATTACTTAATGTTTGCGACCGCCCAGGGTAAGGTGAAGAAAACTGAACTTAAGGCTTACTCGCGACCACGCACCGCTGGAATCATCGCGACCAAACTCGCTGAAGATGACAAGTTAGTCGGTATGCGATTGGTGAGCGATGGCGATGAAGTGATGCTGTGTACTGCCGGCGGACAAGTCGTGCGCTTTAAGGAAGAACAAGCACGACCAATGGGACGTAACGCGGCTGGTGTTCGCGGCGCTCGCCTAAAAGAGGGCGATCGCGTAGTTTCAATTGTTTGTGGAACTGAGGAGGAATTGCTGTTGCTCGCTTGTGAAAATGGTTACGGAAAACGCACTCGCATCGGTGAATTTCGTTTAACTAATCGCGGCTCGCAAGGAGTTGTCGGAATAAAAACTACCGAACGTAATGGTCGCGTAGTAAACGCCCTTAATGCAAGTCGCTGTGACGATGTGTTGTTCATGACCATTAGTGGCATGATGGTGCGCACCGTGGCCGAAGAAATCTCACAACAAGGGCGTTCAACGCAAGGAGTGCGCTTGGTGAATTTGAAGGACGATGACAAGTTGGTGCGCATGGCGCCAGTGGTCCGCGAAGAAGAAAGTGATGACGAATCTGGAGAAAGCGATGAGTGAAACTCTGCAACAAATTAAAGCTGACATTAAGGACGCAATGCGCGCCCGTGACAAAGTAAAGCTCGAGTGTTTGCGCGGCTTGGTTAATGAAGCAAAAAATGCTGGAATCGAAAAAGGCAGTGCTAACGATGGTGCTGGAATTTCCTGTCCATCGGAACGCATGAGCGAAAACGAAGTTGTCAAGCTTTTGCAAAAGGTGCATAAGCGTCGCAAAGAGGCGGCTCAGATGTTTATCGATGGGGAGCGTCAGGATTTGGCTGACATTGACTTGGCTGAAGCCAAAGTAATCGAAACCTATTTGCCTAAGGCGATGGAGTCCGCAGAGTTGGAAGCATTGCTCAAAGAAGTTATTGCTGAAATTGGTGCTGAAACAATGAAGGACATGGGTGCGGTTATGAAAGCCGCTGGCCCAAAGATTGCTGGCCGCGCCGACGGCGGCACCGTTTCTGGAGTCGTTCGTAATTTATTGTCATGAGCAGAAAGAAAATTATTTTGATGGTGCTGCTTTGGGGCACAATTGTTGGCATGGGTGTTCATCGCCTAATGCTCGCAGTTGGAGATCGTGCCGGAAAGGAACGAGTTGCGATGGCCGCAAAGGTTGAAGCGCGAGTTGCCACTAAGGAATTGATGACCCGCCTGAAAACTCAACTTCAGTCGGCAATGAAGCAGGGTGGACCAGCGGCGGCCTTCGAAGTTTGCCAAGCGGTAGCTCAAGATATGACTAATTCGTACGCAAATGAACTAGGCAAAGGTTTTCATATTGGTCGCACCGGATTGAAATTACGGAATCAAAAAAATGCCCCTAACAACTGGGAGCAGGGTTGGATGGAACGCGCTGCGCAATTCAGCACCGCCGAACAACCTTTGGCGGTTTATGAAAAAGTAACCACCAACGATGAGTACGATCGCGAGCTGCATTATTTCACACCAATCTATATGGCAGATGTTTGCTTGAATTGCCACGGCAACAGCGAACAAATCCCAGCAGGTGTGCAAGACTTGTTAAACAAGCGTTACCCAGATGATCAGGCGATTAATTTTGCCGCCGGGGAGTTTCGCGGTATTGTCGGGGTAACGGTAAACCTTGACAACTGGACCCCACCAACAAATTAAAGAACGCAGCGCAGTCCGCGGTTCTCTAATAACCGCAATCTGGACCTTAGCCTCCAGAATGTTGGGCTTTGTCCGCGATATGCTGATGACCTCCAGCTTCGGAATGGGAGCTGAATTCGGCGCTTTTGCTTTTGCCTGGGTGATTCCCAACTTATTTCGTCGCTTGTTCGGCGAAGGGGCGGTGGGGGCAGCGATTCAACCGGCCTTGGCTCGCCAAGCTAAAGAGCATGGGGAAGAATCGGCGCATCGCTTGTTTGCGCGTTTTAGTGGTTGGTTGGCCTTGAGTTTATTTGTCTTGGTGCTAATCGGTGAAGCTGTTTTATTTACTCAATTCGATGGTGTTAAAAGCAATAACGAACAAGGTCTCATGGTTTTGTTCACGATTTTATTATTGCCTTATGCAATGTTCATTTGCATGTCGGCTTTAGCAACTGCTCCGCAACAATTGCATGGCCGCTTCTTCGCGCCAGCTGCCGCTCCGGTAATTCTGAATTTAATTTGGATCTCGTGCTTGGCCTGGGGTGCCTTCACCACTGCCGATTTGAGCCGGCCAGCTCTACTTGGTTTTTTATGCGTGGCAATTTTGGGTGCCGGAATAATCCAGTGGTTATTTCAATTACCAGGAGTGCGTAAAAGTTCTTACCCGCTGCGTCCGAGTTTGGCATTCGCCGATGGCTCCGGTCGCCGCGCGGTAAAAGCATTCTTGCCGGCAGTTTTGGGCTTGGCAGCAGTTCAACTAAACATGGCCGTTGACCAAGGATTGGTTTGGAGTTTGGTTGGACCAGAAGCGAATTCATTTTGTTACATCGCTAATCGCTTGTTGCAATTGCCCTTGGCCTTAGTCGCCATTTCAATTGCGACGGCGGCGATGCCACTTTTTTCTAACTTGGCAGCGAGCCAAGAATATCAACGAATAAGTCGCGCTTTGGGTCGAGCCTCTGAAGCATCATTGTTATTGATAACCGCCGCCGGCGCCGGCTTAGCAGTATTGGCGCCGATGGTTTTGACCGTGCTATTCGATCATGGTGCGTATCAATCAGCCGATACGCCTTTGTTAAGTTTGACCTTGCGTTGTTATTTGTTGTGTTTGCCGGCAGCTGCATTAGCTGGATTGTTGACCAGAGTTCGTCAAGCATGTGGCGATTATCGGGGACCAGCACGCGCTGCTTTATGGAGTGTGCCGGTAAACCTAGGCCTCGATGTAATTCTCTTGCCAAAAATTGGTGTTCCTGCGGCCGGTATCGCAACGGCTGCAGCCTTAACTGTGCAAGTGGTGATATTGCAAAGTGGCTTATCAAAATTGGGAATAAGCAATCCGATTACCTTGACCCGTCTTCCACGATTGATGATGCCAGCGCTTGCTGCAGCGGGAAGCGCCTACTTAATTAGTTTGCTAATGAGTGGCATGGCCGAATTGTTAATCTTGCCGACTGCAATTGTTGTCGGCATCATCGGCGCACTAGTTGCTTGCCGAATACTTTTGCCGCAAGAATTAAATTTGCTCCGCAGCCGCGGTGCAGGTTTGCGCGTCTGAAAAATAATCCTGCAATGGTTTAACCTGAGGTCCGTGTGCGACTTGTGAAGCAATTCCCTCAAGTGCCGCCATCGCCGCTGACATCGTAGTTAAGCACGGGATATTTGCTTGGTAGGATTCACTGCGAATCATGCCGTCGTCATGGCGAGTTACTTTTCCGTGTGGCGAATTAATAATCAAATCAACTTCACGGTTTTTTATTAAGTCAACAACATGCGGATGTCCTTCGTGGACCTTGTTGATTCGTTGGCACTTAATTCCGTGACGGCTTAATGCCCGCCATGTTCCATCAGTGCTGACAATTTCATACCCCATGCTAGTGAGGGTGCGCGCGACCAGCGGCAATGAGCGTTTGTCTGAATCTTTAACGCTGATAAAGACCCGTCCACTGTTTGGGAGGTTGCGACCTGCAGCGCAACTTGCTTTTGCAAATGCCATTCCAAAATCTTTGTGAATCCCCATGACTTCACCGGTAGAACGCATTTCTGGTCCTAGGTCAGCGCGCGCTCCAGGGAATTTTGCAAACGGGAAGGCCGGTGCCTTCACCGCGATATTGCCATCAGTGGTGCATTCTTCAATGCCAAGTTCGCTAAGGCTAAGGCCTGCCATAACTTTGGTGGCAATGCGCGCCAAGGGTTGGTTGATAGCCTTTGATACAAAAGGCACGGTGCGTGATGCGCGCGGGTTCACTTCAAGAACATAAACACGTTCGCCGCGTACGGCGAATTGAACATTCATCAATCCAATAACTCCTAATTCCAGCGCCATCGCTGCAGTTGCTTCGCGAATTTCATTCTCCACATCTTCACCAAGCGAGGTCGGTGGGATTACACAAGTTGAATCACCAGAGTGGATGCCGGCTTCTTCAATGTGTTCCATGACCGCGCCAATGATTACACGTTCACCATCGCAAACGCAATCAACATCGACTTCGAGGGCATCTTCAAGGAAGCGATCGATTAACACCGGATGTTCCGGCGAAGCTTGCACGGCTTCATTCATATAGCGGCGCAAATCTTTTTCGTCGTAAACGATTTCCATGGCGCGTCCACCGAGGACATAAGAAGGTCGCACTAAAACTGGATAGGCGATACCTCGCGCAATTTCAACCGCTTCATCTTCGTTGGTGGCGATGCCATTTTCCGGCGCGCGCAGTTCAAGCTTGTCGAGCATTTCCGAGAAACGCCCGCGATCTTCAGCGCGGTCAATCGCTTCAAAAGGAGTACCCCAAAGTTTGACTCCAGCCTCAAGTAAATTTTTGGCTAGGTTGAGCGGTGTTTGTCCGCCGAACTGCACAATCACCCCGTCAGGTTTTTCACGCTCGCAAATTGCCAAAACGTCTTCGTGGGTTAGCGGCTCAAAGTAGAGTCGATCAGAGATGTCAAAATCAGTTGAAACCGTTTCTGGGTTTGAGTTTACCATGATTGACTCAATTCCAAGTTCGCGCAACGCCAAGGAAGCATGAACGCAACAATAATCAAATTCAATTCCCTGCCCGATGCGGTTGGGCCCGCCGCCGAGAATGATTACTTTTTTCCGCTGACTGGTGCTGACTTCTTCGGAAGAGCAGTCATAGGTGGAGTAAAGGTAGGGGGTGGCGGCAGAAAATTCTGCGGCACAGGTGTCGACCAAGCGAAAGCCTGGTCTAACGCCTAACTGTTCGCGGCGCTGTTTCGCTTCTGCTTGGGTACAGCCGGTTGCTTCGGCAATTCGCTGGTCGGAAAATCCACGACGTTTAATTGAACGCATGAAGTCAGCGTCGAAATCAGCCAGCTTCATATTTTCCAAATCGGCATCGGTTTTCGCCAAGCGTTCAAGGAAAGTTAAGAACCACGGATCGATTCCTGAAAGTCGATGCACCTCGTCAATGCTGTAGTCGGCGCGGAACGCATCATAAATAGCAAACAAACGACCAGGTGCTGGCCGCGATATTTTTTGGGCAAGTTCTTCAGTGCTAAATTCGCGCTTCTTACCACTAAACCCAACTCGGCCAACTTCGAGGCCACGTAAAGCTTTTTGGAATGACTCCTCAAAGCAACGGCCAATCGCCATCGTTTCACCGACCGATTTCATTTGTGTTCCCAGGGTTGAATCTGAAAGTGGGAACTTTTCGAATGCGAAACGTGGCATCTTTGTTACCACGTAATCAATAGCCGGTTCAAAGCACGCCGGCGTTACTTTAGTTATGTCGTTCTGAATTTCATCCAAGCTGTATCCAACAGCAAGTTTGGCCGCAAATTTCGCAATTGGGAATCCAGTAGCTTTTGAAGCCAGCGCCGAGGACCGCGAAACACGCGGATTCATTTCAATGACCACTATATCGCCATTTGCAGGGTTGAGAGCGAATTGGACATTTGAGCCACCGCATTCAACACCAATTTCGCGCATGATTGCAAAAGCCGCGTCGCGCATTTGTTGATACTCACGATCGCTTAGCGTTTGAGCAGGCGCAACCGTAATTGAATCGCCAGTATGCACACCCATTGGGTCTAAGTTTTCAATTGAGCAAATTACTACACAATTGTCTTTGCTGTCGCGCATGACTTCGAGTTCATACTCCTTCCAGCCAATTAGGCTCTTTTCAACCAAGACTTCGGTGACTGGTGAAAGGCGCAAGCCGCGTGAAACAATTTGATCGAACTCTTCGAGATTCCAAGCGATACCACCGCCAGAGCCACCCATGGTAAATGCTGGGCGAATAACACACGGCATGCCAACTTTTTCAATTGCGGCCTGTGCCTCGGCCAAAGTATTGGCAACTTCCGATGGCGCATTGCGTAGACCAATTTTGGTCATGGCTTTACGAAACTCATCGCGGTCTTCCGCTTTATGAATTACCTCGCGTTGCGCGCCGAGCATTTCAACGTTGAACTTCTCCAACACGCCCATCTCGTGCAGAGACATAGCGGTGTTTAATGCAGTTTGCCCACCGAGAGTTGGCAGAAGTGCATCGGGGCGTTCTTGTTCGATAATCTTCGCCACATGTTCGGGCGTGATTGGTTCGATGAAAGTGCGGTCAGCCAATTCCGGATCAGTCATAATCGATGCCGGGTTGGAATTGACCAACAAAACCTTGTAGCCCTCCTCCTTCAGCGCCTTAATGGCTTGGGTTCCAGAATAGTCGAACTCGCAGGCCTGCCCGATGATGATCGGTCCTGACCCAATGATGAGGATGGAATTGAGGTCGTTCCTTTTGGCCATTTTTGCCTTGAGATTTCAACCATTATAGGATGTCTCCGAGGCAGAGTTGGGCCTCAAATAAAGAAAAGCAATTCGCTCAAAGTTCGCGATGAACGACCTGCGCGGCGGCCTTTGCATCGACCCCCTTTAGCAGCATGCAACGACCAGGTTCGACCGGCAAAACTAAATCCAAATTGCCGCTCCGGGCCTTTTTGTCGCGCATCATTAAAGTCTCTAACTCACTTGGCGCAGGGAGTTTGCTGGGGTATTCCGAGGGCATCCGCAGCTTTGCGGCGAGGCCGCGGACTCTTGCTGCAACACCCGGTTCGGCGATTTCTAAATCTTCGGCCATGCGTACTGCACAGCGAATTCCTAGTGCGACGGCCTCACCGTGGCCAAGTTGTCCGGCGGCACTTGTTTCCAAGGCGTGGCCAAAAGTGTGGCCGAGGTTTAGCAATTTGCGAATCCCTTGTTCTTCGGGGTCCTCTTCAATTACGCGCATTTTGGTGCGTCCACATTCGGCAACAATTTCCAAAGTGGCATCGCTAACTTGGCGTAAGTCGGCCGGCGCGGCATCTTCCAATTTCCTCCACGCTTCTTCGCCGCTTAAAAAGGCGGTCTTTAAAACTTCGCCAAGACCAGAATTCCATTCACGCTCTGGCAAGCTTTCTAAAGTTGCGACATCACACAGAACGAAGAGTGGGTGATGAAAGCGGCCCAATAAGTTTTTGCCCTCGGGAAGGTTGACCGCAGTTTTTCCGCCGAGGGCGGCATCGGCCATCGCTAACAAAGTTGTTGGAACCGCACCCCAACGAATTCCACGCAGTAAAAGTGCTGCAGTGAAACCACCAAGGTCAGTGGTTACTCCGCCGCCAACTGCAACCAGCAAGGAGTTGCGGTCGCAGCCTGATTTCACAAAGTAACTGGCGAACTCTTCCGCTTGTGAAACTGTTTTGGAACTTTCTTGAGCATCCCATAAAAGACTATGAACTGGAATATCTAGTTGCTCTAATGCTTCGCCAATAGCTGTCTGGCAGACCGGCCATGCAGCATTATCAACCAATAATAAAATTGAACTTGGCGGTGGGCCAAGATCGGAAATTGCCCCGCGCAATAAGGCGCGCAAAACTCCATTGCCATAGCTCGCATGAATCATGTTTTATTATTTGGGGTGTTGTTTTGTTGCTTTCTGTTTTCTCGGCGTTTGCGGACTTGTTCGGCTGCTAGTTGGGAACTTTTGCGATCGCGTGCCGCGGCCCAAAACATGAATGTCAATACGCTAACACCAATTACAACAAACCACCAAACCATTTCTCCAACAATCGCTGGGGTTGAACGCTCGGCTTCACGAAATCCAGACACCACGAAAACTGGTGCACGCCGCGGAGTATCTTTGGTGTCTAAATAGCCCTTGAGTTGCAGGAAATGGCCTAAGTACCAGCGTGCTGAATTGCCTCCGAAGTCCATTTCGTCGGTGCTAACCAACAAAATGGGGTGATCGCTGAAGGCAAGATTGCCTAAGTATCCAAAGCGCAACCAATTGGCGCGCTGTGGGTTTTCGCCAGCTATCTCACCCCATCGATAACTGCTATTGTCGGGGACACGGCCGGGAACTTGGATTGCTTTACCGCGAAACAATTCTGGTTCGGCGGCCAGCTGAGCGAGGAAATCGAAATCCATTTCTGGAGCTTTTGCAAAAACACTATCCAACTCTTTGGGGTTGTCGCGTAACCAGCGTGAATGTCCAAGTAGGTGCCAGAGAGCTTCTTGGTCCAACTCCTGATTAACACCAGGGGCTTGATCACGCACACTATTCAACAGCATGCTGTCAACACTGCTTACGTTTTCAATAAGTTGTGACGATGGAACTATTTCGCGCCCAACAATCAGCGGCGCAGTAATAAGTTCACCATCATTTTGCCAACTGTAATTTTTCAGGAAGAATCCGTCAGCGCGCACATAATTTTCACTGCCGAATAATTCCGTTGGAACTTGCATCGAGGCGAAAATAATTTCATCGCCTTGGTCGGTGCGAATTTGGCACCAAAACTCTTTAGGCGCTCCCGGTCGACGAGTAGCGATGTCGATATTTAATACTTGTCCACGAATTCGATAAGCTTGCCCGCGATATTTTTCTGGAGTGTTGGTTATTTCAGAAAAAGGAACAGCCGGTTCTTTTAGGCTGCGTAAATGTCCGGCGTGTAAAGCTTGAGACATTTTTGCCAAGTGGCGCAGTGGTTCCGGCTCTAGAATCCGGCGGTCAAGGTCGCTTGCGTCTTTTACTTCAGCAAGCAACTCAAAATTAATTGGCGGAAGAGAAATGACCGTCTCAAATCCATTCTCTTTGCTGGTTTGTGACTGCTCATCAGTTGCGCTGCCGACTTGGAAGTACCCAATCAAGACCAATGCCAGAGTGACCACCAAGAATACGATTCGATTTCGATCCTTTTGGTGGGTGGCCTTGATTTGGCGTAGGCGTTTTGGGCGGTCTTCTTTCATCGCTTGGGTGGTTAAAGCTTTCTAAGCTGAATTACGGTAGTCGCGCGCTGCCTCGATGAAACGCGAAAAGATGGCCTTAGTTGCAGTGCTGTCAGGAGTCTTTTCCGGATGCCACTGAAGCCCCAAGAAAAAATCTAGTTGCGGGTTTTCAATTGCTTCAATCAAACCGTACTCATCTTTGGCCGCAATTACTAAAGGCTCGCTTGAAGTCGCCAATGCTTGGTGATGAAAAGATTGAATATCAACCTCATTTTGCCCAATAATGTCAGCTAACAGCGTGTTTGCTTGAGCGTGGATAGTGTGGACAATTCCTTTAATATGTTGCTCGGCATTATCTAAATTTTGAATAAAACCAGCACCGTGGAAAATGCCCATCATTTGCATTCCCAGGCATATGCCTAAGCAGGGTAATTGGCGTTGAATGACCCTTTCAACCACCATCATGTTCATATTTTGCTGTTCGGGCGGCATCGGCTTGCAGCTTTGGTCAGGGGCCGGCCCGCCGAGCAAGCGCAGATCAGCGTCATCACCACCGGTCATTAGCACGCCATCAACTTTATTTAATAAAGCGTCCAACTCCTTACGGGAAGAATCTGCCGGAATTATGATTGGAATTCCCCCAGCTGTTCGGATGCATTCAGTGTAGGCGGTGAAAAGTTGATAACGACGCGGGCCTTGATACCAAGGAGCGTCGAGTAGTTCCTGCGTCAGCCCGATAATCGGGGCATCAGAATTAATGCTCATGCGACTATACTAAGGAAACCAGTGGACATACTGAATCTTGGTCTAGGCTTAGTTGGGTTAATTGCCGGCGCAGAATTTGCGGTGCGTGGTTCGCTGGGGCTTGCACGTCGTTGGGGTTGGCCCGACTGGCTGGCGGGCATGGTTTTGTTGGCGCTAGGCACTTCGCTGCCAGAATTATTTGTCAGCCTTGCTGCGGCACCGACGCACCCGTTAGTTTCACTTGGAAATGTGTTCGGTTCGAATGCATTTAATTCACTATTAATTATTGGTAGCGTTTTGTTGGCAAGTCGCGGCGCGGGTATTCCGTTGCCGAGCAAACGTCATCCCGGTACGCAAACCACGATGATTGCCGCGCTACTTTTGGCGGTGGTGATTTACTTTTATAACGCGACCGCTGAAATGGCCGGCGGTCCATATCCAATTCACTGGGCTTTTGGTTTGGCTTTATTAATAACTTATGCGCGAGTTTTATATGTGGCTTTGCGCCGTGGTATCGCCAGCCCAGAAAGCTCAGAGCAGGGTGGGGGCCGGAACTCAGCACTACTTACTTTGTTGGGCTTTGCTTTGTTGGCCTTTTCGTCGGGGAAATTTTTAGATGGCGCATTGGGAATTGCTGAACAAATGGGTTGGAATGATGGCCTTGTTGGTTACATCATAGCCGCAATTGGAACATCAGCACCTGAATTAGTTACTTGTCTGCGCGCCCTGCGCCGCGGCTCACCGGAATTAATATTTGGTAATTTACTTGGTTCAAACGCCTTTAATTTGTTGATTGTTGCTGGCGCTAGCATTGTGGTTTCAGGGAATGTGCTGGTTGATTTCAATACTACAGCTCAAGCTGGCATCAATTTTGTCGCTTGTTTGCTAATGATGTGGATGTGGTCCTTCCGCGGTTTAGGCCGCCCGCGAATCAATCCAATATTGGGGCTACCACTTCTATTGCTTTACTTGCTCAGCGCCTGGTTGCTGAACTAGCCTAAAATAGTCTTATGAGCGAAGAAAATCCCCGCGCTTTAACAGCAGAAGAGATTGCCGAATTGTTGTGTGGCACTCTCGAGAATGCCGAGCAAGTTCGTATCGCAAAAGTAATGGATGCACTTGGTGCCGACCAAGATTCTGCGGCATTTTTAAGTTCAGATCACCTCAACAAACTGTCAGATTGCGCTGCAGGTCTGTTGCTGGTTGATGAGCATGCTGAAGTTGGAGGTCGCGCCTGTGTGCGTGTTGAAAATCCAGCACTTGCGGCCACGTTTTTGCAGCAACAATTTTTCCCACGCTCTCAAGCCTGCGCCGGTGTGCATGCAACTGCAGTTGTTGAAGAAGGTGCCTGTGTCGATCCGAGTGCCGAAATTGGCGCATTTTGTTTAGTTAAGGCCGGTGCCATAGTCGGGGCCAATACTATTTTGTCCGCAGGAGTTGTGATTGGTGAAGATGCTGAGGTCGGAAGTGGTTGTCATCTTCATGAACGTGTAGTCCTTTATCGGGATGTTTTTGTTGGAGATGACTGTGTTGTTCATGCCGGCACAATCATTGGCGTGGACGGTTTTGGTTATGTCTGGTCGGGGGCCGCACACGAGGCAACTCCACAAATTGGTTCGGTTGAAATTGGCGAAGGTTGTGAAATTGGCGCCAACTGCGTAATTGACCGCGCGACCTTCGGCGTGACCAAATTAGGCCAAGGTTGCATTATTGATAATCTGGTTCAAATTGGCCACAATTGCCAATTGGGCGACTTTGTGGTGCTTTGCGGTCAGGTCGGTTTGGCTGGAAGTTCAACTCTTGAAACTGGCGCAATTATGGGCGGTCAAGCTGGTGTCGGTGGTCACATCACGATTGGAGCTGGTGCTCAAGTTGGCGGCGGCGCGAAAGTGTTTTCCAATATTGCACCCGGCGCAAAAGTTGCTGGCAATCCAGCGATTGACTACATGAAACATATGCGCGCCGCTGCCCGACGCCGTAAAGGCTAAGGCGATAACCATAGTCGGTGATGCCAAAGTTTGCTCAGGCCACCAACTTCATGTGCAGTTGCAGCAAGTTTTGACGATGCAATTCATCAGTTATTAAATCAAGTGCATCTTCAAGTCTTTGCCATGAGCAATCGGCAAGCTGGTCATTGTTGTGAATAATTACACTTGGGTCGCTTACTTGAAAAGCGAATGGCCAACCGATTAAACGCATGTCACCAAGGTCACGAATTGGTGCAGCGTTTGCGTGGATCAAATCAAATGGCCGGGCCAACCCAGTTTCCTCGCGCACACCTCGTAGTGCCGCGTGTTGTAAGTGTTCATCCAAGCCCACTGGGTTTACAACTGGTCGCCAAACATTTTCATGCATTGGGTTCGGCTGCAGGAGCAAATATTCAATCCCATTGCTTGCCACTCGAAAGACAAACACGTTGACCTCATGGCGAAGGCCAAGATCGCCGAAGTCGTCGGGAGAGAAGGATGCGCTCACACCGCTTCATCGGTTATTTGGAGTGCCTGGCTTTATTAAAATAGGCTGTGCAGAAATTCGACAGGCTCTGGGAGCAGGTGATGGAGCGGACTGACTACGAAAAATGTCAGCGCCCGCGAGCTGCTCGTTTTAGCCTGGAGCCAGCGCGTAAGTTGCTTGAAGAGCTTGACTTAGAGCTTCCTGTGCGCGGCGTAGTGCATTTGGCTGGCTCGAAGGGGAAGGGTTCAACGGCCAGTTTTATCGAGCGCGGGGCGCGCGCTGCTGGTATTTCTACCGGCTTGTTTACTTCGCCGCATTTAAGCGAATGGACTGAGCGAATTTGCATTGATGGCGAGGCCGTTTCTAAAGCGGCGCTGTCCGAAGCCTTGGAGCGGGTGCTCGCTTTGTCCTCAGGCGATGAAACTTTTTTCGATTTGATTACCGCAACTAGTGTGCTTGTTTTTGCAAATGCTAACTGTGAATTGTGGATTATGGAAACGGGTCTCGGCGGACGTTTTGACAGTACCAATGCATTGCCATCGACGATTTCATTAGTGACTTCCATAGAGCTTGAACACACTGATGTGTTGGGCGATACTTTGCAAAAAATTGCTTACGAAAAATCAGGAATTTATAAAGCAGGGTCGATGGCGTGGACAAGTCTTCCTGAGAGTCATCCAGTTTTTGAACAACTTAAATTGGCCGCAAGTGAAGCTGGAAGTGAGTTGCATGTGTTGCCGGACGAATATCAACTTCCTTCTCAATTCCCGTATCAACAACAACATATGCGTCGTAACTTTGCAATGGCCGAGGCCATACTTGGGCAACTAAATATAAACGTTGAAGTAATGCATAGTCAGGCACCAGCTTATTGGCAGCTGCCCGGGCGTTTTGAATTGCGCCATTTGCCAGACGGGCGGCAAGTTGTTTTTGATATTGCGCACAGTGCCGATTCTTTAAATTCGGTATTGCAGTGTTTTCGTGATCGCTGGCCAAGTGAAAAGACGGCAATTTTGTTTGCATTAAGGGACGACAAAGATGCTTGTAAATTAGCCGAAGATTTATCTCCTGAGCGGCGGCCTGAAGGGGAACATTGGTATGCTTTGCCTGCCGGAAACCATCCGCGTTCTGCTGACCCTGAAGTTCTTGCTCAAGCATTTAGTGACTTTTCCGCACAGGCCATCTGTGAATTGGGATTCCCCATGGATCATGATGTCATGTTAGTGACAGGTTCTACTTACTTGGTTGGTGCTCTGCGTTCGCTAACGAGTGATGCGCCTTAATTGGAATTCGGCCAGCGGTTTACTCATCCACCGACCAATACTCAAAAAACTTCATGACTACTTACGAAGATCCCGAAGTTCGCTACACCTACCGCAGTCCATTGGTGGATATGTTGCGCGAGCGTGGAGATTTGCAAGTTGGTCGTTTGCGTTTATTGATGCCCAACTCCTTTGGTTTTTGTTGGGGTGTTGATCGCGCTTTGGCGATGGTTAACGATGCGCGTTCTGAACATGGCCAACGTGATATGTGGTTGTTGAATTCAATTATTCATAACCCCAAAGTAAACGCCGACATGGAGGGTAAAGGCATTAAATTTTTGCAAGGTTCACGGGCAGTGCCCGGTGCTTTAGAAAAGCTTGGTGAGAAAGATGTAGTTATCGTGCCAGCCTTTTCAGTGACGGTTGAGGAGATGGCTTATCTGGAGGAACGTAAAGTTACGGTGGTTGATACAACTTGCCCGTGGGTGATTAAGCCGCACAAACGGGCTCAAAAGTACGTTCGTGAGGGTTTCACAACTGTCGTCCATGGAACGGTTGGGCACGATGAAACTCGTGCAACTTGTTCATTGGTTCGTCACCACGGCGGCGAGTTTGTGATTGTTCACGACATTCAGGAAGCAAGAGTTTTGGCCAGCTATTTGTCAGGCAATCTAAGTGGCGCCGAACTTTTGGCGCGCCTCCATGAAAATGCGGTGCGGTCAAGTTTTAAGCCGGAGCAACATCTGAAAAAAATTGGAGTTATCAATCAAACAACCATGCTCGCTAGTGAGTCGCGCGAGGTTGCCGATATTTTGCGAGTGGCATTGGTCGATAAATTTGGTGAAGCAGATCTTGATGAATGCTTTCGCGATTTTGACACAATTTGTCAGGCTACCCAGGATAATCAAGACTCAGCTTTTGAAGTTGTTTCATCAGCTCCCGATTTGTTTTTAGTGGTAGGTGGTTATGATTCTTCCAATACTCGAAATCTTGCACGAGTTGGTGATGACGCAAATGTTCCAGCATGGCATATCCAGGGGCCGCGTTGCGTCGGCGAAAATGAACTTGAGTACCGAGAACGCAACAGCGGTGAAATAAAATTTGTCAAAAATTGGCTTCCCGATGGAGAAGTAGCTGTCGCTTTTACTGCTGGTGCCAGCACTCCTGACGCGATTCTTGGTCAGGTAGTTGAGAGAGTTGTTGAACTAGCCGGCGAAGATTTGTCGGCCTGTGAATTTATTGTTCCTTAAGCTCTTCGAAAAGTTCCAGATAGGAGCGATGTCGCGACTTGGGAATGTCGCCAGCTTCGATTGCTGCTAAGACCACACAATTGGGTTCATTAATGTGGGTGCAATCCGGATAGGAGCACTCGCGCCCAAGCATTGCCATCTCAGGATAGTGGAGGCGCAGTTCGTGGGCGGGAATTCCAAATGGTCGAAATACTCGTACACCCGGCGTATCAATAACAGCTCCACCAATTTGCAGAGGCCACATGCGTGAAAAGGCAGTGGTGTGACTACCTGAACTCAAAGCCTTGGAAACTTTTTTAGTTTTTAAACCGAGTCCTGGTTCAATGCAATTAAGTAGTGATGATTTTCCAACGCCGCTTAAGCCGTAGAGCACACTCGTTTTATCTTTTAACATTGCGGCAAATTCGTCCACTCCTTCGTTGGTTTCCGCTGAGGTCATTAAAACGCGTAGTCCAGCATTGGCATAAGTTGCCGATATCTTTTTTATTTTTCCACGCTTAGCTTTGTCGATTTTATTAAGAACTAGGGTCGTTGGAATTTTTTCAAAACTAGCGGTGGCCAAAATTCGGTCAGTCATAATGCTAGAAAATGGCGGCGTACCAAAACTTGACACAATCAGTAACTGCTCAAAATTGGTGGCCAATAATTGGCGCCTAATTTCGTCGCCAGCAGCCCGCCGAGCAATCAAATTGGTTCGCGGTAACACTTGCTCAATCGCCAACTCGCCATCACTATCACTAAGGATTACCCGGTCCCCGACAGCCACCGGCATCCGATCAATTTGCCGCTGCTCGAACAATTTTCCACGCATAATTGCCGGCCGCACGCAGGACAAATCCCCATCAAATGCAACCTCACATTGCCGCGCATCGACGCGGACAACGGAGGCTTGAGGGGAGGGTTGGCTCACCATTAGACTCTGACCCTATCCGGTGGGCGTGGCCTGTTGTAATCCTTTTTGGCTCAGATGTTTAGGGCTCATATTTTTTTAGGGCACGGCAGTTGGAAGCCCCATTGTCTAAGTATTTTACCTTTGCGGGTTTAGGGTCGTGATTTGCAAAAGTGACCCAGCCATTAGGGTCAGAGTCTAGAATGGTGGTTATGTGTTTTGTTGTCTCATCCCCGCAAAATCCCAAGCTCAAACTTGCTCGTGGGGTGGCTGCTGGTCGTGAGCGTCAACTCACTCTCCTAGATGGCTTCAATCTCATCGAGGAGGCGCTGTCGGCGGGGGCTGAGTTTAGTTTTGTTTTCGTGGCCGAAGAGCAGCGTGATCGTCCGGAATTTGCTCCATTGCTGGAGCGATTGTCGGCTGCGCGGGTTGAGCTGATGCTGTGTCCAGCATCGCTCATGGCAGAAGTTTCACAGTTAGACTCCCCGACTGGGATTTTGGCTGTTTGCCGTCGCCCTACTTTTGAGTTGGGTCCCACATTAAGTGAACTCACCGCTAAAGATTGGGTGCTTGTATGTGCCGGAGTTCAGGAGCCGGGAAATCTTGGAGCGATTGTTCGAGTCGGGGCCGCCATCGGTGCCAAGGCAATAATTTGTTTAATTGGTTCAACTTCAGCATGGTCGCCGCGTGCAATTCGCGGAGCAAGTGGGACCAATTTTCGCGTGCCAATTTTTGAACGAGTGACTCCCGAAGAATTGTTCACGGCCTGCGCTGAACACAAAATATGCACTTGGTCGGCTGATGCCAGCGGGCAAACATTATCGGCAACTGCTCGTCAGCGCACGCAAGCCGTCGCATTAATTTTGGGTGCTGAAGGTGGAGGAATAGCGCAAGAAATATCCGAGCAGTGCGACCAACAAATTTCAATTCCAATGCAGAACCAGGTTGAATCATTAAACGTTGCGACTGCTGCCGCCATCATTGCCTGGGAATTGGAATCCAACAAAGAATAAAACGATGCAGCAAGATTCAAGTTTATTCGACGTCGATCCGCCAACAAATACTATTCCACTTGCCGAACGGATGCGACCACGCAATCTTGAGGAAGTTATTTCGCAAGATCATTTAATCGGTGAAAATGCTCCTTTGCGGCGCGCCTTTGAAACTGGCGAATGGTCCTCGATGATTTTCTGGGGCCCACCTGGAACCGGCAAGACAACTCTAGCAATGCTCGTAGCGGAAGCGGCAAATATGGAATTCAGGCCATTTTCCGCGGTTCTTTCGGGAATTAAAGATGTGCGCGATGCGATGGAAAATGCTCGCCGCCTACGCCGCCGTAATGGTGAACAAACTCTCCTCTTCGTTGATGAAATACACCGCTTCAACAAAGCTCAACAAGACGCATTCCTTCCATTCGTCGAACGTGGCGATGTAATCCTAGTCGGTGCCACCACCGAAAACCCTTCCTTTGAAGTAATTGGTCCACTACTTTCGCGTCTAACAGTTCACATTCTCAACCCACTTGACGAGGCCGGCCTAAAAAAATTATTACGTAATGCGCTTGAGGATAACGACCGTGGATTGGGCGCGCGCAATCATGCAATTAGTGACGATCAACTTGCCGCCATCGCACGATTTGCCAGTGGCGATGCCCGCCGCGGACTGGTCTCGCTTGAACACATCGCGCGGCAATCCGACCTCGGACAACCCATTCGCGACCAAGCGCTCGAACAAGTTTTTCAAGGTCGCTCTTTGCTCTACGACAAGCATGGTGAATCCCATTTCGATTTAATCTCGGCACTACACAAATCGATACGCAGTTCAGATCCAGATGCTGCTCTGTATTGGTTAGTGCGCATGCTTCGTTCTGGCGAGGAAGCGCTTTACTTAGCGCGTCGGTTAGAACGAATTGCCACTGAGGATATTGGCCTCGCCGACCCCAACGCTTTGCGTATGGCGGTAAGCGCGCGCGAAAGTTTCCGCTTTCTAGGAGCACCTGAGGGAGAACTCGCGCTCGCCGAATGTGTGGTTTACCTAGCGGTCGCCCCAAAATCTAATGCAATCTATAAAGCCTTCGGGCGCGTGAACAAATTATTAAAGAGCGGTTACGCCCATCCAGTTCCGAAACAACTGCGCAATGCCCCGACTAAATTGATGCAGGATTCAGGGTGGGGCGCGGGTCAGCAATATGCCCCCGATGAGCCAGATGGCATCGCCACAATGCAATGCTTGCCGGACGAAATTTCAGATCAACAGTTTTACTTTCCGAGCGAAAGTGGCTGGGAGCAAAAAATTAAAGCGCGTCTGGAAAGCTTGCGTGCCGAAATCAGCCGCCGTCGCACTGGAAAATGACCCAGCCGATTAGCTCAGTGTTTGAATTCTCAATGAACTAGGGAGCCTGACAGAAATCCAAAATCTCCCTCGAGCCCGCACGCCCGTAGCGACAGGCCGTGCTTTGAGAACAGCGCAAAGGTTGGGTTAAGTTCTTTGCGTGGCAATCCAAATAAAACAAATTGCCCTTCACGCTTCAAGCGTTGCACTAAATCGCGGCCCTGACCGACCTCCGGAGCTTTCGCGTCACAGCCCAGCAGAATGCGATGATAGTTGCGACCGGGGGGTACCTTTTCAATTCGATCAAAAATATTAGCTCGCGCATCTTTATCAAACTTCGCAAAAAGTGCCGCATCATCTGGATGCAATACTAAGTCAATCTGCTTGAAACCAAGTTGCAACCCAATTACGCCAGCAATCGCGCTACCAGGCCCAGTTGCTAGCAAACATAGATTTTTAGTTTTAGAAGGATCTACAGCTGCCAATGGGGAAAGTGCTTGCGCGGCCAGCTTTCCGCCAACATCTTGCCATTGCTCGCACAATTCAGCGTCGCATTGAAGAGCTAAGTGACCAACTTTTAGTGTGCAGAAATCTTCCATTTTTTTTAAGTGTTAATTATTTGATTGTAACAGCCGCAATACCCAGTCGTGAATTTGTTCGGAAACAATTTCAAATTGCTTCATAACTTCGTCCTCAGGTCCAATAACAGCAGCAGGGTCATTAAACGGGTGGTGCTCACGCTTTTTCGCCTCCGCAAAAACTGGGCAAGCTTGAGCCGCGGAATCACATAAAGTCACGGCAAGATCCCATTCTTCGCCAATAAAATCATCGATGTGTTGCGAGCGAGCGGCATCACAATTAACTCCAGCCGCTTGCATGACCCGCAACATCCGCGGATTGGGGATCGCCGGCTTAGTTCCAGCCGAAGCGAAAACACCCTCTATCCCATGCTTAGCGGCCAGATGGCGCGCCCAGTGTTCGGCCATTTGTGAACGACAAGCATTTTGAGTGCACAGGAAGAGAATTTTCACTCCATGATTCTAACCGGAACGCATGCTTGAACGGCTACTACTAAAGTCCACCGACAAACCCCGCCGCTTAATTTCGGAAGTCAATTGCATATGGTTGAACAACTTGTAAAAACATTCATCGGTTTTCGCCGCCAAAATATTGGTTTCCTCAAAATCTTCGATTCCACCAGGCAGTTCCTCAAGAAAAGCGGCGTGGCGTTTATCAAGTACGCGCCTATCCAGAATTATTACCCCACCACGATCACTCTCGCTGCGCAATAAACGTCCGCAACCCTGCCGAAACATCGACAAAGCCTTTGGTAAGTAAATGCGGTTACGTTGACGGCCAAAGCCGAGTCGCGCAGTTTGGGCGAAGTGGTAATCATCAAGTACTCCGAATGGAAGCTTGGTCATAACCACGTATTCACAAGTCTCTCCTGGGAAATCAACGCCGTACCAAAAGGTGTCCAAGCCCAACAAAACCGAATCCGGGCGCGCGCGAAAACGTTCGGCAATTTCCTCCTTACTTAGCCCGGGCATGCCCTGCCAATAAAGCGGAATTCCGACAGCTGCAAATGGCGCGGCCAATCGCTCGCCAACTTGTTGCAGAACAACCCGATTGGTAAACAAGCCGAGGGTTCGTCCGTTGGCGCGCTCGCCCAAGAACAATAAAACATCTTGAACATAGTCCAACCAATCAGTTTGGCGATTACCGCTATATCCATATTCTGGAGCGTCTTCCGGCACGCACACCAAAGCCGCTTCAGCCGCGAAGGTTGGCGGACCGACAAATTCATTCAATTCTCGCCCAGTTTTTTCAATCGTAGTTTCTTGCAATAAATCTAAACCCAAGTATCCCTTCATTGCTTTGAATCCACCACGCAAGCGGGCAGTCGCCGAAACCAAGGCGGCGCTACGTAAAGTTGGAAAGAAAACATTTCCGAGCCAAACCTGTGGCAGTAACCACTTCAAACACAACAACGGTCGCCGGCGTCGCCCTTCAAATTCAGCGTCATATAAAAAATCATCAGAGAAGTCACCCTTTTCACCTTCGGCGGGATCTTCGTTCTTGCCACCTAACCATAAAGTCAATCCCTCTCGCCAATGCGCCATTAAATCGAGAGGTTTGCGCAACGACCAACGCAAACGTCCGGCTTGCCGATTGTAAACAGTGCCCAAGCCCTCGATGCAGGTGCGTAAACCGCTATCGGTGGTGTCCACCGCTTCTTTGAATTTGTTCAAAGCTGTCGCTAACTGATCGCCGCGCCCACTATCCAAAAAGTCATGCAATAAAAACGCTGTTTCTTCGCGCGACATTCCACCACTTACTTCACGCCGCCATTCCTGATACTTGCGTAACTCGCGCGTGCATTCCAAGGCTCTCGCTTCCATGGCCGCGGTCCCTTCATGCGCAGCTTTAACCGCCGTCAATAATTCGTCACTCTTGTCTCCGTCGGCAAGTTGTTGCATTAAACGCGAAAGACGTTCGAGCGGTGAACGGTCACGTCCGCGTCCGCGCAATAAACTATCACACATCGAAACTACTTCATCGAATTCTATATCGTACGAAAGTGCCGATGTCGCAACTTGATGCAAGTGATCACATTCGTCGAACACAATGTGCTTAAAGAAATCCGGCTTAGCCAAAATGAAGGCGTGATTAGTTATTACTAAGTGACTTCGTTCCGCGCGCTGAGTGCGAATTCCAGCCGCGCATCGCTTTGCTTTGCCGCCAGTGCAACAAGTTGGAACTGAACGCACGTTATTGATTGCCGCGCGCGCTTGACGAATAACTTTCGCCGAGGCTCCAAATGGTGGGCCAGGCGCGGCCGGAAAACCATCAAGGTCGGCAGATGCATCTTCGCAGTAATAAAGTGCCAAACGCAACCATGTCGCATGACTTACCGGCGACCCAGTTCCGCTGTCAGGAGCCGCATCATGGATTGCGCGCCCACAAATGTAATTGTTACGCCCTTTCAACATGCTAACCCGCGGCAAATCTTGGTCGGCAACGCCGGCCTCGCGCATCAAAGCCAAGGCCCGCGGAATTTCGCGAAAGAAGGCCTGCTCCTGAAGTGCCCGCGTGTAAGTGCTAACCGCAGTCAATACATTATTGCTTTTTGCCCACAACATTAAGGGCGCAAGATACCCCAAAGTTTTGCCGGTTCCAGTCGGCGCATCGGCCACCAAAAATTTATCTTCTTCGAAAGTTTGACGGACGGCATGGGCCAACGCTCTTTGTCCCAGACGTTCAGCGCGTACTGGTCCATCACCGGCAAAGTGGCGCGGCAAGCGGTCGAAAAAAGATTCCAGGGACTTTACTGCTTCAGGCGAAAGTGCCGAACCAATTTGCCCCTCGGGGACATCGGCACTATCGGCCTCGGTGCCACAAGCAGTCGCTTCTTTGTCTAAAGCATGGTGTTCGGCAAAGTGTCTTTGATACTCATCTAAAAACATCGGGACGATTCCGGACAACTCGCGGTCGGCATCGAGTGTCGAACTCTCTAGGTCATCAGAAAATTGGCCGTCCTCAAGAGCCTCCTCAAGCAATGAAGAATCGTTGTCGGAGTGAGCACTAAAACAAGATGGTCGGTCGAGCAAGCGTTCACAAAGTTCCAACCAATCGGCGGCTTCGGCATCTTGATTGCCACAACAATCGGTTAGGTTTTCAAAGCCACGAGCGAACATTCGGCGCAGGCCATTTTCGCGTTTCAAGTGGGCAGCAATTAAAGCTCGACACAGGGAGCGAGTTTCGGAAATCCCAAATTCGCGCGGCGGTTTGGTGCCCATAAAGTGTTTCCAAATCGCTTCAACACTGCGAACTCCACGGCGTGGATGTAAAAACAAGGCCAGGCTTTCTAAATCAATAATCACTGGCGACTGAGCCTCGGGCAGTAAGTAATTAAAGCGCGCTAAAAATTCTTCGCGGCCGCGTGCCAAAATAAGCGGTCGCCCGGCCAGTTTTGTAAAAATTCTCGGAAGAGCGTCCGCACTTAGCGGCAAGTCCTTGGTTTTTGCACCGCTGAGGCCTAGTTCAGAAAGTCGCCGCGAAAGTGGGGCGCCGGCTGGCACTTGAGCCCAGGGGCGCGTCCAAGTGGGCGCTATAAGTTCTTCTCTCCCAGCACTTTGGGTAAAACTAGCGGCCTCAGAATAGAAAACACCGTCGTTCACTGGGTCACTTCCAGTGCTCCAGCAGGCGATGAAAACAGGGTCAAGCGATGCGTTCATGGTTTATCAGCTAATTTTTGGCGTATGCCTTTAAAATTAGCGTTTATGGCTTAAGTATTTACCAGTAAGCGGTTGCGTCTGAAAGCATGATTTTTCTAGGCGCTTGATACTTGGTTAATTCCAAGAATCAGCGATAATACCCTGCCCTGCATGCCGTTTGCATGCTTCAAACTTCTCATGTTAGAAATCACGGACATCCCCACCGATGGTTACGAAAGTGTTAAGCGCGCGGTTGATACTTCAACCGGCCTACACGCCATCATTTCAGTTCACAACCTCGTGCTCGGCCCAGCTTTGGGCGGCATGCGCCTGTGGCCCTACGCATCTGAAGCCGATGCATTGTTTGATGTTCTTCGCTTGTCGAAGGGCATGACCTATAAAGCGGCCTGTGCTGGCCTCGATCTTGGCGGCGGCAAGTCGGTAATGATTGGCGACCCCGCCAATAAAACCGAGGACCTCTTCAAGTCAATGGGTGAATTTGTTGAAACATTCGGTGGAAACTACATCACCGCCGAGGACGTGAATACCAAGGTTGAAGACATGGCCGCCATTAACTCCAAGACCGAACACGTTGTTGGTCTTGCGGGTAAGTCCGGCAATCCTTCACCATACACCGCCTGGGGATGTTTCATCGGGCTTAAAGCGTGCATGGAGGAAGCATTTGGTTCCGATGACTTAACTGGAAAAACTGTTGCCATTGAAGGTGCCGGTTCAGTTGGTTCAGCTTATGCAAAACTTATTGCAGAAGCCGGCGGAAAAATTATTGTTGCTGACATTTTTGACGCGTCCGCACAAAAAGTTGCCGCCGAATGCGACGGTTTAGTTGTCGCTCCCGACGCAATTCGTTCAGTTGATTGTGACGTTTATGCTCCATGCGCTTTAGGTGGTTCAATAAACGATGACACCCTCCCAGGATTGAAAGCGCGTGTTGTTTGCGGCGCGGCCAACAACCAATTGCTCGAAGAACGTCACGGGCGGTCGCTGAAAGAAGCTGGAATTCTTTATGGACCTGACTATGTTGTAAACGCGGGTGGTTTGATTAATGTTTACAATGAACTTGTTCCTGCTGGTTACGATGAACAGACATCTTTAAAAATGATGAGTAAGATTCACGATAACCTCAAGGAGATGTTCGCGATATCCAAGGAAGAAGGCATCTGTGTCGCAACCGCCGCCGATCGCTTTGGTGAACGCCGAATTGAATCCGTTCGAACTGGCGCAACTACCTAAGTTGTCGTCGCATAAATTAAACGGCAGCTTGAAAATTGTCAGGTTGCCGTTTTGTCATGAAGATGCTTTGGTGGAATTGGTGCTAATGAATCTACTTAAATCTATGTCGCGCTAGAACGCCGACAATTAGCAATAATAAAGACCACAAAGCCTCAGTTGGCCGATGTTGGATTGCTAGTACCAGCATGGCGGTGGATATACAGCTAAACGCGATAGCGGAAAAAGAAAGCCCTTGCACTTTGATTAAGCCGATTACGGTAAGCAAAGTTGAAATGGATAAGCAGATTCCCGCCCAGGTTAATATTGCATCAAAGCTCGCCGACCAAAGCAGAAATAAACTTAGAGTTGTCTGCAGGAAGATGGCCGAGCGCGGCACACTTTGCAATCCGCTTCGTCGCGCTAGAAATTTTGGTGCGCAACCGTCCTCGGCCATCTTCGCATAAACGCGTGGACCAAGTTGGGTCATTGCGAAAACTGAAGTCGCTAGGGCGAGACATACTAATGCAATGGTGTAGCTTGGCAGGTAATTGATATTTGAATTCTTGGCGGCGATTAACGCAACTTCGGCTTTACTAGAAAGCAAAGCGAGCGGGGACAATTTCAGAAAGGCAGCATTTAATAAAATGTATAAAACGGTGACAGTTGCAGTTCCCAAAAGCAATGACCGCGGCAATGTGCGCTGCTTGTTTTTAATATCTTCGGCAAAGTAAACCGCGGCATTCCAGCCGGAATAGCTGAAGCTCACCCAGAGCAGCGAAGTGCCCATGGCGGCGATGCTTGGCCATTGTGGTGGCGGCGTGATGGAACCTGGTGTGGGCATCGCCGCCGCTGAATTAGCCCACAAAAAAGCGATCGCGATTAACCCGCCAATCAATAGTAGTTTGAGTAATACTAAAACTACTTGCAACGAATTGCCCACGCTTACTTTTATGCTGTGGGCGAGGGTTGCGCATACGATTAGGAAGCTGGCCAGAATTCGCGAATCGATGCTGGTTATTTCAGGGGATAGATAGTGACCAAAGGCACTTGCTGCCAATGCGCAAGGTGCACTAAAGCCCACGAATAAAGAAATCCAGCCAGCTATCCAGCCAAAATCTGGGTTGAAGGTTCTAGTTAAAAATAGGTACTCCCCGCCGGATTCAGGGAAACGCAAAGCGAGTTGGCCATAACAACGTGCGCCCAATCCCGCGTAAATACCGCCGATCAACCAAACTAATAAAATGGCCCCTTGATGCCCAAGGTCACGAGCCAAAAACCCAGTAGTGGTGAAAATGCCGGCACCAACCATGCTGGCGATTACCGCGGCAGTCGCGCTCCACAGTCCAAGCTGTGGACGATTACTCATCCGCGTTCACCGCGAACTCGTACGCCGCGTTTTTCAAACCAAGTGCACAAGTCTTTGCGGCGATCACCCTGAATGTGAAGTTGGTCCTCAACAACTGCGCCGCCGGTGCCAAGTGCTTTTTTAATTAGCTTTAAAGTGTCGAGGCGTAGGCTGCCAGGGATATCGCGAATCGTCGTGACAACTTTATTGCCCTTGCGTTTTTCATAAGCCAACACCACAACTTTTATTTCAGCGCGTGAAGGGGTGGTCATTGAGTTACAACCTCAGCGCCATCGGACAAAATCATTAAGGTGTGTTCGGCTTGAGAAATCATCACTGAAGGATCTGAATCGGCGAGTGGTGGAAAGGCCATAATCGCGCCAATTCTCATTAAGCGTTGCAAACTGCCTTCAAGTTTTTCGCCGCGTAAAATACTTGGAAAAGTGCAACGTGCAAATGGTAGACCATTCATGTCCTCGATGACTTGCCACACTGCTGGGTCGATGCCTTTAAATTTATGCGGAGCCTTGCGCACCATAAAAACTTCGGCGCGGCCGCGGTCACTAACTTGGCCTTTACCGTCGGTCGCAAAAGGTTCAATTGCAATCACCATGCCCGGTTTCAAGATGGCGTCCTCGTGGCGGTCGGGACTGGCGGGAATTTGCGGGGCGCAATGAACGGTCCATCGATTCACGCCGTGGCCAGTTAAGTTGTAAACCGGTCGAAAGCCGCGCGCTTCGATGGCATTTTCAATCGCTTCAGAAAGGGTCGAGACCTTAACGCCAGGGCCGGCCTTGGCGATTGCCGCGTTAAGCGCATCACGGCTTGCTTCGACCAAACTTTGGTATTTGGGGTCATCGCCCAAGTACTTGGTGGCGGCGTTATCGGAAACCCATCCATCAATTTCAACGCCGATATCAATCTTTACCATGTCGCCTTCTTGGTAGACGGTGGCATCGTTGGGGGCGGGGCAATAGTGGGCCGCCACATGATTGCGGCTGGTTTGAGCTGGGAACGCCGGGCCGGCACCGTTGGCGCGGATGAAGTCCTCGACCTCGTCCATGACCTTGCGCAGGGACACTCCTGGGGCGATGATGGATAGCCCTAACTCCCTTGCTTGACTGGCTATACGTCCAGACTGCCGAATTATATCGGCGGTCTCCTGGTCGAGGGCTGGGTACTTAGTCGTGCTCATTTGGGGGATTTTGCGGGGTGGTGGGGGCCCGCTTGAGATTCAGTTTAAGCCCGTGAGCATCAATTGCCGACAAAGGTCTGTAAAGGAAATGAGCATGACACACATTCATACAGGACAAACCATCGGCCAATACGAAGTAGTTGGCTTTCTCGGCCGCGGCGCTTTTTGCGAAGTGTTTGCTGCTGAAGATCAGCGCGGAGCCAAATTCGCCCTAAAGATAGGCTGCGAAAGTGGCGGCGGACGATTTGTTCCGCGTTTTGGCGAGGTCACAACTCAACGCGACCAAACACGCATCAGCCCTGATGAAACTCCTGCCGAGGCATTATTCCTCGACCCCATGGAGGGTGCTCAAGCCGAATGCCTAGATGCCGCCGAAGTTGATGAACAACTTTTAGCCGAAGCCAACAAACTGCGCGCCGCTGAAGGCGAGGGCGTTGTGGCATTGCGTGAAATCATTCAAACTGATGAAGGCCGTCCAGTTCTTGTTCTCGAACAACTTGAAGGATCAAGCCTACGCGAGCGAATTCGTTCACTCGAAGGCGTTAAGTTGCGTTGGTTAGTAGAGGCCGCCAAGATTGTTGAACATCACGTCAGTTCTGGCCATTGGTGCTGCCATGGCGACATTAAGCCAGAAAACCTGTTCATCACAAATGATGACCAAGTGCGCTTAATCGACCCTGTGCCGCACAGCGACCGCGAAGATTGGTTGGTGGCAACTCCGCACTACAACCCTTTCTTGCTCCACAATCAAAAAGGCGATACCCAAGCCTTTGCGATTATGGTTTACGAATTGCTAACCGGGGCTTTGCCGTTTGATCAGGTCCCATGGAAGTTCGCCGGAACATCAGACCAAGCGTGCACTTCCGAAGAGCGCGAGCTCGACCGCTCCTTCTTTCTCGGCTACATTCAAGCCCGCGAAGTCAACGCGCGCGCCCCGCGCGAACTCGAACAATTAGTCTTTCGTTCGATGTGCGACGACAAGTTCACCATCAGCGATTTTCGCGCCGCGCTAGAAGACTTCCTGTTGCGGATTTAACCCCGCACTTCTTTCCTTTGTGAGGCCACCTACTTCGGTAGGTGGTCTTTTTTGTCTTGTATAGTTGGCCTTTGGGGATTATCTATGATGAATCAGGAAACTCGAACCCACCACCCCCCCAAAATACAAAAAAATGAGTTCAGAATCAGGCACAACCGCCATCGGCGGCGGCGCCCTTGAAAGATTTTCTTACGACGATGCAATCGTGCGTAAGTTCACCCTCGCCACCTTGGTTTATGGATTTATTGGCATGCTGGTTGGAGTACTTATTGCTCTGCAACTTGCTGAGCCGTGGTTCAACAACTTGGGCCTTGATGCGAGCTGGACAAAAATTCTTTCATTCGGCCGCTTGCGGCCATTGCACACCAACGCAGTAATTTTCGCCTTTGCCGGCAATGCAATTTTTGCGGCGGTTTATTATTCCAGTCAACGCCTGCTAAAGGCGCGAATGTTCTCCGACCTGTTTTCAAACATCCATTTCTATGGTTGGCAGGCAATAATTCTTTCTGCGGCAATCACCCTGCCACTTGGTTTCACTCAAGGCCGCGAATATGCAGAACTTGAATGGCCAATTGATATTGCGATTGCTTTGATCTGGGTGGTGTTTGCGGTTAACTTTTTTGGCACAATTGCCAAGCGCCGCGAAAAGCACTTGTATGTGGCAATTTGGTTCTACATGGCATCGATTATTGCAGTCGCGGTCCTACATATTTTTAATAACATTTGGGTGGTGACCGGGCCACTGAAATCTTATTCAGTTTATGCCGGTGTTCAAGACGCTTTCATGCAATGGTGGTATGGACACAATGCGGTGGCGTTTTTCTTGACCACGCCATTCTTGGGAATGATGTATTACTTCCTGCCGAAAGCCGCTAATCGTCCGGTCTTCAGTTATCGCTTGAGCATCATTCACTTTTGGTCACTGGTATTCATTTACTTGTGGGCTGGACCGCACCACTTGCACTACACCGCTTTGCCGGAGTGGGCTTCTACCTTGGGCATGTTGTTCTCAATCATGCTATGGATGCCATCGTGGGGTGGTATGTTGAATGGCTTGCTTACTTTGCGCGGTGCATGGGATAATGTGGCTAAAGATCCAATTCTTAAATTCTTCGTTGTTGGCGTTACCTTTTATGGAATGTCAACTTTTGAAGGGCCGCTGTTAAGTATTAAGGCGGTTAACGCACTTTCACATTACACCGACTGGACAATTGCCCACGTTCACGCCGGCGCTCTTGGTTGGAACGGATTCATGACCTTTGGCATGATCTATTGGCTGATTCCGCGCTTGTTCCAAACTGACGGATTGGCTAAACCAAAGTGGGCAGAGTTGCACTTTTGGTTGGGAACCATCGGCATCTTGCTTTACATCGTGGCCATTTACGGTGCCGGTTTAACTCAAGGTTTAATGTGGCGCGCCTTCGATGCCGAAGGCTTCTTGAAGTACCCTGACTTCATGGAAAGTGTCACCGTGCTTATTCCAATGTACTGGGTTCGCGCATTGGGTGGCACCCTTTACTTGGCTGGAATGGTCTTGGCTCTGCTGAACCTGTGGCTGACTTGGAAAAAACGCCCAGCTCAGTATCAGGAAAAAATATACCAAGCACCGGCTCTGCCGAAAGCCGCGCCGGTTGCGGTTACTGGCTTTATGTGGCACGAGATTATTGCCTGTTTGGCGGTAGCCGGAGTCATGGGAGCGGTGGCATTAGTGCCAGGGATAACCGAAAGCCGTCCTGCCGCGTCTTTGCTGAGCTTGCTTGCTGGTCTCGGACTAACTGGCGCAACTTACTTCTTGTTTAAACAAGTTAGTTGGCACCGAATTGTTGAAGGTCGGAGCTTTTTGTTCTCAGTTCTAATTGCCTTGTCGGTAGTAACCGCATCGCTCTTTGAAATAATCCCGACCTTTGCGATTGAGGCAAATGTTCCAGTAATTGAATCGGTTAAGCCGTATTCACCGCTTGAATTAGTTGGTCGCGATGTTTACATCAGAGAAGGTTGTTACAACTGTCACTCGCAAATGGTGCGTCCTCTTCACGCCGAAACAGAGCGTTACGGCGAGTACTCAAAAGCCGGCGAGTTTGTTTACGACCACCCATTCCAGTGGGGGTCAAGACGGATTGGCCCTGATCTGCACCGCGTCGGTTCAAGCAATCGCAACCTGACTGCTGGTTGGCACACGCGCCACATGTTGGAACCGCGAGCAACTTCACCAGATTCCATCATGCCGGCCTACCCAAACTTGTTTGAAGAGGAAATTGATTTTGAGAATGCTCATCGAGCAACTCGCGCCATGGCCACGCTCGGAGTCCCTTACACCAATGAGGAAGTTTCTGGTGCGAGTGCTGCGGCGCGAGAACAAGCTGCTCTAGTTGCCGCTCAAATTGTTAAAGAACAAGGTCCAAGCGGCCTAGAAAGTAAACGTATTACGGCATTGATTGCCTACCTAATGCGTTTGGGGAGGGATATTGAAGGATGATCCCATTCGCCTTAAGCCTCGCGTTCTTTAAGCAGTTAAGCCTTCTGATTTTTCTGGGGATTTTCACCACTGCGGTGGTGTGGGCCTTGCGTCTGAAAAAATCCCGACTTCAAACTGATTCCCAGTTACCCCTAAACGACGGCCAGCCATCCATCACAGAGCACCACCATGACTGAGCAAGACCAACAGCAAGAGCAACTCGAAAACCAATTAACCGACCACAACTACGACGGCATTCAGGAGTTTGATAACCCTTTGCCGGGTTGGTGGAAGCTGACTTTCTGGGCAACACTAGTCTTTAGTGTTTTGTATTGGGGTTGGTTCCACATTTGGCCAGGTAAGAGCATTTACCAATCTTGGGAAGCAGATGTTACAGCGGCATCGGCAGTAGTTGAAAGTGTCGAAACACCCAACTTCCTAATTGCCAACACCGAAGAAAGTTTACTGGCAATAATGGCAGACTCATCGTCATTAAAGCGTGGTCAGAAAATCTTTGAACTCAACTGCATTGCTTGTCACCTTAAAGATGGCGGTGGAATCGTTGGCCCTAATATGACCGATGAAGAATATCTTCACATCAAGCAATTGACGGACTTCGTTCCACTAATTGAAGCCGGCATTCTTGAAAAGGGCATGACTCCCTGGAAGGGGGTCTTGACCGATGACCAGATTGTGCTCGTTGCTGCTTATTTAGCGTCCTTGCGCGGTACCACCCCAGCCACTCCTAAAGCTGCTGAAGGTGAAGCCATACCCGCATGGCCGAGCAAATAGATCAACTACTTGAGTCGCCAGACCAGGTCCTGTCCACCCTAAACCAGGATGGGACTCGGCGTTGGCTCTTCCCTCGTTTAAGTAAGGGTCGCTTCTGGTTGCGGCGCCGAGTTCTGGCCTATGCCTTGATGCTTTTATTTAACATCTTGCCGTGGTTGCAAATCGACGGCAAACCGGTGATGTTATTAGATGTTATAAATCGCGAGTTCATTTTTTTCGGAAGAACGTTTCAATCAACTGAAACTTTACTGCTTACTTTGTTATTGCTAAGTATATTTTTTGCGGTGTTTTTGCTGACCGCACTACTAGGTCGCGTGTGGTGTGGATGGGCCTGCCCGCAAACGGTCTACTTGGAATATTTATATCGTCCACTCGAAAGATTTATTGAGGGCAAGAGTTATGCAAAGGGTGGCAAGGGCATGGGCGTAATCCGTCGTGCTTGCAAATGGTTGCTGTTTCTGGTTGTTTCTTTGCATTTGTCGCACACCTTCTTGGCCTACTTTGTCGGTGGCTCAACAGTTGTTGAGTGGAGTTTGTCAAGCCCCGCCGTGCACCCAGCCGGATTTGTCATTGTTTGGGGAACGGCCCTAATGATGTTGCTCAACTTTGGCTGGTTCCGCGAGCAAATGTGCACTTTGGCCTGCCCATACGGCCGCTTTCAATCAGTATTACTTGACAATAATTCATTAATTATTGGTTATGACGAGCAACGTGGTGAAATGCGCGGCCGCAACCAAGGCGGCGATTGCGTTGATTGCAATTTATGTGTGGCGACCTGTCCAACTGGTATCGACATTCGCGATGGTTTACAGATGGAATGTATCGCCTGCGCCGAGTGCATCGATGCCTGTGATGCGGTAATGGATAAAGTCGGCAAAGAACCTGGTTTGATTCGTTATGGCTCGCAAGCAGGTTTTGCTGGTGGTAAAACTAAGTGGTTGCGTCCACGAACTTTAATTTACCCAGTGGTGCTGGCAATAATTTCAGGCCTGTTTGGCTTTAACGTAAATCAACGGCAGTCGGCCATGGTGCAAACTCTGCGCGCTCAAGATGTGCCCTTCGCGGTAACCGAAAGTGGCGCTATTAGGAATTTAATTCGTTTACGAATTGATAACCGAAGCTCTTTAGCGCGCAACTATTACTTACGGACTGATAGTCATCACAAATTGATAGGGACACCAAAAGATGGATACCGAATAGAGTCTGGGGCATCGCGCCGAGTTCAATTTACGGTGTTGTCACCAGCTTCGTCCTTTGTTAATGGTCAGGCTGAATTAATCATTGAGGTGAGTGATGATGACGATTATCTTCACCTTCATGCCTTACCCTTGCTCGGCCCATTTGCTGAATAGATGCAGTCCGCGACCTTTTGGAAATTCGTACCAGTAACTTTGCTGAGTTTTTCATTGGCTATGGGGGCAATAACTGTTTACGCCTCATTAAAGGGGGCAGGCGCAGGAGTTGAAAGCGATTATTACCAACAGGGCTTACGCTGGGATCAACTGCGCAAGGAGCGCGAGTTGGGCGAAATGATTGGACGCTCAGTTAAATTCAGTAATGGAGAACTGATAGTTGAACTTAGTGGGGTTGGTGGTAAGCCGATGCTAAGCGCCGATGTTGAGGTGGCAGTTTTTCATAATGCGGCCCGTAGCAATTCAACATTATTGCACTTGCAAAAGTCTGCTGTTGTTGGCGCATGGAGTGCACCCTTTGTTGCCCGCCGCTATGGTCAATGGGTAATACGCGTAAAGGTGTTTGACGGCGATAATACCTTCGCATTCGAGGAAAGAGTTTTTCTTACTGCCCGCAAGGAGTGATTGATGTGGTCCCTCTTTTGGCCGGTATTGATCGCAAGTTTAGTCGGTAGCCCGCATTGCGCAGGCATGTGCGGCGGCTTAGTGGCCTTCTGTGTCGGCGCTAGCAATAAGGGGCAAAGGTTGCGCGCCCAACTTGCTTATCATCTTTCGCGATTGCTTTCTTATTCCTTGCTAGGAGCAATGGCCGGATTACTCGGCAAGGGCATAGATCTTGGTGGCTCGGCGCTTGGCATTAAACAATTTGCCATTGTTTTTGCGGGCGGCTTCATGATTTTATTTGGAGTGCTCTCCTTAATTCGAAATTTTGGTGGACGTTTACCAAAGTTGCCAAGCATTCCATTTGTGAACAACCTGTTTAGTCGTGCCACGACTCTGGCGACTAAACTGCAACCAGTTCATCGTTCCGCGGTGATTGGACTATTGACCGCCCTGCTACCCTGCGGTTGGCTTTATGCCTTTGTGGTAACTGCTGCTGCCGCCGCTAATCCACTAGGCGGTGCCTTGGTCATGGCAGCCTTTTGGCTAGGAACCGTTCCAGTTTTGGCAACCGTAGGGGCAGGGGTTCAAGTGCTTGCCGGTTCAATGGCAAAGTATTTGCCGACCTTTACTGCTTTGCTGTTGGTGGGTGTTGGGCTTTGGACAATTTTTGGGCGTTTACAAGTTCCCGACTATGCACAAAAAATTGTTCAACCACAAAACCTCGAGCAGGCCATCGAACACTTACATGATGTGAACCAAACGGCTCCCGCTTGTTGCGAGGAAGATGAGCAATGAGTGCTAGGGAGCAGGCGTTGTGTACCCACTGCAGCTTGCCAGTTCCAAAGGGCTTGCTAGAGAGTGGTCGCCCCCAACAGTTTTGTTGTAATGGTTGTAAAACCGTTTGGCAGGCAATCCATCAAGGCGGTTTAGATGCTTATTATCAACTCCGCGAACTTCCCGAACAGCCGGCCCAATACAGTGGCCGTGGATTCGAAGAATTTGATCATCCTGATTGGGTGGAGCAACATGTGCAACCACTTAGCAGTGGAATTAAGCAGGTTGAATTGCAGTTGCAGGGAGTGCATTGCGCAGCTTGTGTTTGGTTAATTGAAAAATTGCCGAAGCTATTGCCCGGAGTACGAAGTGCGCGAGTAAATTTTGCCAAGGCGCGTCTTGGTGTCGAATATGCAAGTGAAGAAATCGCTTTATCGCAAATCGCCAAGTGCCTTGATAGTTTAGGCTACCAGCCATTTCCAGCAACTGGGTTGAAAGCTGAACAGGCTCGCGCCAGCGAACAACGTCAGCAATTGACTCGAATTGCGATTGCCGGTGCTTTGGCGGGTAATGTGATGGCGATTGCCTTTGCGCTTTATGGTGGTTTGTTGCATGGCATGAGTGCTAACTGGCAGCAATTTTTTCGCTGGTCTGCAATGTTGCTGACAACGCTAAGTATTGCTTGGCCGGGACGAATATTTTTTCAAGGTGCTTGGGCGGCACTTAGAACCCGCACCTCGCATATGGACTTGCCGATTGCCTTGGGTTTGGCCGCTGGTTATTTAGGAGGTGTGTGGCATACCTTTAACGATGCTGGTGAAGTCTATTTTGAATCGGTATGCATATTGATTTTTCTTTTGTTGGTTGGACGTTATGTACAGCAAAAACAACAGCGCAGTGCTTGGAGTGCGGTTGAACTCTTGCACTCCTTAATACCAGGAAGCGCGCGCAGGCTAATTGACCATGACCAAGTGGACGCAGTTCCGATTAGTGCTTTGCGGGCAAACGACTTGGTTGAAGTGCGTGCTGGTGAATCTGTGCCAGCAGACGGCATAATTAAACAAGGTGCTAGCGATTTTGATTTGTCCTTACTAAATGGTGAGTCGCGGCCAGAATCACTTGCGGTTGGCGCTGAAGTGTATGCCGGTAATGTGAATTTGAGTTCTAAGGTCGTGGTGCAAGTAACTCAAACTGGCGAGGCCACCCGCGCTGGCCGCTTGATGAACTTAGTTGAACGTCATGCACAACTTAAAGCACCGGTGGTGAAATTAGCAGATCGTATATCGTCATGGTTCGTGGTGGTGGTTCTACTTTTGTCGGCCCTATGTTTTTCCCTATGGTGGTCTCAAGATTCTGCTCGCGCACTTGAACACACGATTGCTTTACTGATCGTGGCTTGTCCTTGCGCATTAGGTTTGGCAACGCCCTTAGCCGTCGCAGCGTCGGTCGGCAAAGCGGCCAAGCAGGGAATCTTGATTAAAGGCGGCGAAGCTTTAGAACGTGTGGCGCGTCCGGGGATTATTTGGTTAGACAAAACTGGTACTTTGACTTCAGCCAATTTAAGTGTGGTTGAAGTTTGGGGCGACAAGTCGGCGTTAAATTTAGCGGCGGCAGTCGAGGCTAATTCTGCACACATCTATGCGCGCACAATCTGCGATTTTCATCAAAGTAACTTGGGTGCCACAAATGTAATTGAAACTCCTGGGCAAGGGATAAGTGGCGTGGTTGCGGGCCAAGAAATAAAAATTGGTTCTGGGCATTACTTGGCGGCGGAAATGAACACGCTTGCCGAGACGTGGATTGCCGCGGCAATAAAACGCGCACTAACTCCGATTTTGATTTCTATCGATGGAGAAATCACCGCCTTGCTTGGTCTTGGTGATGCCGTTCATCAAGATGCGAAAAATTGCTTGGCCAGTTTGCGTGACGATGGTTGGCAATTGGGTGTCCTGTCCGGAGACCATCAAGGAATCGTCGATGCAATTGCAGAACAATTGGAGCTCGCGCCCGAACATTGCCATGGGCAAGTAAGCCCTGAACAAAAGTTGCAAGTGATTAATAATTCGCTAGCAACAGCTGATGGGAAAGTGGTGGTAATGGTCGGGGACGGGGTAAACGATGCGGCCGCCCTAGCGGCGGCTGATATCGGAATTGCAGTTCAAGGTGGGGCCGAGGCCTCGCTCGCCGCCGCCGATGTTTTTCTTGCACGAGCAGGTAGTGCACCGTTGGTTGAATTCATTCACGGGGCGGCACGTACGATGCGAATTATTCGCCGCGGACTGCTGGTTTCATTGAGTTACAATGCCTTTGGCGTTGCTTTGGCATTTGCCGGATTGCTTAATCCACTTTGGGCAGCGGTACTTATGCCGGTTAGCTCACTCAGCGTAGTAAGTCTGGCGTGGCGCTCGCGGAGCTATTAGGCTAGAAGTTAATGGAACTGCTATTCGTCATATTTCCGCTCATGCTTGGATTGGCTGGAGTAGCACTGTGGGCATTTGTGCGGGCCTCGCGCCGCGGACAATTCGATGATTTGGATACTCCGGCTTTACGCATGCTGCATGATGACGAACCGTTAGAATGTGCGGCTGTAATGTCCGAAACCGCCGAAAAGACACTGATTCTCGCCCACAGCCCCGATCCAGATGATGCCTTCATGCACTATGCATTGGCGAAAAATCATCTCGACACCGGAGACATAAATTTTGTTCACAAGCTCGAGGACATTGAATCGCTAAACCAGCGTGCGATGCGCGGCGAGTACGAAATTACCGCGGTCTCGATTCACGCTTACGCATACGTATCGGACAAGTACTGCCTCTTGAATCATGGCGCATCAATGGGCGAAGGTTACGGCCCGCGCATTATTGCTCGCGAAGAATTTAAGCTAAGTGATTTAGAGAAGGGCAAGGGCAAGCGTTTAGCAATCCCTGGCGAATGGACTTCCGCCCATCTCGCTGCCCAAATGCGCATTGGCGCTTACGATTTCGAAGTTGTTGAGTTCGATCAAATCCCCGACGCAGTCGAGCGCGGCGATTTTGATGCAGGCCTAATCATTCATGAGGGCCAATTAACCTTCCAAGACCAGGGACTTGTGTTACTTGAAGACCTTGGCGTTTGGTGGGGTAATGAAACCGGCGGCCTGCCACTACCTTTGGGCGGCAACACAATTCGCCGCGACTTGGGCGACATGATCCCCCGCGTATCTGAATTGTTACGCGCATCAATCGCCTATGGATTAGACCACCGCGAAGAAGCCGTTGAGTACGCACTTCAGTACGGTCGCAATCTAGACTTGAAATTGGCCGATGAATTCATTGCCATGTATGTCAATCAACGCACCTTGGATTACGGCGACGATGGCCGTGAATCAGTTAAGTTGTTCTTGGATTGCGCCCATAAGGCCGGCTTACTGCCAACTCCGCCACAGATTGAATTCGTTAAGTAAGTTTTACTTAACAGTTACTATTTGCTGCTGATCGGTTGCCATAACCGTGAACGCGCTCGGACCTGCGACGAGCTCGCGCTGTGAATTGCTAAACGATTCAATAATCACCTCGTAGTTCCCTGGAGGAAGTTCCGCGTGCACTTCCTTGGCACCACTTTTTGGCACCCTTTGAGTAAGAGATTCGCCCTCATTCTCGACTGACGAAACAACAAATAAGTAAATAGTGTCTTTTGGAATGGCAATTCCTGTTTCAAGAGTTACTGAGTAGGCTAACGGCAAAACAAAGTTATGCTCACTAGCAATTGAAGCTTCGGTGAATTGGTAGTTATAGCCTTTGTAGCGAAACTGTATGCCGAGTTTCTTGTTGGCAGGGGCGCCATTGATTAAGTAATAATCATTGGTAGCGTTGCTGTAACCTTGATAGCCATCGGCGTAAACAACTAGCCCATTAGATGAAGTAATTGGCACGCCGTTTTGCTGACTAAAGCTGATTTTTAGCTTTCGACCTTGCTGGAGTGTCAAGTGGATTGGGCCACCATCTTTAGGGACATCGACTGGAGATGGTAGATAACTAGATACCCCTTTAATGTGGTGATTAGTCTCAACTCTTATTTTGTCAACGACCCCGCCAGCAAATGCCCATTCACCATTAGCATTGCTAGTGCAATGTTTATTCATGAGGTAATTACTTCCTCGAAATTCTAGCTCGACGTTTTTTAGGGGATTGCCAAATTCATCTGAAATCGTTCCAAATATTTTTCGCGCCTGGGCGTGGCAGACATTCTGGTAATAGCATTATCTTCGCCACTGGAGTAGCTGGAAGATGAGCCTCCTCGGATAAAGCGGCTTCCCAAAGAGTTCGGAATAGTGATTCCGCCGTCCCCGCTCAGTTCAATCTCGAAATTGCTAAAAGGGTTAGCCCACCGGTCATCGGGGTTCTTGGGGGTTGGATTTGAGTCAATCAGCGCGACCTCAATCGAGTAAGCCCTTTCTAAATCAATTTCTAAGGGGCTCACCTGGTCCACAGGGATCAGTAGTTCTTTGCTAATAAAACCCATTGATGAAACTTTAATTTGGCAGGCGTATGGCGGCAACCCCAAAACTAATTTATCGTCAATGGTTTGTTTGTGCGCGTCGTTGCTTGAACCCTCTACGAAGCAGTTTATTTCTTTTAATGTTTCACCGTTGCCGCGCACAATCAATTCAAGCTTGCGTTTTTTCAAACAAACTAAATCGCCGAGATACCCATCTTCAGGAATTGGTTTAATTATTAGTGTTTCAAAAAAGTAATCGTCATTATCAATCCCAAGTGAAATGCTTGAAGATTTCAAATCCTCAGGTTGGACAATTCGGAAAATTCCTTCTTCATCACATTGATCACTTCCCCCTCTTGAACGAGTACCGCCACCCGATTTTGTTTTGAGTTGATAATTAACGCCGCTGTTACTGAGCCCAGTTGAATTTTCATCCACAAAGCGTCCCCAAATGAAGGGATTTTCTTCAAGGTTGATATACAAATCTTCACGCGGCCATTCGATTTGAAAAGTAGAGCTATAGGAATCGGCTTGTACATCGGGGTCAACCCACCGCAGGTTGCTTGAGTTCATTCGAATCAATCCCCGCCAATTTTCAGCTAAACCCAGGATTCTGAAATCACCATTTTCGTCGATGGCAAGTTTGAAGGATTGCATATCGGTGTCTGTGGCAAATTTCAACAATTCGGCCGATGGTGTGGTGTCACTATTGGCTAAGGCGACAGGGAGTACCTCCTCGCCAGATGCCCAAAACTGTGGCATCGAAAAATTTCTCGGGTGTGGATATTTGATATGCCCGGCCAGCACCGCGCCCTCACTTAATGTAACTTCGTGGTACCCCGCAGCACTTGGAAATTCGCCTATCCAGCCGGCATGATTGTCAAACTTGGCAGAGAGCAATAATGCTTGTTCGCTCATTTCGGTGGTGCATAGGGTTTTTTTCAGGCGCGCGATGCACTTCAACCATTTGTGCACCGATTTGGCCGCGGATTGAGGTGGGGAAGGCGGCAGTTCCATCGCTTAATTTGAAGCTAATCGAAAATCCGCCTGCCGAAGATTGGTTGCCGGCTGCTAAGTCGCTGAGTTCACCGCGCTCGGCGGTGGATTCGCCAGCCACCTCGACTTGCTCGGGAGTATCTTCTTGAAGGTGGGTTTCGGCCTGGTTCAGCTCGCTAATTTGAGGTGGAGTATTTTCTCCAGAAAAAAACAGCCAAGTCACCAGTGAGCATAAGATTAGCAGAATTCCGACAATTGCTTTATTCAATTTGACATTGTAGAGCACCCAGCGACCTTGGCCGTGTCTCCCAGGCAGCGGCCCTGACAATACCCAAATTATCCGCGATTTTGAAAAAAAGCCGAAAAAGGATAGGGTTATGGGGCTAGTTGGCCGATTAGAGGAACAAGATTAGGTCCCATTAGTTTCGTGACAGAAAATTCACACCCTCCAACCGTGTTTCACGCTGTAATTGGCGAGAAGTTCTTCTTGGGCAAAGTAGAGCCAGCCATTCTGGCCCTCGGCTGGGAGGCTTTTGTTCCAGATTTTGAAAAGAATATACTCGAGCAAATTATTGCCAATCCCGGAAGCGGAGCAGTCATTGATCTGGAGGAAGACTCAGTCGATATCTTAAGTCTACTAAAGGACTTACAGACGAGCGAGGCGACTAAAAACTTGCCGCTTTTATGTTATTGCTCGCATGAGCTGGAAGACCTAATAGAGTCTGCTGAGGCTATCGGTATTAAAGTTGTTCCTAGAAGCGTTTTCGCCGCCAATTTGGTGCGAATGCTGATGGAACTTGTCGGCTACGACCCAACTGGCGAACGTAGCGGCACTAGCGGCTAAACAGGCTCTACATCTTGTTTGCGGGCGTATTCGCCCGAGTGCATTCTAGGACTAGCCAAGAACCAGTTTTCTGGGTATGATGGTGTTGCGTTTTAACGCCTAATTAGCCAATTTTGGCTTAAATCTAGTCCCCTAAGAGAGTGAGAGAACCATCATGAGCGCTGTAAAGCTCTACATTAAAGGCACCTGCAAAGTTTGCCAACGCGCCGTTAAGTACCTTGAAAAGAAAGGTATCGATTTCGAAGCAGTTGACATTCTAACCACACCCCCAGCCAAGAAGCTGCTTGAGAAAGCAGTCGATGCCGACGATCCAAAAGACGCCTTCAACAATAAGTCGAAGGGTTTTAAGGAGCACGACATTCCAAACGCTGAGTTCAAGACCAAGAAGGAGGTCGTAGACCTGCTTCGTTCAAACCCTGACATGATCCGTCGCCCAATGCTTTCCCGCGGCGAAAAGGCCATCATCGGATTTGACGAAGCTGATTACGCGACATTCTTGCGTTAAGCGAATTCAACTTTGCGCCCAAACGACTTTGTTTTGGGCAAAGCAAAACCGAGCGCATTCCAATGGAGTGCGCTCGGTTCTTTTTGTGCTGGACTAAATGGCGGCTAACTAGCGACTGACCAGTTAACTTCTTTCACATCGTAAAGGTTGTAGTCACAGGCTATTTCTTTTTCAATGTTGATAATTCTGCCATCGCCAAAACGGTCCTGGTAGGTAAGAGCTCCAACCAGCTCGCGTCCATCGTGCATTACCAAAGTAACGGACTGGTATTGGCGGGCTTCTTGGAGTCGCTTAATCAGAGCTTTTAGCTCGTCATCGGTTAATTTCTTACGGCGTACCATTTTGTTAATTAAGGTGGTGGCTTTTCCTAGTAAGGAGGGGGGGCTTAGGAAAGATTTGAAGCCGCTGGAGTTAGCACTCCGGAGCGGATCAACAGAGAGGACCAAGTCTCGAATGGGTCCTGGTCAGAACTAATCATTGATTGGAGAGTGGAGATGTTTTCAAATCCACCTTCCATGGCATCGGCCTCGCGAATAGCAACATCAAAGTCGCTGGCATCGAGACGGTAAACCAAACCGAGGTGGACGGAGCCAACTTCGGTGCGGTCGTCATTTAGGATTCCCAGAGGGGTGAGTGGTAAATCACAGTCTGGGAGAATCATTTCCTCGTGGAGCTCGCGGCGACAAGCAGCAGTAAACAAGTCTTCATTGCTGTTTGATTCCAGTTGGTCACAAGGATTGATGTGTCCACCCACGCCCACACTGCGGCGACCATGGAGGCGTTTTTCCCCTTGAGCACTAAGGCGAGTCAGGCAAAAAACCTGATCCTCGCGACAAACCGCTACGTAAGGAATTGGCTGTTTGAATTCGGGGTGAGTTTCGGCATAGCGGCGTTCCATGAAAAACCCATGCTCACGGCCAGGGGCCAAGATGCGACTTTCAAGTTCGGACTCTCCAAGTGGGAGAAAGCCGTGAACCTCCTCCTTTGGGAGGATGCTATTTCGAGGGACTACCCAGACGAATTCCATTGGCTATATTTCTAACCATCTCCACGGTCATGTGCAAGAAAAGTAACAAAAAATACACAACTTGTGGGTGAATTGTGGATAACTCACCCTGCATCTGGGGCGAACAGAAGCCTAACAGTGACGCGACCTGATGTGGCGAATGTACTTAAGCGGATTGTTGCGGGTGGTCGATAACAGGAATGGTTTCCAGTCCCCCGACAATGAAAAAACCATTACCCCCCGTCCGCGCCAGCATCAGACGCAAGCTTGTTTCATTTTTACTGCTTGCGGTCTGCATCCCAATGCTGGTTGGCGGATTTTTGTTGATGAGTCAGCAACGCGGAGTGGTTGCGCAACGCCATTCAGCTGCTGCCGAATTTCGGCAATTGCTAAAACGAGATGCCAATAACGCACGCCGTGATTACTTGCGCAAAAACGGCGAACAAGTGGCGCGCGCATTGGCACCCTTACTTGAAGATAAAAAATTATCTGCCGTGGCCAACTCTTTAGCGGCGGCGGCCGCGGTCCATCAAATCCAAGTTTTTTCAAACAAACAAATCGATGCCTTAGTTAGTGCCGGGCAATCAGAAAACGGTTTTCCGTTTAGCATGCAAGTGCCCGGTGGCCGCATCGAAGTTATTTTGAATCATCAAAGTTCATTGCGCCAAGCCGGCGCGTGGAGCACTTCAATGTTGTCTGGCGAAGCAACTACTCGTCGCAGTCATCTGGCGCAACTTGCAGTGTTGGCTCTTTCATTCGCAATGATGGCAGTTTTAGTAACTGCGGTGGCTTTGTTTGGAACTGACAAAATTGTACTCGACCGTTTGCGCCGATTAGTCAAAACAACTTTGCGAATAATTCATGGCGATCGTAGTGCGCGCGCAAGTGAAGATGGCAACGATGAAATAACTTTGTTGTCACGCCACTTAAATGAGATGGTTGATGAAGCCGAAAATAATCGCGAGCAATTAGAACTTGGAATTCGCCAACGCACTTCTCAACTTCAACATGCGAACCAAGAACTTAAACAGGCTGCGCAAGCGGCACAAGACGCGACTCAGGCCAAGAGTGAATTTCTCGCCATGATGAGCCATGAAATCCGCACTCCCATGAATGGAATTGTTGGCATGGCAGAACTTTTAGGAACTGGCGAACTTGGCGAGGAACAGCTTGAATACGCTAATGCCCTCCGTCATTCAGCAGATAATCTCCTGCGCATTGTTGGCGACGTTTTAGATTTCTCGAAAATTGAAGCGGGCAAGGTGGACATTGAAGAGAGCGAATTCAATTTGCGTCAAAGCTTGCACGAATTGATTTCGCTAAACCAGCCAGCCGCACAAACGGCTAAGGTTACCTTAACAC
>CAZWVI010000003.1:0-31084 GCA_964637165.1 uncultured Planctomycetales bacterium
ACCCGTTGATTATCCATTGGATGAAGGTTCTCAGGCCAAGACTCAGGATGGTCAAAGTTCGAGTCATTCCACTCCTCAAGTTGGGCGGGATAACCAGTTTGCTCCGGAACAAGTACTGACAAATCCCCAGAAGCTGGTGCTTTCTGAGTAGAGTTGTGCGATTCGTGGTCGGGCGGTAGAGACGGAAGTGGTAAGGACAAAAGTTCGCTTAGTTTACGGGCTTTAGATGAAAAGTCAGAGGGCGGAGTTGAAAACTAAAGCCCTTTTTTTCGTTGAGGTGACAGGAAATATTCAGAGACTTTGGGTTGGGCTAAGTGGCAAGTCAACTGAAAATTTTGTACCAGTTGTTTTGCTTGTACTTAGGGATATTTTTCCGCCGAGACGGTTGACCAAATTGCGGACAATTGCCAGGCCTAGGCCGGTCCCGCCAGACTGGCGACCATGGGCAGGATCGCCCCTAAAGAAGCGTTCAAAGATGCGCGGACGAATCTCCCTTGGAATGCCCGGCCCGGTATCTGAAACGGTGAAGTGGGCGTATTTTGAATCAACAATTTCTGCCCTTAAAGTGACTTTACCTTCATTTGTGTAGGAAATCGCATTATCAACTAGATTGCTGAGAATCGTTTCGAGTGAGGTGCGATCAACAACAATTGAATGTGACCCAGCGGATGCGGTCAAGGTTAATGATTTGGAATTGGCTTTGTCCGACAAGGAACTTGCAATTCTATTACACAGCTCCTGCAAGTTAACTTCCTCTGGAACCGGCTTCCAATTGGGGTCCTCGGCGCGGGACAAGCTCAACAAATCCCTAGTCATTGCCGACAAACCGAGGGCGTTTTCCTGACAACGCTCCAACAAGTGCTTCAACTCCTCAGGATCCTCGCTGTCCACGGCCAAATCCAACATTCCAATAATTGCCGCTAGTGGCGTTTGGATTTCGTGACTAGCATTCGATACGAAATCTCGGCGACGTTCATCAACCTCGGCCAAGGCCGATAAATCGTGTAGCAAAAACATGCGGCCACCTTCGGGGGTCGGCGCCACAGTCAACTCAAGCGAGCGGCCCTCGGGCGCAGAATCGGTTCCAGCACCGCGCACAATTCGGCGCGAGGTTTCGCCGGAGTTATATCCAACCGCCAAAGTCGCAACACTTGTTACTTCCTCCACCCCCATCAAACTTGCTGCCGCCGAATTCGCAAACACCACTTGGTCGCGAGCGTCCACCAACACCACACCATCTTGAATTAGTTCCATTGCCGCACGCCGGCGGCCCAAGCGGCGCGAATAGTTTTCCGCGTCTTGACGCGATGCGCGCAACTTGCGCGACAAGCCCATAACCACCGCACTCCCCGCCGCAGCTAGGCCAGCAAACCAAGCAATATCAATCTGCAAAACGATACCCTATTCCGCGGACAGTGCCAATTAAGTCGCCCTTATCGCCCAACTTTTTGCGCACCGACTTCACATGAGTATCAACGTTACGCTCATCGACAAATACCCCAGTTCCAACCGCAGCATCTAACAACTCTGAGCGACGGTAAACGCGCCCCGGGTAATTAATCAAACATTGCAAAATACGAAATTCGGTCGGAGTTAGCTCGACCCGCAGTTCTTCCCCATCGTTTTGCTCAGTGCGCACCTCGAAGCGAACAGGGTCCACCACCACGCCGTTATAGGAAATAAGTTGATCGGTGAGTACTTCGTCTTTTAGACGACTGCGCCGCAATAATGCTTTCACTCGTGCCACCAATTCGCGCGGCCGCGCCGGCTTTACCACGTAATCATCTGCTCCCACTCCAAGGCCAAGCACCACATCTGATTCCTCGCCACGGGCAGTCACCATCAAAATGAGTATGTTTTGAAGTGACGAGTCGGCGCGTATTTCGCGGCAGACATCAGTGCCATCCTTTCCAGGAAGCATGACATCAAGCACCACTAAATCCGGAACGTGCCGCCTCGCGAGTTGAATTGCCGTCTCGCCGTCTTCCGCCTCAAAGGTCTCGTAACCCTCGCGGCGGAATGTCAATCGCAGAACTTCAAGAATGTCCGCGTCATCTTCAACAAGCAGTAGTTTGGCCTTGGCCATGTTTCTAAATTAGAACATGGCCCCCGACATTCCCGTGGAATCTTTATGAAGATTTAGTGAAGCCAACGATTTAAATCACTCGCCAATGGACCTTTCTTATGCGTTTTCAGCCAATCAAGTAAATTCCAAATTGGACGCTCCTCGCCTGCTTGTTTCTTTCTGAGCTCCCACTCCTCAACCTTCTTCATGGCTTGATAATAGTGGGCATGAACTTCGCCATTCTTAGGCGAGTGCCCGTGATTCCAGCTTGCGAAATCAACTCCAACGCTGGCCACTGCTCCCCAGTCAATTGGCGGCAATCCACACGCCTCTAGTGCGCGTGCGGCGACCACATTTGCGATTCCCTCACCTAGCCAACGATTATTTGCTGAACTTCCATATAAATTGCAACCCATTATTTGAGGCATCACCAAAGAGGCCTCCGTGTACTCGTGTGCCAAGCCAAAAATAAGTAGTTGCGACTCTTGAAGATTCGGACCGGCTTGACGCATTGGAAATCCAATTGAAATTCCAGCACTCGCCAAACACGATGTTGAAATATTTATTGGCAGCGAATTAGAAACTTCAACCAACAATAAGAAAACATCGGGCGCCGATTTTAAGTGCAACTCATCTGCGATTACTTTTCGAGTTATTTGAATCCAATCCTCGATTTGCTGCTGAGCCGCTTGCATTTCCTTGCCAAAATATTCAGAACTGCTACAGCTCGGATGGAGCGCAACATTAACAACTAAGCCATCGTCATTTGACGCTTTCTCAAATGAATATTTTCCTGATTGTGGATAATTAAGCTGACCTTTTGTTTCGCTACTGACAGGACCATATGTTGCAGAGATTTTTAAAATGTCTGAGGATTGCACAGTATTGGTGCCAACCTGACAGGCTGACACCAACATCATTGCGATTGCAAATTGCATTCGCATCATCAATTACAACCCCATGGTAAATGTGACGCCGCGTGAAGTGCCATCTGCCAAGGTGTATGAAACATAAATGTCGCCACTTCCATACCAAGCCGCTGATGGCTTGAAGAAGGTGTAAGCATTGGCCCAACTTCCCCATGCTCCAGAATCGCCGCTGGCCGTTGAAGACATCTCGGTGAGTGTTGTGCTGCCCATTAGTGTTGCGGTGAAATTTGTTATTTGATCGTCATCGGCAACAATCACCATTCCAGGTAATTTACTCAAAGCACCGCCATTTTGGTAACTCCGATCTGTAATCACTTCAACAAACATGTCCACGCTTACGCCGGCTGTTGCTGCCTGCGAACTGCCCATTGAATTAAAAGCAGCAAGCGTTTCCTGCCAACCATCAGTTGGACCCGTGTAAGTAACTTGGCTGAAGACGTGAGAAAACTGATCCTCGCCACCTGGCATTAAATCTTTCTCTAGTGGCGGCAAGCTATAAAGCCAAAATTTCTGTTCCAGAGCTCTAAAGCCTGACACTTCCTTAACTTGAATTCGCACTGTTCCTACGGGAACAATAATATCGAAATCGCCCTTGGGGATTGTGATTGGCTGAGCTAATGGTACGCCATCAGCGCCAATCGGCGTTATTTCTAACGTTCGGTCGGTATCACCGCTTGCCTCAATTACGCCGGCTGTTTTCTGCGCTTTTAGAGCTCCGACTGGGGTGTCAAGTTCAATCGCTACTCCCTCTTGTAGTTCTGTACTTACGGTGCAAGCGCCGGAGAGCATTACCCCCATCAGGAGTAATAGTGTGTTAATTGTTTTCATCTTTTCTTTGTTTGTGGTTAACCCGAAAGGGGGTAATCAACAAACACCACTTATAAAAATGTGGCGGAATAAACTTGGCGGCTATTTATAAAAAAAGTGAAAAGAATTTACGCCACTACAAAGTACCGGTTGTCTCATTTCCTGCGAAGGCTTGCAATTCTTTAATCGTCGAAGTCGCCATAGCCTATGTCTTCCAAATTATTGCGGGTTTCTTCATTAACGCTATTCGCATCGAAAACAGTGCCGCGCAAATCCTCTGGCTTGGTGTACCAACCATTTTTCTTCATTAACTCAAACAAAAATTCAACCGCCCCTGGCCGAGACTCTGCCAAGTTAGTTTTTTCAAGTGGATCTTGAGTTAGATTAAACAACTTAAAGCTTTCTGAGTCGTGTTTAAAATCAAGCTCTTGGCGAATTAACTTCCACATCTCGCCTTGGTACTCGGCGCTAATTCCCCGCAATTGCCAAGGAGGTTCGCCATCACCGCCAGTTTCAAAAGGTGCTGGCAAGTTTTTGTTCGGGTTAGTGCGCACCATTGGCGCCAAAGACTCACCCATAAAAGAAGTCGTAGCGGAATCTTCAATGCCGCACAAATCGAGCAGGGTCGGCGCAACATCTAATAAGCGAACTTGGCCGGCGACTCGTGAGGCCGGGAGTTTGGAATTTTCCAAAGCATCACCAGTTTGGGTTCCCCAGATTACCAACGGGATATGCACCAACTCCTCGTAGAGCACGTGGCCATGTCCGAGCGAATCATGCTCCCAAAGTTCATCGCCGTGGTCGCCCACCAAGACCATCACCGTATTGGGATGGTCATCCATAACCTGTTTCATAAATGGCGCCAACTTCATATCGGTGTACAACAACTCCTCGTCATAAGCATCGTAAAGATGCTGGCGAAGCGCCTCGTCTGGTTGCCAATCGCCATCATGAAAGCCCTTAATCACGTCGTAGTTGAGGACGAAATCTGAACCTGACTTGTCCCATTTGCCGCGTGGCCCTTCGGGGGCGGGAGGCGCATCGTAGGGGTAGTGCGGGTCAGTTAAGTGCAAGTACATAAACCACGGACGCTCGCCACTCCGCGAATCAATCCACTCGTCGGCTACCTCAATCATGGTCGGAGCGCGCAAATCCCAATCGTCAACGAAATGGAAATCGTCAAAGCCTTGGCCAAATCCATAAATCGGCTGAATGTTGGCATTGTGAGCGACTGCGCCAGTTTCCCAACCATTGGCGGCAAGGCTCTCGGCCAAAGTTCGGTGCTCACGGCCCATCTCCACAAATCGCCGTCCCGAATGCATTGGCATGTGGCTCATCGCGCCGTGCTTTGATGGAACCAAACTAGTGAACAGGGTGGCGACGGTTGGTTTTGTCCACGGTGCTTGAGTAAGGGCGCGCTCAAAAACAGCTCCGCGCTCAGCCAAACGACCTAACTCTGGCCAGGTTTCGCGCTCGTACCCAAGAAATGAAACGTGGTCGGCACGAACGGTGTCCACTAAAACGAACAACACATTGGGCGCATCGGTTGGGGCACTGGGGCGGGTTATTTCAGCGATTGCACGCGGCACGAAAGCCAAGCCCAAACACAACACTAATCCAAATGCTCCACCAAAGAAGCGGGTTGCCGCCCTTACAAGCTGGACGCGTTGTGCGAGAAGGGTGATAAGCAAGGTCAATGCGCCACCAGCAGCAGCCTCTTTCCATGGCAGTTGTTGTGACCAGAACTGGAATTTAAGCCATCCCGAGCCAGCCGCCGACCAATCTTGAAGCGCAAGCTCTGGCAAAGTTGCCAACACGCTCATAATGAAAAGCGTAAAGAAGAAACCGCTAACGGCGGCAACAATTCGGCTGGCGAATCTAGGTACGGGTTCGGAGTTTAAGTCCATGGCTACGTTATTCTATTAGGTATGACCACTCTCTCGCCTAAGTTCCTCAACATTCTGCGCTGCCCACTAAGTAAGGCCGAGCTGGTGCTGGATGGGGACCGCTTGGTTTCAAGGGATCCCGAAACGCGCCGCAGCTACCCAATTGTTGATGGATTCCCAGTAATGCTAATTGAAGAAGCCACTGAGCTTTCAGAATCCGATTGGAAAGCCGTAGTCGACGGTAAATAATATTCTTAAGTGACCATCTTCCAAAAGATCCTCGACGGAGATGTTCCCGCCGACATTATCTGGGCCGATGAGCACTGCATCGCTTTTCGCGATATTGAACCACAAGCACCAATTCATATTTTGGTGATTCCGCGCAAGCCAATCCAAAGCGCGGCAGCGGCCAACGCGGAAGATCAAATGTTGCTTGGACACTTATTGCGAGTTTGCGCGCTAGTTGCAGCGCAAGAGAACCTCGATGCTGGATATCGCATCGTCACCAATATTGGCAATGAAGGTGGCCAATCAGTTGACCACCTTCATTTTCATGTTCTCGGCGGGCGCCAGCTGAACTGGCCGCCTGGTTAAGCAAGCAACTTAACCACCAAAGACTCCTTTCTTGCGCCGCTTACCGATAGGCGCTTCGTCTTCCCAAATGGCTAAGCCGGTACGCAAGTCGGTCATGGTCAGCTTGAAAACCAAAACGGTTTCCTTAGTGCGACCTTCTTCTGCGCTCATCTTAATGATTGAACCGGAAAGCGACAGGTCAGGGAGAATTACCGTGCCTTTATTTTTGGCATAAGTGTTTTGCTCGAACATTGGGTCGTTGATTTGACGAACCTCTTTAGTGCCGGTGTCTTCAGGGCCACCCGCTCCAAATTTAACTGCGGTAGTAGTTAAGACGCGACCAGTTTTATTGAGTGCAATTCGCACCTTATCGGTTAAGACTTTTGTCTTCACGTTACTTGACGTCATGTTATCGACATCTTCGAGCGCCAAAATCACTCGTCCGTCGTCGTGCTTGGACAACCCGGCTTCATTTAACATTCCCGATTCGAGCATTGATTGAATCAAAACTCCAGCGGCATCGACAAAGTCGTTGTAGTTGACTGAATCGACTGAACGAAGCCCGCCAGCACTTGGATCGTAGGTGGTGGTTGAGCTACCGCAAGATGCAAGTACTGCTAAGGGCAGGATGGTAAGTAAGAATTTTTTCATGATTAGTTTGCTTCGGTTATTTTTAAGTTGAAGCCGTGCGCTCTTTCTGATGGTGCAACACTACTTAAAGTAAGCGCGGATCCTGGTGGAAGTTGGTGAAGTTGTGGGACGTTGCCGGGGCTGAGCAAAACAAATCCGTATTTATTTTCCCAGCGAAAAAATGCGTGGACGCTCAACGGGAATTGAGTTGTGTTTTTCACTTCCACTTGGGCTAATAGTAATTCGCCCTGCTTGCTTGTCCATGGAAATCCAATTTGGAGACCCTGCACTAGCACTGGGCCTTGCTTGCTAATTTCATACGGAACGCCCAAGTCGCTGACTCCCTTCAAGTTTGAGAAGGCGCACCCACCTAAACTTAAAGCACAGAGCGCGACGAGTGCGGAATAAAGTTTCATCCAATATTTGAAAGACTAAGTGGAAATCCGGCGGCGTGCCAAGATATATGACTTGGATTAACACTGCGAACAACAATTAAAACCGCATCACCGGCGGGTAGCTGGACGATGGTTGGCGCAGCTGATCCGCCACGTAAGCTAAGTTCAAGTTGGCGATTGGCCGGAATTGGCAATGCCGCAAATTGATATTCAGCGGCAAGTGTTTTCCAACATCGATCGTCGGCTTGATTAACCACGGCTTTATAAATAAGAGCTCCCGCGAAAGCTAAAACCTCCAAAGTCCCATCGCCGTTGCCTTGGTTACGCTTGGCCGCCTTACGCGTTTCGTGGCTTAATGTTTCTTGGGTAACTAGGCGTGCAATTTCACGAATAACCACCATTGGCATGCGTTGATTAAATTCGAAGTATTCAACCATATCCATGTTGCAAACTTGTTGAGTGGCCACTTTCTGTTCGCCAGCGCGAATGCCAAGAGCTTTAGCAGCGCGCTTGCCACGCACAAATTCTGGAAGCGCCAAGTGAGCAGTATTAAACCATTCTAAGTCGTCTCTAAAGTTGTCGGCAATTGCGCGAATTTCACCATAGCGGATATTGACTTCAACCGACTTGCGGCGTGGGCCGAGGCCATTTTCCCATAAAACATAAACTGTTCCAGCAGCACTTTGATGGTTCTGAACACGCTTCAATTCGCGCACTACAAATTTATTGTCTGGCATCATCGAAGCCAAGTTGCGCAAATCAACTTCGCCCGTTTCATCTGGGTGATTGCGCATTCGACGCAAAACAGCTTTTACTAATGTTGCATACGGATTTACAAATTGCGCGTAGCTTGCAGGGATCGAACTTGCCTCAATCTTTTCGGCCTGCTTCGTTTTCTTTGCTCGTTTAGAAAGACTTTCCCATTGATTCTTCGCCGACCCCGATCCTTTTGCTTCTGCCTTAAAGGTGCGAATGGCCGCTGCTTGTATTTCATCAACGCGACGCGATTCAACCAGCGCGCGATTTAAATCTCCGGTAAAAACTGCCGCCAGCGATTTATAAGTTCCAAGCATTACTTGGTCGTAAACAAAACCACGGTACGGCATCGCTTTTTGATTTACTAAAAGAGCTTCGCTTTCAGAAAAAATGTCGCGCGCACTAACAGCTGCACGCTCATTAAAATCTTGATTAATAATTGTTTCTGAAATTTCGAATGCCTTAATCGCTTGTTCAAATTTCCCAGCATCAAAAAGTAAGCGGCCGCGTTCTAAGTTCGCCAATACGGCTTGGTCGCCGTACTTCATGGTGAGCTTCGCCTCGTTAGTTGTCACTTTCCAATCACTTACGTGCTGTTCCTGCATGATTTTCGCCGCACGCTTTAATTGCCCCTGCTGATAAGGGTTCATCACGTCGGCAAATTCGTCGTTGTAAGACTTAGCGGCTGAGCAGGCTTGTAGCAGCACCAACAAAATGGCAAGTTTGTGTGGACTAAAGATGGGCGACTTCAACGGAATTTACATGCAGTTGTTTTTAGGGCGGCAGAGGGTTAATAATCCTCAAACGATGTCACATCTTACCTCCTGCCTAGTAATTGGCGCAGGCGCAAGTGGCTTAGCTTTGTCACATGTCCTCAATTCCTCCAGTTGTGACGACTGGTTGTTGGTCGAGGCGCGCCCTGAGCTTGGCGGGAAAATAAAAACCATTCGAGACGATGGGGTTGTGTTGGAGCTTGGCCCCACTGGCTGGCTCGACCACCAGCCGGAGTGGTTAAAGATGGCGGACAGCCTAGGGCTTAGCCCGCTTCACTCAGATGTTGCAGACGATCAACGTCTCTTACTAGATAGGGGTAAATTAAAAACAATCCCAGCCATCGGGCCCCGGTTATTGCGCGCTGATTTTTTGAGCGCCTCCGCCAAAATTCGCCTCGCGTTGTCGGTTCTACATCCGCGGCAACTGCCAAAAGATGAAAGTGTTTACTCGCATGGCATGCGGCGCTTTGGGCGACAGCTGACCGAAACCCTGCTTGATGCCGCAGCCAGTGGATTGTTTGCCGGCGACCCACAAAAAATGTCGGTGCGCGCAAGTTTCCCACAGTTACTAAGTAAGCCGTCAAAGGGTCCACCTCCAAAAATCTGTTCATTCAAAAACGGAATGGACGAATTGGTGAAAGCCGCCCGAAGGCTTTACGCTAAAAATCTGCGGCTAAATTGTGAGATAAGCAAGTTAGAGTTTGACGGGAAGCTATGGCGAGCTTGGAGCAATGAAGAACTTGTCGCTGAGACAGCACAAGTTGTAACAACCCTTCCAGCCGAAAAATTGCTTGCCATTCTTGGAGAACAAGCACCAGATACCTTGAGCGTTTGCCAAGCCGCCATTAGCCGAACTGACTTAGCGGTCGTTGCGGGCGCATGGCCCGATGAAGATATTGAACATCCATGCAATGGCTTTGGAGTCCTTAGCCCAAGGGGTGAAAATGCCGGATTTTTGAATGTGCAATTCATTCATTCGATTTTTCCAGAACATGTAAAACCTGGCTTTAAGGTGCTTAAAACAATGTTGGGTGGAGCGGCCGACCCGCAAATTGCCGCCCGCGGCCAAAACGAGCTGAGCCAATTGGCCTTTGGAAAGCTCAGGAATTTGCTAGGAATAAAAGGTCCTCCAGAAAAACTTTGGGTTCACCAAATCCCCGGCGGTGTCCCCCAATACCAAGTTGGACACTTACAGCGGCTGGCGGCAGCAGAGGCAGAACTCGCAGAAAAACTACCTGGCCTTCACTTGGCTGGCGACTCCTTTCATGGTGTTGGGTTGAACCCCGCAATTCGCCGTGCCCATCAAATCCCAATTGTTTGTTAAAGTTAAGTTTGAAACTTAGTTTCATCCCCCCATCCATGGAAGAAAAACGCGACCTGTCTCAAACCATTGTTGACCTCAAACTCGCCCGCGACGGCGACGACGATGCCGCCAACCGCCTTTGGGAACGCTATTACGAAAAAATTGTGCCGGCAGTTCGCATTCGGCTTGGAGCCAAGTTGCGCTCCAAAATAGAAACTATGGATATTGTTCAGAACGTTTTCCTGGAGGCTGTTGGAACTGCTGATCAAAAGGAATTCAAGTCCGAAGGACACTTTCGTTCATGGTTAAGCCGTGTTGTAGAAAATAGAATTCGCAAAACTGCGCGCGACTTTGGCCGCCAAAAACGCGACATCAGTAAAGAGCGCCCACTCATGGACACTCAAGGTCAAGTTCGCAGTGACCGCCCCGGGAAATCTCGTCAACCAATTTCGATTCTTGAAGAATTTGATGAATTAGGACGCATGGAAAAGGCAATGGAAGTGTTGCCGGAAGCAACCCGCGAGTTGTTGGTGATGCGCTTCTTTGACGAATTAACTTATGCAGAAATTGGCGAACGCACAGAGCGAAGTGAAGATGCCGCGCGCAAGGCGGTTAATCGCGCCGTGGCCCTACTTGGCCGCGAAATGGATTAATAGTGACCCATTATTAGGGGTCAGAGTCTGGAGTGGGTTGGGAGCGGCGCCTTCAACGCCACCCCCGATTAATTGCTGTAAACAGCGAAAAGCCCTTAGTCACGACCCAGCAACCCTCCAGAAGCTAGGCCACCCACAACATCGACCGGGCTCGCTAATACTTAAGAAAAATCTATGATTTCTCTTCGCGGCTGGCTTTAAATGAAACCGATGTCTTGCCAGGAGTGCCGTAATTTGTTTCAACCAACACTGCCGATGCTTCGGCTGAGCGTTCGGAAAGCTTTTCACTAATTGGCTTTAATAGCATTCCATCGACACACCGTTTTAACGCTCTGGCGCCTGCTGACCCTTGACTCAATATTTCCTCTTCCACTCCTTCTCCTAACTGTAACTCTAAACCATAACTGCTCAACTCGCGGCGCACCTTCTTTAGACGCAAGTCCAACAATTCTCGCAACTCTGATGTGGTTAAGAAATCGAAGGCAACAACCGCGTCAACCAACGCCAACAGATTGTTGGATTTGATTTCCGCGCGCGCACCCGGCCCTGTACTTTGGCAAGTAAAGACAAAACTCTGATGTTCAATAATTGTTTTCTGCCCACTCGACAATTCCAAAAACCCATCGCGCAAAATTTCAGCAAATTTGTCGAGCACTTTTTGGTCGGAACGATCTGCACCGTCAAGTGAAATTAACCCCCAAGGAGACTTTCGTAAATAAGCAGCGATTATTCCTTCGCGACGAACTCCTCGACGAAGACAAAGTCCAAACAATTCCTCGACACCACGCTCGTCTTCATAATCACCTAGGTCAATGTTCAACATCATGTCGTCGCGACCTGACAAATGAGCCGACAATGTTTTTGCAGCTTCAGATTTACCAACCCCTGGGGGTCCATGAAAAACCATAACGGCACGTGCTTTGGAATAGCTGGTGGAGCGCGCATACACTTGAGCAATTTCACCAATTGCCGATTCTTGACCGGCGAGGCGTTGCTCTAAAGCATGTGCAACAGATTCGGAAGTGCTGTGTTCTCTGGCAAGTATTTTGTCCAAGCCAACTCCCGATGTTCGAGCAACCGCTTCGGCAACTTTGGCGGGAGTAATTGAAGATTGTGCGGCAATCAATGGCTCTGATTCATCAACCAACTCTTGGGGTCGCAACCCAGTTAGCAATTCCCAAGCACACGCTTGGTCCAATAAATCGACGGCCTTGCCTGGCAAACGATAGTCCGGTAAAAATTTTACTGACAAATCAATGGCGGCAGATAATGAGTCATCTTCTATTGAAGTGTCGTGGAAGGATTCGAGGTCAGCGCGAGCGTTTGCCAAAACTGCGAATACTTGCTCTGGGGCGAGTTCTTCTATGGCAATTGGCGAAAACTTTCGCAACAGCACTGGCTCGATTTTTTCAAAACGAGTAAATCCCCCAAGGCTCGCTGTGGAGATGCAGCGAATCGTTCCATTTTGCAAAACTTGACGCAACGCCTTTGCCGCCGCCGACTGCTGATTAAGACTATCGTCAAGTATTTGTGGTAACTCCTCGATGACTAAAACAATTTCGTCATCCATCCACACCCTTTTAAAGAACTCACTAAGTTGTTGTAGGTGATCTCCTTCGGGATTTAACCCAAAGCGCAAGCTCGCATCGGTAATCCGGTAAAACTTACTATTCTTTAATTCGATATCACCATCTTCGCTAGCAATCCAATCGACGAAGCCGCGAAACAAACTTGCTTTACCAATTCCATCTTCGCCAACCAACATTGGGCGACAACAGTTAACTAAAGATGTTGCCAATTGTTTAAAGATATCCGAATGGCCAATGATGCGACCCGGGGTAACCTCAACTGCAAAGCTACCAAGGCCGTCGCATTCTTGTCCAACCTGATTAGTCGCGCGGCGCAATTCAAGTAGCCGCTCAGTTTCGCGCAACAATCTTGTTGAAGCATTTTCTTCGGCGCGACTTCTAACCGCGTTTAATACTCGCGTCGGAACCGCGCGTTGGTCGAGCAAAATTGCGTACAACAAATGAACCGGCTGAGTTCTTTCAGCAAAACGCGCACTCTTTAAAGTTGCCTCGCGAAAAATACTTTGCACGCGCGGACTAAAAACAACATCGTCAGCAGAAATGCGTTGGCGGTCGTCACGCAACCAAGCCGCGATTACTTTTTCTAATCGTTGGGGTTCTAGTTTGGTGGCGGCAAACACTCGATTCACATCCGCTCCACCCACTGTTAGCAATCCAAGAAAAACATGCTCAACCCCCACGTAGCCGGATTGATATTTCCAAGCCATGCGAATCGCCATGTCGGCGACTTTCTGAGAAGCGGGGGATAGCTGACTAAAATCCATTAATCAACATCGCCCTCCAAGATTTCAACCATCGTGTTGCCAACCGTGAAAGTTACTCCCACTGAAATTGGCGTGCTCGAACCAAGCTTCATTTCGCTGTCACCTATCCAGGTGCCACCTGGGGATTCAAGATTCTCCAGCCACAACATTCCGCGCTTTATTTCTAGCGCGACATGCCGGGCCGAAACTTTTTGATCCTGCTCTAAGCGCAAGTCGGCATCTCGCGAGCGACCAATTACCAAGCGACCGTTCATGGTGTAATGACAAAGGCCGTCCATTGGCCCGGTCACGACCTCAACACGGATTATTCGCTCGTCACTCATCTTGTACTTCTTTATCGACCAAAAGCCCCATACTTATTGAGAATCCGTGAATATAGGGCAAGCCACACACGCTGCCGATTTCCCCTGCCGCAAACATGCCGGCCACGGCCATTTCGGGAAAATACACTGACGTCATGCCAGCATCATGGCTCGACTTGCCAAAAAGACCTTCGCCACGTCCGGTGCAACAGAACATAAGTGCCCCTGCAGCATGAGGATACAGCCCACTAGCCAAGCCTAAAGTGTCGGCCATTTGATGATGAGCAGTCTCCTTGTCGCGAGCGTGAAAACGCAAACTCATGCCATCTTTTACTTGGTCGCTTACCGCCACCGCTCCAGAGTGGGCATCGATTCCAACCACCCCACGAATAACATATTCATTTGAGCCAATCTCACCCAGTGAGCGGACTTTGCCCAGCCCAACTTGCGGCGCTTGACGGAAAAAGCGTGCTTCGGCCTCGTCCATATCTGCCAACATGTCAGAAAGCCCTTGGTAGGCCGGCTGGTTATCCAACTCCAAAACCACATTGTCCTCGCTGCGCGTAACCACAAATGAAGGGCCTATTGGTCGGCAGCCCTGAGCAACTAGCGGCTCGAAGGCTGCGCCGGTGTCCATGACTAATCCGGCAACTCCACTTGAGCAAACGCGGTCATTAATAATTATTCGGTTTTGCTGTGACTCTTGGCCACCACTCAACACTGCCCCAACAATTGAAGGCATATTTCCATGCTCGCGAAGTGAAGTCAAAAACAGTGACAGCGGAAAGCTGTATGGGTCGGCCAACAAAACCACGCTGGCCTCTTCGCCGACATCTGGCCAGCCACGCACCATGCCACCTTCACCTTCGTGTTCATAATTTAATTGGAAAGCTTGCGCGCGAGCTCCAGGAATTCGCGCCGCCCAAACCGCAATCCCAGGTCCATATTCGATTTCAACCGGACCGGCGATTACTCCGCTTCCAGAGCCACCAATCAGAGTTTCAGGGCCAAGTCCGTGCTGTATTTCTTGACAAATTTCCTCGGCATTCGCGCTATGGTCGTGAGTAAAAAACACTAGGGCAATGTCAGGGTTTCCACCAAGACGGTCGAGCACCCCTTCGATTATTTCGCGAATCGCAATCGTGGTGTCGGGATTAACCGACAAAGCCGCAGTAGCGGTAAATTTTGCAGATGAATTCATCCCAATCCCTTAGTCCTGTTTAATGCTAAAACGCCGCTGCTGGATCAAAACCAGTTGGCGCTTCCGGGTCGTCAAACTCATCCAACACCGTAATGGTGTCAGCCTTGAGTCGGTATAAGTCTTCAATAATTCCATCTTCCATTTCAAAAATGACTTCTAGCGTGCCAACAACCTCCAAGGTGTTATAGCTGTAATCGATGCCCTCCGAGTTTGGTGTGCTCACCCGAATCAATTCATTAACCCGCGGTGGAGCACCAAAGCAACAACCCCACAAACTGCGCACCAAATGAAACTCGCTAATATTTTCAAAGTCCACATCTGGAAGCATAAATCCTTTCATAAAAACTTTGCGGCCATGCAATTTGTCCACAAAACTGGGAAAGGGCGGGCTCTTGTCTTCATCAAAAATCCACGCGCCTAAAACATCAACGTCGATGGTAATTGGATCTTCGCTGGTTCCGGCACGTTCAAGTCCGGCAAAATCTATTTCTGCGTCGCGAAACAAATCGAAACCCTCGGTGGCCAACTTTTCTTCAGTGTTAATAGTTGGCGCAGCGTCACCAACGGCGAGTTTAACTTCTTCCGCCACCGGCGACGCTTCATCAAACTGAGTTGTTGGTGGAAGCGACTCTTCGCTACACGCAAGAACACTTAAAGATAAAGCTAGAATTAGATTAATGTTTTTCATTTTTACAAGGCGGACGAAAGATGTTTTGCCGCTTCGGTGCGGTATGCCGACATCGCCGGAACTAAACCCGCGAGAGCTCCTGTAGCAATTACCAAAACGAGTAGTTGCAATTCGGCTGGACCAGGCATGGCTGAAACTTCTACGCCGGTTCTGGCTAACAATTCCGTGGCGGCAAAATGCACACCAAGACCCGCCATTAGCAAACCAAGAACTCCACCGAGCATAGACACCGTGGCAGCTTCGCCAACGATTAACAAAAGCACGGTTGAACGGCTAGCACCTAAGGCCCGCAAAATTGCAAACTCTTTTCGGCGTGAACCCATGGTGTTGTAAACCGCAACCAGTACGCCGGCCAACGCAACCACCACGACTAATGCTGCCACCAAGCGCAACGCCTTATCGGCCACGCCAACAATTTCAAACAGGCGGCGAATTTCGGTAGCCGGTTGCGCGGCTTGCACATCAAGTCGATTGTTTAGTTCGCGCCACAATCGAATGTGATAGTAACCAGGCTTTGAACGCACAAATATTGCACTTATGCCGCGCGGGTCACGCGCGCCGCCACCTTGATTACTGCTGGCTTGATGCCCTTCAACTTTCCAATAGGCACCGGCTGGAATAAAAATGGCGCGGTCAAGTGGAGTGCCGGTTGGCTCTAAAACTCCAACGACGGTGGCGGCTAACTCTTCGTGTTGCTCCGCTTGGGGGTTAGCGCGCAAGTCGTGCGCCGGATGAAAATTCGCACCGAGTTGCAAGCCGGTAGCCGAGCCGGCGACCGCTGCAACTTCGGCACCATGATGATGAACTCCACCAATTAACTCTTGATAATCTGCGCGCAAATCATTCGCTGAATAGTTAAACGCTGAACCAGCCGCAAATCGCAGTTTGCCATAATCAGCAAACTCAACCTGATTAAACAAATCATCGGTCACGCCAACAATTCTCCAACCGCGCCAACTATCCCCAACCATTAAAGGAACTGTCCAAGTAACTCCATCGGTTTCACGCAGCTCATCCCAAACTGAAAACGGAATGTTGCCGGGGCTCTGCCCCATTTGATACATGGTGTTTAAAGTTAACTCAAGTGGCGAACCCTTGGCACCTACAACTAAATCACAAATTGCCGCGGATCGTTTGAATCCATCTTCGCCAGCTTGACGAATTGCGCCAACGCTAACAAAAAGTCCAACACCTAGGGCTACCGACAAAGTTGTCAGAAGTGTTGCCAATGGCCGGCGGCGTAAATTGCGAATTACAATTGAAGTTTTCTTCACTGCAAATCCTCCATGCGCACAATGCGATCCATGCGTGCGGCAACTCCGTCGTCATGAGTTACGCACACCAAAGTAATTTCATTGTCGCGACAGGTTGTTGTTAATAATTCCAAAACTGCATCGCGGTTACTTGCGTCCAGACTTCCGGTCGGTTCATCGGCTAAAATTACTTGTGGCTTGTTAACCAAGGCTCGCGCCAAAGCCACGCGCGCTTGTTGTCCCGCCGACAACTGACTTGGATAATGACCAACACGGTGGCTTAAGCCAACGGCGGCAAGTAATTTGAGCGCTGCCGATTTGTTGTCATTATTTTTCTTGCGCGCAAAGCAAGCACCTAGTTCAACATTTTCTTTGGCACTGAATCCATCTAACAAATGAAAGGACTGGAAAACACAACCACAATTTTTTGCGCGAAAACTATCTCGCTGATGTTCAGACAAATTAGTCAAAATCTCACCGGCAACTTCAATCTCTCCGGAATCAGCGACCAACAAACCGCTAAGCAAATTAAGCAAGGTCGTTTTTCCAGAACCCGATTCGCCAACCAACGCCACCTGCTCACCCTTGGCAATTTCCATGCTAGGGATGTGTAAAACCGGTTGGCTCTTGCCCTCTGCGGTGAAGGACTTAGTAACTTGGTGGAGGCGTATCACTTTTCTAGGTTTAAGTAGAATACGCTCCCCACGTAACTCGGAATCCCCTCCATAAAAAACATCATGAGTAACTTCGAAGTAAACACATTTGCCGTAATTGGCGCCGGAAACATGGGCTCCGGAATTGCCCAAAAAATTGCCACTGAAGGATACCAGGTTATTTTGGTTGATCGCGACGAGGAATCGGCCCAAGGCGGCCTCGAGCGTATTCGCACGCTACTCAACCAAGGGGTCGAGCGAGGTATTTTCAAGCCAGAGAAGGTTGAAAAAATTCTCTCCAACGTGACCGCCACCGCCGACTGGAGCAAATTAGCCGATACTGATTTAGTAATTGAGGCGGTTTTCGAAGACCTCGAAGTTAAGCGTTCAGTCTTCAAGCAACTTTGTGAAGTCTGCAAGCCGACCGCAATCCTCGGCACCAACACATCTTCCTTTTATGTAAAAGACGTGGCCAGTGTTTGCACCAACCCTGAACGAGTAATCGGGCTTCACTACTTCTACCACCCAGCGATGAACCGCTTGGTTGAAGTTATTGGTCACGAAAACACCGCAGCTGAAGTTTTGTCAGCCGTGTGGGCCTCCCAAGAGGCTATCGGCAAAACGCCGATTCGTTCAACCGACGCTCCTGGCTTTGTAGTGAACCGCTACTTTGTTCCATGGATTAACGAGTCTGTGCGCTTGTTAGACGAGAACATCGCCGACATTGCCACCATCGAGTGGGCCGCCAAGAAGTGTTTCGGGGTCGGCATGGGGCCATTTGAGCTCATGAATGTGACTGGAGTGCCAATCAGCATGCACGCGGCCAACACGCTTGGCCATTCACTTCATTCCTTTTATTCGCCTGCCAAAGGGCTGATTGACCAAGTTGAAAGGGGTGAGAACTGGTACTTCGAAGGCAATGTTAACGAATCTAAGTACGACCAAATTGCCGATCGCCTAATGGGTGTCACTTTTTACGTGGCTGCCCAACTGGTCCACGAAGGTGTTGGTTCCGTTGAGGACACCGACATCGGAGCACGCGTCGGGTTGCGTTGGCCAATGGGCCCCTTCCAAATGATTAACAAGGTGGGCGTTGAACGTGCCGCCAAGTTAGCTGAAGCTTTGGTGACTAGATGGGAATTGGAAGTCCCCTACCTAATCGCCAATAGCGGCGACCGCCGAATTCATATTTCAATGGTTGATTATGAAGAAGGCGAAGACATGGCTCGTGTGCGCTTCAACCGACCTGACGCGATGAACGCCTTAAATGTGCAAGTTGGCGTTCAACTTATGACCGCTATTGAGCGGGCACGTGTTAGCGGAAAAGCGGGCTTGGTGCTGCAAGGCACCGGCAAAGCATTTGTCGCCGGCGCGGACATTAAGTTCTTCGTTGACAACCTTGAACGTAACGCATTCGAACCGATTTACCATTTTGCGCGCGTGGGGCATGATTGTTTCCGCACCTTAAGCGGCAAACGCCAACCAAGTATTGCGCGCGTTCAGGGCCTTTGCCTTGGCGGCGGAGCCGAACTCGCCACCGCCTGTGACTTTGTTGTCACCTCACCAAAGGCGATGTTTGGATTTCCTGAAACTGGGATTGGAATCATTCCTGGCTTGGGCGGAACTCAGCGCACCCCGCGTCGAATTGGACTGCCGTTAGCCAAGTGGATGATTTACACCGGCCAAATGCTCGACGCAAAAAGTGCACTCGAAATTGGTTTGGCTGACGCGGTTGTTCCCTTTTCCGAACTCGACAGCACTTGCGCCGACTTCGCCAGCAAAGGTCGCCAGGGTGAGCGCACCGCCCCAGTCACTGCCCCCAGTGAGAAATGGCAAATGCTTTGGGAATTTTTCCACGACTACACCGTTGGGGAAATTCTCGGTGGGCAAGCGGACACCAAAGGTGATCGAATGTTGGAAGGCGCAGTGAAGAAAATGGGCTTTAAGTCCGGACACGCGCTCTTCGCCGCTGAAAAAATGCTCAACGACACCAACGCCATTGGCTTGGAGTCTGGACTAGACAGAGAGCTCGACTTGTTACGCGACGTTTTCTTGCACCAAGATGCCCTCGAAGGCATGAAAGCATTGCTAGAAAATCGCCGGCCAGAATTTCAGGCACTTGAAACCGTCTAATTAGGCTGCGGACTGCTTGCATGATTGCTCGATACCTGTTGCTGTTTGCCTTAGTGGGGATTTCAATCTTCAGCTGCGGTTCTAATCGCGAGCCAATGGCGACTAATCATTTGCGGGCAGTCTCCTTGGCGGGTGCTGAATTTGGCACACATAAAGTGGGGTTTAGCTCTGATGAACCAGGCGTTTTCGACCAAGACTACACCTGGAACTCCAAGGAATCGGTGGATTGGTTTGCTGAACGTGGCGTGGCCATTTTTAGGATTCCCTTTCGGTGGGAGCGGCTTCAGCCAGAATTAATGGGTCCGCTCGACCCAAAGGAATTGGCCCGCTTAAAGAAAATGGCTGGCTGGGTTAGCAAGTCCGGCGGCAAATCGCTGCTCGACCTGCACAACTATGGTCGGTACTTTTTGAACAAGGATGGCGAAGTTGTGGAAGCCAAATTAGGTAGCCAAGATTTGCCTGAAATTGCCCTGGTTAACTTTTGGCAAAAGTTGGCAAGTGAATTCGCGGGGAATCCTAGTATCTATGGATATGGAATCATGAACGAGCCTCACGACCTTGCCTTGGGTGTGTGGAAATCTGCCTCCCAGGCCGTGGTAACTGGAATTCGCGAAATTGGCGACCATCGGCTTATTTTGGTGGCTGGAGACCGTTGGTCCAATTCTGAAATGTGGGTGGAAAACAACGGCCAGCATGCCTGGATTGAAGATTCCGCAAACGCCCTCGCTTACGAGGCTCATTGCTATTTTGATTTTGACGCAAGTGGCCAGTACAGAACTGGTTACAACCGTGAGCTGCGGCTAGACCCAGACCTAGAACAGCGGGCTCAACAACGTCTGCAACCATTCATTAATTGGTGTCGGACTAATAAGGTTAGGGGGTTTTTGGGCGAGATCGGCGTACCCAGCCACGAGCCACGCTGGGAAGCTCTGCTAAAAAATGCGCTCTCTATCCTAGATATGGCTGAGATACCAAGTTGCTATTGGGCGGCTGGCGAATGGTGGGGCGAATATCCGCTCTCAATTCAGCCAAAAGAAGATTTTTCGCGCTCTTCGCACCAAACGATTACACCACCATGGCTGGTTCAAATGAATGGCGCCAATGGTTAAGTCGCGATCACTTCAAAGGTGCTAACCAAACTTGGTACGACGCGTCCTTTACTGGAATCTGGGATTCTGACGGAGACTTCTACAACCAAATTCGAGCGGGACTTCACTACGATTACAGCCCTGACGTTGCTCTTGAAATCAGAACTGGAATCCTAAACTCTGCTTTCTACAACACCGCCGAAGCTGGCGGATACCTAGTCGTATCCTTCTAGTCCACGCTAAGCAGCATTTTCTTTTCTGATATAGAATAAGTAAATGCTGCTCTCCGCCACATTAGCCTTAGCGTTCGCCCAAACTACTTTTCTCAGCGAAGATTTTAGTTCTGGAAGTGTCCCGCCAACTGGGTGGGTAGAGTTAAATAATGGGAATTCCCTTGGTTGGGAAGCCGGCTCCACGACCAGCCAGGACGCATGGCACGATGACTTTTCTGGGTGGAATGACAACTCCTTGGTTTCACCACAAGTCGACTTAAGTAGCGCGACCCTAGTTGGATTACACTTCGATCAAAATGTAGCTTTTGCCTCGTGGCGCGACCACCACTACATAAACGTATCGTTAGATAACGGCATAACTTTCATTACTGTTAAAGATGAATTATCCGGTGACGGCCAAAGCGCAGTCGACATTGATTTATCAAACTACGCTGGAGTTTCCGGGCTTAATATTTCATTTCAATACACCGGTGATTACGCTTCAGAATGGAGCATCGACAACATTTTGTTAGATGATTCAAACTTGCCGCCGCCGCCAACTATTTTGACGACTGCGGTCAATCCAGCAAATGGTCACACCTATCATTTACTTGAACAACTTTCGTGGACTGCCGGCGAGGCGGCAGCCGTACAACTTGGCGGGCATTTAGCCACCGTGCGCAGTCAATCCGAAAATGATTGGATTTTGCAACAGTTTGGAAACTGGAACGGTCAAGACCGCGACCTTTGGATTGGATTAAACGATGTCGCCGTCGAAGGAAACTTTGAGTGGACAAGTGGTGAAGCTGTCACCTTTACGAACTGGGCACCCGGCCAACCGGATAACAATGGAGCCACTGGTGAACAATACACTCATCTTTACGGCGCCAATAGCCCCTACGGTAGTGGACAATGGAACGATATGTTCGACGCAAGTTCAACAAGTTGGAGCCCTGGCTATTTTGCGGTTGTAGAACTCGGCGGCGGCGTTCCCTACATGACCGTTAACAATCTTGTTGCCGCGCAAACCGCAACGATTAATTTTGACAATTGCACGCCAAGTGGAATCATTTACTTTGTTTGGTCGTCCACCGGTGGTGGCCCGATTCAAACTGCGTTTGGAACGGGTTATGTCAGCCACCCGCTACACATCACGCCTTTAGCGGCAAATGGCAATGGACAAGGAAGTCTTTCGATTCCGGTTCCAGCCACTGCCTCCGGTTTACAAATCTGGATGCATGGCCTAGACCACACATCGGGAATTATGCTTAACGCCTTAGCCTTAGTTGTTGGCTGATTCGCAAATTGCTCTAAAGCGGCAACGCGCGCATCCGTCCGGCGCACCCGATGTTGGCCAGTTCGCCATTTCAACAGGATCTACATCTGGGTCATAGTGGACTTCCATCATTTCACGCACTGATTCTGACATGCGATCTTGCACTATCGACAAGTGATCTATATCAACTTTTAGATGCTTAACTTTTTCGGCATTCAAGTAAGCCGCGTGCAGGTGAATTGAGTCAGGGTCAGCACCCCACTTTTCGCACGCGTAAAGTGCATAGGTGTAAAGTTGGAAGTCATCTTCTTCGCGCGGGCGACCAGTTTTCCAATCCCAAATGTGAACTTGGTACTCGCTATCAATGTATGCGAAATCAGGCACGGCATAAACTTTGGTGCCCATAAATTGATAGGTGTCCAGAGATTCAACCGACCGCCAAGTGTCTGGGTGAGCTTCGCGTACCGGGGCCAAATCAGGCGACTCGGAAAAATACTTTGCGCAGCGCTGAAACATTTCGCGCACATAGTCAGTGCGATCCTTAGGAATCTCAAGACCGTAATGATGTTCCTCAAGATGGGTGGCTTTGTTGGGGCGGGCCTTCCAACCATCGGTTGAAGATTGCCGCCAACCTTCACGAAATAATTCGACCGCCTCTTCGTAAAGTTCGGCGGTATTCATCGTGGTGCCGGCTTGCTTGTGGTGGAACCACTTTTCTAATGCCACATGCATGCGGTCGCCGGCAAATGCCGGCAGAGAAGTTAGACACTTCAAAATCATGGTGTCGTACTTTTCCGCACGCGGACGCTCGCCCCACCAATTCCACGAGGCATAGCGTGCGTAGTAATACTCACGCTTACAGCGCCCAAACTCGCGCGCCCGCGAAGCGGACCACGACAATTCACATTTAATTTCAGTCATTGCCACCTGCAAAGTTTAACAGGCGGGGCCTTTAAATTAGTGCTTAAAGTGGCGAGTTCCAGTATGAACCATGCACACTTTTTTCACATCGCAAGCTGCCGTTACGGCGGCGTCTTTTACTGAGCCGCCTGGTTGCACAATCGCAATAATGCCAGCATCTGCCAACGCTTCGGGCCCGTCAGGGAACGGGAAGAACGCGTCTGATCCGGCAACACTTCCGTGTGCGCGGTCGCCGGCTTTTTCTACGGCAATTTTTGAAGAATCAACGCGACTCATTTGGCCTGCGCCGGCGCCAACCAACATGCCATCGTTAACTAAACAAATGGCATTCGACTTTAAGTGCTTAACAAGCGTTTGAGCCAAACGCATATCAGCTTCGCGGCCATCTGGAATAGCAATTTCTCCGGCAACTTTAAAGTCCGCGGTAAACCCATTTAAGTCGTCCGAGCCTTGAGACAGTGTTCCGCCCCAAATACGGCGCGCTTCCATTTGACTACGTTGAGCACCAATGTTCTCCAATTTAACAATGCGTAAGTTTGCACCCCACTTAGGGCCGTTGCGCAAAATTTCAATTGCCTCATCTTCAAAATCGTTCGCCGCCAACACTTCTACGAAGTGGCCGGGGCTCGTTAAGTATTCGGCACAGGCTTTATCAAGCGTTCCGTGCACTGCAATCACTGAACCGAATGCGGAAAGCGGATCGCCATTCCAGGCGCGCTCAAGTGCTTCGGCGCAATCTTTACCAAAAGCTGCGCCGCATGGATTCGTATGCTTTACAACCACAACCGCGGGCGAAGGCAAATCATTAACCGCGCAAACCGCACCATCTAAATCTAACCAGTTGTTGTACGACAACGCTTTGCCACCCGGCAAAATTTGGGCCGCGCCTAAACCGGTGCGGCTGGCATCGGGATAAAAGCCTGCACTTTGGTGAGGGTTTTCGCCATAGCGTAATTCGCCGCCTTGCTGACGTGCAAACCACTGACCAATCGCGGTGTCGTATTCGCCGGTGCGCGCAAAAACTTTCGCGGCGAGTTCGCGGCGCGTTTGCAATGTTGTCCCACCTGCGGCAACTTCATTGATAACTTTTGCGTAATCGATGGGATCGCAAACAACCGCAACTGAATCGTGATTTTTAGCCGCTGACCGCAACATGCTTGGACCACCAATATCAATTTTTTCAATAATCTCTTCGCGAGTTCCACCCGCGGCAACCGTTTCTTCAAACGGATAAAGATTTACGCACACTAAGTCGATTGGCCCAATGTTGTGTTGCTCCATTGCGTCAAGATGCGTTTGCGAATCGCGGCGCGCCAACAAGCCGCCGTGAATCATTGGGTGCAAAGTTTTCACACGACCGTCCATCATTTCTGGAAAGCCGGTGTAATCCGCAACCTCAATAACCGGCAAGCCGGCATCAACTAAAGCGCGCATGGTGCCGCCGGTTGAAAGCAACTCAGCGCCTTGGGCGTGCAAAGCTTGAGCAAGTTCAACAACACCATCTTTATAGAACACGCTCAAAAGAGCGCGGCGGATTGGAGTACGGTCGTTAGACATTGAGGGGTCTCCGCTAGGAGCTTCGAGAACGTAGGTATTCTTCGATGAAGTCATCGATTTCTCCGTCAAGGACGGCTTGGGTATTTCCGGTTTCGTGGTTAGTCCGATGGTCTTTCACCATCTGGTATGGATGTATGACATAAGAACGCATTTGCGAACCCCAGGCGATTTCACCTTTTTCGGAGTACATCTTTTGCAATTCATCGTCGTGTTCGCGTTCGCGCAACTCATACATTTTGGCTTTCAACATGCCCAATGCAGTCGCGCGGTTTTTGTGTTGCGAACGTTCGTTTTGGCATTGCACCACAATGCCGGTTGGCTCGTGAGTCATGCGCACCGCCGAATCAGTTTTGTTCACGTGCTGGCCTCCAGCACCGCCGGCGCGATAAGTATCCACTCGCACATCACTCATATCAATTTCGATTTCAACGTTGTCGTCGAACTCCGGCATAACTTCCACCGCCGCAAAAGATGTGTGGCGCCGCGACTGAGAATCGAAAGGCGAAATTCGCACTAACCTATGTACACCACGTTCAGCCTTCAGCCAACCGTAAGCATATGGGCCCTTAATGTGGATTGTGCTCCCGCGAATCCCAGCTTCATCAGCTTCTTCGCGGTCAATAATCTCAACCGCAAAGCCGCGCCGCTCGGCCCAACGCAAATAAAGCCGCTCAAGGATTTCGGTGAAATCGGCGGCATCAACACCGCCAGCTCCTGAATGAACTGACAAATATGCCGAACGGTGGTCGTTCTCGCCACCCAACATCACTTGAAATTCAAGATCATCGACTTGTTTTTGCAGTTTACTAACCGCGGCAATCAAATCGACCTCAACCTCCTCGGCTCCCATCTCTTCGCCCAACTCGGCCAGTGTGTCAATCTCTTCGACAATCTCGACCACCTTGTCAATCGGCTCAGTAACCGCCTTGGCGATTTTCAGATCTGCAATAACCGCTTGAGCTTTTTCCTGGTCATCCCAGAAATCGCCTGCCGACATAAGCTCCTCCAGCTCGGCGCGCTTTTCGCTTTTCTTAAAGAAATCGAGGGTCTCTTTAATTTGCTCAAGGCGACGGCTGATTTCAGCGGCGCGGTCCAGATGTTCTTTCATTAATTTTCTTCGGGAGAAAGGCGAAAAACCACAACTCCCGCGCATAGGATACCGCCGTGCCAAGCGTCCCTGAAGTCCGCCTTTGCCGACCTGGAAAACAACCCCCAAGCGGTGCGTTGAACGGGAAAATTGTTGTTCTTGATTTGGCCTTCAACGGCGACAATCCGCAAAACGACATCAATTGGGCCAACGCGCTTGGCGAACGGCTAATCGCTTGGGTAGACCACCACGACCAAGAAATCTGGAACTCACTAAATGATGACCGCCGCTTTGTGTTGACCCCGCGCCAACACGCCCCTGCTTGTCCGCCGTTGATCACAAAATCTTTGGTCGCTGAGCGCGGCGCCGCCGACACCATTTTGTGCCACGGCGATTTAGATGGCATTTTGTCCGCGGCCAAGTGGTGGATTCTCCAAGACGGCGGAATTGTCCCCGAGTGGCTCGACCCAGACAGCGAGGTCGCCGACAGCCGCCGCGGTGTTTTCACCAGCCGCGGTGAATTCTTTGACCACGCCCTGCGCGGTGGAAATGACGCAATCCGCCGACTAATTGTCAAAGCTGTTTACGCCGAAGCGATGGGCATCGATTTCTCGCCACACCACCAAGCCAAATTAGAAATGGCGGTTGAAGCCCATCACCAATGTGTGCAAAACTCTCTCGACCAACTCGAGCGAGCCGTAGTCCTCGATGATATCCCCGAAAGCGCCGTCTACCTAGACATGCTCCAAGCGTTTGGGCGCATTGACCTAACTGAAATCCTGTTGGCACTCCAAGGCGAGCACGACTGGGTAATCCTGCGCGCACGCGGAAAGGGCAACACCATTAAATGGTTGGTCGGTTGTGACCCCGAGCGGTCGGGCCTTGATTTGCGCCAAGAATTCAAACTCCAAGGCTTTGCACCATTTCGGGTACATGTGACGTTCGAACAACTTCATAAGCGACTCCCAAGTTCAAAACTGCCGCTAGGCTAAACTTCTCGCCCTCGCTTTTGGCGAAGAACACCCCCAATCAATTAAATCGTGAAATCACTTACTGATAAATTCACAGTCATGCGTGGCGCGCCGCGCGAACTGTGGATCATTTACATCACCAAAGTTTTGGAAATCATTGCCTATGGCCTGATGTCCTCAACCCTTGTGCTTTGGCTCTCCGCCGACCTCGGGTTTTCCGACACCAAAGCTGGCGACACCATCGCAATATGGTCGACAGTTCTAACTTTGGTAACGGTGCTCGTTGGCTCTTTAGTCGACACCATCGGCATTCGCAAATCTTTCTTGCTGGGATTTTGGCTGTGCCTACTCCCCCGCGGAGTGATGACCGTAACCGACAACGCCTTTGTCGCGCTCGCCTTCGGACTGTTTCCGATGGCCATTGGCTTGGCACTCATGGTGCCAGTAATGAACGCGGCCATTAAACGTTATTCAACACCCTCCCAACAAACTATGGCCTTTGCGGTTTTCTACACCGTAATGAACGTTGGCTTCGCAATTTCCGGCTGGCTATTTGATTGGGTTCGCGAAACTCTCGGCGAACAAGGCTCGCAAATGATTTGGGGCATGGAGCTTTCAACTTATAGAGTGTTGTTCTTTTGGGCAACCGTCGCGACTCTTCCTGGCTTGCTTATCACCCAATTCTGGCTCCGCCCTGGAGTAGAAGCCACCAAAGACGGCATTACCCATAAGCCCAAACAAGCGGTCATTGCAAAAACTGGTAACTGGGTCGTGAACATGTTTAAGAGTGTTGGCGATGCTGGCCGCGACACGATTAAAACTTTTGGCGAAGTTTGCAAACAGCCAATCTTTTTCCGCTTCTTTACTTTCCTTTTCCTAATCGTAATGATTCGGATTGTGTTCTATCACATGCATTACACTTTCCCGAAGTACGGCCTGCGCGAACTTGGCCCCGGGGCAAAAATTGGAAACTTATGGAGTGTGCTTAACCCGGTAATGATTGTAATTTTGACGCCACTGGTAGCCGCCTTCACTGGCCGCATTTCTAGTTACTCTATGATTGCAGTTGGTTCGTCCTTCGCCGCTTTACCGGTTTTCTTCTTGGCGATGCCGCGCGCATGGTTCCAAGGTTTGGCCGACGGGTGGCTTGGAGATTTAATTGGCCACTCTTGGTTGGGGCTCACCGGACCGGTTGATCCAATTTACATTTCAATTACTCTCTTTGTATTCTTCTTTAGTGTTGGTGAAGCCATTTGGTCGCCGCGCCTTTATCAATACACTGCTGCAATTGCACCAAAGGGCCAAGAAGGTTCATACATGGCGCTTTCGTTGTTGCCATACTTTGTCGCCAAACTTGGCGTTGGACTAATGTCCGGGCGGATGCTTGAAAGATATTGTCCATCTGATGGTGTTCTTGCACAGAAGCATTTGATTAGTGAGTACGGTATGTCCGAAAGTGCTTTCGCTGGACAGAATGCTGAAGAGGCGGTGCCAATACTTGGCGAAAAATTAGGCTACACCCTCAATGAAGCGGGGCGTTTAACTCAAGAAAACCTTTACCAAGTTTGGGAAATGCTCCACCAAACCTACCCGCGTGACTCCACCACCTTGTGGTTCTGGATCGCAATCATGGCTTTAACCTGCCCAATCGGAATCTTCCTCCTGCGCAACTTCATCCGCAGCCGTGAAGATGGCGGTGGTGGAAACGATCCTGAAGCCGGCGCCGAATCCGCCGACGCCATCATCGGCACCGAAGATTAATATCTTCGCCTAGAAACGGTTACAGCCTGGAAGCCGAAGCTTCCAGGCTGCATTGCCTGCGAATCGAAGTTCTTGGTATGAGTCGCAAGCGAACTTCGACCAGTTACACTAGCGATAAGTCTATAACCTTGCTATGATTCCGTCAAGTAGTCGTATTTATTTTTCGACAACTTTCGTAAATCATACAAAAACAAGACTTAAAAGAATTTTCTGGTTACACCCTCGGCCTAGACCTTGGACCAAACTCTATTGGGTGGGCAATGATTGCCACCGATTTTGAGGAATGGCGCGAGACTGGAAAAGATGGTGATGACCGGTTAAAGGTTCAGGCCGTCAATTATGGTGGTTTTTACGACACCTCTTCAGCGAATCATCCTGCTATGGGTGTGAGGGTTTTTGAGGCGGGGTTGGATAATTTCAATTCGGCTAAAGAAAAAGCGTTAAACCAAAAGCGGCGCGAATCCCGTTCGGCTCGCCGCGTTCACGCACGCCGTAACGCGCGACGTAAGGCCTTGCGCAAGCTCCTTGCAAAACATAATTTTCTGCCAAGCGATGACAATGAGCGTGAGCGCCTTTTAGTTGCCACTGATGACACAGGGCAGCTGCTATTAAACCCGTATAAGCTTCGCGCGGAAGGGTTAGACCGCAAACTTGAGCCTTTTGAATTAGGGCGTGCGCTTTATCACTTTGCACAACGCCGCGGATTTAAGTCCAACCGAAAAAGCGGCAAAGAGCAGGACGATGAAGGCATGCTGGCCGAAATAAAGGCTTTGGGGCAAGACATTGAGAAGGCTGGCACAAGAACTCTCGGCGAGTTCCTTTGGAAACTTGGTTGGGGTGAAGACGGTCAATCAGAAATATTACGAAAGGGCCAGTTGCGCCTGCGCTGCCGCCATACTCGCCGCAATATGTATCAAAATGAAGTCGAGCTCTTACTTAATAAGCAAGAAGAGTTTTACCCTGAATTAGCCCAGATTCGTGGGGACGAAAGCACTCCAAACACCATTGTTCACTCAATCTTTTTTCAACATCCATTTGAATTAACCGATGAACGCCGCGAGCGTGCGCCATCGCGCGCCAACCTTCACCGCGCGCCACAAACCAAGCCTTGCCCCCTAGAACGTGGCGAATATGGATGCCCAAAAAGTGCCTGGATTGCCCAACGGTTCCGGATGCTAAAAGAAGTTTGCAACTTACAAATTATTCCACGCCTTGGAGATGGGCTTGACTGGAAACAAAAACGTTTTTTAAGCAAAGAAGAGCGCAATCACCTCGTGACGTTTATGTCTAAACAAAAAAGCAATAGTTTTTCGAGTATTGCTTCAGAGCTTGCCAAAAATTTTGGCACCAACAAAAAAGCATTCTTTAACTTACAAAAGGGTGGCCGCGAAGGCTTAGATGGTAACTTTATTGATGCTACTTTAGCTGGCTTGGTGGGCAAAAAGGTTTGGTCGAATTTACAGCATGAGCAACAACAACTTTTAAGAACTTCTATATTAAATGAAGAAGACCCTGAGGCACTTGTCGCAGCTTTTTCTGAGTACGGCCTTGACGAAAAAAAGGAGAAAACCCTCAAGAAGTTTAATCCTGATCAAACTTCGGGCTACTTGTCGTTTTCGGCAAAGGCCATGGAAAGACTCGTTCCAATTCTGGAAAATGGCGAACCTGGCGAGGGAGAATATGAGGCGCTGGTTAAGGCCTATCCAGATCGACCTGTCGCGAATGCCTTTACTCGCACATACAAGGATGGAAGTGTTGTCCCCGCTCTGCCTTATCTCCAGCACCCTGACCTTCCCCACGAATTGAAGGACATCACCAACCCACTTGTTCGCCGCGCCCTTGGAGAAATTCGCAAGGTTGTAAACGCTGTTGTGCGCGAACACGGACTTCCTGGTCAAATTGTGGTGGAGCTGGCTCGGGACATAAAAATGGGTCCTAAGCAACGTAAGGAAGTTAGCAAACGAAACAACTTGAACCGCAAACGCAAAGAGGAGTGCCGCACCCAAGTTCAAAGTATTTTGGGAAGTGAGCGAGCACCTCTTTTTGCCGATGTTCAGCAATATATGTTGTGGTGTGAGCAAGACAAATGTTGTCTTTATTCTGGTAAAGCCATTCCGCAGTCAGCGCTCTTCTCTGGCGCGCTCGACGTGGACCATATTCTTCCACACTGGCAAAGCCTTGATGACTCCCAAGTAAACAAAGTTTTATGCTATCGTGAAGAAAACGCGGCAAAAGGTCAGCGGCTTCCTATTGATTGGCTTGGCGCCAATGGAAAAAAGTATGAAGCCTTACTTTCTCGCACTATGGACTTGGTGGAAAAAAATAACACTGGGCTTAGAAAAAGATTTGAGGCCATTGACAAATGGGGAGTAAGTATTCTCGAGCGTGCGAAATTTTACGCAGACAATATCCCTGGACCTTGGTCACAAAGATTGCGCCGCATTCTCCTGGAGGAAATCGACACTGATGGTTTTTCCAGTCGACAACTAAACGACACCCGTTACATTTCACGATCCGCTATACGCTTCCTTGAATTACTCTACCATCCAGAACGCCGAACTGGGGAAAAGGCGGTGCGAGCCACTCGCGGTGGACTTACTTCCGAGTTGCGATGGCAGTGGGGAATAAATGACCTTCTAAAAGGCGACCCGCTCCGCAACATTAAAGGCGAGGTTATTTCAGAACTTGATGCCGATGGCAAAAAGTCTAGATCGGACCACCGCCACCACGCGATTGATGCGGTGGTGGTTGCGCTTTCATCTAGGAGTATGCTGCGCAAATTCCAAATTCACCATAAACAACGTGAAAATATTGAACTTAGCAGAGAAGACTTGGTGGACCTCGAGTCGGGTACTTTC
>CAZWVI010000003.1:31184-33311 GCA_964637165.1 uncultured Planctomycetales bacterium
ACTTTCTACGGCCAGTTAAAAGATCCGCACGGGGTTGTTGTAGAAGGAAAATATGTAACCAGAAAAACCCTTGAAAATCTATCTGGCAAAGATGTTCGTTCAATAAAGGACAAGGGCATTCAAAGGATTGTCAATAGCCGCTTAATCGAAAGCGGATGGGACGGCAAAGCTACCGCCCTCCCAAAAGACTGGTGGCAAACAGAGCTAATTAGCCCCGCTGGACTACCGATTCGCAAGGTGCGAGTTGTTCTGCAAAAAGACCCTAGCAAAATGATAACTCTCGGGGATAAGCAACACCGCCATGCGGTGAAAGGCAATAATCATCACACGGTTTTTGTTGAGATTCCCGGCAAAACAGGTCCTGAAATTCGGGTGGCGGTTTTACCCAAGGTTGAGGCGGCAAATAGGGTAAGGCGCAACGCAACAAAGGCTGTGCAAGATTTGTGGCCAGAAGACGGAAAATTCCTTTTTAGTTTGTCAAGAAAGGAGTCCATCATCATTCGAAGTGATGACCGTGAAACACTGTGTCTCCTACAAAAACAATCTGGTAAATTTAATTTAAGTACAGGATGCCAAATTGTGTTCAGGGAACACCTTGATTCGAGGCCTGCTGGAACAGGCAACAAATCACCATTTGCGTTATTGGCCTCAGGGTCTGCCATTAAAAAAGCCGCCCCAGCTAAAGTTACCGTTGACCCAATCGGAAGAATCTTCCCAGCCAACGATTAATCCCTAAAGTTTCGCCGCAAAGGCTCTGATACAGATTACGACCTGTTTCCGGAGCCCCCAAAATGCGACGAACAATCGAAATCTCCACTCGAGGCCTACATCTCTCACTGAAACAAAACCTGCTTCATATTTGGGAGAAAGACCAACTTAAAGGAAAAGTATCTTTCGAAGATCTAGGCGTACTCGTTCTAGACTCGACAAGTCTCACAATTACTACGGCGGCAATTTCCGCTATCTTGGGGTCAAATGCTGCAATAGTTTTTTGCAATGGAAAACACCTTCCCGAGGGGATGTTGGTTGCCCATTCTGGCAATACTTTAATGGCAGAAAGATTGCGCGCACAAGTTGCCGCATCCAAGCCGCTTCATAAAAATATCTGGCAACAAATTGTTAAGTCAAAAATTAATTGCCAAGCAACGTTGCTCCCCGCAGGCGTGGAGCGAACTCGGCTTCTTGCACTTGCCAAGAAAGTAAAATCTGGAGATCCAGAAAATTTAGAAGCACAAGCGGCGCGCTTTTATTGGCCAGCATTACTTGGTGGACAATTTCGCCGCGATCGCTTTGGCGAAGAGGAGAACCCACTTCTTAATTATGGTTACATTGTTATTCGTGCGGCAATGGCTCGCGCGCTAAGCGCAACCGGGCTAAACACCGCCCTTGGAGTTCATCATTCAAATAAATATAACGCACATTGTTTAGCCGATGACTTAATGGAACCATACCGAGTTTGGTTAGATGCTCGAATTAAAAAACTCAGCCCTATTGAACTTGAGCAACTCGACAAAAACACCAAGGCCTCACTTCTAGAAGTGCTTACCGACAAAGTTGTAATAAACAACGAAGAAAAGCCACTTCTTGCAGCGATCGAGGACACTGCCCAATCGTTGTCAAAAATTTTCCTGTTGGCGCACAATTCAGAAACACCCATCTCCGCACAAAAACTTGCGCGGCAACTAAACCTTCCAAACCAATACTTCAACCTTAACTAATGGTACTTTCAGGATACAAAGCAATGTGGATTCTCGTAATGTTTGATTTACCCGTGCGCACAAAACTGCAACGAAAACTAGCAACCGCCTTCCGCAAGCATTTGCTTGAGGATGGCTTCTCAATGGCCCAATTCTCGGTATACTTACACCCCTGCCCGAGCGAAGAAAATGCTGATACTCATATTACCCGAGTAATAGCATCTCTTCCGCCAGAAGGAAATGTACGCATCCTCAAATTTACCGACAAACAATTTGGCCGAATGTTTAATTATCGCGCCGGAGAACAGGCCGCTTTGGAGAATATGCCAGAGCAATTGGAGTTGTTTTAGCCAGAGAAACCGCCGCAAAGACCTTGTTTTAAAGTCTTTGCGGGCGGTCTAGTGTAACTGGTCGAAGTCCGCAGCTGATT
>CAZWVI010000003.1:33411-137187 GCA_964637165.1 uncultured Planctomycetales bacterium
AGTGTAACTGGTCGAAGTCCGCAGCTGATTGGGTTGTGTCTCCAAAAAGTCGTGAGCAAGCTCACTTCTTTTTGGATGACTTACTCCTTCGAAGCAAGGGCGGCATCTAGGGCGTGATAAATTGCGGTGTTGCAGGCTAGAGTTAGCGGCAGCAATCCTTCACGGGTATCGCGGAGATAATCTTCGCGGTGGTGGGCGGGAAAGTTTTCATCCATGTCGGTGATGTTGTCGAGGCGATCGACTGAACGCAAAATTTGTGCGTCGCGACTCTCCCAGCTCAAAGATGAAAAATGAGACTTGTCACGGTCGGACTTAGTTTGGCCTTCACGCAAATCGGCAAGTGTTAACGAGCGCACTAAGTCCGAAACCTTTGAACCAAAATCGCCGACCAAATCATCGACCTCAGTGTCGGTGTCCTCGACCACATCGTGCAACAAGGCCGCGCACAATAAATCGGCACTCGTTAATTTGCCGAGCTCCAACAAAATCAAACATACCCGCAGTGGGTGATGAATATAGTCGCTACCGTCTTTGCGTTTTTGGCCGGTGTGCTTTTCGCGCGCGAACTCCGCGGCCTTGTGTATCGGTGGCCAGGTAGCGTTGCCAACTTGATCGAGTAAACGCTGTTCCAGCGCTTCTGCAGAAAGGGTGTAGAGCTCTTCCATGACTGCGCAGTTTAATCGCGCTCGCTTACTTTGGCGCTGCCGTCTTCTTGCCCTTCAATAAGAATGTCGCACAAGTTTATAAATAGACCAAGTTCGGCGACCCCGGGAATTTGTGACATTTGCTGATGTAATCGCTCTGGATCGTCAATGCCATTTTCAAACTTGCAATCAAAAATTAAATTGCCGTTGTCGGTATAAACCGGCTCGCCGCCGGAATCTAAAGTGCGCAAAAACGGCTTGCAGTTTAGTGTTGTCAATTTAGCCTCGGTGGCCTTTGCACCAAACGGTAATACTTCGACAGGCAATAAAAACGTGGCGCCTAAACGGTTTACCGTTTTAGAAGAACCGACAATGATCACCACCTGCTTGCTCGCGGCAGCAACGATTTTTTCGCGCAGCAAAGCTCCGCCGCCGCCCTTAATTAGGCGGAATTGCGGATCGACTTCATCGGCACCATCGATCACTAAATCAAGTGCGGGGTTTTCGTCTAGGGTGGTTAGCGGTATTCCCAGCTCCCGCGCTTCGGTGGCGGTGGACTCGCTGGTTGGCACCCCAACAACTGATAAGCCCTCCTCGGAAATTCGCCGCGCTAAAGCACTCAAGAAAAAAGCCACGGTAGAGCCCGTTCCCAGGCCTAACACCATTCCATCTTTAACAAGGGCGGTAGCAGCTTGGCCGGCGGCGGCTTTGGAGGATTGTGCAGTCATCATTGCTAGCATTCTATAACTACGTTAGAATATTCTCTTCTGACATTGCGTCGCAAAAAACATGCCGTCAACCTTAGCCCAACTAAAAGTCGGGGAAACAGCCACCATTAAGCAAGTGGTAGGCGATTCCCCCACCTGTTCGCGCTTGCGTGAGTTGGGACTAACCGCTGAAACGCAGGTCTTATTCCTCCGCCAGGCACCATTTGGCGGCCCGATGGTTTTTGAATTTCGCGGATACCAGCTTTGTCTGCGGCCAAGCGAGGCCAAATTAGTAGAGCTGTGCTTATGAACGCACAACGAACAATAGCCAAAAAGCAGGTTGCCTTACTCGGCAGTCCAAACTCAGGAAAGACCACGCTTTTTAATGCCTTAACTGGGCTAAAAGCCAAAACCGGTAATTACCCCGGGGTCACGGTTGATCGACGAGTTGGCCGCGCCGCCACCCCCGATGGTGAAATTGCCCTAATCGACCTTCCCGGCACTTACAGCTTGCACGCAATTTCCGAAGACGAGGCGGTTGCAGTTCGAGTTTTGCGCGACGAAATGCCTGGCGAAGATGCGCTCGACGGCGTGGTCATTGTTGCTGATGCCACCAGCCTTCCGCGCTCACTGCCATTTATTGCCGAAGCCCTACTGGTCGGCAAACCGTGCTTTTTGGTGCTAACCATGGTCGATGAGCTGAAAGCCCGGGGCGGCGAAATCGATTTATTTTCCCTGCGCGCCGAACTTGGAATACCGGTGCTCGGAGTTGTTGGGAATCGCGGCATTGGAATTGATGACCTGCGCTCTGAACTTGGCCGGCCACAATCATGGTCTTCAGCCAAAGCACTCCCTGAAAACACTGCCGAAGCACGCTTTGCTTGGGCCGATGAATTGCTAAAACGAGTAACGCGCAAAGCTGCAAGTTCATCACAACTCACTAAAAAACTCGACGCCGTTCTTCTTCACCCTTTATGGGGAGGATTGGTTTTCTTCGCATTTATTACTGCCTTCTTCCAAGCGATTTTTTCTTGGGCAGCACCTGCCATGGTCGCGCTCGATGGATTAGTAAATGCTGGGGCTGATTGGGCAGCACTTATTTTGCCCGACACTTGGGTTGGCGCACTAATTAGCGATGGCATAATTCGCGGCGTTGGCGCTGTCGTGGTTTTTGTGCCACAAATTGCTTTACTCTTCGCACTGGTCTTTTTCTTTGAGGCCTGTGGTTATATGGCGCGCGCCGCTTTCGTGATGGATCGCATCATGGGTTGGGTTGGGCTTGAGGGTCGTTGCTTTATTTCACTACTTTCTTCTTATGCTTGTGCTGTTCCGGGAATTATGGCAACTCGAACTATCCCCTCACCACGCGATCGCTTAGCCACAATTTTGGTGGCGCCGCTAATGACGTGCTCAGCGCGCCTGCCCGTTTACGCCTTATTGATTTCGGCCTTCATACCGGCGACACCAGTCTTTGGACCACTAAGTTTGCAAGGGCTTACCTTGATGGGTCTTTACTTGTTGGGCGCTCTTTCCGCGTTGGCTTTTGCGGCAATTTTCAAACGTGGCTTACTTAAGGGCGCAACCCTGCCGTTCTACTTGGAGCTTCCGCCTTATCGGTTTCCTTCTCCAAGCTCAGTCGCAAAACAAGTTTGGCGGCGCATCAAAATGTTTATGCGGCGCGCCGGCACGATAATTTTGGGTGTGTCCATTCTGCTTTGGTTTTTACTTAACTACCCTAAAGCCAACACTGAAGGCATGAACGAAGTTCAAGCTCAACAACACCAAGTGGAGCAAAGTTATGCTGCCGACTTGGGTCGAGTAATTGAGCCGGCAATTGCCCCAATGGACTGGGATTGGCGTATTGGGATTGGACTAATCGGCTCCTTTGCCGCGCGCGAAGTAATGGTCTCGACCATAGCCCAGGTTTACGCTGAAGATGAAAGTGAACTGCAACTACCAATAAGCATGCCATCAGGTATCGCCTTACTGGTCTTCTTCGTCTACGCCTTGCAGTGTATTTCTACCGTAGTAATCATTGCACGCGAAACCAATGGTTGGCGCTATGCAATTTTTTCATTGGTTTATCAAACTGGCTTTGCCTGGCTCGCCGCCTGGCTTACCTTTCTCGCGCTTTCTTAAATGTCGATGTTGTTTACTTCGAGCGCATTAGCCTCGATGTAGCGTCGACGTGGTTCGGTTTCATCTCCCATTAACATCGAGAAGATGCGATCGGCCTCAAACTCGTCTTCTAAAAGAATGCGTGTCATAGAACGAATCGTTGGGTCCATGGTCGATTCCCAAAGTTGGTCTGGATTCATTTCACCAAGACCCTTGTAGCGCTGCACTTCGGAATTCTTTTGGCCGGCCTCACGAGCTAGGCGCAGAATGCTTAGCGGATGATTCGCCTTAGAGTTTTCTTTGCCGGCAATTACCGCAATATTTTGTTGTGAAGACAGTCCATGATCGTTTACTTCTTGTAGTGCCCCTTGGATGTCATCGCGGTCGGTGTAATTAAAAGATAAAGCATCGGCTTCGTCGCGAGCAACTTCTGACTTCGGGCCACTCCAAATTTTCATGTCAGAGTTTTGCGCCAACCACTGGTCGCGACTTTCTTCGTTCCAGAAAAATTTATTTGGGTTTTCATCGTCCATGACCTTTATTAAATGGCTTGGCAAGCCTTTGTCTGAGTTGCCCGCATTTAAAAAGGAAAGTGCATCGACCCCGCGGCGTTCGCCACGAAATCCACTCATATACTTTTCAAGCTTAAGTAGGTGCGGCAATGCGTCACTCATTTGAGTGGTGGCAAATTCTGCGTCATCGACAGTGACTTGCACCTCCTTTAAACCAAACTCCAAAAGAGCAGAACGTAATTCTGGATCGTCCTGAATATACCTGCCACTTTTAGTGCCTTTTTTCTTAAGCATATAAAGCGGTGGTTGCGCTACGTAAACTCGACCAGCGGCAACTAAGGGCAACATTTGGCGATACAAGAATGTCAAAATCAAAGTACGAATGTGTGAGCCATCAACATCCGCGTCAGTCATGATGATGATTTTTCCATAACGAACTTTTTCTAAATTAAATTCTTCGCCAACTCCAGCGCCAATCGCTTGAATTAGTGTTTGTAATTCACGGTTTGCTAAAACTTTGTTCGCGCTATTTTTTTCAACGTTAATCAATTTACCGCGGAGTGGCAAAATTGCTTGGAATACTCGGTCGCGACCAGTCTTTGCAGATCCGCCCGCCGAGTCACCTTCGACAATGTATAGTTCGGTTTTGGTGTTATCGCGCGATTGACAATCTGCCAATTTACCCGGCAATGAACCAGAAGACAAAACACCTTTACGGCGCACTAAGTCGCGTTGCTTGCGCGCGGCCTCGCGCGCATCTCGCGCCAACAAAGCTTTGCGGACAATTGCCTTTCCGCTTTCCGGGTGCTCATCTAAAAATTCACCAAAACATTGGTTGAACATAGTTTCAACTACTGGAGTTGCTTCGCGTGATCCCAATTTACCTTTCGTCTGGCCTTCAAATTGAGGATCTGGAATCTTAATTGAAACAACTGCGTAAAGCCCTGCCCGATAATCATCACCACTTGGAGCTTCGGCGTTTTTCTTTAGCATGTCGGCTCGCTTAAGCCAGGAATTTAAAGTGCGGGTTAGTGCGCCACGAAATCCCGACAGGTGAGTTCCGCCATCAGCAGTACGAATGTTGTTGGCAAAACTAAATACTCCTTCATGCCAATCGTTGGTGTAACGCATGGCAATTTCAACACCGTAGTTTTTACCTTCATATTCAACCTTCTTTTCAAAACGAACGACATCAGTAATCGCTTCCTTGTTTTCAGTTAAATCTCGAATGTAGGCAACCAGCCCTTCTGGATAATGAAAGGTCTCGCCTTTGCCGGTGCGTTGATCTTCGAGAATAATTTTCAATCCTGAAGAGCCCATTAAGTAGGCCATCTCGCGCAAACGATTCCGCACTACGTCGTAATCAAATGTATCGTGCGAAAAAATTTCTCGGTCAGGGCGAAAACTTACTTTTGTTCCTGATAGTTCTGTATCGCCAGTTATTATTAATTCAGTTTTCTTTAATCCGCGAGAAAACGTAATGTTGTTTACTTTTGAGTTTTTATAAACGTCGACATTAGTCCATTCCGAAAGTGCGTTCACTACTGAAATGCCAACACCGTGCAAACCGCCCGATACTGCATAAGCGTCGTTGTCGAATTTACCGCCGGCGTGAAGCTTGGTCATAACCAATTCAACTGCGGTCACGCCTTCTTCTTTGTGCATACCAATTGGAATGCCGCGACCATTGTCGGTAACAGACGCTGAGCCATCTTCGTTCAGCGAAACCACCACGGTATCGCAATGCCCGGCTAACGCTTCATCGACAGAGTTGTCAACGATTTCCCAAAGCAAATGGTGAAAGCCTGAGAAGTCAGTATCACCAATGTACATCGCAGGACGTACGCGAACGCCTTCTAAGTCCTTCAGAAACTGAATGGATTCGGAATCGTAATTTTGTTCTTTTTTGTCAGCCATCGATTGTTATTCGCGCTAAGCGCGTTTGAATTCTAATTTTCGTACCACAACATTGCGCGATTCAGGTTGCGCATTAAGCTCTTTATTGAGCAAATTCAAAAACTCGCTGGCACGAAAACAGCGTAGCTCTTCAAGGAGTGGTGCAGATGAAATCACCACAATTAAACGTCCAGAACGAAATGAAACTGGACGGGATCGCTCAGCAATGCTTTTAGGAACGATACGTTCCCACGTTGCAAAAACTGCACTGTGTTCGGAAGTGCGTGTCCATCCACGCTGGTGCAATAAACGACTAATGAACTCACTAGCCAAAACTGGCTTGCCTTGTCTGCGGGCAGCCATCTACGAGTGATTAGACAGAGGCATCACTACGTACTCATAGTCTTCGCCTAAAATCATCTTGGCCGGTTTAGTTCCTTCGTCCATCTGTAACTCAATCTGATCAGAGTGAGCGGCCTTGAGGCCCTCGAGCAAGAATGATGGATTAAACGATGCAGCTAAACCACCACCGGTGTAATCAACTTCGATGGTCGAATCAGAGCGTCCACGACCTTCGGACTCAGCAGAAATTTTCATTGAGTCCGGAGAAACTTCAAGGCGTACTACCGAAGCGCCGTCGCCAGATAAGTGCGAAGCAAGTTTAAGTTTGCGCGACATTGATTCGCGATGTGCCCGCACCTGGTGCTTACCTGCTTGAGGAATTACATTAGAGTAACTGGGGAATTCGCCTTCAAGAACACGACCGAAAGATTCAAGATTTCCAATTCGGAAACCGATACGGTTATCCATGAAGAAAATGTCGATGTTGTCAGACTGCTCGTCCTGGCCAAAACGCGCCACTTGGTCTAGCATTTTTGGCAGCATTACCGAACGTTGATTGCCGCTACCAGTTTCAGCTTGGCGACGAATACAAGCCAAGCGACGACCGTCAGTGCCGACCATCGTGATGCTGTTGTCTTCAGCCTCGAACAATACGCCCTCAGTTGCAAAGCGGGTGTCGTGAACCCGTGAGGTTGCAAAACGCGTTGAACTGACCATTTGCATGAATACGTCTTTGCTAAGACAAATGTGTGGCTCGGAACTTAACGTTGGAATCGTTGGAAAGCCTTCTGGGCTGCCACTTGCAGTGGTGCTGCTTTCCATGGTTACCAATGAGCAATTATCTTCGCCGCCAGTAATTTCAAATTGATTGTTCGCACCAAGCTCAACGGTCACGGTGTCAGCTTCAATGTCCTTGAACACATCGACCAATTCGCGGCCAGGAACTAGAGCCCAGCCAGGCTCATCGACCTGTACTTGGCCAATGCGATAACGCACCGAGATATCTAAATCAGAAGCAAGCACGATCAGGCTGTTGTTATCAGCTTCAACTAAAACACCGCCAAGAACTGGGCGAGTTGGCTTACGGTCAATGGCCATTTCAACGCGAGCTAGGGCATCACGGAAGGCAAGGCGGTCAATGAGGAATTTCATGAGGGATGGGCTTTCTAATTAAGTTTCTTTAGCAATTAACAGCCTTAATAGTATAGGCCGGTCTTGCTCGTGGATAAAGTCAAAAATTCTGGCATAACCTCTTTTTAAATAAGTTGTTACAGCGGCTACCAAATGCAAACTCCTAGTGGAAAACTGTGTAGAGCTAGGAATTGTTCGCAGAGAACTTTGGAGTTGCCAACAGTGGTTTTGATAAATCGGCCGAGGGTTGTGGAAAGTGTGGAAAAGTGGCATAGTTATGCACGGCTGTATAGCCGGTTTTCCACGGTTTATCCCAGCTCTAGTCGTGTCAGTACAAGGACATTTAAGCGACTTGTTCTGACACAAATTCATCTATTTTCCCTCGGACAACTGTCTAACCTGGCGCTCAAGTTCGTTGAGTTGAATGGTGAAGTCGCTGTCGACGCGCCTGCGGTCTTGGATCTTTTCCAGGGCATGCACAACCGTTGAGTGGTCGCGGCCGCCAAAGAAGCCACCTATCTCCCCTAGCGAAGAGTTTGGCATTAGTTGTCGCGCTAAGAACATTGCAATTTGCCGTGGCAGTACAATCGACCGCGATCGTTTTTTCGATTGCAAATCACTAATCTTAGTTCCGTGTTGGCGACAAATTATTTCCATAATGTCGTCGATACGAATAGGGCGGCCAGTTGGGCGAATTTCAGAAGCCAAAGCTTCTTTAGCGAGCGCTAAATCAATTCGGCGACCACACAACGAAGCCATCGCTTGAACCCGAGTAAGCGAACCTTCTAGTTCACGCACGTTGTTGTCGATGTTTTCAGCAATAAAGTGAGCAACATCGCGCGGCAATTCAATGCCAATGTGATCAGCCTTAGCTTGCAGAATGGCCATCCTCGTTTCAAATTCCGGCGGAGAAATTTCGGCAACCATGCCCCACTTAAAGCGGCTTAATAAGCGGTCTTGTAGGTCACTTATTTCTTGCGGAGGCGAATCACTTGCTAAAACAATTTGTTTGTGCGCATTATGTAATTCGTTGAAAGTGTGAAAGAACTCTTCCTGGGTGCGTTTTTTGTTAGATAACAATTGAATGTCATCGACAATCAACATATCAGCATTTCGGTAACGCTTTCTAAATGTGTTAATGTTGCCTTGTTGTAGGGCTTGAATAAAGTGATTAACAAATTGCTCGCAAGACAAAAACACAATCCGTAAGCCGGGGTCTTTTTCTAGACGATGGTGAGCAATTGCTTGCAGCAAGTGGGTTTTTCCAAGCCCAACCGATCCGTGTAAAAATAATGGATTAAAACCGGTGGCTTTTCCTTCGGCTACTCCGAGCGCCGAAGCGTGTGCGAGTAAGTTGGCACCGCCAACAATAAAATTATCAAACACATAGTTTTTATTTAAAACTAAACGCTCGGGCATTTCAATTGGCTCGCTCGGCCGCTTGAAAGTTTTCGCGGGGGCCTCTTGCGGAGCTTTGGCGGAAGATTCAATAGTTGAAGCGTCTTCAGGTTCCAGTGTTAATTCATCTGGTTCCTCAATTATGAATTTGCAATCGTTAACCGAAAGAACTTTGCATAGTTCTTTAAGGTGATTCTCGCGAATCCACTGACTGTGCAAGCGCGAAGGAACAACCAAGGTTGCAGTGCGATTTCGAATTCCTCGAAACTGCGTATCTGCAAACCAGCGCTCGACTTCGGTTTGACCCAACTGTTGACCCAAAGCCACAAGCGCATTAGCCCACACTTTGTGGTTAATGTCGGGGTGGGATGAAGTCATGGGCGTTTGTTTGTAAGTTGTTATGCAACAATAAGTTAAGAATTTGTTGCTGACCCTTACAGGATACCGTTGCTACACCTGTTTATTATTCTAAAAAAACAACAGCGTTCCTAAACACTTGGAAACTCGTTGTTATGTATTTGCGAGTTTGTAAACGCGCGAAATAATTTGCGCGCAAAGTTGTGCTTGAACTTTTGCAAGTTGTAAAGAACTGTCGCGGCCGAAACTAAAACGCAAAGTTGCGCGCGCAAGATCAGAACTTATTCCACAAGCACGCAAAATTGCCGACGCTTGAGGCGCGCCGCTTGAGCACGCTGATCCAGATGATGCGGCAATTCCTTCTGCATCTAGTGCTGGAAGAAGTAAGCGGCCATCAATTCCTGGAAAACTTAAACTCAAGGTGTTGGGTAAACAATCCGTTTTTGGGTGATTGCACACAACATCTGGTATAGCTAATTTTATTTCGTCTAGAAAAAGTTTGCGCGCCTTTTGCATTTCCTTGGCACAAGTTTTTTGTTCGCTGAGTGCGAGCTCAAGAGCGACGGTAAGTGCCGCGGCTAAAGCCGGCGATTCTGTTCCGGGTCGAATTCCGTTTTGGTGGCCGCCGCCAAAGAAGCAGGCATCTAAAATTGCGTCGTCGCCCAAAATTAATGCACCAACTCCAATCGGCGCGCCAAGCTTATGTCCGGAGAGTGAATAGCTCGAGCAGTTTTGAAGCGTTGAGTTAAGTTCTAACTTTCCAAATCCTTGCACCGCATCACAGTGAAAGTGACTGCTATGTCCTTGCATCGCGGCAATACTTTCAATTTTCTGAATCGCGCCAGTTTCATTGTTGGCCCACTGGATAGCGATTACGCTTGGGCGTCTTTCCAGCAATTCGTGGGCTTCAGCGGCACTTGCGCGGCCGTGGCGGTCAAGACCCAACAGCCTCAAGTCATAGCCCTGTCGTTGCAGCGCGCGCATCGGGCCAGTAACAGCAGGGTGTTCGCTAAGCGAAGTGATTAGTTGCGGCTTTTCACCATTTAAGCGGCCCAAACCTTTCACAGCACCAAGAATCGCTAAGTTGTTGGCCTCGGTCGCTGAAGCGGTGAATACCACTTGTTTGGCGCGACACCCAAGTAGCTCTGCCATTTTGTCGCGGGCACTTTCTAAAACGCCCTGCGCGCGCCGGCCGGGTCGATGCAAAGCCGACGGGTTCGCCCCCAGCGTTTTGCTGTATTCAACAAAAGCTTCCAGCGACTCCGGACGAACTAGAGTGCTGGCGTTGTGGTCAAGGTAGTGTTCAGCCGATTTCGAATTCATGCTCTGGTTTTAAGTCAGTCGAAGCTTCAACCTTCGCCGCCTTGTCGGTCTCCAAGGAGCCACTTGCCGGCGCTTGGTTTAAATTAAGCCGTGTGGCAAACTCTTTGGCCACACTTGCATAGTCTTGAGCACCCACCGATTCAGGCGCATATTGATAAATAGTTTGTCCGTGACTTGGCGCTTCGGCGAGCCTTACATTTACGCGAATTTTGGTGTCAAAGACAAGGTCCGGAAAATGCTTATTGAGTTCTTCTAAAACTTCGCGCGAAAGGTTGCGCTGCTTTTGAAACATTGAAACTAAAATTCCTAGCAGGTTTAAGTTTGGATTTAGGCGGCGCTTAACGCGCTCGATAACGTCAAGAAGTTGAGCCATTCCTTGGAGTGCGAAAAACTCAGCTTGGAGCGGAATCACTACATGGTCTGAGGCCACCAACGCATTTAGTGAAAGCAATCCAAGCGATGGCGGGCAATCGAAAATAATCACGTCGGGTGCTTGGTGCTTTTTGGCAAAATTATCAATTGCGGACTGAAGAAGTGTTTCGCGGCCAATTTCTGCAGCAAACTCGGTGTCGGCGCCAGTTAGGTCGAGATTGGTTGGGGCAATCCATAGGTTTGCTTGGGTGGTCGGCTGGGCAACTTCGTCCAGCGCATGATGGCCAGAAAGGAGTGAGTAAACCGATGGTTCGCCCGGTTGCGGCAAGCGATCCAAGCTAATCGATAGGTGAGCCTGCGGGTCTAAGTCGAATAGTAAAACCTGATGCCCAGCGCTCGCGATCGCGGCCCCAATGTTGGCGCACGCGGTGGTTTTTCCAACCCCGCCCTTTTGGTTAATGATTGAGATTATTTGCACTAAGGCAGGATAGCGATGCCGCTAACGAGTTCCTACTGCAATCTAGCGGTTTTGCTGGTTGAAACAAGCCCAGAGCCTTGTTCGCCCAAAAGCTTTACTTGTTCGGCGTAAAAATCAAGGTGTTTCGGTTGTAGTCGCAGATTGACAATTCCAGCCAAAAGCGAGAGCCCGTGTTGTTGCGCCTTAGCTTGGGGCCTTAACGACTCTGCCAAAGCGTTAATTTTTGCCGCAGAAATCTCAGACTTCATATTTGAAAAATTGAGACTGGCGCGTCGAGCTTTTTGGCTGGCACGCCCCAGCTCGCGCGAAAAGCGATTCCAAGTGCTAAACAAGCGCGCATTTTTCTGTTTAAGCTTACTTCCCATATCAGTTCCCATGTTTTCAATTTGGCGCAGTGTTTCCTCGATTTCGTCGACGATTTCATTGCGCTTATCCCGACCAATTAGCTTGCGAAGTGCGGCCGCCTCGCCGAGGGCCTGTTCTTGAGTAATTTGATAATCCTGAAGAAACAGTAGTTGTCGAGGCCCAATCCAAGTAATTTCTGGCCCAACCACTGGTGATTTGCTTGGCGTTTCTCCGTCCACTTCACTTTTAATAAAGGCTCCGCCAGAGTGGTACTTTTGCCAAAATGCTCGACTGGCCTCGGCCAGGGTTTCACCGACCTGAGGCAAGATGCTTTCAATAATGTCCTCGACATTGGGGCCAGAAACTAGATTGGCCAAGATTTCTTCAACCAAGCAGTTGTGCTCCTCTGGTGAAATCCTCCAATCAGGCCTTTCAGCTTCTTTAGGCAGCGCAATTGAAACATGGTTGCCGTGCGAATTTAATAATTGTATTTGGCGATCGACTGCGCGATGCAGGTTTTGGTTTATTTGAATTTTGAAATTAGCGGGTGCTTTTGCCAGGGCGGTTACGACTTGATTGAAATAAAGCAAGCGACCACCTGCAATAGCCGGCGGAAGTTGCAGCATGATTGGAGCCGGCATTTGCGTTTAGACAGAGGAACTAACTTTTGAAAGTTGCTCTACCATTTCAGTAACGCCAGCGGTCACGCACTCTTGCCACGAATCCAAGTGCGCAAAATCTTTGCGTTCATGAGCCCATAGAATTCCGCGGCTAGAATTTATTACCGCACCATGGCTGCGCTCATCGAAGGCCACGTGTAATCCGTCAGCGGTGCCACCCTGAAAACCAAAACCAGGCAGCAACAAGGGTGTGCGTGGCATTAACTCCCTAAAGCGCGCCAACTCTTCTGGACGTGTTGCCCCAACCACAGCTCCCATTGAAGACCAGCCGCTTTCACCTAACCAAGTTTCTCCAACGCAATGAACCATGTTGGCAACTTTTTCGCTTAACGGTGGAGTGCCGTGGTCTTGAAAGAAGCCTGCGCCTGGGTTGGAGGTCTTTACCAAGACAAACAATCCCGCTTGATATTTTTTTGCCGCATCAACAAAGGGTTGATTGGCATCTTCACCAAGGTAGGGGTTAATTGTTAATGCATCGGCGGCCGGCAACCCTTTGCCAGAAAAAAAGGTCTCGGCATAAGCTTCGGAGGTTGAACCAATGTCGCCGCGTTTTGCATCCATTAAAACTAATAAGCCAAGGTCGCGGGCAACTTCGCACGCGTCATGGAGTGCTTTAAGTCCTTCGGCTCCCCATTGTTCAAAGAATGCCGACTGTGGTTTTATGATTGCAATATGTGGCGCAAGTAGCGGCAGCAATTCACGATGATAGGCAATGGTTGCGCAAGCTAGGTCGTGGGCGCTTGCATCAGAACAAGTTTTGAATTGCTCGGGGAAGTGGTCTGGTCGCGGATCAAGTCCCACCATTGCGGGAGTTGATTTTTGATCTACGGCCTTCCATAAACGATCGGCGAAATTCATCTATTTTGAATCCTGAATGGTGTCTCTTTCGACAAGTTTGTGTGACAAGTTGCTTGGCAGCACTTGTTCATGCGGCGGAACCAAAACTCCGCCAGAAACAATTGTGCGCAAGGCTTCGTCAACTGAGAGGTTCATCAAAATGATGTCGGTTGCTGGAACAAACATAGTGTAGCCGGTGACCGGCATTGGTGAGGAAGGAATGAAAACCGAAATTAACTCATGCCCACGAGCTTCATTTAAGGATTTAATGCAATTGCCGGTTAGGAATCCTAAAGAGTAAACGCCGTCGCGTGGGTATGGAACTGCTACGACCCGCTCAAACTCAACCTTTTTTTCTTCGCCAAAAAAGAATTCGGTTATTTGTTTAACGTAAGGATAAACCGCGCCAATTAATGGCACGCGCTCAAGCAACCGTTCAAAAAGCGCAACCACTCTGCGGCCAAGGAAACCAGAGAACCACCAGCCGCATAGCAGCAATAACATTGCAACCATGCCCACGGAAACCCAAAAGCGAAGAGTCGCGGGCAGTGCGTCTTGCAAATCAGCTTGAGCTAACAACCATATAACTGCGGAGTCAACCCGTTGAAAGATTGTATTTGATAAAAAGTTCCACAACCACCAAAGAAGTGCGGCTGTTAATCCAATTGGCATTACCGTGGCAATGCCACGAATTAATAAACGAGAAAAGGATCCGGCGCCGGCTTTCATTTGATTGGTTTGTTTTGTCTACAACTTAAAGGATGGAAGGAGTGGTTTAAGCACCGTGTCAAGTAGGCGAAATCCCATAGGGGTTGCGCGTACGCGATTGCCGACAAACTCGATTAGTCCATCAGCTTTTAGCAGACGCAATTGGTCATAATAATATTCACGCGGATCTAATCCGCTAATGCGTTGCACGCGATCCATGTCGACCCCTTCATACTCAAGCCGCAAGCCCATCATGAAGCAGTCAAAGATAATGTTTTCCGGCCGCGAAGCATCACAGCGTTCGCTGCACTCCCCTTTCTTTACCGCAGCATTCCACACCATTGGCTCGCTTGGACCATGGTCGCGAACATTGTCCTTCCAGGTGGTTGCGCCGGGGCCAAGCCCGACCCAGGAAAGTGATCGCCAATAAACTAAGTTGTGTAGGCATTCTTGATTGGGTTTCGAAAAGTTAGAAACCTCGTAGCGAGTAAAGCCACGGTCCTTGCAAAATTCTTGAGTTTTAATAAAAAGCTCGGCGCAAAAATCTAAGTCAGCGCAAGGGAATTCGCCCTTTTCGTGTTTCTTTGTTAAGGGAGTCCCCTCTTCAAGTGTAAGTTCGTAACACGAAAGGTGATTTACGCCAGCGTCCATTACGGTTTGTAAATCTTCAAACCACTCGTCGATTTGCTGTGACGGGAAAGCGTAAATAAGGTCGGCGTTAATGCGCGTAAAGCCGGCGGCTTTGGCGAGTTCAATTGCGCCCAAGGCCTGTTCAGCGGAGTGTGCTCGTTCATAACATTCGAGCACATCTTTGCGTAGCGATTGAATCCCGATAGAAATTCGATTTACCCCTCCATCAAACGCGGCCGCCGCTAGTTCCGGTGAAAACGATTCCGGATTAGCCTCCATTGAAACCTCGCAAGCGCTTTCTCGGAATTGACAAATTTCGTCAAGGCCGACGAGTAGCCGCGAAAGTTCAGGTGGCGGAAGAATCGATGGAGTTCCACCACCAAAAAATACCGTTTGAGGTTTTAGGCCTACGGCGTTCGCTTTTGCTTCAATAAGAATCGTATCGACAAAGTCGGCGTAGTCTGGGTTGGGCAATGCCCAAGAATTGAAATCGCAGTAGCCGCACTTGTGCACACAAAAAGGAATGTGCACATAAAGGGAGATACCGTCTTCTTTAAGCGGGTCGCTTGTCGTTAGAGTCGGCGGCCCCACGTTCGCGGCGTTTGCGAATGCTCGGGAAAACTTGTTCGGGCGGGACTCCATTGACGATGTGTGCGTGTAGTTTACGCAAGGCGTCGCGTTCTATTTGGCGAACTCTTTCTCGGGAGATTCCCATTGCCTTGGAGATTGTTTCCAAGGTTGCGGCTCTGCCATCACCTAAACCATAACGCATTCGTAGTACCTGGGATTCACGTTCGTCGATTAGGTCGAGAATTTCCTTGGTTGCTTTTAGTGCGTCACTGTGGACTGCCGCTTCATCAGGCATTAAGCGCCCTAGTTTATGATGTGAATCAGCTAGGTTGGCGATCATTTCATCGGCCGGGCCTGACGAGGCAGAATGCTGTAAGGTTTGTTTAACAATCTTGAGATTGTTTTCAGTTAATCCTAAGTGGTTAGCGATTTCTTTTTGAGTTGGCCGCCGGTCCAGGTCGGCTTCCATTGAGTCACAAGCGCGGCTCCATTTGGTCAAGATTTCCACCATGTATGACGGAATACGAACAGTTTTAACCTGGTTGATAAGTGCCCGGCGAATGGTCTGTTGAATCCACCATGTCGCGTAAGTTGAAAAACGGAATCCAGCTTCCGGATCGAATTTTTCCACAGCCTTAAACAGTCCAAGATTACCTTCCGCAATTAAGTCGGGAAGGGTTAGGCCGCGGCCATTAAATCGTTTAGCTATACTCACGACTAAGCGCAAATTTGCGCGAATCATGTGCTCGCGCGCCTCTTCATCGTCCTTTTGGACGCGGCGGCTAAGCTCGATTTCTTCTTCCTTGTTTAAAAGGGGAACTTCATCAATGTCGTGAAGGTAAGCTTCCAAGCAGCGGTCGGATGCGATGGGTCAATCTCCGGGGTTTTGTGACGGGGCGGGTTTGCGGACGAATTGCCGCTCCCCTTCAACGGCATGTTTTGCTGTGGACTTGAGTTGTTTTTCATAAAGGCATCTGCTGAATATTCCGAAAGAGAGGGGATTGTCGGCGCAGGGCCGACGAAAACAGGGACTTGACAAGCCTGTTACAATAAAAAGAGACAACAAATGAACCACCCCACACCTTGGACTGAAAGTCGCCCCGCACGAAAAATCGTGTCAGAGGAGGAATTTAGACCACTACTGGCAAGTCAAGCCCACGATTTGTTGTTGTTGGCAAATGGTTTTTTGGAGCTGACTCCCGAGCAATGGACTCAGCGCCAGCTTTACCACCTATTTCAAGCCTCAACCGACCTTGAGACCTATCTGGATGATTATGGCGCCAAGGAAAACCGGAAATTTTTCCGTTGCCGAGAATTGGTGGCAATTTTGCGTTGGACCTCGAATGCGATGTCAGGTCTCGTTCATTTGCACGCTCGCTCCACCCAGTACCAAGTGTGCGACCGCAAGTTGGTGGATAAGCTGATCGACCCTCAGGTGCGCCATTCAGCACTTGGGCTTGGAGAATCTATCATACGCTGTTTAAAGGCCTTGCGTAGTTTTTGGCAGGAGCTTGGAATGGTTTGGCCGGATGCAGCTTTGCGGGTCGAATCACTTGGCGCGGGTGGGCCAAGTTATCGTTTAATGCGCGACCTGGCAGATTTGCGCAAAGAGAGCGAACACAGCGCGAAGGCCGCAAAAATAGCCGGTCGATTTTTGTACTTAGCCAAAAGTTTAGATGAAAATAAGCCATACGTTTGCAATGATCCCGATGAACTACGGGAAATCATGGGCAAATACTGTCGCGAAGAACAATGTCGCCGCTTCGAGGCTAGGGTGCACAACTTTCAAAGTGCTTATGACAATCAAATTTCTGGAAGTGAGACCGAGCAGAATAATCCAGAATTACGCCAGTTGAGGGGCACCGCAAGTATTGCCTTGCACCTGTTCGAGGCCGCGACCGCCTTGTCGCATCTTTACGGACGTCACAATATGAGCACCCACTTTGATGATACCGACAAGTTGATTATGAGCGAACTTGAGTTGTCAAAAATCGTTGTAAACACCTGCGCAGTAGGTGCTTACCTGGCACTAGAGTCGGCCAAAAAGAGTGCTCAGGAGCAAATCGAGCAGCACACTGAAGCGACAACAGTGACCCTAGCGATCCCCGATGGCTTAATTTTGCACGCCCGCCCCATCTCTTTAATAGTCGGAATCGTCAACCACCACCGCGTCCCGGTGGAGGCTGAAATAGAGGGACATAAGTGCTCAGCGGCCAGCATTATGCAAATGTTGGTTTTGGCCGGTAGCCACTCCAGTCACCAGAGTATTAACTTTTCTGGGGACAATAAAGTGTTGGCTGAACTAGAAATGTTGTTCGCGGCCGCTTTGGGTGAGGAGGGTTTTGATAAATTGCCGCCCGAGCTCCAGTATCTAATCCCATCTGGGGACTAGCTCAAATTCCGTGAAGTAGGCGATCACCAAGAATTGGCGGCAGCCCAGCTTTGCGGATCAACTTTTGCTCAGCAGCAATGTTGTACGGAGTGCGCAACAGCCTCACACGACCACTTTGGGGGTTATAGAACAGCACAGGAGATTGTGAGTTTTCGTCCCTAGGTTGTCCAGGAGAACCGACGTTAATCACGGCCCTTTGGGCACTTGAGAGAACCCAGTCCTCTCTGAAGTGCCACTCTAATTTATTTCTGTTAGCCTGCTCTAGGAAGGACATTGGAACATGGGTGTGTCCGCAGAAGCCAACGTTTGCTTCAAAATCTCCAAGAGCGCCTCTGGCCGCTGGGTGAGATTGAAGATAGTTAAAGGCTCCAGGGTTGGGTAGCGCGCCATGAAAAAGACAAAAATCAGGATCGTCATGGCGCAAGGCAAGACTTTCAAGGAATTCGGTGTTGTCCTTGTTGAGTATTCGCTTGTGCCACTGGATGGCCGCGCGCGCATAAGGATTGAAATAAGAAGAGTCAATTTTCTCCAGTAGAGCCCAATCGTGATTCCCGGCCACACAGGTGATGTTGCGCTCGCGCACCAATTCAATCACCTCGTTTGGCCTTGCACCATATCCAACCAGATCTCCGGCACAAAAGACCTCACTAACGTTTTGAAGGTCAACGAGTGATAGGACCGCCTCTAGGGCAGATAAGTTGGCGTGCAGATCACCAAGAATTGCGATTTCGCGAGGATTGGACATGCTTTTCTTCCGGAACTACTGCAGGATACGTTATCCTGAGCGAATCAGTTGAAAGAAACTTACAAAAAAATGGCATCAAAGAAATTAGGCAAAGGGCTAGATTCGCTCCTCTCAAATACCCACGCAAAAGAAAGTTCTAGCCCGAGCGGCGGACAAATGTGGGTTCCTGTTGGAAACATTAGCGCCAACAGCCAACAACCACGACTTCACCAAGAGAAAGGCCTCGAGAGCTTAGCTGAGAGCATTCGGAGACATGGAATCATGCAGCCAATCGTGGTGACACGACTAGTTGGCGACAAATTTGAAGTCCTGGCCGGAGAACGCCGCTGGAGAGCTGCGCAAATAGCCAACTTGAAAAGTGTTCCAGTCGTGGTCCGCGAAGGTGTTCGCAGCGAGGCCGAAAGACTAGAGTTGGCTCTTATTGAAAATGTGCAACGCGAGGATCTTGACCCAATTGAACGCGCCAAGGCTTGCCATAAGTTGGTTGACGGTTTCGGCCTCTCCCACGAAGCGGTTGCCAGCGGTCTCGGATATGATCGCTCAACAATCTCTAACCTGGTCAGGCTCTTGGACCTGCCAGAGGAAATACAGGACGCTGTTTCACGTGAAACAATTAGTGCTGGACACGCCCGAGCACTCCTTCGGGTGTCTGGAAATCCAGCACAAACTACTGTATTTAAACGGATTAAGGAAGAGGGGCTTTCGGTGAGAATGGTGGAGGCTTTGTGTGCAAAAGCAGCCAAAGGCTCTTTGGAACCAAAGCATAGGCCACGACCACGCCAAGCCGCTTGGGTCGGAGACCTTCAAGAGCGGATTACGCGTGCCTGCGGTTTGCGTTCTGAGATTCGCTTGCGTCGCGGCGGTGGCGGTCGCGTCGTGTTTCATTTTCAGGACTTGGATCAGCTGGATCGCTTCAGCTCGATTTTGGGCCCCGAGGATGAGACCAGCGAATTAATAGAATAGGGCTCTGACCCCAACTGGTGGGTCAAGTCGGTTCGATAAACCAGTGGCCCACTGCTTGGGGCGGGGTTTGGTTTAGTTTGCCACCGAGGCGTGGGTAATCTTCAACGCCGGTAATTCGTCCGCTGAGTCGGGGCCGCCGAATTGGAGGCTGGCCATTGTGGCTTCGTCGATTCCGCTTAATAGCTTGCCAAATACTGTGGTGCGGCCATCTAGGTGAAATGAGTCCTTGATAGTTAGCTCTAGGGATTCGAGGTCGCCGAGGTGGGCGGCTCCTGGCTTTTGATTAAAACTTAGCGCGCCTACTTTGTGGTAGTAGCCAAATGCGGTTTCGGTTGCGAGTCCATCTAGCTCGTCGTTGAGTTCTTCTGGCTTAAAGGTGAGGCCGAAGGCTCCCGAGCGACCGATTACTCGTCCAATCAAGCTGTTGTCGTTGACCATTCCTATAAAAGCTTCGCAAGCATTTGGTGCGACGTCCTCGAAAAGACCAATAGAAATCTCGTAAGTCACGTCCGCGCCATCACTTAAGGTGATGGAAATAGTTCTTCCGGTGGGGGTTGGATTGTCAAACACGCGTGCTGTGCCGCCAGCTAGGGCCTCTTCAGCGCGGGCAATAGCTAGTTCAAAAACAGGAACTTGGCTCCCGTTGCTTGGAGTGTTCAGCTCACCAAGTGATCCACTTTTCTGCAAGGCTCTTGCCTCTTCAGTTAGCGTTTGCAGTGAGTCGTTGTCGGCGCGGCTCAAACAATCTTGAATGCCAGCTAAAACAACCCATGGGTGGATTATTTCCTCGCTGCGCGCACGTGTTAGTGTTTCACCTAAGTTCTCCGAAGTGTATGCGCCACCGGGAGTTGCGCGTATTTCAGCAAATGCTGACCAAGTCGCCTGACCGCTAGAGGCAGCATTTCGTGGTGCGTAGTAGTTGTAGCCAAGTCCCACGGAGAGCGCGACAATCATCATTAAGACGAAATTGCGATTTTCCCGGTACCAATCACCCATAGGGGTAGTAGATTTGAATTCAGGGTTGTGGCTGCCGGGGGCAGTGCGTGGCGAGGTGTTTAGCTTGGTCATCGTTTAGGCTGAGCTTCATCCGGGTGGGGACGCGGCATCGGGCTCTAGAGTTTATCGTCAAATTTACATGCCCACAATCACGACTTCGTGCGTAGTATTTCACACCTTAACTCATCTAGGTTAACCATGAAAAAACACCCATCTCAATTAGCCATTTTGGCCCTCCTTGTGATCGCGCCATTCGGTGCAGCGGCACAGTCTTCTAGCATTACGGAATACCTGCCTGCCGGCACCCAAATGTACGTGCAAATTCCAGACATGAGCGATTTTGTCAGCGGTCTTTCTGGGTCATCAACTGGCCGCATTTGGTCCGATCCGGGTGTTCAAGAATTTCTTGCACCAGTTTTACCAATGTTGGACATGGAGTTAATGCAAGCTACAGCAATGCTTCGCTCGCAAGGACTGCCCGAAAACTTACTCGACTTTAGTCAATGGGACAATTTTGAATGTGGTTATGCAATCAATGAGTTAGATATTAAACACGCCATGATTGCCGGGTCCTTGATGGGCGGCGGTGGCGGCGGCGGAACATTCATGGGACATGGTAAACCAACAGTGCGCTTGAGTGCGGCGATTGTGATTGCCTATAAGCAAGAGCAAATGGCAGACCAATTGTTTACCTTTCTTTACAAGGCCGTTGGCGATGATCAAAACGCACAACTAACTGAAACAGACTTTGGAAAAACATGGACCTTTACAGACGATGAAGGGACAGTTTTCGCACAACTAAATGGTGGTGAAATAATGCTATCGGCAATTATGGGCGAAGCTCCAACAACGAAGCTTTCCGATAACCAAGAATTTCTTGCATCACGCAAAGCCAATAGCGAAGAGGTTTACTTGTACCTAGACCTTGGCGAGACGGTAGATCTAATGGACGAAGTGTTGGCTGGCTTGCCAACCGAGGCATCACAATTTATTAATCCAGTAGTTTCTGGTTTGGGCTTAGAGGCACTTGGAATATTTAACATGAGCACTGGTTGGAAGGATGGCGATTCTGTTTTATATGGAAGTGCGACTATTAATTCAGCCTCCAAAGGTTTGATTGCTTCGGCGCACAACACAGGTGTCGCAGACTTGGGAATGTTGGATTACATTCCTAATGAAGCAACGAGTTTTTCCTTAAGCTCAATCGACGCTGAAAAATCTTGGTCGGTACTCGAATACTTGATTGCCGCCTGTTCTAGCGGCGTAGATGCTTACATTGAGGCTGGTGGCGCGGAAGTAAGCCGTGCTGAACTTGAACAACTGCCTTTCTATGATTGGGTGAATGGTTCTAAGCAAACACAGTTAAAGGCAATGGTTGAAAGTTTTGGTCCTCGCTCATTTACTTGGGCGGTTGCTGATGCCGGGTCCTTGATGGGCGGCGGTGGCGGCGGCGGCGGAACATTCATCGAAGTGCGCAACGTCGATGAAGTTCGCGCAACCATGACTGCTTTGATTAACGAGCTTGAAGGAATCAGTACTCCAGAGAGTCCAGTTAGTTTTCGTGTGAAACAACTTACATTGCGCGAACGCAACGAAGAGGGCAAGTGGATAACTCGCAAGGGTCCAGACTATTACGAGATGCGCATCAACAACTTAGACTTGCCACCAGAATTGGCATCACTTTCTATGTTGACCGCACAGTTCGTTCCGACTTGGGCAATTACTGATGACGGTTGGTTGGTGAGTGCAACAAGTAGTTCGCCAATTCGCAAAGCCTTGCGCGACGGAGTTAAGGTTGTTGAAGATAGTATTAAAGAAAATCAAGACGTGAAAGATTTCCTTGGTCGTCTACCGGACACCGCAACAACCCTGGCGTGGAGTGATCCGCGTCCAATGATTGGCGGCCTAGTAACAATGGCGCAAAGTATGTTGCCAATGGTGGCAGGCGCTGTTCCACCAGAACAAATTCCATTTGACTTAAACAAGTTCCCAGGACCAGATTCTTTTACTACTCATCTGCGCCCATCAGAGGCTTGGGCGATTAACAATGCCAGCGGCACTAGCTTTGAAAGTGTTGGTAGTTTTAGTGGCGGCGAAGCAATATTGTTGGCTGGCACCATTGGGATTGGCGTATTGGTTTTCGGCATACGGGCGAAAAGCCCGCCCTCGCACTTGACGCCAGTTCCTGCTGGCGACGAAGAAGTAATGTTTAGTCTCGGCGATTCTGATAGTGCGGTTGATCAGCAAATTGCTGAATACGACAAACAACTGGAGCAGACCGTGAAGGCTAAAGCAGACACCGCTAAGCTGGAAGGTCAAACCCAGGCCAACCTTGTCAGCATTCAAGGAGCAATCATGGTTTACCAAATGGAGCTCGGCGCTTTGCCAGGCGATTTGGAGCAACTTAATCAGCCGCAAAAAGATTGGCCAAATGGTTTCTTGAAAACCTTTGATTGTTCATTAAGCGATGCTTGGGGCAATGAGTTAATCTACAACGCGACAGCCGATGGAACTTACTTGCTTTACTCGTGTGGTGCTGATGGCGTCGACAACCAACTTGGTGGCGACGATATCACGGTTGAGCAGTAATTTATTGCTCAATAGCATATGTGCGGCGCTTTTGCTTTTAGCAGGAGCGCCGTTTGCATTTAGCCAAGAACAAGCCTTTGAGCTTGTAGCGAGTGAGGGCTTGCATGATTTGGCATCGCAAGAGATGGATACAGTCCGTTCGGCATTAATTGAAGCGCGCCAATGGACAGGCCTTCCCGCGAACCATCAAGAATTCACAATCGAGTGGGTGGCTACTCGTCAAGACCTCGCCGCCGCGCTTGGCCGCGATATTTCGTCATGGTTTGCTGCGGTGGCGATTCCTAGCCAGCGGCGGATGGTGATTGCCACGGAAGTTGCCGGCTCGCGCACCCAACTGCGAGCCACAATGCGCCATGAATTGATGCATTTGGCGATGACCGATCTCGGCGCGGCTGGCTGGTCCAAGCTTCCCAGTTGGTTTCACGAGGGGTGTGCTCAGGTTTTTGCTGGCGACATTTATCTTCGCGAACAAAATTCCTCGGTGGGTTGGTTGTTGAGCGCGGGAGAACTTCCGCCATTAGCAGACTATCGCAAAGGATTTCCAAGTGACAGCTTCGGTGCGTCCTTGGGGTATCACCTTGCCCACGGTTTTGTGGACCGCCTAATTCGTATTTACGGCTTACCAAGTTTGCGCGATGTCTTGGCCTTAGTTCGCCACGGTAGCGACCTAGACACAGCCTTAATTGAAGTAACAGGCCTGAGCATTGTTAGCCATGAGAAAGAATTGCGCCGCGAACTTTCTGGTTTCGCCGGAATGGGTGGCGATATGTACGGCCGCCTTTTCTTAGGTTTGTCGGTTTTTATTATTCTTAGCTTTCCAATTGTGCGCGCGACTAAGCGCCGCCGCAGGAAGTTACTTGAAAAACGTTGGCAGGAACAAGATGATTTTGCCAACGAAAACGAGGATGAGTGAGAAAAAAAAACCATTGTTAAAGCGTGTGCGCCGAAGGGTGCAGATGGCGTTAGTGACCACACTCGGTCCAATGTTTTTTCGCGCGTTGTCCTCGACCTGGAAAGTGCGCCGCGAAGGCCTTGAAACCTCATTGGAAAGTGGCCGTGACATTACTTATGCGATTTGGCACGAGAGCATTCCGGCGGGAGTTTCTTTGCATCGCAAATTCGGTATGTGCGTAATGATTTCGCACCACCACGATGGATCACTAATCGAAAAAGTTGCTCGGCGTTTCAGATACTTAACGGCGCGTGGCTCGAGCACGCGTGGGGGCGTTGGCGCAATCCGAAAAATGTTGCGCGACGCTTCTCAAGCACATGGTTTGGTTATTACCCCAGATGGCCCCCAAGGCCCAGCGCATAGCGTTGCGCCAGGTTTGTTTTTTGTGGCTGCGGTAACCAAGCGTCCAATGGTGACGATTTCTTTTGCCGCAGAAAAACAATGGCGCATCACAAAGTCATGGGACAAAATGATTTTTCCAAAACCGTTCACTAAGGTAGCTATTGTTTACGGAAAACCATTTGAAGTTCCGCGCGACATCTTGGATCATCAAGACAAAATAGATTTGGCCACAAAGCAAATGAAAGAAAGTTTTACTGTTGGGCATCAGCGTGCCGCAGAAATGTTGGCGGAGATGAACGATGGCCGCTAGCCAAACCCTAGTTTTCAAACTTGCTGTCGCACGCGGTAAGACTTTGCGTCAATCGCTCAACCAAGACAACTCTTGGGAATTTCGCCGAGTAGACCATGCGGCTTTTCAAGTACGTGGAGAAGGCACGATTGCCACCCTTTACAACAGCGGGAAGTTGGTTGTTCAAGGGCGCAATGCAGATAGTTTTGTAACACGCTATATCGGTGATTTGTCCCCAGTTAAAAAATCTGAGAGCAAGACGGCGGAAAAAACTAAGTCGGCCGCAAATGGAGCACAAGCCTCGTCGGCCTGGCAAGAGCCCGACGCAGACTATGCCGGTTCTGACGAAGCGGGTAAGGGAGATAGTTTTGGTGGCATATCGGTTGCTGCGGTTTTAGTTAAGCCACAACAATTGGCCGAATTAAACGAAGCTGGCGTGTGCGACTCGAAACGCATTAACGATAAACGGATTCGCGTTCTTGCTCCATGGATTCGGCAAAACTTTATTTACGCCGAGCGGATATTAAACGCAGGTGAATACAATTCTTTACATCAGCAACACTCAGCCAACGTAAATAAACTATTGGTAACTTTACATACAGACGTTTTAACTTCAATAATGGAGCAGGCCCAGCCAACACAATTGGTTGTTGACCGCTTTGGCGCCAATATGCCAGTTAGCCACGCTCTCAAGTCTTGCGCCGTGCCGATTGTCGAAGTTTCGCGGGCTGAACGGTGGGCGGCAGTTGCCGCTGCTTCGGTGCTTGCTCGCGAATCTTTTTTAGCCACGCTCGCTGAGACGAGCGAAAAGGGCGGGATTGATTTGCCGCTTGGAAGCGGCTCTCCAGTGAAACGTGCGCTGAAGAACGTGCGCGCGATTCATAGCCCAGAAGCGTGGCCGACATTGTGTAAAATGCACTTCAAAAACGTTCAAGCCGCGCTTAGCAATTAACATGAAATCAGAACCAACAAAAAAGTGTAATCACGCTCACGAGCGCCACCAAGATCGCGAGTTTTTATCTTTAGGGATAAAAATATTGGTGGTCTCAGATACTCGCGACTTGCGCAGCGATACCAGTGGCGCTTGGCTTGAAGAACGTTGCCAACAGTCGGGCCATCAAGTTCATCAACGTGAAGTCGTTAAAGATGAAGTTGAGTTAGTTCGTGAAAAAGTTGCTGAATGGTGTGGCGACAGCCAAGTTAATGCTGTTCTAGTAACTGGCGGAACTGGTGTTTTCGCGCGCGACGTTACTCCCGAGGCAGTTGAACCATTGTTTGATAAACATATGCCGGGCTTTGGCGAACTATTTCGTATGTTGTCTTTTGACGAAATAGGTACCGCAACTTTGGAATCACGGGCGACTGCAGGGATTGTAAATAAAACCATGGTTTTCATAATGCCAGGTTCGCGTGGCGCCTGCCGACTTGCTTTAGAGGATTTGATACTTCCGCAACTTGACTCACGGACGAAGCCGTGTTCAATCGCCGGAATGATCGACCGACTCTGAATTAGGTGAAATCCCGCCGCCGGACTTTGGTTCGGCGACATCATCGTTGTCGATAATGTTTTTCATTTCTTTGTCGACAACATGAGAGGCTTCTTCTTTAATATCTCGAATGGCATCTTCAATTCCACTTTCGCGCCGCAGGTCGCTCAAGGAATTACGGAAACGGAAAAATGTGCGACCCATATCTTTGGCAACTTGTGGTAGCCGACCGCCGAACAGCAATAGACCGACCGCCGCGGCGATTAACAGCTCGCCCCAACCTGGCACCAGTGCAATTACGTTCATATCGATAGTTTAACGTGTGGGTGATTCAATTAGGAATCGCGGCAAAATGTTGAAAAAGAATCCGGTGTCGCCGACCGAGGTGTCCTGCCTTAAACCAAGCTCCAGGACAAAATCATGTGCGTACCAATTTAATTGAAAGCGCGAACGGCGCGCCGAGAGTTCGTCAAAGCGCCATGGCATACCCATTTCAAAGCCGATGTTGTCGGTCATGCGCCAAGAACTCCAAGCTTCGGCAAAGGAAAATAAGCCATCTACTTTGCTTAGACTTACTCCCCAGCGAAAGTCATCGTTGGTTTGAATTGCTAAGCGTGAAAAAACTTCTTCGAGACCGATTTGCTTGTCGCGCCTTAAGCGCACATCGAAGCGTAATGGAGCCAGAATTTCTCCGGCGGCGGCTGGTGTCCAGGCGAGTCTTAATTCAGCAGGTCCCCATGCGCCGCTCGTGGAATTAGTGCGACTCGTTGGAAAGAGCGGGTCAACTAAGCGGTCGTTTGGGTTTGGGTACCAAGGGAGCATTAGGTCAATGTCCACCCAAGGTTGGTCGGTTTCAGGTGGCAGAAAGAATTGACGCAGCGAAAATTCGACAGCACTACCACCGGCCATCGCGTCAAAGGCATCAAATTGCGGCAAGTTGCTCGGCAAAGTTCCGTCATAGCTGCGATTCCTCCAGCGGGCTTGTGGCAAAACTCGATGCCGCCAGCCATCAGCAAAGTTGCGTGTAAACAAAATGCCTAAGTTTAGATTTGTTTCAAGTAGGCTTTTGCCGGGATTGTCGTTTAGTAAAAGGTCTTGGTTGTATCCAAGTCCGTCCCAGCGGGTGCCGGCGCTAAAGCTAAACGGCCCTAACTTAATGGGTAGGTTTAAGTCAGCCCACATCCGGAGCCGGTCGCGTGTTAAGACCGGCGCGTTTACAAAGTTGTTGGTTCCGTCGGCGGCATTCGGCGCTAAATCACGCAGGCGCATGCGTCCGAACTCCGATCCGAAGGAGAGGTTTAAGGGTAGATCAAACTCGTCGCCGGCGGGCAGTTTTACAATCGTCCGTGGTAAGGCCGAATAGCGCAAAACCGGCAAGGTTTCATAGAAGCGCGGCGAAGTGCTTCCACTGCTGTATCCGGCAAGTGGAACAAAGCCGCTACGGTCGCTGATTGCGGAAAATGACGCTTCGAAAACCGAGTCGTTTTGTTGCCCATTTAGGTAGAGCTCAGATTGAGAGTCATCCTGATGTAGCCAATCACGATATGAGAACTCGGGGCCAACTAGTGGGTCAGAGGCAAAAGCTAAATCCAATTCAGCGCGCCAGTCATCATTAAATTGATAGGTATTGTCAAGTCCGGCCGACCAACGGGTGTCACTCCAGCGTTGAATGCGTCGTGAAAATGGGTGTGAGTCATTGGCCAAATCCTGTAACGCAAAGAAGGACCACTTGGAGCTTAGTTTTTCACTAGAAAAATTAACTTCGGCGCTGGTTGGAAAGCCACGCTTGGTGCTCCATGATGGCGCCATAGTCCAATTCCAAAAAGTTGTGCCAGCTTCACTGCGACCACTACTTCCAAATTCAACTTGCAAAGATTGTCCGAGGCGATTGCTAGATAAAAGTCGAATGCCCTTAAAGCCGATGAAGGCGTTTTCGTTTACTCCACTTTCGTCAATTTCAGGTGCGGGTAGTGGTAATAAAGACCAGTCGGCAAGGTTCAACCATGCGCCGGCCGGCTTCCAACGGTAGCGGCTTTCTCCAATTGGCACGCCAACCAAGGAGCTAAGTCGCAGAGAGTAGTGAGGTGACTCGGCGTCACAAGTTGTTAGCCGCGCTTCTTCGGCAAGCATTTGTCCGTTGCGGTTTTCGCGCAGCGTTTTGCACATTAAGCGTAAAGGCCAGCCTTTTGGCCCCGAACCGGCCGGCAATTGCAAGTCGGCATTTGAAATATTTGTAATGCCGGTGCTTGCATCGTAGATCAGCTGGTCGCAGGTCATGGTTGTTAGCGGCGACGACAACTTGATGTCACCACTTAACTCCATCGCGAGAATTAACCCATCGGCGGTGGGGATACCAAGCGAACTTATTAATCGCTGATCGATTTGGTCGTAGGCAGCTGGTTGGCTTGAATCCACACTCTGAATTTGCGTTTCTGAATTTGGACTAGATGTTGCAGCCAAATAAGTTGCCTTGTCCATACGTATTTCGCAAATGTTCGCCCGCATAAATCTTTCGGGTGCGCGCGCTTCAAGCCCTTGAATTCGGTAGACAACTTGGTTTTCAACAATGGTCGATTCCATCCATTCCCAAGTTAATTCCATAGACGGACCACTTTGGGGTGCTTGGCAAACAGCTGCAAAAAGAATGATAGAGCTAATCATCTTTGCTCAATCTCCCTTTGGCTCCCGACAACAATCTATTTTGCAGGTCGAAATTCAGCCATTCGCCGGACACTTGCCGGGAATCATTAAAGCCAATGTTGGCGTTTTGAAACTCATTACCAGTGACAAAGACGCTAGAGTTTTTTACGCTATAACGAATGTTGTGCCCGCTAATGTTGGCATCTTCATCGCGCAAGGAAGCACTTCCAGTTAAGGTGAAAGAATTTATTTGGGAGTTAATTGCATCCCAAGAAATGCGATCGGCCTTTCCGTTGGCAGAATCAGTCTCGAGTAAGACGTTGTATTGAAACCAACCACCATCTGCTGAAAAATTTGCTTCACGACCTTTTAGGTTTAACGGCTTACCATCTTTCGGTTGCAGGGTTGCTTTTGCATCGCCAATAAGGTGGACACGTTTGCCGTTAATTACTTCAATCTGGCCAGCACTAAGTCGGAAAAAATCTTGATTTTCAAGAGTTCCAGTTAAGAAACAAAACTCACCAGATCCCGGGATCATAGTCGCCAAGGATTGGTCACCAGATATTTTTTGTGCGGCTCCAACTAGTGCGCCGCTTAATAAAACATCGCCAAGTAGTTGCCAACTTCCATCGGTGGTGTTGATACGCATTCGTTGCGCGCTGATGCCGACAACACCTTTGCGTAGCCCTAGGTTTTCAGCGGGGATTCTTACAACTGGACCACCTGATGGGTAGATGTTGTCGTTTTCCCACAGGAAACGTTCAGCAACAATTTTTGCACCGTTGGGGTCAGAGGCCAAGAAAGCTTGCGCCGGCCAGCCATCGAGTTCCGCGCGGGTGTTTTCAATCAAGCGCATGCTAGTGCCAACAATGCGCACATCTTCTCGGTCAAAGCGCACCTTGCCGCGTGCCTCGATAGCGCCCAAGCCACTTCCGTGCCAGTCGCTTTGATAATCAACCTCGTCAGCATGACAAGTTGAGTGGGTGCCGTCCTCTTCTTTTAATTCGACCTTGACATCGCCAATAGCCTTTAAGTCTTGGCTTTTTTCAATAGTAATTTTGTTGGCGCGCATTGCCATGCCATCGCCGCGATCTAAGGCGACGCGACCAATAAGTTCGGTGGCGCCGTCAGGGTAGTGCCACAAATCATCGCAGTTAGCACCATTGTTGGCAAAACTAACATCGCCACTAGCATGAGCAATTCCTTGCTCGCGCTCAAAGGAATCTGCGCTGAATTCACCGCTTGGCAATTCTCCACGAACGCCACCCCAAATCATTGAATCTCGGTTTTGGCCTAGCCATGCACCGCCATTGCTGTTTGCCCATGAACGGTTGCCAAAGACCATGTTGATTGGCGGCTGCAGCTCCATGCCATCGAAACCGGCAGCATTCCAGTTGGGCGTAGCGCCATTACAGTTAAGAGTAAAATCTTCGGTGCGCTGGTCTTTGCTTGAAACAATTTCGCACGGTGCTCCGAGCTTCGCGTTCGAAAAACTTAAAGCACCGTTTTCAGAGTTCGCGCTAACATTGAATAGAGAGCAAGTGACTTGGGTGTCATTGGGTGCAAAAACACGACAAAATTTGTCGGCAAGAAAACTCAATTCAAAAACACTTTCGTGATTCCCAAGGCTACCTCGGCCATCAAAGTTGCCACTCCAGCGTTCTTGGTTATTAGAAACCAACGACCATTGACTGACTGCGCCTTGTCCGCCAAAAAGGAAGCGTTGGCTCTGAAGTTTGGCAAGCAATTTTGAACTAGCGAGCTTGAAACTATTACCTTCCAAAGTAAATGGATTTTTGGTTGATAGTTCAGCGTTGTGAGGATCAATAAAAAGGACTTCGGTGGTAAGGACTAACTCTCCAGATGTTGAAGGAAAACTAATTGTCGGCCCCTCTAATTCCCAAGTGCGATTTTGATCAAGTTTTAAATTAACCCCTTGGTTGTTTAGGAAGATTTTTGCTTGTTTGCTACGGGCGTGATAGACAATAGTTTCGCCGGTTAAATCGTATTGAATTATTTCGGCGTTTGGCAAAGTCATTAAGTCGTCCGCAAAAATTGGATCATTACCGCGAACTAAAATTTTGGTGTAAATTGGTGAACTTTCATTGTTTTCGTTTACGAAATCATCAATTACAAACTCAACCTCGCCAACGAAGGCGGTTTCGATAGACCCGAGACCAGGAACAAATTGTTGCAGGCCGGTTGAGTGAGCAAGTTGTTCTTGTTCATCCTCTCGGTGTAATAAAAAATCAACAATCAATGCGCCGGCCACTAAGGCAAAGCCTATAAAGCCAAGTCGTCGCAGGAGTTGGTTCACAATGTGGAAGTTGACTGCGCGTTACGCAAGAAGTCACAGGCTTCTCGTAGAGCGCCATTTCCAGCGGCCGCAGTTGTCACAATGTCGGCGGCAGCTTTTACTTCGGGCATAGCATTCGCGGGTGCAAATCGCAGACCGCTTGCGGCAAACATTGCTAGGTCTGGAATGTCGTCACCAATTACCGCAACTTGTTCGATTGTCAATTGCCGATCGCGGCAAACGGTTTCAATTAGAGGAGTCTTTTCGATTGAGCCCATAATTACTTCGCTAACACCCAGTCGTTCGGCGCGATGTTGCACCGCCGGGTTGTTGCGCCCGCTAATAATTACGATTTCAATCCCACACTTTATTAATTGAGTTATTCCATAACCATCTTGCACCGAAAAATTAACACTTTCACTTCCGTCGGCATAAACGGTGATGTGGCCATCAGTCCAAACGCCATCGACGTCGGTAATGAAAAGTTTTATCTTCGCGGCTTTGGCGATGAGGTCGGGGTTATCAATCACAATCGTACTTCAATTAAGTCTTGAACGTCGACCAGGCCAACAACTTTATTGTTGTCGCTTGCCAAAACTGGTAACTGATCGAGATGGGTGTCTTTAATGATTCGCAGGGCATCGCCAACCAACTGGTTCTCGCGAACCAAGGATGGGTCGTTGGCCATATGATTGTCAACAGAGTCGTTTAGCGGCAAATTGTTTTCGCAGGCCATGCGACGCAAATCACCATCCGTGAAAATTCCGGCTAGCTCTCCGGCTGCATTGACCACAATTGCTGCACCCGGCCGCCCGGGAGTTTCAGTCATGATTTCAATTACTTGGCGAAGTTCAGAGCCACTCTTAATAAGTGGTACTTCTTTTCCGGTGCGCATAATGTCGCCAATCCGCATTAAGCTGCGTCCCAAACTTCCTGCTGGATGAAAAGCGGCAAATTCTTCGCGAGTAAATTCTTTACCTTCAAGAGCGGACATTGCCAAGGCATCGCCAAGCGCAAGCATGGCAGTGGTGGTTACGGTTGGGGCTAATCCAAGCGGGCACGCTTCGGACAGCGGGCCCATTTCTAACACTAAGTCGCAGGCCTGCCCAAGCGCCGAATCGCCCGATTCGGTAATTGCCAAAGTGGTTGCGCCAATTGCTTTGAGGGGAGGCACCATTGCCACGACTTCGCGGGTAGCACCGCTTTTTGATAACAGCAGCACCAAGTCTTCGGCGCGCACCCGTCCCAAATCGCCGTGCATTGCCTCGGCTGGATGTAAACACAAGCTGGGTGTGCCTATGCTAGCTAAGGTTGCAGAAATTTTCTGGCCAATGAGCCCGGCTTTGCCCATGCCGCTAACCACCACTCGACCAGTGCAATTCAGCACCGCCGCCACCGCCTTGTCGAAGGAATCGTCAAGCCGCTCGGCCAGCGTGCCAATCGCGGCGGCCTCAAGTTTGAGTACTTCAAGCCCGCGTTGGCGGGCGGTATTTCGGTCGACTTCCATATGTGTATTGTAGGGAGGGAGGGATATTGCGAGAATGGGGGTTCATGGACTCATTCGTGTTAATAGGCACCATCATTATCGTGGTGTTTTCGATTACCACCCACGAAGCCGCCCACGCTTGGGTTGCCGATCGTTTGGGCGATTCTACCGCGCGTCGCGCTGGCCGAGTGACGCTGAACCCGCTGCCACACATTGATATGTGGATGACCATTCTGCTGCCGGGAATGTTGTTGCTTTCAGGTTCGCCATTTGTCTTTGGCGGGGCCAAACCAGTTCCAGTTAATATATTCGGTTTGCGCAACCCGCGCCGCGACTGGGCTTTGGTAGCAATTGCCGGGCCGCTTTCAAACATCCTGCAAGCCTTTTTATATACGGGAATTATGTCGGCTCTCGTAAAGATGGGAATTTTCACAGCCGAATCTCTTGGAACTCAAGTCCTCGCAGTCGGCATTTACGCCAACGCACTACTTGCGGTTTTTAACCTGATTCCAATTCCGCCACTTGACGGTTCGCGAGTGGTGATGTATTTCTTGCGCGGCGAAATGCTAAACAAATATATCCAACTAGAACGTTACGGATTCCTTATCGTTATTGGACTTCTTTGGATGTCGGATACCATGCATACTATAATTTGGCGTGGCATGCTGGTTATCATTGAGTCTGCCGCATCTACTTTTGGCGTTCTTTATGAGACCGCCACGGCAATGGACCACTTGTTCAATTAATGACTCAATCAGCGAACCCCAATTTCACCGTCCACCTCGACCGCGTTTTTCATGGTCCGCTGGATTTGTTGCTGCAACTTGTGCGTGACAGTGAATTGGAAATCCACGTAGTTTCCCTGGCTGACGTATGTGACGCATATTGTGAATTTGTGCGCGCAATGGACGAGGTCGATGTGGACGAGGCATCTGACTATTTAGTGGTCGCCGCGACTTTGTTGGCGGTTAAGAGCCGGTCCTTGCTTCCCCAGGAAGAAGTCGGCGAAGAGGAGGACCCATTTGACCCTGGCGAGGAATTAGTGCACCAACTACTGATGTACAAGGAATTGCGCCAGGCCGCTGACCAGTTGGGCATAAATTATCGTCGCCGTAGCCGCATGATGTCGGCCGGCGGCCGCTGGCTCGGCAAGTGGCTGGAAAAGAAGGACGAATCCAAAGAAGAGGAAGATTGGGATCTCGGAGATGTTTCGATTTGGGATTTGCTGAAGGTTTTTCAGCGGCTCGAAAAAGAAACGGGCTTTATGCGCCCACATAAAGTGCAAGAATCTGGCCGCTCGCTTTCATGGTATGTGGAGGAAGTGTGGTCGCGGCTTGAGCACGGGGCTTCCCTCGATTTGGGCGACGTGTTTAAATCCGAAAAGCTAAACCGTGGCGACGCGGCCTACTATTTAGTCGCTCTTTTGGAGCTGGCTAAACAAAAGGCCATCGATATTCACCAGGACGAGGCGTTCGGGCGGATTAGCGTTTCACGCGTTGCCGCCGCCGTTAATGTGAATTTAGACGATTTAGACGAGGGTTTTGAGCAGAAAAGCGAAGAACTTGAGCCGGAAATAGAAAGCCTACTGGAAGAATAGGCAAGATTGACTTACATTACCGGTACCCCACGTGCCTTAAGAGCCTTAAATAACCATGTCAAACGCATTAGATGTTACTGAAGAAACATTCCAGGGTGAAGTTCTGGATTCCGATAAGCCCGTTTTAGTCGATTTTTGGGCGACTTGGTGTGGTCCATGCAAAGCTATGGGTCCAGCCGTAGATAAGTTGGCTGCGGAAATGGACGGCAACGTAAAAGTCGTCAAGGTTGATATTGATAGCAATCCGGGAATCGCTTCCCAGTTTGGTGTAATGTCAATCCCTACCTTTATAGTTTTTAAAGGTGGAGCAGAGGCAAGCCGCAAAATGGGCATGATGTCGTTTGACGACTTCAAGGCGCTCGTTGCGGAACACGCCTAAACTTAATCCTTCCAATAAGTAGTTGGTCGTCGCCCCACGAGCGGCCGACTAAAACAAACCATGAGAACCGTCTTCATCGGTTCGCCTCCCTTTGCTGTGGAGGCCTTTGTTGCGCTGTTAAAAAGTTCAGTGGCACCGGTGGGTCTAATTACGTCTCCTGAAAGTCGTGCTGGGCGTGGTCGAAAGCCGCGGCCTAACCCATTGGTTGATGCGGCAATTGCGCATAACCCAGATTTTCCAATTCTGCGCCCTGAGAGGGCAAGTTCGAATGAAGCGATTGCATGGTTGGGAGCTCTTCGTCCCGATCTTGGGGTCGTAGTTAGTTATGGTCAGTTGTTAAGCCAAGTGTTTTTAGATACACCAAGGCTTGGTTGCATAAATGTGCATGGCTCACTGTTGCCCCGATGGCGCGGCGCGAGCCCGGTGCAAGCGGCGATAAAAGCCGGCGACAATGTGAGCGGTGTTTGCATTCAGAAGATGGTCAAGCAGCTTGATGCTGGTGATGTGCTTTGCGAACAATCAATATCGGTTTCATCTCAAACCACTGCGCCAGAACTTTTTTCACAGCTCGCCAGCATGAGTGCCGACCTATTGCCCGAGTTCCTTGAGGCACACGTTGGTTGCGAAGAGTTGCCACTTGGCCAAGCTCAGGATTTAGACCAAGTTACACACTGCCGAAAGATTATTCCAAATGATGCTCTTTGTGATTGGGGCTTGAGTGCTTTGCAGCTCGATCGCCATGTGCGCGCGATGACCGGTTGGCCGTGTGCGCGCACATTCAGCCCCGAAGGTACCGAGTTGAAAATAATTTCTGCACGAGTTATTTCAGCGGCCGATTTTTTGCAAATGCTTGAAGGCGATTCGGTCGCGCAAGTCCCCGGTTCAATTTGTATTTTTGAACATAGGTTAATTGTGGCCTGCGGCGAAGAGTTTTTAGAACTCCTTCGCATTCAACGCCCTGGAAAGGCCGCGCTTGATTGCGTGGAATTTTTGCGGGGTTTTTCTTTGAACAGTGGTGATGTTTTCACAAACAAAAAAGATGACTGACGAAAAAACTGCCATACGCAAATCTCGTCGTAACGGACCTGCACCAGATCCACGTAAAGTGGTTTTGAAATTGATGCGCAGCAAACGCGGCTTTCCAACCCGCCGTTTTGCTCAAGCAGCAGACCGTGAGGGATTAAGTCCCCGCGACCGCGGTCTAGCCCGCGAACTCCTATCTGGAGTTATCCGCCAACAACGCTCGCTCGACGCATTGTTCGATCCATTGATTCGCCGCGATTCAATTGATCCATTCGTGCGTTGGACTTTACGCCTGGCGATTTACCAGTTGTTCTACATGGACCGAATTCCGGTGCACGCGGCAATTGACGCGACCCTAAATGCTGGTCGCACCATGCTGCGCCATGCGCTTGGTTTTGCTAACGCGGTTTTGCGTAATGTTGACCGTGCAGTTGAAGGGGACTACCTAGCCTACATGCGTAAGTGTTTTGACGAATGCTCGGATGATCCAATTGAACGATTGGCGGTTGAGTATTCGTTCCCCAGCGACTTGGTAGACGACTGGATTAATGAAGTTGGTGAAGCTCAAGCGATTGCACGCATGCAAGCGTTCAATCAAGCGCCTCCAATGTCCTTGCGTGTCAACTCACTGCGCAGTTCGCAGAAAGAAATTTTGGCGGCTTTTGCTGAAGCAGAAATTGAAGCTGAAGCTTGTGGTGAAAATTCCATTGTGTTGATTAGCAAACGAGTTAATCCGGCTAGCATGCCAGGCTTCACCGAAGGTTGGTGGTCAGTTCAGGATTTGAGTTCACAAGACACCATCGCTTTGTCCGACCCGAAGGCCGGCGAGCGAATTTTGGATTTATGTGCAGCGCCCGGCGGTAAATCTTTTGCGGCATTTGAGATGTCAGAAGCAAAGGCGGAAGTTGTTGCTTGTGATGTAAGCGAAAAACGACTTCAGCAAATTGAACCTGAGGCGGCGCGACTTGGCCATCAACTTACTTGTCACACAATTCAAGAAGATGGCGGCGGAGTTCCAGACGGCGAGTGGGATCTTATTTTGTTGGATGTTCCGTGTACCAACACAGGGGTTCTTGGAAAACGTGCCGAAGCGCGCTGGCGTTTTACCGATGATTACATCGACTCGGTTTTAGCTCAACAAAAGGCAATCATTCAAACTGCTAAAAAGTTTTGCAGTAAGAAAACTCGAGTTCTTTACTCAACTTGTTCTCTTGAGCCGGAAGAAAACAGTGAAATTGCTGAATACGCTGCCAAGGAATTGGGCTTGACCTTAAGTAAGGAACTGAAGTTCGAGCCGGACAACCGGCGAAGTGGTGGTTACGCTGCATTGCTAATACCCTAAAATCTGTAGGTGGCAAAAAAGAAAACAACCGAAAATGCAACTGATCACGGCCTATTTCCTGGGCTAGTGGTGGTAAGCGTGGTATTGCTGTTGTGGGGCGGAACTAATTTAAGTTTTAGTGCCCCCGACACACCACAGCCGGTGCGCGCCAAAACTGAATTAGCACCAGCCTCTTCGGTCGTGCCACGCCAACTTGATGATTTAATCCCAACGCCGGCCACGCCTCAGCCAAGCGATGAAAGTTATCTCGACGATCCGCGTTGGTTAAAGGCAGGGAAAGATGGCGATGCCGCTTGGGCTAGTTATCAGGCCGACTTGAAAGAAAGTGAAGAAGAGGGCGGGATAAATATGTTGGCTTCACGCGCCGATCTAAAACAAGCACTTGAAGAATCGGTTAGTTTGCTGGAAGGAATGAAGAGTGATTATCAGCATGACGCCACCGCTCTTGAACAAATCAATCGTCGCCAAAAACGCTATCAGGAAAAGTTAGGGTTTACGATTGGAAAATAAATTAGGGGTGACAAGAAAGTGATAAAGCTTGGCTGGAATTCAAATAGCTTTACCTCGCATCACCTAAAAGATGTAATCCCATGGTTGAGTGAGCTGGGTTATGAAGCACTTGCTTTAACGCCAGATGTTCCACATCTTGACCCACGCTATTCTTCCCCGGAAGATGTTCGCGCAATTGGCAACTTGTGTCGAAAAAACAATCTAGCCGTGGTCGTTGAAAGTGGTGCGCGTTATTTGTTGGATCCGCGCCGAAAGCATCGACCAAATTTATTGGAAGCTGGCGACAGTCGTGATATTCGCTTAAAGTATTTGCGCCATATGGTTGAATGGTGTGATTTATTAGAGGCAAAAGTTTTGTCGTTTTGGTCGGGCGTTACCCCGGTCGAGCAAGACTCCCCATGGGATCGCCTGTCAGATGGAATAGACAAGCTGTCGGTTTCGGCGAAACGTTATGGGGTCCAACTTGCTCTTGAACCCGAGCCTGGACATTTGGTGGCGACCCTTGCCGACTATAAAAAATTTACCGAACAAAGCCCTGGTTTAGTCAAACTTTGTTTTGATACTGGCCACTTGTTGGCCAACCAAGAGACCGCACCGCACATTGCTTTATTAGAGTGGCAAGATGAAATTGTAAACATTCAGTTGGATGACGCGCGGAGTGGTGTTCACGAACATCTTGCGCCCGGCGAAGGTGAAGTTGATTGGCTTGCTTGGTGGGAGGCGATTAAGCAAAGCAAAATAAATGTGCCAGCGTGTTGGGAATTGTCCCGCGATTCACACCGCTTTGCCGAATTGGTTCAACGCGACCAATTGCGAATGCCGTCACGATAAGCTTGCACTTTATCCGGATAACTTTCGGAGAGATCATTTTCTTCAAAAGGATCTTCTGACAAGTTGAATAATCGTTCACGCGTAAGCTGTCCATCGTTGCGCTCGCGTAGAACAAATTTATGAAAGCCATCAACAACTGCGTAGTTACTCCAATTGTTGTTGCGCGCAGCAAAATAAAATTGACGTTGCGGCGGATTGTCAGTCATTAAGCTGTTCCCACTTAGTTCTTCTAGCGAAAGCCCGGCCGCCGCCAAAATAGTTGGAGCAACGTCTCCGATATAACGCGCCTGCTGGACTAATTCACCAGTAGTTTTGTTAGGCCAATAAAGGAATGCTGGAACACGAATGCCGCCCTCGAAAGAGGAGCCCTTGCCGCCGCGTAGTTGTCCGTTTGAACCACCATCTTCCTTGCCAGCACCGTTGTCGGCGAGAAAAATAATAAGAGTGTTATCGCTTTGGCCAATTCCTTCTAGTGCCTCGATAACTTTTCCAACGGCTAAATCCATTTCATCAACCATTGCACAGAAAACCCGCCGCGCCGGATCATCAACCATGTGGTAGCGGCGAATTGACTCAATTGGAGCCTGAAGCGGGAGGTGTGGCGCTGTAAATGACAAATACAAAAAGAACGGCGCTTGCTGTTGTTGGGACTTCGTTATCCAACTGGCGGCCTCAGTGCCAAGAAGTTGAGTCGCGTAACCTTCTTCTTTTAGAGGAGTTTGATTTCGATACCAATCTAATTCCTGGTTGCGTGCAACATGAGTTTCGTAATCGATGGCGCCATGCAGGTTGCCGTAAAAGTGGTCGAAGCCGCGTGCGTTAGGGTGCATTGATTTTTTTGCGTGCCCAAGATGCCATTTGCCAATGCAGGCGGTTTGATAATTAGCTTTTTTAAGACGCTCGGCAATAGTTGGAACATTAAGCGGTAAGCCGCGGGTGTCTTCAGGTCGCAGTGGGTTCCACGCCATATCCATAGACATTGGATCTTCACCGGTTATTAAGGCGGAGCGTGCCGGCGAACACAAAGCCCAACTATAAAAACGTTCAAATCTTTTCGCCTTGCTGGCCAGCCGGTCAAGTTGCGGGGTTTTCATTTCACCGCCCAGATAGCCAAGATCGTTTACACCTAAGTCGTCGGCAACAATTAATACGATGTTTAGAGGAACGAAAGTTTGTTTTTCAGCAATTGTTGATTGCTCTGGCGCACAGGCTGAAATTAGTATTCCAATAATTATTAAGAATTTATTCACGGTCTTGAAGCCTCTGACCAGTCGCTTGGAAGCTCCCACCCCACCGGGGCTTCTGTAACCATCTCAGGAATTCCGTTTGGGCTCAAAGCGTGCCACTTAAGTGCCAGTTTGCGCAGTCGTTCAACTTGCTGTGGTTGCTGCTGCGAAAGATCAAGCTGTTCACTGGGGTCGCTACTTAACTGATAAAGTTTTTCAGTTTGTTTGCCACTATGTAAGGTGCGCCGAATGTATTTATAGTCATCATCAATTAAAGCTAAGTACCAACCCTTTTCCGAAATAGTGCCGAAAAATAAGTTGTTGCGCACAATCGGGCTTTGATTTCCCTTAATGTTTTCTAGCAGGTTTATGCCGTCAAAATCAGTGGCGCTGGCTATGCCTGCGCTTGCCAATAAAGTTGGCATCCAGTCTTGAGCGGTTATTAATTGTTGTGATTGAATTCCGGAATCGATTTGATTTGGCCAACGCATTAATGCTGGCACGCGGATACCACCCTCTAGTGCCGATCCTTTGCCGCCGCGCAGCGGTTTGTTGCTTGCGCCCTCGATGCGTGCGCCACCGTTGTCGTTAAGAAATAACACAATAGTGTTTTCACTTTGCCCGCTTTCATCGAGTGCACTTAGTACTTTGTTGATTGCTGAGTCCATTGACTCAACCATTGCCATGTAAACTGCCCGGCGCTCACCATGTTGTTTGGCGTATTTGGCTACAAGTTCGTCGGGCGCTTGAAGTGGTGTGTGTGGCGCATTAAAGGGTAAATATAAAAATAGAGGTTTGGTTTGTGACGTGTGTTCAAGGATTATGCGGGCGGCTTCATCGCCTAACAAATCGGTGCTATATCCTTCTTCAATAAGAGGCTGGCCATCGCGTTGCCAGTCAAGAGCAGTACCACGTTGGTGGCTAAAGTAGTCGTGGGCACCAGTTATTAAGCCATAAAAAGAATCAAAACCGCGGCTTAGTGGATGGTGTTCAGGCTTTCCATGACCAAGGTGCCATTTGCCAACGCAAGCAGTTGTGTATCCAGCGTTTTGCAAAACTTCGGAAAGCAATTCTTCGCTTTGTGGAAGGCCATGGTTGTCCCATGGTCGTAGTGGCCGATACTGCAAACCAAAACGCACCGGCATCCGACCAGTTAAAAGCGCGGCCCGCGTTGGAGTACAGAGTGGTTGCACATAACTGCGCGCGAACGAAACGCCTTCGCTGGCGATCCGGTCAAAGGCCGGTGTTTGAATGTCACTTCCGCGGTGGGACATATCAGCCCAACCCAAATCGTCGGAAACGATTAGAACAATGTTTGGGGCATTGTCAGCCAGCGAATCTTTTTGACTTGAGCCGTGGTCGGCACAGGCACTAAGAATTCCGAGCGTTACTAGCAGTAGAGTCTGGTGAAGAAGTTTCATTCGCGGCGGCCATGACTTCGGGTTCAGTTAACAAACAGGCACTGCGTTTAGCTTTATTTAAGACCGCAGTAATTTGTTCTTCGCTCGGTGAGATGCCACGCTTTTCTAAAAACCAAATCACATTTGATTTTCCGCTCATCGGCCCAACTGAAATTTTTTGTTCAAGGCCAAAGTCGTCAGCGGGAACGCCAGAGTAAACACGGTTGGCTAACCATTCGTCGCCTTTGCGGAATGCTTTGATTACCGCGGCTGCATGAACACCAGTGCCGGTTTCAAACGCGTCCTTTCCAAAGACTGGGTATTCGCCATGCACATCGCGATTTACGGATTCGCCAGCCAAGCGAACGTATTCACCCAAGCTGGTTAGGTCGCGGTCAATCCACCCAAGCAAATGAAGGTTTACTAGCAGCAAATCCATTTCGGTATTTCCGGCGCGCTCCCCGATACCTAGTGCGCATGCATGCGCCCGTTCAACGCCCGCGGAAATTGCCGCGAGGGTATTGGTTAGTCCGAGTCCACGATCACGATGTCCGTGCCAATCAAGCCCTGCGTTTGAGTCGCGCTCCTTAACAAAGTTGTTCATCCATGAAACAAGATTGCGCACACCTTCGGGGGTTGCGTTGCCAACAGTGTCACACATACACAAACGGTCGGCGCCTTCATCGAGCGCAGTTCCATAAAGCGCGGATAAAATTTCCGGCGTGGCGCGCATCGTATCTTCGGTTACGAACATCACAGGTAGGTCGTGTTGTTTGGCAAAACGAATTGAGTCACGCACGTTTTTTAGCATGTGTTCAAGGTCCCAGCCCTCGGCGTAAGCGCGAATCGGTGACGAACCAATGAATGCACAAACTTCGATTGGTGCGCCCACTTCTTGCACCATGTCAACCACCGGCTCGATGTCACCAACTAGCGTACGACAGGCAACGTTGGGGGTGATCTTGAGGGTGGTCATTTCCCGCGCCAAAGCTTTGATATGGTCGCGCGCGACTTTACCAGCGCCAGGTAAACCAATGTCGGCGGTATCGATTCCTAAGGAATCCATAGCGTGGATAAGTTTGATTTTTTGATCGAGCGGTGGGTCAGTTACCGATGGGCATTGGAGTCCGTCGCGCAACGTTTCGTCGTCGAGCATGACCGGCTTGTTAGGTGCCGGCAATTCGCTTGGCCCATGCTGTTGCCAGTCGTAGATCAAGCCTTGATGTTGTTGCTTAGTTGTCATTACCCTGAATGAAGTCGTCGAATTCTTGGTCGTCGAATTTTAGTGGTGTGTCGATGCCACTAACTAAGTTTTCTGAAACCCAGTCGGCAAGGGTTAAATCGGTGGCCAAGGCTTTGCCGAGTTCGTTTTGGCCTGAATCCAAAACAATTCCGGAGCGACGTAGCCGCCCGCCCGGGCTTACAAGATTGCGGCGGCTGAATAAATCACGCCGAGTTTCTGAAACAACCCGTAAACATTCAATTGCCGAGATGAATGGCTCACCTTCAACCAATTCACTGAACATTAGGTGCACCACAACCAGTAGGTGGTCAAGGCTAAGCTTGTGCTTTCGGCGGAAGCTTTCAATTTGAAAATGCTCGGCTCCGGGGGTGATGGCCAGCCGACCGCGAATCGTGGTTAGGGTGTTGCGCGCGGTTTGGCGAAGAATGCGAAATTGTGGCGATGGAGCGCCACTTGGCAAATCGGAAGGGAACAAAGACTCGGCGCGGGCCATGCATTGATTGCGCCATCCGTATAAATCCCACAGGAATTCCTCTTGGTCACGATAGGGGCGGAGGACGTTCTCGCCATTAACAAGCGATACGTCTTGTGCGTCAGGGCTTTTTGAGGCCCAGAAGAGCGATAATGCGGCATTAGTTGGAGCGAACCAAGTGTCGATGGGGTCGCAAACATGGGCTTGAGCCTGAGCATGAAGCCATCCCTTAGAGCGGAGGGTTTCATTGGCCGACAGAAATTCCAGTGATTTACTGCGCTCAAAGCCAGCGGTGGCGAGCAAGCCGGTCAAGCTGCCGCCGTCAATCATGCGGTCATCGCCGCTTAATCGGCGGCGAAACAAAATCGCTAGCAGTAGAAGCTGGTGATCGTCCAATTCTGATGCGGTTGAATGTTCGGCGCCAGCTGGTAATTGAGAGTAAATATTCTCCCGTAATGTGCTGATTTGCTGTCGCGTGGTGATCAAATCTGCAGCACTTTGTTTGCCTTCAATTTTGCTACTTTGCAGTGCATCAATTTGGTCGCAGATTTGTAGGAGGCCTTCGAGGGGATTCATGTGTTCATATTGTAAAGCCATTTATAATCTGGGTATGGCTAAGGTCCGCCGCCGCGCAATGCGCCAAAAGGTTCTCCAAGCACTGCGCGATTTTTTGTCGCAGGGCGGGGAAGGTGCAATTGACGTCATTGAAGGAATTCACGCCGCCGACTTGGCAGATGTGATGTGGTTGGACATGTCTAAAGCCGAAGCCAAGCAAGTTTTTGACAGTTTGGATCACGAGTTGGCCGCCGAAGTTTTGGCCGAAGCGGAGCCTAAATTAGTTGAAGCGGCAATTGCTAATATGCCGTTACCAGAACTTGGCGCGCTGTTGAATTACATCCCAGCCGATGACGGCGCTGACATTTTGGAATTACTTCCGGAGGATGTGCGCACCGAGGTTTTGACTTTTGTTGAACCTGACGACGCATCTGATTTGCGCCACCTTTCTGCCTACGATCCAGAATCTGCTGGTGGTTTGATGACTACTGAATTTGTTTCGGAACGCCCGGAAGAAAAAATCGGTGACATTATCAAACGCATTAAACGCGGCGATGAAGAAGATGCCGAAACCATTAATGCCATTTACATTGTTGATGATGAGGGTTGCTTGACCGGAGTGGTCTCGTCGCGCGAATTATTGTTGGCTAGCATTCACGATGCAATAGGTGGCGTCGCCAACCCAGACGTAATTCAAGTTCGCGTTGACGATGACCAAGAAGAAGTTGCCCGCCGACTATTACACTACAATTTATCAACCATTCCAGTTGTAGATTTGCGCGGAATATTGGTGGGTATTATTACCGCCGACGACGCCCTTGAAGTTCTCGAAGACGAGGGCAGCGAAGATGCCTTATTGCTCGCCGGTGCTCACGGCGAATCAGAAGCTGGTGAAAGTTTATGGCGACGAGTGATTCACCGCGCGCCGATGCTTTTGATTACCGTTTGTGCCGGCTTAGGCATGGCGCGAATTATGCATTGGCTAGCACCCGATGGCCAGTTTGGAGAATCACTTGAGGCAACTGTTTGGACTACGGTGTTGTCTTACATACCAATGGTCTTGGCCTTATCGGGAACCATCGGCACGCAAACCTCAGCGATTATTGTGCGCGGCTTTGCAGTTGGCCAAATCGCCCCAGGAAGGCGTTTCAAGGTGTTTGTCGGCGAATTCCAAGTCGGATTACTGTTGGGTGCGTTCACTTGTTTTATCGCAATTCCAGCCGCCACCCTGTTCTCCGGTGGCGACTGGAATGTTGGAATATCGCTGGGAGTTTCATTGTTGTTGGCAATGACTTGGGCAGCAACCGCATCGGCCTCAATCGCTCTTGGAAGTGAAGCAGTTGGACTTGACCCGGCTTTAGTTTCCGGACCACTAATGATGGCGGTTAGCGATTTGTCAGCAGTCCTTTTATTCTTCGGTGTTGCACAACAACTGCTAAGTTGATTTTTTCTAAAAGATTGAGCTTTTATTTAGCGAGCCTCTTGCTCGTCGCCATCTTTGGCTTACTGTTTATTCCTGTTCGAGTAAATGGTCTTTCAATGTTGCCGCAATTGCACGGCAATCAATTGTTGCCGGTTGCACCAGTTTGGTTACGCGCGCCACAACGCGGTCAAGTGGTCGTGTTTGAAGAACCCGACACCGGAACCGTGGCCGTTAAACGAGTCGCTGGAATGCCCGGCGAACGCGTGCAAATAATTGGCGGTGATTTATTCGTCGACGGCCAACGATTTGTTCGTCAGGTTTTGCGCCCACAAGAATTGATTTCAATAGTTGATAGCGATACCAATCTCGTTGACTTAACTTTAGGTGAAGCCACTAGCGGCGGCGACCGAATGTTGCGAGCACTTCCTTATGATGGGTTTTTGTTGGCCGGCAATTTTAGTGACGGCATCATGCCCGCAACCGACTTGGCTATTTGTGTAGACTTTGACTTAAGCGAATCAGGTAACTTAGATTTGCTATTGCAGGAGGGTGAAAATTTATTTCGTTTAATAGCGCGCCCTGACCAATTGGAATTGCAATTGAATCAAGTCGCTTGGCCAGTGCAAAAACTTTCCAGCACATTAAAAGGTGGCCAATTAATGCTCAGCAAAATCGATAAGCAAATATCGGTGAGCTTAAACGGCAACTTAGTGCTGGGTCCATTTACTTATCCAGTTGCTGCCAGCACCCAACTCGCCGACGCACCAGAATCACCAGCCACCGAACAGGCCGGACTGGGTGGAAGTGGTTTTACTATTCATCGTATGCGGGTAATGCGCGACCTTTTTCGTTCCCTAAGCGGAACTTGGGCCACGTCCAAGGAGTTACAGTTGTCAGAGAACGAATTTTTCCTTTTGGGTGACAACCATCGAGCTTCCCGCGATTCGCGGCATTACGGACCGGTCAGCAAAGATTTGCTGATTGGAAACGGCGGTATGCGTTGGTTATTGGCGGGTCAAGAATAGTGAGCTCGACCCCAAAAGACCGCGGCGCGGCATTAATGCTGGCCTGCCAACAGGGCGACAAAAGTGCCTTCGACACCATTGTTGAGGAATTTTCTCCTGCGGTTTTTGGCGTATTGCGGCGTATTTTAGGGGCAAACCCCGCCGTTGAAGACCTTGCCCAGGAATCATTCCTGCGCCTTTACCGAGCGCGCGACCGCTATCGACCAGACGGAAAACTGACCACGTTTCTATTTCGAATTTCCTACAACCTAGCTTTAAACCACATTAGAGGGCGAAATTGCCGCTCAGAAGTGGGAATGCCGACGAATTTAGATGGTGACTGGATTGAACTTGAAGATAGCAAGATTGAATCGCCAGCAGAATCCCCCGATCGCAGCGACTGGGCGGGATTAATTGAAAAGGCTTTACAGGAACTTCCTGAGAACCAAAGAGCGGCAATGGTGTTTCAACACTATGAAGGCCTAGACTTAGAGGAAATTGGCAGTCTCCTCGGAATTAGTGACAAGGCGGCCAAATCGCTATGTCACCGAGCCCGAGTCAAGATGCGCGAGCTCCTCACCCCCTACAAAGAGGCTGAAAATGACTGATTGGCTTGACAACATTCTTGACCGCCACCCTGGCGCAGACGTCCCCGCAGGATTTACTGAGCGGGTGCGACTTGAAGTAGCCGCCGAGGAACCGTCCGGCAAATTGCTGAACGCATCCTTTGGTGAATGGACCACCCAGCTTGTGGCCGCGGCTCTGCTGTTGGCGCTTGGATTTTGGCTTGGCAATGGGCGGCCAGATGTGTCGCCAATCCAACAAGACCCAGTTGACGCGCAAGTTTCCGCCGCCGAACTGGTTCAGCTTTATGAAAACCAGGCGCTCTTTAGCGAATGGGAAATGGCGGTTGACGAAAGCATCGACTTGAGCTTGAGCGACCTCGCTGCCGGAACTTGGGATCCACTCGAAGATCAGGAGCCAACCGAATAATGTTCGCCAGCTTGGTGCTATTGCTACTTCAAAACAGCGGTGCAATTGTGCCGCCAGGCGAGGATGTGTTGGCCCAAGAACCAAACCACCAACAGCTTCAAGAGAAGGCCAAAAAATGGTGGAGCTCTTTAAGCGAGGAAGAGCGCCACGAGGTATTAGCACGTCAACGCCGCCTAAAGGAAATGTCGGCCGATGCGCGAAATGAATTGAATCGCCGAACTCGCGCTTTAAAAGAAGTTGGCGAGCGGGTGCTAGCCCGACTAACTCCAGAGCAGCATGCTAAATATGATGCATTGTCGCCGGAACAACAGCACGAAGAGTTGCGGCGAATTATGCATGGAATGATGCGTGGTCACGAAGAAAATTTGCGCCGCCATGGACCTCCACCGAGTAGGAAATTGTCCGTCGATCAGCGGCTGCAATGTGCGCGGCGATTCATCGAGCGCCATCGTGGCGACTCTTTGCAAATCAAATACGACAAGATGGTAAGTGACGGTTGGATTTCGTCAGCGGTTTCAGCGGCTTTGCTTGATGAGCCGATGGAAATCAAGTTGGAGGCGATGCACGAAGCTACCAAATGGCGTACTTGGTCGCACGCCACAAGTTCTGGTTGGTTTAGCGAGTGGCAACTCAAGGAAAACCAGCGAATTCAATTGGGAATGTTGCCATCCGCCGAATTTATGCGAGCAGTATCCTTAATGCGCGCCGGAGAAGGCTTTGATTCAGCGATAAGGCATAATGGCAAGGGTAATGACGCCAACTTACGCCGCCCCGACGACTCGCGCCGTCCTCCTCGGATGGGCCCTAGCCGCTTTTGAAGCGGGCCTAGTCCTCTCTAGCATCGCCCACTTTGCCACGACACCGTGGTTTTTAATCATGGCGGTACTTGCCCCAATGATGATTTATGGTTGGGGCTGTTGGGTTCTTGCAAAAACGCCGCTTGCAAAAAAAATCCCATGGGATTTATTGATGCTTTTAGGTGTAGTTGTGCTGACCCACCTGCGACGACAAATATATTTAGGCACCAATGGTTGGTGGATGGTTGCGCTTGGCTCTACGGCGGCATTTATTTTGTGGATATTTTTGTTAGATGAAAAGCGCGGACTGATTCGCAAGTTAATTGGAAGTGGTTTGATTGTCCATACGGTTTTACGTTTACGTCAATTTAGTTTTAACGATCCAAAGATGATGGAGGAACGTGGCTGGGGCGATCTATTTAACTTTGGATTTGACTTGTCAAATGATTGGACTTGGATTGTTAGTGCTGCGATTGCTTTGTTGGCATGGTGGAAATTTAAGGCTCTGCCGATTTCAAAAATTGAGACAATAGTTTTGAAAGTAAACAAATCTTTTATCGCACTTCCGTTTTTTAGTCTGCTGTATTTGAATTTTGATTTAAGAGGTGGTGCGGTAATCGATGAACTTGAAATGCGCGCAAGTGCTCCGGCGGGTGCGCCCAATGTAGTTTTGATTTCTTGGGACACAGTTCGCGCCGACAGCTTGCCGTTGTTTGGTGGTGGCGGAGTTGATACTCCAAATCTTGACCAACTAGCTTTAGCTGGGGTGTTGTTTGACAACTACCACACCGTCGCGCCGATTACCGCGCCCGCACACAATAGTATGTTGACCGGAATGTTGCCGCCGGCGCATGGCTTGCGAGCCAATGGCGATATTGCGGGCCAATTAAGCACTCCACGCTTACCGGAAATTTTCCGTAGTGCTGGCTGGGAAACCGCCGGATTTATTTCAGTACAACCAGTAATCGGTCGCCTAAAAGGATTCCCTCAAGGATTTGATTTATTCGATGACCGTCAAGCCCGCACCACAATGAGTCCAATAATACATGCGCTTGGTTACTTAAAGCGTACGGTTGCAATCGGCGACCGCCTGTTGCCAGACGGTTTGGATTTCGCGGCGGCCACCACCCCAGGCGCGATTACGACTCAGCGCGCGGTCGAATGGATTGACGCTAGAGGCGGGCCATTCTTTACTTGGGTTCATCTGTTTGATGCCCACGACCCACGTGACTTAAGTGGCGAGTATGAAAGTTTTGCGCGGAAAGCTTTGGCCAGCAAAGAAGCCGGGCCACACGCAGTTAATCCAGACTGTGAAACATCATTGGTTGAACAACGGGGTGAAATTTCCTTTATGGATATGCAACTTGGATTGTTATTAGATGCTCTTCGCCGTAAAGATCCAGAATTGAAAAACACGATTATCGCATTGGTTGCTGACCACGGCGAATGTTTCGGTGAAGGTGCCGATGCCCCAGAGTTGTTTGGCGAAGGCGGTATAAAAGTTTTGCACGTGCCAAGCTTGTATGAAGCAACCCAACACGTAATCGGTTTAGTGAAACCGTCAAGTAGTTCGGGCCTTACAACAGGAATTCGTTCAAGTGTTGATTCTGCACACATTGATTTGTTGCCTACTTTGGTTGAGTTGGCTGGACTAGCAGTCCCCATCGGAATTCAAGGTCGCAGTTTGTTAAGTGCGATGCGCGGAGAAATTATGGAAGCGCGTCCTTTGTACATGGAAGCATACGGCGCAACTAACGGTAACGACCGCTTAATTGGGTGGCTAGATGGTGAATGGAAATATGTAGTGACCATCGATGGCCGCCGCGAATTTTTATTCAAACAAGAAACCGGTGATAGTAAGGATTGGTCGCAAGAAAATCCCGAACAACTCGCCGTGATGCGCGCCAACTTGAATGAATTTAAAGCAAAGATGATTGTTGTCGAACGCGGCAAAACAGAGCGTTCGGCAGCGGAGACCGCCGCACTTCAAGATCTCGGCTACATGGATACCGACGAGGAAGAGTAAAGCTTTTCCTTAATAAAAAAGAAAGACCAGCGCCTGGGGAAGGCGCCGGTCAGTACAGGGTGTCAGAGTATGGGGGGAATCTCCGACGCTTTAAATTTACACTATTATTCCAGCAATTGCTTATTGAACTTCAAGTTCTTCAACTAATGAAAACAACGCAAGGCCGGTTGCTCCAGCGGTATCGTTGCACACCGATTGAATGTAGATGCTTTGACCTGAAAGTGCTGGGTTGTTTGGTACAACTCCGGAAAACCAGCCAAGACCACTTGCGTTAAGTGTTCCAGCTTGGGCTAAGTTCGCGTTGTTAAGTTCTAGGTCGCCAATGCCAGGCAAGGTTGTTGCGCCTAAACTCATTGAGTAGAACAAACCGTAAGTAGCGTTGGGCGGCCCTGAAAGAGTAACCCTAACTGTGCTACCGAGAGTTGGCTCAAGGGTGTCTGGAATCGCTAAGTGAATCAAGCGTAGAGCTGCGTCATAAACCTGAGCAACACCTGCTCCCCATTCCAAATCTTTGCCGGCTGGGCCACGGTCAATCGCAGTAGTTTGCAATGCTTTTGAAATGTGTCGCGGCAATGCGTTTGCATTTGCCGAAACCATTAATGCAGTTGCGCCACCAATGTGCGGCGTTGCGCATGATGTTCCGCTAAAGCTTGAGTAGCCACCACCATCAGCAGTTGTGTAACAACCGTTGGTGTAGCCAGCGATGTCGGGCTTTAATAATCCTGGTTGGCTTAATCCCCAACCGCCGGCTGGGTAATCCCAGTAGGCAGGGTTTTGCACGTGTGGGTAAGTTGAGTCGTAAGTAAAGATGTCTTCCCATGCAGCTGGTCCACGGCCACTTGGGGTGTAGTAAGAATCGTCACCAACGCTTACACCGCAACAACCAAGCACTGCGGCGACGCCACCGTCAACTTGTTGAGGGTGAACCCATGGTCCAGGAACATTTCCAGGCGCAGAAATGTTAAATGGAATCGGGTATGAAGATGAACCACCCTGATTGCCAATTGAGTTGCAATGGATTTGTTCAGCCATGTAAACCATTTCTGAAACCGCGCGGTGCATGTGGTAGTCCGGTCGTGGCGAGTAAGGCCACTTCCATGAATAGGAAGATGAAGAGCTATTTACTCCAACACTCATTCCCCATTGCAAGGCCGCCCAATGGTCGGATTCGGCCGACACTTGGCAAACTGCGAGGCTTGCGCCGGGCGCCATACCAGTTGCACGAGTTCCAGAGGCGCCATCGCCAACCATGATGCCGGCGGTGTTAGTTCCGTGCCCACCGCCATTTGGATTGTTGTTGTTGGAACTAAAGTTCCAGCCCCATGTATCGTCAATGTAACCGTTGCCATCATTGTCAATGCCATCGGCGGGGTCATTTGGGTTTGTCCAAATACGGTTAATCAAGTCTGGGTGGTTAGGATCTGTTCCAGAGTCAATGTTGAGTAAAACCGCACCGGATCCATCAATGCCAATATTCCAAAGGTCTGGTGCTTGATGTTTTACCAAGTTGATTTCTGGAGTCGGTGGTGGTGGCGGTGGAAAATAATCGGCCAACTCAATATTGTCGAAGCCAAAACCATCAGTGGCTGCCGAGTAGTTGTCGTACCAAGACCAACGCAGTTTGAAGTTAGCGTTGTAGGATAAACCAAGCACGTCAAGGTCGTGAGTTTTTAATACATAAACTCCGTCGGTGCCAGTTAGGTCAGCAACCTTAGCCCAAGTCGCACCACCATCATCAGAAGCTTCAAGAATGTCAGAGCCAGAATTAAATTCATCGTTCATGTCTTGGAAGGCATAACGAAGATCAACATTTGTTTTACCAGTAAGATCAACGCTTAAAGTTAAAGTTGCGGTGCTGTAACAACCATTGCTGTCGCTGTCACAAACAAAGTGCATTGAGCCAGCGTAGGGGCTGTGGTTGCCAGTAACTTGCACGCGGCCGCAAGCAGTTGTTGAAGTTGCCCACTCGCTACCAAGCGAACCGGATTCAAAGTCTTCGAAGTAGTAAGTGGTTGCGCGGCCATTATTGTTGCCACTACTTTTTGGCGCGGTTGATTGTTGAATAGCTGCAGATAAAGGCAAGTCATGCAATTCATTTTGATCGCGCAACGGATCGTATTGAATGTAGCTTACGCCGCTAAGCTTGGCGATGGCTTCAATCGCGATTCGGTCGCCAGCAAGGCGATGTGAATTGGTAATCCACAAAACTTCGGAAAAAGAAATATGTCCTTCAAGTGTTAGCACATCAATCAAAGCTTGGAGGCCAGCTTGGCTGCTGGCGGCGTGATCGCGCAAAGTATCGACCACCAATTTTTGTTTTTGGTCGCCACCAAGGGCGCCGACTTTGTTGCGCAAATCAGCTTGGCTTAAGCGATTTGTCATTACAACATAGGCGCGATGATGCTCGAGCGGGGCGACTCCAATCACTTCATGCAACTCGTGCGTAATTGGCGATTGTTCGGGCGGTGCTTGAGGGGAAAGTAAGGGGAGTGCGAGCAGCAATGAGAACATCTTGTCATGGTAAAAGCGATATCCTTATTAAACAAGCGGAAAGTACCTGAATATGGAAGGTGGGATGCGACAATGGCTCGGTGGAATTGCCCAGCATTAGCTATCAGCAGTTGCGAGAATTACCGCCCGAGGTCTTTTCGCGGGTAATCGATGTGCGTTCCCCGCAGGAGTTTTCTGAGGACCAGCTGCCGGGGGCGGAAAATTTGCCGCTGTTTGATGATGACCAGCGCTGTTTGGTGGGCACTCTCTATAAAAAGGATTCTCCAGCTGCGGCTTATGAACAAGGTTTGGAGTATGCGCGGCAGCGCACCGGCGGAATTTTGGCGGCCGTTTTGCATCGCGAAATTGATCCCCAAGAATGGCAGAGTGAATTTGAGGCCCTAGCACCTCAGGTGTCAGCATTGAGCTTGGCTCCATCGGCTAAATTTAAACTTTCCGAGAGGGAACTGATAGTCGTGCATTGTTGGCGCGGCGGCATGCGTTCGCGCTCATTGGTGGCTTTATTGCGTGTGCTTGGACACAAACAGGTCGTCTGCTTAGAGGGCGGCTATAAAAATTACCGCGCATGGGTTCGGCAGGAATTAGATTTCATAGACCCGAAGGTAGAAACAATTGTTTTACGCGGCCCAACTGGAGTGGGCAAAACCCAAATTCTGCAACAACTCGAGGGCCAGCGAAAAAATTCATGCATCGATTTAGAGGCTTGTGCAGGCCATCGTTCGAGTGTGCTTGGGGCAGTTGGCTTAAAGCCGGTGAGCCAAAAAAAGTTCGAATCTCGGTTGGCGGCTCGTATGCGGGAATTGGCGACCACGCCGTGCTTCGTCGAAGGTGAAAGCCGCAAAGTTGGCAACGTGACGATTCCTGAAAAACTATTCGCCGCCATGAACAATGGCCACCAAGTGCATTTGCGCGCCTCGCTTAGTCACCGTTGTGACGTATTGGCCAGGGATTATTTAGCCACTCCCAAACACATTGCAGAATTGCGCGAGCAACTTCCCTTTTTGGAGAAGCGGCTTGGCGGTAGTTGGGTAGGTCGCCTCCAAGAGTGGCTAGACGCTGGCGAGTGGCGGCAGGTCGCAGAAGCTTTGTTGGATAATTACTACGACCCCCTTTACGGGCACTCCGACGATGACCGAAATTGGGCTCTTAAGCTAGATGCTGAAAAAAAGGATTTGATTTCCGAGCTGCTCAGTTTTCAGTCGCTATGTTTACGCTAGAATCTAAGCCGGCGTTGGTCGCAACACCCGCCATTCCTTAGTCGCCCTCAGCCACCACCATCCCCCAAATGTGCGGATTCATCGGAATCGCTGGCCTCCCTGGAACAGATACTGCGCCTGAGCTTTACGAAGGGCTCATTGCACTTCAACATCGCGGACAAGATGCCGCAGGAATTTTGTCGTTCGACGGCAGGTTCCACTTGCGCAAGCAAAATGGCATGGTGCGCGATATTTTCCGTTATAGCGATATGCAACGCTTGAAGGGAAACCTATCAGTAGGTCATGTACGCTACCCAACTATTGGTATGGGTGCCGATGAAGACGCGCAACCGTTTTACATTAACTATCCATTTGGCGTGGGCATGGCCCACAACGGCAACCTCACCAACTTTTTGGATTTGAAGGGCCGGCTATTTCCGCAAGAGAATATTTGTTTAACTTCAACCTGTGACGTGGAGGCAATCTTGTATGCGTTTGCCCAAGCATTGCACCGCGCAGATCCAACTGCGGACTTGTTAGACCGCATCGCGTTGGCCGTAAAGGGCGTTTTCAACCGCACCAAAGGCGCTTATTCGGTATGTGGTGTTTTAAGCGAAGGTGTAATGTTTGCGTTTCGCGACCCGACTGGGATAAAGCCGTGCATAATCGGACGTCGCGAAACTCCGGAAGGTGTTGAGTGGGCGGCTGCTTCAGAATCGGTTGCTTTTGATGTGCTCGGATTTGAACGCGTGCGCGATTTACGCGCCGGCGAAGCGTTTGTGGTTAAGCCGGGTGAAGAGCCTGAATTTGTCCAAGTCTCCGAGCAGCCTCACCGACCATGTATATTTGAGTTGGTTTACTTTGCACGGCCGGATTCGTTTTTGGACGAAGTATCGGTTTATAAAACTCGCCGGCGCTTTGGTAAGGCATTGGCTAAGCAGTGGGAAGAGCAAGGTGCTCCAACTCCCGATGTGGTGATTCCAATTCCTGATTCTTCACGTGACGCAGCTCTCTCGATGGCGCATTACATGAAAATTTCTTATCGTGAGGGCTTTGTGAAAAACCGTTACGTTGGTCGGACATTTATTATGCCTAACCAAGGCGAACGCCGCTCAGCGATTCGTCGTAAGTTGAATCCAATTCCACTGGAATTTAAAGGCAAAAATGTTTTGCTTGTTGATGATTCAATTGTGCGCGGAAACACTTCCAAAAAGATTGTTGAAATCGCGCGTCGCGCGGGCGCCAAGAATGTTTATTTCGCATCGACTTCGCCCCCTTTGGTTGCGCCATGTCCTTACGGAATTGATATGGCGACCAAGAATGAATTCATCGCGACCGACCGCAACAATGATGAAATTGCCGCCGAAATTGGTGTCGACCATTTGGTTTATCTGGAGCGCGAACGCATGGTAGAAGCCGCGCGGGTCGGCAATCCAGCAATTGAAGGTTTTTGCACCGGATGTTTCACTGGTCAATACCCAACCGTTGATGCCGCCGAACACTTAGACGCAATTGGTGCCGAGCGTTCTTCGGTGCGCTAGCTGTTGCGCCGCTTGCGTTCGACCGGTAAAAGTAAGTGGGTAAAGGACACCAGCTGTCCGTCTCGGTCTTGACGACCTTCAGCTAATAATCGCTTGATGTGTGCGAGGTGAGTACGAATTTTTTGAGTTCGCTCTTCGTTTATCCAACCTGTTTCGCCGCCGAGTGAGAAAAGTTCTTCTTCGTTTACATCAACGCCGCGTTCGTCAATTAAGCGTTCAGCACTACGACTTAGTGAACGCCATAATGCGGGCAGTCGATCATCGTCGTCAGGAACAAAGTGAAGTTCGCGCGCGGCTACATCAAACACCGGCACATTACGATTGGCAACTAAAACCGAGCCAACTTCGCGAACTAAATTTGCTTTGAGCAAAATCCGCATGTGGTGATAAAGACCATCGGCGGCCACGTCCATAGCGTCGGCCAATTCAGCGATTGAGCACGGGGCTTCAGCTAACAAGAATTCCAATAATTCCAAGCGGCGTGGCGAAGTAATTGCTCGCCAGTGAACGTCCTTCTCAATCACAAAGGCTTGTCGGCGGCCAGCCAAGCGACCCAGTCCAAGCACCGAGTTCTTCCCGTGGTGGGGGTCATCAACACTAAGCGCATTATTCGGGTCGGCAAACCAATGCTGGCCATTAATGATGAACTTATATAGGTGCTCACCTTCTTCAAGGTCGATTTGGCATTTCCATAATCCATCGCCCGCAAGCTCCATAGGAACGCCGATTTTGTCCCAATTGATAAAAGTACCGGACAGGGAAACTGATTCCACGTCGGCTACAGCTAGCAGTTCATCTGGGCGGACCGCAAAGTCCACCCGCCATTTTGAACCGGAGAGGGGGGACACCTCCAATTTCATTGCCGTTAAAAATGCCTAAGTTGGAGGCTTTTGGCAATAAAAAACTTGGTTTTATGCTTATTTAGGCTAAATATCGCCACCTGTTGAAAAAAAAGAATAAATTTCAAATTACCAACCTACGAACAAGTTTTTGGTGTAGGATTGATGCGTTGAACAAGAAGTTCACATCCCTCAATGCGTCCCCTCCTTACAGTTCTAGTCTTTGCGGCCATGGCTACGGTTTTACCGTGCCAGATTAGCGGCCACCAAAACGCGGCAAAAGCTCCACCAGTCAAGCTAAAGTGGGATTATTATCAGGCTACCGCCAACAATTGGAATAATGGTCTGCGAGTTGAATTAACTCAACAGGTGGGAACCGAGGCCGATATTTACGTGCGTCGTGGCCAGCGCCCGACGGAGGGAAACTATGACTTCAAATCTGCTCGGATTGGAACTTCCAATGAACTTATTTTAGTCAACCAAACCACCAGTCCCGCTCTAAGCACAGACACCTGGCACATTGGTGTGCGCCACAGCGTAAACACTTCTTATTCAATCAGTTATCGCTTTGAGGCTGAATCTTCGACCCACTCAGGATTAGGGTCGATTCCATACAAAAATGGACCAACGGGAGGCCATGGAACGTCCTTCCGAGTGTGGGCACCCAATGCGGTAAAAGTTTCATTGACCGGCGATTTCAATTCCTGGAATTCTTCCAATGCGCCGATGTCCGATGACGGCGACGGGAATTGGTCTTTGGACGTGCGCAATCTTTTGGCTGGCACGCATTATCAATATGTAATTACTAGCTCGGCCGGAGTTAATTGGAAGAACGATCCGCGCGCATTGCAAGTGACTAACTCAACTGGCAACTCGATTGTGGTTGACCAAGATGATTACGATTGGAGTGGCGATAATTTTTCGATGCCGGACTGGAATGACTTGGTCATTTATGAAATGCATCTAGGAACCTTCAATGACACCGCAGGTGGCACACCTGGAACCATTCAAACGGCCGCGCAAAAAATTGATTATCTTGCCGGACTTGGCATTAACGCAATAGAGTTAATGCCGTTCTGCGAATTTGCCGGCGATTTTTCTTGGGGCTATAACTATTCTTACCCGTTTGCCGTCGAATCGCATTATGGAAGCCCAGAGCAATTAAAGGCCTTTATTAAATTGGCGCACTCGCGCGGTATTGCGGTGCTGGGAGATTTGATTTTCAATCATTGGGGCCCCTCCGATATGGATATGTGGCAGTTCGACGGCTGGAGTACTTCCAGCACCTATGGCGGGATTTATTTTTATAACGATTGGCGCGCGGTAACTCCCTGGGGAGATACGCGGCCAGACATGGGGCGTAATGAAGTGCGCCAATACATTCGGGACAATGTTTTGATGTGGCTTGAAGAATATCGATTCGATGGTATTCGCTTTGATTCAACATCTTATATGCGCAATGTAAATGGCACCGATTTGCCGGAAGCATGGTCATTGCTGCAATGGCTTAACGACGAGATTGATTCGAGAGTTGGCTGGAAGTTAAGTATTGCTGAGGATATGTGGTCGAATGAGTGGATCACTAAAGACACTGGCTCAGGCGGTACCGGCTTTGATTCACAGTGGGATCCAAACTTCGTGCACCCAATCCGCAATGCGGCAATTGTTTCAGATGACAATTCGCGCAATATGTGGGATGTAAAAAATGCGATCACATACTCATATAACGGCAACCCAACTCAACGAGTAATTTACACCGAATCGCATGACGAGGTGTCCAACGGGCATTCTCGGTTACCCGAAGAAATTTGGCCAGGCAATGCTGATAGTTGGTTTTCGAAAAAGCGTTCAACATTGGCGGCGGCTTTGGTTATGACTTCACCGGGCATTCCAATGCTTTTCCAAGGACAAGAAATTTTGGAAGACGGTTTCTTTGACGATGCCGATCCAATTGATTGGACTAAGTTGGTTTCGCATTCCGGAATTAACAATTTGTATAAAGATTTAATCAGCTTGCGACGTGACTTTAATGGCAACACACGAGGCCTAAAAGGTAGCGGAGTAAACGTTCATCATGTTAATGACAACGACAAAGTTATAGCCTTTCACCGTTGGGACAATGGCGGTGCTGGCGACGATGTGATTGTGATCTGCAACTTCGGCTATAAGTGGTACACCTCCTATTTAATTGGTATGCCCAACAGTGGTAATTGGTACGTTCGCTTTAATAGTGACGCGGCAAATTACGACTCCTCCTTTGGTGATTACGGCGACACCGTCGTAAACGCGAATAGCTCCCCACGCGACGGAATGTCGCATTCAGTTTCCCTCAAGCTGGCGCCTTACAGTGCAGTGATTCTCTCCCAATAGAAACCATGAAAATCCTCCTCCCTCTAATTCTGCTTGCTGCGCCACTTTCGGCGCAAAACATGCAAGTGTTTACTTCCGAAACTTTCGACTACCCTGCAGGCAACCTCGGCTTTCAGGTTGGTGGTTCAGGTTGGGAAAACGATTGGTGGTCAGGCAACAACGGCGACGATGGACTCGTCACCGCCCCTGGCTTTGACCTAGTTGGCAACAAGATGACCGTCAACTACGACCACGCTGGAAGTTACCGCCTTATCGATCGCTCATCACTTGGGCCAATTCTTGACAATAGCAACCTTGGTGCCGACAACACCACAATTTGGATTTCATTCCAGATGCAAAAAGACGCTGGTTGCGACCACCTTTATGGTGGTTTGTCGCTGAACTGGCAATGGGTCGGCGAACAAATGTTCTTAGGTAGCCCTTGGAGCACTGGCGAACTTGGCATGGCGCGTACCGGCGCTCCAACTCACGCGGTGGTTGCTGGCTCAGATGTAAACTTGCTTAACACATTGGTTTATCGCATAGATTTCCTACCAGGTGATGAGCGCGTGCAATTCTGGGTTAACCCAGGTGTTGCTTACCCAAACACTCCCGCCGACCTTGATGAAATGGTTGCCGACTTCCGCTTTAACGAAGTGCGCCTTCAGTCTGGCGACGGCACCGTGGCCGGCTTCAGCTTTGATGCAATTGAATTTGCCACCGAATCTTTTGCTCCAATCTTCACTGTAACTAATGCAGTCGCAGGCGGTACAGCTAACTTTGATGTAACGAATTGCGGACCTGGAAATGGCGTAATTATCGGTTACTCATTAGTGGGCCCTGGACCAACCTCGACTGCCTTCGGTGATGTGGACATGACTCCTCCAATCGGCCAACTTCCGATGCAAGTTGCCGACGCACTAGGTGAAGTTCACCTTCCACTTGGTGTTCCACCAACATTGGCTGGCGCCACAGTTTGGACTCAATGTGTTGAGTTGACTGGTGGTGGCGGCGGAACTCTTGGCAACTCAGTAGTTGTCAACATTCAATAACCTAAACAAAAACTTCTCGAAATGAGAAACATCTCCTCACTAATCGCAATCTGCGCCTTGGCCATTCCGGCTATGGCGCAGAACCAGCAAACCATTTGCTTTGAATCATTTGATTACGCCCCAGGTTCTCTTGGAACTTTGTCCGGTGGATCAGGTTGGTCAAACGACTGGTGGTCTGGTAATAACTTTGACGACGGCTTGGTGGTTACGCCCGGCTTTGACCCTGTTGGCAACCGCATGACCACCAACTTGGATCACGGCGGTTCATATCGATTGCTTGATATGGCCAACTTGGGAAGTCTGCTCGACCAAGGCGCCATTGGCGCTGACGGCAACATTGTTTGGTTGCAGTTCGATTGCCAACGTACATCAGATGATGAATACGGTGGCTTAATCCTGAACTGGCAATGGAATCAAGAAGGGCTGTTTGTAGGTTCTCCATACGCCTTCTACGAATGGGGGCTTGAGCAGCCGTGGCAATCACCACCACAATGGGTATTGGGCAGTAACTGCGATGTGCAAGCACATCTAACTACACGCATTGAATTCTTGCCTGGTGATGAACGCATCATGTTGTGGATTGATCCACCGGTGACAAATCCTGACCCAGTTCTGTACCCACCAGACCTTGAAACTTGGGTGCTTGATTTTCGGTTTAATGAAATTGGATTAAAGTCAGGGCACGGTGCCGACCCACTCGATACCGGTTTTGATTTTGACACGATTGAGATTACCGCCGACTCTTGGCAGCCAAGTTACGCAGTTACTAATGCCATTGCTGGGCAAACAGCTAACTTTGACATTGCCAATATGGGGCCTGGAAATACATGTTTCATTGGCTACTCATTAACCGGCGCAGGTCCTACCCAAACCATGTTTGGCGACGCTGCAATGACTCCACCAATCTTACAACTACCTCAGCAAACGGTTGACCCAAACGGCGAAGTGCACTTTACCATGCCAATGCCTGCTAACGCGGCCGGCTTAACGGTTTACACCCAAGCCGCTGAAATGACCGGAGTTGGTTCTGGACAATTAAGTAATCCAGTAACGGTTACTGTTCAGTAAAGAAAACCCTCGACTTCGTCGCCGTTGTTTACAGCTAAGCGGCGAAGATAAGAGCGCGAGTTAGGTCGAGGGCGAAGCGATAAGTTTCGCCCTCGTTCAATTCACAGCGACCCGGAACGCGGCAAATCAGGCGCTGGTCGCCAAAGTCTAAGTAAAGGTCACTGCAATCACCAAGGTTCTCTAGAAGCACTAATTTGGCCTCGATTTGTCCATCAGGATTTGGGCTGATGGCATCAGGGCGTAGCCCGAGTACCTCTTCAGGCTCGGCAAATTCAGTTTGGGAGATAAAATTCATGGGTGGTGTACCCACGAAACTAGCGACGAATTGATTAGTAGGCGAATCGTAAATTTCTTCTGGAGTGCCGACTTGTTGAATCACCCCATCTTTCATTACCACCAAGCGATCGCCCAAACTCATCGCCTCTTCTTGATCGTGAGTTACATAAACGGTGGTGGCGTTTAAGCGACGATGAAGTTGTTTTATTTCGGCGCGCATTTCTCCGCGCAGCTTGGCGTCGAGGTTTGAAAGTGGCTCATCAAAAAGAAAGGCGGCCGGTTCGCGGACAATTGCTCTGCCGAGGGCGACCCGTTGGCGTTGGCCTCCCGAAAGCGCGCCTGGTTTGCGTTCGAGCAGGTCGTGGATTCCGAGTAAATCGGCGGCACCTTCAATGCGCTGTTTAATCTCAGCCTTGGAGGTGCGGCGGCGTTCAAGGCCGAAGGATAAATTTTTACGCACTGTCATATGCGGGTAAAGCGCGTAATTTTGAAAGACCATGGCAATGTCGCGGTCTTTGGGTGCAACTTGATTAACAATGCGGTCAGCAATTTGTAATTTACCAGAAGTTATTTCTTCAAGACCGGCAATCATACGCAAGGTGGTTGATTTGCCGCAGCCACTTGGGCCAACGAGCACCACAAATTCGCCATCGTTAATTGTCAGGTTTACATCTTTAACCGCTTCAACTTGGCCGGAGTAAGTTTTACAAATGTTTGTTAGAGTAAGTTTTGCCATTGCTTTATCCTTTTACGGCGCCCTTGCCGAGCCCTTCGATGAAGTGTTTTTGTGCGGTGAAGAAAAGCAGGACGCATGGAATCATGGTGACGATTGAAACAGCCATCAAGTATTGAACATCTTCAAGTCCACCATACTGATTGCGGAAACTATTTAAAGCCACCGCCAAGGTTGATTGTTCTTCGGAGTGAAGATAGATAAGTGGTCCGAGGAAGTCATTCCACGCAAAGATAAATGTAAAGACAGCGCAGATTGCAATTACTGGCCGGCACATTGGGAGCATGATTCTCCACCAAATTGCAAAATGCCCACAACCGTCGATGCGTGCCGCCTCAACTAAGGCTTGCGGGATTTGTGCAAAGAATTGTCTAAACATAAAAATGAAAAATGCGTTGCCGAAAAATGCCGGCACAATCAATGGCAGGAAACTATCCACCCAACCAAGGCTACGGAAAAACAAGAAGAGCGGAATCATCGTTACTTGCGGCGGCAACATCATGGTCGCCAGCATTAAGACGAAGAGAAAGTTTGATCCGCGAAACCGAATGCGCGCAAAGGAATAGCCAACTAAAGCGCAGGATAAAACTTGTCCAATGACGGTGAGTACTGTGACTACTATTGAATTTGCCAAAGCATCTAAGAAGCCGTCCATTGGACGTGACCCTAGTTCACGCAAGGCGTTTGGATAGTTGCTCCATTGCGGGTCGCTTGGCCAAAGTGTTATTTCGCCACCAGCCACGGCCCCACCCGCGCGACCAGCAGTTTCAAGTGAAATGCTCAGCATCCACCATAATGGAAACAACATAGCGAGAGCACCCAAAGTTAACGGTGCGTAACGCAGTAGTCTTTGCGGCCAACTTGGGTTTAGATTGCTCATGATTGCAAAGCCTCGTAGTGAACGAATCGTTTTGACCCGCGCATCATTATGGTGGTCAAGAGCAGGACTACGAGCAATAAAATCCAAGCCATGGCAGACGCGTAACCCATTTCATAAAACTCGAAGGCTTGGTTGAAAAGGTAGAGCACGTAAAAACGCGTGAGGTCACCAGGTTCGCCGCCGGTCATCACGAAGGCTTGAGTGAAAACTTGGAATGAGCCGATGATCGCCATAATGCTGTTGAAGAATATTACTGGTGACAACATTGGCAAAGTGACGTGGCGAAAGCGCGCCCAGCGTCCAGCCCCATCGATTTCAGCGGCTTCGTATAAGTCTTGCGGAATGCCTTGCAGGCCGGCAAGGTAAATCATCATTGGGCCGCCGAGTGCCCAAAGACTCATCATGACAAAAGCAGGTGGTCCCCAAACGGCGGCATCGGCGCCGAACCATTCTGGAGCCGCAAGTCCCGCCCACGCGAGCAATGGTGAGTCGAAAATGGTGTTGAGCAGTTTGTTCATGAGGCCGTGGTCGCCGTCAAAAACCCAACGCCATAGGACTGCAATTCCAACTCCGGCCAACACGCTTGGCAAATACCACGCCGCGCGGAAGAATCCAATCGCGCGAACTTTGGCGTTCATTAAGTTGGCGGCGAGCAATGCAAATATTTGCCCGAGCGGTACAGCAATTATTGCATAGTAAAGAGTGACGCGCATACTGACCCGGAAGCGGTCATCATGAATAAGTAGTTGTGTGTAATTTGCGAACCCGACAAATTTTGCTTGCGCCAAGGAGCTAACACCATTCCATTTTGAGAATGAAAGAATTAGTGATATGGCAATTGGTGTGGCCAAGAAAATAATAAACCCAATCACCCAGGGAGCGAGGAAAGCATAGCCCCAAAGTTCTTCTCTAAGTTCGAGTCGTCCGGGGCGTTGGCGCCACCAGGCGAAAAATAAAATTAAGAGCAGGCCGCCACCGATTACCCCCGCCCAAGTTTTTATTAAATCCCAATTGACATAATTAAAATCTCCATGAGCAAGAGGTGAAGTTTTAATTAGCCTCCAATCTTTTTCGAAACCAGAAATTGCTTCTTCGAGAGTGGCATCACCAGTTTTTAAAGCTTGACCCATGCGCCAATTGAGTAAAGCTTCGAAACGCGAATCGGTTGGCCACTCAATTACTCGCGCAGTTTCCGCCTGAGTTAAAAAATCTAAATCGTTGTGAGGCTTTTGCTCGGGGTCGATGAAGGCTGGAGAATTTGCCACCGACATTCGGGTGGGAACGGCTAGGCCCAGAGGCGCGGCGAGCTCTTGTGATTTTTCTCCGCACAAATATTCGGCCAATTCCCAGGCTGACTTTTTGTGAGTTGATTGGCTGGAGACACACCAGGCAACGGTGGCCACACTACTGAGCGGATCGCGTCCAGCGGCTCGTGGTAGTGGCACGAAATCCCAGTCAAAATTTTCAATATTTCGATAGGAAGGCACCACCCAGCGGCCGAAAGGTCCGGCCATTCCAACTTGGCCAGCGAGGAAAACCGAAGCACCGGCGGCAACTTTGGATTTACCGCTGGTGAGGGCCTTAGGATTTGCCTCATTGCCGTGCCGCCAATCGCGCAATTTTTGCAGTGCCGCCAAAACCGCGGGGTCACGCAGAGTTAAAGACTCAAAATCCTGACTGATAAGGTCGACCCCGTGGGTGCGTAAAAATAGTCGCACCATTACCGGCCAAGTGACAAATTCTGCCCCAGTGATTTTGTCTAATTTGCCGAGCTCGCGCGCATTGTTAATGAAGTCGTCCCAAGTCCAACCAAGCTCTGGAATCGCCAATCCAGCGCGCGAATACAAGTCCTTGTTGATGTAAAACCCAATGGTGGTGAAATCTTTGGGGATTCCAAAAAGTTGCCCCTGGCCACTGCGAACCCCGTCAAATCGGAATGCATCAAGGGTTGCTGGGTAAAAATTTCCAAGGCCAAGTCCAGCTTCATCGGCTGGGTCGAGCAAGCCCATTGAGGCGAAGGCCGGCAGTCGCTCATTGCCAACGTAGAAAACATCGGGCGGTGTTCCACCAGCGGTCATCGTTTGCAGCTTGGTGTAAAAAGAGCCTGAATCACCAGCATTGATTCGCCGAATTTGAATGCTTGGGTGAGTGTTTTCAAAATCGCGAAGCAATTCTTCGACAATTTCATCTTCTTCCTGGCCGCCCTCGCCGGACCAGTGCATAACCACTAGTTCCTCCCGCTCAGGGCCTAGCGACTTTTGGATATCAGTGCGAGTCGCCACCCGCAAAAATGCCCACCCAACTAACATCACAGTCGCAATGCTAATTATCAACTTTAGGGTTCGGAGAGGCGCGCTCATTGAAATTTCTTTATAGAATACAAAAGCCCCCAGTGCCGACCCCCATGCTTGTCTCCCCACTCCTTTTCGCCCTTGCCCAGCAGGCTGCTTGGCCTCCAGCTCCACCTTTGCGGATTGGCACCGAAGACCAATCGACAGCAATCCTTTTGCCGGATTCGGTGGTCGCCACTCGCCAAAAAGATGGTTCGTGGAAGTGCTTGTTCCGCTTCAATCCCGGAGTCAAAGCCGAATCGGTTTGTGTAGTCGGCAGCTTTAATGCGTGGAAAGTCGGCAGCCACCAAATGCGTCGCACGGTTGGTGGTGCTTGGGAAATCGACATGCAACTTAGTGAAGGAGTTCACTACTACAAGTTTGTGGTTGATGAAAACCAGTGGCACCACGATCAACGTAATCATCAACATATTGATGATGGGCACGGCGGCCGCAATTCAGTTTTAGGATTGGGGGTGTTGGCATCAATTAGCGAGTCACATGAGCATAGCGGCGACGGGAAGATAAATGCCGCTGGACTTGAGCATGACCCAAGTAAAAACTTCTATTTGCAAAAGTTGAATGATGGAAGTTGTTTACTGCGTTATCGAAGCTTGGCAAATGATGTTGAAAAAGTCACTATAGCTTTTCGCAAACCGGCCAGCCATTTGGCCATGTCGCCAGTCTTGAGCGACAAGCGTTCAACAGTTTGGGAGGCGCGGATTGGCGGCAAGGTAAATGGCGACTACACGTTTATTTTAAAAGATGGCGACCTAACGGCGGCTCACCCTGCTAACTTTCAACTTAATCAAAAAGCAATGCAATCAAACCCAGTGCCGGAGTGGGCCAAACACGCAATTTGGTATCAGATAATGCCCGATCGTTTTCGTAACGGTGAGCGAAGTTGGGACCCCAAAGATGTCAATACTTGGACCGCCCGTTACGATCACCTTGAAGATTTTGAAGCGGTCAGCGGCCAAAGTTATTGGAAGTATGCAGTTTTTCAGCGCAACTACGGTGGCGACTTGCAAGGCATGATTGAAAAACTTTCGTACCTAAAAGAGTTAGGGGTTAATGCGCTTTATTTGAATCCAGTTTTTCAAGCCGAGTCGCATCATAAATATAACGCAACATCTTATTTACATATCGACGACCGCCTTGGCGGTGGCGGTTACGCGGCCGCCGAAGCGAGTGAAGATTTGTTAGACCCGACAACTTGGACTTGGACCGAAAGCGATAAAAAATTCCTAGAGTTTGTGCGGGTCGCGAAGTCGCAAGGCTTTAAGGTAGTTATCGATGGTGTGTTTAATCATGTAGGTGTTCAGCATCCAGCCTTTCAAGATTTATTAAGGAATGGCAAGTCGTCACCTTTTAAGGATTGGTTTGAGGTGACTTCTTGGGACCCATTTAAATACTCAGGTTGGGCTGGTTTTGGTGAGTTGCCAGTGTTTCGTAAAGATGAAATACATGGCTTGTCTAGCGCCGAAGTGCGCGAACACATTTACGCAATTACCCGCCGTTGGATGGATCCAAACGGCGACGGAAGTTGTGACGATGGAATTGACGGTTGGCGATTAGATGTCCCTAATGAGGTTCCAATGCCGTTTTGGGACCAGTGGTGCTCCTTGGTAAGGGAAATTAACCCTGAAGCATATATTGTCGGAGAAATTTGGCAGAGAGCAGAGGAGTGGGTTAAGCCCGGTCGTTTCGATGCGGTAATGAACTATCCTTTTGCCGAGGCAGTAATCCCATGGATTGCCAATCGTGAGAATAAATTAAGCACTTCAGAAATGGTTAATCAATTAACTGAATTGCGTCTTGCCTATGGCGTTGAGACCGGGCAAGTAATGCAAAACTTGGTTGATAGCCACGACACCGATCGTTTGGTTTCGCAAATCCAAAATCCAGATCGCGCCTATGATCAACGCAATCGTTTACAGGACACAAACTCAAATTATGACGACTCTCGCCCGTCAGCAGAGAGTTATCAAAAAGCGCGACTGGTAGCATTGTTTCAAATGACTTGGATTGGTGCGCCAATGATTTGGGCGGGGGACGAAATTGGAATGTGGGGGGCAGACGACCCAATGTGTCGCCGTCCAATGATGTGGAAAGACCTTGAGCCATTCGCGGACCCCAATGAATATTGGAGTGATGAACAGCATTTAAAGTGGTATCAAGAAGTAATTGCCCTGCGCAATAAATATTCTGCTTTGAGAATCGGTCAAGTTGAATTGGTGCGGGTTGATGACGAAAAAAATATTTTTGCTTTTAAGCGTAGCGCGAAGGGTGAAAGTTTACTTGTAGTGTTGAACGCATCAAGCCAAGTGTTTACTAATCCAATTGACAAATTGAATTTAGGCTCTGGCTGGAAACAAGTTTTTGGCAAAACAGCTGCGGCCGCAGAATGGAGTGGTTCAGTATGGCTGAAAAAGTAACACCATTAGCGGTCCATCAATTGTTTCACGGCCGCGGCGCCGGTGTATTACTGCACTTGAGTTCTCTACCCGACCGCGGTCGTGGACTAGACCATGCGAAACGCTTTGCCGATTGGTTGGCGTCCGCTGGAGTTAAGTGGTGGCAAATGTTGCCAGTGGGCCCAGTGCCGAATCCAAGTTGGTCGCCTTATTCTGCAATGTCTTCCTTTCGCTTGGGCGAATTCGTAAACGGAGATTGGGATTCATTTCGATCTTATTGCGCGAGTTTGGGAATTAAATTATTCGGCGACTTGCCAATTTTTGTCCCCGTCGAATCTGAAGATGTTCGCAACAACCCACAACTGTTTCGTTTGCAAGCAGACGGCACACCGGAAGTTTCGACTGGAGTTCCGCCGGACAACTTTAGTCCGACTGGACAAATGTGGGGACATCCGCACTATGCTTGGGAGCAACATCGAAAGGAAAATTTTGCGTGGTGGTTAAAACGCTTCGCCTATCACCTTGAGCTATTTGACGCGGTGCGCATCGACCACTTCATTGGTTTTCATCATGCTTGGGAAATCCAAGCTGGCGAGGCAACGGCGGTGAATGGAATCTGGCAAGCCGCCCCAGGCCACGATTTATTACAGGCACTGGCCGGAAAAATGGCCGGCCCACTACCTTTGGTTGCCGAAGATCTTGGCCACATTACTCCCGATGTAGTTGCCCTGCGTGACAATTTCGGCTTGCCGGGTATGTATGTATTACAAGCCGGGCATGAACCTGCGCTGGAAAACTCCTTTGCCTATACTGGAACTCACGACAACGACACGATGGCCGGTTGGTTATTAAGAAGAGGGTTGTCTGATAGGCCGTGGAGTTGGATTGAAAAACTTTTCAAGAGCGTTTCCAATAATGCAATCGTGCCAATGCAGGATTTATTAGAACTTGATTCAACCGCGCGCATGAATGTGCCGGGCACCAAAGATGGAAATTGGAACTGGCATTTTGATGCCGACTTACTCGCAAGCTCAGACGGAGTCGAGCTCGCCGCACGATTACGCGACCTAGTAGCGGATACCGACCGACAACAACATGACACCTGAAGAATTAAAACAACGGCTCCTCGACTTACACCAGAACATGTGGTGGACCTGGAGCCATTCAGCGCAAGCACTCTTTGCTGAAATAGATCCAAACTTGTGGGAGGGAAGTAACCATAATCCAGCAATTGGAATTTTGGTCGGCTCGCCGGCGCGCATGGCCGCATTGGCCAACGATAAAGAGTTCGTCCAAAGATTGCGTGCAGTAGAGGCAGAGCTGCGCAAATATTTACGCAACAAAACTTGGTTCAAGCGCGAATCATCTGCTCGCGAACGCAAACTTCGCGTGGCTTATTTTTGTTCGGAGTATGCGCTGCACGAAAGCATGCCGCAATACGCTGGAGGCCTCGGAGTTTTAGCCGGCGACCATTTGAAAGCCGCCTCTGATTTGGGGATTCCGCTTGTTGGGGTAGGCTTGTTATATCGCCACGGTTATTATCGTCAGGAACTAACTCAAAGTGGTGAAACACGCGCGCTCTATCCAAATTACGCATGGGAATTGTGGCCACTTCAAGACACCGGCAAAGTAATTGAATGTCCATTTGCTGGTCGCACCATCGCGGCCAAAGTTTGGAAGTTAGAAGTCGGCCGCGTGCCGCTTTACTTGCTTGACACTGACATTGAGCAAAACCGCACCGCCGACCGTGGGCTAACCGCCGGACTTTATCGCGGTGCTCCTGAAGCACGTATGAAGCAACAAATTTTGTTGGGCGTTGGTGGAATGATAGCCCTAAATGCAGTCGGCGAGAAGCCCAATATGTTTCACCTTAATGAGGGTCACGCCGCGTTTGTGCAATTAGAGCGCATGCGTCGTGGTGAAAGCTTAGAACAAATTCGACAAAAGAGTGTGTTTACTACTCACACTCCGGTGCCTGCCGGTCATGACCGTTATCCAATTAAGTCAGCAGCAAAGTGGTTGCGTCCAGTTCTTCAAGGCGCGGCTTTAAGTGTTCGTGACTTAACTAAGTTGGGCAACGAAACCCCCGGACAAAAAACCGACGAGCTTTGCATGACGGTGTTGGCGTTAAATACCAGCAATAAAGTAAATGGTGTTTCGGCTTTGCACGGCGCAGTTTCGCGGGAAATGTGGCAATCGATTTACTCGACCGAACAAGCCGCCGAAGTGCCCATCGGTCACGTTACTAATGGAGTTCACTTGCGCACCTGGATGTCGCCAACAACCGCCGATTTTTATCAACGTAAGTTGAAAGTCAATTGGTTGGACGATGCCCCAGATGCTGATTGGTGGAAACGCTTAGATAAAGTTAGTGATGAAGAAATTTATGACTTGCGCTCAAGTTTACGTTCAGAGTTGGTGCACTTTGTAAGAACTCATAATGCTAACCAAGCACAACGTCGTGGCGCATCAGCTGCCGAGGTTGCCGCCGCACGCGAAGTATTAGATGAGGACACATTAACCATCGGCTTTGCGCGGCGTTTTGCAACCTACAAGCGTGCGCCGTTAATTTTCCGCGATCTTAAGCGTTTGGAAAATATTTTATGTAATAGTCAACGACCAGTTCAGTTGGTGTTTGCCGGAAAAGCACACCCCGATGACACCGAAGGCCAGGCTTTCGCACAAAAGATCTTTAAGATGACTCAGCGCCCGGCCTTTCGCGGCAAAGTAGTGCTGCTTGAAGATTACGATATGCGGATTGGCCGAATGCTAACCAGTGGTTGCGATGTTTGGTTAAACACTCCAGTCCGTCCACACGAAGCAAGTGGTACATCGGGAATGAAGCCAACCCTTCACGGTGGCTTGAACTTGTCGATTTTAGACGGTTGGTGGCCAGAAGCAATCAACCGTCATAATGGTTGGGCGATTGGCAGTGAAGTTGAATACCGCTCGCGAGTTCGCCAAGACCGCGAAGACGCTAACTCCCTTTACGAGTTGCTTGAAAGCGAAGTCGCACCACTTTTTTACAAAACCAATCGTGCCGGCATTTCTAAGGCATGGGCAAAAAAAATGCGCGCATCAATGCAAAGCGTGCCGCGCGGGTTTCGCGCGGCACGCATGTTGTCCGACTATCTAAAACGTTATTACTTATAAAGTTTTAGAATGGGTTAATTCCTAACAACTCACGCGGAGTTGTGTAAACCGGTTGACCATCTTCGCCGTAAGGATCTTCCACGATTAAGCGGTCGAAACCTGGCGCAAGTAGGCCACCATTAAGCCCGCGGTGGCAAGTTCCGCAAGAACCGCCGGCGCCGAGAGCTTTGTAAGCAGGTTGAACGTTGTGGTCCACTGAGAATGGAACCAATGATTCAACATTGATACCACTGCCGTGGTGTTCGAAGTGTCCAACGCCTGAAGGTTCCGCAAGGTCTTCGTAGTAAACCTTGCCACCTTTGATTAGCACTGGATTAGCCGCGACGACATTGCCAAAATTATCGACACCCTTAAGGGCTGTGATGTATTCAGAAATCTCATCTAAGGTATTAACTTCAAACTTGCCATCGCCGTTGTCGTCCACAACACTAGGCAAAGCAGCATTGCTAGTAATCTGACGCACACGCCACAAGATGATTGGTGAAACTACATCATCAGTGAAGTCATCAGGTGTTCCGTTTTGCTCCCAGTTAGCCCAGTAGATGGTTGACAATGACTTCATGGTGAAGATGCGATCAACGCCATCTGAATCAGTCTTCCATTTAACCGATGGATACCAACGATCTTTAATTGCATCGCCTGGATCGAGTGGATTGCCCGAGGCCATTGCGATGCCAGAATCGTCACTCCAGAAAGCCATCGAAGTTCCGGTTGTAGCGTTGTCAAGCGCCATCATCGACTTGGTTTCCTTGTAAGGAATGTGACAGAACTCACAGGACATTACATCCATGTGGCCACCAGTAACGTGAATCGGTGAACTTGGCAATGAAGCTAGTTCGTGTTTCAAATCACTTTCCATGTGGCATTCACGACAGGTGCGGAATGAACTGTAATCAGTTTGGTTACGCACCGACTGAAGGCTGGCATTTCCTTTTGCAAAGTCGTGCTCACCGTTGCCTGGGTGACACTCAAGGCAACCGCGGCTGTCCGCGTCGGCAATGTCAGTTTCAGGATTTCCATCTAAGCGATGCGCGAATGCAGCAAAGTGGACATCTTGATCAGCGTTAAACCATGAACGACCGCGCTTTTTGCTATCGGCAAAAGTGTGGCATTGCCAACAAGCGTAGTCGGGTGGAGTTTGCGCAATTTCATTTCCGGCCAAAGCCAAGAAACCGTCCGCATTAATTTCCAAGGTTCCGGAATCAAGTCCGACTTGGTAATCAATTTGTAAAGATTCAGCTTCAGTTGGTTTACCGGTTGGCAAATCCTTCATCACAATGCTTGAGAACCAGCCCATGCTCGCAGTAGGAGCAGAGTAGTAAGCAGGGATTGTTGCGGCGGCATCATCAACAAGAGTGTGCATTGAACGCAAAGTTGCCATGCGCCAAATACCATTCATAATTTTGCCATCACTAATGGTCCATGAGTTTTTGTGACAGGACAGGCAATCGGGTTCGGAAACTCCGGTGACATCCCACTTAGCAGCCATGTGCGAACCTGTTGAGGGGCTCACGAAACTGTAGTCGCCATCAAACAAAACATCGTCGGCAGTTTTGCCTAAGTTCTCATAACCGAATGTGTTGGTTGCGAGGTCGTAGTACTTTTCGCCATCGCGGTCGAATTCAGTTGGTCCGCCACCAGGGTGACAGGCGCCACATTTTCCGGCCCAGAAGTAGGAAGTCTTATCAATTTCAGAAGCAGAAGCATTGTCCTTGCCAGCCAACTGGCTGGAGTCTGATGAAGGAGGTCACCACTTTCCATACATACCGTTGGTCTTGATGAAATCGCGACCATCGGCAAAGAAGTCGTCTTTAGCGATGACATTACCATTTTCATCAGCCCGACCTTGTTGGAAGTGATATCCATGCTCTGCTTGTTCAAAGTCATGGCATTCACCGCAAGTTTGGCGAGGGCTATATGGGGAAGATGAACCTAGTGCCAGCTCTTGGCCAAGATAGTCTTTCAGTACCACATTATCGTGATTGAATGACGCGGAAAGCGATTGGCTTGAGCCATCGTTTCCCAAACATCCTGGGGTGAGAGCGAAGACCACCCCAGCAAGTAGGGCTAGAAGGCTCTGGAAGATTGATTTTTTTGAAACAGCCATTTTCACGATTCCTCCACGAATCGGGGTTTACTAATAAATAAATGACTGATTTGTGTCCGCAAGGGTGTATTGTGACGAAGTTGTGACCTAGCTTACTATATATAAAGTTGTTATGGGTGTTTGCTACATCTTTCTGTGCTAGTTGTGAATTATTATGCCTCAGAGGCGTGCTTGGGGGTCGAATTAGCCGATATAGATTGGGGAACAATTTCACATAAGCCGTCGTCTTCGGATAAGATTAAGTCCCCCCTCAAAACCCCATAAAAAATGATTGCATCCCTACTACTAATGGCCCCTGGCCTAATCTTGCCTTCTGGCGAGGACACCGCTCTAGAACTTGAGCTTTCTCAGTGGAGTGTTCAAGAGCTTGAACTTCCATCTACTCCACCGAACGCTTTTAGCGTAAAGGTCACCATTGATGACGTGTTTGACTGCGAAATCCCGCTAACTCGCTATAGCGTTCGCTCAAACAATTTCGTTGCTTACGAGCAGCGCGACGATGGCAAATTGCACGCGATTGCGGCACCAGCAATTCGTACCTACCGCGGCTACATCGCCGGTGTCCCGGGCAGTATCGTCTCAGCATCTTTACTGCACGACGGCCTATACGCGCGCATCGATTTGCGCGACGGTTCTGCAGTGCGCGTAATTCAGCCACGCTCCTCATTCGAGGAAGGCGCTCCGATTACTGCGGTGCACGTTGTTTACAACTCCGCCGACGTACTTCCTGATTACGGATTTGTTATGGCCGAGCCGCTGATCCCACCGGGTTACCAGCCAGATCAGCCGTCACCGTTTAACAACAACAACGGTGGAAACAACGGCAACAACTCTGCCAACAACAACTCTGGAAATTCTGGCGCCAACTCGCACGCCGGCCACGACCACAGTGGTGCTTCAAACAACAACGGTGGAACAAACGCTCCTCGCGCCGATGAAACCGTGGAATTGGCTTGTGATGCTGACTACAACTTCTACCAGAAGAACGGCAACAGCTCCGCGAACACCATCAGCGACATTGAAGCAGTTGTTAACGATACTGAAGTGATTTACCAAAACGACGTTGGCATCTGCTACGACGTTCCAACCATCATTGTGCGCACTTCAAGTGCGTCAAACCCATACACCAGTAACGATGCCGGTACTTTGCTTGACCAGTTCCGCGCGGAGTGGCGCAACAACCAAGGTGCAATCCACCGAGATTTTGCCGAATTGTTTACTGGCCGCAACATCAATGGCGGAACGATTGGAATTGCTTGGTTAGGTGTTGTTTGCAACAGCAACTATGGCTACTCAATGGTTGAGTCGCGCTACACCAGCAACTGGACTCGTCGCGTGAGCTTGACTGCCCACGAGCTTGGCCACAACTGGAACGCTGGCCACTGCTGTAGCAGCTGTTCAGGATGTAGCTCATGCCACATCATGTGCCCATGTAACGGCGGGTGCTCCGGAAATGGCAGCAAGTTTGGAACATCGTCAATTAGCAGCATTAACAACCACAAGAACTCACGCAGTTGCTTGGATACAGGTTGTAACGGCGGTGGCGGAGGCGGTGGACCTTTCACCCTTTCCCAGCCATCTCCTGGTACTGCCAACATCACCAATACCGTCACCATGACCGACGGAACTGCAAACGGCAGTGCAATTCTTTACTACAGCATGAAGGTTGGCTTTTTCGGCACTTCCTGTTCCGGCATTTACTTGGGCCTTAACAACCCGAAGACGGCTGGCACTGTGAACTTGGACTCAAATGGCGCCGGATCTTTCTCGAAGTTTGTGCCAAACAGCGTGGCTGGTAAGACGGTTTACCTGCAAGCCTTGGATACTACCGGCTGCGAAGCCTCAAACTTAGTCACTGAGCCTTACTAAAGCTGTAATAGCTTTTGCTTACCGTCCTGGTCTTAATTGAGGTCAGGGCGGTTTCTTTTTGGATAGTGGCGCGCCCGAGAGGATTCGAACCCCTGACCTATGGTACCGGAAACCATTGCTCTATCCAGCTGAGCTACGGGCGCGTTGGGCGGAAAGGATACCGCCATGCATCAAAAACTGCCAAATTCCTACAATATTTCCCTAAACCACCCCGTTTCTCACTCTTAATGGACAACAGGGCGAAAAAATGGCGCAAAAACCACCTAAAAACGGCACAATGCTGTTACCCTGGGACTGCTCAAAACATAACTTGAGATACCACCATGCACACTAACAAGAAACTTTCCTTAGCATTCATGGCTAGCATTTTGCTGGTCGGGGTTGCTGCGGTTTCAGGCGGCGACAATCTCGCTGCTGCTGGTGGCAGTCCGATGATTCTCGTAGATAGTGATAACGATGGAATCGACGATTTGCTGGAGTTGCGAATTGGCAGCAATCCCGACGAAGCCGACAGCGATTTCGACGGTGTGAGCGATCTTCAAGAGTTAATGGTCGGCTCCGACTTCAACCTCGCAAGTCCACTACATTCGATTCCAAGTTCAGACACATCTCTATATTTCAATGTTTACTCTCTCGGCAATGATTTTGTCGCCGAGATCTTCGTTCTAAACCATAGCGGTGTGAACAGCCTATCCATGGTGCGCGCGCGTGCCGCCGATCAAATCGAGTTTAGTTTTGGTCAATTAGCTTCTTTGTTGGTCGACACCCAGTCCTTTGCCGCATTCGACGCTGGCTGGCAGATTGACCGCATTCGCTTCCAAATGCCAGTGACCTCCTTCCATGGCAGCGAGTCGATTGCAATCGCCGCCCAAATTGTTGCAGACCAGGCCTTACTGGCTCAGTCGGTTACTTTGACTTGCGTGAACAACGTTCTCGCTCAGTTGGTCTTCGACGAATTGGCAATGACTGCGCCAACTCACTCCAACACCGGTTTCTTCGGTCTTGGTAGTGGCAATGGAAACGGCAGTGGCGGGGCGAACTCAAACCCACGTGGCGGCTTATTCCCAACCGAGCCATCATCAGACGGCCCACCAGCCTCTGGAACTCTTGACGAGGTCTGCCTCCAAGTGCTCCAACCAATCGCCTATCTCGGTGCTGGTCGTGTTGAATACCAAGTTGCAGATGCATTTTGCGACCCACTAGCTGGCGCAGTCTGCCTCACTGGATGCTCCGCAACCCTTGGCGACACGATCATCGGAATTGACATCGTAGGCCTGCTCGGAGGCTGATAAATAGCTTGTTTGTAGATACTTACGAACACCAACCCGCCCCGAAAAGGGCGGGTTCTTTTTGTTTTACGCCACTTTTGTTGTTTCAGAGTTGCCCCAAGATACGCTATTATCTAGGCTTAGGAACAAATTACCATAAATTGCTGGAACTCAAAGCCACTTCCCTGCGTCCAATTAGGCGAACCAACCGGTGACTGATCTCGAAAAGGACCTCGTCCTTCGGTGTCAGTCGGCAACCGGGGTGGAATTCGAGCACGCTTACCGCGAGCTTTACGATCTTTTTAAAAATCGGGTTTACACCATTTGCTTGCGAGTAACTGGCAATGAAGACGACGCCCTAGACGCCGCCCAAGAGACAATGATTACTTTGGCGAAGCGAATTGGCGACTTCGCTTTCAGAAGCCGTTTCTCCTCGTGGACTTATCGAATTGCGGTCAATGCCGCAATTGATGTTCGCCGCCGCCGTTTGGCAGGTACTCGAGCCGGAGTTACCACCATCTTGACCGGACCGGGCTCCGACCCCATAACTGAACCTCCTGCTCCTCAGGAAAGTACAGATCCATCGGGGCAAGTCGTTAACGCGGAATCTCGCGCAGCAATACGGAATGCACTCACCCAAATAAATCCTCGTTTCTCCTCTCTGCTAACCTTGCGCTATATGGAAGGTTTGACTTACGAAGAAATAAGCGAGGTCTTAGAGTGTAATCTTGGAACGGTTAAATCCCGATTGAACCGCGCCCATGCGGCTCTTCGCGAATACCTTGAACGAAGAACCAGCGGCGGCGCAGACCTGCTCTGACCCTAACCCAATGGACAATCAACAACCAATCGAACAACTGCCGAAAGAACTGGAGGAATGCCTTCAGTCCCTAGGTGGAGTGCAGGCTCCTGAGGAGCTATGGCACCGAGTGGCGATGTCGTTGGAGGGGCAGGCTGAAGCGCCCGACGAGTTATGGGAGCGGATTGCCCCAGAGGTTTCCGCTGTAGCTCGGCCGGTGCGCCGTTTTCCAATCCGGCGTTTGGTAAGTGCCGCCGCCGTTTTACTTGTCGCGGCAATTTCATTCTTGCCACAACAACCGATTACTAATTTAGAATCATCCGCCGGATTAAACTTGGGCGGTCGCGCCGCGAAAATAAATATTGAGGAGCACAATCGTTTACGCGATCAATTCGCCGATCAGGTGCTTTCCCGTGAAGTTAACAGCAGTCAATTGTCGGCAGTGAGCCGGGCATTTGCAATGGCGGCTGGCGCGAACCCTGAGAGCCCTAAAGGAGGTAGTCGCTAATCATGCGTTACCTCGTTGTTGCACTACTTGGATTGGCTTCCTGCTTGCCGCAGAACTCCGCAACTGACGCTACCGGCCGCAGTATGGCGATGTCGGGTTCCGGTCAAGGCAACACCAATGTTTTTGATAAGAGTCTCCCAAATATTGTTTATGGCGAAGACATCTTGGTGCGTGAAGAACGCACCTATCGAGTTCTTGGTAAGGACGGCCTTTGGGATAGCTTCTTTGAAGAATTTAGTTCCGACGGTTCTAGCCAATTTGCCTTGGAGCTTGTGCAGGTTGCGATGGACGATGCATCGGTACCGGTTACACCAAGCTTGTACTGGCTTGATGCCTATGCAACTCGCGATCGTTACATGACCAAGTTCCGCGACCCGCATCTTGGCGAGGAAGCAACTATCCGGCAAAACTATTTATGGCGCTCATTGCCAGGACTGCGCTCGATTGCCGGTCGCGACTGCTTGAAGTTCCGTGCCGAATCAAATTATGGCTTTGGTAGTTTTGAATTCTATATTGATAATCAAAACGATCACTTACTAGGTTGGCAACGAATTGATCCGACAGGTGCTTTGGCCGCCGAAATGGAAGTGACCACCGTTAACTATGCGCCAACTTTCACTAATCAAGTTTGGTCGCAACCAATGGCGCCCGAGCGCGATTATGACCAACTTAACGATGATGTCTTGTTGGGAATTACTCCACAGCGCACGCTTTACTTGCCGCTTGGATTCACCCTGAATCGTCAACGTTTCGTTGATGCCGAACAAGTGTTTGGGACACTCGTTCCAAATTTATATTTCGAGCATTACTCTGACGGCATTCAAAATATGTTCGTGGTGCAAAGCAAAATAACCAGCGCTGCTGCACCTAAGGCGGATATTAATTTTGCCAACCGCGCCGACCTCGGTGGCGTGCGAATTGTTGAAGGACAGGTTGCCGACGGCCAGGTTTATGTGGTCGGCTCGCTTCCGCGCCAAGAACTGCTTGCGGTTTATGGTGCGATGCAGAAGTAATATTTGAAAAAAACCTTTCAGGTACTTCAGTTCTGGCGTGGGCAGGCCAATAATCAATTGTAATGTTGTTAACTCCCGTCCTGTGCCTTGCCATTCTGCCTCAAGAACGCCCATTAGTGACCGGGGCTTATCGGGGTCCTTATGACGAAGTGTTGATTGAGCAATCAGCTCGCACCAAGGATGGCGTGCGTAACGCCGCGTCACTTGACGGCTGGGAACGATGGGAGTTTTGGTATGAACACGAGCGCGGTAATTTGTTTACTGGGCATCCAAGATTTAGTCGTATGCAGCTGAGTGATGCCGGCACCTATGGTGGCCGCGATGGGGCTTTGATGCGCGACGAGGTGGTCGGCCAAGCAGTGCCATTGCTGGAAGCTGAAATGAAATCTGCTTTCCCAAGTGTGCGTGAAGCGGCTGCCTTAGCGCTTGGCCGAATCGGCGAATCAAGCAGTTTGGAATTGCTTAAAGAAGCTGCCGGCGACCCCATCGCACAAGTTCGTCAAGCAGCTTTGTTGGGTTTGGGATTATTAGACAATGACCGAGCTCTCGTTTTTTTAGCCGAGCATTGGTCGGACGATACTTTGCCCATTAGTGATCGTTGTTTTGCAGCTTTAGGAATCGGTTTATCCTCACGCCGCGAGGGTGGGGATTTATTGAGCATGGCGCTCGAACGCAACTTAAAAACCGATCGCCTTTTTGGCGAGCAAGAACGACTATTGCAATCTTTGATATGGGCGGCAGGCCTGCAAGGATCGAGTGATTTTGTACCCCAGTTAATGGCGGCTTATGCTGACTTGGCTAGCAACGCAGCATCGGCATCGCGACGTGTGCGCACTTTAATTTGTTGGGCCGTTGGTTCCATCGGAGATGTTAGTGCGCGTCCATGGTTAGCAAACTTACTTGATTCTCCAGATGTTCAAATTCAACGCGCGGCCGCCCAGGCTCTGGGTGCTCTCGGCGATCCGGCGGCAGTCTCGGCTTTGGCGGCACGAATTATTTCCGGCGGCGATATCCAAACTCAAATGAATTGCATGTTGTCAGCAGGCCGGCTTGGCGGCGCAAGTTCAAAGGCGATTTTTAAACGCTTTGAAGAGAGCAGTAAAAAGCATCGGCAACTGCGCTCGGCGTGGGGATTTGGCGTAGGTCTTTCGCAAGCTGATTCGCAGGCGAATATTTTAATCAGCGAATTTTTGACGGGCAAAGATATTGACTTAACTGAAGTGGAAAGTATTGACGACCTAAAGGTGCGCCGCGATGAAGAAAGATTGCGCGGTGCGCTGGCATTGGGGCTTGGCTGCTACGGCGACTTACGCGCGGTAAAGCAGCTGTCTGAAGTTTTAAATACAAGTGGAACTGGACCTGACTTGGCAGGTTATATTTGTATTGCCTTGGGTCGGCTCGGTGGCGATGACGCACTAAAAGCGATGCAAAATTTTAAGAGTTCGTCAACCCTACAAGCTGATGCTCGGCGCGGCCTTGCTCTTGGTTTAGGTTTACATGGCTCCCAAGAAGCGGCTAGCGAATTAATTGAAATCCTAATTAATGACAAGGATTATTCAGTTCGCCGCGGTGCCGCCGAAGCACTGCGCCACAACCGTGATGCGGAAGCATTCAATAAACTGACTGAAGCGGTGCGCTCGGGCTCTCACAAAAATGACCCGCAACGCAACGCACATTTGTTGTTGGCACTTGGGTTTATTGGCGATCCCTATGCCAGCGACCGCTTAGTTGCGCTTATCGAAGGGCTGGAGTTCCGACAAGAATTTCCACTTTTGCGCGCGCTGTCAAGCTATTAATTTCCGCTAATACTATGGAAAAGAGCGGACGCGCGCACTTTCATGGGGTAGTCTTGAGCAATTAACCGGCGCACAATTTTGCCGGCCAGTCACCCCCTGGAAGATGTACGACCCAATCCCCTCAGTTCCCGCTCACCGTCTAGCTGACCCGGCTTACCGCCGCGAGCTACTCAATAAAGTCGAGTCATTGCTCTCGGTGCTTGAAGTAGCCAAGGTTAAAGTGCAAGTGCGTCTAGATGGCCACGTTGAAGATGCACCACGTTTACATAAAGTGTTAAATAACTTAGATGGAACCATCGACGTTTGCCGTCGAGCACGCGCCATTTTAATTAACGCAGATGATGGAGGGCAATTGCCGGTTCCATATCGACAGCGCCTAGAAAAGCCGATGAGTTATCGTCAATATCTAGAGGTCGTCACCTTTGCCGAGTTTTGTCGCTTTCGTGAGCTAGGCCCGATTAGTCGTCAAGAAATTCACGAAACTAACCTTGATGATTTGTGTGACTTATTAGTCGCCGAAGACGCCGCTTAATTAAACGTCCCAATCCCGGGCATAGCGATAGTCTAAGTTAATTGTGCGGTTGGCCAGTTTGGCTATTAAAGGCGGCCGCCGCTTAAATTGATTTGCACGGACGCGATTCAGAATAGAGTCAATAAAGTCGCTAGCAAAGCCAAGTGTTTCTAAATACTCGCGTCGATGGCGGCCGTCAATGTGTAGGTGTAACAGCGAATCTATTTCGGCGTAAGAAAAACCTAAATCATCTTCGTCAGTTTGGCCTTCCCACAAATCGGCACTTGGTGGTCGATCAATTATTTCTTTAGGCACCCCAAGGTATTTTGAAAGTTCAAAGACTTGAGTTTTATAAAGATCACCAATGGGGTTAATTGCTGAAGCCATATCTCCATAAATGGTTCCATAACCAAGCAGCAATTCTGTTTTATTCGAAGTGCCCAAAACTAAGGACCCATCGCGCGCGCTAATGTCATAAAGAGTAATCATGCGCGTGCGCGCCATAATGTTGCCCTTCCGTAGTCGCGCATTTCCATCGTCAGCATCGTTTAGGCTTTCACTGCTGGCGATATGCGCATCGGCCATTGGGCTTATATCGAAAACTTCAAAGGCAACACCCGCATGGTCTGCTGAAGTTTTTGCATATTCCAAACTAATTGGATTGCTGCCACTATATGGCATTGAAACAGCCAACACGTTTTCAGGTCCAAGTGCTTTGGCGGCAAGTTCTACAACTAGGGCCGAATCGATACCGCCGGATAATCCGAGCACCGCACGCTTGATGCCAAATTTGCCACACTCTTCACGCAAAAAAGCACTTAGAACTTTTGTGGCAACTTCAACGTTGCACCCAGGTGGGGCGGGGAAATTGCTCACAGTGCATCCGGGTCGTTTAATAGTTGTGCGAGTTTTCGTCGCACTAAGTCAGGTTTTTCATCGCGACGAAGCGGGGTAAACATTCGCGCTCGGCGAATTTCTTCACCACCGATTTGATGAATTAACAAATCCTCATCTTCACCTTTGGCTTGTGCAACACAATTTCCAAAAGGCGAGTGAACACTTGAACTACCCCAGTAAATAGCTCCGTCTTCAAAGCCAACGCGGTTGCAATGCAGAACCCACGCTTGCAGCATATTTGCGGTGGTGCTGTTCAAGCTTTGCCACGAGCTTTTGCTTGAACTTTCAGATTGATTGTTGTCAATTCCACGCGCTGGGGAAACACTTGGAATAATGAAGGCATCAACACCTTGCAGGGATTGCAGCCATGCTGATGAAAAGTGCCACGCATCTTCACACACCAAAAGTCCAAAACAACCAAACTTAGAATTGACTACACCAAAATCATCGCCGGCCGCAAAGTAGCGACCCTCTTCAAATATTCCGTAATCCGGAAGATGAACTTTGCGATGGCAGTGCAGGAGTTCGCCGTCTTCGGCAAACAAAACGCTATTAAAAAAAAGATGGTCATCACTTTCTTCAACCATGCCAAAAACAATGCTGCACTCCTTTGAGCGAGCGATTAATTTTTGAACGCGCTCGTCACTAATGGGTAGGGCGATGTCTTGAGTAAGGTCGCGTAGAAAATATCCGGTCAGCGAAAGCTCTGGGAATACTGCTAGCTCGGCACCATCTTCGAGTGCGCGATCAAGCCACTCGTGGTGCATCGCGAAATTACGCTCCAAATCTCCGAGAGTAGGGCGTAACTGACACAGCGCAACTTTGCAGTCTTGTTTCATTCAATTGGAATTGAGTTAAGCATTGCCGAGACGATTTGATCGGAATTAATTCCAATCGCAGAAGCTTCGTAACGGAGGATGAGTCGATGTCGCAAGGCGGCAACTAATGCATCTTTTAAATCTTGCGGCGCAACATGAGCGCGACCGCGAACTAATGCCAGGGCGCGGGCTCCAGCAAGTGCCGCGAGACCAGCGCGCGGGCTGGCACCACAGCGTAAATTGTCGCGCACTTCACCGACGGCATTAGGGTCATCAGGATGACTAGCGCAAATGATCTCGGCAACTTTTTCGGTCATGCCATCGGCAATTGGCATTTCTTTCGCCACTACTTGCAGCTTAGCCAAGTCTTCAACGGTGATGGTCACATCAATTTCAGACGATGAACTTTGTTCAAGATTTAATATTTGGGTAATCGTTGCCACGCTTGGTCGCGCCAACTCAAGCTTAAATAGAAAGCGGTCGAGTTGTGCTTCGGGCAGTGGATAGGTTCCTTCAAGTTCAATTGGATTCTGCGTGGCAACAATGAAGAATGGTTCAGGAAGTTGATGGGTGGTGGAACCTGAACTTACTTGTTGTTCTTCCATGGCCTCCAACAAAGCCGACTGGCTGCGCGGAGTGGCGCGATTTATTTCGTCAGCTAATACCACTTGCTTGAAAATTGGTCCGGGCACAAATTTGAAATTGCCGCTCGAATCCAAAATGTCGGCACCGGTAATGTCGGTTGGCATTAAATCCGGCGTGCATTGCACTCGCCCAAAATCGAGTTGCAAACTTTTTGCAAGATTGCGCACCAAGCGTGTTTTTCCAAGGCCGGGAGCGCCCTCGATTAAAACATGGCCGCCAGCAATCAACCCAGCAATTAATAATTCAACGTTGTGTCTGTCACCAAGGTGGTGACGACAAAGATGGTCGCAGAGTTGTTGGGAAACTGCGGAAGTTTGGCTAGGAGGTAGAGGCATCTTGGGGCTGCTCGACTAGCGATAGGATACCGCGTAGGTCGGTCAGCACCGGAAAACCTTCCTTGGTGGTACCCGCTTCGGTGGCGGTGCGGTCAATCAAACAGGCCCGTAGGCCGGCATTAATTGCTCCGCGCACATCACGCTCGGGGTGGTCACCTAGGTGAATAACCTCGTCCGCAGCAACACCTGCGCGGAATAAAGCCCGCGAAAAGATTTCGCTGCCAGGTTTTTCAGATCGCATTTCGGCACTGGTCACAATGAAGTTTATGTGTTCAGTAAGGCCCAATGCTTTAAGTAGAACTGGCAACCTTTCTGACCAGTTAGATACAACGCCGATGGTTATCCCACGGTTCGAAAGTTCTTCTAAAACTACTGGAACTTCCTTGAAAACACGATAAGTTTTAGGGCTTTCAAATCGCGTCAAGAGTTCATCTGATGCGCTTTTCCAGCGCTTTTCCGAAACGCCTATTTGCATTAGAACTTGATGGTTGAAAATTTCAAACCAATTACTGCTGTAGCGGAATGTGCCCTCGTTTGAGCGAGGTATTTCCGCAAAGGCGCGCGCCATAATATCGGCGACTTGAGCTTCGTCAGCATGACCACCGTGGGCGCGAGCTACAGTTGCGTAAATAGCTGCACGGGGGCGTCTCTCAGTAAAAAGAGTATTGCCGGCGTCAACAAAGACTGCGCGGAAGTTTGACATTACAGGGATGGGGGGAGGGATGTTGAGCTTAGCGCCCAACGGGGATACTTTGATTGTAGCCAAATCGTACTAGTAAACTCCAATTTCACTATGATTGTGTAATGCGATTAAGCCCCGTGCTGTTGTTGTTGGCCGCTTGTGTGTCTGCGCCGGACGCAGTTGAAGATGTGCCAATTCCGCCAACCGTTGAATTGGTGAATGTGCAATTTTTACCATTGGTCTTGCAGCCGGTCGAACACAAGTTGTTGGCCAGCGACCAGTTTGAAGCGGCCGCTGATTGCCTACGTGAAGAGGATTGGCGTAGTGCAGCAATTTTGTTGCATTGGTTGCGTCAGGAATTTCCACATAGTGACGAAGCGACTACATTGCATTGGTTTGCCTTAATTAAAAATGGTGAGGGCGGTGCAAACTTAAGTCGCATGGCTCAGCACCCAAGCGCAAAAACTGCTGGCGGCCAATTTGCTTTGGGTTTAGCATTTTTCATGCAGCAACAATATTCGCCAGCGCACCAAGCATTTTCCGAAGTATTAAAAGAGACACCAAAAGATTTCGAGACCTTGCATTGGGCGGCAAAATCTGCCCAGTTGGCAGGATTAAACGTTGAGGCCGCACGGCTTTTAGATTTGATAATATTGCTGCCTGAGCAGGGGCTGAGCCGTGAAATTGAAGTGTTACGCGCTCACTCATTGTTTGGCACGCAACGATGGAGCGATGCCTATGCACAACTTTCGCGCTTGTTGGATGATGAACAAAACAATGATGAGTGGTGGAATATGTCCGGCATATGTGTTTTCAGGATAGGTCTTCAACAGTTGCGGGAAAATCGCGGCGAGGAACATTTTGATTCGTTTTCGCGCGCCGCGCGGTGCTTTACCGAAGCTTCTAACATTGACCCTCAGGTTGAACGTTACCAATTCAATTTGGGTTGCGCACTTGACTGGGGTGGTGACGCATCATCCGCCGAGTTGGCCTATTTGCGTGCGATTGAATTGCAACCAGGTTACATGAACGCGGTCGGCAATTTGGTTGAACTTTGGAAATTACAAATGCGCGACGCCGAAGCCCGCAAATTGCTAAATGCGCAATTGCGTCAGCCCTTATCGCCGCAGGACACGAGTCGTGTTCGCGCCCTGCTGCTTGGCCTTGGCGATTAGTAAAGTAGAGTTACTTAATTGAAAAGCTGAAAGGCAGCAAAGCGTAAACGCCATTGCTGGCACCGAGCCTTGGGATAGTCGGCAAAGCGTTGCTAAGTAGTTGTAGTTTGGCCAAATCTTCGCTTTCTGAATCCTCGAAAAAACTATTGATTACAGAGTCGATGAAGTCGGGAGTTTCGCTGCCCGGTTCGCGTAACTCCCAGTTGTCCATGCCAGCAATTTTTGCCGCAATCTTGGCGGCATCATCAATACCGCCAATTCCGTCGACTAGGCCGAGATCAATTGCGTCTATTCCTGACCAAACACGACCCTGGGCAATGTCGCGTACGGTTTCTTCATCGAGGCCGCGTCCGCTGGCGACTCGTTCAATAAAGGCATCGTAAATTTCGTCGATGAATTCTTGAATGGCGGCCAACTCTTGTTGGTTGCGTGGACGATTAATCGACATGGCATCAGCGAATGGTCCGGTTTTGACCGTGTGTACTTTCACGCCAACCTTGTCGAGCAGCCCAGACATCTCGGGGAACATGCCAAAGACTCCAATTGAACCGGTAATTGTGTTTGGTTGAACGAGAATCTTGTCGGCGCGGCTGGCAATCCAATAACCGCCAGATGCTGCTACATTTCCCATCGAAACTACCACCGGCTTGCCGGCAGTACGCAGTAATTCAACTTCGCGCAGAATGTATTCCGAGGCTGAGGCCGAACCGCCACCACTATTGACACGCAGTACTACCGCACCGATTTCATCATCGTTGCGCAATTCGCGAAGTTGTTGGGCCACGGTGTCGCCGGCGATTCCCTCGCTGCCGCGCCCGTCATAAATACTGCCTTCGGCATAAACCAAGGCGATGGTGTTTTTAGAGTTTGTAGATTCATTGCTTAAGTCTTGTGCTGAAATGTAATCTTCTAGTGACGTCTGTACGAAACCATTTTCGCTTGGCGCGACCGCGGCGAGTTGGTCCAAAACTTGATCGAAGTAAAGCACTCCATCAATCAGTCCAAGCGTCTGCGCACCTGGTGATTTAATAGTGCTTTTGCCATTTACAATTTCACTCAGCACCGCACTTTCAATTCCACGCGCGGCCGATGATTCATCTAAACAAATATCGAACAGGTCGCCAAGAAAGTTGCTGGTTTGTTCGCGGTTGGCGTCGCTCATTTCACTTAAAGTAAAAGGTTCAACTGCTGATTTGTATTTGCCGACCTTGGAAACTTGAACGTTAACGCCGAGCTTTTCGAGTAAATTGCCGTAGTAAGAAATTTCAGCGGCGAAGCCGTCGTATTGAAAAGAGCCAAAGGGTGCAGACCAAAGTTGGCTGGCGGTCGCACCAAAGTAATAAGTGATTTCGTCAATCTCGGCAAACCACGCGTAGATTGGCTTTTTGCTGTCACGGAAATCTAGAAAGGCGTGGTGGAGTTCGCGCGAGGCCGCCCACCCGTAACCGCTGGGTGAGCCATGCATAAAGATGCCGGTGATTTTGTCGTCGCTCGCCGCATCTTTGATGGCCCGCAAAACTTGGCGCAATTGCAACGGGGTGCTAGCGCCTTGCGCCATCTCAAGCGCAGTTGGCGAGAGCCCGCGGTCACTAATATCACCGGAAAGGTCGATGACTAGAATTGCCCCGGATTCGACTGGTGCGCTGGCTACATCAGTGGCGCTGGTCAAAACCACTAGACCGATTGCGAAAGTGGCAAAAAGACCGACAATCACCGCTAAAACCTGTTTGATGAACAATTTCATCGAGGCATTTTATGGCATCCTCTGTTAGGGTGGAAAGATGTTGTTAAATCTCGCAGCCCTGTTTTTAATCCTGCCACAAGCCGGCGCCCCGCCAACCCAAATGGAGTTTGTTGAGCGTCCTGGTGAACTCGAATTTACCGGCCGACTAATCGCACGCCCAATCGCGCGCGACCTCGAGTCGGTGTGGTCCGAGTTGTCACCACTTAGTTTGCGCTTCATCGAAGACACCAATGAATTCATCGTTCAGGTTCCCGAGGGCGAAACCGAAAATAGTTTTTCCACGGCCTTAATGGCCAGCGGTAATTACGAATATGTGCACCCAGATTGGATGTGTTTTCCATTGGGCGACCCGAATGATCCTGAATATGGAAATCAATGGCACCATCAGAATATGGAGTCATCGCGGGCATGGGATTTGCTGACTGGCGACTCGACGCAAATTGCTACTTGGGTTGATACTGGAGTTGACCATGCGCACCCAGACTTGGGCGCAGCTTTAATTCCCGGCTACAACTCTGCCGACCAACTTGAAGAAGTAAACGGCGGCGACACTGGCGACATTAACGGTCACGGCACTCACGTAGCCGGTTGCATTGGCGCAATTGGCAACAACAACGTAGGTGTTGCTGGAGTGGTTTGGAATATACAACTCATGCCAGTGCGTTGTAGTAATGCCGCAAATGGCGGTGCATACCTATCCGACATTTTGGATGGTGCGCGTTGGGCGGCCGACAACGGTGCCAAAACAATTAGCGCAAGCTACTCTGGTGTTGAAAATGCCTCGGTTGGAACAACGGGAACAGATGTCAAAAACAAAGGTGGCTTATTTTTCTACGCCGCCGGCAATGGCAACGATAACTGGACTTGGTTTGATTACCCAGACACAGTTGTCGTTGGTGCTTCGGATTCATCAGACGCTTTGGCGAGTTTTTCCGGACACGGCTTAGCACTTGACTTAGTCGCACCAGGAGTCGGAGTTCTCTCAACCGTTAAAGGCGGCGGCTATCAAGCATGGAGTGGCACTAGCATGGCGACCCCACTTGCAAACGGTGTAGCCGCAATGATCTTCGCCGCCAATCCTTGGTTAAGTGTTGATGAAGTGCAACAGCGTCTTTACGAATCTTGCGACGACCTCGGTGCTGTTGGCGAAGACGATACCTTCGGCCATGGACGAGTAAATTTACGCAACGCAATTGAAGCGGCAATTACCGGGCCGATGTTGTTGGACGTACCGTCACTAACTGCTGGCCAGGCCGCTGTGTTGTCGATAAAAAATGCCCCGCCAACCGAAAGCGTTTACTTTGGATATACCACCAGTGGTTTAGGTGTGGCAAAAGTCGCCACCCTTCTGACCAGCTCAGCCTTGCATGGTCCTCAACTGTTAGCGGTAATAACTACTGATACTCACGGCGTCGGCGCGTACACTGCGCAAGTTCCAACTGCCGCGACCGGACTCCGCTTGTGGATTCAGGCCTTGGCGATGGGAACATCCTCGAATTATTTCGAGCGCACCGTGCAGTGATACAAGAGACCAATCAAATACTAGACAAGGTAGGGAACTACCTGCCAGACAATCAGTACTTACAGGCCGTCATTATCGTGGCGGCTTCGTTGGTATTATCCAAAGTAGTTAGTTGGCTTATTGGCGCGAGCTTTAAAAAGCTGGCTGGCAAAACTAAGTCAACGGTGGACGATCAGATTGTCAATTTGATGCACGCGCCGATTATTAAAACGGTAGTGCTGCTCGGCTTGGCGCTTGCGACTGCTCGCTTGGATTTAAGCGAAGTGGTTTCTAGTTCAACCATCAGAGTTTTAATGACAATTGGGGTTGTGGTATGGGCCGGGTTCCTCCCTAAGTTATCGACGCTTTTATTGGGTGCAGCGGGCTCAAATCAAGAACGCTTCAAAGCCGTCCAGGTCTCGACTTTGCCTTTGTTTAATAATTTAGGCAAGGTGCTAATATTTGCTTTAGCAGTCTTCGCATTCATTTCGGTTTGGAATATCGATGCGACCGGTTGGGTGGCCTCTGCGGGAATTGTCGGATTGGCAGTTGGTTTTGCCGCGCAAGATACTTTGTCCAATTTGTTTGCGGGAGTTTTTATTATTGCTGACGCACCTTATAAAGTTGGTGATTTTATTATTCTCGACAGTGGTGAACGCGGCCAAGTTACTCATATTGGTTTACGCTCAACACGCTTATTGACGCGTGACGATATTGAAATATCAGTTCCAAACGCGGTCATGGGCCAAGCCAAAATCACTAATGAAACTGGTGGGCCAAACCCGCGCCGTCGCTTGCGTATCCCGATTGGAGTTGCCTATGGCAGCGAAATCGAATTAGTGCGCAATTTGTTATTAAAGGTCGCCCAGGAGGAAGAATTGGTGATTAAGAATCCTGAACCGCGCGTTCGTTTTCGTCAGTTTGGCGCGTCCAGTTTAGACTTTGAATTGTTGTGTTGGATTGCGGAACCTCTTTTAAAGGGGCGCGCCATCGATGAAATTTTGTGCGGCATCGATCGCGAATTTCGCACCAACAAAGTGGAAATTCCTTTCCCGCAACAAGATTTATACTTGCGCGAGTTGCCAGCTAAGTCGCTTGACGCTTAACCAATAACTAAAGCTAGAGGGTTGAGCATGGTGCCGCTGCCAATGTCAACGCCGTGAAACCAAATGTTCATTCCTGAAGCAAATGGTGGCACACTTTGGGTGAAATGCACTTCGCCATTTTGATCTGCTGTTTGCGGAATGATGGTAATCGGTTGACTAACAAATCCTAAACCAAATGGAGTGTTTATCGGGCCGCCACCAGTGACCGACCAAACTAAATTAACTTGCCCAAGTGCGCTGCAATTGGTGATATCGATTTGGGCACTTAGTCCGCCACTGAGATTGTTAATCGTCAACCAAGGTCCGGTGTATGGTTCGTAGATAAGAATGTCATCGATGTGTACACCATCATCAGAGCCGACGTTCACTGGGTAGTTGTCAGTTTGCGCAAACATTAAGTAAAAAGTTCCGCTGGTATCAACACTTGTTGAAGTTAAATCAAGGTCGCTTAGTTTTTGCCATTGGTGATCGGGTAATCCGTCCCATAACCAATAAACCGGATCCCAATCAACACCGTTGTTTGAAAGAAAAACGCCATCCCACCAGTGGTTTTCTTCGGAGTGTTGTGAAACTTGAAATTCGAGATGAAGGTTTGTTGCACCTTGCCCATCAAGTCCAAGCACCATTGCGTTGCGCACATAATGGTAGTTGTTGCTGTTTGGATCCAAACCCATTTCGAGCGAACCGCTACCGGTAAAGGCGCTGTTTTGAATCGCACGCTGGCCAACATTGCACCACGCTTCTGGGTCGGGGGTGACTGTGGCATCATCAAGTTCGTGCACTCCCATGTAGGGCGGCACGACACCGCCGAGGTTTTCAAAGTCTTCACTAAAACCATTCGCGGGTAAGAATGTCGTAGGCAAATTGGTCCATGGATTTGGTGGTTGGCCGGTTAGGTCGTAACTAGCTATTAAGTCAACGCCACCAGAAAGACCTTGTCCGAGTAGCACGATAGTATGCAGGTTCGGATTTCGCGGATCGCTATATACATCGCAACCTCCTTGAATTGTGCCGGTGCCGAGGCCACCGGTGTGAATCACGCGACCGCTGGGCATTCCAGTGCTGGGATTTAACTCGACCGCCGAGGCCGAAAAGTCGCTTGACCAAATGGTGTTGGAGAGAGTGTCCCAAGCCAAGCCATGTGAACGCACCACAATATTGGTGAAGGAATTAATAATGTTGCCGGCGGAATCAAATTCAATTAAATCATCACCGTAACTTTTCATAAAGAAGTTGCCGCTGTTGGGATTGCGGCATAAGCCGCGCACAACTCCTGAATAACCACTAATTGCAAATGTGCTCTGATAGCTGAGTCCGCCAGTTGCTGGGTCGTAATTCATCGCTACGACTTCGCCAAGGCTGTTGCCAATCCAAAGGGTGTTGGCAGTTTCGTCGGCCTCCATATCCATGCCGCCAAAACCAGAGAGCTGAGTGGCGTTTACTGTTTGCGGGTAACTTGCCAACCATGTTCCGTCTTCACGGTACTTGTGGATTTGTTGAGTGCCCGGCCCGCCAGTGCCCCGCGAAGTAACCCAAAAATGGCCCCACGCGTGTTCGACCCCGAAGCTGAAAATATCGTTCACCGGAGTTTGAACGTCGTAGGGGCCAGCAACCAAATCACCGAAGCCGCGGCCTTGAGCCGAGACATCTAGGCAGAGTGAGCAAGTAAGAAAAAAACTAAAAAGGGGGAGTATTTTCATTTTGGCGGGACAGCCCCAAAACAGGGATGTCCCGCCAATATAGCACTAAACCGCTTATTGGGTGCGCTTGATGATGTGCCAGCCGAAGGGGGATTCCTCTTCGTTGTACTCAGCGAAGCCAATTTCGCCAACTTCAAGCTTGAAGCCCACGTTGCCAAACGCCGGCACCATGGTGCCACGCGGGTAAGGCAAGTCGGTTTGCTTTGCGGCCTCTTCTTGGAGCTCCTCAACAAACGCGCCCATTTCCTTCTCGGCCTGCTCTGGGGGCATTTGGCCGGTGGAAACTTGTTCGCGGAAAAAGGTGTCACGTTCAGCAGCGCGAGCATTCAATTCCGAGATCAAATCGGAAAAGGTGCGACCATCAACGTCGTTGTTGAGCAAGCGGTAAGTTCCAGTGCCTGGATCTTCTGAGTGTTCCTTGGACAGGGCCTCGAAATCTGCGCTGCTGTCTGCTGTAATTTGATCAAACAGAGCTTGAGCACGTTCTGCGCCATCGCATTCGCCCTCTTCAGCTTTTTGAATCAAAATGTGTTGTAAGACTACTTCTTTTGGTTCAGTCATCTCCATATTGTAACGATGAATTTATTACTTGAATGTAAACAAAACGGCTCTAATAATGGGTTATGTGAAAAAGCTCTGCGTTACTACTCAGCGTCTGTTTGTTGGCATCGTGCACCTCTTGGGAGCATGTTCATGACGATGCCAATTTGAGCCAGGTATTCCAACTTGGAGATTTGGCCAGAGTTGAACAACAAGATGGCACCAAGGTTCAATTTGCTGTGGCAGAAGTTGGCCCCAGTCATTTAGCCGGCGAGGGCCACACTTTTGAGCAGAATAAAGTTGTTGCAATTGAGGTCGAGGAAATTGATGGCCTGAAAACCGTTGGGGCGGTGGCGGGCTCGGTTGGCATGATTTACGTAGTGGCCGGTGCCATAGTGTTTGTGGCTCTATTGGGCGCTCTTTAGTGAAAAAACTAAAAGGAGGCGGAGGTTGGCAGGCTATCCGCTACACCTTGCGTAAAGCTCGTAAGTCGGGCGGTTTGCTGAAATTCTGGCGGGCAATGCGTAGCCCCAATGCCTGCAAAACCTGTGCACTAGGCATGGGCGGTGCCGACGGTGGAATGACTAACGAACTTGGCCGCCGCTTGGAGCTTTGTAAAAAATCGGTTCAAGCAATGGCCGCCGATATGCAGGGCGCAATTCCCGACGAATTTTTTGAGCAATTTAGCGTGGGCGAAATGCGAGCGATGTCGTCACGCGAATTGGAACTTGCCGGACGATTAACCAAGCCACTTTTGCTGGAAAAAGGTGCCACACATTATCGTTCAATCGCATGGGACGAAGCTTTAAAGCGGTGTGCAAGCAAGTTAGCAAAAACTAACCCTGATAATTCATTCTTTTATTTTAGTGGACGGTCTTCCAATGAAGCTGGGTTTTTATTGCAGTTGTTCGCGCGGGTTTATGGAACCAATAATGTAAACAACTGTTCTTACTATTGTCATCAAGCGTCCGGCGTTGGATTGGTTGAGTCTTTTGGTTCGGGCACGGCGACAATTAAATTGGACGACTTGAGTAAGTGCGATACTTTATTTTTGTTCGGTGCCAACCCAGCATCAAACCATCCGCGCTTTATGAAGGAATTGTTAGAACTGCGTCGCCGCGGTGGCGCGGTAGTGGTTATTAATCCGGTGCGCGAAATCGGCTTATGTAATTTTCGCGTTCCGTCTGATTGGCGAAGTATGTTGTTTGGCTCAGAAATTGCCAGTCATTATGTCCAGCCAAAAGTCGGCGGCGATCTGGCTTTCATAACTGGGATTGCAAAACATTTAACTGAACAACAACAAATTGACAGTGCTTTTATTGAGGCGGCCACCGAAGACTGGGAGGCGTGGCGCACCGAACTAGAAGCAGCAAGTTGGGAATCAATTATTCAAGAAAGTGGCGTTGAGCTTGAGCAAATAAAAACCATCGCGGCCCTTTATGCGAAGTCGAAAGCTAGTATTTTTGCTTGGGCGATGGGCATTACCCATCATTTAAACGGCGTCGATACGGTGCGCGGTATTTCTAACCTAGCAATGATGCGTGGCATGGTTGGTCGGCAGGGCACCGGCATGTTGCCTTTGCGCGGCCACTCGAATGTTCAAGGAATGGGTTCAATGGGCGTTATTCCGCAATTGAAGACAATCGTCCTGGATAAACTCGAAGAACTATTGGCCTGTAAACTGCCTCGCTCTAAAGGGCTTGACACTATGGCTTGTATGGAAAAGGCCGATGATGATGAAGTGGAAGTGGCTTGGTGCCTGGGCGGCAATTTGTATGCATCGAATCCAGCAAGTGAATTTGCGGCACGGGCAATGCGTAAAATAAATCAAGTTGTTTATTTGAACACTAGCCTCAATACTGGTCATGCTTGGGGGACTGGAGAGGAAACAATTATTTTGCCGGTAAATGCGCGGGACGAAGAGTCGCAAACCACAACTCAGGAATCAATGTTTTCCTATGTGCGGCGTAGTGCCGGTGGCCGCCCTCGTCACGGCAAGCTGCGTAACGAAACAGCAATTATCATTGAGGTAGCAAAACAACTTTTTGCAACAGATAGCCCAGTGCAATGGGATAGTTTTAACGATGCCGACAATATTCGAGAATTAATCAGTAAAGCAATTCCCGGATTTACCGCAATAGCTAAGCCAACAGAATTTTATATTCCAGGTCGAGCTATGCATGCGCCCAAGTTTCCAACAGTTAGCGGCCGCGCCCAATTTGCGGCAGTTAGTTTTCCGAAGAGTGAAACTCCTAAAGGGCAACTTAACTTAATGAGTGTTCGTTCAGAGGGACAATTCAACACCGTCGTTTTTGAGGAAGAAGATGTTTACCGTAATCAAGAACGTCGCGATGTGATCTTGCTTAACCCTGAAACTATGCGCGAGCTGGGATTGCGCCACAATCAATTGGTTGTGGTTAAGAGCGCTGTTGCTGAGATGAAAAACATATTGGTGCGCGAATATCACATTAGTCGCGATGGTGCCCTGATGTATTATCCAGAATGTAATGTGTTGTTCTCGACCGCGTGTGACCCGAAATCAAAAACGCCGGCTTACAAGAAGCTTGCAGTAAGTCTGGTCGCTCTATAGTAGGGAGGGTAAAATCTCTCGCTGGTTGGGCCTGTAGCTCAATTGGTTAGAGCGCCGGACTCATAATCCGTCGGTTCCAGGTTCAAGTCCTGGGGGGCCCACCAATCTTTGTTCAATGAAAAACGTCACGATTAAATACTGTGTAGTCTGAAGCTACTTACCCAATGCCGCCAGTCTGGCGGTAGAGCTAGAGCAAAGCTTTGGAATAATAGCCGAGCTCATTAAGGGTGACAGCGGCGTATTTGAAGTTCGCGCCGATGGCAAACTGGTTTTCGATAAAGCCCAAACTGGACATTTTCCAGAACCTGGCGAAGTAAGCCGCTTGCTTAAGTAGTCGCGTATAGCCGGCGAATCGCTTTAGCGGCAATTGAGTCGCTGGCAATATCTCCACATAGCATCATTTGACCGAGGATTCCGCGGTCTATTTCGCTGGCGAAGTCCTGATCTAAAAGTCGTCGCCCCTTAGCTTTAGCTCCAGAGCCGCGATAACGAAGCGCCCATTCTTGGTCGAATACCCAGCATGAGTCCGGCGGTCCAAGTTTTGATTGCTTGGCAACTATCCAGCCGGATAGAGCTTGGAATGGCAAATCGCCACCTCGGCATAGAATTGCTATTTCACATCCCCGCCGCGAAGCATTCTTCAAGAGTTCTTCGAGTTGGGAAAAGACTTCAAAGTGGGCGTCAACAAGCACTCGCTCTTGTGAGTTGCTTAATCCCGAGCGAAGTAGTGCTGAAATTCGTGGCCAACCATTAATTTGAGCGGGTGGACTAACTGTTCTTGGTGCTTTATCTAAGAGTTCAGCCGCTTTTTCCGAGTTGGCTTTCAGCCTTGAACCCAATTCTGGGAGCCAAATTTTGGGAGAACTGGCGCGATATCGTTTTGGCTTGGCGCTGAGTTCGGTGGCGGCCCCGAGCCCGACTAGGGCATCGAGGGCGTCATAAGTGTTCGGTCGTGGAAGTTGCGCAACCCGAGCGACTTCGCTTGGTTTTGCCGATCCCAAACTAAGAAGGGCAATATAGGCCTTGGTTTGGTGTGAGGTTAATCCCAACTGCCGAAGCAAAGTTGTGATTTCTTGGGGGTTATTGCTGGGTTTTTGCTCTAGTTCAAGTTCCACCCTTGTAGTGTAGTAATTACAACAACAAATTAGAAGAATCATCTTCGACTAGTCGCTTCAATTTCCATTTGCCGTTCTTCCAGCGGTAGAGAAAGATTAAAGCACCAATATATATCTCGGCATTCCATAACCACCACACCGTGACCACGTCGCCGTCTAATACGAATACTCCAAATGCTGCCATGGGTGCGCTAACAACCCACGCACAACCAAGTCCAACCCACATTACCCAAGTGTGATCTCCGGTGGCGCGCAAGGCGAAGCGATAAACGATTTGGAAGGCATCGCCGAGTTGCCAAACCGCAGCAACTAGGAGTAGCCGCCGCCCAAGGGCGATAGTTTGGGCTTGAAGTTCGGGATCGCCGCCGCGCACGTACAGATGCATGATGTGTTCGCCGAGAACCCAGAAAAGCAGGCCGATGCCGAGCATAACGGGAATTGCGAGTTGCAGCATGCCGCGAATCGTGCGCTCCGCGCCCGCCCAATCGAGGGCACCAACATAGCGCCCAATTAATACTGCACCTCCGTCCGCAAGGGCCACTGCCGACATAAAGGAGAAGTGCAAGATGTTAATTACCGCACTGTGGGCGGCCAGGTCTTCGGTGCTGATATAGCCGATTAAAAAGGTGATTAGGCTGAAAGCTCCGACTTCCACGGTGAACTGAATCCCACCGGCCGCGCCCACGGTGAACACTCGCTTGAACCTTTTCCAATTAAAGCCTAGCTGGGACCATAGCCCAGGTTTTTTTGAGAATGCAAGGATAATAATCAGCGACAGGAGGTCGGCGATTCCGGTGCCGACCGCCGCGCCCGCAACCCCCATTTTTGGGAATCCCCACGCTCCAAAGATGAGCGCGTAGTTGCATACAATGTTGAGGGGTTGTGAAACAAGGTCGGCAACCATTGGTAGTCGAGTTCGACCAGTTCCGCGCAAGTATTCAGAGACTGCTAAATACAGCAACATGGTGCCGCCCCAAGCTAGCCGCGAGTCAAAATATTCGCGCCCAAAACGCAGTGCATCTGGGTTAAGGCTGGCGCTGCTGGAGATAACCATGAAAAGGTCATCTTGGGCCAGAGCAATTACCAAACTGATAACTGCAAACAGGCAGGCTAGCCACCAACCTTGAACTCCGTAGCGGAATGATTCCTGGCTATCGCCGGCGCCGATGTATTGGCTGATGAGCGGTTTTTGACTGCGCAAAACGCCCATTGCAAAACATAGAACGTTAAAGGCAAGAACTCCTGCAAGACCAACGCCGGCCACCGCCGAAGTGCCAAGCTCGCCGACCATAATCATGTCGACAACTCCCTTGATCGTGACCGAAGTCATCGATATCCAAATGGGCCACGCCAAAGAAAAAATCTCGCGGCGTGAACCGGCGAGAGTGGCGGCGGTCATCAACTAGATTCTATCTATCTAAATACTGCTGAACGAGAAAAGCGACCGGTACTAGGGCGATTAGGGCAGTTTCTCGCAGCCCAATTGTGCGGGCGCGGAGCGGGGTCCAATCGGGCGCCCATGGTTCAGCAAGTCCAAAGCCAACCGCTAAAGCAATTGGAATACCAATACTTCCGGTTAAGAGCAATCCAAGAACGACTAAACCAGCGCCTAGTCCAACAATTCGAGCAGTCGGCCGCCGCTTTGGGCTTAAGTGGGCGCGGGTGCGGAAGGCGGCATGCATTACGTGCATTGCAAAAACTGCGGTTAGCGCGAAGAGCGGCCAACCAACGGGGCATCCAGTGGCAAGCGATACCGCCGGTAGTACCAGACTTAAGCTGACCATTCCAACTACTTCAAAGGCGACTCGGCGGTGGCGCAAGAAAAACTGAACTATGGCAAATGCTCCGGCGGCGCTCGCCAGGATAACTAGCTGGCTGAGTGGAACTTCAAAGGTGGACCAAACAGCCGCCAAGCAAAAGGCCAGCGCGTGAATAGATGCTGCTCGCCAAGCTTTTGCAAAGGCGCGCTCGGCGGTGCAAAAACCAAAAATCGCGGCCAGTGAAAGCGCCAAAGCTCCCGGCCCCGGCTGCTCACCGTAAAGTAAGCCCAGCAGGATGGCGGTAGCGAGGATGATCCAGGCCCCGTGTGCGCGAGGAATGAAGGCTTTCCACATGGTTATTGTTAATTAAACCATATCAAACGGTTAAGCAAGACATTAACTTTCCAGACTCTGACCCTAATCACCCGGTCAGTTTCAACTTTTATGCCCGCAGTGGGAGCAGAACGGTAATAGGTTGTGATTACGTTCGCCGCATGAATTACACTTTTCAAAAATGCCAATTCCGCAACTTGGACAATTATCGCCCTCGAAATCATCGTAGGGGAAGGAGCACTCAGGGCAGCAACGATTTATGTAGGATTCTTTGCGGCGTTTAAGTAATGCATCGGCTTGCGGTTTTGCCGCTGACTTCAGAACTCGCATTAGAAAGAACAGCACAATGAAGATGCCGGCGGCAATCGCCAAGTATTTGAAAAGTTCGTCTGGAAAGTAATCGTGCATTACCCGGCCCAAATGCCAGAATGCGGCCATTAACATAGCCAGATAAATTCCACGGTATATTGACTTTTTGCGTTTGGCGAAAGTGAATGCAGCCAATAGAAAGATCGGAATAATGAAACTTAGTTTGTAGGCCGCAGTTTTTAATTCATATTTATTCCACGCCTCTTGCCATTCATTAAAGCCAGGTTGTTGCTGTTGCTGGAGTTTTTTGCGCGTGCTAGCAAGGGTGTTTTGCAAGCCATGCAATTCGGTATTAAGCGTAGCGATTTGTTGGTTTGCAACTTCGAACTTGGCCTGCGAATCAATGTAACGAGTTTGCGCGTCACTTAAAGCTTTGCTTTGCTCTTCGCTAGGACTGATGTCCCGCTCCAAGCTAAGGCGGTGAAGTTCCGCCATTTGTTCCATGGTCTGGCGTGCGACTTCCATGCTTGCAAGCAAGTTCGCCTGAATTTCCTGCTGCCGCTCGACGGCATATTTTTGTTTTTTAGCATCCGCTTCAAGCTCGGCGATTTGGTTATTGAGCCCGGATTCAACATGACGCATTCCAAAGTCTGCTCGCGACGGACCTTTAACATTACCCAGGTCACTGATTACAAAGCTAAGCAGCCATGCAAACAAGGTGAAGAGCAGAACGGACAGCAGACGAATCGTCCACTTTATCGACTTTGGAGTAGGAGCTTGGCTCATACCCCAATTTTAGACTCTGCCTCCACTAAGTGGTTTAGTTGCCCATAATGATTGCGGGTATTTTTCCAAGTAGTGCTGGAGTTAGCGCCTCAATTTGCTGGCCCACTGTTGGCCACATTTCTGTTTTTGGACCGTTGCTGCCTGCATCGATAATGAATGACCCACCTAGGGTATCAAGAAAGCTCATTTCGACAGTTCCGGCGGAGTAAACAATTGCGTCTTTTACGCCAACAACTCTAAACCTGACTTTGCCCTGAACGTTAGTGAACGATTGGGTAAGTAAGCTTCCAGCTAAATCATGTTTCTCATACTGAAGCTGTCCAAGCTCGTCAAAGTTAGGAAGTTGAGCTATATTTCCACTAGCGTCATAGTTTAAGAAGGTTGTTGGAAGAATGATTGCAGTACTTCCCTGGGCAATGGCCACAGATTCTTTAACTAAATTTTCCTCAATGAAATTTAAAAAGGCATTTTCGGAAACATCATTGTCGATTATTCCATAAGAAGAATCACCAGTTGTGCCAGCTGGCATTTGACATATTGGATAAATACCAGTCGCTGAGGCTATTTGGTTTATTTTTACAATCGTATGATCAGAATGGTCGGCAATTATTTGTTGTCCGCGTAGTCGGTGTCCCAATAGAAATCGGTGACTTAAAGCAAGGTTTTTTTGGCAAGTTCCACAAATGCCAGTTGTTCTTAGTTTTGGGATATCACTGGTAGTGGTGGAAAGGTGCGAAGCGCATTCAGGGCAAGAGTTTTCAATGGTAGGGAATAATTGTTGGTTGTAAGCGTCCCTTGAAACTTCTTGTGAAACAAATTGATCTTCAGAACTCCACACCATATTTTTGACAGGGTCAAAGAAAGAGTTGAAATTCGATTGGTGCGGCAGGTCCATTAGTGGCGCGCTCTTCCATACAGTGGTTGCACTATTTGGGTCCAGCCAACTACGGTTTATCTCTGATTGAGAATACTCAAAATCCTTTATTTCTAGGAGTAAATCGGCCGCAGGCAGGTCAATTATTTCGGTGAAACTGTTCTCATTTAGCGAAAACGACATCCCGTCACTAAGCCATCCAGAGTCCAAACTCATTTTTAATAGACTAAGAGTAGTATTTGGTCCTACTGTTCCAATAAATCCACTTTGTTCAAAGGATGATTGACTGCTTAGTTGCTCTTCATTTCTTATTGCAACAAGCAGAGACCTATCTATTGGGGTAAACCCTGAAGCTAATAATTCCTGTTCCATTGTGCCAAAAAATTGAGCAGCACCTGGTGCTTGCTGTTGATGAATGACTAAAATTCTTTTCATTTCATCCCAATTTTCTTTCGGCATAGTGGCAACGGAAGAGCTTGAACTAGATTGCGAAGTTATCGATAAAGCAACTGCATTAGGAAAGGAATCTTTAGGTGAGCCAGGGTCGCTAAGTGGGTATGTGGACCACATTTCATCTAATGGAGCGGCAAGAAATGGGAGGTATTCCCTTCCATCTACCCAAACAGTTTTATTTGCAAGTGGAGCGACACCAGAAATTTCAGTGTCTTCCGGATCAGGTGCTTGTTCTTCCACCGGAGTTGGATCAACAACTACCGCTGGTTCGGCGTTCACGGGAGGTTTTTGTTCCCATGGAGCCGCACAAGAGCACACAAGTAGCGGGAGGACGACAAATTGGATGTAGCTTTTCATGACTACCAAAAACAAAATGTAAAGTTTTGTTGCAGAAAATGTAACAAAACCCAAAATGCTCCTTTTAATTGCTATGAAATACCTAAATCTAGCCCTCATTGGCTTATTAACAAGTTGTACTGTCCTGGAATCATGGGAGGGAAGTCCTGCAAAAAAGTTGCTGACAGGGATAAACGAAGGCCAGGTCAATGTTCGAGCCTCGTATGGCATGGGTATAGATTTCTCTGCTTCAATTAATAATGCGATAACGAGTGCCGATTCCGCCAACGTTTCTGGTGTCGGAGTCGAGTATTTTCCCGTAACGGCAGAGGATTGCTTGGGCTCGAAAAAATATCTTATAAAGATGTTGAAATACCTGGATTAAGAATTGGCGCACGGGGGTATTTTGCCAAGAGTGGATTGCTTATGCCCTTCGTGTTCGAGGCATCTCATGGACCAGGCTTTCACATGGGAGATGGTTTTACGTTGGAGACTGATAGCTGGCTTGGCGGGGGATATGGCTTAGGTATGCAAGCATTCATCTCTCCCAATCAAGCCGTCGAATTGCAATTTGGAGAGCAAGGATTTTTCTCTGACGTTGAATTTCCGGCTGGAACAGTTAATTATTTCGGAACAATACTTAAGCTAAATTTTGCGTACTACTTCTAGGCGTGTTTGCTAATTAAGGTAAAGTGGAGAGCATGCGTTACTCCCTCAACTTCGCTGCATGGCCTCTCTTGCTCATGGGCTTGTTTGCTTGTGCTGGCCCGCATACACGTTATTTGACTGATAGCCAGGGTCGCGAAATTGTGCTACATGGTTTGAATATTAGTAACGAAGCGAAGCGCGAACCAAATGGTGTGGCTTGGCACACCGAGGCCGATTATGCACGCATGGGGGAGTGGGGATTTAATTGCGTTCGCATGTTGTTCTTTTGGGATCGCGTGGAGCCAAGCCCTAACAGTTACGACCAAGCTTATTTGGATCGCATGGATAAACTACTCTCAACGCGCGGTGTTGGCCGCCTTCGACCATTTTTGGAAGGATCAAGATTTGCGCGTTCACTACGCAAACTCACTTGCCGAAGTCGCCCGCCGATTTGCTAATCATCCAGCGGTAATCGGTTTTGATTTAATGAATGAACCGTTTTACGGAACAACCCTTCCGTATATTTTTGAAACGCAATACTTGCACCCATTCCATGGCCAATGTCGTGATGCGATTCGCGCTGTAGCGCCTGATGCCACGATTTTTTTCGAGCCGCCGGCGTTTCCAACTGCATCAGGTTTGCCATCATTGCTGCCAAAGTTTAATGACAGTAATGCGGTTTACGCGCCACATTACTACGACCCGTTAGTGCACGAAGGGTTTGCCTATCAAGGTTATAAGCAGTTAATCGATTTCATAATCCGCAACAAAGCGATCGCAGCTGAACGCCATGGTGTGCCAATAATGTTGGGAGAGTTTGGCGTTGCTCCGGAAACGAACAGCTGGGATTTGTACTTAAAGCATTTGCTTGCCGCCTGCGATAAGTACGGAGTTTCCTGGACGGCTTGGTCGTACGACCGCGGCGGTGGTTTTTCAGTGCTTGAAGTAAATGGAGATGAACGTCAAAACTTGCAGCACATGGTGCGCGCTTATCCGCAAGCGGTCGCCGGATTTATTGAGCGGTGGTCCTTTGACCGCCAAACCGCCCGCTTCAATTTGAGCTTTGCAAATTCGACAGCCACTGGGGCCACGGAGATATTCATTCCACGCGACCGGCTATTTAACGGCACTCTTCATGTGCAGTCGAGCGACCCTCCGGGTAGCTGGAGTTGGTCTTTTGACCCCAATCGGCAAATATTGAGTTATTTTCATGATGTGCATTCGGTGCGCCACGAAATAACCGTAACTCCCTAATAAAAGGGAAGATAGGTAGGATTTGCTGAGTGTTGTCCACTAGTTTTCCACACTCGCGAACGCCAAGCTTTATTTGCTAAACACTTGATGTATAGAGCTTTAGGAGAGGTCTTGGAAGTCCATAAGAACTTATCCACTAAATCCTTGACAAAAAATGGCGGCCGACTGTGCTCCCCCCATTAGTCGCACAGCCGACCTCACCGAATCAACAAAGAGAGAGATGGCTGCCAAGGTCTAGATTTTCGGCTGGAAATCTGGACCGCATGGGTCTCAGCTAGTACTACGCCCCAGTAGACAAAAAGTATCAAAATTTCTGTATCTTTTTGCCGAGTGCCTTTGGGATGGGATGTTGGCCTTAGCCGCAAAGCTCTTCTTTCATGTCGAATTCCCCCACTAGAACTAACCCAAGTGCGCCAGTTAATATGCCGCCATCATGGGCTGAAGTATCAGCTCAACACTATCGCTTTACAACCGCCGCTTGTGAACATCGCTATCGATTGATTGGTGACTTTTTCTACGCCTTGGCCCCGTGGCTTGAAAAAAGTTTAAACGAAATATCATTGCGACACTTTTTGGTTTTGCCCAAAGAATTGTTGCTGGCAAATATGTTTGGCAAAATCGCGCGGCGTGAAACTTTTCATGCAAGCTATGCGCAATTCTCCCAATGGTTAGAGGCAAACATCTTGGCTGATTTGTCAAACCCAGCTAATGATTTAGGAACGCCGCGCTGCACTTATGGAAAACCAGATTTGCGTTTGCAATTTCACTTTAACCAGATGCCTCATTGCGACCGTTCAATTCTTTATTGCTTTATGGTCGAATCAATGTCCTACTACCACATTGCCGAACATTTATCTTTGACCGTTCAAGAAGCGCAAAATGGCGTTTACTTGGCTTGGAGTAAATTGCTCACAGCCTGCCCGCACGTGCGGATTCCGCGTGATTGGCAAGTGCCCAGCGAGCTCAGTTTGCCAGAGATATCAGAGGCCTTTCACGCATGATCCCGCGCTCAGTGTTACGTGCCGCCGGTGCCTACGCAGAACAAGTTCAAGTTGAGTTTGGTTTACTGCTGTTGAAAGCGTCAGTGAGTAGCGGCATCGCCATGCGCGATGGATTTAATTACCAGCCTGACCCGCGATTGATTGCTAATTCAAATACTGAGTTGCGTTTACAACTAATGAAAATATGGCGCGAACATCGCGTCTTCGTTGAAGAGCTCGCAGTTTTTTTAGAGTATGGTCATGGGTTGCCAGCCAATCTAGAATTTCTCCATCAATCCTTCGAGGGTTTTAGTGATCCATTTCCACTTGCCCTGACCGCTACAAAAATGCGTCCCACCGATGCCTTAGCTCAGTGCACCCTGGCCGCCAATCACGTGCGGCGTGGCGAAATTGAAACTAGCAAACAAATCCTTACCAGCTTTATTGAACGCTGGGACGGCTACCCAGTGCCCGAACTTGCACGGGTTTACTGCAACCTTGCCGCGGCTTTTGATGCCAGCGGCGACCGTGAAACCGCTCGCTACTTAACTAGGCAAGCCGTTGAACGATTTCCTCGCGATGGCTTTGCCAAGTTAGCTTGGGAAGCAATTAACCCTGAAACCAATAACTCTTAATTAAGAAATGAAGAAAAAATTTAAGTTAGTGAGCATGCTTAGTTGCATTGCTCTTTTCCTGCTTCTGGATAGCGTGGCACTGGCAAGTGCTGGCAGTAGCCGAGGCGCAAACGACCCAACCATCATGCCGATTGGTCGCCGCCCCTTCACCCCAGCTTGGGCGCGCCCATGAGTCGAACGCTACTTGCAATTATTTTGCTTGGCTTGGCGGCGTTGACACCGCTTGTTATGAACTTTTCACCACCTGGTGTTGATGACGAGCAAGCGAATGTTGCTAATCAAAGTGAATCAGGTCACGCTGATTTGATAGCAGAAACACAAGTAGCGGAAAGCAAACAAAAAGCGATAGCTTCGGCGGCGGAAAATTTGTCGGCGGCCGAAACGGAAGCTACTCAAATTGACCAGCGTCATGAGTTGAAAGAGTTCGGCGATATTGTGGTGAGCGCGCAAGCCCAGGATGTTGCCGCGAATGTTTGGTGTATGGCACTTAGCGATGAGCTGCGCACTTCGCTCGAGGAAAATCCATACTTGCGCCACAGTGAGTTGTTTGAGTTAAGCCCGCCGAGTGAATTCAATTTGCTTGGCGGAGAAAATTTCTACAGCGGTGATTTAGATCCAGGTAGTTACTTTGTGTGGGCAGAGAGTCCAGGGTATAGCGTCAGTTTTGGCTTTACCGAGATACCTATCCAAGGACCTGACTTTCATTTGAACTTAGAAAAGTCACCACCTCTAAAGGTGCGAGTAGAGGATCAAAATGGCAATCCTATGGCTGGAGCGAAACTCATGTTCTTTGGCCCTAAGGGCGATCCAGCTTATATGGATTGGGGTTGGCGCAAGCGACTGGAGGCGAGTTTCTTTTTACGTTTGTCTGAAACGGGACCAGATGGTCGTACGGAATTGTTGAGCCCGTTGTCGGCTTCAAATATGTTTGAAGTTTCGCCAATGGCGGGGCTGTGCGGCGGTAATAATTTGAGTCCAAGTCTAGACAAAGAAAATTTAATTGTGTTGACGCCGGCTTGTTCGGTGAAAGGCCGCGTGGTTGATGCCGACAATAAAGTCGTCGCAAATTCTTATGTTGGCTTTATGGGCGCACGCCAAGGCCAAGAAGTTTTTTTGACTAGCACTCCTGTTGACCAAGAAGGAAATTATTCAATTGCGGTAGTGCCAGCAAACTTCGACCAACTTCAAGCGATTGGATTCGCCGAAGGATACACGCTTAGTTATCAAACAATTGCTCGACCTCAAGCTGGAGGGAATTACCAACATGATTTTGTAATTCATAAGGCCGTAGCGTTGGC
>CAZWVI010000003.1:137287-155471 GCA_964637165.1 uncultured Planctomycetales bacterium
AAGCTGGAGGGAATTACCAACATGATTTTGTAATTCATAAGGCCGTAGCGTTGGCGTGTTATCTTCACGCCGATGGTGAACCGGTAGCCAACGCCGAAGTGTTTTTTGCCGTAGACGAACTTGAAGATGTTCCAGGTTTTTATCGAACTGACAAAAACGGAAACTTAACAACCGATCGTGTATTTCGCGCCAACACTCAATATCAATTGCAATTGGTATCCGGGTCAGCGCGGCTGGGAGTTTATCCTTTTACTATTCCTGAAAACCAACAGGAGGTTTTGGAAATTGAAGTTGATCCGGTTGGTACTTTAGTGCTACTTAATGCAAGCACCGATAGTGACGAACAAATTGTCGCCTGTCGATTTAGATCACAAAGTGGGCACGCGGTTGGCTTCACCGAATGGGACCCGCGCCAAGGTGGCGGTCCTTTAGTGCCGGTTGGTCAAGGCCGTTTGGTTTGTCGCACTGCCGGCGGAAGTTCATGGTCGAAAGATTTGAATGTGCGTTCCGGGGTAAATCAAATTCAGACAATTATCCGTCAGGCCCCGCTAACTTTCACACTGCCGGAAACAGAAGACGTAGGGAATTGGAAGATTGGTTTTTATACCGATGGCGATACACCAGATCGAAGTGTCGAGTTGCTTTCAGGTCAGCATGAGGTTCAAGTTTCGCCTGGTTCGATTTCTTTTCAAATTGAATCTCCAGACGGCAACAGTTGGCAGTTGGGTCCAGTTGCTGTACGTGAAGACGGATTTGATTTAGGTGTTTTAGCGCCACAAGCCGGCACCATCATTGGTCGTGTTGTCGATGAAAATGGTCAGGCTTGGGCGGGCCTTCAAGTTAGCTTGGTTGATGTTGATATGCGGCCTGAAGCGCGGGCCTTTAGTGATGCGGAAGGTCGTTTTGCTTTTAATCAAATTCCGTTCGGATTTCACTCGGTTCACCTTCGCCCGCGCCGTAGTTTATTGCTGAATTCACCAGACCAACATTTGGATGTACACGTTACCAATGGTGCTCCAGTTGAAATTGAAATGGTAGTGCAGGCCGATTCAAGTTTGCGTGGCAAAGTAATTCCCGCGCCGCAAAAACCTACCGAGGTTTGGGCGATTAACGCCAATACCGTTCAGGAACAAAGTTTGTCGCCATCAGGTGATTTTGCTTTTTCAACGATGGCTGCCGGCTGGGTCTTAGCCGGCCGCTTCGAAGAGGGAAAAGTTTTCTTAGTTGGCGAAAAAGTAAATGGCGACCAAGAGTTGCTCCTAGATTTTTCAAGTTGCGAAGAGTTGAATCTTGATTTTGCCGATGTGTCTGGCAAGCCCGCTGCATTTGCAAGAGTTCAATTCGAAGTTGTCGGCTCGCAGCTAGCAGGCAGTGCCAGCTTAAATGAACACGGTCAGTTAAGTTTAAGTTACAGTCCGGCGTTGCCGCTTGTGTTGGTTGTTAATACCAATAATTACGGCAAGGTTCGCTACCCTTTAGCCAAGTTAATTCAAGGGTCAAAATTAACTCTTGATGGTAAGGCGGCAACGCTTCATCCGGTTGTGGTGCGCACTTTGGATGGCAATATGCTCAATTATGCAACCATTAGTAATCGCTCGTTGCGTGAAGTGTGGCATACAAATAATGCCGGCACCTGTTTGCTACCAGAAAATTCTTTTAGCGATGAATTACGCTTTGAGTACAGTGGTTATTGGACACACATACTTAGGCAAATAAGTCAAACCGTGGTCATGCGAAAAACTATAGCACCAATAGAAATAACTTATCCGGGATCAATTTCGGTTGACGAAGTTGTGTTAATTCCAGTATTCGATTTGGGTTATGAGTTCCCGCTTAACGTTTCGCCGACTGCGGCCCGTACTTGGCAGATTTCGGGAATACCCGAGGGGCGTTATGTAATTAGTGCGCTAGACCGCGCTGGAGTTATTGTTGACCAACGCGAGGAAAAACTCAGTTCTCAAACGGGCCACAACATTGTGGTGCGCTAAATCGAGAATGATTAGGTGCTTACCAGTTACTAAAAGCTTGGGCGACCTTTTTGATTTCAATACCAATCAGGTCGAACTCTGCTTCTAAGTTTAGTAGTTTGGTTGCGCGCATATTGTTTTCAAGTTCGGCGCTCCGCAACAACTCCTCAATCGCCACAAGTTCTGGTGCTGGGTCCCACCCAGGTGGCAGGCCTTCTTGCATGTCCTTTAGTACGGCCTCGCGCAGGAATGTTTTTTTGTTACGCAACCCATCAAGGTAGGCCGCCTCGCTCGCAGAAGATTGGCTAACTTTGTCTAAGACTTCTAAGGAAATCAACCCGAAGTCAGCATAAAGGGTGTTGAGGTCTTTGACCACTACCTCGGCAATGCGATCAGAAAAAATACTTGCCAATTTTAGAGCGTCTGCAAAATTTCCTTCATCGGCAATTTGAGCGCTCAATCGGTTACGCAAGCCTTCCTGCATAAAAACGTCGTCAGGCATTCCTGGTTCCGACATTTGCGCAAGGAGAACGCCAAGTGCGTCGGCAACCGCGACTGCGGGCTGATCAGCACCACTAGCTTTTTGTATTTCACCGACGTAAGCGCTGAGGTTGCTTGTTGAGCGCAAGGCTAGCGCAAAAGAGTTGTCGCAACGATTCACAAATGAAGTTGCGTCCGGCAGCGCCTTTTGGCAAGTCAACTTGGCCATTTTCGCCGCATGCGTGAGGCTGTCGCTTAGGGTTGGGGATTGCTCCGTCTGACTCGGCTCAATTTCTGGTGTGGAATTTGAGGCGCAGGCAGTGAGCAGTAAGGTGAGGGGAAGAAGGTGCCGCATAGCGGAGATATCCTAACCAATAATGAAGCCTACAACCGCTCAAATCCGTGCTTTGTCTCGCCGCGATCCCTTGCTGGGCGCCGCCTTGCGCCGGCTTGGACCATTTCCGAGCTTCCCAGAAAGCTCCCAGCGGCAAATGTCGACATTTAAATATTTAGTGCGCGCAATCGCTTTCCAACAGTTGGCATATAGGGCGGCCGCAACGATTTTTTCTCGGGTGTTGGCCCTGACATCGGATGGGCGGCTAACCCCAGAAGCCATTTCGAAAGTCAGTGACGAGGAGTTGCGTGGCGCTGGCCTGTCGCGTGCCAAGCTTGCGGCGGTACGCGACCTGAGTTCACGTTGCCTAGATGGTCGCTTGAAGTTGCGCGGCTTATCACGATTGGAAAATTCCACCATTATCGACCAACTAAGCGCGGTACGCGGAATAGGCCCCTGGACTGCGCAAATGTTTTTAATTTTTAAGCTCGGGCGGTTGGATGTTCTACCAACCACAGACCTCGGAGTTCAGGAAGGCTTGAAGCGGCTGGATAAGTTGGCTAAAAGACCCAAGCCAAAGCAGTTAGAAAAGCGCGGCGAGTGCTGGTCGCCACTGGCAAGTGTTGCGGCCTGGGTGCTGTGGAGAGTGGTGGATGACGGCGCCGACAACGACTGGTAAAAAAGACACTGACCTAATCGGCTGGGTCACATAATTTTCTAAGTGCTTCTGGGTAATTGGCTTAGATATTCGCACCCAAATTTGCCGCAACACTCCTTCGATGTGGTACTTCTTCTGCATGTTGTGGAGCATCTTAAAGATCCCCTTGAAGTACTTTGTCAAATCCAAAAACTACTTAAGCCGGGTGGACTTTTCATTATCGCAACGCCGCGTTATGACACCTGGAGTTTTAAACTGTTTGGTCGTCGCGAACGAAATGTTGTAGACAATTGGCATCTGTTTTTTTTCACAAAAAAACCTCTTCCTAAACTATTGGAAAAGGCCGGCTTCCAAGTGAAAAAAATCACTACGCCAGGGCGCACAGTTAACCCCTCCCGCCTGCTAGTTGTTTTGGGAAAATCGCTTCGACTCTCATTCATCGAATCACTCGGGCAATGGTTGACCCAACGTAAATTAAACGAGTGGCTTAGTTTTCCGGTTAATACGGTTTAGAATAGACGGGCAACTAATGTGCCCGCCTAACTTCAACTCAAACGAGCACTCCGAATCCAATTCAATGGAGGAGTGTCATATCACCGAAGAGAAACTCTTTTCGATGCTTGACCGTGAGGACGAGTCTTTACCAGCTCACTTGGCAGAATGTGAGTTATGTCGCGGTCGCGCAAAAGCTTTAGGTGGAATTATTGATGCCATTTTTTTTGAACGAAATACATCACGTAAATTGCCCGAAAAAGTCGGTGACTTTCGAATAGTTGGTTTACTTGGCGAGGGTGCTAGTGGTGTTGTATATGAAGCGATTCAGGAAGACCCGAGACGCTCAATCGCATTAAAAGTTTTAAAAGGTGGAGATGCTCTTGGCGGTGACAATATTCGCTTGTTCACTCGTGAAGTGCGCTCCTTGGCCCGTATGCGGCACCCAGGGATCGCGCAAATTTTCCAAGCCGGCACAACTTTAGATGGCCACCCGTGGTTAGCTATGGAGTTAGTCGATGGCCAACCTTTGGATGAATTTGTCAAGAGCAACAAGCTACAACAAAGAGAAATTTTGAACTTGTTTCGCCAGGTTTGTGGCGCGATCCATTATGCTCACGGCCGCGGAATTATTCACCGCGATTTAAAGCCGACCAATATTTTTGTATCTCGCTCAGCTGAAGGCGAGGGTGGATTTCAAGTTAAAGTTTTGGATTTTGGCCTTGCGCGAATCGACGACTCCGAGTTGAGCGTTGCAAAAACAAAACATGGCAAAGTAATAGGAACTCTGCAATACATGTCGCCACAGCAAGCCGCCGGCGAAATTGAGTTAATTGACGTCCGGGCTGACATCTATTCCCTAGGAGTTATTCTTTACGAACTTCTGGTTGGCCATCGCCCTTACGAAGTTGATGTGAGTTCGGTTCTAGCTGCGGCAAAATCAATTGCCGAAAGTAAGTTTCAAGCTATGCAGTTAGCGCGCCGCGACGACGACCTTGAAGTCATCGTGGGCAAGGCATTACGCAAAGACCCAGACTTACGTTATGGCTCGGTAGCCGAATTTGCCGATGACCTGCGGCGTTTTGAGTCAGGATTACCGATTAATGCGCGTACGCCAAGCATGGCTTATATGTTCGCCAAATTAATCCGCCGCAACAAAGCCATTTCGACGGCCGCCTTTTTGCTGTTGGGAGTCAGCCTAGTTGCCACGGTTAAAACTCAAATCGATGCGGCCAATATTCAACGACAGTCACAGCAGTTACAACACGTTACAAAGTTGGTGCTTGAAACCTTTGGCCCCGAAGATTCAGAAGATTTGAATCGCGACACCAAGATGTTGGAAATTCTTCCGGCGTTTAGCGAACGCTTAAGGGGAGAGCTTTCCGAATTCCCTAAATTGCAACTCACTTTAGTTCGTTCGATTGGAGTTCTTTACTATCGATTAGGAGAATTTGCGAAAGCCGAAACAGAATTACGTAAAGCATTGTGGTTAAGCGAGCACGTTAAGGATCCGGTTGAAATAGGTAAATCATCAAACCAGTTGGCGATGCTAATTCGTGAGACTGGCAGTATAGACGAGGCTGAACGCCTTACCCGCCAAGCGTTGGATTCATTTGCAGGCAGTGAGGAAGCAAGTTTGGTAAGTGTCATTCACTGTAAAAATAATTTGGTGCGTATATTAATAAACAAAGGCCAGTTGGCCGCAGCTGAAAAAGAAATAAACGACACGATTGCTTTGCAAATGAAACTAGGGCATACTGACAAATTGCGCCTTGCGATTAATTTTGTAAATCTAGGAAATTTGGCGATGGAGAGCAAACGCTATGCGGAAGCGGTTAAGCACTTTAAAAAATCTCTCGACTTGCGAATTCAAAAATTAGGGCCGAACTCCCGCTCAGTGGCAACGAGCTTGGTGTTAGTGGGGTGGGCGGAAAGGGATTCCGGGAATTACGCCGAAGCCGAACGCTTATGTCGCCAAGCTTTGGAAATAGACCTCGCCCTGCTTGGGGATACCCACCCAGCCACTGCACGCACCAAATTGAGTTGCGCTAAAGCGATCATTGGAAACCGTCAAAACACAGCCGCTGCCTTTACTGAGGCTCTCGAGCTAAGCACTGCCGCCGCGAAGGTTTACAGCGAACGCTACGGCACCGATCACGATAATTACCAGGACGCTAGTCGGTTTATTGACTTAGCCAAAAAACAGCTTTCAAGAGTGTCAAAGACTCCAATTATTTCTCCGCCAAAATAGTTTTCTTGGTGTCCTAACAAAACCTAATTAACCAGCATGAACAACAAAAACTCAGACAATAATGCCGAGCGCTCGCGCTTAACGCCTTCCTTGGTGGCCGAATTGCGACAAGGTGACGAAAACGCCACTGTTTTACTTGATAAATTTTGGCGTGAACCACTGCAGCGTTTTTGTTTCAGCTATATGCGTACTGAGGTGGAGGCTGAAGATGCGGTCCAGGAAATTTTTGAAAAGGTCATAAAGTCGGATCTTATCCCCGATGACTTCAGGGCGTGGATTTATCAAGTCGCCCGCAATCATTGTCTCAACTTAATTCGTGGTCGCGGTCGTCGTAAGGATACCGGCGAAATGCCGGAGCGTTCGATTGCCGCTGACAACATCAAAAGTCCATTAAGCAAGTTTGGCCACGACGAAGTTTTAGGAAGATTAGAAGAGGTTTTAGAAGAATTGCCGGAAGCCTATAGCGAGGTGCTGCGTATGCGCTATATCGAAGGTTTGTCGCGCGGCCAAGTTGCCGATGTGTTGGGGATTGCCGAATCTTTAGTTAAATCGCGCCTGTTTGAAGCCATGAAAATGATGCGCAAACACGAATCGCTCATGGAATCGTTAACATGATTCCAGAATGAAAGAACTTGGACTCCTGATTCTTCGCTTAGCCATCGGCCTTGGTTTGTTTAAACACGGGTATGGAAAAGTATTCGAGGGTGGCGTGGATGGAATTGAAAATATGGTGACTAACTGGGGTTGGCCCCTACCTGGCATTTTTGCTTGGGCCGCCGCGCTTTCAGAATTAGTTGGCGGTGCGCTTATTGCTCTAGGAATTTATACCCGTTATGCGGTGGTGGTCGCGGCCGCAACCATGATTGTTGGATTAATTCAAGTCCATTGGGGTGCCGACTTGATCAAGGGCGGCGAACTTGCCCTCTTATACCTAGCAGGCCTAGCCACAATTATGTGCCTAGGCCCAGGGAAGGTTTCCGTTGACGGCGTGCCGGATTAATCGCGCCAGCCTTTAACCACGAGCCCATCTTTTATTTCGACGAAGGCGGTGTGGCTTTTCTTTTTGCTGGAGTCCGTATCGATTAAGAAAATCAGGTGGGCATGCGAACTAGTGGTTTCGGTGTAGTGCCATTTTCAGATTTCAACACCAGCTTCGAGTGTAACTTTTGAAGTGGGCTCACCCAAAATTGCCAACACAAAATCGCTTGATTTACCGGCGGCTATTTGCCGCATTGACTCTTGGCTGACATAGTCACCACTTTGCGAACTATGCGAATCCAGTCCAATTACACAGCTAGTTAAGCTGAGCAAAACTAAGCAAGCAAGAACTAATTTCATTTGGAGTTAGCGATTTCGTAATCACCACCGTGGGTGCCTTGAGTTTCATTTGGAATGAATTCATTTAGGTAGTCGTAGCTGCCGGCTTCCTTCATTAAGTTGCGTGCAATAACCATGCGTTGAACTTGGTTGGTGCCCTCGTAGATTTGCAGAATCTTGGAGTCGCGGAAGAACTTGGCGATTGGGTAATCTTCCATGAAACCGTAGCCGCCAAAAACTTGAACGGCATCGGTCGCAACTTGAACCGCAACATCAGTCGCATAGCACTTAGCCATGGCCGCGTACTTGTTCACAGCTTTCATATCACCCGCGTCAGCAGCAGCGGCGCAAGCGAAAACCAACCAGCGTGCCGATTCAGTTTTCATCGCCATGTCGGCCAACATTCCTTGCACCATTTGGAATGATGCAATATTGCGGCCGAATTGTTTGCGGCGATTGGCATAGGTGTTGGCTAACTCTAATGCGCCGGCAGCAGTTCCGACTGCTTGAGCGGCAACACCTGGGCGTGCCAAATCCAAAGTCATCATTGAATGCTTGAAGCCAAGGCCAGGCTTTCCGCCAAGTAGGCGGTCATCTGGCAGGAACACACCGTCAAAAACAGTTTCACAAACTGGTACTGAACGGATACCCATTTTGTCTTCGACCTTCGCGATTGAGAAACCTTCGTCAGTGTTCTCAACTACAAATGCCGAGATGCGCCGCGAGCGAGATTCCGGATCGCTAACCGCGAAGCAGGTGATGATGTTGGCGCGGGAACCGTTGGTGGTCCATTTTTTCTCGCCATTAATTCTCCAGCCGCCATCAACTTTGGTCGCGCGCACCGAAAGTCCGCCAGCGTCAGAACCAGCAAATTTTTCCGAAAGTGCAAAGGCGCATGAAGCTTCGCCGGCGGCAACCCGTGGCAGGTATTTTTGCTTTTGCTCTTCGGTGCCGCCAACCACGATTGGGAAGGAGCCAAGTGCGTTAACTGCAAAGGCCACCCCAAATGCTGGGTCAGCTTTGGAAAATTCTTCGACCACCAATGCTAGACCAAGCACTCCGTTGGCCGAACCACCGTATTCCTTGGGAATCCAAATTCCGAGTAGGCCCGCGTCGCAAGCTGCCTGGAAGGCATCTTCGTTAAAACTGTGGTCGCGGTCGTGCTCGGAGGCCTGCGGAAGCAGGTATTCGCGGGCGATTTGGTTAGCAACGCCTTGGAGGCGCATTTGCTCGTCAGTGAAGTTGATGTTCGGGAGTCCCATGATTGTTTGTGGTTGTGGTTCTTAGATTGGTGGGTGATTCTAACTTATTCCGCCAAGCTGGGGACAGATGCTTAAAATCGCTGGAATAGGCTTCCCCGTGACCGACTCCTCCCCAGCAAAATCCCCCTCGAAAAAGCAATCTGAAACGCCAATGATGCGGCAGTTTCATGCGGCCAAGCGCAAGCACCCCGATGCACTGCTGTTTTTCCGCATGGGTGATTTTTATGAAATGTTCTTGGATGATGCCAAAGTTGCCGCGGCCGAATTAGGTTTAGCTTTGACCGCTCGCGACAAGGAGCGCACCATTCCAATGGCGGGAGTTCCGGTGCGCGCGATGGAAGGATATTTAGTGCGCTTGGTGCGCGCCGGCCACACCGTGGCGATCTGCGAGCAATTGCAAGATCCGCGCGATGTAAAGGGAATTGTGGACCGCGATGTCGTGCGAGTAGTTTCGCCGGGAACTCTAACCGAAGATGAGGCGCTTGACGGCAACGAACCGCTTTACGTTTTAACCGTCGCCGTAACCGGCGGTGAAGTTTGCGGTTTGGCGTGGGCGGATGTGAGCACCGGTTCATTTCGTTGCGCTGAATGTGAGCCGAAACGTTTTGCCGAAGAGTTGGCACGTATTTCTCCGGCGGAAGTGGTGTTGCCAGATATTCACGAAAGTGACGGCGGCGAAAAATTACATCTGCAACTTGAGGCGATTCGTCAAGATTGTGCAGCGGCAAATATTTCGATTCGTCAGCGCCCAGAGTGGGGCTTTGACGCACGCAATGGTTCACGCGATTTGTGTGAACAACTAAAGGCAAATACTTTGGCACCGTTCGGCGTTGCAGATATGCCCGAAGTACTCGCGGCGTGCGGTGCCTTGCTTGAATTTTTACGCGACCATCAAAAAAGCGCGCTCGACCAAATTCGCGATTTGAAACTTCATCAACCGGCTCGCCACCTAATGATGGACGGCGCCACGCGGCGCACTTTAGAAATAACTCGTTCGCAATCAGATAGTGGTCGCGACGGCACTTTGCTCGCGGTAATCGATCGCACCGAAACGCCGATGGGTGCACGCATGTTGCGCGACTGGCTGTTGGAACCCTTGGTTGTTTATGAAGAAGTGTTGGCGCGCCAAGATGCAGTTTCGGAATTGCACACGCTGGCCGAAGTGCGGCGCGCGATTCAAGCTTCATTGAATGGCATGGGGGATTTGGAACGTACCGCTTCGAAATTGGCAAGTGGGCGTGCCGGTCCACGCGACTTGGTTGCTCTTGCCGGTGCCTTAAGCCGTATTCCTGATTTGCGTGACCACTTGGCCCAGTCGGCCAGCCCAGCGTTGCGCGTTTTGTTTCAGCAGTTAGACCCTTGCGAAGAGTTGTGCCAACGCATTGTTGAAACTTTGTCCGAAAACCCGCCGTTAGGAATTAAAGACGGCGGAATTATTCGCGATAGTTTTAATGCTCAAATTGATGAACTGCGCGAGTTGGCGCGCGGCGGCAAAGAGTATCTTGCGCAACTGCAAGTTACGGAATCTGACCGCACAGGAATTCCAAATTTGAAAATTGGGTTCAACCGCGTATTTGGTTACTACCTTGAGTTGTCGCATTTGCATCGGGACAAAGTGCCCGAGTATTTTGTACGCAAGCAAACCTTAAAAAATACTGAACGCTACATAACTCCGGAATTAAAAGAGTATGAAGCGAAAGTGTTGGGTGCCGAGGAAAAACTCAAGAGCTTGGAGTATGAAATTTTCTCTAGCTTGCGTGATTTTGCCGCCGGGGAAGTTGGGAGATTATTGAAAACCGCAAGTGCGGTTTCGGAAACCGATGTGTTTTCCTCGCTCGCGCAAGTCGCGGTCGAAAAGAATTATGTGCGACCAGAGTTGGTTGAAACTGGCGACCATCAAATTTTGGAAATTGTTGACGGCCGCCACCCGGTGGTTGAAGCGGCTTTGCTCGGTGATCCGTTTATTCCTAACGACACGTGCCTTGATGGCGATTCGCGCTTAGTTGTTTTAACTGGTCCCAATATGAGTGGTAAGTCAACTTGGTTGCGCCAAACTGCATTAATAATTTTGCTGGCGCAGATGGGTTCTTTTGTCCCAGCGAAATCCGCGCGCATTGGTTTGGTCGATCGTATCTTTACGCGACTTGGCACTGGCGACGATATTTCGCGCGGCCAATCAACCTTCATGGTCGAAATGGTCGAGACTGCGAATATTTTGCGCCATGCCAGCGACCGCTCATTGTTGTTGTTAGATGAAGTTGGCCGCGGTACGAGTACTTTTGATGGGTTAGCGATTGCATGGTCGGTGTGTGAGCACGTGCATAATCACCTTGGTGCCCGTTGTTTATTTGCTACGCATTATCACCAATTGACGGATCTTGCCTCTGATCTTGAACGCGCGCGCAACTTAAATGTAGCGGTTCGTGAATACGGAGACGACATCATTTTTTTACATCAAATTGAAGAAGGCGGCACCGACCGTAGTTATGGAATACACGTGGCGCGTTTGGCCGGTGTTCCAGTTAAAGTGCTCGACCGCGCGCGCGAAGTACTATTAAAACTGGAACGCGATGAAGAAGGATTAAGTCAGCGCATTCTTGCAACTAGCGAACAGGCCGCGCAAGCGGTTCCGATTATGCAACATTCGCTGTTTGACTTGTTGAACGAATCCGGTGATAGCGAATTGCTCGAAGAACTGCGCCGCTTAAATCCTGACGAAATTTCCCCGCTTGAAGCTTGGAAAATGTTGGCGCGGATAAAAAGTAAACTCGATTAACTTTAATTAGAGTTAATCGTTCGGGCAGCCGAGCGCAAAGTCATCGTCATTGGCTTGACTTTCTTTTGTGGCTTCATCATTTCGCCCCAGGCTTGGCGGAAAACATTCCAGGTGGCGGTGTGTGGCTTAAGTTGTTGCGCGTAGGAGAGTCCGTATGAGACTAATCCAGAAAAGCCCCGGGCGCCAGTCCCCGATTTGTGGGCTTTGTAGCGGAATGATTTAGAACGTTTGTCGTAAACATTGGCCGCCCAATAACGTGCCAAGCCCACTAAGTAGTTGGCAACTTCATCATCGCCACTTAGTTGGTGCCAATTAGTTAAGGCCTCCATAGTTACACCGGCGTGAATCGATCCTTCAATTCGTTTGAACGGAACTTCAATTAAAGCCGCGGCACATTGTTTGGCCGAAGCGTAAAGGTCTTGATGCAATTCTTCTTCACCCTCCATTCCCTCGGTCATTTCATAAAGCCGGCACATATTTATTAATGGCCAAGCAACCGTGCGTGTCATCGGGTTTCCTGAGCGGCCAAGGCCAGCACCAAGCTTGTTGATTTCTTGAGGCACCAAAGTGTTAGTGTGGTGCCGACCAACCCTCAGCGCAACTTCCAAAAAGCGCGGGTCGCCAGTTTCCCACCATGCAAATATGACACTTTCAACTAATGAATGCCCACCTGTATGGCGACGACTTTGATCCGGGCTGTTGTCGATATGGAAAGTTGGAAAGTTATCCCAAGAGCCACCGTACAACTCGAAGAATGGCTTGAAGGCCGCGGTCGCATTTTTGAAACCATAGTCACGCGCCATTTCACTAGTGGCAATTCCTTCGCAGTAACGTTGCATAGTCATTTCGTCATCGCCCTTGCCGAGTTTGTTGACGATGTTGTTAAGAATGTTTTGCCCCATAATCTCAAGCGCGGTTTGAACGATAACTTCGCTCGGTTCGCCGCTGTCAAGTAGGGGTTTGATCAATGGTTCAAGTTCGCGCGCCATGCCTTTGTTTTTCTTCTTCACGACTTTCAGCAAACTTTCAGGAGAACCATCGAATACTGGTGACTTTTTAACTGACTTGTAAAAACCATTGGCCATAACTTTGGCAATCCAAGCGTCTGCATGATGGCGCGTGGCGCGGTGTTGAAAAACTCCGCCATCAACTGCAATGTCCACGTCAGAGTAGTGACGCGCCATGGGCAAAGCGCGATACAACATGGCTGGGTCACCAGTGCGCAGATAGGCCAAGTGCATAACAATCGCTGGGTCGTATTCCTGGTTTATGCAGCCGGTGTAACTGAGGGTTCCGTCGTGGACGAAAAAATCACCCCAATCAAAAAAACCGTAGTGATGAGTTTGTCCTTCGGAGAATTTAAAAACTCGTTCGACAGATGTCTTAATAATGTCATCGAGCCGCGAATCTGAATTCGGTTTTTTTAGCGGGCCGGCGGCCAGGCTAGCGGTTGCACGCTGCGGACTTGTGGATGGAACGATTGGAGTGTCGGCTTGAGCAATTGCTTGGTCAGCGCGCGGCTGTTGATCGCCAGTCCAAATCCAGATGTGGTGGGTGCGACCCATGCCCGGTTCAAGCACTAAGTGTTGTTGTTCAGTTGGGCAGGCAAGCAAAAGGTCGAGCTGCTTTTGGTCGCGCCGAAAGCCGCTTGGAAATAGTTTCCAAAAATCAGTAATCGCAACACTTAGCCCTTCCTGTTGATAAACACCTGAAATTTTTTGTGCGCGTGACTTGCCATCGATTAATGCAAATTTTTCATCTAGTTGGCGATGTTCAAAAGTTTTTCCAGGTTTTGTAACTGGAAGATGCATGGCCCATTGAGCTTGGTGGTGAGTGCCGCGCACAACTTCCATGGTGTGGGAAATGTGCAGCATCTTTGAATCGCGAAAGTTTGTAGCGCGGGTGGTAAAGCGAATTACTTCGCGGCCATCGCCTGCCTGGAATTGATCCACACGCTTAATTGTGCAACTTTCAGTGGTAGCTAATTCAACTTCGAATTGGCCGGATTGAAGAATTGCAGGGGCGGGGCCAAATGCGGTTGCACAATCGAATGAATAAGTAATTGCGGCGTTGAGCTCAGGGGCCTTGAGGGCGAAAAGTTGGCTACCGCTTAGGCCAGCATAATTTAGATTTGATTGCAGCGGCGTTGCGCTTCCAGGTGTTAGTTTGACCTGGAGAGATTGCGTGCTATTGGCGGGTATTGGCGGGGCGTTAAGTTCAACCCCGAGCCATCTGACAGAACCATCTGGCCACCTTGACATTACCCAACTATCTCCAGCACTTTCGCCGTAAACTATTTTGCCAGAGTCGCTTAACTCTCCTGCACTAAATGGAATTCCGCCTCGGACTGGGCCAGATGGCCGCGCCACACCGGTCGATTCCTTCAAAATAACCAGAAATTCAGAGGCTGGTTTAGCGTCAGATTCGATCTGGGCCAAACAAGGTAAGCAGGCGAAGCTTAGGGCGAGCAGGGAAATCATTGTCTTCAAGATAGAGGACTCTACGAATTAGGCATAAAAATGTCGGCGGGGCTTGCTAAATTGTTAATTAAGCATTAATATAGTGCTCAATGACAGTCACCGCTTCTGCTACTGCACCAAGCCATGAATTCAATTCGATTCTGGCGGAAGTGAGCTTGGCGACTTTTGAAAGTGATGCCAAAAAAATATTGCGGCGGCTCGATCGCAACAATGCTGAAGTTAGCTTTGATTTTCAGCGCGAGCAGCAAGTTGGGGGAAAAGTTAGGCCTGCAAATTTATTGAATTATTATCGTCAAGAAGTCGCACGAATTCCACGTTTGGAAAAAGAGCAAGAATTTAAGTTTTGTATGGCGATTGAAATTTTGTGGCGCCGTTTAAAAACAGCACGACGTGCCGCAGGGTTTAGTGTTGAAGATGTAGAACAATTTCCTGGAACCGCGAACGCCAAGTGTTTGAATTGTTCACCGGGTCGCAGTTTGCTCTGTCAGGGTTGTGCTCCGATAAATTTAGATTTTGAGTTAGCTGAGCGGTTACGTGCGCGTACTCAAGAATTTGAAATCGCCCGCAACGAATTAATCGCCCGCCACTTGTTTTTAGTGTTTAGTTTGTTGAATCGTTATCGCAAAGTAAATGTAAGCGAAGAAGATTTAATTCAAGAGGCCAACTTTTCAATGTTCAAAGCTGTTCAAGGCTTTGACTTCACACGCGGTGTGCGTTTTAGAACCTATGCCGGTTATTGGGTGAACCAAGCATTTTTGAATGCAATTTACAATCAAAGCCGAGTGGTGCGAGTGCCAGCTTACATACAAAAGGCTATGAAGAAGGTAAATGATGCTCGCTCTGATGGTGGCGACCCAATATTAGATGTTAAAGAATTGGCAAGTAAGTCTGGATTGACTCCTGAATTACTTAACACCGCCACCAATGGTAATCGTTTTACATTATCTCTAGATAAAATTATTGATGACGATGGCGCGCGCATGGTTGATTTATTCTCCGGTGATGACGAAGCAGATCAACCGCAATTCGGCGAAGGGCAACATTTGGAAGTACATTTAGGCAAGGCACTTGAAAAACTAAATGAGCGTGAACGATTAGTTTTGGAATTACGTTTTGGCTTGAATGGATACGAACCTGACACCTTGCAGGCGGTCGGCGACAGGTTGCAAGTTAGTCTTGAGCGTGTACGTCAAATTCAAAAGGCCGCACTGTTGAAGCTGCGCAATGGTCCGCGAGCGCAATCTTTAGCTCAATACGCCTAATTCTGCCGCCAGAGGGCCTCTTTTCAGTTGGCGATTTAGCTCAGTAAATGTAGCCAAACGGCTGTTTTGGGATTATCCTTAAGTCATGCCTAGATTAATCTTTGCGTTGTTGGCCTTTGTCCTTTGTGGGCGGAGCTATGCGCAGGGAATCTATGGCGGCCAATCCACCGCAAATTTATTGGAAAACCCCGGTTTTGAGTTAGGGATAAATGGCTGGTATCCGCTGTCTGGGCAATTGCGCGAAGAACAAAATATTGTGATTCACGGAGCCAAGTCGTTGCGCGCAACTTCCCGAACTCAAACATGGATGGGTCCCGCGCAAAACATTTTACCTAAAGTGCAGGTAGCCACAGATTATTTAGTGAACGCGTGGGTGCGGATTAGTGGGGCAGCAACGGATAAAGTAATTTTGACTTTAAAGAAAGTTGATGGGCAAACAACTTGGACCCATTTGGCTTCGGCAATTGTTGCGGATTCCGGGTGGGTGAATTTAGTTGGCGCATTTAATTTGCCGCCGGGCAGTAATCCAAGTGAACTTACCTTGTATGTCGAAGGCCCCCAAGCCGGCGTAGATATTCTGCTTGACTACTGTTCTTTGCGCGCCGCCGGCGATTGGCGCGCCCAAGCTAACGCACGCATCGAGCAACATCGGAAGCGCGATTGGAACTTTAAGATTGTTGACGTGAATGGTGTATCCGTAGATGGCGCGAGCATCGAACTTAATCAGCTTGGTCATCACTTTGCGTTTGGTACCGCAATAAATGAAAAGCTATTAAGCGATATGACTTACCAGCAATTTTTCTTGGATAATTTTGAATGGGCGGTTTTTGAAAACCAAACTAAGTGGCCGCACAATGAAGCGGTGCAAGGTGTTTTGGATTATTCCAATGCCGATGCAATGTATGCGATTTGTGAACAGAACGGAATTCCCGTGCGCGGCCATTGTGTGTTTTGGGCGGTCGATCAATATATTCAGTCTTGGGTAAAGGCGTTGGACACGGCTTCGCTCGGACAAGCAATGGAGTCGCGCATAAACTCAGTGGTTGGTCGCTATAAAGGTAAGTTTGAACATTGGGATGTGAACAATGAAATGTTGCATGGCTCTTGGTACCAAGATCAGTTGGGTGCGAATGCGCGCGCCACCATGTTTAAGAAAGTGAAGGCGGTTGATTCGCAGGCGAAATTATTTGTTAATGATTACTCGGTGGTAGCCGGCGGTCGGACCAGTGATTATTTAAGCCAAATCCAGAGTTTGCAGAGCCAAGGAGCACCGGTTGATGGCATTGGCGCTCAGTGTCATTTTTCTGACGACCCCATTCCCAGCGCGGTTTATGCGCGATTGGATTTACTCGCCTCCACCGGCCTACCGATTTGGGTAACTGAATTTGACGTGGGCTCGCCGGATCCGCAAATCCGCGCCTCGATGTTAGAGCGGTTTTACCGGACCGTTTTTAGCCATTCGGCGGTGGAGGGAATCCTGATGTGGGGCTTTTGGGCGGGCGCCCATTGGAGGGGGCCAGAGTCTGCGTTGGTGGACTTGAATTGGACGATTAACGCCGCTGGACAGCAATATTTCGCCCTAATTGACGAGTGGACTACTCGCGAGAATGGCCTTAGCACCGCTAACGGCCGCTGGAGCACCCGCGCCTTTCATGGGGAGTACGAAATATTAGTCACCCCGCCAGGTCCCAGCCAAGCCCAGCGATTTGTTTATCAACTCCGCCCAAACACAAATCCAAAACACACGACATTGACGGTTTTTTAGAATGTTGCAAACCCCAACACAATCGCTGGAAAGTCTTTATACTAGTAAGTCTTGGTACTCTAAACATGAAGATTCTCCGCATTGTCGCTCTCCTGTTCCTAATTACCAGCCTAGGCTCCTGTGCCGATGGCTCTGGCGAAGCCACCACCGGTGGCGGGGCTAGCGCCGATCCCAATTTAACTTGGGGTGACGGCAATTGGGATGACAAGAATTGGTCCGATGGCCAAAACTCATAAGTCAGTCCCAACACACTTCGAACTCCTCTCTGCAATCCCCTGCCCCCCCTTCAAGAACCCATGTTAATCCGCTCTACAGCACTGATTTCAACGATTGCCTTAGCGTTTAGCCCCTCGCTGGCTGCGCAAGGCTCCCCATCGGACATCATCCAATTCATGCCCGGCACCAAGGCCCAGTCCAGCCAGGTGAACTTCAACTTTGATTTACTCGAAATGTTCAATCTTGACATTGCGATGTACATTGATAATGGCGATGGCACTTTCACGTACGACCCCATTTCAGGAACGGTAAAGCGCCATAGCTTGAATAAAGTTCAATTGTTGTTGGATGAAGTCTTCCCATCAAACAGCATTGATCCCCTTACTGGATTTTTGATTCCGGGAGCTAGTTCAATTTCGCTCAACGGTCTTGCAATCGCAGCCAACTCAGCCAGCATCTTGAGCCTCGAAGGTCGCATGACTGGGGCTGAAGGAGACATCTTGGCTAACGTGGCACTAATTGCCGCATTGCAAGCTGATGTGACAACTTTAATTAATGACCTTGATGCATTAGAGCTCGCTGTCGCAGATGTTGTTGCAGAGGTTGGCACAACTACCAAGTTCTCCGGGCAAACTCTGTGGAGTGTTATTGATTTAATGAGCCAAGGGCACGACAACCAAGAACTTCGCATCGGAGTTCTTGAAGATGCAGTAGCAGCATTCCAAGTTGCAGCTGTCGACTTGCAAAACCGCGTGGCTGTTTTGGAAGCAGTCACTGCCCAAAACCAGCTAGATATTGCCGCCAACACTGCTGCGCTTGCCTCACTCGATCTTCGTCTTGACGCGCTTGATCTTCGTCTTGACGCGCTTGATCTTCGTGTTGACGCGCTTGAGACAGACCTAAGTGCCGCAAAGGCGGACATAC
>CAZWVI010000003.1:155571-169467 GCA_964637165.1 uncultured Planctomycetales bacterium
GATCTTCGTGTTGACGCGCTTGAGACAGACCTAAGTGCCGCAAAGGCGGACATACTTGCTAACTCTGGTCGTCTTGATGGCCATGACCTAACTCTTGGCGATCACGAAGGTCGCTTGGCTGTTTTGGAAACAACATCGGCTGATCACGAAACTCGGATTACCGATAACGAAGATTCAATCAACGACATCAACATTACTCTCGCAGACCATGAGCAACGCTTGGTGGACTTGGAGTACTGGGCAACTTTGGTTAGCCCACACGGCCAGCAAACTTTCTTTACTGATACAACTTGGAATGTCCCAGAAGGTGTTGACACTTTCTACATCACAGTAATCGGTGCCGGCGGTGGCGCAGCTAAGCGTGGTTTAAATATCCCTGGCGATTTCGCCGGTGGTGATGGCGCTTCTTACTGGAAGACCGAGGTCACCAACGTGCTTGCTGGCGACCAAGTGAACATCACAATTGGCCTTGGTGGATTGTCCGCAATTGGCGCACCATCACAAGGTGCAACTGGTGGTTCATCATCAGTTCAGTTTGTTGCTTCAGGTCTAACAATTACTGCTGACGGCGGGCAAGGCGGAATCGCCGACGCAGTCGTGGGCGGCACCCCTGGTCAAGACGGATCACCACTTGAAGGAATGGTATTGCGCTACAACGGTCAAGGTGCAGATGTGGTTCTTGACTCAAATCAAAACCTAAGCATGGGCAACCCTGGAATGGTTCTGATTGAGTGGTAAATCTTTATTGATTTCCCAAAGGGTGGATTCTTCGGAATCCACCCTTTTTCTGTTTGCAAGCCACTACTAGTAATGCATTTAGGAATAATGTGTTGGTTTAATGAAAGGATTAATATTTTATGTCACACTAACCCTTCATTATCCTTTGAAAAACAGGGAATAGCACTGGCAAGAATCGATGCAATCTCCTAAAATGTGTTTATGTCATGTGGTAAAAACATGACCTTTAATCCCACCCCTCCGCCCCCCCCTAATTCTTTTGTAAGCACCTTCGTTAGTAATGCGTTTAAATTCTCTCCTTCCCGTCGTCGCTTTAGCGATGGTTCCCACGCTTGCAACCGCGCAAGACAATGCCCTTCAATCAGCTGACCCTTCAAGTGTCACTTTTGGTTGGGAAAACATCATGGCTACTGGCACTGAATTCACTGCCGAAGCTTGGGTTCGTGCGAACCCAAATTGCCTCTCTGGCGATTTTGATATTTTCTCACGCCTTGACCTTGGAACTGCATGTGCTGAAGCTAAGTACTTGCGCCTAAGTGCCGACGGTACTGTTTCAGCTCTATACCATGGCTCCGTTGATGTCGAAGTATCTTCCGCCGCAGGAGCATTTCCTGTTGACGAAGATTGGCACCACGTAGCTTTTGTTCACCGCGCCGATAACTCATACGCAGCATACGTTGATGCGGTTGAAGTTCTAAGTGGCGTTGGCAATGGTTATCCAGTTGGCTTCCTTGCAGGCCTTGATACAACAGTTGCCGCCGGTGGCGATGGCTGGCAGGTAAGTGAACTTGCAGTATCAGATGTTTCTCGTTACGGAATGGCTGGCTTCCTTTTGGATGAAAGTCTAGGTGGCGACACTAACTACATCTTGTTGATGCACTTTGAAAATGCAGTCGACCACGATAACGCTGGCGGATTCCCGCGCGTCATGACAGGCACTCTAAACGGCGCAGCTGTTTGGACTGACGGCATGCACGGCGATATGGATTCAGACGGCGTTTCAGACGATTCTGAATTGGCCGCATGCACGAGCGTGTTTGACCAAGATTCAGATGACGATGGTCTTTCTGATGCCGACGAGGCCGGCCTTGGTACCGACCCTTGCAACGTAGACACCGATGGTGACTGCTTACAAGATGGAACAGAAGTTTCCGAAACTGTTGGCGATGCCGGCGATGCCATTTTGTGTGTGCTCGGCACCGACATGGCAGTCTTTGTTCCAGATGCAGACGATTCAGATTCAACCGACCCACTTGATATGGACAGTGATGACGATGGTCTAACTGATGGCGAAGAAGACGCAAACTGCAACGGTAAGTGGCAGCGAAGCACTGAGGGCGAAACTGATGCAACAAACCCTGATTCAGATGGTGATTGCATTCAAGATGGTACTGAGCAAAGCATGGTTACTCCAACCGAGCCAGCTCACACAGACCTCGCTGTTTTCGTTCCAGATGCTGATCCGACAACTGCAACCGACCCGCTTGACGAAGACACCGATGGTGGTGGACTTTCTGATGGTCGCGAAGATGTCAACTGCAATGGTGCTATCGATAAGTGGGAAGAGTGTGATCCACTCGACAGCGTCGATGATTGCTGGACATTGGAAACCCGCCAGAACACTTGGTTCCCAGGTGGCCCAGCTTACTTTGACGGATTTGGTTTAGTGCCAAACGACGCTAGCTGGAATGGTGAAAGTTTCGTTGTAATGTGCTACACATTTGACGGTTACGGTTCAACTTACCTCAGCTTCCTTGACATGAGCTTGGTTCTTGATGGTGCGATTAACCGCTTCCCAGATGACTACTACGCATCAGGCGAAGCTGGCCACGTGGCTCCAAGTCACAACGCGCTAATGACCATCCGCGTCAACATTCCTAACTCAATCCCACCAGGGGTTTACATCTTCTTCCAAGGTGTAGAAGTCGTGAATGACTTCAACGACGGCTCAACTCGCTACCGCATGTCGAACGCGGTTGATCGCCAAGTTCAATAAGCGCACCGTTTCCAGCGCTTCACCGGCGACCTCAAACCCGAGGCCGCCGGTTTTTTTGGCTACTATATGTATTTCATATATGTCTCAATGCCAAAGAAAAGCCTTCAAAAAGGGGAGCGAGTTAGTTCGCAACAGTTCAAAGATTGTGGTTTTAAGCGGGGCAGGAGTAAGCACTGAATCTGGTATTCCTGATTACCGCACCGGTGCTCTTGCCTGGAAGCAATACGACACATCGCACTTCCGTTGGGAACAATTTATGGCTTCTGAAGAAAGCCGAAAAAAATATTGGGAAATGAGTCAGGATTTTTACCTGGTGCTGCGCAAAGCCCAGGCTAATTCAGCTCACATTGCGCTTGGCGAACTTGATCGGCGCGGGAAACTACTAGGAGTCGTTGCCCAAAACGTTGATCGTTTGCACCAAGTTGGCGGGGTTGGCGATCAGCGAGTTTGCGAAATTCACGGCAATGAGCACCATGTAAGTTGTTTAAATTGTGGTGCGCAATTCTCACGTGATGAAGTTTACCAATGGATTTTGGATGGAGTTGCCGCTCCATACTGTCCGACTTGTCAGGGGATATTGAAGCCGGACTCAATCGCCTTTGATCAGCCCATGCCCGAGGCCGCCAGTCGGCGCGCGCTTGAGATGGTAAGGAATTGCGATTTATTGTTGGTGGTTGGGACTAGCTTGGAGGTTCAGCCAGTGGCCGCACTTCCGCTGTTGGCTTTACGCGCCGGCAAACCATTGTTGATATCAAATTTGCAGACGACCGATTACGACCCCTATGCGGACTTCGTTTTACGGGGACCATGTGGTTTAGTTTTGCCCGAGCTTCTTCGGGTAAGCGATATCATGTAGTAATGTTTAGTGCGTGTTTACTTGCAATTTTTGCAAGCCCAGCGGTTCCCCAAGAGCATGCTCGTCGCGATGTCGCCGAAGCAATGCTGCTCGATTTGCAAACTGAGCGGCACCGGTCAGATGGGGCCGGGTCAAGTTGGATGTTGGTTGAGGAATCCGATATGCAATGTGCTGCCGGCGGCCGCGGCCAGTGGCATATTGTTTATCGAGTTGGAGTAGAGGGAATCGCCGAGGGCGGTGCCATTTTTTTGCAAGTTCCTCCATTTTGGGAGTGGAGCTCGCCCCAGACTTGGGATGAGCGCGAAATAGGTTGGACGCTTGTTGATGTCTCGGCTGAAGTTGAGTGGGAAAGTTCAACTGTCGATCAGCAATTATTGATGGTGAAAATTGTTAAGGGTAGTTTGCGCGAAAACGACACGGTGCATTTTGTTTATAAAGGTCGCGCCGATAAATATGCAGAAAGCGCTGCCGCCTTTTGGTGCTCAGTTGATGGCAATGGCGATGGTGTGCGCGCTTTAGTGAAGGACCGAAAAGATATGGACGTTCAAGTTTTAGGCGGCCGTGCATCGCAAGTCCATATGAATATTAATTCAACACTTGAGCCGGGCGGAATTGCCCGATTGCGTTTTGCCTTTTTGGATTGGGCTGGGAATGCGACCAGTGGAAGTATTGATGAATTTCATTTCACTTTTCCTAAGGGCGCTGAGCCATTAGGCGAACCAACTTTTGACAACGGCGTTGGCTGGATTGACATCAAATTAAATTTAGAAGGCATCCACGAGGTAAAAGTAAAAACACCGCTCGGAACCTTTGAAAGTAATCCGATAGTTGTGCGTAAGGGAATAGAAAATGTGCTGTGGGCTGATCTACAAGTGCACACCGCTATTTCAGATGGAACAGGTTCTTTAGATGATGTTTACCGTTACGCGCGAGACATTGCCGGACTTGATGCGGTGTGTATTACCGACCACGATCATTGGGGAATGGAGTTTTTAGATCAATCCCCTAAAGTGTGGCAAGAAATAAAAGCAGCGGCTGACAACTGGAATCAGGCAAATGAATTCGTAGCCTTTTTGGGATTTGAATGGACCAATTGGATTTACGGCCATCGTCACGTAATTTATAAGGGGCAGATTGGCGAGATTTATTCATCTCTTGATGAACGCTACGACACACCTCAAGAATTATGGAAAGCTTTAGACGGACAATCTGCATTAACTATTGCTCACCACTCTGCCGGTGGGGCGGTGGCCACTGATTGGAGCATTTCACCTGACCCTAAATTTGAGCCAGTTACCGAAATCGTTTCGGTGCATGGTTCATCTGAGGCAAGCGATTCGCCTGGTCGCATTTATAACGCGAAGAAAAATAACTTTGTGCGTGACGCATTAGGTAGAGGCTATCAATTAGGTTTTATCGGAAGCACCGATGGGCATGATGGACACCCGGGCCTGGCGCATCTTGCCGGAACGAGTGGTGGGGTGGTTGCGATTTTAAGCGAAGACAAAACACGCGATGGAATCATGCAAGCTTTGCGTGAACGTCGTTGCTATGCAACCAATGGGCCGCGGATTTTATTGCGTTTTGAATTGGGTGAGGCGCGCATGGGTGAAACTGTGAAAGCCGGAATAGACGACCTTGAATTGACCTGCCGAGTTGTCGGAACCGGTCCAATCGAGCGAGTCGATGTTATTTCAGGCGACCAAGTGGTCACTGCAGTTTCGGCAAATCAGCAAGAGGTGTTTTTCTTTAGTGCCGTAGTGCCTCCTATGAAGGTTGGCGAATTCGTCTATGTGCGCGTAGTGCAAAGCGATGGCGGAACAGCTTGGTCTTCACCAATTTGGGCCAAGTAAAGTTGTCACAAAAGGACCAGGTCGCTCCAGATGTCACGGTAATCATGGCCGCGCACAATTCTGCTGATAGTATTCCCTTGGCATTGAAGTCCATCGCCCGGCAAAGTTTTAAAACTTGGGAGTGTCTCGTGGTTGATGACGCAAGCAGCGACAACACTGCCGAGCTAGTTGACACTTTTGTTGAAAAAGATCAACGCTTCAAATTGATACAACTTCCACAACAAGTTGGACCTGCCTTAGCAAGAAACGCAGCCTTCGGAATTGCGCGCGGAAAATATATTGCGGTGTTTGATTCTGACGATGTTATGCATTCACATAGACTTGAATTGCAAATAGAAAAATTATGTGACCCGTCCAATGAGTTGCCGTTAGCTGGAGTAGCTTGCTGGGTGCGTTATTTTCCACAATCACAAATGCAAAGCGGGATGCTGGCTTACCAAGCGTGGCTTAACTCCATGCAAAATTGGGAAGACGTTGCCTTGAATGCATTTGTTGAAATGCCGGTTGGCCACCCATGCTTAATGATTAGACGCGAAGCATTGGAAAGTCTTGGTGGTTGGCGGGATTGTGCGTGGCCCGAAGATTGGGATTTGTTTTTGCGTATGCACTTGGCGGCAATGCCGTTTGGAATAGTCAGCAAGGTGTTGCATGGTTGGCACCTAAGTCCAAAAAGTTTGTCGCGACAAAGTGAAAAGTATTCACTTAAAGCCTTTATGAAATGCCGAAGCTATTATTTGGCAAATTCATTTTTGGCCGACTGTGAGGATTATATATTGTGGGGCTTTGGTGAAACCGGCAAACATTTGCGTCGCGAGTTGGCTCACCACAACAAGAATGTATCCAAAATTGTTGAACTCCACCCGGGTCGCTTGGGAAACATTATCCACGGAGCAGAAGTCATAAGCCCAAAAGATTTTGCCAAACACGCAGGAAAAAAAATTGTGGTATCGGTCGCCGGCGCTCAAGCGCGGCGAATAATTCGTGCTTCCTTGGCCGACCTTGGCCAGGTGGAAGGCCGCGATTTTATTGTGGCTGCCTAAGTGCTTCAGCCGGGGCTTGAATAAGCGCACATTCGGCTAAAACTTTAGCGCGTTCTTCGCCTGTTACAACCTCGTCAAGTAATTTAAAAAGGGCGGCGCGTTCGCGGCGGTCGTGGTGATCAAGAACTTCTTTGAGCATGCGCTCCTCTTCAATTACAAATACGCGTTCGCGGGCGGTTAATTTCCCCGCTTGTTCAATTGTGGTCATACGTTCCAGGGCACGCTTCATAAGTCGTTCTAATTTGCGGTGCTCCGCGAACAGCAATTCTGGTGAACAGCCGATTTGTGGCTGTGCGACCCGTTCGACATAAAGCGGCAATAAAATTTCATCTTCGGCTTGAATATGAGAATTTAATCCCATCACAAAACGATCAAGGTGAATCCGAGCAGTTTCAATGTCGTTTACCACTAAGGCATCTTGATGCTTAAGGAATTCTTCCATTAAGCAATCGTGGACACGGTCCAGATGCGAGAATGTTTCAGTGTCGGGAATGCTCATTGGTGCACGTAGGTTAAACTTTATTGGCAAATAATCTAGAGCATAAGTTAAACAAAACTGGAAAAACGCCGCGGATAGCTTATGTTTAGACGTTCTTCCAGTAGCCCTTCAGAAATGTCACGAAAAAACACTTCCCTAGATGCCATTTTCCGCCCAACTTCGGTTGCGGTGGTTGGGGCGAGCCGCCGCAAACATCAAATTGGCCATGAAATCGTCGCCAATCTTATTAATAATGGATTCACTGGACCAGTTTATCCGGTTAATCCAACTGCCGAGGTGGTGCATTCGATCCCTTGTTATCCAAAAGTAACCGACATTCCTGGCGTGGTTGATTTGGCGGTTTTAGTGGTCCCGGCCAAGTTTGTGATTCCCGCGGCCAAGGATTGTGCCAAGAAGGGAGTGCGCGGAATTGTTTGCATTTCAGCGGGCTTTGGTGAAATTGGCGGCGAGGGAAATGTGCTTCAAGCGCAATTACTTGAGTTATGTCAAAAACATGGCATCCGATTGATTGGCCCAAACTGCATGGGCGTTTTAAATACAGCCGATGATTTCTCAATGAATGCAACCTTTGCCTACAACACTCCAATGCGAGGTGGCGCTGCGTTCATGTCTCAGTCGGGCGCGCTTGGCGAAGCAATTTTGGCCGACGCAAAAGATATCGGCGTGGGAATGAGTATGTTCGCAAGTTTGGGAAATCGTGCAGATGTTTCGCCTGCCGATTTACTTGAATACTGGGAGCATGATGACGACACTCGTCAAATATTAATGTACCTCGAATCTTTTGGAGACCCAGAACACTTTATGAAAATTGCGCGCAGAGTGTCTCGTAAAAAACCGGTAGTGGTGGTTAAGTCTGGCCGCACATCGGCTGGTGCTAAAGCAGCAATGTCGCATACCGGCTCCTTGGCCGGTTCTGAAGCAGCAGCCGATTCGTTGCTATCACAATGTGGCGTGTTGCGTGTGGACAGCATGAAAGATTTGTTTACCTTGGCAACTGCTGCGCAAACTGAAAAGTTACCTAAGGGAAAACGTGTAGCAATTGTTACCAACGCCGGTGGTCCAGCGATTTTGGCGACCGATGCGTGTGGCGCCATGGATTTAGATGTTGTTCAGTTAAGCGATAAGACTGAAGCAAAAATAGCCGCGGCAATACCAGCTGAAGCGTCAGCCCATAATCCTGTTGACTTAATTGCTAGTGCCGACGCACCTCGATTTGATGCCGTACTAAAAGCGGTTCTGGCTGATCGCAGTGTTGACATGGTAATGGCCATTTTTGTGTCGCCGGTAATGATTGATGCCGAGGCGGTGGCAAAAGTGTTTGCCCGCCACGCAAATCGTTCAAAAAAACCAATAGTCTCGTGTTTGTTGGGCAAAGAACGTGGCTTTGAGGCGGTAGATATTTTGTCGGAGAACGGCGTTCCAAATTATCGCTTTCCTGAAGATGCCGCGACGGCCTTAGCTGGTTTGGCGAAATTGGCTGATTTGCGAAACGCTGACGACGGTGCTGGCCCGCGCCATCGTGTTCAACGTAAGCGTGCCCGCGCAGTAATTGACAATGCAATTAAAGAGGGTCGCGAAATCTTGAAAGGCTTTGAGCTGTACGAACTTTGTAGTGCTTATGGAATTCCAGTAGTACCGACCTGGTTGGTCGATGATTACCAAACAGCCGTACGCTCTGCAAAAAAAGTAGGCTGGCCCGTGGCATTAAAGATTGAGGCTGAAGAAGTTATTCATAAGAGTGACTTAGGTGGAGTGATTTTAGACATCCGCAGTGAAGAAGAATTTAGGGACGCATGGCTTGAACTTGAAAAACGCTTTCGAAAATTATGTCCGAAGATGCAAGTTCTGGTGCAGGCGATGCGCAAGAAGGGTGTCGAAACATTTATGGGTGCTACCGTCGATCCGCAATATGGTCGGATGTTGGCCTTTGGCTTAGGTGGAATCCATGTCGAAGTGTTAAAAGATGTGGTGTTTAGATTGCATCCACTTTCGCTAAACGATGCCACCGAAATGGTAAATGGAATTCGTGCTAAAGCTATGTTCGGTGGCGTGCGCGGTAAGCCTCCAGTGTCGAAGGATCAGTTGGTAGACATGTTGTTGCGCCTTGATCGAATGCTCAGTGATTGTCCAGAAATTTTGGAATTGGATTTCAACCCATTCCTGGCCGCCTATGATTCAAACGAATCTTGCGTGTTGGATGTTCGAGTGCGTTTAGCCTTGCAATAGCCGGCGAATTTCGTCGCGTTCTTTGCGTAACAATTGCCGTAGGCGTTGGCGCGCTGGTAGTTGTAGGAATACTTTTGCCTCGCGAATAGCAGTTCCACGGCGGCGTAAAAAATGGCGCGCGTAAATCCCACAAAAACTTAATAGCACCAAGCTGGCCAAGATTGTTTTTATTGAATAGGGTGTCATAAAGAATACTGCGGCCAGCCAGAGTGGAAAGAAAAGACACGCCGCCAATACTTTAATCGTGGCCACAATATCGTGGTCAGGGTCTATCAATTTTAAAACGAGAGTCGATACCGCCCAGGGAGTAAACCAAAAGACCGCACCAATAATTGCGATTGGTAATCCGATTAAGATGGCAACTAAATTGACTGCAACAAAAACAACCACCTTTGAAAAGTTGTAGTCCGCATCAAGGTCGCGGACTTTAAATCCAAGGCGGTCAAGACGATTTGAAAATTCTTTCAAGCGTCGGCGTAAACGTTTCAGTTCAGCAGGGTTAGATTCCGCTTGCTCCTTGCCAAAATTCGCCAAGTCCCGTAACCGTTGAATTCGATGCCTGTCTTGTTTCTCAGACGAACTATTTTCACCTAAAACATCACCCGCAAACTGTAATAAGGGCAAATCATCCCAGCGTTCAAGTTCGAGCATTACTTTGCTTAAGCCAGCAGCAATTTCATTGGTAAGTGCTTGTGCCGCTTCGCGTTGATTCTGTTTCCACGCTTCATTGAACGGTTCAACTTCAATCGCTTCACCGACCTCGACAGCAATACTGCTTCCAAACTTTGCCTTGTTGCGATAAACAATTCCCACCGGAATAATTTTGGTGCCCATCGGAATACCTGCCAGAGCTTCCGCGCCAAGTGCCATTCGCGCAGCCCCAGTTTTCAACTTTTGCAAGTTTGGCTGGTTGTGAGAAATGCCTTCGGGAAAAAGCAGTACCGCGCCGCCATTTGCCAATTCCGCATGCACTGCGTCAAAGACTCCGGCATTGGCGCTAGTGTCGTGGCCGTCCTGTGCTCGATAAACCGGAATTGCACCGCTCTTGCGTGCCATCCAACCGATGAGCGGCATTCGAAAAATTGGCTCCTTGGCCAACATCTTTACTGGCCGCGCCGCCACGCGTGCCAACACCACCGGATCAACCAATCCGTTCGGGTGATTAGCGACCAGAATCAGCGGCCCAGTTTTCGGAACTGGATGGCCAATTTGGGTGCGCCGGTAAAAGAGGTCCAGGACGCGGAAGAAGAAGCGAAGAAACACTAGGCGAGCATTATGGACTCTGACCCCAAGTGCTGGGTCACTTTTGTTTTACAAAATCGTCATTGGAACTGGAGTTGCGACACTTTCGATGCGCATTCCTCCGCCAATAATGTCCGTATAGGTAGCAAAAACACCATAAATTGTGGTGAAGCGTAAGCTAGAACTATTCGGCACTGTAATCGAGACTGGCATCACGCCGCCGGCCGGTACGAGACCTGTGAACCCAGGAGCATTGTGGGAAGCGTCCCAACCTTTGTCCAAATTACCTGGAATGTTGATTCCGCCAATCGAAACACCTGGGGTTGTTCCCAAGCAAACCCAACCTTGATAATTCTTGCCCTCATCGTTGGGGGCATTAAAGGTCATGTTAAGTGGTTGGCCAATTAGAGGGTAAGTCGTGACATCAATCCACGCATTTCCAGTTCCGCCGCCGCCCCAATTGGTCGCGTCAGCATCGTTGTCTTCACCGGGAGTTCCTTTGTCGCCATTTCCGTAAAAGCCGGTTGCAGAAGTGAAGTTGCCCGAAGTTGCTCCACCGAGTAAATCGATTCGCTCAGCACTTACCCCAGAGCCGCCAGGGAAAGTGGAAGTCCAACTTAATTCATCAAGGGTTGTTGAACTGCGTTTCATTTTGAGTGAGTCGGTCGCTGAAAAAGACGCATCACCAGTCGGCCAAACTAGGTGCGGACGATAACCGCCATTGCGTGACATTAAGCCATCGTTACCCAACACAACTTCATCGCCCGCTTCAAGTAAGAAGTTGGCGCGAATAATAAAGTTGTCGCCGCCGTTATCAGTAACACTAACAAGTCCAGTTGAAGTGCCTTCCGCTTCACGTGCGCCAGCGATTTCGAACCACTCGCCTTCGGTGTCGGAAACCCGCGAAGGGTCGCGCATGATTTCTGAAATAACTAAATCACCGGCACCGGCAATCGATGGAGTGTTCTCATCGCAGTGTGCTGTGAAGCTGGTTCCGTCTTCGGCGGTTGCGGTATAAGTATTTCCGTCGGTGGTCATGTAAACATTACCAGCAACGTCAACATAACCTTCTGTTCCTACGCCATCGGTTAGTGACCACACCGGAATTGTCCAACTCGACTTGTTGATGCGGTCCATTACGTCCTGCTTTGGGTAGCCATAAGAATTGGCGTGCCCACAAGGAATGATTGCAAATTCAGGCTTCAGATAATTCATGAAACTTGAATTGGAGCTAGTTCGCGAACAATGGTGGTTTACTTGGTAAACATCAACGTCCCCGCACAATTGGCCAGCACTAGTTTCAACATCGGCAGTACTGTTTCCTCCACCAGTTAAGTCACCACCCAACCACATATCAAAATCTCCGTACTCAACTAGCCAAGCGATACTCGCCGAATTTTCCCATTGTGAAGAACTTGAAATATTGACGGTGTTGCCGTTCATTAATTTCCCTTCAACCACTAAACAGGTTAGGGTGACACCGCCGCCAAGATCAATCACTTGTCCTGGAGAAACGGTTTGGCGCACCGATGAGTAAGTGTTTTTGTAATCGTTATAACTTTGTGAAGTTGGTTGACCGCTGTTGCCGCGGTCAATCGCAACGTCAGCGCGAATGCCAGCGTTCCAAACTTCATCTAATCCACCAAGGTGGTCAGAGTGGTAATGGCTAGGGCAAACATAATCCAAGCGAGTAATCCCTTGCTGCACAAGCAGTGGGTAAACCGAGCTCGACCCGTCGCCGTTACTGCCGGCATCAAGTAAGAAAGTATTCCCAGAGGGGGAGCGCAATAAAGTGGCATCACCTTGACCGACGTCAATGAACCAGACTTCTAGTTCTTGTGAGGTGAGGGAGGCGGTGGCCACCAGTAGTGAGGTGACAAGCAGTAATGTTCGCAGCATTAGGGAGGGGAATGGTATTAGCCTGGGGGCTGAACCATTGTACCCCCTGAAACAGCTGCCAACTTGCGCATAAAACTAAGTTTAGATTTTTGCGATGTAGTGCAAATCGTATGAATTCGCACGCCACTGCGAGCATATTCCACTTCAATCCCGGAGAGCATGTGCCCAGGGTATTGGTGGGTTCCTGCAGAGCTCCCGCCATCGCCAATTAACAAGATTGTGTCAGCTTCCCAGTTGTCTTGGATGTCAAGCAGAGCGTCATACAGAGCGCTGGTGGAGCGAAACTCCCGCTTGTCCAATAAGGCCAGTGCCTTCTTGCGATTCTTGGCAGTGTTCTTGGCGAGTTTTCCAAAAGCACTAATATGAGTTTTTTCAATAATTACTAAATCAAATAACGTGTCTTCGGAGATGCGTTCTAACAAATTACTGATTTCGCGGCGCGCCGCTTCCAAGCAAGTAGTTTCACCGAGCTGATCATTCATTGAGCCAGAACCGTCAATTGCCAAAACCAAGCGATGACTATTAACTGGAACTCCGAACAAACTTGTCACAGTTTCCTGTTCCGGTCGTTGCTCGCCACCACCTTGGACGGGTGCGCCATCGGCCAACCATTGCTCACCAGCACGACTCCACCAGCGTTCCCAAACTTCTGGATTGCGGCCGATTTTCATGCCGGTTAAATCCATAAGCAGGTCGCCATAATCTACCGCAAAGCGTCCACCGCCATTTCCAACTTCGGCCCTCAAGCCTTTGATAATATCCGGCACCAAGATTGCCAGTTTGCGTTCTCGAATAATATCAATCGCCGCACTTCTTAAAGCGCAATTCCAGTCCTTCGATTTCCCTTGGGACAAGAATGGTCGCAGAAGTTGTTTCCATGCTTCGTCTTTGACGTTTCTATCGCGCGCCAAGCTTCGCAGTAATTCGGCTTGATTTGCCGCATGTTTTTGCCGTCCAATTAATTCGATTACGGTTGCGCTAAAGTTGTTATCGGAGCCATATAGTTGCGCTAATCCAAGACCTGGTTCAGTGTTTAAAACGGCCAATACTTTGTCGGCTTTTACTTTTTGCAAATCCAATAAATCATTTGCGTAGAGTCTTCCTAAAGTGCGTTGCCATTGGAGAAACACCAATGGGTTTTTGGCGCTGCGTAAATTTTTGCTCATTAACTCCTTTGCTGAAATTGGCACTTTCGATTCCGCTAACGCGCGCAAACATACCCAACGTAATAAATCACTATTCTTTTTGTCGGCGGCGGCTTGCGCAATTAGCGCAAACTCTTCAGCGGTTTTTGCTTTTAGCATTCCGCTAAAAAACCAATCGCGTAAAAACACACCGCGGTAACTGGTTAATTTTTCGTCAAATAACTCCAAGCGCAATTCCATGGCCTCGACCGACCGCATATCCGCAAGCTCTTTGGCGGCTTGGTAAGCACCCGCATCGTAGGTGCTTTTATCGACGGCGCGGACCAAAGTTTTTTCTAATTCAGCTAAATCCTGCGCCATTGGAATTGGCATCATCGTGGCCGGGGCCACCGTGGCCGGGGC
>CAZWVI010000003.1:169567-184133 GCA_964637165.1 uncultured Planctomycetales bacterium
CGTGGCCGGGGCCACCGTGGCCGGGGCAATCACAAAGGTGAGGAGGGCGAGGCTAAACATTTACTAAATAATAGACGCAAGTTGAGTTCGCGTATTACAAAAAGAAAGCCGCGCGCCAATCAAGGCACGCGGCTTAAAGTCAGCATTCAGAATTATTGAATGTTGGCGTGAACGTAGGCAGTAGTTACTGCGCCACGTGGGTTCGCACTTAGGTCATTGATGTAGTACTGGAAGTATGCATCGCGACCAATCCATGAAGGATCGTTCGGTACTTGGAAGGTGCGGGTGTGATCACCTGTTGACAAGTTCGCTCCAGGAATCTGGAAGTCCAGTGAAACGTAAAGCCAGTTGTTTGGCATGCCAATCGCGCCAAGATCCCAAGGTAGAGCAGTTGTGTTCCACATTGAGTTTGACCAACCAACCGCAATCATGTGACCAGCACTTGGAAGTGAACCAGTCAAAGTGATGTCAAAGGTTTGGCCAATTCCAGGAGAGCCGGCGTAACCAATCTGTGGAGTCGTACCGTTGCTGTGAACACCAGCAGTTCCAAGAATTTCCATGAACGGTTGTGGTGGTCCGGTAATGAATGAACCTTTAGGTGCCATACACATTGAAACTGCGTAGCAACCATCTGGCGCCCATTGGTAGCGAAGAGTTTGCTCTCCGTTATCCATTGCATCGCCGTCACCGTTCAAATCCTCAAGGAAGTAAACAGTGTCTTGGTTGTAAGAAGCTCCACTTGGACCGTTTCCTTGGAAGATTGAAACGCCATTCTCGTGACCTTCAGCATCGTAGAGTGAAGTCACTGGGTACATCATTGAGTTGTTGTTTGGACCGTCAAGCCACAATACAACCTCGCCGGCATCGTTAAGGTCAAGGTCTCCGTTGAGATCTTCAGCGCGGTAAACCAGGCCAGCCGCCGCGTTGCAAGAAGTGTTGGATGCGGTTGAGGCGAACCAGTAAACATCTGCGCCGGCAGTACCAGCACCATGCTCAACTGAAATTGCTTCGATGGTTGCGTACCAACCAGTTCCGGTGCTGCTTACACAACGTGGAGCAAGCAAAGTACCTGCGGCGATGTCAGCATTAACATCAAGGCCGACAACATCGTCAACTAAGTTACAGAAGTTCCAAGCTTCGCCAGCGTCCATTGCATCGCCATCGCCGTTGAGGTCTTGGAATGCGTAGAACATGCGGTCTTGCTGTGCAAAAGCAATTGCGATACCAGCACTGTCAACCATGATGGCTTCGAAGTCGCCAATGTCAATCGCAACAGGTGTGCCACCAGTGCCAGGAACGGTAAGCGCGCCCATGCCGTCAACAAACAAAGTCATTTCGCCTGCACTCATGGCTAGGCCGTCACCATCAAGGTCAACGTAGGTCGAAATACCAGAACCAGGTTGTGAACCGGAACTCCAGTAGTCGTCAGTTACGTACATTACGCCAGTGTTTGGATCGAAGTCGATGCCATCAGGGCTTGCGTTTGTAGTACCGTGTGCGGCGCGGGTGTCGATGAAAGTTAAAACTTCACCAGCACTCATTGCTAGGCCATCGCCATCAAGGTCGATCATCTTTAAAATTACGTCGCCACCGCCGGTGCCAAAGATGGCCGGCTGACCCGCGAAGATTTCAAAGCGAGGATCTTCAACGTAAGTAACTACGGTTGCACCATCGTAAGCAAAACGAACGCCTTCGTTTGCTGACAAGAAGAGGTCGTCACCGTCAGTATCAACTGTGCGACGCACTTCCCACTCGGAAGTGTTTGGAGTTCCGCCGTACATAAAGTACTCGGATTGGGATTGAGCAAGGAGACCAGAGGCCGGAAGAAGGGCTAAAAGTGCCAGAGATTTATGCATGTTTTTGAGGGGTTGTTTTTGCGAGAAAACAAAGGGAAATTGCCGAGAAGCAACTGCTTTAAGTATAAGTCAAAGCCGTGTAATTTGGGCGAAGATTAGCCGGTTTTATGGCGAAAGCAAACCCATGCCGAATCCCATGCGCGGCCATTTTTTGCCAGCCAGTTTGGGGATTTTTCAATTAGCTCGAAGTTGTGTTTTCCCAAGGAGTTAGATAGATGCTCAATCTCCATGCCAAAGGGCGGCCCGCCGAGCTCAGGGCCGCGACCAATTGGGAAAACCAGCGAACATAAATGCCCGCCAGGTTTTATTAATTTTGCCATTTGATTTCCGAATTGCTCGCGCAGGGCCAATGGGATCGCACAAAAAAAGGTGTGATCAAAAACCAAGTCAAATAGGCCGTCAGCGATAAGTTGAAGATAAGTTTCTTCGGAGAAAAAATCGCCGCAAATAAATTTGCTGTTTGAGGCCGTTAGCTTGGGGGTTAATAGTTCGTCTAACTCTGAGACTAAATCAAGTGCACTTACTTCCCATCCCGCATCCGCAAAAGCTAAAGCGTCCCAGCCGCGGCCGCAACCAGGAACTAAGGCGCGTTTGGCGTTGGGGTTGGGAATTAAAACATTGTCACCAGTTGCAATCCGCCGTGAAAGCTCTGGATGGGTTTCGCCTAAATCCCAAGGGGTAGTGTTTTCGCGGTAGCGTTCGGCCCAAGGGTGTGAGGAGTTCATTTTGATAGTGTAAAAAAAAGAGCCGCCTCGTGATGAGGCGGCTCTAAAAAAACTAATGTCTTAATGATTAGTTAATGGTTGCTACGTGTGCATCGGTTAGTGAACCGAAGCTAACGCCAGCAGCTAGGTCAAGTGCAACTGCGCAGTAATGCAAAGTTGCTCCAGCAGGCAGTGCTGGGATGGTAAGAGTTGGTGTCATGAACTTACCAATTGGGTCAATGCCACCTGAGAACATGCCCATGTAAAGTGGGATGTAAGGGTTATCCATTAGGCCAGTGTTGCGGTTGTCACCGAAAGGCAGCATGTATGAACCTGAACCGTTAAGGGTTGCAAGTACCAAACCAGTTAAGCCAATGTTGCCATTGCCAAAACCGTGACCCATAAAGTTGATGGTGTCGCCGGTGGTGAAGCTTGGTGACACTGCAGTTACACCTTGTGAGCGGTAGCCGCCAACGTACACAGTGTTTTGACCGAGGTCATCTGACAACCATGCACAGATGGTGTTGTCATACAAGGTGTTGTAAGCAGCGGTCATGAAGTCAGTATCGCCAGTTGGTTGAGTGCCGTTTGCGCAATCAAGTTCGCCACCCCAATACCAGCCGCCATCGTGTGATGAAACTGCCCATGGTGTTTGAGGAGTGCCTGCGCCAGAGCCAACAACGCTCCAGTAATCAACGTCGCCAACAACTACTGGGTATTGAGCAGTAGCAGTGGAAAGCATAGTTGCGGTCCAAGCAGTAGGTGCGGCTGGGTCGTTAGCTTGTGAAACCCAAATCTCATCGACGAGAGTTGAGTTGCCTTCGTAGGCAATCAAAATGTTGGTGCCATCGTAGGCAAGCATTGCACCGTCTGAATCGAAGCCAGTTGTAACTGTTACTTCGTTCCACCAGTTGTGGCCACCATCGTCTGAGTAGATGAAGTGGATTTCTTCGTCAGCTGCACTACTTGGAAGTTCATCTTCTTCCCAGATGAGGCAGATTTCAGAACCTACGCACTTCATGTTCATGCCGTAGTCAACGTCACCGTTGGCTGGGCCAGAAGCGTCAAGTTGCATTTCAGGACCCATCCAAGTTAGGCCACCGTCGTGACTCATAGTGAAGAACACATCGTCATCGTAGAGAGCGTTGCGGTCGTCACACCATGCGACGTAAACGTCCATGCCGTTACAGGTCACAGTTTCATCGTCACAGTCGCCAAGGTCTGGGTCAGCGCGAAGTGCGGTTGACCAAGTCATGCCAGCGTCATGTGAAGAAACTAGGAATTCACCTTCACCACCAGTTGCGTCGTTTGCACGAATCAACACGTAAACGTGGTCGCCGTCGGCAGAGATTTCAACTTCGTCGGTATCCATCGTGCCAACAGCTGCGCCGTTGTCTAAGCGGATGTTTGGCAACCAAGTTGCACCACCATCGTGGCTTGCTGTGAAGTAAGCCTCTTCCATGGTTCCACCAGGAGTATCACGACGGTCACGCCATACAACGTAAACGTTGCCATTACCGGCGGCAGTCATGTGATTGTAAAGGTACTTATTCGATAGAGTCGTATCGTCATCGATACGCACGGGCGCAGACCAAGTAAGGCCACGGCCATCTGATGATGAAGCCAAAAGCTCTTTGGTGATTGAGTTCTGCCAGCAAACAACACTCACTTCACCGTCAGTGGCAACACTTGGTGAGTAGGCGGTGTCGGTTAAAGAACCGAGAGGGGTGGCGTCACGCACATCTTGCGCGGACAACGATGAAGCGGCTAGTAAAGCCACTGCGAGGGGCATTCGAATTCGCATTTTTTTAATTAGGAGAATGTAGGAGGACGGGGGAATCAAAGCATCCCCACGTCTCGATGTTATCAGGGCAATTGAAAAGCAATTTGGAATAATTTGCTTATTTTAAGGGAGGATTACTCTCTATTTACGCAGTAAATCACCATCCAAGAGACCCAAGTTTAGTTGTTTAAGCAACTTAGGATTGATTGGCTGTTCAGGGTGATGGCGCACGTACAAGTCGTAAATTTTGCTCCAATCCTGGGTAATCGGCGCGTTGAGCGCTGCGAGAGTCCAAGCGTCTAATAATTCAGGATTTGGGACCAAAAGACGGCTGCTTGCTTGGCGGAAAGCGCGTGCGGCATTTGCCCATTGTTGGAGTTGTGAATAGCTAAGACCTTGCAGAATATATCCGTTTGCAAAGCTAGGGTCGATCATCAAGCAAGTGGCGGCATATTCAAGCGCCAACTCGGCTTCAAGCATTTCGAGGGCGGAGTTGCCTACCACCCAGAGCAATTCGCAGTCTTGCCAATTCAAACCTTGGACCATTTTTTGATTTACCTCAACGACCTCACTTGAACAAAGTGCATTGAAGTATTCCCAGCACCATTGCACTTCGCGCTTTTCGGTAAGAAGTGTGCCAAGCTTTCTCCACAGACCCTTTAATAAAAGCGAGTCGGGCGCGGCATGGCTGGCCTTAAGCAGGGAATCTAAGCTTGCTGCACTTACTTCAACCTGGTCGGCATTTCCGTAGCCAGGTAAAGTATCGCGCACATCCCACAATTGGGAGTTCAGTTGTAAATTTAAAAATGGCAAAATCGAACTATCTGCGAAGGTCGAGTTTTGTTCAAGATACATCAAACACTTTCCGGCGCGCAAAATGATTTTGGAATGGTCATGCTGATTTATTTGGGTGTTAGCCAAACGACTTTTAGCGGTCGGCAATGGGCCACTTAAGTTATGAAAAAATCCGGCAAAGCTGTTGTCGTGCAATTTAATTTCCAAGCTTTGATAGTCGTTGGAATCCATCGGCAGACCAGCCTGTTCAAGCGCTTGGAATGTAAACGGATTGTTGTTCGAACTTGAATTATTGCGCAGGGTGAAAATTAAGGATGGTTTATTCCATTCGCCAGGCAACAACCATAGTTGCGCGACTCCATCTAATTGATTCATGGCTTGGTTAATGGAGTTAATCAGTCGAGGAGTGCATTCACCAAGTTCGAGTGCGATTGCCATTACTCCATCTTTGGTCAATTTATCTCGCGCGATTTGGAGTTGGCTTGAGCGAAAAAAATTAAGCCCCTTATCCCACAAAGAAGTTGGGTTAATGAATACGCAGGAAAATAATCCAGGCGCGTCACTGATTTTGCTAACTAGACTAATGTTGTTGTCGTGCTTCCAACCATCGAGGTACTTGATTGCTAACTCGCCGATTTCAATTGGGTCACAGACCAGCGTTTTGCGTTTCTTGGTGAACTGATAGTCGTCGGCATTGACGTTTGGCTCGCCAATAAAGAGCAGCTTTTGATTGGCACTAGAAGAAAGCGATTGGGCGAATAGAAGCTCTTGAGCCCGTTGGTTTGCGCTTTCAAGGTCAAGCGTGATGGTGTTTCGACCATCGGCCAACAACCGCGCACCCTTTGCTTTTGGTGCGTTTTTTGAGAGAACTCTAATAATTCCATTGGGGGTAAATTGTTGATGTTCGACTTGGTACGAATAGTTGTTGTAAAAGGGCACTCCAGTGGTGAGGGCATTTCCAAAATTGTTGCTATAAATTGCTCCGGAGAGAACGATTACAATCAAGCCCATGCGGTAAGTGGGCTTAAGTTGATACGGGCATTCCCATAGACAAAAACATACCCCAAGTATCGCCGCGAGAAAGGCCAGGAGTCCTAAGTGCCCAGCTAAATTGGGTGCCAAGCTAATGGTGAAGAATGCCAAAGCAAGGGCTTGCAAAATTACCGACAAGGGCTCTTCTGGTGAAATTATTTCTTGTTGCTCGGCGTGGCGTTTCCCAGCACTAGCCCGAATGCACGCGGCTCCAGTCAGCATTGCTAGAGATCCCATTAACAAACTTATGTAGGGTGAATAGAACCAGTGGTTCTGATCTAACGGAGATTGCAGATCAAACCACTTAAGAATCAAATCGTTGGCGGTCATTAAATTGAACACTTCTGAATTCGACAGTCGTTCAAGTTGTTGGGGGATTCGATTCCATCCAAAGGCAAATACTAAGCCTAAAAAAGTTGTCAATGCTGGAGCGAATTTACTACTGACAATGGAGGTGCCAAGTATCCAAGCCCCGAGAAGAATTAATATACCGAAGGTGAAAAGCCGCCCACTAATCTGAACACTATTGGCACCATCAAACAGCTCCAAAATTATGCTTAACCATAAAATCCCGAAGCCGATGCTTAAGGTGAAAAACCCCAGTGGCAATAGTTTTTGTGGTTTTGCATGTGGTGCAGTTAAGCGAATTATGCAAGGTGGAGGAAATGGGGCCTTGCCAATTAGAACAAGTCCGACAATTGCTAGGGCGAAGAAGATTGGACCTAAGCCGAGCGAACTAATAAAGAGCCCGCCAATTGTTGCGCCAATCAGTAGCCCATTCCAGGAAGATGGAGTTGCAGCGTCAAGTCGGGCGCTTAAGTGAGCCCCAAGTTTTCCGGCGACTCTCCAAGAAAGTGCGGCCGCGAATAACATTCCACCGACCCAACTTAAACTAAGAGGGTCGCCGCCTAGATGTGGCGCAACCCAGGTAGCGACTTGTGGGGCCAAAAAACCTCCTATCAATAGCCACAAGCCAATGGTCCAATTGAGGGGCGCGCGACTGGCGTTTAGGGCTCCGCGGCCGAGGGCGAAGATGAAAACCGCCGCTATTCCATAGAATTGGCCTGATTGCCCACCCAGCATTTGTGCCAGCGAGTCAATCCAAGCAAGAGCCGAAACCGCCAAAAGGGCGGAAAACAGAAAGGAGTTCAGCAGGGCAACCATTTTCAATCTAATACTATCCTTATACAGCAAAAATGCCCAATTCGCTTTTTCCTTCCCTAAGTTCCGTATTGCTAGCGACTTAGGGATTGTTTGCTAAAGTCCAGATAGTGGGGTAAACTTTCGAAGATTCTGGTAAAAAAATGTGGCAATCAAGCATTGTCACTCATAGAAAACGAGGATAAAATAGTAATCTGCAAGTTCTTTGCCGAAATAATCCTTTCTCTTAATAACCATGTTAAATCGCCCTAAAACAGTAGTTCTTCTCTCGATTCTTTTGGCAAGCCCAGTGCTTGGTCAGGAAAATCCATCATCCACGCTTTGGCGCGTTGATGGCGCTGACAACTATGACTCTCTCGGTTGGGGAGTGGTGCGCAACTTTGTTGATTTGAATGGCGACGGAGTTGTAGATGTTGTTTCCAAAAACTCCAATGCCTCCACCAATTTGCTTTTCAAGAACGGCAGCGTTCAAGCATTTTCTGGTGTCGATGGATCATTGTTGTGGCGCCGCGACGGAACCGTTGACGGCGAACTTTATGGAAAGTCATTCATCATCACCGATGACCTTGATGGCGACGGCGTTTCCGATTTTTTCCACCGCCAAGCTGAAGGTGATTACAACGGCCACGTTGCCAATGGATTAGTTGAAGCGATTTCGGGGGCGACTGGGTTATTGATTTGGAATCGCCTTGGTTGGTCAGACAATGAATTGCTTGGAAGTGCGGTTGCCGTGATGCCAGACATCAATGGTGACTTAGTACCTGATATTGCAATCGGTTCAAAGGGCGCCAATGGTTGGGGTTTTCAGGCAAACGGTTACGTTGAACTCGTAAACGGCAAATTTGGTCAGCAGTGGTGGCACATCGTTGGTTCCGCTGACCACGAAGGTCTTGGTGCGGTAATTGCAATGGTCGACGATCTTGACGGCGACGGCAACCCAGACATTCTTTCGTCAAACCCTGAAGCGAGCACTGGCGCGAACTGGCAAAACGGTTTCGTGCAAGCAATGTCGTCCAGCGATGGAACAGTATTGTGGCGCGTTGACGGCGCCAGTGACAACGCCATGCTTGGTCAGCAAATGGAATCTGTTCCTGATGCCGACGCCGATGGCATTCCTGATATTTTGGTTGTAAACCCAGATGCTTTTGACGGAATGTACTATTGGAATGGAACCGTTAAATTGCTCTCAGGCGCTACTGGCGCGGAAATTTGGGCAGCGGCCGGCTACTACCACGGTGAGCGTTTAGGCACTAACTACAGTGCTTCTTGGGATTTAAACGGCGACAATGTGAATGACATTGTGGTTGGAATGCCGGATCGTTCAACAGGTGGCAAAACCGTGAACGGTGCATTGTGGGCGCTTGATGGCGCGCACGGCTGGCCAATTTGGCAAAGGGGAGGCACCGATAACTATGGCCGCTTAGGTGAAAACTTTTGGTTGTCCGGCGATCTTGACGGCGACGGCTACAAAGATGTTGTTGCGACTGCACCAGAAGCAAGTAGTGGTGGAATGTCCGGCAATGGAGTCATTCACGCTTACAGTGGTAACAACGGTTTAACTATATGGCGCTTAGATGGAAGCGGCGACACCGAACACCTTGGTCAATACTTGTCACGTCCCGGCGACCTCGATGGCGATGGCGTTGACGATTACGTTGCTGGTTCAGAATTTTCCGACGATGCTGGCATGATTAACTCCGGTTCAATCTTGGCCATCAATGGTGTGACCGGCGCAAGTTTGTGGGCGCATCAAGGTGTTGGCAACGATGTGCGATTGGGCGCCAACTTAGTTGACATGAGTGACCTCGATGGCGATGGTGTGCGCGATATTGTTTCGCACAGCAACTTGGCTGATTCAAACGGTCACGTGAACAATGGTTCAGTGCGCGCCTTCTCCGGTTCTGACGGAACTGAAATTTGGCGCCTCGATGGTTCCACCAATGACGAACGATTTGGTTGGGTGACTAAAGAAATCCCTGACCTTGACGGCGACGGCAACGCGGACGTGATTGTGTCTGCGCCTTACAGCGATTCTTCAGGAATGGCTGATAACGGATTCATCATGGCGATGAGTGCCGGTACTGCATCATCACTAACTGTTGATGATGGTTTCGGACTCGCTGGCGTCCACGCCGGTCAGTTGAATACTTGGCGCGCCGGCGGCATGAGCGATGGCGCAACCGTTTACTTCGTGGCCTCCATTCACGGAATCGGTCAATCAGATCCCGGCCACGGCTTTGTTCTGATGATGGAATCTCCATACATGATTCTCGGCAACACCTTGGCCAACGTCAGTGGTGAAGCCAGTTTGGTTGTAGACGTTCCAGCCAATGCCTCGGGAATGACCTTGTGGACCCAAGCGGTCGGCAAAAGCGGACAGCACTTTAAGTTAAGCCGCTTAATGGTTTACGAGATTAACTAAGTTAACCAAGGGGGCTCGCGCCGCTACCCTACAGAGGCTCGTTTTAATGGGAAACCACCCAGGAAATCGAGCCTTTGTCCATGATTGCGAACCTTTTCTTTTTACTGGCAGTACCCAACTGTTCTAGTTTCATTCCTCAAGATTCGCCTTCGCAAGTGAATGTTGGTGTCCAAGTGGCTGCCAAGTTTGTGGACACCGCGCCGACAATCGATGGCTTCTTGAATGAAGCAATGTGGCAACAGGCTGGGGTGATCTCCGAGCTGGTTGAATCCGAACCGGAAGCGGGGCGCAAATCGAGCCCGCCAACCAAAATTTATATCGCGCGCGATTCGCAAACACTTTATCTCGGCGTTGAATGCATGGAGCCGCAAGTTGATGACATGGTTATGCAGCGCATGAAACGTGATGCATATTTACGCGACGACGATCGCGTTCAATTTGTGCTCGACACATTTTTAGATGGCAAGTCCGCATATTTTTTCCAGTTAAGCGCGGCCGGTTCGCGGGGCGATGCTTTAGTAATTGATAATGGCAATCGTTTCAACAAACGCTGGGATACATATTGGGAAGCCCGTACCCAAATTTTTGAGGATCGCTGGACTGCTGAAATTGCAATTCCATTTAGAGCTTTATCTTTTGGCGAAAATGATGAATGGGGATTTAACATTCAGCGTAATCGCGGAGTCGATCGCAGCGAACATCGCTGGACTGGATTTGAACGTCAAAACAGTTTGTTCACCATGAGCGAGGCCGGCCGTTTAACTGGGATGGTTGGACTTCCCCAGGGCAGTAGTTTTGAGGTGGTGCCATACGCAACAGCGCGCGCTTCGAAATTTGAAAACCCTGAGAGCAGCGAATTTGCCGCCGATTTTGGTGGAGAAATTAATTGGCGCATTACCCCGCAGTTGAAGGCATCCTTTACGCTCAATACCGATTTTGCTGAAACCGAGGCTGATCAACAGCGCGTTAATTTAACTCGCTTTTCATTGTTCTTCCCCGAGAAGCGCGATTTCTTTTTGGAAGATTCTGGCCTATTTGCCTTTGGTGAGGCCGGCGGTTTCCATGGCGGCGGATTGATGCAACCCTATTATTCGCGGCGAATTGGGTTAACCGGCAGCGGTGCCGAGGTGCCGATTAATTATGGTGCCCGTTTAAGCGGTCGCGCCGGGCCCTGGGATATGGGATTGCTGGCGGTGCGGACTGACGAGTTGACTTCAGCGGGTGTTCCCGCTGGTGAAATGCTGGTCGCGCGGCCGTCTTATCGAGTGAATGATGAGCTAAGTATTGGAACAATGTTTACCAGTGGTAATCCAGAATCGGATGGCACCAACTTGGTGGCTGGCGTTGATGCGCGCTTTTCTCGCAGTGATTTTTTTGGTAAACGCTTGGAGCTAAATGCATTTGGAGTGCGTTCAAGCGACCACGACACGGCGCTAACTCCTGGCGTCGGTGTTGGCGGAGCTTTTGGATTCGAGGCCGGACTCGCCGCAAAGGATTGGAACTTGGTTGCCAAAACTTATGGTTCCCAAAATAACTTTTCACCGGCTTTGGGTTTTGTGTTGCGACCAGGTGAGCGTTTTCACTTGGCTAAGTTTTCATGGGAGCCACGGCCCGATGATGCGTCCAGTGATATACGAAAATATGATTTCGCCATTCGTCCAAAGTGGTGGACCGATGAAAAAGGGAATATGAGTTCGCATGGATGGGACGTGACTTTTTTTGGTGCCGAATGGCATGATGGCGATGAGTTGAAATTAACTTGGGCTTGGGATGGCGACACTTTGGATAGTTCATTCGATCCGTTTTCTGGGACATCGATTGGCGCTGGCGATTACGACTGGCACAAGTTAGAGGCCGAGTATCGTTTTTCTCCAGCGCGCAAATTGTCGGGTGGAGTCGAAATGCAAACTGGTGGTTGGTACGACGGCAGTGGCACCACTTTTGATGTGGACATAGATTGGCGGCCAAATGCAAATTTACGCCTAGGCCTGTCCGGTCATCAAGGAGTCTTTGATATGCCAGGCGGCGATTTCACAAGTCGCCAGGGCCGATTTATTTTTGATTGGTCATTCTCTCCAGATTTCGTTATTCAAAACCTAATCCAAACGGATAATGAATCCAATCATCTAGGATTCCAATCCCGCACTCGCTGGATGATCGCCGACGGCCGCGAAACATTCTTCGTGGTGAATTACGGGTGGGATGAGGCGCCAGGTGGATATTGGATTCCGGGAGATCGCGACTTCAGCGCGAAATTCGTCTACTCGCTCCGCTTCTAGACTCTGACCCTAACCGCTGGGTCAAACTCTAAATAAAAGGTCGTAAAGACCTTTATTAAAAGAAGTTAGGCGGCTAAAGCCGCGCAAGGCAAGCCTTTGGCTGCAATAAGGGTCTAACAACCTATAAACAAAAGACTTACAAAAAAGGTGACCCAGCCAATCGGGTCAGAGTCTAGGCTATTGCTATGTCGTCTCGTTCACTCCTCCTTCTCTCCCTCGCCATCGTGGCGGGATTGTCATGGGGTGCACGTGAAGCCAGTCATATGCGGATTAATCGGCTTGGCGGGCCGACCGCCTCAAACGCCAGCTCAAGCGACTGGTTTTCGGCGGAGCCGGATGGTCTTTATCACGCGCGGCGGGTTGAGCGTTCTCTGCGGGACGGGCTGCCGGTGGCCAGTTTTGACCCGGCAATGAACGCGCCCAACGGTGCCGCGATTCCGTGGCCCAACTACTACGATTCGGCCCTCCGCCTGGTGCTCAAACCATTTGCCCCAAGTGAACCACAGCAACTAAAACGCTACGTCGAACAAAGCACCGCCACGATTCCCTTGTGGCTTGGCGTCCTAACTTCCCTAGTGCTAACACTTGGTGCCACTACCTTGGCCGGCTGGCGGGCGGGATTAATAACCGGTTCACTCCACGCACTAGCCAGCGGCTCGATTCATTATTCTGCTCCCGGTGTTGCCGATCACCACGCCTTCGTCGCGCTTTTAGTTGCCGCAATGTTGGTAATAATTTCGAAGCTAAACATGCTCAATCAAAATGGCGACAGCTACCACTCACAACTTTTAGGCGTTACCGGCGGCATCCTTGCCGGTCTCTTGCTTGGCACTTGGACCGCCGCGCTAATACCTGTTGCGATCGTGCAACTTTACTATTTTGTTCAAGTTCTAATCTATCCACAGCAAAGAAATAAAATCGCGCTTAGTGGGGCCTGTTTTCATCTGGCCGCCGTCGTTGCCTTAATGCCCGCAGTTGCCGCCAGCCCGTGGCAAGAATTACAGCCCTGGGTGGTAGTTAACTTATCGTGGTTTCATCCCCTTTGGTTGGCACTAGGCGCCACTTATTTCGCGGCCATTTATTTCAGTAAGCAAGCAAAGACCGCCGCCCGCACTTACGCCTTAATACTATTCACGGGAGGATGTTTACTTTTCATCCTGCGCATCACGCCCTTTAACGGAATACGAGAAGGATTCGAATGGGCCGCACGCGCAAATTCCTTCATGGCTGACATTGCTGAATCGCAAGCAGTTTGGCACGCCGGCGCGTCTGGCATTTTCAATTGGTTGGGCATCACAATTTTATTGCTCCCACTTGCAGCCTATAAATTATTAACCGGCAGTAAACATCGGAACGCATATCTTCTTTGGACATTAGCCGCGACGATTTTTATTGTCCAAGCACTTACCCAGTTGCGTTTTTCTGATTTGGCCAGCATTCCAATCGCCTTACTTGTCGGCTGTTGGTTGGGACCACTTTTAAAAGAGAAAATAAATTCTTGCACCCCAAGAATAGTCACGGGCATTATTGTCGTGCTCTTATTGCAAGCACCATCAATTCTTGCGATAAGCGACCGGCTCCAGCATCGCATTGAAGATCAGGGCTCAATTGAAGTTTGGCGACAGAATGGAGTACGCAGTATGCACGAATGGTTATCGGCTAATGCTGCCCCGCAATCAACGGTATTGGCTCATTGGGACCAAGGCCATGCCCTTGAATTTGTAGCCAACTGTAAATCCGTAGCGACTAATTTCGGTTTATATGTCGGAGAACAATCTTTTCGTGCGCCCGCCGATTTTTTTACGGCGAGCAATTGGCAAGAAGGCGGTCAAATATTAAATCAACACCAATGCGATTATGTTTTAGTTCACAGCGCATTGCCGTCAGCCTGGCCTCAACTAATGTCGGTTACTGAAACAAGTACCGCCAGTTGGTCCAGCTCTTTGGCCGCAGCACTTTTCCATGCTGGCGGACCTGTTGCCGCACCCAACTTGCGCTTAGTTTTTGTGAGCCCTATTCCCGACCCACAGCCCGACCCACGCCTGGCCGCTCCTGGCGAAGTCGCTCCAGTCGGCATGCTTTGGCAACACGTTCCCGGCGCAAAACTACAAATAAAAGCAGAACCGTTTAGCGAGGTGCAAATTGAAATGCGTATCGGTTTCACCACCAGTGCTTATGCCTTTCTATATCAAGTGAGTGCTACGGCTAACGCCAATGGAATTGCTGAGATGACAATTCCGTATTCGGCAGGATCCAAAAATTGCAGCGCGCCATCAGCCACATTAATTCGCGGCAAGCAAAAAGTTAACATAAAAATAGCAGAGTCAGCAGTCTTAAATGGTGAGGTGCTGACTCTGCCGTAGCCCCAAGTGTTGGGGTTTTATTCGCCTAACCGTTTGGGTTGCCTACTCCAGTACGTGGATCAACATCTTTAGCACCTTCATCGATTACGCGGTCGTATGAACCTTTGTAAGCGTTGCCATTCGTCACTGGTCTCCACCAAGATAGCAGATACCAGGCGAAGAAGGGATTCT
>CAZWVI010000004.1:0-169185 GCA_964637165.1 uncultured Planctomycetales bacterium
TTTTCCGCCATCCTTTTTTTGGGTCTTTATGACCCAATGTTTGGGGTCAGAGTCTAGCCTTGGTATTCAACTTCGCTGAATCCCACACTCGTCATCCCCATTTGTCCATCAATTGGTTCATGCAATATCACCTTCAACTTCCTAATTGCGCGGATTTCCGGTAATTCTAGAACAGTCTTGTGATTGAATTCGGGATCCACTGGTAGCCAGATGGAGTTTTCGTCGTTATCAATTTGTATTTCTAACTGACTTGGGCGTGGGTTGGATTTTTTGTCCATGGAGCGAGTGCGGGCGGGGACGAATAGGATTCGCTTTACACGTAGCGGACGCTTGGTCTCGATTGTGAAACTGGGACCGGCATCGTTGGCCGCGCATAACCACGAAGTAAAAACTTTATTATCGATTAAAGAGCTCGCAGAATTTCCCGAGGAAACTATGGCCAACGGATTTGCCCTGGACAGTAAGTTGTCAAATCCATCATCACCATACTCAAGAAAAAGTGGGTCAACTCCATTCATGACTTCGACTTCAATTGCACCGGAACTTAACGCCTCACGGTCAGCCGCAACAGCGATTGCTTTTAGTTCCCATTTTCCAAACTCACTTAAGGAGTGACGGGTGGACCATGTTTGTTTACTTCCGGGCCCTCCACTGGGAGCTACTTCCGTAATTAGTGTCCAATCTTGGTCCCCTTTTTTGCGAATCCAATACTCAACGCGAACAATTTCCTTAGGCGAGTCAACCTTATTAATCCACATGGTTAGGCCACGAACAAAAGTCAGATGCATCTCGACTGGTCCATCTGTTAACGAAGTTTTAAACAAGCTGGCATCACTTGCAACTTCGGGGCCAGTAGCGACTCGTCGCGTGGCTCTCCTTAAAAACAATAATGCAAAACAAGTATTGGTTTCGTTTCCCCACGACCCCCGTCCTCGCGCTAAACTTAAATCTGCGCCATAAACATTTTTGAAAGCTTGATCAGAAATAATCCTCCACGCTCCATGTGGGTACCACTGGTTCGAGCCAAAGAATTCTGTATCTAAAAATGCCCCGGCACGCTCCAACCCGTATAACCAATAATAATGACGTCCCCCATAACGAGGATTAGTATCAACTCGAAAATTGCCCGCAATCCAGTGATTGCCCCACTCTATCGCGCGATTAACTTTAGCAACCAAATCAGGACGAAGTTTTTTCCCAAGATTGTCTTTGCACAATTGCAAGGTGGCCACCCCGGCCGCAGTCATTGACCCACGCGGAGCTATTTGGGCTCCAACGTGATAACCAAAGCCGACGCCTTTTTCTTTTTTTCCGGAAATTAAAACACTTTCATCCTTACACATATAGTCCAAGGTTCCTTCAACCAACTCATTCCAAACAGAATCTGGAGCGTGTACTCCTTGAGTGGATGCGGCCCACAACCCCAAGGCGGCAAATTGGGTAACTGACAAATCTTCAGTGCCAGTAGGGTACGCCCATGAACCACTCCGCCGTTGCCATGAAATTAAATCGCCGACCATTTCCTCAATCCAAGGTCGATAGCTTGGATCATCAGCCGCAGCTACGGCCATCAATTGACAACCAAGCGAATAAGTTTTTGATGCCGGCTGTGCCCGTAAAAAATTAAGGGCACGCAACACCCCTGGGTGCTGAGGCGAAAGCCCCATTTTTATTAAGGTGTACGCACACAGGGCAGTTTGCCCATTGCGGTATCCTCCTTGATAACTGTCCCAAGAACCATCAATCAACTGGCGCGACAACAACCAATCAACACCATGTCCGATCGCCTCGTCGACCCGCGCCTGAGGCGGCAAACTAAAGGGCCGCATTTCAAAACCCCATGAACCTCCAGCGTTGGGGATTTTTATTAGTAGATGATTTAACCCTTTGCGAAAATCTAAATTAGTTACATCGTCATAAGGATTTAAACCTCGCGGCTCCCCTTTTCGAAGAATTTCATCACCGTTAAACCACAATTTAATTCCATCATCTGATCCAGAAAAAAATTGCAAGCTCTGCTGCTTGGTGGAATTAATTCCGCGATATAGATAGACCACGGAATTGTTATCCCAGCCCACTCCAGCATCTTGTAAAAATTGAATATTAGTGAAGTCAATTTTTCCACTGGCCAAGGGGCCATGACCCGAATCCTCGCCGAAAAACATCCGTGCAGTTGGCGGAACTTGCCGCCAACCTTGCTTACTTCCGCCAACAACTGAATACGCTTTAGTTAACTCGCTCCATTCAGAATCTTTACGCAACCTTCGCGCAGCCTTTTCTGGTTTGTGTTTTTCATCAACACTTGCGCCATCTTTATTTGCAAATGGACCGCACACCATCCAAGCGGTGTGCGCACTTAAACCATCAACACCAGCGGACTGCAAGGCCAAAGTGGTGGAGAAGCTGCCGGCGAGAATTAGTGGTAGAAAAAACATCTATTAGCGAGGAGATTCTACACCAAACTTCAAATCGCTCGTAGGCTAATAACGTGATTAGCCTCCTACTCGCCATCCCCCTCGCGCAAGAACCAGAAAACACGCCGGTGCCGCCAACAATTCCGGACGGATTCAACGTCGAACTGTGGGCAAGCGATCCGCTTCTCGCAAACCCAGTAGTTTTCTGGCCAGATAATTTTGGCAATGTTTATGTTTGCGAAACTTATCGTCAAGAAACTGAGGGCGTTCCTGATAATCGTTCGCATACATATTGGACCGAAGATGATTTACGCTGCATGACCGTAGATGACCGCGGCAAAATGTATTTAAAACACCATCCTGAATATTCCAAGGAATGGACTGACCAGGAAGATCGAATAGTTCTGCTTGAAGACACCAACAACGACGGAACAGCCGACTCTACAAAAGTTTTTGCTGATGGCTTTAATGATTTACTCGACGGCACCGGAGCAGGTTTATTAGTGCAAGCGAACAAAGAAGGCGGCACCGATGCTTGGTACACCTGCATTCCAAACCTTTGGAAGTTAGAGGATTTGGATAACGACGGTGTTGCCGACCGACGAGAATCACTCCATCGCGGCTATGGAGTAAGAGTCGCATTGCGCGGCCATGACATGCATGGTCTACAAATTGGCCCAGATGGCAAACTATACTTTTCAATTGGCGATCGTGGGTATGCAGTTGAAAATGACAAGGGCGAATTGCTAACTGATCCTGGCTCAGGCGCAGTCTTCCGGTGTGATTTAGATGGAGCAAATCTTGAAATTTATTGTGTTGGTTTACGCAACCCTCAAGAACTTTGTTTTGACGATTATGGAAACTTATGGACAGGCGACAACAACAGCGATGCTGGTGATAAAGCGCGAATTGTGTACTTGATGGAAGGTAGTGATTGTGGTTGGCGTATGAACTATCAATATCTTGCCGACCGCGGGCCATGGATGCCGGAATCTTGGTGGAAACCCGCCCACCAAGGGCAGCCGGCTTTTTTGAATCCGCCAATTGCAAATTTAACTTCCGGGCCAAGTGGAATTGTGCACTACCCGGGCACTGGCTTGACGAAAGACTTTGCGGGGTCATTTTTCATTGCAGATTTTCTTGGTGGACCAAACCATAGTGGCATTAGGCGTTTTACTATGGAGGCAAATGGCGCGGGCTTTAATATGAATTTTGATGAGGAATTTATTTGGAAGACATTAGCTACAGATGTCGATTTCATGCCAGATGGATCCCTCTTGGTTAGCGACTGGGTTGAAGGTTGGACAGGTGCTGGCAAAGGCAGGTTGTGGAAAGTAAGCAGCAATAATCAACAAGCTCGCCACGCTGGCGAATTAACTGGTCAATTACTCAGCAACTTTCATTTAATTAACCAGCCTGAAAAGTTGGCGGTACTTCTTTCGCATGACGACCGGCGTGTTCGTATGTTGGCGCAAATAAAATTGGTGGCACAAAATGCCGTTGAGGTATTTATGAAACAACTAAATAGCCCACACCAACTAGCGCGAGTGCATGCAATTTGGGGTTTAACGCAGCTAAACAGCGCCGAATCACTGATTCCCTACTTGAACACCGAGAGCGATACCGAAGTGCGAGCACAAATTGCTAAATCTTTAGGCGAAAACAACATAACCAAGGCGCGAGGATTACTTACCAACTTGTTAGAAGACAACTCTGCACGGGTTAAATACTTTTCACTTATGAGTCTTGGCAAACTGGGAAAAAGCGGCCTCACAACTGAAGCCTTGTTGAATTTTTCTCCAAATGATGACCGCTTCCTGCGTCATGCCCAAAGTTGGGCCCTATCAAAGACTGCGAGCCCTCAGGAACTTTGCGCGATTGGCTTAAACAAAAACTCTCGTTTAGCTGCTGTGCTCGCATTGCGATTGCAGGGTTCAAATGCAATCGCTCACTACCTTAATGATCAAAGCGAATTCATTGCGACTGAGGCGGCCATTGCAATTTATGACTTACCAATTGAGGGAGCGATGAACAAGCTTGCCAGCACTTTAAACAAGCAAGCAAACAACGATATTTTTCGGCGGCGAGCACTTCATGCCTGTTTTTTAAGCGGGCGCAATCAGGACGCAGAAAGCTTACTACAATTCGCCAATTCGACTTCTGGGGATTTGCGTGATGAAGCGATTGATGTATTAAATAAATGGGAAGATAAGTCTGGATTCGACCGCCTACACAACACTTGGCGGCCGGAGTTGCCGCGCGAAAACACTAACTACTTGGCTACAAAAGCAATTCCTTCTACGCAGAAAGAAATGGATAAACCGATTGCCCGTGGTCGCAAGGTGTTCTTTGAAAACCCAGCCGCCTCTTGTCAACGCTGCCACTGGATTGATGGCCATTCAACTGGTGAAGCACCAAGTGAAGTCGGACCCGAACTTGCGTCAATAGGACTAATGTTAAACAAAGAACAATTGCGCACGGCAATCACTAATCCAGCGCAGGAAATTGCACCAGGATTTGAAATAAAGAATGGTCAAGGTGAAGTGCTAGCAGTCTCGGCCATGACCGCTAATTTGGAAGCATTGTTAAGTGAACAAGAGTTAGACGATTTAGTCGCATATTTAGAATCATTAAAAAAGCCTAAAAAGATTTTAGTGCACGTTTATTCTGCTGGGTACGAACATCAAGTAGCGGCACAAGGCATTGTGCAAAAAAGTTGGCAGACTTGGGCAAGTGAAGACCCACGCATTGAAGTAATTTGCGACAATACCACCGATAGATTCACCGAAAAGGGACTTGCCGACTTTGACGCAATCTTCTTTTATACAACTGGTGAGCTGCCTTGGACCGAAGAAAACAAACAAGCGTTCTCTAGTTTTTTAAGCGATGGAGGCGCATTCATTGGATCACATTGCGCAACTGACACCTTCTTTGAATGGCAAGAATTTGGCGAAATGATTGGCGGCTATTTCGACGGGCACCCCTGGCACCAAGAGGTCGGCGTAACGGTGGAACTTGAGAACCATTTAGCGACTGAACATCTTGGGGCCGAGTTCAAGATAACCGACGAAATCTACCAATTCAAAAATTGGAAGCGAAGCAATCTCCAAGTGCTTCTTTCATTAGATGGCAAGTCCGTAAACCTCCAACAAAATGGAGTAAAACGCAAAGACCAGGATTTTGCAATCAGTTGGACAAAATCTTACGGCAAGGGCCGCATTTTCTACACCTCCCTTGGACATCGACCCCAAGTTTGGCACTCAAAGTTGTTCCAAAAGCACCTCATTGGTGGCACTATATGGGCCACTCGCCGTTAATCCCTACACCATGACCACCCGCCGAAAATTCCTCGCCACTTCTGCTGTCATTGGAGCCGCACCGATGCTCCACGCAAACAGTGATTTACTCTCGCTAAAAGCAAATACACCACAACCGTTCAAGAAGGCGGTTAAGTTGGGCATGGTTCACGACGGCGCCAACATTCTTGAAAAATTTAAACTGCTAAAAGAGCTTGGTTTTGATGGCGTTGAACTTGACAGCCCGAATGGCTTCGCCACCAAAGAAGTTCTTGAGGCGCGAGACAAAACTGGGCTACCAATTCACGGTGTAGTTGAATCTACTCACTGGAAAAAAACTTTCAATCATTCTGACAAAGAGATTCGTGCCATGGCCGTTGCCGACCTGAATACGGCACTCCAAGATGCCCACGACTTTGGCGCATCAACCGTGTTAGTAGTTCCAGCAGTTGTAAATAAATCGCAATACTATGGCGATGCTTGGAAACTTGCCCACGAGAGTATTAGCTCAACCCTGGAAACTGCCGAGAAGCTTGGCATCAAAATAGCATTTGAAAACGTTTGGAATAGTTTCCTAATTTCTCCTGTAGAAATGGCTCACTGGATAGATAGCTTTGAATCAAAAATGGTCGGCGCCTATTTCGACGTCGGAAATATCTTGCGCTACGGCTGGCCTGAGCATTGGATAAAAGCACTTGGTCATCGTGTATTAAAAGTAGACGTAAAGGAGTACAGCCGCACAAAAGCGGACAAAGAAGGCATTTGGGCAGGGTTTAGCGCCGAATTGCTTGAGGGAGATTGTGACTGGCCAGCTGTCATGAAAGAATTGAAGGCAATCAACTACGATGGTTGGTTTACTGCTGAAATAGGTGGCGGCGGACGAGAGCGACTCGAACTTATTGCTAGCAACATGGACAAAATACTTGCGAGTTAATGCGCTTTTTTTTCCTGCTGCTACTACTGCTTAGCTCCTGCTCTAAACAAACTACTGTCGGGCCAAAAGTTCTACTAATCGGCATCGATGGCTGTCGTCCAGACTCATTACGCGACGCCAGCACTCCTAATCTTGATCGCTTAATTTCAACTGGGGCTTTTAATCCTGAAGCCCAAACTTGCGCGCGCACCGTAAGCGGCCCAAGCTGGATGAGCATTCTTACAGGCACTTGGCCTGAGACACATGGGGTAGTAGACAATTCTTTTGACGGCTATAAAGCCGAACACGCGCAGCACTTTTTATCCCGGATTGAAAAGGCGAAACCCGAACTACGCACTGCTTCTATCACCGAGTGGCACCCTTTGGCTGAGAAAGCACAAGCTGGTGCAGACTTCATTGCCAAGGCTAATACCACAAGTGAAGTCGCAGACCTTGCGATAGAAGAACTAGCAAATAACCCGAACGCAATATTCCTCCACTTTGATGCCGTTGATCATGCAGGTCACTCCTTTGGGTACGGTTCGGAATTTCCTGAATACCTCACCGCAATTGAATTGGTGGACTTCGAGCTTGGGCGCATCCTTGCGGAGATGGAGAACCCGGAGGAGTGGTTAATTTTGGCCACCACCGACCATGGAGGAACTGGCACCGGCCACGGCCAAGATATTCCACTGCACCGCACCGTTTTTCTTTTGGCATCTGGTAATTATCAAGCCGGCCCACTTCGGTGGCGGCGCTATGCCGAAGTTGTTGACATCGTGCCAACAATTCTCCGCCACCTACGCATTCCACTGCTTCCGGAATGGAACATCGCCGGCACTTCGCTTGGAATGAGTGCGCCCAGCACTCCCGCCCCGCCCAAGCCAAACCCACTCAAAGCCAAAGCATTTACCCAAACATTTGATAATTCAGATGTAACTTTTGAAATGCTGCCAATTGCCAATGGTCAATTTTGGATGTCACAAACCGAAATAAGTTGGGACGTTTTTGACCTTTTCTTTTTAAGAGAAAGTGATGTCATTGAAGCAGACGGAGTTAGCGGTCCAAGCAAATCGGTATTCCCAGTTGGCCGTGGATTTGGACACGCCGGCCACCCGGCATTAGGCATGACCCTCAATTCCGCACAACATTTTTGCCAGTGGTTAAGCAAAAAAACTGGACGTACTTATCGCTTGGCAACTGAAGACGAATGGATGTTGGCAGCCAAGGGTGCGAGCAATGGTTGGAGTGCCGAAAACGCAGATGAAAAGCCACATGCCTGTGGTCAACTTCCTGCGGAATCAAATGGTTTACACGACATCATTGGCAACCTCGCTGAATGGATTGACACCGGCGAAGATGTTGGAACGGTATGTGGCGGCTCCTACCTAGACGAAAATATCAACGTGGAATTGCGCGCAACCTACAACATCAATTGGCAAGCTCGTGACCCGCAATGGCCAAAAAGTTCGTGGTGGATGTCCGACTGTGGCTGGGTGGGCATTCGAGTTCTTTGCGAAGCTCCCTGAAAGTTATGCAACTAATTCACCGTGAGTTTCTTTTCGCTTTATTCCTACTTCCCTCTTGCAGTGAACAAGTTATTGAAATGAATCCCTATCAAGCTAGTTTGCAAAATTCAGTCTTATTAGAAATGCAACCCATTAAGGTTGCTGATTGCGAAAATAATTTTTGGATTGGTAAATACGAAATAACTTGGGATCAATACATGTTATTCCAGGCTGGCGGAATAGACCCCGTTGACGGTATCTCCGGCCCAACCACTCCTTACGTGCCAATGGATTTTGGAATGGGAGTAGATAATTATCCAGCCATTTCCATGACCCATTATGCCGCGCGACAATTTTGTCGCTGGCTTAGCAATCAAACTGGACACTTCTATCGCTTGCCGACTGAAAAAGAATGGGTGCTCGCATGCGGCGATGCTGAAGGTGGTTGGAATTATGAAAACTCCGCAGAACATTATCATCATGTTGGCCAATTAACTCCTAACCAATTCGGCTTATATGACATGCTGGGAAATGTTGCGGAGTGGGTTGATGATCCACCCGACAGCCCTAGTCGTGCTTGGGGACACTCTGTGCTTGGTGGAAGTTGGAATGATGACCCACAAGACTTGCACGCGCATCATAGTCGCCAGTCTAAACCCAACTGGCAGCAACAAGACCCGCAGATACCGCGCAGCATTTGGTATTTAACCAATGCTCAAACTGTAGGATTACGAGTAGTTCGCCCGCTCATCCCTCCTCCGCAAGAGCAATGGAATTCCTACTGGGATTCTTCGGTCGCAGGGATTAAAAAAATTCACGCGCGACAACAGCGTGGTGAACGCTAACCCGCAAAGAACATGAAAAAATCATCTACCCGCCGTAGCTTTCTTGCAAAAAGTTCCGCGATCACAAGTTCACTTTTGCTTGGTGGACATACTATCGCCAGAACTAATAGTCCATTTGCACTTCCTTCCAATACTGGAATGGGTCTTGCCGCCGGTGACGCCGAGTTGCGAATTGCCCTTATTGGTTGTGGTGGTCGCGGCACGGGAGCGGCGCATCAAGCTTTAAACACCGCCGGGAAAGTCAAACTGGTCGCCATGGCTGATGCATTTAGCGATCGCTTAGAGAGCACCTTTAGTTGGCTCTCTGAAAATCACTCCGAACAAGTTGATGTGCCTGAAAATCGGCGCTTCACCGGATTCGACGCTTATCAAAAGGCAATTGATAGTGATGTAGATGTTATTTTATTAGCCACCCCACCGGGCTTCCGGCCAATTCATTTTGAGTATGCAATCAAGAAAGACAAGCACGTCTTTATGGAAAAGCCAGTCGCCGTTGACGGTCCGGGCATTCGCCGCGTTCTCGCCGCATCGGCGGCCGCAAAAAATAAGGCGTTGAAAGTTGGTGTTGGCTTACAACGTCATCACCAAGCACCTTATCAAGAATTGATTAAACGCATTCATGCTGGGGACATCGGCCAAATCAATCTTCTGCGGTGTTATTGGAACTCGGCTGGCGTGTGGGTGCGACCCCGCCAACCAGAATGGAATGAAATGACTTACCAAATGCGCAACTGGTATTACTTCAATTGGCTGTGCGGTGATCACATTACTGAACAACACATTCACAACTTGGACGTTTGCAATTGGGCGATGAATGACTTCCCGGCGAAAGCGCATGGGCAAGGTGGACGCCAAACGCGCACCGGCATTGACCACGGGGAAATTTTCGATCATCACATGATTGAGTTTACTTACCCAAATGGAACTAAAATGTTTTCACAGTGTCGGCATATTCCTGACACTCGCTCCGAAGTTAACGAACACGCGCACGGAACTTTAGGTACCATTAATTTTGGCCGCGCAAATATTCAATTCAAAGATGGCAAGCGCTGGCGATACACCGAGGAATACAAGGATCCTTTCCAAGTAGAACATGACGCTTTGTTTGCGGCGATTCGTAATGGAGCCACCTACAACGAGGCCGATTACGGAGCTAAGAGCACACTCACTTCAATATTGGGGCGCATGGCCTCTTACTCCGGTAAAGAAGTTACTTGGGAACAAGCGCTTAACTCGGAACTTGACCTATCACCTTCAAACTATTCATGGGAAGGTGTCCCGGGGCCGAAGCCTGATGAACATGGCCGCTATGCAATTCCTACTCCCGGAATTACTAAAGCCTATTAAACAAAACCTCGCTAAACTGTTGGCATGAATCGACGTAATTTCATTGCCGGCACTGCCGCCACCTTCGCGACCGCACCGTCCATCGCGCGCTCCGCATTTGTTGGCGGGGCCGACACATTAAAAATTGGCCTCATCGGTTGTGGTGGTCGCGGAACTGGTGCCGCACTGCAAGCATTAAGCGCGGATAAAGGAACCGTCATTTGGGCGATGGCCGATGTGTTCATGGATCGACTTGATTCATCGCTTAAAGGTCTGGAGCAAAACGGCGGCGAAGGCCGCGTGCAAGTTCCTGCCGAACGACGCTTCGACGGTTTCGATGGTTACAAAAAAGTAATTGATGAGTGCGATGTAATCCTACTCGCAACCACTCCGGCCTTCCGCCCACTTCACTTACGTTATGCAGTTGAAAAAGGCCGCCATATTTTCTGCGAAAAACCAGTCGCGGTTGATGGCCCGGGGCTTCGCTCTGTTATGGAAACTGCACGCATGGCTCAAGAAAAAGATTTGTGCCTAGCGCACGGTTTTTGTTGGCGCGCACATCTTGGCAAGCGAGCGGTTTATGGCGAAATCAACAACGGCCGCATTGGCGATGTACAACTTGCTTACGGCACTTACCTTGCTGGTGGCGTTTGGCATCGCGGCAATAAAGAAGAGTGGACTGACATGGAGCACCACTTGCGCAACTGGTACTACCACACTTACTTAAGCGGTGACCACATTGTTGAGCAGGCGGTTCACAGCATCGACAAAATTTTATGGGCTTTTGGCGATAAAACTCCGCTGAATGCCGTCGCTGTTGGTGGTCGCCAACAACGCACCGCGGAAAAATATGGTGACATTTGGGATCACTTCTCAGTCATTTACGAATTTGAAGGTGGCGCACAAGGCCACTTACTAACTCGCCAATGGGATGGCACCGCAATGGAAAATCTCGACCGCGTTTTAGGAACTGATGGTGCTGCCCACATCGATGGTTGGGCCGGTAAGTTCAAAATCAAAGGCAGCAAAGATTGGAATTATGATGGGCCCAGCAACAATATGTATCAAACTGAACATGATGAATTGTTTGCCGCAATTCGTGCTGGACGCGGCCATAACCAAGGTGAGGCGATGGTACGCAGTACTCAAGCAGCAATTCTTGGCCGCATGGCTGCTTACACCGGCAAACGCGTAAGTTGGGAAGATTGCTTTAACGCCGAAGAACAAATTACACCAGCGACATGGGAATGGGGCGACTGCCCAACTCCAAAATCTCCAATTCCTGGCAAGTCCTAAGGAATTGGCTGCCACCTAACGTCTTCAAGCGTTAGTTCGGCATCTTCACCAACAACAAATTGAATGGGATGTTTGTCCGCTCCCACCAATTGGTTAATAACCACGTTGTTGATGAATACTTGAAGCACGCCCTTTACCGAGCGCACTTGAAAATCGAACCAGGTGTCGGCTTGCAGTAAGTCAGTGCTAATTGAAGAGCCTGGAAGAATACTTCCGGTGCGCGCGCTACTTGCGCCAATTGCATTAAATTGAATCGCGTGCTTACCTATGTTTAAAGTAGAAATTCCATCACCAATTTTCATTCTGGCATAAATTTCAAAGTCACCGCTGATTTCAAACTTGTCGAGTGGGCGTTCTATTTTAGACCAAGCATCTAAATTGAGCGGGTCGTAAAGCGGTCGTACACGGATGTCTGCCAAAGCAGTATCGCCGATGGTTCCTTGAAAGCGCAATGGCGCGAGGGCCACTTCTCCAGCAAGGCCACCGTCAGTTGGTTGCGAACATTCTGCCGCACCAAGGACTACTGTATTATCAATTGAAATGTTTTCAAAGCGTGCATTCTTAACTTTTTTACCTGAACGGTCAAAACGCGGCGCAAAGAATTTGCCAGTGATTGTGTGCCAATCATGCGGACCGCGCCACACTTTGGCGCGTGGATTCTTCACACCAACAATTCCAGCCATCTGTTTCCAATCGTCCGCCAGTTGTAGTTCGTAGCGATCCATAAAGTAAACGCCGCTATCCCCGCCGGTCGGCAACATCACGCTAAAACGAAATTCAATGTCTCCAAAAGCAGTGTGACTGCGAAGATCCTTGCGTCCCCTGCTGTTGACAAGTGCCGAATTTCCCACGTATGTCAAGAAGGATGATGGATCATTTGGGTCGGCTTTAACTGCGCATAGTTCCCAACCGTCACTCTCCCAAATATCCAAGGCATCACCCCAAGTCATCGTTAGCCAGCCTTCACTTTCATTTTTGCGTGGCGCCGGAGGTTCAACTTTTTTGGCAACTTGTTCAATTGCAAGCGGGCCTTCTGGCAACTGATTAATGGTGTAATCAAAAGTATCGTGCAATAGCCCTAAGCCTGGCAAACGCCCGCGCACACACTTAGCTGCAACCAAACCGGAGGTGTGGATTTCCAAGCGCAAACGGTCTGCCGACAAGGTGGCACTGGTAACTGAAACCATACGCTCGCGCATTTCTGGTGAACCGTAATCCCACCACCAGTTGTAATCGTATTCACGCAAAGTTATTTGCTTTAACTCCGCGCTGGAGATTTTTTCAGGAACCGGCTTGGTGAATTCAATTTCAAAACCATCTTGAAGAAGATGTACCGACTTCATTTCGAAAGGTGTTTTTCCCGTCCAGCGAATGCGTGCCAAACCATCGCCAGGTGCACGACCACCCCAACCGCGATTGGTATAGCCAGTAAACAGCGAGCCATCTTCTGCAAAGCGAACTCGCACTGCTGAACCAATTTCTTGGCGCAACGGGAAACAAGCTCCTTGCCATTGGCCGCGAACTTTTTCCATTTGCAAGCGCACTAACATTCCATTAGTTAATTCAGCTGCAACCATTTGCCCGTCGAAAGGTCCGAACAGGCCAGACTGTTCAATTGCCACCAAGTTACCGGTCGAGCGCGACCATTCATAGGGAATCCAAATAGCCGCTGGCTTACGTTCGACTGTTGGCGGAATCGTTGTAGAAGGCAATACACCGCCGTCAGCTTCGCGCCAACGCAAAGAAGAAGGATGACTGAAAAAATCCCCTTCTTCAACATGGAAAACTCCACAGACTGGCATCCAATCACCTTGGTTGTCAGTGTAAAACAAATCGTTCTGACTATTCATACCCAAGCCGCAAGGTGAACGCACCCCACTTGCAATTGGTTGCACCTCTCCTGCGGGAGTAATGCGGGAAATCCAACCGCGGTAGGGAGCCTTAGACAAGCCATGCCACCACTCTGGCGACCAGAAACCAACATTAGTGGAGATATAAAAATTCCCCTGCGCATCGACCGGTAAGCCGAATGCGAACTCGTGGTAGTTGCCGGACATACCCCAATCTTGCGTGATGGTGTCAATCGTTTCGGCGTAGCCGTCATTATCACGGTCACTCAAGCGTGAAAGTTCGCCGCGCTGAACTACATAAATTTCATCATTTACAATTTTCAACCCCAACCCTGAATGCAGACCTTCCGCCCACAAAGACCAAACCGCATCGTCCGGATTATCCGCCAAGCTGTTTTCAATTTTCCAAACTCGACCACGTCTAGTGGAAACAAATAATGCGCCAGAAGAATTAAAATCTAAACCACCAACTTCAATGACTTCGCCATTTGGTGGAGTAAAGTTTTCAACAGTGTAGATATCGTTCTCAACTTGGAGAGCTGTAATTATTAAACTTAAAATCATTTTGAGAACTCCATTGGGAAACCGGGGACATATTCAAGATTGACACCTTCGTGCTCAAGGTAGTCGGGGCCGGCGAATGCAACAAGTCGGAAATTCCGATGCAATTGAATCATTCCATCTTGCAATGTTGAGCTTCCCCACATTTCTACATTTCCGGCCAAATCCCCGTTTGGGTGTTCTAAGCGAGCTTTAACAAGTGCGCGACCATTTTCAATTGTGGTGCCAATTAACTTAGTGACTAATACAATTTTGTCGTCACCCTTAATCCATTTCCATGGCGGTGAAGGATCACCCTCTTGGTTTAACCAAATAATTTCACCTAAAGGTTTTAGCGGTGCGCCGCCGCGGCCACCCCAATCTTTACGCTCAACAAACTCACCTTTGCGCACAGCCAGCAAACGCAAATCATCTGCGCGGTATTCCCAAGTGAGTCCATCAATAGTGCCGACCAACAAACCACGCGGGCGTTCCGGCGCGCCATCAACAACTGAAGGTAAATGACCGCGCACAATAAGCGGCTTGGTGGTCACACGCATTATTGGATCACCGGCCCGGACTTTAGAATTTTCAGGATTGAACGCCAAAACATGCGCGCTAACTGCGTGGCGTTCTTCAGCACTTAAAGATTCTTTAAAGGCGGGCATTTCTGTACCGCCGATGCCGTTACTAACTGTTTTAAATACTGCCTCTGGAGTATTTCCAAAAGAATATCCGCCATCGATAAAACTACGTGCTTGGGTCTTTGTGGCAACGATTCCATGACCATCGCCATTTTCACCGTGACACATCGAGCACATCAACTCATAAACTTTTTCGCCACTCAAGGCTGGCTTACTTGCAACTTGAGCAGTGGAATCTGGAGCTTGTCCCGCTTGAGGATCACGCGGATTCGAACAAGCCGCAAGCAAGCAACAAGCAACAAGGAGCTGGGGTGCATTAGGCGCAGACAAGCTTAGGTGCTCAAGCAATGAAGCTCAGCGAGCATAGCGTTAAAGGTTTTGCTTGGGCGCATCGCTTTAGCACACAATTCTGGATCCGGATGGTAGTAACCACCAAGATTTACCGCTTGTCCTTGCGCGGCCAGTAACTCCTGCAAAATGACCTCTTCTTTTTCTGCAAGTGCCACGGCCAGTGGTGAAAAGCGCGCCTTTATTTCGGGGTCGGAATCTTGTGCGGCGAGAGCTTCGGCCCAATAGCGGGCAAGAAAATATGTTGCTCCACGATTGTCCAACTCATTTACCTTTCTTGAAGGCATGCGGCTATGTTCCAAGTATTGACCAACTGCTTGATCAAGAGTTTCAGCAAGAACTGTTGCGCGACCATCACCACTGTTGGTGGCGGCTTGTTCAAACGCAGGCACCAACGCGCAGTATTCACCCAGCGAATCCCAGCGCAAGTGGCCTTCCTCAACAAACTGCTGAACGTGCTTTGGTGCAGAACCGCCGGCGCCAGTTTCGTAAAGGCCACCGCCTTGCAAAAGCGGAACAATCGAAAGCATGCGCGCGCTGGTGCCCAATTCCAAAATTGGGAAGAGGTCGGTGAGGTAATCACGAAGCACATTACCGGTAACTGCAATTGCATTTTCGCCACGGCGCACGCGCTCCAATGAAAAATTCATCGCAGCGACTGGCGCAAAAACTTGAATGTCTAAATCAGATGTGTCATGTTCGGGCAAATATTCTGCAACCTTTTGGATTAGTTGCGCATCATGTCCGCGATTTTCATCCAGCCAAAAAACCGCTGGGTCACCGGTGGCGCGGGCGCGAGTAACGCCAAGCTTGACCCAATCACGAATGGCTTCGTCTTTAGTTTGACACATTCGGAAGATGTCACCAGTCGCTACTTCTTGTTCAAGTAAAGTTCTACCAGTTGTATCCTTTACGACAATGCTGCCATTGGCACTGGCGACAAATGTTTTGTCGTGCGAACCGTATTCTTCGGCCTTCTTGGCCATTAATCCGACATTAGCAACATTGCCCATGGTGGAAGGATCGAGCTGCCCATGTTGTTGGCAATCTTCAATAATGGCCTGATACATGGTCGCGTATGAACGGTCGGGAATCATTGCCAAAGTATCCTGCAAAGCATCGTCCCAATTCCACATGCGACCGCCGTCGCGCACCACTACTGGCATTGAAGCATCAATGATGACATCGTTAGGCACGTGCAAGTTAGTTATTCCACGCCGCGAATCGACCATTGCCAAAGCTGGCCCACTCTCATAGCAAGCATTTATGTCAGCTTCTATTTCGGATTTCTTTTCGGCTGGCAGTCGATCGAGTTTGGCAATCACATCGGCGAGCCCGAAGTTAAGGTTTGCACCAACTTCGGCCAATGACGCGGCGTGCTTTTCCAAAGCGTCGGCAAAGAAAACCGACACGCAGTGTCCGAACAAGATTGGATCGGAGACCTTCATCATGGTGGCCTTTAGGTGGAGCGACAATAGCACCCCATCTTTTTTAGCGACAGCAATCTGCTCTGCATAAAACTTACGCAAAGATGCAACATTGATTGAAGATGCATCAATTACTTCACCTTTCAACAATGAAAGCCCCGACTTCAAAGTTTCAACAGCGCCATCTGCACCGACAAACTCAATGCTAGCAGTGGTGTCTTGTGGCAAAGTAGTTGAAACTTCGCTTACGTAAAAATCGCCGTCACTCATATGGGCGACCCGCGTTTGCGAACCTGACTTGGGCCAGTCTTTCATCATGCGATGCGGTGACTTTTGCGCAAAAGCCTTCACTGCGGTGGCCGGGCGGCGGTCAGAGTTGCCTTCACGTAAAACTGGGTTCACGGCCGAACCAAGCACCGCCGCAAAACGCGACTGAAGTTCTTGCTCAGCAGCATCTTTAGGTTCTTCGGGATAAGTGGGCACCGCGTAGCCCTGACCTTGCAATTCGCGAATAGCTTCTTGCAGCTGCGGAATCGAAGCGCTGATGTTGGGCAACTTAATAATATTGGCCGCGGATGTTTTAGCCATTTCTCCAAGACGAGCAAGCTCATCGGGAATCTGCTGTTCTACGGAAAGGGCTTCGGGGAAATTCGCCAATATCCGTCCTGCAAGCGAGATATCTGCAGTTTCCAAATCTACACTAATTCCTTGGGTAAATGCTTTGAGAACAGGGAAAAGAGAGTAACTGGCGAGTGCGGGCGCCTCGTCAACCAAGGTCCAGGTGATTTTGGATTCAGACATGGGGAGTTTTAGGGTTCAGGAAATGGCGGTGGCCAACGCAGTATAAACTCCCCAATGTCGTCGGCGGCGGATTGAACTTCAGATTATCTAAACGCCTTAACCCTTAATGCGCTCAGCCAATTTGTGGCTTAAAAGCGCCATTGGAATATAGGCCAAACCAATGTCGGCGGCCATAAACCAAGTTGGTGACGGAAACGAGAAGACCATCATCAGACCGCCCACCAGAAAAATAACCGCTACCCACAAAGCAAGTTGTTTGCGACAAGTTTGCGCAAGCAAAGCCGCAACCAATGCCCCGACAAAAGTGCCGGCAGCATGAGCCAGCCATGGAAACAGAAAATGCTTCGCTTCAAATAAATGTGCGCCGGCCTGCATACTTTCAAGGTTCGTCACATCGACTCCAGCGGGTGGAGGCACAAAATTTGGACCGATGGTGATGATGCCCATGTTGACGAAAGAGCCAACTGCTAAGCCTAAAAAAACCCAGAGAATGTTTTTTAGCATTTCGTAGTGTTCATTGTTCCACGACATTTATTCGAGCCACAGCAACAGTCTTCGAAGGCGGTCACGGTTGCTTCGTTTGATTCGTAATCGAAAGTAATCTCCTCACCCTCAGCTATATCGCTAATCGCAATAAAATTAAATGCGCCTAAATGGTTTTGTTCAACTCGGCAGTTAGGTGAGCAAGAATGATTAACAATTACACCTGGCTCACTTATCAAAATGTGCTCATCATTAAATTCCATTGAAAACTTATCTCGAGCGTTAAGAACTTTAACTATGTTGCTTTCAATAACAAGGTCTTCTACTTGAAGGTTCGTAGCGGCATAAACAGCTCTACCGACTTCAACACTTGGGTGATTCTTTACGATTACTTTATCCATCGCTGGTTATTATATCGATAGACAATTTATTGTCCCGCGGGCGGTTGCCAGAGCTCAACTTTGTTGCCCTCAGGATCGATTACCCACGCAAATTTTCCAAACTCTGATTCATTTATTTCATCCATCACCTCGCAGCCCTCCTCTTTGAGCACTTCCACTAAAAGGAGAAGATCATCGACACGATAGTTGATCATGAACGCAGATTTACTTGGAGTAAAAGGGTCGCTGTCCTCGGCACCGATGGACCAAATCGTGGTACCGCCGCTGGGTTCGCCATCAGCATCGACCCAATTAAACGCTGTGCCACCCCACTCTTGCACATCAATCCCAAGATGTTTCTTGTGCCAGTCATGCAAAGCTGGGGCATTCTTAGCCTTAAAGAAAATTCCACCAATTCCTGTTACGCGTTTCATCATGTCTATTTATTACGACACCTTCTCCAACAATTCAAGGAACTGCGCTTTGCTCATCCCTCCTTGTTGTTGATGAAGAACATTTCCTTTTGGGTCCGTGATAATTGTAGTTGGCGTCGCACCAACAAAGAAACGATTCAGGGTTGTGGCGGCGGCAGGGTTATCCACGTCAATCGTCACAGGAATGAACTTCGCATTGACGGCATTCGTCACCTGATCCTCTGCCCACACTTGCCGCTTCATGATTTGGCACGGGGAGAACCACTTGCCAGTGAAGAAGAGAATAATAGGTTTATTCGATTCGTCCGCTTGTTGTTGCGCCGTGGCGTAGTTGTTCACCCAAGCGATGTGGTTAGCTGGCGCATAAAATGAAAACCAAGCAAAGGCCAGTGATATAGTAATTGATAGTCATTGTTGAAAACACCACACAAGATGAAGAGCGTAAAAAGAATATTGCCGTGGATCTGCTTGGTAGTCACCATCCCCCTTTTGACTTCAGGGCGTGGCACCGCGGCCAGCATCATTGACCCGCACACCGATACTGAATTTGGTGTATATAGTGGAGTTAGAGCCGACTGGGAGCTTTGGAATAAAGGTTATTACTCCGAGGAAGCTTTGTTTGCGGTGTAGAATCATTAGGGAGCGTAAATAGTTATTCTTTAGCAGCTCATGGCTCTGGTTTCATTCCGTTATGCTACAGCCAATGAGCTCTCGCCGAAACTTCCTCCGCACGGCTGCTGGTATAGCCAGCCTGCCATTCCTGTCAGCCTGCGGAAGCCCCCCCACCGCCCTTGAATCCGGGAAATGGTTCCAATTATCGCTCGCTCAATGGTCATTCCATCGCGCCCTGTTCGCCGGCGAGTTAAAGCATCTTGATTTCGCTGGACGGGCCGCGGATTTAGGTTTTCACGGAGTTGAATACGTGAATGCCTTTTTCAAAAACAAGGCCGAGGACAGTAAGCTCCTCGCCGAAATGAAATTGCGATGTGCTGATGCAAATGTCCAATCCCTTTTAATTATGTGTGACGGCGAGGGTGCGCTTGGCGATGCCAATAAGCGCAAACGTGGACAGGCTGTCACCAATCACATTAAGTGGTTAGATGCCGCGAAGGAACTTGGCTGCCATTCCATTCGCGTGAATGCACAAAGTAGTGGCAACTGGGATGAACAAGTTTCGCGTGCGGCCGATGGGCTTCATCAACTGTGCACGCTCGGTTCTGAACGTGGACTAAATGTAATCGTTGAAAATCATGGTGGTTTATCTTCCAACGGAAAATGGTTGGCGCAAGTTATGCAAATGGTGTCCTTAGACAATTGCGGAACCTTGCCAGATTTCGGAAACTTTAATTTGGGCGATGGCCAAAGCTATGACCGCTATTTGGGTGTAACTGAATTGATGCCCTTCGCCAAAGCAGTCAGCGCTAAGTCTCATGAGTTTGACGAGCTCGGCGACGAGGTCCACAGCGATTATCGACGCATGTTGCAAATCGTAAAACACTCCGGCTACCGCGGGTTTATTGGTGTCGAATACGAAGGCTCCAAACACAGCGAAGTCGCGGGGATTACATTAACGCGGGATTTACTTAAGAGGTTTCAATGCTCATAAGCCTGGCACTTTTGCAATTGACGCTTGAGCCGATCGCCAGCGGCCTCGATTCACCGATTCACGCGACTTTCGTTTCCGCTCAACCGGAACAACTTTATATTGCTGAACGTGAAGGACGAATTCAAGTTATTGATTTGTCAAAGCCAGCTGTTGCGCCACAACTCGTGCTTGACATCAGCGAACAAATCAACACTCGCAGCGAACGCGGACTGCTGGCAATCGCATTTCCACCCACAGCGAAAAACCATCACACTCTTTTCGCCCACTACAACGATGAAGATGGAGTTAGTTATCTATCCAAATTTATGTTTGGCAATGAGAAGTGGACTGAAGAAATTATTTTCCTGCAAGAACAACCTTGGGCGAACCATAACGGAGGACAAATTTGCTTCGGTCCTGATGGCGCACTCTATCTTGGGCTCGGCGACGGTGGCGCGGCCAACGACCCCCACAACAATGGGCAAAATCAAGAAAGCTATCTCGGTGGAATTATCCGCTTCGACTTAAACCAAAAAATTGTCGAGCCTGAACTTTGGCACTACGGATTGCGCAACCCTTGGCGTTTTTCCTTCGACCGCAAAACCAACGACCTATGGATTGGAGATGTAGGGCAAAACAAATGGGAAGAGATTGACTTCGCTAAAGCAAACGAAAAGCACTTGAACTTTGGTTGGCGTTGGCGTGAAGGTCGCCACGACTTTAATGTGCCCGATGATGCGCCAACTGATTGGGAAAAAGATGTGCGTGAACCAGCCTTTGAATATGCCCAAGGTGGATCACCTCGTTCATGCTCCGTAACCGGCGGCTTCGTTTACCGCGGCAAGTCGCTCGCAAAAAAATGGCAAGGGCATTACTTTTTTGGTGATTGGGCGAGTGGCATCGTGTGGAGTGGACAACCACAACTCCTTAAAGGCAATACTGTTATGACTAAGGTGGTGAGCCATAAAGACCTCAACCTCGGTGCCGGGCTAGCCTCTTTTGCAGAGGATGCAAGTGGCGAACTTTACTTAATCAATATGAGTAAAGGTCTAATTTCTCGCATCAAATCAGGGAACTAAACCCCTTTTGTGGCGTATTACTTAACAACGGAAGCAAGTGCTTCCGCTTTTCATAGAACCCACACCTACCTTAGCAATGATTACTACCATCCTCCTCGCCGCTTCCATGATGCAAGCCGGCGGACCCCAAGAACAACTCCACTTCACTGAAATACCTGGCACCAAGGAATTCAGTGACCGCGTTTGTGCGCGCCCACTTGAAGTAGGCTTCGCCGACAATGTCATCAACTCCGATTGGGTTCGTGAATATGTTGCAGACACCAATGAATTTATTTTGTACATTCCTACTGGAACGGACACTAATGAATTTTGCAACCAACTCCAAAACACTGGACGCTTTGAGTACGTTGAACCTGATTGGTTCCTCTACCCTGAAGCGACAACCCCGAACGATCCAAAGTTCAACAACCAGTGGCATCATTCAACCATGAACTCAACTTCAGCTTGGGATTATGGAGCTGGCGATGGCGTTTTCATTGCTAGCACAGTAGATACCGGCGTTTACACCAGTCATGAAGATTTAAGTTCAAGCATGGTCTCTGGGTACAACTCGGCCTCGCGCCAAACTCAAGCTGCCGGCGGCGACGTTTCTGACGTACACGGTCACGGCACTAACACTATTGGCTGTGTTGGAGCAATCGGCAACAACGGCAAAGGTGTTGCAGGCATGGCCTGGAACATGAAGTTGATGCCAGTGCGCTGCACCAACTCTTCAAGTGGCGGCGCTTACATGTCAGACATCACCGACGGCGCACGTTGGGCCTCTGATAATGGTGCACGCGTAGTTGGAGCTTCTTGGTCGGGCGTTGATTCTTCAACTGTTGGCACAACAGGAACTCACCTTCGCGGTGAAGATTCAATCTTGGTTTGGGCGGCCGGAAACGATGGCCGCAAGATTAACGGTTACGATCACACTGACGTAGTTGTAACTGCCGCAACTAAATCAAGCGACACCCGCACTTCATGGTCAAACTACGGTGACATCGTTGATTGCGCTGTCCCGGGCGATGGCATTTGGACAACTTCACGCAGTGGTGGTTACTCATCAGTTAGCGGAACATCTTTCTCGTGCCCAATTGCGGTTGGCGTACTTGGAATGATGATGCAAACTGCACCAACCTTAAGTGCTGATGCAATTGAACAAATGATGTATGACAACTGCAAGGACCTTGGTTCAACTGGCGATGACATCTACTACGGTGCCGGTCGCCCTGAATTTGACTTGTGCATGCAAGACGCCGACCTAAATGGTGGCGGCGGAAGCGGCACCGATGTTATTACCCTTAGTGGCCCAGTTGGTTTAGTTAAAGGTGCAACAGCAACTTTCGATTTCACCCGCGCGACTTCCGGCGCAACTGTTTACTTGCTTTACAGTGGCGGTACCAGCGGCATAAACCTTTACGGGCACGCATTTGACATTGGACCTAACTGGGGCATTGTTGCCTCTGGCGTGGCCGATGGAAGTGGTAACGGTTCAATTAGCACCGTCATTCCAAGTTCAGTTCCTGGTGGATCAAACTTCTACCTAGAGTGTGGCTCTGATGATGGCACCAACATTAAAGATTCAAATGTACTAGCAGTTGTAATCTTCTAAGTTTTTTCGGCGGCTAAAAATCCCGCCGCCTAAACTGCACCACCGCCCCGGCAACAAACGCCAACGACAGTCCGAGCATTGTCCAAGTTTGTTGCCGGGGCCATTCATTTCCTGTGAACATAAGTGCAACATCCAAGTCAATTAAATTATAAATTGAAAAGCTCCAAAGATCTGGGACAAAGTAAAAGGCCAACTGTAACAACAAAATGCCAAGCACCAAAATTCCTGCTTTTAGTTGGTGGCTGAAAAATGTTGAAAGGAACATGGTCGCAGAAAATGCCGTCAAGGGGAATAGCCATGTGTAAACACTTGCTAGAAGTGCTTGCCTTAAGTCCAATTGTTCATCGACCATTGGCGCCATTTTCCAAGCCAACATGGTCACTATTAATATTGGAATCAATAAACACAGGCCACCAGCGAGCCAACGCTCAATTAATATCCGTGAACGACTAACTGGCCGCGACAACAAAAATTCAGCGGTGCGATTATCAACTTCACGCGCAACAATTCCTGTTCCCAATAAACCCGCGGCCGCCACCCCAAACATACCTGCGCCACGAAACAAATGTTGCACGCCAAAATAGGCCCAAAAGCCGTGTTCGTTAAACCCACGGACAATATCGCGCATTCCTTCTAAGGGAATGAATTGCAAAAGCGCCACAATGTCAGCGTCACGCAAGTTTGGCCAATACCACACTGCCGCTGCCAAGGCTCCGCCCAAAATAAAAGTAAGTCCGACCACTAACAACTGATGTTCCTTCCAAAACAACTTAGCTAATTTCATAGCTCACCTCCGTAAAGGCTTGAGAAAACTTTCTCCAAAGTTACGTGAGCGTGAATTTCTTCAAGCGGTTGATCGCCCAAGGCGGCGCTAACGCGAGAAATAATTTCGCTAACCGGCGCACATTCAATTAATTCACCTTTGCGTAAAAATGCCACTCGGTGACAAATTCTTTCAACACTGGCCAAATCGTGTGAAGAATAAAAAACCGTTTTACCTTGTGCCGAAATTTCAAGCAGCAAAGTCTCCACCTGCCGTCGGGCTTGGGGGTCCAAACCCTCCATAGGTTCATCCAACAATAGAACTGATGCGCCACAACAGAGCGCCTGGGTCAATAACAATTTGCGTTTCATTCCATGCGATAACTGCGAGACCCTTTTCTTTTCGGGAAGTTCAAACTCCACCAATAGTTTTCGTCCGTAATCTAAATCGGCATGGCGGTGATAAGTAATTGCGAATTTTAAAAAATCCAACACCCGCATCGAATCGTACATCGCGGTTTCACTTGGCGCGTAACCCAACAAGCGGCGCACCAGCAAACTTTGTTGCGGCACATTCAATCCGGCAATCTGCAATTCACCTGAATCAGCGCGACATATTCCAGCTAAACACTTCATGAAAGTAGTCTTGCCGGCACCGTTGGGGCCGACGAAACCAAATATCTCGCCCTCCTTCACCTGCAAGGTGACATTTTTCAGGACTTGTTGGTCGGCGTATCTCTTGGAGACCTGGTGGGCGACAATCACATAGGAATTCTAAGTGCGCGTTATTCGCTGTTAGACTCTTCGCCATGTCAAATACTGCTTCCCCCGCCACCGACAGCAAGGACCCCATCCTAAAACAAATTGGACGCTTCTCGGGCGTCTTTTGGATCGCCAACTGGATGGAGTTGGTAGAACGCTTTGCCTACTACGGAGTGCGCGTTATTCTTCCGGTTTTCATGGTCGCCGCATTTGAAGAGGGCGGCCCTGAATTCACCCACATTCAAAAGGGAACCATTTATGCAATTTGGGCGCTGGTCCAATCCTTTGTGCCAATTTTCACCGGTGGCTTTGCCGACCGTTATGGATACAAATTAAATATTGCAATTAGCACCGTACTAAAAATCATTGGCTACTTGCTGATGGGTTATTGCATCATGATTGCCGAAAATCTCGCGGGCATGACTTTGGCGGAAGCGCGTCCATTAGGTGCTGATCAGACTTATCAAATTTTCTTTGCCGGCGCGATGTTCCTCGCTTTGGGAACAGCAATCTTCAAGCCAGGCCTTCAAGGTCTTATTGCTCATCAAATGCCCAAAGAAAATGCCTCGCTCGGTTGGGGTCTTTTCTACCAAATGGTAAATATTGGCGGTTTCATTGGACCGATGGTGGCCGGCGTGTTGCGGGTGCTTGATTGGAGCCACGTTTTCCTTGCCTGCGCAATCGGAATCGCGCTCAACTTCATTCCGCTATTTTTCTTTAAAGAACCCGACCACCACGGCGACGAGGAAGATGAAAGTTTTGGAAGCGTATTACTAAACGCCGTCCGCGGACTTCTTGAACCGCGCCTCTTCTTCTTCACAATCGCATTTGCCGGCTTCTGGTTAATGTTCTACCAATTGTTCGACATTCTTCCCAACTTCATTGATGACTGGGTCGATTCCCGTGCGGCCGCTCAACTACTTGAAGGCGGCATTGGCAGAACCCCAATCTTGTTTGTTGTCGGAGTTCTCGGTTTTATTGTTGGAGGAATTACATTCTTAACCAAACGCGCTCACTACAAGCCCATGGGGCCACTCGGCATTGCCATTTGGTTCATGCTTGCTGGGTTGCCTTTTGTCGCCCATTTCATTCTCGGCGATGGCGCTCCGCGACTAAGCGTACCAACTGTTGGTGGCGGCAACCTCACCCAAGAGTGGATGCTTAACGTTAATGCACTACTTATTAGTTTGTTCGCTTTTGCGATGGGATTTATTACCGGAAAGGTGCGCGCCTTAAATGCGATCGTCGTTGGAATTGCAATTTCTGCGGTAGCGATTTATGCGCTAGGCATGAGCATGAACGGCTGGTGGATCATCGGAATGATTGGTGTTTTCTCACTCGGTGAAATGACTGCCAGTCCAACCAAAATGCGCTATGTCGCCTCGATCGCTCCTCCCGGCAAAGAAGGTTTATACATGGGCTATGTAAACTTCACGGTTGGAATTGGTTGGTCGATTGGTTCGGTTATCGCCGGCGAAATGTACCAAGAGGGTGGCGACAAAGTTGAGCTAGCACGCAAGTACTTAGTCGATCATGCCGGACAAGCTAAAGAAGCAATCGCCGAAATGTCGCGCGGCGACATCTTGCCGTTCTTTGAGAAAACCGTCGGCGCCGATGCCTGGCAAACTCGTGACTTGTTGTGGGAAGCGTATACCCCTTACGGCATGTGGGAAGTTTTCACTTGGATTGGGGTTGGTTCACTAATCCTCATCATGCTCTACAACAAAGTGACGACTGCCGCCGACAAGAACCCCGACCACCCCTTTAATACTAAGGGGCACATTTGGGTGCGTGCAGCACTAATCCCGATTGTCGCTGTATTACTGTGGGCAACTTACAACAACTTAGTTGTAAAAGAAAAAAGCATTCAAGATTCGCTTGCGGTAATTGTTCAAGCGGTAATGTTTGGAATGATGCTAGCTGTTTCGCTAACAACAAAACCAATTACCACCAAGGGCTAGTTAACGCCCTTTGAAAACCACAAAAACCGTTTTAAGCAAAATCTTAAAGTCGAGCCACAGCGACCAACGGTCAATGTACTCGAGGTCGAGCCTAACCCACTCCTCGAAGGACACAATTTCATTACGACCCTCAACCTGCCATAAACCGGTAATACCTGGCTTAACACTTAAACGGCGGCGCTGAGTACGCTCGTACATGTCGACTTCTTTAGGAATCGGTGGACGCGGTCCGACCAAACTCATGTCGCCCTTTAGCACGTTAAAGAATTGAGGGAATTCATCAATGCTGAACTTGCGAATGAATGCACCAAACGGTGTGATACGCGGATCGCGTTTCATCTTAAACACCGGTCCCTCCATTTCATTATGCTTTTGCAATTCGGCTAATTTAGATTCCGCATCTGGAATCATTGAGCGAAATTTATAGCATGGGAACACGCGGCCGTTTAAGCCAACTCGTAGTTGCCGAAATAGGACTTGGCGCTTACCGCCTTTTTGAAACCACAACACAATTGAAACTGGGAGCATAATTAGCGGAATAGAAATCGCTAAAACAGTTGCCGAGAATCCCACATCAATCGCACGTTTAGTAATTCGTGCAAGGTCATCCATTGGCGAATGACTTGCCGCCAAGGTTGTGACGTTATCAAAGGACTCAAAGTTCCAATGCATTCCTGGGAAATGCTCGCGTGGCAAAATATAACGCAATAAAACACCTTGATCAGCGGCCTGTTGAGCCACGACATCGTACTGCTGGGATTCACTTGGGAATCCATTGAACCAAATTTCATCTACTGGCTCCTTTTCCAGAACCTCAGCAGCCTTTTCAAATCCTAATACCGAAGGATTACCGGCCAAACTTTCAAAAGCCCAACTAGGCATGCCATCACCCTCGGGGGCCAACACCGCCAACACTTTAAATCCCCAAGTTGGATGATTGTTAACTTTTTCCAGTAACGCCTTCATGTCACCGCGGCCAGTGCCGATCACCAAAAGATTACGAAAGTTATATCCTTTGCTGCGTGCTTGGCGAGCAACGAGGCGCACAACACATCTAGCGCCGGCGGCACCAGCAACATTCAAAATTAGGAAAGCTAAGATGTGCGATAAATTACCATTTGGCAAGGACAGCAATGTTGCCACTGATAACAACAAGGTAAATAAGACTAAGTTGACCGCAAAGATGCGCCCTATTTCACCAACCAAACTACGCACTCTATGGCTTTGATAAAGCCCTAGCGCTTTGTTGCCTATCAATACAATCGCTATTGACGTACCAAGCATTCCAATGTTTAAAAATTCACCGGGCTTAAAGTCAGCATTCGGCACACCCATGATGCTTTGCACCAGCCAACGCAATTCAATCCCGAATGTATAAGTCAGCAGAACTAAACCCGAGTCAAAGTAGACCATCAGGTTTTGGATTAACAAGCTATGGCGACGCAGCATTAGGGAGTGTCCTCGACTGACATTGAGTATATACCCTCAGGGATTCCATTGCCGGCCGCCAAGGATAAAAATAATTGCTCGCGGTCACCGACCATACGTGCGGTGCTGAAGTTATCAATGACCACTTGACGGCCACGTTCTCCCATTTGCTGGCGCAGAACCGGGTCTTTAATCAAAGTCAAGAATCGCTCGGCAAGCGCTTGATGGTCGCCAGATTCAATTAAATACCCTTCAACCCCGTCGGTTATTTGTTCGGCGATACTGCCCACGTTGGTGCACACCACCGGTTTACGCGAGGACATTGCCTCCAACACTGAGTTTGGAAAAGTTTCAACCATCGGATATGAACACAAAACTGAAATATCTGCCGCAGCCAATAGTTCAGGAATATCGGAACGGCGACCTAGCAGTTGAACATTATCTGCTAAACCCATTTGATCTCGTTCCGCTTCAATTGAAGCTTGCAAGTCGCCACCGCCGACCATTAGAAATTTGGCCTGCGGAACTTGCGCAACCACAATTTTGGCGGCCTTAAGCAACACGTCGTGGGCCTTCTCCGGTCGCAAAGCGGCGACGTGAACAATCGTCGGCTCATCGTCGGCTAAACCTAAAGCGGCGCGCGCGGCAGTGCGGTTTTCACCGTTATAACGGTCAGGTTCAACGCCGTTGTAAATCACCACCACTTTTTTCGCTGGTAAGTCTTCCTGCTCAACTAAATACTTACCCGCAGATTTAGCAACTGCAACATAGGCATCATTCCAAGGTGTTAACCAACGATTTGGGCGGTCAATGATGCGGCCGCCACTTGGATTACGCGTTGAATGATGAGTTGAAACAATCCCTTCAACTCCCGCTAAGCGCGCGGCCAAGCGTCCCCAGAACATGCGGTCGCCGCCATCGCCAACGGTGCACACAACTTTTATTCCTAGTAGGCGAATCAATCGAACCAGCCGCCATAACACCAGCAAATCAAATTTATGACGCAGTAGGTTGGCATAGACTTCAATCCCTGCTGCACGAACTTCGGGTGCCAATGGCCCGGCCTCTTTCATGCAGGCAATTACTGGCTTAATCAATTGCGGATTGGTGCACTGAACAATTTCCGCGACCTTACGCTCCATGCCACCAACCCGCAGGTCAGTTAAAACAAACAAAACCGGAACCGGCTTAGCGGGAGCGTTGATTACTCTATCTTGAGGCACGAGACTGCGAGGTATGGGGGGAGACTAAACTATCTCAATAGTAGGCTAGCAAACCCATGCACAAAGCACATCGCGTCCTTCAGTTACTACCCACCCTATCGCAGGGCGGAGCAGAGCTTTACGTACAACGCTTAGCGCGCGCGCAAAAATACGGTGATGGCGATTTTTCCTCAACGGTATGTTCCTTTTTAAAGGGTGGGCCGGTGGAAGCCCTACTCAAACAGGATCAAATCTGCTTCGAGTCGCTGACGCTTCCGCGATCATCAATTAGCAACCCGCTGAAGGCCATTCGGGATTTGCGGAATATATATCGAGCCATTCTCAACATTTGCCGCGAACAAAAAATCGAGCTTATTCAGACTCACCTCTCAGATAGTGATTGGCTGGGATTATTAGTTGGCCGCAAGTTGAAAATTCCAGTGGTGCTTACATTTCATTCTTCTAAATTGATTCCACCCGAACGGAATCCAAAAGAATTACGTGGACGAATCCGCACTTTCATGCAGTCGAAGTTTCACCGACGCGCCGACGCCTTGATTGCAGTTGGCAGTGATGTAAAAAATAGCCTGCTTGAATTCCCGGGAGTGGTCAGTGACAAAGTTCATTTAATTCCCAGCGCGATCGAAGTCCCTAAAGCGCGCACCGCTGAGCAAAGGCAAGCAATAAGACAGCAGCATGCGGCGTTGCGCGGAGATTCAGACTTGGTCCTCGCCAGCGTTGGTCGCCTAGTTCCAAGCAAGGGACATGAGCGCTTAATCAAAATGATGCCACAAGTTCTGCGACCACACCCGCGTGCAAAGTTGTGGATCATTGGTGACGGTCCCGAAAGAGACAATCTCGAAGACCTAATCAAAATTCAAAAACTTGAGGACTCAGTGACATTATTGGGCGGGCGCAATGATGTCTCCGACTTACTACCGGCGGCGGATTTGTTTGTCACCGGAACGCACCGCGAAGGTCTGGGATTAGCTGTCGCTGAAGGCATGGCCGCAGAACTTCCGGCTATCGGTTTTCAAGTAACTGGCATCGTGGACATTATTGAGAATGGCCTGAATGGTGTAATAGTGCCCGATGACGACCTTCAATCATTTGCCAACGCCGTCATAAGTTTAGCCAATGACCGCGCCCGTTCAGCAGCGATGGGGCAGGCAGGACGCATAACATCACTGACTTTTGATGTGCAAGAGTCGCGCCGTAAAACAGAATTGATTTATCAGTCCTTGTTAAGTTAGCCGCGCTTTCCGAGCAGCCACTTTATTTTATTTATATCGTCCTTAGTTGGAATGATCATATCCGTAAATTTAACTCCGGCCACGCGACTGTACATAACTGCCAAAGTTAAACCGTGTTGGGTGTAGCAAATCAATGAAGCCAGCGCCGCACCAACAATTCCAAGGCGTGGAATTAAGACCACGTTAAGCGTGATGTTTACCACCACCGCAATGCTTGCTGAAATCGAAGCCCACTGCGGATGTCCACGACCAATTAAATCGGTATTGCAAATTTGCCCGACATTAGCAAAAACTAAACCTGGCAAAAATAATGTAAACGGCAAAGCCGCCGCGGAATACTCCGCGCCAAAAATAATTGGTATTAACGGGTAGGCGACCAAGGCGGCAACTAAAGCAACCGGGAATCCCAACATCACAAAACCGCGAGTGGCCAGGGGAGTTAGCACTTTTGTTTCAGACGCTTCACGCGACATTAGGCGTGGGACTAAGGCGCGTTCCACAGCAAAGCCAATCACTTGAAACATCATCGCCAAGGACGCGGCCACGGAATAAATTCCGACATCACCAATTGGGCGCCACTGACGAACCAGAGCGATATCAATTCTGAACAACAAGAAGACCGCGACCGAGGCCGGCAAAGTGCGCAATCCAAATTTGAAGGCCGAGCGTATCAGCACAAAGCTTAGGCGCTTAGGTCCCTTCCAAATGCGCGTCATTTTGTAAAAGGCAAACAAATTGCCAATTGCAAAGGAAGCCACCCGCGCCACGATTGCCACTGCCACCGAAGCGCCCTGAGTGTAGAAAAGCACTAATAACAACAGTAGAAAGGACGATGTTTGGACCACTTTGGCCACGTTTGCCGACAAAACTGCGCCAACCGCCACTAATTGTCCGCCTAGATAACCCTCAAGAATCAATAGAGGTAGGGAAAAGATTGAAATATATAGCGCTAATTCAATACCGCCCTTTGCCGCTACCACCTGCTCAAAGCCGTCACCTTGGGCAAATTCAAGAAGCCAAGGGAAAAAGGCCACTAATCCAGCACAGCACAGCAGACTTACCGCCACGCAAAAGGAAATTGCATTTAAAGAGACGCGCGCTGAGATGCCGTGATCTTTGGCAATTAGCCGGGTTGAGGCTGTTCCGAAGCCAAAATGGGCAAAGGATCTGGTGATTTCTGGCACCAACACCACTAGAGCAAAAACCCCACGTCCATCAGGAAGCAGGTATTTCGCCACAATCACTCCGGCGAAGAACTGAAATGCCGCTCCCAGCAACTGCAAAACTGCTGCGCCACCGGTGTCTCGAAGAAAACTCATGTTTTTAATCGCTTTAGCCGATGGAGGTAGGACCGCCAGGGGCATGAGGAAATCTACCCGATTGTGAGTTACTTCACAAAAACTTCCTCAAAGTCCTAAATGGTGGGATAAGCATAGAGTTTAGACACGTTCTACTCGCCTCCAAATAACAATCGTGAAACCCTCCTCCCTACGCCTGCTGCTGGCCTTTGCCTGCCTATTTCCAGCGTGTTCAACCAGTTTGAACATGGATGAACCGCTCCCAGCGCGACTTGTCTACGGACAAACTCCGAGCATGGGTGAATACAAGGTGCACATGGGAGACCGGCTTTTGGTTGAGTTTTCGCGCAAATGGGACCGCGTTGCTGAGTACACCTTGGGTATTGGTGATCGCTTTCAAATCAAGGCACACAATGTCCCAAGCGGGATCGACCTTGACCTTGAAACTTTTGTCGCCCCAGATGGAACTATTTCATACCACAACTCCGGACAAATCAAGGTCATGGGCTTGTCTTTGTCCAAAATTGACGTGATCCTAACCAGTAAGTTAAAAGAAACTTACCCAGAAGTGGAGGTCGACATTTTCTTAACCGAAGCCGACTACCGCACTGAACAATTCATCCAACTGTTATTGCAAAACCCGACCGGCTCAACGCGTGAACTCACGGTTAACCAAAATGGGCGCATTTCAGTCCCTGGTGTCGGCGCCATGGATGTAATTGGCCGAACTTTGGAAGAGCTCGAAACATTGATTAATGGCAAACTTGCCGCTCAAGGATTAGGCAGTCTGGCCGTTTCATTAAATTCCACATTCGTTGCCACCTCGACCTTCGCGGTTGTGGGTGAAGTGCAAAAACCTGGAACATACCCTATGAATGGGCATGTCACACTTGTTGAAGCTCTGGCAACCGCCGGTTGGGAAACTCCGATCGCCGACATGGAGCGCGTAGTAGTTCTTACTCGTGACGACACCGGCGACGTAATTGGTAGGCTTTACAACGTCAAGGAAACCCTTGAACGTGGTGGCAGCTTGCAAAATGTTCGACTCACCCCACAAGACACCGTGCTAGTTGTTCGTAGCGGAATTGGCAACGCCAACCGTTTTGTTGAACAATACGTACGCAACATGCTGCCGCTCAACCTTGGTGCCGGCTTCCGCCTCGGCAACTAATAGACCCCAAGCAACTCTTCGAAAATGACTCCCCCCATCACTAACGAAAGATCCAACGACACTGCTCGCAGGTTGGTTCGCGCCGTGTTCCAATGGTGGATGTCTGGCCTGCTGTTCTTCATCATCTTCTTTTCGTTCCTGATGTTCTTGGCCTACAACTTACCGGCCTCTTACACAGCGAAAGCTTCGGTGTTGGTCAAGTCTGGTCGTGAAAACGCACCCGACGGAACCGCCACTACTTCTGAAGCCGTAAAGCTAACAGCTTCGGCTGAAGATGTTATTTCTGAAATCAACATCATGTTGTCGCGGCCGGTACTCAAACAGGTAGTGGACGACCTTGAAGGCTGGCGCTCACGCGAAGACGTTGATGCGAAAGTTGGATTTGGTGCTAAACGCCTTGGATTCCAAAACTGGTGCCGTTCAATTGGCTTATTAGTTGGACCACAACTTCCCAATGGCCGCAATGAGTGGACGACTCTACGTGAATATCCTAAACAGCTGCGGGCACTGATTGAACAAGTTGACCCTTTTGTGGGTTACCCTAAAACTGCCAGTGAAAGCGATAGCGAAGCATTGCAAGTTGCGATGCAAGCTGTAAAAGCTCACCTTGGTAATGCAAACAATTGGAAGTCATTAAAAGGACTTGATCCAATCGTTGACACTCTTGATGACATTGTCGAACGCATTACTGAAGGTAAATCAATTAGCAGTGAGTTAGTTATCGACTTCAAACGGGCACGCAATAAAAATTGGAAGACCGCACTCGATAAAGCCGACAAAGAACATCCAAAAGTTAAGGCCTACTTAGAAGAACGGGCCATAGCTAAACTCGGCAAGCTTTTAGAAATTGAAATTGTTCCAGCTACTCACGTGCTCGACATTGCCTATGAGCATGAAAGCAAAAACGCTTCTGCTCATACCATTCGCTTTTTGTTAGATGCCTACCTTTCGCAACACACAAAAATTCATGCCGATGGCCGTTGGGATGCCGAGACTGGCAAGTTTGAACTAACCGCTGGTGAGTTTTTCGAAAACCAATCCAATGAATTCAAAATAAAGGTTGAAGGCCTGCAAGCCCAAATTACTGAATTCCGCAAAACCCACGATGGCGGTGATTTAACTCGCCAACGTGACCTTTTGGTTGACGAACTAATTCGCGCCGACCAATCCTGGAGAGCTCTTGAAGCTATCCAAGGTGGCGACGAAGAATTAGCTGCGGCTTCAGTTTTAGAAAGCCCTGAAATTTCTTTCTATCATCAAAAACTACTCGACCTACGCCTCGACTTAGCGCGTAAAAAAGGCCAGTACACTAACCGTGATCACCCAGATATCGCTGAAGTTCGCAACCAAGTAGACGCAACGCGTGGGGAATTGGTTGAGCAAATCAAGCGCAAACATGAGTTTCTCGCACGCCGCGTGGAAATCCTGCGCGCTGAGCTAAAGGAAGTAGAAGGCAACCGCGCAGAATACGAATCGTTGATTGAAATGCGCAGCAAAGCGCAAGAATCATGGAAGAAATATTCCGCCAAAGCTGAGGAAGAGCGCATCAACCAAGCACTTGACCTGCAACAAGTAACCAACATCAAGGTGCTTGAATGGCCAGCAGTTCCCGACAAGCCATCATTTCCAAACCGCTTCATGATGGCCCTTTTAGGAATCTTCCTTGGACTGCCTGCTGCATTTGCGGTGACGCTGCTGCGCGCTTACTTCAACAGTCACATCTCAAGCATTGTTGATGTTGAAGAACTTCTTAACGTGCACGTAATCGGATCAATCCGGCGCATGAAGATGATGTTTGCGCGCGAAATGCCTCAGCGAGTAGTCGATGCGGCGCGCCTAGTGCTAACTTCGATTGGCAATCAAAACAATAAAGTCATTCACTTCGCCTCATCAACTGAAGAAGAAGGCGCTGTTACTTTGGCAGCAGCCGTTGCCATGGTTGGAGCAGAAAATGAATCAAAGGTAGTGTTTGCCTCTGAATCCGGATTCCCTCCTGTTATTGCAGGAATAGACGGAATCACCATTCTGCAACTTGACGGCCTAGCCCAAGATGCGCGCAAGAAAGCAATCGACGACATTGTTGAAGATGCTGACTTAGTGATCATTGCTGGACCAAGCCTGACCTCCGGTGCTGGTGGCGCCTGGGCTTCACTTGCCGAAACTTCAATCTTTATTGTTAGTGGAACTGGTGTCCACATTGAGGTTGCCCGCCGCGGGCTTTCAGTTCTGAAACGCTACAGCCCAGATGTTTTGGGCGCGGTACTTACCCAACGCCAGGATTCAGTTCCTGGATTTGTTTACCGCTGGACATAATCTACCGTGTGGGAACGAAATAGTTTCAGCAACGACATTGATGGCCTTGCTCACGGCAAAGCCGCAAGTTCTGGACTATCAGTTTTCTTCGTTGTACTTGGCGCCATAGTCACCGCTACTCTTGCGGCACTCGCCCACTTTGGTGGAGCGCGTTGGCAGGCGGTAATGTTTGTTGGAATCCTACTCAGCATTTGGTTGCTTTCCTGGGTTTATATTCGGCAACACTTCATCAAGCTCACAGTCTTTGGACTGTCATTCACGTTGCCGATGATCTTGAACGTAGGACTTTGGGAATTCTCTGGGCCAACTGCCTCAGGCATGCCCAGGTTTATGACATTGTGGGATAAAGATTTCTTCTTGGGAATCTTGTTAATAGATTTAGCAACTGATTGGTTTCAACACCGCAAGCGACCCACTGCCAGCCTTGGTTGGTCAGGGATATGGGTGCTGGTTATGTTTGCATGCTTGTGGCTCTTCCCATTCAATACGATTAACAACACCCGCTCGTTCGCATTAGTAATTGAATGGTCGCGCTTCCTTTTAATCTTTGCCTTTTTGGCGCGCTACGTGCACGACCGTGATGTTCTGAAATGGATTGTTTACGGAATCCTCATTCAAATTTGGCTTGAAGGAGGAATCGCCCTCGCGCAATACGCAACCGGTGGAAAACTTGGCCTCACCTTCCTAGGTGAAACTCGAGTAAAAGAAATGATGATGCCCGGTGGTGCGCTGATTCGATCCGGTGCACTACTTAGTCACCCCAACGCTTTTGCTTTGTGGTTAGTATTAGTAACGCCACTTCCATTGGCGCTCGCACTCAACCCAAACTACACAGCCGCCCGCCGCTTCATGCTTTGGACAACATATGCATTTGGTCTAACTGTACTAATCATGACCTTTAGTCGAGCTGGTTGGGGTGCTGCGGTTGTTGGATTGTTTGCAACTTTCCACATGGCACAACGTCGCTTCGGCCGCCCATTGGTTGTGAGTATTTGGCTACCAATGATGGTCTTTGCGGCTCTCGGTTTAAGTTTATATACACTTTCTCCAGAAGTTCAGCACCGCATTAGCGGCGATGACGGTGGCTCATCATTCGCGCGCGTCCCACAATTTATTACCGCACTAAATATTATTGCTCACAAACCATTCACTGGAACTGGCATTGGTTCATACGCACCGTACATTCACGAATACGCCAATTTTGATGGCCGCTATATTTCAGCACTGTTTTTCCGCGTACACAATGGCTGGCTGCTATGGACTGCCGAAACTGGGATCATTAGTGGTTTAGCCTACTTATTCTTTTGGATTAGCATCGCTAAACGCGGGTGGGGATGTTGGCGTATTAAAGATGACTTCCTAGCTCTTACCGGCTTAGCCGCATTAGTTGGATTGGGTGGGTGGTGGTTAAAATCCATGTACAACATTCACACCGTAAACAATGATCAATCAGTGGTTCTGCACTGGGCCCTAGTTTGGATTGTTTGGAATTGCGCAGGCAAGGCTGAATGGAACAGAATCAAAGGACCTAAATGAGCAATAAAAACCCACTCTCACGGTTACTAGGCCGCTTCAAAAAAGGCGGACTCAGTGGAATTCTTGAAGCTTTGAAATGGAAATTTTTCCGCCATAAAGATATGTTGGTGGCGGTGCGCGATGTCGCAATTCCATTGAAGGACGTACCGCGCCACCGCAGTAAGGGTGTTTACTTTCGCCTGGCAAGCTTGGAAGATTTAGATGCAATGGTGCATAACTTTCCACATAAACGGGAGTGGTATAAAAAACGATTAGAGACTCCCGGTTACTTCTGCGACCTGGCAATGTTTGAAGACGAAGTTATTGCGCATAACTGGTTCTCAACCTGCACCCACATTGATCCTGAAATGCGATGCAAAATTACTCCCGAAAAAAACCAAGCTTACTGGTTTGAAGGTTGGTGCCGCGAAGAATGGCGCAACCGCGGGGTCAGCAATCTCGGCGTAAAACATTGCTTCGAGGATTTGTTCCCTGAAATGGGCATCACCACCGTAATGACATTGCTTGAGGAAAACAACACCCCTACTCGGCGACTCCACCGCCGCTACAACTTCGAAGACACCGCGCGGCGCATTCACTTGCGGTTGGGACCGATTTATTGGACCTCTAAGCCAAAAGCATTAAAGGCCGCGCAGGCTTAAACTTAGAGCACATGTCGATTAGTAAACGCCTGTTTAAAGGTCTGGTACTCGGGGCGCTCGCTGGATGGACAGTTGGAGCCCTCGAATCCACCGTGGTGGGGACCATGACAGCACTGTCATTCCCAACGCCACTGTTCGATTCATTCTTGGTGGCGCGACATTTCGCGATGGCGGGCGCATTTATTGGCTTAGTTGCCGGCTTCCTGCCTCGGCGGCTGCGGCCAAGCCGAAACGGATCTTGGCTAGGTCTTATTTTTGCTTCGTTGGCATTGCTCAGTGGATTAAGTTGGGTGCATCAACAGGTTTTCGATGCGGTTCCAATGTTTGCCCTCGGTCCAATTTTGGCAAGTTTTGCGCTGACAATTGCTTGTGCTGCAGCTGGCTATGCGTTCGGTTCGGTACCAATGCCAACCCTGTTAGCAATCATGCTTTCAATTACTGGACATTGGGGCACGGTTCTTACCGCCAAGCAAGATAGAAATGGCCTTGTCGGTGAACGTACGGCGGCTATGCCAGATGCTCCCAATGTCTTGTTTTTATTAGTCGACACTCTGCGCGCCGATCACCTTGGAAGCTACGGGTATGAAAAAATAAAAACACCACGCCTTGATGCACTAGCCGCAAGCGGCATGAAATTTAATTCGGCATGGGCTCAAGCGACTTGGACACGACCATCAGTTGCCAGTGTCATGACTTCGTTATATCCAGCCAGTCACCGCACAAACTTTCTTGAAGTTCGCGTACCCGAGCAACTCGACACACTCGCCGAAGTCATGCAAAGCGCCGGTTATCGCACCTGCGGGTTATCGGCGAACCGTAATGTTTCTGAAATTTTTGGTTTCGCTCAGGGCTTTGATGACTTCTGGGCTTATAGCTCTTCAGAATTAAATTCGATTTTGCGTTTCACTTCATGGGAACGCGGACGTGTTGTATTAAGTAAGTATCTAGGAATTGGGCGCGCCAAGAAGGGCAAAGATAGTAGTAATGCGGCCGCCTTAAATGTGCGTGCGCTTGAATGGTTTGACAATAAGAAAGATCAAATGCCATGGTTCATGTACATTCAATACATTGACCCTCATGGCCCCTATGCCCCACCCGCTGATTTCTTAGCAGAAAAAGGTATCGACATTTTGCCAAAAGAAATTCTCAAGCAAGTCGGTGGCGTAAATAAAGAAGCTCCGTTCCCATTTGGTGCTCAAGAGTTAGTTGACCCCAAATTACTTGAACGCATTGTGCGACTTTACGATGCGGAAATTGAGTACACCGACCGGGAAGTCGGTCGATTGCTTGATGAATTAAAAGCGCGCGGACAACTTGAAAACACCATGATTGTGCTGACCTCTGACCACGGTGAAGAGTTCTATGAGCACAAACAATTCGGCCACGGACAATCTACCTTTAGCGAGTTGTCGCATATTCCGTTATTCATCTCTGGGCCCAACATTAAACCAGGAGTTAGTTCAGCACCCGTTGAATTGGTCGACTTGTATCCAACCATGGCAACTTGGGCGGGTGCGGCAACTCCACAGAACATTCAAGGCAAGGACCTTTCGGTGCTGTTGGCCGGCGGCCAAGAAAAGAATCGCAACTCTTTGGTTCAAAACATCAAAGTTGGCGAGCTGCACAGTTTAATTATCAAGAATCATAAATTGGTGCAAGTGCGCCACAGTGATGGTCAAGAAACTTGGATGCTTTTTGACATCACCACCGACCCCCTTGAACAAAACAACATTGCTAACTTAAACCCTGAGATGGTCGCGGAGATGCGCAGCATCTTTGATGTAAGACGCAAGACTTCCGAAGCGTTTAAAGTTTCCCAAAGCACCGAAGTGACATTCGATGATGCGACATCTAAAGATCTTGAAGATCTTGGCTACCTAGATAGCGATGAAGAAGAGGAATGAGTGCAACAGTTAAAGTTTACGAAGGAGTTAACTCACTTACCACTCATGGCAAACAATGGAATCAACTGCTTGCACAAAGTGGCAATCCATCTTTTTTTCTAACCATTCCGTGGTTGCAATGTTGGGCCAAACATTGGCTTGGGCAACGCAATTTTTTATTAGTAGTCGCCGAACGCGATGGCAAGTGGATTGGCGGACTACCGCTAACCTTGGGCCAGGGAAAAATTGGAGCGCGATGGAAAGTGCGCAAGTTAGAATTTGCTGGAGCACCGTACTTTGACCGCATGGAACTCCCTGCTGCAAACGCACAAGATTGCAATGAAGCACTTGAGGCAATCCTAAGCTGGGCCAACCATGAACTCAAGGGCTGGACTGCTCTCGGCTTCAATGAAGTTCCAAACGGCTCCAACACCTTAAACGCTTTTAAAAGTATCGCAGCCCAACAGGGATTTGGATTGCACACGGTTTTAACTTCCAAAGCACCAATGGTTGATTTAAAAACCAAAGGCAAAACGTCGAGCAAATATCGTCGACAATTGCGCCAATCGATGGAGAAACTTTGTGAACGCGGAGAAGTTTGCAGCGACTTCTTCACCGTTAAAGAAGATCAAATTGACTCACTTGTCAAGGAGTGCTCCGATGTTGAGGCGACCAGCTGGAAGGGTGATGATGGGGTAGGAATTTTTCGCGACCAAGCGCATCAGAAATTTGTTGCAGACTTGTGGAAGTCATTAGCAGCAAATGATGGAATTGCGTTGGCGACCATTCGACTAGATGGCGAACTGATTATTTACCACTGGGGATTTAGGCACCAAGGTCGCTTTCTTTCCTACAACATGGCCCAGCGACCAGAAACTAATAATGTTCGTGGCGGATCGCTTATTTTAAGGCTCATGGTTGAAGAAGGTGAGGCGCTTAACTTCGATGCCATCGATGCATCACGCGGCTCGCTAACTAGCCCCAATGTCATCGGTCGTTACCACGGGCCGATCCGCGACCATGGCAACATTGTTGTTTACAGCAATACTGCCAAGGGTTCGCTGTTATCACTATTTCGCCACAGCATTCTTCCGGTGTGGCGCCAGCTGCGTAAAAAGCCTGGTCCTCCACAACTTGAAGATAAAACGGAGCTAACTGATTCACCGTGCATCAACGAGTCTGCCTAGATAAAATCCCGATCATGACCTTTCACAGTGTGCGCAAGAGCCACACTGAAGAGTTAGGTCCAAGCGGTGAGCTCACTCTACCAGACGATGTTTTTGAAAAAGTAATTCGTGATTTAAAAGTTGCCGGCTACAACAGCATTAACTGCCAGGAACTTTTTGCCCACTTAAGTAGCGGAAAGCCGCTTCCCAGCAAGCCGGTTCTATTAAGCTTTGATGATGGTTATTTAGACAATTGGACGATTGCCGCGCCAATTTTGCGGCGCCATGGAATGCGTGGCGTTGTATTTATTGCGACTAACTTCATCGACCCTAGTGAGCAAGTACGCCAAACCAGCAGTCAGCAGGACAATCCTCCTGAACGCGGCTACTTAAATGCTGCCGAGCTTCGTTCACTCGACCAAGAAGGTGTGCTCGAGGTGCAATCACATACTGCCGGCCACAGCCAAGTGGCAACAAGTAATAATGTTATTGATTACCATCGGCCCGAAAAACGTAATCAGTGGCTTGAGCGGAATGCCGCAACGAATGAACAGTTGGCGCAAGAACATAGTGGGGCAACAAACATCGTTGCTTGGGGAACTCCGGTGTTTGAACAACACTGGTCATCCCCCGCCACTGCTTTTCTGCATCAAGCTGAGTTAAGTGAAGAACTTCAAGCTTGGGTCACAAGCCAAGGTGGCGAACAATTTTTCCAGCGCAGCGATTGGCGTGCACAATTAGATGCAATCGTTGCAAGAGTCGGCGTTGTTGGACAACAGGAATCAGCAGAAGCACAACGCCAAAGGATTCTTACTGATTTAGTTAAATCTAAAGCTTGCTTAGAAGAAATACTTGGCCACACGGTGCCATTTTTGGCATGGCCTGGCGGTGGTAGCTCCAAGCTCGCTGTTGACTTGGCGATTGATAAAGCCGGCTACCTTGCGACCTTTGGCACTAACCGAAAAAACCCCGGGGTCGCCCAGGATATTCGCGCGATTCCAAGGGCTTACTTCCGTCAAAACTATCGTGGCAAGAACGATTTAGAATTACGCGCCGCCCTATGTAAGAGTATTATTGATTGGGAATCTGGCAAGCTTAGCGGATACTTCCAAGGCTTTATTACCCGCCGCCGAATGCGCTTAGATGGAGACACAAGTTTCCCCAATAAGCCGCAACGGAATTAATATTCTTCGTCTTCGGTATCGGTGTATCCGAGGCCAGACAACATATCGATATCAGTTTGAGATTGGTTGTCGACCCCATCGTTAACCTCTACGGTCGCCAAAAATTGGTCGAGCTCGGCGCGCAATTCAGCGGCAATCTCCTGATTATCATCAATCAAATTCTTTTCTAAACCTTCACCGCTTCGGTAAAGAAATTCTTCCCCACTTAGCGAACGAACATACTTCCAATCATTTTTCAACCAACCAAGCATGCGTTTGTCGTCCAGATTTCGCTGGTATGCCTCCATGTAAATACCGCGATCAATTTTGCCATCAGCCATTAAATCGACACCGTGTAAATCTTTGGGAACTTCCATTCCTGCCATACTCAAAATCGTTGGCATTAAATCGATTTGGCTCGCCGGAGCACTGGAGCGGGATCCAGAAACCCCACTAGCCGGACGCACTACGCAAACAATTCGTTGAGTTGCGTCGAACAAACTGTAGTGATGATTTAATACATAACCACCTTCGCCAAAGCACTCGCCGTGGTCAGCTACTAGCGCAATGATGGTGTTTTTAAGACCAGGATCTTTCTTGTTTAAGCTGTCAATGAGTTGTCCCAAAAGATTGTCGATACGTTCAATCTCGGCACGCTGAAGCACCAACTCGTGTTCAACTTCTTGATCAACAGCGTGTGGACCTTCTTCAGCTCTGGCTAAGGCACGCTCAACCAACTCTTCCGGAGCGTTATACGGGTGATGCGCATCGAAGAAATGTGCCCACAAGAAGGCTGGTCGATCGCCAGTTGATTCCAACCAACTCTCAGCTCTAGCCAATGTTACTTCGCCAGGAATATACTTACTGTCCGGCATTAAATTGCGCGGCAACAGTCGTTCAGCTAATTTGCTGGAAAATGCTATTCCGGCCAACAAGCTAACACTTGGTTCAACGACGGGACGGTAATCATAAACCTGAAAATCGCGGTCAAAGCCAAAGGCACCCTTTAAGGAGTATCCGCTAACAAAAGCTCCAGTTGCATAACCTTTATCTGCCAAGTAACGTGGTAAACGCGGAACATCCAGTTCCGGGGCGGTTAAGCCATTTGAACGTAGACCGTGGGTCGGTGGATATAGACCCGACAAAATAGAAGTGTGTGCTGGAGCTGTAATGCTGGCCACCGCGTGGAAATTATCAAACACGACTCCTTCATCGGCTAGGGCTTGAAGATTCGGAGTGTCAAGACCACCGCCTCCATAGAGCGGCAATGTGTCGGCGCGCACGGTATCCCACGAAATCAGAACAACATTGGGAGCCGATGAATCATAGTCGCCAATATTTGGCCCAGTGCCGGACGCATGCTCTTGGTTGCGCATCGAAAACAACAGCCACAACATCGGGATAATGAAAAGTGAAATGCGACCAAGGCTTTTGGCCTTCATAGCACTCATGATTGATGATTGCCGCCAAAGGGAAAATGACAACACGCAACCAGGGATTGTCCAAAACCAATTCATTCCCATGGTATTTCCCGCCCAACTCCAATTTGCCGGATTAAGCCCGCCAAATCCTCGCAATAAGAAAAGTGCCAACATTCCACCGACCCAAAGCAAAGTCCATGGCGGTTTAATGCTCAGCAAGTCGGCGCTTTTTCCAAGAATCCAAAATAGGATTCCATAAATAACCATGGGCGCAAGCGGTCCCACCAGTAAAAACATTGAATCTTCAACGACTTCGAATTTTAGCGAGTAAACCAATCCGGCTTCGAAGATACCTAGCGCCCAACCGACAATCATCGCGGTACGGGCGTTCGAAAAGTTACTTAATTCTGATGTGCTCATTCTTCGTCATCCTGGTCCAAATAACCCAATTGACTCATGGTGCGCAATTCGGCTTCGGACAAGTCAAGCCCATGCCCATTACGCACTTCAATGGTCGCGAGAAATTTGTTCAACTGTTCACGCATGTAATCTAAAATTTCACCTTGCGAGTCGGCGAGATCTTTAGTTTCATCGTTACGTTTAAATAAGCGTTCTTCTCCGGCTAGACTACGAATGTATTTCCAATCACCCTCCACCCAACCTTGTAATCTCTCGTCACCTAATCTTTCCATGAAGGCTTCCATGTAAATACCAGCACGCACCGATGTTGGATCTTCAACCTGCATGACATCAACACCTTGCCATTCCTTGGGAATTTCAATTCCAAGTGCGCCACAAATGCTTGGCGCAATATCAATTTGACTAAATGGTCCGTGACTGCGACGCACGCCGCCACCGTTGCCACCGGGGAAACGAATCACCGCTGGTATATGTTGCGTTGCCGCGAACAAGCTCGATTCGTGTTCTAAATTAATTCCACCTTCGCCAAAACATTCGCCATGATCTGACACTAAAACCAACATGGTGTTTTCAAGTTTTGGATCTGACTTGCGTAAATTTTCAATCAAGTCAGCAAGTTGCTGATCAATTTGTTCGATCTCAGCACGCTGCATTACCAACTCTTCTTCGTCCTCAGAATCAACCGCGTGCGGACCTTCGCTAGCGCGCGCCAATGCTCGCTGCTTCCACTTTTCTGGTGGCAAGTAAGGGCCGTGTGCATCAAACAAATGCACCCACATAAATTTGGCACCGGCTTGTTGTTGATACCAGTCACTCGCACGGCCAACGACCGTATCGCCACTTACCGAGAACGTTCCACGCAAACCTTCAGGCAAAAACATGCGCGCAAAGGAAGATGAAAAACGCAGTAGTTGTAAAAGCTGGGTGAGGGCTGTGGAATCGGTACGATAATCGTAAATCTCAAAGCCGCGGTCAAAGCCAAACTTTGGATCAACTGGCAAAGCGGAGACAAAGGCTCCAGTGTGCCACCCATTTTCCATCAGCAATTCCGGAAGACGCACTTCCTCAAGCTCTGGTGCTAAGTGACCATTCGAGCGCAAGCCATGTGAGGGTGGATAAAGTCCGGTCAGCATGGTGGTATGAGCCGGTCCAGTAATCGAGGCAACCGCCTGGAAATCTTCGAATAAAACCCCCTCGTCGGCCAAGCTTTGTAAGGCTGGAGTCTCTAAACCGCCACCACCCCACAGCGGGAGAGTATCGGCCCGAACGGTGTCCCAACTGACCAAAACTACATTGACCGCATCGGCTGGGTCGCTTTTTCCAGTAAATGGATGCGTTACAGCGCTCGACTGCATCAGCCAAAAGAGCCCCCACCCAATAACAGGGGCCAATGCGGATAACTTGCCAAGCCAAGCAACAACCCTAGGGGCTTGTTCTCTTCGCAATAAACTCCACAACCATAATGAACCAGCAATTCCGATAGCCAAACGGTGGTAGTCGTGTGCCATCGGCAACTTGCGCTCCCAGCACAGCAATAAAACGCCGGCCGCGCCTATCCAGTACAGCAGTGGCCAATTTAATTGCTTACCCAAACCATTGGCCACTTTAGCTAGCAGCCAGCCACCCAAACCATAAAAGACCATGGCGCAAAGCGGAATTAACAGGATCGCCGCTGGGACTCCAAGGTGCTCAGTATTCGTTAAAACAAACCCTGCGTCCAAAGCGCCCAGCGCCCAACCACACAACACCGCCTTTCGTTCTTGTTCGCCAGGATTCATCTTCATAGATTCTACCATCAAGCAAAGGAACTCAATAGTTCAGCGACACAAGCCGTGAGCTTCTTTCCCGTTGGGATATGCAGGAATTCATTCGGTCCATGAGCATTGGAGTTTGGACCCAACACTCCGGTTATCAAAAACTGAGCTTTGGGGAATTTTTTCCCAAGCAATCCCATTAAGGGAATCGTGCCCCCTTCCCCCATCCAAGCTGGATCATTGCCAAAGTAACGCGCCGAAGATTTCATCATCGCGCTTTCCAGCCATGAAGCAAGTGGCGGCGCGTTCCAACCATTGGCACCTTTCTCTGGAATAAATTCAACCTTCGCGCCATAAGGGATATCTTTGGTTAGCAAAGTTTGAATTGCATCAGTGCATTCACGCCAATCGGCGGTTGGCGGCAAACGCAAAGATAATTTGACCGATGTTTGAGGACGTAAAACATTTCCGGCACGTGCCAAGGGCGGTAAACCGTCAACACCCGTTACCGAGAGAGTTGGTAACCATGTTCGCGCCAGCACTTGTTCTGTTCCGCCAATAGTCATCGGCTCGGCGCCTTCCAAAAATGGATACTGCCGCCAAGTCGCATCGCCCATAATTTCGGCCACACTTGCTGCTTGTTGGCGCCGCTCGCCAGGAATTTCGACGTGAAATTCTTTCGGAATTAGCGCACCCGTTTGCGGGTCTTCTAAGCGGTCAAGTAGCATCCGCAAAATTCTAAAACTTGAAGGAACAATTCCACTTGCATCACCGCTGTGCACACCTTCATGCAAAATAGAAATTTTCAAATCTCCGGCGACCATGCCGCGCAGAGAAGTGGTACTCCACATTCTTTCATAATCGCCGGCACCAGAATCTAAACACACCACCAAACCAATTTCGCCCATGCGTTGCTCTAGATGAGAGATGTAGGCCGGCAAATCAGGAGAGCCACTTTCCTCTGAGGCCTCGATCATTACCACGCAACGCGGATGGCTTCCGCCAAATTTCTGGGCGGCCTCAATCGCAGTCAATGATGCATATGCGGCATAACCATCGTCAGCGCCGCCGCGCCCATACAAACGATCGTTTTCAATTTTCGGCTGCCATGGTCCAAGGTCTTCGCGCCAGCCAGACATTTCCGGTTGCTTATCTAAATGTCCATACATCAACACCGTGCCCACTTCATCATTTTGCACTTCACCAAAGGCTGGCACTTCAATAAAGATTAACGGAGTGCGGTTTTCTAAACACACAACTTCAAGTTGCATTCCGGCAATTTTTCGTTTTGCGCACCAATTAAAAATGTGCTCAACCGCCTTTTCTAAATGACCAGTTTGCTGCCACTCTTTATCAAATAACGGCGACAACGCCGGAATTTTAATGTACTCAACTAACTCTGGAACCAATTCTTGCTCCCAAGTTCGATCCACCCACGCAAACAGGTCTTGCTCGTCACTCATGCAACCCAGGATAGCGGCGCACATCTAGAATAGGGTCATGAGTGACCTCGAAATGTCCCTTGATACTCTAGATTCAAAACATCCGCGCGGTTGTGGATTTTGGGGTGCTACCGGATGCCTTGGCTTTGCGCTTGTTGGTGCAATTGGGATTTGGTGGCTGAAAGGATTTATTACTGATCACCTTACTTTGGACCCCGCCGAGGCGGCGATTATCGCCGAACAAGTAATCGACCTCAACCTTCCTGAAGACTTTGCCTATCAGCAGGCCTTTGCCACCGATGACAGCAAAATTGCCTGGGCGACTGAAGATGGCGCTGAACCAACATCGCCAATCATTATGGTTATTTGGGATGCAAAAGGTGAAGTTGACAAGAACAACGTTCTGGCTGGTTTCGAAAAAAATCGCACACAAGGCGAAGAGGCCACTTTTCTTGGAAGGATTGAAATTGAATATCACGGGGAAGCGGCCGAGCTTGCTGAATCCGAGTACGAAGATGGCCGCAAAGAATACACCTTTATTCAAGCCGGCGACCCCGGCATATTAATGGTGGTATTCGCTGGTCCAGCCAGTATCGTGACCGCGGAATGGGTCGACGGAATACTTAACTATGAACAATAGCCGCCCGCCACTCGCGTGCGACTGCGGCTGGCAACGATTCAAGCCAAGCTTCGCTCGGTGGATTCGCGCGCGAATGCTTAAACAACCAATTGCGGTCTTGCTTACGGATTAAGCGCAAGACCTCAACGCGCAACATTTCGTAACGCTTATCGTCCTCGGCAATCTCTAATAACTTTTGTAAATCAAGTTGGCCATGCGCCTGTTCACTCAATTTACGCACGGCCAAAACTTGGTCGCGCACACTGTTGCTGTCAAGTAAACGTGCCATGGTTTTTTCCAGCGGCTCAAGTACCTCGATGCGCGCAGGAATAAATGCTTCGGGGTCGAAACTGAGCCAATCAACCGCTTGCTGTTCAGCAAGACTAAAACTTTGTTGCCGCCTGGACACCCAAACTCGTTGTTGCTTTATTTGACCGCCCACCAACTTATAACGGATGTCCAAGGGAAACTTAAATGCCCATACAGAACTACGACTTAAACTATCTGGATCACTTTTCGGATTTTGGGCGACTTGCACTTGAGTCACATCAATCTTCAACTCACCACGACTTTGACTCCACTCAAGTTTGAGCTCTGGGTAGCCAACTGAATAAACCCACTGGCGGAAAAAACTTTCCAAGCCTTCGCAATCCACGTCAGAAAATGCGCGCTTCAAATCGTCACTATTAACTGCCGAAAAATAATTGTCATTTAAGTAGCGAGTGATCGCAGCTTTAAAAGTTTTCTCACCATACCAGCCGCGCAACAAATGTAAACGCGATGCGCCGCCGGGATAAATTGTTCCGTCAAAAAATAAATCCATTGGTTCTTTATAACTATGTTTAACCAAAGCCCGCAGTTTGGGGCCGCGACAGGCGTTCAAGTAGCCGTCCAATGTTTGCCCATAGTGATACAAAAAATCATCTTGGCCAAAACGCGCTTCACGATAAAGGGCGGTGAAGTAGGTCGCAAACCCTTCATTCAACCAAGCGTGGGGCCATTCCTCGCAGGTAACAATGTCACCAAACCATTGATGCGCCAACTCATGAACGACTGTTGGCCAGGCGGGACGTTGCGTTTGGTCGGCAATAATTAAGGAGCGATTCATCGTCGTGGCGCTAGCATTTTCCATTGCTCCATATGGAAAGCCGCGAACGGCCGCTTGGGAGTACTTGGAAAATGGATACTTAACTTGCGTATAGGCCTCCATGAAATCAATCGCATCAGCGGTCCTGGACAAGGCCACCTGAGCTTGATCTGCATCACCAGCTTCGACAACAAAATAAATTTCCGAACTATCTAAACTGCGACTTGCATGTGGCGAAGTTATTTTCACAAATTCACCGGCCACAAAACTAAACAGATACGGTGGCACTTCATCAAGCATTTGCCACTTAACCAACTTGCGGTTTCGGTCGATTAAACGCTCTTCAATTAAATCTCCGCCGGATACTGATTCCCAGTGCGGTGGAATAATCGCGCTAACACTATAGGTCGCGCGGTCGCTCGGCTGGTCGTTACAAGGAATCCAATAACGCGCATCATTACATTCACCTTGAGTGAACACATGCTTAGCGGGAATGTCATCGGCAAAATTCGCATAAAATCCCCGACCTGGCTCAATCGAATACTTAACCGCAACCCAGCCTTTACGCCCTTGTTTTAGCGGCGTGGACATATATAAAGTCAGTTCTCCATCATCAATGTCCCAACTACTTATTGGAAATGAAGTCTGCACCGCTAAGACCGATGTTTCCGCATCCAAAACTAAATGTTCCACTGCTTGAGTTACCTCAAACGTCATTTTAGATTGCCCTAACAACTGCCCCGTGTGCGGGTTAATTTGCAGCATCACTTCATAATCCAAAGCGTCGTAATGCCGATTGGGAATCCCATGCAGTCGCGCGCGCGATTCATTGTCCAACACTGCCGATTGGCAGGCCGACAAACTTAAAAAGCAGATTAGGAGGGGATGTTTTAGGGGCGGGAACACCGCACCAGTTTACTGCTTAACTGCTGATGCCGCCTTGACCTCGCCTTTTTCTTTCTCAGCTTCGTCGCGAGGGTGAACAACACCTTCCCACCAGCTCATCAGAACTCCGCCGTCATCACTTCCAACAACGACCAAGCCGTCGCCGCAATCATCTCGGCCTTCACAGAAATCGATCGCCAATTCACGTAAGTCATTACGCGCATTTTGGTGAACTGCTGCAGCCAATACCGATGTGCCACCATTTAAGGTAATGCGTGCGCCAAACATTCCGCCCTTGCGGCCGGCATCTTTAAAACGCTTCACAAATTCGTCGGCAACCGGATGGGTAATCTTGCACTTCTCCATCAGAGAACGCTGGCCACCATTTAAGCAGCGACCCATTTCAGCTAAGTAGGCTTCGCGCATGGTGCGGCCGTACTCGCTCATATTAGAAACGAGTTGCCGCGAGCGATCGCTTTCGCGGCACTCGTGTTCAGCCGATGCGCGCAAGCGGTAAGCTTTCTTTGGATCAATGTGTTCGACTAAATGCTTGTAGTCGCCACGCTTACCGAAAGCTTCAATCCAATCTTTACCCTTTTGGCTTGGCGGGACGTGGTCACGCATACCGCCTTCAAAATCCTCAGCGGTAATTTGACCCCAAGAACCAAACTCTTGTTCCTTGGCGGCCTTCATCGCATCGTTTAAGTGAGCGAGCGCCATTCGCGCAGTAATCGCTGGTTGAGCGCGCTCTTCGGGAGTTTTCAAATCGCCGTATCCAAGTTCAATTGCAGCAATTGAGCATTGCTGTGGAATTGGGATCCATTGCATGGTCAAATCAGCACCATGCTCAATGTAAAGTGCACAGTCGGCGCGACCAAGCGCACTGGTTAAGCAATCGGTTAGTGGCACGTCCTCATCAAGGACTTCCTTGTAACCCATATTGATTGCTTTTGAAACCAACACTCCATCGACGCGCTTTTTCGCAAGCCCAGTCGAACCTTTGAGCGCAAGCCCAAGCGAAACGCCAAAGGCGGCGCGCTCGCCGAAGCCAAGTCCCTCTGGGACGCGGCTCCAAATTACAATATCAAAGCCCACTTTAGGGGTGTTCAGTTGGCGGGTGCGGCGCAGGCCAATCATGACCGCCAAAATACGCATCATCCACAAATCTTCAGGCTCTGAGAAGGTCTGACGCAAAACCGCCATACTGCGGGGCGGTCCTTTTTTGGTGTAAATATCTTCAATACACCCCTCCCAGATACGACTTCCACCCCAAGATTCTGGCAAAAGTACCCGAATTCTAATCTTGCGGTCCTCACGATTCTGAATCGCGGTGTAAACCGAGCGGGCCAGAGGCACCGTCATTGAGGCTGTGCCGGGCGCTTCCGAGCCAGTTCCGAGCACATCAAGACGTGCTGGGGCGCGCGTAAGCCACAGTGGTTTATCGAGTTGCAGCAATTCGCCATCCTCGCTAGCAAGCAAGGCGGCAAAAGGCAGGAAGGATGATGGGAGTGCGGCTTCAGACACGAATCGGCCCGGATTCTACCCTATCCTAAATATTTTTGCAGTTTTCCCTTCTTTCTTAAAAAGCCCACTAAGCCAGCTATCTTGAGGTATCCTTGACTACTCAGGGAGCTAATACAACCTGCCGATTCCCTGAAATTTCCCCGATGTTCCAAACAACCTCAAAAACTGTCCTCGCCTTGGGCCTTGCCGCCCTTCTACCCGCTTGCCTTGGTGTCTCAGCTGACACAACCAGTGCTGGTGCCAATAGTGGCAACAATGTTGGCCCCGGATTCGACGGAGTCGATTCGGCCTCAGCCATCTCCAACACGAAAGCACTTATTTCTTGGCCTGACGCAGTTGGCGCAACTCAATCGTCCAGCGCTTCTATGAAGTACCGCGTTTACCGCTCGCTCGAACTTGATTTAGCCGGCGAACTACTAGGCGGTGGAGTATTCATTGGCGAGACCCCTCCCGGAGTTACCTCGCTAGTCGATACTGACCTTAATGCTTTCCAAACTGCTTACTATCGAGTTGAAGCAGTCGATACCGAAGGCCGTGTAACTTCAAACAACAAAGTCACCAGCGCCCGCACTCCTTCTGAGTTCGCCGCCGGAGTTGCTAGCTACACCAATGACGTTGCCCCACTTTGGTTAACCGAAGACGTTCTCGCCAACGGCACTAACTGCTTAACTTGTCACTCAACAGGTGACGACTTGGATCTTTCAACTTACCAAGGACTAATGATTGGAACTGGAACACAACAAGATCCAGACAGCTTCATTGTTCCTTACGATGGCGATGCAACTTGGGCAGAGTTCATCTTCCGTTTTGTAAACCAACCATTAGTGCACGGAAACTACTACGGAGTGGCCGGAAGCATTCAAGCAATGCGCCAACCATTAAGTGATTGGGTTGCTGAAGGTGCTATTGAAATCGATGATGAAACTCCACCAGTATTTGAGTTCAGCTTAATTCAAAACGCTGGAAAGTACTTTGGTGACTGGGTTGATCACGACACCATTGAAGTTACTTTCTTCCACGCTAGTGACCCTGAAAGTACTCCGCTTAGTGGCGATACTACTGGGCAACTGGAATACCACGTCTACGCAGGTAAAACATCTGGCACCATTGATTGGTTAAACCCTATTGCTACAACTAGCAGTAACAACGCCCAAGTTAACAGCACCATGTCGGTTCAATTTGATTGGACAGAAGACCGCGCAGTAATTGTTGTGCGCGCGCTTGATGCTTCTGGACGTGCAGTCATCGTTCCCGACCCAAGTGACCCAGGCTACCTAGAGGCACTGGCTCTTCGCTGGCGCAACATGAGCCTTAACGAAGAAGAAATTAAGCTTAAGCGCTAAACTCTGCCTAAGCTCATCAAAGGTGGTTCGGTTTTTCCGAACCACCTTTTTTTATTCCTCCTCTTCTTCCTCGTAGTAACCCAAATCTGATAAGGCTTCAATTAAAGATGCGTCAGCATCGACCTTAACCTTTTCAACTGAGCGGAAACCTCGTTCTCTAAACTTGGCCAACTCTTCGCGTAAGAGTTTTACTATCACTGGCTTATCGGCAAGCAAGTTGTTGCGTTCCCCAATGTCGTCATGCAAATCAAAAAGTTGGTCACCGTCAGGGCCTTGAATTAATTTCCAACGACCCTTAACTGCCGACCACTTATGTTGGATTTTTGGAACAAGCTGAATGCGATGTGCAAAAATGGTGCGGTTCTGAAAACCCATCTCAGCATATGGTTGATCATTCATCAGGGACAACAAGCTTTGCCCGTCTAGTCCGGAGGGGACTTCGATGGCCGAGTCCGCCAGCAGCGTTGGCAACAAATCGACGATGCTTACGTTGGCCGCAATTGTGCGCGGCTTTTGCAACTTATTGATTGGGCGAATCATCATTAGCACGCGGTTTAATTCGGAGTGCAATTGAAACTCATGGCCTTCGCCACCATGGTCTCCGAACTCTTCGCCGTGGTCACTTAAAACCGCCAACGCACCGTTTTCATGCCAGCCGTACTTTTCTAGAATCGCCTGCAATTGCTGATCTAAGTAACTTATCTCACTATCGTAACGCGCGGCACTGTCAGCCATTTTTTGACTTTGCTTTTCATACCATGGCTCGCGTTTGTTGTAAGGTTTGTGCGGGTCCATGAAATGCAAATAAACAAAATTTGGACCATCAGAATCTAATTCCTCATCCCATTCAGCTAATTTTCCTGCGAGCTTTGCGGCTTCGTCTTTGCGAAACAAATGCCACTTATCGAAGGCGCGATTGAATCCGATTTCCGGGCCGACATTTAAATTAGTCGCAATTCCAAAAGTTTTATAACCAGCGTTTTTAAAGTGTTCAGCAATCGTCTGCACTTCGTCTGGTAACTTATTCAACGGCAAGACCTCGGCATCGGTACCGCGTTGTTCGCGGCGCTTGAACGCCATAAAGCCTTCGATGATTCCATGGTCTGTTGGATAGAGTCCGGTAAAAACTGAAGCAACCGCTGGCGCAGTCCATGATGACGTGGAAAAGGCTCGGTCAAACACCGCGGAGTCTTTTGCCATCTTGGCAAGAAAGGGTGCGGTCTCAGTTGGATAGCCGTAAAAACCTAAATGGTCTGGACGCAAGGTGTCGATTATGACCACCACCACATCGGGGCGGTCATCTTGAGCGGGCAGTGTTGGTGAAGCAATCACCACCGCAAACATTATTAAGAATTTAAACATCTATTTCTTTGCTCCCACCTTCAGTTTTGAAGATGGCGATTTCTTCGAGAAGTGCATCGACCATCTGTTCTTCAGGAACTACGCGTACTTGCACTCCATTGCGGTATAAAATTCCTTTACCGCCACCGCCGGCAATTCCAATGTCGGCTTCTTGGGCCTCGCCAGGACCATTCACCACGCAACCTAGCACGGCAATTTTTACTGGAATCTTTTCTCCGTCAAGGCGCGCCTCCAGCTCATCCATCAATTCATCGAGATCGATTTCAATGCGACCGCAAGTTGGACAGGCGATTAATTCGGGACTGGTCACCCTAGCACCGGTCGCTTTTAAAATGTCGAAGGCTACCGGAATTTCAACCGCGGGATCGCCGGTTAAAGAAACTCGAATAGTGTCGCCAATGCCATCGAGTAATAATGCGCCCAAGCCGGCGGCCGATTTCAATGAGCCATAACCGGGACGGCCGGCTTCGGTAACTCCAAGGTGCAAAGGAATATCAGTTTGTTCGGCGAATATGCGATTAGCTTTTAAAACTGTTTGAGTGTCGGTTGACTTTAATGAAACTACGAAGTTACTAAAGCCCATGTCTTCGACGGTGGCACAATGACGCAGGGCTGATTCAACCATTGCTTCAGCGCAAGGAAACCCGTACTTCTCTAACAAATCTTTTTCGACAGAGCCGGAGTTAACTCCAATTCGCAACGCGACATTTGCTGCGCCAGCGGCTTTTACCACTTCACGGACGCGATCGAGCGAACCGATGTTGCCGGGGTTTAAGCGAACCTTGTCAACGCCGGCATCAATTGAACGCAATGCCAAACGATGAGTGAAATGGATATCGGCAATTAATGGAACTGGACAATGCTTGCGAATTTCCGATAGAGCATCGGCGGCGGCGTCATTGTTGACCGTAACGCGAATCATTTCGCAACCAACCTCTAACAAAGATTCAATTTGCGCAACTGTCGCCGCCACATCGTCGGTGCTTGACGAGGTCATTGATTGCACCCAAATCGGATGCGCGGAACCAAGTTCCAAATCTCCAATGCGAACTGTGCGGGTAGTGCGGCGTGCCATGAGTTCGCTATTCTATTAGGAACATGCCAATCCCCCTGCAAGACGGCTGGCTTTACGGCCCGATAAATTCGCGCCGCTACGGCCGCAGCTTGGGTGTCAACCCACTGCCAATTGACCGCAAATTGTGTTCATTAGATTGCCTTTATTGTCAGTATGGGTTTACCAAAGCACAAGATGTCGCAGGGCGCGCCGAATTACCTTCCTTAGAAGATTTGCTTGATGCCTTTGAGCGCGAATTTGCACGCTTGGCAGGGGCCAACGATGTGCCCGACCGAATTACCGTAGCAGGAAATGGCGAACCAAGTTTGCATCCAGATTTCTTAGAGTTAGGCCGTGGGCTGGCGCGTGCGCGCGACCAGCATTTCCCCGGCGCCACCATCGGCTTGCTGTGTAACTCCATGCACTTAAATCGCGATGACGTTGTTACGGCGATAAATGAATGCTATGACGAACCGGCGATGAAATTGGAATGGGGAAGCGCCGAATGCTTTGCCGCAATGAACCAAGTTCCTGCTTCAGGTTTTGAGCGCGTCTTAAATGGCCTAAAGCGTATTGATCGATTTGTAGTTCAAGCATTGTTCATGCGTTCACCCAACGGCAACAATTCCACCACCGCGGAAATTAACGCGTGGCTTGAACAACTCGACAAATTACGCGAGCGAATTGTTCGAGTAGAGCTTTATTCGCTCGACCGACCACCAGCCGAAGCCGCCCAAGCAACTGGTCTCAGCACCGAGGAACTGGAAGCGATCGCCGATTCGGTGCGAGCGGCCGGATTCGACGTTGAAAATTACTAATTGACGCTGGGACTCTGACCCCAAGTAATGGGTCAAATACGCGGCCCAGTCTTAGCGAACCTTTACCGGGCGGCGGTTTTCGTCAATCGCCACGTAGACCACCTCGGCCTCGGTCACTCTTATTTCATCGCGAGTAGGGTCGGAGCGGCGCCGCACCATAACTTCAACTCTGGCGGTCACCGAAGTTGAGCCAACTCTTACCAAACTGGTGTAAAAGGACACCTGATCTCCGACAAATACCGGTTCGTGAAAAACCACCTTATCCATTGCTACCGTAACGTAACGATGAGCAGGGTTAATCTTGTGCGCTTCAACAACTGCCGCAAGGTCAATATGCGACAAAATAACTCCACCGAAAATTGTGCCGGCGGCGTTGGTGTCCTTGGGCATGAGGGTGGTGCGGATTGCCGGCTCGCGGGGGCATGAATCGTTCATTTGCATATTCTAAAGCCGCTCATGGGCGCATTCGCTCAGGAACGAGGCTTATTGGGCGAAATCGCACCCCAAAGGGCAACTTCGGTATTTGGGTCTTGGCACGCTAATTGCTACTAGTCAAGTGTTCAAACCCCGCAAGGGGTGTGGTCACAACCACAGCGAACCGAAAATACAGGGGGTGGCTCGGCAGATTCTGTCGGGCCATTTTTCATTTCTGCACTTTGGTGTCACCGATTTGTTGCGGACGAATTTTTATACTTTTCAATTCAGCCATTCTTCTATTTTATGTGAAGTAAAATTTTGCACTTCGGAAAGCATTCCATTAAAAAAGTGGTCGGCCCCTTTAACAATTTTTAAAGAAGCATTATGCTCGCCAACTGGATTCATCTTGGTGAAATCAACGAAGTCATCTTGGTCGCCAGCAATGAATGCCATCTGGCTTGGCCAATGTTCAATTTCGGGCCACGAATAAAAATTACTCGGCCAGGCGATGGCTAAATATCCTGCCGCTGGTGGTGCATTTTTGCTGGATTGGGAAATAAGTTGCGAACAAAATTCTAGGCCGACACGCGAGCCAAAACTAAATCCCCAGACAATAATTGGCAGGCGCGGGAAGCGTCCGCGGAGCCAGGCAAATGCGCTGGCAGCATCGTCGATTTCACCGACCCCATTGTCATATTCACCTTGCGAATCACCGGCGCCACGAAAGTCGATGCGCAAAGCGGCACACCCGGCCGCCAAAGCCCCCAAAGCACCGTAACGAACTACGTTATTTTTGCGCGTCCCTCCGTGTTCGGGGTGAGGGTGCAACAGCAATACGACTCCGCGTAATTTCACGTTGAGTGGAACTTCCAAGGTAGCGGCCAACTTTCCAGCTGGACCGTCAAGCTCTAATCTTTCAGGTGGATGGGCGGGTATGTCGCGCGGGCTCATGACTCTATTATTGTCCATGAACATGAAGCATTTCGCCACACTTCTCACCGACTATCCGCTTGACGAGCGACGACTTGGAGGATTACTGATGGACATTAGCCATACCGCACTTGCTGGCTCAATTCAGCAAGATGGCTTAGACGTGGAACATTGCTTTGGAAATGCCGACTGGGATTCGCAACCACGCAATATTACGGTGCGTCTACGCTCACAAAACACCGCGCCCAAGGCGGCCTTGACCGAATTGCATAAACGCGGATTTCGCCCGTGTTGCGCACTCGAATTCGACTGCCCCAACGACTCCGAATCGGAGTTGGACACTTGGTCGCTGGTGCGCGTTTATGCCGAACACTTAAGTGGTTGGGTGGCCACGTGTTTTTTGGATTATGATTCGACAGTCACAATAGTCGAAGATAACAGCCAAATTATTCACGCGCCGCTCGGCGGAAAACGCAAGGGACTTTTGCTGGCCGCCAGCACCCTGCATTTACTCGCTTAACTTCAAATTAAATCTGCAATGTCTTGATAGAGAGGCGCCTCAAGACAAAGACGTTCACCCGTCATGGGATGATCGATTTGTAATTTCCAGGCATGCAAGGCTTGGCGCGGCAATCCTAATGCAAGTAAATCTTCTGTATCAAGTCCTTCAGAAACGTGCTTGATAAAAACAGCATCACCGCCCAAATAAATTTTGTCGCCGACAATTGAGTGGCCAATCGCTTCCAGGTGTACGCGCAATTGATGAGTGCGACCTGTTTTCGGTTTAAGTTCAACCAAAGTTCGCTGACCCTTAACTCGTTGCACAATACTCCACTCAGTTAAAGATTCCAAGCCTGCGCCATCTTGACGAATTCCCATGCGCAAATTTACTTCAGAGCCCAAAGCCTTTCCAATCGGCAAGTCGATGGTTCCAGACTTTTCAGTAATTTCTCCTTCGACTAAAGCGAGATAGGTTTTTTGCACTGTGCGCGCTTCGAATTGGCGACCGATACGCGTGCGCGAGAGCTGATCCTTGGCGCACAACATTACTCCCGAAGTTTCGCGGTCCAGCCGGTGGCACAAGGTCGGTACTTCTGCAGCATTTGGATAAAGCCGCCGATGACGCTCGTGAACTAAATGTATAAGTGACCCAGTCAAATGTCCTTTAGATGGGTGAACACTTATTCCCGGTGGTTTGTTAACGACCACAATGTAGTCATCCTCATAAACACATTCCAATCCCTCGGCCTCTTCGGAGGGATTCGGCGCATCAGCCGGCGGTTGCGGGGCGGGAGTTGTGAGCACCACTTCTTGACCAAGACGCAATTTCAGTCCACGGCGAATCGCACCCACTTGGGCTTGTTGAGGATCTTTACCTGGCCGCACCGACACCAAGTCGTCAGTGAAAAAGTGACGACTGCCTTCGCGCGAACGCCACTTAACCCGTGCGGCGATAAAAGCATCTAGGCGCATACCGTGTTCGGGATCTCCGACATCGTAAATATGCTCCACAAAGGGCAGAGATAAGTCTCGTTGCCCGCGGCGTTTTTTGCGTGGATGTTTTGGTCTTGCCATTTGGACATTGACCCAATCCGTTGGGTCACAGGTTATCAAAAAAAGAAAGCCCCGGCGCGATTGCGACGAGGCTTAACTGTGGCCCAAAGTTGAGCCCCATCAATTCTCAGTTCTCTTTAGAAACGGGCGCGACGACGCATACGCTCAGCGCGTTTGATGGTGCGCTTCCGCTCGATCTTAGCTAGGAAGCGAGTTGTCTTGGGCTTCTCGTAATGAGACTTAGCTTTTACAATCTTGAAAATGCCAGAGTAATTGCACTGGCGCTTGAAGCGGCGAATTGCGGCTTCAAGGGACTCGTTAGGGCGAACTTGAACTTTTATCATGCTGGATGCTCCAGTAGGGTCGGATAGTCTACCTCAACCGAGTAAACTCGTCCACCCCCGTAAACATGACAAATCAAAATTCTGAGGAAAAACACCACGAAACACTCGAAGGGGTGCTGGAAAGGGTCATTTTTTCCTCCGACGATGGCAATTTTGCGGTGGTGGTGCTGCGGAATGACGATGGAGCCCACACCGCCGCCGGCGGACTTGATGGACTAGAAGATGGAGCCTATTTACGGCTCCACGGTCATTGGACAACCCACCCGAAATTCGGCCAACAATTCAAGGCCGAGTGGTCCGAGCGCGCTACTCCCACCACCGGAGAAGGGCTGCAGAAATACCTCGGATCGGGTATTTTCCCGGGAATCGGCGAAGAAACCGCCAAGCGAATTGTCGAGACTTTTGGCGACCGCACCCTCGAAGCCCTGGAAGCCGGTGCTTGTGAGCTGCGCAAGGTTCCGGGCATTGGGGCAAAACGCGCCGAATCAATCGCTGGACATTTTCAAGAAGGGCGCGACAAGCACCGAGTCATGGCTGAGCTTCGCGGATTCGGATTAAATGCCAGCCAAAGCCGTACCGTTTATGAGAAATGGGAAGCCGGCGCCATCGACCAGGTGCGAAGTGATCCGTGGGGATTAATCGACCATCTACGCGGCGTCGGATTTCAGACGGCCGAACGCATCGCCCAACAATTAGGCTTACCAAAAGATTCACTGGAGCGCGCCCGCGGAATTATTCGCCACCTCTTAAAGGAGGCCGGGCGCGAAGGTCATTGCTGTAAAAAACGCGACGAACTTTGGAGTCAATTAGAAGCTTTAGGTTTAGCGGAAACAACTGTCGCCACCGCCGCGGCCGACTTAATAAAAGCTGGTCGTTTAGTTGAAGAAAAAGGTCACAATGATGTGTGGTGGTTTTTGTCCGGCTTATGGCAAGATGAAAATGGACTCGCCAATAATTTGTTGCGATTATGTCAACAAACTTCAACGCCATTAGCTGTGCCAGCACAAATAGAAAACGCAATCAGCCGCGCGCAATATCAACCCGATGACAGTCAGCGTAAAGCAATTGAATGTGCCATCGAACAACCGCTTGCTGTTATTACTGGCGGACCTGGCACCGGCAAAACTACTACGTTACGTTTACTACTCGACATCGTCGAAAGTAGTTGTGGCGGTGAAATTTTATTAGCCAGTCCAACTGGACGTGCCGCCAAGCGACTTCAAGAAGCAACCGGAAGAGATGCATCAACTTTGCATCGCTTACTTGGCTTCGACCCACACACGGGCGACTTTCGCCACAATGAAGATGAACCTATCGAGGCCAGCATGGTCATTATTGATGAAGTTTCAATGATGGACATTTCGCTGGCGCACGCTTTGTTGCGCGCTATTCCAAATGGCTGCCGACTTTTGTTGGTTGGCGATGCCGACCAACTGCCGTCGGTAGGGCCTGGTTCAGTTTTGCGCGACTTAGTCGCCTCGCAAACGATTCCAACTGTGCGCTTAGCGCATATACATCGCCAAGAAAGTGGTTCTGGTATTAGTGCCGCTGCTCACGCAATTCTTGAAAATGAAGTCCCCCACACCATGACCGGCACCGGCGGTGATTTTTTTGCAACCTATCGCGACGACCCTGATGATGCCGCGGCCATGGTTGAAAAAGTTGTGTGCGAACGCATTCCAGAAAAATACGGTTTGGATCCGCGCCGCGACATTTTAGTTTTGTCGCCAATGTACAAAGGGCCACTCGGAGTTAACGCGATTAACCAACGCTTAGCTAAACGCCTCAACCCTGACGCTGATGTTGAAAATGAAGATTTGTCGGTCGGTGACAAGGTAATGATAGTTCGCAATGATTACGATCGCGAAGTTTTTAACGGCGACACCGGAATCGTCGTTGACGCTTGCAACGATGGAGTAAGTATTGATGTTGATGGAAGAATTCTTGAATACTCCGCAGACGAGTTAAACGATTTAATGCGCGCCTGGTGTGTAACTGTTCACCGATCTCAAGGCTCTGAGGCGCCGGCAGTAGTTATCGTGCTAGCCAACTCGCACTACATGATGTTGCGCCGCAATCTTTTATACACTGCGGTTACTCGTGGCAAAAAACTTGTAACAATTGTTACTTCGCAATACGCCTTGCGCTCAGCAATTGAAAATGCAACCGAGAACTTGCGCTTTGGCTTACTACAGGAACGCCTCGACCCACCAGCTTAACCGCCCAATAGACCGGCCTTAGTGCGCGCTGGCTGCTTGGCTTTATAACCATCCAAGCGGCGTTTTATCTCACCGGATAATTTATCTTGGTTGGCCTGCATTGCGCGGAATGTTGCCTGTTTGGCGGCATTTACCGCATCTTCAAAGTTGCCGCTTTCGGCAAAGGCGGCGGCGAGGGCGTCAAAGTATTGGGCACTTTCAACCTTGCCGCGCAAGGAATTACCTAACTGTAAGGCACGCTGACCGTCGCGTACTTTGCGGTCGGGGTGGCTTGAGAGCATCCACATTAATTGCACAGTTGCATCTACTTTAGTGGACCTACCGCGGATTGCATATTCCAAGTTACTAATCGCCTTGGCGTGATCACCAACGGCGGCATGAAGCCGCGCAGCAGTTAAGGCGACAAATGGAATTGCCCCACCCTGATTTAATTCATTGGCCGACTCATAATATTCGAGCGCCTTCTTGATGTATTCAACGCTGCGTTCTTTTTGGCCACGCTGACGCCAGTAATCCCCTAAATTCACATAAGGCTTCACATACACCGGCATTGTTTCGATTGCTCGCTCGAGGAGAGGGCGAGCTTCTTCTAATTTTCCTTCGTGGAGCAAAAGTTGTCCAAGGTTATTCATCGCCTGGACATTAAATGAGTTGTGCTTAATCGCTAAAGCGAAGCGTTCTTTGGCCTCAGTTATTTGATTTCGCCCGTGGTAAATAATTGCCAAATTGTTATGGGCTATCGATGCCGTTGGATTTTTTGCTGAAACATCCAACCACAGAGTTTCCTCATCTTCATAGACGTGGCCCTGCATAAAGCTCAAACCGCCCAACAGCACCAAGGGAACCGCCCACAATTTTGGGTTTTTAATAAGCTGCATTAAACCGATTCCAAACAAGACAATCAAAGCCGGAGCCGCATGATGTTGAAAGTGATCGGCAACGAAGGAATATTGATGCGGATAAACATTTAAATAACCTAGCGCGGGAAATAGCACTCCGCCAAAACATAAAACCGCGGTTAACGGCCCACGCATATTTCGTTTCTTCCACAGCCAAATACAGGTAGCAATTAATGCGACAACAGCTATTGGGAATAGCCATTGGAATCCGGATGACGCGTCAATTTCCCAACGCTCATAGATGAAAGTTAAAGGATAGGGGAAAACTAATTTTCCAGCGTAGAACCAAAGAATTCGTGCAGCAATTAAAGTACGTTCGACAAAACTAAAATCCCATTGTTGGCCTTGAGCTCCAACATGGGCGACTTCATCGAGCGCCGTTTGCCAACCCATCATTCCGCCAACCGCCAGCATCGCTAGCAGTGGCGTCACTGTCTTAATCTTGAGTGGTTTTTCCCGCCACCACATCAACAACATAATTACCGCGGGCAAGGAGGCGACCACGGTCTTAGAAAGAAGTGCGGCAGCAAATAACCCCATCGATATCAGCAAAGTTTTTGCTTTACCTTTATCTAACCATCCAAAGAAGGCATGCGCCGAACCAAGCGCCATCAACAAAGACAAAACGTTTTTTCGTTCAGTAACCCAGGCCACCGATTCAACATTAATCGGATGCAACGCCCACAGCGCGGCGATAAACCATGCACCACCTATTCCCAAGCGGCGCAATAATCGCCACAACACTACCGCGCATAAAGCATGCAATAAAACATTATTAAAGTGAAAAAAGCTGGGGCGCAAATTTCCCTCGGAGTCAGTGCCAAAGGATTGCACTTCCATACGGAAGGTGGTGTGCACAAGTGGATACCACTGCGGCAAGGAGTCGCGTTCGCTCCACATTTTTGCCATACCGCCTTCTTCGGTGAGAATTTCATTTTGCGTGACATAATCGTTGTCATCCCAAATCCAGCCATTGTTTATTGACGAGAAGAAGGCGGCAAACACCAAAATGATTAACCCCAAGCCACATTTCCATGCGGGCTTGGTAGTTACACTTTCTTTACTAATCGAGGTTTCCTTCTGCGAACTCACCGACTGATTTTACTCGTGCTCGTCCGTCGCGTTTAAATAGCCCATCCGTTCAAGAAGTCGGCGCTCGTTCCAAGTTAATTCTCGCCCTCCCATTAAATGAGCGGTGTCATTCTTTAAGCGCCGCGCCAACTCATTGGTAAATCTCTGGAGCAACTCGGGGTCTTCATCAGAAAGGTCATTTTGCTCGGCGGGATCCTTAGATAAATCAAAAAATCCTATCAGCTCAGCACTTGGCGGACTTTGCGAATCGTCCAAGTGATAAATTCCCTTTAGCATTCCGTGGCGCAGGGAGCAGCCACCCAACATATACGACAAAGCCCAGCGGTCGGCTTGCTGGTCAAGAATCGAAGCGCCTGGCAAGCCATCTGTACTAATATTTGCCAACTCAGCAATCGTAAATGCTAAGTCAGCCATCTCGCAGCTAAAGGAGTGGCTAGTGTTCTTGGGGACCCCTGGCCCAGCCATAATTAGTGGCACCTGAAGTTCATTATTGAAGAGCGATGAACCGTGCTCAACTTGGTCGTGCTCACCAAACATCTCTCCATGGTCAGATGTGAAAATCACCAAAGTCGGCCGCTTAGAATTTTCAATGGCCGTTAGTAATTTACCAACTTGCGCATCAAGTTCTTCAAGTTCGTGCAGATATAAAGCTTCCAACTGCTGGGAAATTGCTTGGTCTGGGTTCCCATCAGCAATCGTCTCGCGTAAATCCTCGCGCAGGGCAAATTCCTTATAGGGATCAACTCCATCTTTACTTGGAAGATACGGCGCGTGAACGTCCATGTAATTTAAAAACATGAACCAAGAGCGATTAGCCTTTTCAAGCTCGGCCAAACCAGCCAATGCGCGGCCAGTAACAAGTTCGCCTTCGCCAAAATGATAACGGTACAGTTTGGCCTCAATGGGGTACAAAAGCCGCCGCGCGATCTGTCTAATCGACTTAGAAGCATATTGTTTGGCGGATTTTGGGTGCACTCCGACTCGGATAATCCAGCCAAGATATGTGTGCCTAAGCGTCCACCCCATGAACTGATACCAATCATCTGGTCGTCTTAAACCATCCCAGTGTTGAAATCCCTCGCTAAGGCCAAGCCCTTCCTGGTCGGTCCTTTCACTCAATGATAAAAGTGGATTTGCCGCCAGCCCAAAAGAAAAGCGACCACCCTCATGCATTCTGTTGGCGAGAGTGTTCAATGAAAACTTTTCAATAAGTACTTCACGTTGCGGATTCGATGAAAGATTCGAACGCATTCCAATTTGCTCGGCGGTCAATCCGGACATCAAAGAATGATGACTTGGAACGGTCTGATTAGCACTTGAGGATAAATTAAAAGCACTAAACCCTTGGGCTTGTAACTTGCGAAGGTTGGGAATTATTACATCGGGATTATTAATCGCGTCGGCGCGTAAAGTATCTGCAACAACCAACAAGACATTTGTATCGGCTTGAGTTAAAGCCTTGCCATTTAACTCAAGTGTCTTGGCTGCCTCGGCTTGCTGAGGATGCATTATTGGCGTTTGAAACCACATCAACACTGGCAAACAAATTGCACAAATCCCCATTACGTTTAATGGTCTTTGTGGAAATTCTAAATTACGCCCGAACTTAACCGCAAGCGCACAGAGACCCGGCAGAGCGATTAATGCTGGACCCATTTGCCCGGCAGCTCCGGCAAGGGAAATTGCTAACCCCAATAAATATGTTGTGGCAGAATTTAATTTAAAAAACCTGGCAACAATGCCAACCAAGACAGCCACTATCAACAGCCCGACCATAATTACCGCAATTTTTTCGCGATACATTGGCACGTCGAGCCGCCAATGGAGTCCGAGAAATGCGGTAAGCACTCCCAATATCAAGACGCCGGCACAAGCTGAAAGTATTTGTTTCAATGGTTAGTTAGTCTTTGTATCCCAACAGGTCGAGCAAGGCTTGTTGCTCGGCCGCGATGGCGGAGCCTGACTGTGCAGCGGCGGCGCGACGCTTAAGAATACCACTAAGTAAGCCTAATAATTCAGAGTTAAACTCTTCGCTGCTAATTTCGCCCAAATCGCGTATTTCGCCATTATCTTTGGATAGATCGACAATATTTTTGTGAACTAAATTTTCACCATCTAAAGTTGCGACCCACTTCAAGTCGCCTTTGCGATAGGCAAGTTCATTTCCACCAAAAGCTAGGTGATGCTTTGGCGGGGGATTTACTTGTCCGCCATTTAATAATATTTCATTAATTTGCGACAAGTGTGGCGGAGTTATTTTTTGCGGAGTTATTTGACTGCCCCACATCATAAATGGGACGCGCAACAGTGGCTCGAACATGGAGTTGGCGTGCTCCATCAATCCATGTTCAGCAAAGTGTTCGCCGTGGTCAGAGGTAAGCAGCACTAGGTACGGGCGGCCGCTTGCGATTATTTTGCGGTTTAATTCGGCAAGAGCTAGATCAACACGGCCAACTTCTTTTGCATAAGCGCGCTTGGCAATAGTCACTGCGCGTTTAGCTTGATTGCGTTTCTCATCATCCTTTGACTGTAAATCAGTTTGGATTTTCATTAAGCAATTGGTGTCGATACGACCAAGTTCGTCAAGTTGGTATTGGTCTGGAAATTCTGGGACATTGTCAGGCATTACATATGGGGCATGAGTGTCCATCATGTGTAAAAATAAAAAATGCGGAACTTGTTCTTTATTGAACGCAGTCACTACTTCGCCGGCTTGTTCGACCACATAAGCGGCACTGCCCCTTTCAGCAGAATCGATTTTCAACTGCCACATATCTGGCAAGAGAATTTGCATTAACTGTTGCTCAAGCCCAAAGCAGTTTGCGACCACGCCTACTAAACTTTGCTTGCCTACTTTGTCGGCAAAAAGTCTGGCGGCGCCGGCGTAACTAACTCGGGTGTCATCCCATAATTCGAAGCCGCGATTTAAACCACTTGGCGCAGCCAGTAGCCCGTTGCTAACTATTCCACAAGTGTTGTAGCCACGACCGCTTAATGTTTGCGCCAAGGTCACCAGTTCGGGCGGAACTTGATCGCGATTAGAAAAGAGTCCGTGCACTTCGGCACTAACTCCAGCCAACATTCCGACATGACTCGGAAGGGTTTGATTGCTTGACGCGAGTGCGTATTCAGCCCAAACACTTTGTTGGCGTTGCTGGCGCAAAAAAGGAGCGCTGGCCGCAATTGCATCGGCACGCAATGTGTCAATTGAAACTAGGTAAATGTCGGGTTGGCGTGCGGAAACAGTAGTTGCCGTCGATTTACTGGACCGCGCTTCCAAATCTTGTGCAAGGTTCCAATTAAGTTCGCGGCCTGAGCTAAACACTCCACAAGTTGGCACGAACAATAAAACGACCGGCCAGACAAATTTTCGGTAGCGGCCTAAAACTTGAGCCAACCTATTTAGCGGCGCAAATAATTTTCGCAAAGATTTTGGAAATGCGCGGCTGAAAAGCCAAATTAGTATTCCGACAAAAATATTGCCGAAAATTATCGCGCCGGCACTCGCCGATGAAAAAGCAGAACTGTGCGAAAGTGGCAGTAGGAATTGTTGAGCAATACCCAGCAATCCCAACCACAGCAGTAAGTCTAACTTTGACCTATTGGCCATTAGCGGCCGCCCGCAAGGCTTCAATCTCATCGATGTGACGTGGGATTGAATCTGAAATTAAGTCGTACCCATCTTCAGTAATTACAACCACATCTTCAATGCGCACGCCGATTTCTTCGCCAGGCAAGTAAACGCCTGGTTCAACTGTAAAGGCCATACCGGGCTCAAAGCTGGCACGGAAATTTCCAACATCGTGAGTCGCCATACCTAACCAGTGCGAAGTGCCATGCCAGAAGTCGCCGCCAAATCCGCGATCGGATAACACTTTGTAGGCGGCTTGATGAACGCGCGATAAGTTTGAACCAGGCTTACACTCTTTGAAGGCGGCTTCTTGTGCATCGTAAACTGCTTGGTAAACCTCGCGTTGGCGATCATCGAACTTTGCCGAAACCGGCCATGTCCGAGAAATGTCAGCAACGTAGTGATTAAATTCGGCGCCATAATCAATCATTACGGCATCACCCAATGCTAACTTGCGTTTATTTTCAGTGTAGTGCAAAACAGTTGCGTTTTCGCCTGACCCAACAATTGCCATGTAGGCGGCACCCATTCCTGCTTCAGTTAAGAAATCGCCGGTCATGCGCGCGGCAATTTGCCATTCATATTCACCGGCCTGAGCTGTGCGCATTGCGTTGACATGTCCGACTCCGGAAACTTCACAAGCACGGCGCATCGCTGCAACTTCTTCAGGTGTTTTCATTACACGTAACGCGTCAAGCTTTACTGTGATGTCCTTTACTTTACATTCGTGCTTTTCGCGCAACTTGTCGGCAAACTGACCTTCACGAGTCTTGCGTTGGTCGTAAGGATCGCGCACTAAAGATTTCGCCGCCGACATTAAATTATCGCGACTCATCATCCAGTTTTCAGCCGGTTGTTCTTGAACATAAATTGTTTTGTCTTTGCAACGCCCCAACAACTTAATAATGCTCTTCTCTAAATTGTCATAATTAATCGTGCGCGACTTTTTACCGGTTGGCATGCACTTCTTAATTCCTGTTAACTCCTTTGCTTCATCGGGATCAATCAAGTCCCCCATCCAACGTTCGGAGCTCGGGTCGACTGGCGGCACCAACAAAAACTCTTCGCCACTTTCAGGAGCCAAAATCAAAACTGCGTTAGGGGTGGTTATTCCAGTGTAATACCAAAAGTTATTATCTTGACGAAACTCACGATAATCATTTTGAGTTCCCGCGCCGCGCAAAATAATTAGTCCTTTGCCGACTTCTTCCATTAAAGTTGCGCGCCGTGCGGCGTGCCATTCTTTAGTAAATAAAGCTTGGCCGCGACCATCTTCTGCTTGTTGTTGGGCAACTGCGGTGCCACCAAATGCGCAAACGCTGAGGAGCAAGGTTGATGCTGCGATTATTTTTTTCATCTTTTCAGGATTAGTCGGTGATTAACTTGAAGGCGCCGAGTGGCAACAAGTAGAGGATGAGCATACGACCATTGCTCACTGTTGGGGTGTGAATTGAACCTTTCCCATATACGGTCCAGCCATCTGAGTTGCCGTCAAAATCTGGCTCGCCGTTGATTTCCAAACACAGGTCAATTTCACCTTCTGGGTGTTGATGTTTAGGGCCCGCGCCAAACATATCGACTACATCAGCGGAAAATCCATAACTTTCTTCGCTCGCCTTAAACAGCCGCGACCAAGTCATCGGTGATTTACCGTGAGTGCAAATTTCTTCGGCTTCAAGAGCAGCAATGAGTTCCTGCCGTAGTCCCACCATGAATTCACAATCCATCGGAAATTCGACGTCCAATTCTGATTTCGCTTGAGTTGGGTTAGTCAGATCCAGATTTGCACAAAACTCCAACAGGGGCTTTAAGCTCGAAGGTGAGGTGGCGGTGGTGGTCATGGCTATATCCTAAAATCTCCAACGATGCCAGCCCCACTCTACCTTGACCACGCAGCCACTGCTCCTCCATTGCCAGAGGCGCTTGATGTTTTTAACGACGTCGCCGAAAGGCATTTCGCTAATCCCGGGTCGCTGCATGGCGCTGGAGTTTCTGCTTCAGCAGAATTGCGCAAATGGCGTGGCCGGCTCGCCAAGGCCCTCGGCTTAGACGATTGGACGGTGGTAATCACCGGAAGTGGTACCGAAAGCGACCACCTTGGGGTAGTCGGTTTGGCCCACTCTTTGGGGTCAGAGTCTGGAGGGAGGTCTAAGGTATTAATTGGCGCCGCCGAGCATTCCGCCGTCTCGGACAATGCTCTAGCCATGTCCGATGCTGGATTTACCATCGAAAGTATCCCAGTTGACCGTTTTGGCATTGTTCGACCTGAAGCTTTAGAACCGCTGCTTGGGCCTGAGGTGGTGCTAGTTGCAGTCCAATGGGCAAATAATGAACTGGGTGGGGTCAACCCAATTTTGGCTCTCTCAAAATTAATCCGACAACTATCTCCTAAGGCAGCATTCCACGTGGATGCTGTTCAGGCCGCCGGCAAAATCAAACTCGATTTATGCGAGCTCGGGGCCGACTCGATTGCAGTTGCCGGCCACAAAATTGGTGGGGTACGTGGGTGTGCGGCCCTATTCCTGCGGCCAAACGGCCCACGGCCAATCCCGACCTTTTGCGGCGGGGGGCACGAATCCGGTCTCCGTTCAGCAACTGAAAATATTTCCGGCCTGGCTTCATTCACAACCGCCGCTGAAATTCGCCGCAACTACTTACGGGAAAACCCAAATCGCTATCACCAAACGCGTGAGCAACTTTTGGCAATAATAAAGTCGGCGCGACCTAATTGCATTGTGCTTGGACCAACTACAAAAAGTGAAGTGCAAGGGTCGATCCTTACCGTGGCATTTCAGGGAGAATCCGCCGAACCACTACTCCACCGACTCGACCAGGCTGGCATTCAGTGCGGCAGTGGCTCCGCCTGCTCCGAACACGGCGCTACAAGCTCTCCGATCCTCGCGGCCATCAACCTTGAAAAAGAGCTGCACAATTCTGTCTTGCGGTTTTCCTTTGATGGGTCAGAACGAGAAGAGGACCTGCGCCGGGTGGCACAGGTCCTCGCAAATCGTGATTAGCCAAAGCTTGACAACTCGACCAAAACTTAACTAATCAGCACTGGCTGTATCCGCAGCTGTAACACTTACAGCAACCTTCTTCAAAGGCTAAGGTTCCTTCACAAGATGGGCACTTCACTTTGAATGCGCCACCTGTTCCAGTTCCCATGCGTTTGCCACCAGTTGGGTTTGGTGCAGTTGAACTATTTTGGAGTTCCAAATTGGCTGGGTCAACTTCGCCTAGCAAGATTGCCCTCATTCCATGAGTAGCCTTGGCATGCAAAAACTTGCGAATAGCTTTTGCCAATCCATCAGCCAAAGACATGATCCGGCCATCTTTAGATGGCACTGTCAAAGAAGAACCAATTCCTTCAAGTTGAGAGATTGCTAAATCCATGCGGCCATTACAGCGCAAGAACAATGACAGCATGCGGCAAATTGCTTCAAGGTCTGAGTTGGCGACATCGCCACCTTTTCCAAGTTGTGCAAAGACTTCCATTTCGCGATCCGAAACGGGATCAACCGAAATCTTTACATGCATGTTGCCGAACGGAGTCATTTGGCGAATGCGCACACATGGCATTATTTCCGGCAAGCGTTGCGGCTTCAACTCGGTGACTGGATTGGCATCGGCAACTTCGGCCTTGGCTTTTTCCTTCAACGCCATTGGCTGCATTTCGCGGCAACCATCACGGTAAACCGTTACACCTTTACAACCTTCGCGCCATGCCAACAAGTAAGCAGTGCGAACATCTTCTTCACTACATTCATTTGGCAAGTTAATCGTTTTGGAAACGGCATTATCAATGCTTGACTGCCATGCGCCTTGCATTTGGATATGCTCTGCAGGAACAACATCGTGTGCTGTTACGTAAGTGTTAGTTAGGTCTTCATTCAAACCGGCGTGAGCAATCGAACCCTCAGCCAAAGCAATGTCAATAACCGCATCGATTTGGTCGGCGCTGTAATTGGCGGCTTCCATTGCATTGCGGAACTCAGGATTAACTTCCTTCATAACAACTGGCTTGCCGTCGGCGTCCTTCATAACTTGACGTTGGAAGGCCAGCGAGAATAATGGCTCAATGCCGCCAGAGCAACCGGCGATGATTGAAATTGTTCCTGTTGGTGCAACCGTGGTCAAGTGTGAGTTGCGGCGCAGTAACTTGCCTTCGATTTGCGGCTTCGATCCTTCCCATGCTAAGTAAGGAGCGCGTTTATCTTCGGTGACCAAGTTCTCAGATGCGAGAACCGACTGATCAAACATGCGCGCGGAAATCTTGCGACCAATTTCGAAACTCTTTTCAGAGCCGTAACGCACACCCATGCTGTAAAGAATGTCGGCAAAACCCATGACACCCAATCCAATGCGGCGTTCTTGTTCGGCGCGGTCGCGAATCTCATCAATTGGGAACTTGTTGATAGTCACCACATCGTCAAGGAAGCGCACCGAATCGTGCACCACCTGATCAAAGGCAGGCCAATCAAATTTATCTTCCCAGTTGGCACTCTCGCTACCTTCTTTGCGGTAGAAGCGACCGAGGTTTATTGAACCCAAGTTACACGAGGAGTAAGGCAACAACCATTGCTCGCCACATGGATTGGTGGATTCAAGTTCACCAAGGTTGGGCAACATATTGTCTTCGTTGGCGCGATCGATGAACAGCAAACCTGGCTCGCCGTTTTTCCAAGCAAAGCGAATCGCGCGATCCATGACCTCGCCGTAAGTCCAATAATTGGCTTCGGCGTTTGGCTCGCCGGCGGCATAGGCCTCGTAGTCCGCCATTGAAGAACGGCGACCTTCGGTTTTTCTCAACCAAGCTTTTTGTCCATTGCGTGGATTATGCACCACCATTGGCTCTTCCGGCTTGTCAACCACTTGCTGCATCCACTCGTTAGTTACCGCAACTGAAACGTTGTAGTTAGTCCAACGGCTTAGATCATCCTTCGCGGTCATGAACTCCACGACATCTGGATGGTCACAGCGCAAAACACCCATGTTGGCTCCGCGACGGAAAGCACCTTGCTGAATTGCATCGGTGCCAGCGGAGTAAGCGTCGATGAAAGACATTGGACCGCTTGTTTGGCCACCGGAGCTGGCCACAATGTCGCCATCCGGACGCAAGCGCGAGAATGAAAAACCGGTGCCGCCGCCCGACTTTTGAATCATCGCCACGTGGCGCAGTGTCTGGAAAATTGAATCGATGCTGTCTTCGACTGGAAGGACGAAGCATGCAGAAAGCATGCCCATTTCACGTCCAGCGTTCATCAAAGTTGGGCTGTTCGGCATAAACACGCCGGTTGCCATCATGTCATAAAAACGATGCGCCCAGTGGTCGCCAGTTGCCTTGTCGGTCTTATATTCCGGAGCGGCAACCGAAGCAGCGACTCGCCAGAACATATCCTTGGGGACTTCAACGACCTCTCCAGTAACTTTGTCCTTCTTTAAGTAACGGTTTTGCAGCACCTTCTCCGAGTTCTCGGTAATTAGCGGTTCCGCGAGGTCACTGGGTGTGCTTATCACGGGTGTTGCGACGGCTTCCTTGCTGGCTGCCGTTTTGCTTACTTTTTTTGCCTCTTCTTGAGCTTCCATCTGTGGTTTTTTTTCTTTTTCTCTCTTTGTCATCGACGTGGGTTTAGTGGCGACTCGGAGGCAAGCTAAGGGGGGATGAGCTTGAACGGATTTCCGTGCCGCGGGGAATGAAAATAACTACTGGAAATAGGACTTGCAAACCTTAATTGGAATTTATTTTTTTTCCCATATTTTGTACTTTATTTTTCCCTAACCACTACATCTTGTGGGTCTTGTACAAGTGAAGGGATTGCCCACTTGTTGAGATTTGCAAACATAATTGCTCTCAATTATTACTTTTCGGTTGAGCTTTATTTACCAAGACTTAGGTAAATCCACACTCGTCAAAACTGATTTTGACGGGCGCGAATCGCGGCTAAAACTGTCTCAACTTGCAAATCTTCGCCGCAACGAAAGTTTTTCTCGGGACAAACTTGGTGTCCGTGAATTCCGCAAGGTCGGCATCGGAGTCCGGCAACTTCCAGAACAATGTCGTGCGGGCCACGCGGAGCAAAACCAAACGCCGGGACCGTGGCGCAGAAAACCGCCACCACTGGTATGCCCGCCGCCACACCCAAGTGCATTGGGAAGGAGTCGTTTGAAAGCAACACGCTAGCTCGTTCCATCACCGCGGCGGATTCACGCAAACTTGTGCGACCAGCAAGGTTGATGCAGCCACTATCGCCGGCGATGGCGTTGCAGAGCTCGAGGTCGGCGGGGCCACCAACTAATACCACCCCACCAGACTCTGACCCCGACAATTGGGTCACGACCTCGGCGAAATATTCACGAGGCCAGCGTTTGGTCGCCCAAATCGACCCTGGAGCTATCGCCACAAAATTAGGCGTGGGGGTCAGCTCTTCGGCCCGCGCCCGCTCTGCGCGATTTGGATACATCTTTGGCGCCACCCAATCACCCCCACCGATCAACTGCAAATTCCGCTCGACCTCATGTAAGTCCTTGCGGTACTTAACCCGCTTGCTGTAAAGCCAAGCGCCGCTGGCATTATCAAACCCAACCCGCTCAGGGATTCCCGCAAGCCGCAACAAAAATGCCGTCCGCCAAGATCGATGCGAACATATCGCCCGCCGGTAGCCGCGCGCGCGCAAACGTCGCGCAAGGCGCAACAATCCAAGCGGCCCACTATCTTCGCCGCGTTTATCAAAACACAAGACCTCCCCTAACTGTGGGTGCCCCTGCAAAATCCCAACCGCGCTCGGCGAGGTCAGAAAATCAACTTCACCGCCGCCGGCCGAGGACAACTCCTCTGCCAGCGCGCGCACCAAAGGCTCAGCACACAAAACATCCCCCAGGAATGAAGTATCGACAAGCAGGGTTTTGCCATTTGGCATAAAAAAATCTTAACAGCGCACACCCAGCCAGACTGAAACCTAATTACATTAATCCTTTTGCCATAATGGCATTGCTATTAAGGGGCCATTTTCCTCAAAACAAGTAAAGGCGAGTGTGCTATGAGAAGACCACGTCCCCTCTGTCCCTGTCCATATCGTCAGTAAACCATCTTCTACCCCATCATGATTCCAATCTCCCCAGCCAATTAATTGAATGTAAGTGCTGCAAAAATATCCATCGGCATAAATTGGATGGTCAATTACCCCACCATAGGGTGTGTCATATGAAATAGACTTTGGGCGCACCTCGCATTTCACTTTGCCAAATTTGTAAATTTCATTCCTTTCTTGCTCGTCACAACTCAAATAATAATAATCGAAGGCCGCTTGAGCTTCCTGCAAATAAGTTTTGCCCTCACAACATTCCAACAATTCATGCTTTCCACATTTCCTCTTATCGCAAATGTGGCAAACATCAAATGAGTACCAGTCATTCCAATGTGCATGAATTCGATCTACATCAAAATCTGTGAAGTCCAATTTGTCGATATAGCTTTCGCGCGATGGAGTTGCCTTTTCCATAAACTCCAGAATGTCGAACATTTGATAGGTATCATCTCTTGTCTTTCTATCCCACGTTGTATCTCCTGGCAGATACCAACCTTCATGTTGTAATTGCGAGCAATGGCGAAGGGTACGGGCCGTTTTTACTTCAGATGGATTCTCGTCATTTAACATAAAAACTTCGAGTTGCAATGGCGCCCCCTTCACATACTTGCCTTCTGCATCTCTTAAAGGCGCATCCCATAAATCAAAATTCAATTCAGTGAATCGAAATTTTTTATAAACACGGACAGGGTATTTTTCATTATTTTCATTAACCTGAACGACCCCAGGCAAAAATTCTTGCGGCTCGGTGGTTGGGAATACAGTACCGATAGTCGGTGTCTGCGCGAGGATTAAACTTATTATTAAATTCATGCATGAACCTTAGCGTTTTGAAAAAGTAATTCCAAAGCCCACAAGCAGTAGTAGTAGTTAGGGCTAAACTACTACCAATGAAAACAAATCGTAACTACCTAAGCGCGGCAATTCTTGCGGCTCTGGTGTTTGTAAACCCAAGCTTTGGGCAAGAGCAAGAAGAGCCGGAGACCTTTTTGCCCGACTTGGACGCACCGCTCATTCCCATGTGAGCTGGCTGACCAGGAGAAGGTGCTCCAGTTCGGGGCACAGGTTTATTACAAGCGCGACTCTGGAGTTTGTCGATGCGCCAAGTTTTAGTTACTGGCACTTCGCGCGCGCCAATTGAGTTTTCATTAGTGCGACGCATCGGCGACAACTTGCGCGCCGGTATCGAACACATGCCGCGTGATGACCGATGGTCGCCGGTGTGGAATTGGCGTTTGCTCGAAGCAAAGGGCGCACGACCAGCAATTGCTCTTGGACAAAGTTCCGCTTGGCCTTCAAGTAAAACCAGCGGCTCAGCTTTCACCTTAACTGCCGCCCAAGGTTTCGGCTCTGGAGTAAGCGCGTATGTCTCGGCAAGTTACGCACCTAACGGCGACCTTTGGCAAATGCCCGGCGGCGTTAATTGGCAGTTAAACGAGGCTTGGACCACTCGTTTAATGTGGGACGGCGCCAACCTTCACCCAATTGTCACCCACCACTTCGATACCTTAAGCCTGAGCCTGATGATGCTCGATGGCCGCGACCCCACCTTAGCGATTTCATTCGGCTTCTAAGCTCCACTCTAGCGAAAGTTTCACCGAGTGGTGGCGGTGTCAATCCCCTGAGGATAGAGCCTGCTTAACTTTAAGGCGATTAGCACTTAATTGTGAAAGGTGGACAGCTGCCAACACTGATTCATTAAAGTCAATGCTATCTATTTCCTTTATCATTTCCGCCGCGGAACTAAAGCGATTTGCCAGTACGTAGTAATCAAGTTGAATTATCAAAGTTAATAATATTTCCTTCGCATTTGCCGGAAATAATCTTCTAGACAATTTCAACTGACGCTCCAGAAAATCAAACTGACGCTCTTCGTCACCAGCCCTATAAGCGCAATGCGCCAGTCCAAGTAAGCAGTAAAGACGCTCTGGGTGGTCGGCGCCAAACTCACGAATATATATATCATTTGCTTGAACTAAATACTGTCGTTGCTTTACATAGTCCCCATCTGCCGAGCCATGGGCTAAACCTAAATCCAACACTGTCAGCGGATACAGAGCATTACCCTTATCCATACCCTTCTCTTCTAGCTCTAGCTTCAACGCGCTCAACACTTGCAGGGCTTTTTGTTTAAAGGTTGTCTTCAATTCTCTACCAGCAATATGAACCAAACATTGACCAAGGCGATTACGTGCCCACAGTGTGCGTACCTCCACATCTTCATCGTCGCTTGGGTTCTCAATCAAATCTTCCAATAAAGGGATCGCTTGATATGCAGCTTCGGTGCGACCCAAACTCCATGCATAAAAAAGTTGCACATCATGCTGTAAGGCTTCAGGGAAACTAGGATTCTGTTCGACTATCTGGCGAGCATATTCAAAAGTTTTCCTGGCTTCCATGTGTGATTCCAGAAAAAGAAAACCACGACCAATGCCAAGTAAGTTTTTCACTTGAAGCATTGGCTTCTCCGACAGGATCTCGTTTTTACATAACTCACGTTGTTCTTGAAGAGCCGCAAGATGCATTACCGAATTATTTTGCCGCAATTCAAGCGGGTTCCATAGAGAAGCAAAGTTATTGGCATTTAATAGTGCTTGCTCCAATGAATTAATCGCGCGCCGGTTTTTCACTAACAAAGAACTACCGCCAATGAATGCCAAGCAAGTAACCATAATCATTGCCGCTCGCCATGGCCGACGTTTAATGTGGGCGCTGGTGAGTCGCCACAAACTAGGTGGCGCAATCTGAATCAAATCACCAGACAACCAACGACGTAATTCCGCCGCCAACTGAGCCGCACTTGGACGATAAGTTGGATTCTTTTCAAGTGCCCGCATGCATAGCGTTTCAAGGTCGCGAGGGATTTGCGGGCGAATATGATTTGGCGGGGCAGGATTGTAAGTAACAATTTTATGAGAGATTTGCTCTTTGGTGTCACCGACAAATGGAAGCTCTAAACAAAACGCCTCGTACATCGAAATGCCTAAAGAAAAAATATCCGTTTTAGGAGTGATTCCACTCGCCAGTTGCTGAAGCTGCTCGGGCGCCATAAATGCTGGAGTCCCGAAACTATCACCGGTAATGGTTAAACACAAACTGTCGTCACTATGGGCCATGCCAAAATCCGAGACCACTGGATTCCCATGCTCGTCAATTAGAATGTTTGATGGTTTAATATCTCGATGTATTACTCCGGCTTTATGCAAAGCCGCCAACGCATCACAAACCGAAGCAAATATTTTAGCCAACGCTTCAAACGAAATTGGCGGCGCCGGCCGACGACTTGCCGAACCGCGACAGATTAAATCAGCTAAAGACTTACCATCTCCAATAAGTTCTTGGGCAATCCAATGCAGTCCATCATCTTGACCGGAATCCAAAATGCTAACCACGTTGGGGTGCTTCATTGCCGCAGCGATGCGTGCTTCTTGATGAAAACGTGCAGTAGCATTGGTTGAAAAGATCGACAGCGGGGGCAATAACTTCAGAGCAACCCGCCGACCAAGTTCGAGTTGCTCCGCCTCCCAGACCACGCCCATTCCTCCGGAACCAATTTGTTGGATTAATTTATAACCGCCAATTACGCGGCCGGCAATTAGGCCTTGAGTATTGCGCAACAAATTATTTCGCAGCTCTGTAAAGGAATCGATTCGTTGGCTAACATCAGCGCGCAACTCCTTTGGAATGTCCACCAAAAACTCTAGCTTAGACGGCAATTCACCGTCTTCACCAAGCAAAAACCATTGCTGGAAAAAATATTCGGCGTCTTGTTCGGGCGGTAGTTCTGGCACCGTGAACTTTATAGCAGTTCCTGGACTCGCCCTAAGGCGCGATGCAACATCTGCCGGGTATTATTTTCGCTGATGTTAAAAGCTTCCGCCATCTCTTGACAACTAGCACCAGCCTCCTTCATTTCAATTAACCGACGCTCCTTCTCAGGTAAACGACCAATAACGGAAACTAACTTTTCTACACCTTCATTGCTTTCCACATCATCGTGGTCGGCCGAAGCCATGCTCTCGTTTAATTCGACTTGCAGGTCGCCGCGGCGTTTGTTTGCTTTATAGCCTTTATCTTTAGCTGATGCTTTCCAAATTAATCGCTGAAGCAGCCACGAGAACATTGGTGCGCGACCGCGAAAATCCAACTTGGACTTGGACATTTCTTGCCAAAACTCCAGGGCTACCGATTGCACAAGATCCGGGGATTCAAGGTAGTTGCGCACCGCTGGATAATACTTCAGTGCTTGGGTGCCAGTGATGCGTTGCAGGAAATATTTAACAAACTCCTCCCCCAATTGGCGGTTGTCCACCGCGTGTTTATGAACTGCGTCCAGTACCGCATCGGTTAAGTCCATGCCGGCATTCTCGGCGGCCGTTATCGCCGCGAGAAAAGCCTCATCATCGAGTGCCGCGATACAGGCTGGACCGATACTAGCCGATATTTTTAACAATTCACTCAACTTCACATCTCCTACAAAAACTCATTTTCAACATTGTGACAGAAAATCAATATTTTGGTGGGAATTTATCACAATTTTTAGTTTGCCGTATTGCCTGGCATATGCCACACGCTTAGCTCATGCATAGCCCTCGTTAAACGGGTTTTTACATTTTCAAACTTCGGATTCCGTTGGTGACGTTACTCATCCCAATACAAGTCCCGCCGGACTTCGACCAGCAATGAATGCACATTGGGATCCACTAAATAGGCGTAACTGGGCACTATTGCACCTGAAAATGGCTGATTAATGTCCACCTTAAAGCCCTGTTTTTCAAAGACTACGATTGCTACCTGAAGCACTTCCTTGGGAGTGTGGTAAGTATCTGCACCTAGGCAGGTTTCAGGTCGCTTTAAAGTGCGGTCTTCGTGTGGAAGCGGCTGCAAAGGAAAACTATGGCAATCAAAAATTATGGTGCGCCCAAAGCGTTCTACAATTGTTTTTGCAGCGACTTCTGATTTGGAGGTGATTTCGAGCGACTAAATGCAAGTTGATGGGCAGGCATCAATGACTTTTCTCAACTCCTCGGGACGGGCGTAACGCAGTTCCGATCGGAGTTTTTCTTCATCTAGGCCCAAGATCAGGCTGAAGCATGTTAGCTGATGCGAAATGTGACTCAAATCGCAGCGCAGCGTCAATGGAACGTTGTAGCTGACTCCGCGGATCGCATAAAAACACGCCAAACCTGCTGCGAGAATGGCCTCGGCGTCATCGGGGGTCGCCTCCTCCTCCCAAAAATCCCTTCGAGACTCTAGGTGCGCCTGTACCACCCCTAAATTAAACAACAGTTTCGCAATACTGTAAGACTGGAATTCTTGCAACCCTTCCACGAATTGGCTCCATAAGTCCTCGTTAATATCCTGGTCTTCGTCAAGATCAATCATACTCATGGCCATTGCATTCAATAATTGCACTCGGCGGATGTCTTTGGGCGACAACTTCAACTCGTCAAATTGCGATTCATTTTCGCTTAGTCTCAATATCCAGTGAGTGGTCATTGCTGCACCGAGTATGAATAATTTATCCGCTCGAGGGTGGCGGCTTTTTTAGAGTTTTTCAGGGGTTGGGAGGTGCTCTTCTACAGAACAAATGATGTCTTTCAGCAAGGTCGTTTCTTTTTGGGTTAGCCGATGTAAGTCTTTAATTTAGAACGGTTTACGGCGGGTTTATTGTCTTTCAACTAGCCTATATTGTAGCAAAAACCGGCCAAAAAATCAAGGCGAATAAACCTCGAACTGCTGTGGCAGCTGTAGGAAAAATTAGGGGGTGAATCGGGTTGAGAATGTCGCATAAGTAAGGTTCCATGAACATGCCGTTCGAAGACGTAGAAAAACTCATCACTGATGCCCTTGAAGGGTCCACCTGCGTGGTGACCGACCTTGGGGGCGGTAACCATTTGGGTTTAGACATTACTTGGTCTGGTTTCGCTGGGCTAGCTTTGTTGAAACAACATAAAACCGTCTTGGAAATCCTTCGACCCCACATGGATAGCGGCACTGGCCAAATTCACGCCGTGCAAATTAAAACCATTTCATCATGACCCTCCACGACAAACTTCAAGCTGCCATTAAGAACACGCCGATTTTGCTTTTCACTAAGGGAAATAAAATATTCCCACAGTGTGGATTCTCAGCGCGGGTGATCGAAATTTTCAAGTCTATGGATGTGCCGTTCGAGACAATCGACATCTTTAGTGATGCGGAAATTCGCCCGACCTTAGTTTCGATTACGGATTGGCCAACTACGCCTCAGATTTTTCTCGGCGGCGAATTTGTAGGTGGTGGCGACATCGTTGCCGAGCTCCATCAAAATGGAGAATTGCGCGGGCTGGTGGACGTGGCTTTGAATAAAGATTCTTAGCGACCGCCCTAACTTACCACTACCAAATGGCTGACCGCGCGGCTCATTGCGATATAGCTGAGACGGTTGACTTGGGCGGGGTGGGCGAGATGCATTTCGGCGAGGATTACCACCGGACTTTCCTGCCCTTTGAAACTATGAATTGTTTCAACCACTACTTTGCCGGCAGCGATTGTGCCACTTGATTGAGTGGCGTATCCACCTAGTTGCTCGACAAACAACTCGCTGGAATTCCGAGTTGGAGTAAGTACCGCGATAGACTCAGCAGGTAGTTTTTCCTTTTCAATCAACCGTTTAACTAAATCGCCAACCACCTTCGATGTTGCTTCACCAGCGGCGAGTTCAACAATTTCTGGCTCGCGACCGGCCGGCCCCAAAGCGCGTTGTTCACCGGCATCGCAATACTCTTGAAAGGCTGAGTAAATTTCCTTGGTGTTGCGGAAATTTTCGTTGAGATCGACCGGCACCGAGTTAGGCAAAAATCCAGTCGCGTCATCGCCCAAACCGGCGGCGTAAATGGATTGATTGTTATCGTAAAAAGTCCAAATGAAATCTTCGGCAGGATCTGACATTAAGGTGGGGATTATGTGCCACCAATCGGCGCCAAAGTCTTGGCCTTCGTCGAGGATTAATGCTTGAATAAAACTTTCACTCGGCAAATTTGTTTTTGCACGCCACTTCCAATAGCGCGATGGAAGTTCACGCCAATATTTTGCTTCGCGCTCGGCGACCTGCTCGGCGGCCATTCTTGGAGAAAGGTCGCCACCATCGACCAAATTAGACACGTAATCAGTAAGCGTCGCAACCGTCAATATTTCACTTTCAAGCACCCACTTGTCGCCGCTTGTGCGTAAAGCACGTTCAGCGGCTTGAGCCATCGATTCGGCAAGCACTCGGTTGTAACAAGTCATTAAAGTTGGAATTCCTTGACGCGCAAAAGTCAAAGCCTTGTTTAAGGCAAGAAACGTTTTGCCAGTGCCGGCTCCGCCACTAACCGCCAAACGGCGATTACGCTGCAATGGCGAAAGCACGCGACACTGATTGGCCGACAACTCAATTATTTTTTGTTGTTCGCGCGCCAAACCTTGACGCAAGCAAAGTTCGGTCGGCAAACTTACCGGTGGACATAAGGTGTTGCGTAAAAATTCTGTAATGGTGGGTGCGGGGGTCGCATCAGTTCGCTCAAACTTGTTGGGATCCGCTTTAAAATCGGCGAAGCGGTCCGGCGGGGCCTTAATCCACCCTTTGGCTAGTTGTTCACACCATTCGCCAAGGTAAGGTAAATCTTGCTTGCCGGCAACTAAACCGCTCGGCGCTTCAGGATGTTTTTCAACTAAACCCGAAAGATCGGTGACTGCTGGAAAGATTACCCCGTGCCCCCAGGAGCCCGGCATTCCTTCCCCGCCAGTGTGGGCCCGCAAAAATTTTAAAATCGCGTAAAGATTTGAACGTGCTTGGCGAAAGGGGCTTTTATCCAATTTTTTTCGACTTCCGCCAGCTGGAATGGTGAACCAAGAACCACTTTTAGGGTCATGCTCGATGCCGCCGCCCTTAACCTCAAGCACCAACAAGGCAAAGTCAGGATGGTAAAGCACGAAGTCGGCCTCGCCATCGTGAAATTTCCCACTCTTAGTTTTATTGGTCCAATGCACCGAAGGAAAAACTGTCCAGCCTTCGCTGAGCCCATTTTGCAGAGCGGCCAAAACTTCGCGCTCGGAACGCGCGGCAGTATCAGGTAGTGAGTCTGGGTAGAAGGAAGCTTGAGTCATATTATTAACCAGGGTTAGCATGTTAACCGCCTCAACAGTCTCTCACCCAAAGCAAAGCCCATCAACCCTGAATCCACCGTCTTCATACTTATGCTTGGTGCCCAATATTTTTTATTGAGCCTTACGCTTAGGTTTTCTTTTGACCGATTCTGCTTTTTCAAACCAAGTTGGAAATCATGCTTACTGCTGATTTTTTGCGTTCAGGCCCTTTCATTCCTGCTCTTTACTTTGGTCAGCAATTTCGCTGGCGGCTATTTAGTTGCAATCAAGGCTCCGATTGACGCACTATTCGTGTGGACCCTACTTCCGCTAATTATTAAACTCCCCAGCGGTGACAAACTTAATATCAAATCCACCACTCTGGTCACTGCTTTGTACTTGGTTGTCATAACTTTAATAATCCCTGTCATCAGCGCAATCGTGATCACTTTTGCACAAACAATGTAGCCCCGTCCGCTTACGGAATCTGCAAACTTAAAACTTTGCTAAGCTCGCCAGATAGTTGTCCGGCAACTAATTCAAAGACCGCGGCTTGAGCGTAAACCGTCCGACCACTTAGGCTGGGGTCAAGGAATTGGCTCCACACTCCATAACCATTTCCACTTAATCGCCTTGATGCAAGCTGGGCACCATGAGTTAAATCAAGACCAGCGGAGCCGAATGGTGTGCTCGAATTTCCAGTTGATAAAGAGCCCATCACCACGCATTTTTGTTTAGCGGTGCCGAGCGCACCCATCTCCACACCAAGCGCGGTTGGCTGTTCGCCGCCCCACAAAACTGGGCTTGGACATTCTTGAATATAAGTCCAAGGTTGGCTCCACGCCAAACCTTGACCCACTATCCATTCATAATCTTGGTCGGCATCGCGCATCTCTGCATTCAAAAAAGTTAGCACTAGACGTTTGTGCACCCGCATTTGTTCTGCCGCGGACAATGGTTCATTGTTGGGAATACTATCGGTGCAACCCATGTGCCCCATTCCATCAACGTTATAAAAAAACTTGCGTTGTGTTTGCGTCGAGCGGGAATACCAATTTTTAACAACTGCCGGCGGGACCACCCAATCTTCGCTTCCGGCAATCCACGCAGATGTTCCAGTGAAGGCGCGCATATTTGCAGGACCGGGGTCGCCAAGTTCGGCCGCTTGCAAACCAATGATGGTGCGCACCCGCGATTCATTGCCGATTAACAAACTCAAAGTTCCGCCACCCATCGAATGGCCAACTGATGCCCAGTCGCCAGCATCGGCCATTCCTGATAGCCAGTGAGTGGCACTGCTTGATGAATTGGCAACCCAATGCAAAAGTGCTTGGCTATCCAAAGCATAAGCGGTGGTGTCAGGAAAGAATCCTGACTCGGTATCGGTCGCGGCAATCAAATAACCATGACTTGCGAGGTGGGTGCATAGTGAGTCGTGGTCGTTGGCCGCCATAAGCCAACCGTGCATAAAATTTACTAATGGATATGGGCCACTGTTGCTGTCTGCCGGAGTGTCTTGCCCACTCGAAGTGGCCGGATAAAAAATCCGCGCCCTCACCAATCCTTGGCCAAATTGTTGATCTTGAAAACTAATGTCGCTCCACCCCACCGGGTGCGGACCAGGGTCCTCCGGCATTCCAGATTGAGGAATCCCCGCAAGTAAGAGAGTGGCAAAAGTGGTGGTGAACATGACTGACCACCCTAACACATATTTGCGTTTGAGGGGCATTGCTGAAGTTACACTATGAACCAATGACTTGCATCTTTTGTTCTCCCGACAAACCCATCACTGCAGAAAATAAATCTGCCATTGCTTTTTATGATGGCTTCCCGGTCTCAGAGGGACACATGCTAATTGTGCCGCGCAAGCACGTTGAGAGTCTGTTTGAATTGAGTGCTGATGAACAGGCAGACGTTTGGTGTTTAGCCACAGCAATGCGCGACCATTTAAACAAAGCTCTTTCCCCAGCAGGATTTAACATTGGCTTGAACGATGGCGCCGCAGCTGGGCAAACCATTATGCACGCCCACGTACACCTAATACCTCGCTACGACAATGACTGCGCCGATCCCCGCGGAGGAGTTCGCTGGGTTATTCCAGAAAAAGCTAAGTATTGGAAGTAATTGATATGCGGAACCATCCTGAAGTAATTAATTTTGCAGAGCGAACACTTGTCATGTTAGATGAGGGATCTTTTTCATCAACTTACAAGTTTGCGGTGCTGCTTGGCTTGATGGATGTTTGCATTGAGCGCACATCTCATACCGGGGATACTCCTGACGTAATTACTACTTGGCAATTGGCCGAGCGAGTTGCGGCGCTTTACTGGCGCCAGACATCTCCGCTTGATTTTGAGAACAATGCAAATCCACTTAATCAGAATACTGGCACACAGGCCGCATTTGTTTCGCTTATTTTTAAGTTTCAGGAGCAATACAATTTAAGCCCGTTCTCGCCCATATCAAAAGCTCTCTCCACAACTAAACACTATTCAAATTTGATCCGCAAGGTTGAGTGGAAATTAATTGAAATGCCACTCCCAAAACTGCAAAGGGTAGCCGGTCATGACAACAATTTCATTTATAGCATTGGATGGAGCGACGACATTCGCAAGTCATGCGTATTTAAGGCAAATGGCGAATACAACGATTTTGACAATAGAATTTTTCTAAAGCCTGGAGTGGGGAACTACTTTGTTCTACTGAACACATTACTGCGACCACTCATTTATCGAAAATGGTGCTCTATGATTGCTCGGATTAATCACCTAAACGATTCTAAGCTAGAAGATCATTTGTTTGGAGTCCAAAGAATTTCAATCAAAAAGTTCGCGACTTCCTGAGAAACTACCAACAAAATAATTGTTTCTTCTGCGAAACAACCCTGAATTCCCAAGTTGATGTTGACCACTTTATTCCTTGGTCACGTTACCCGAACAACTGTTTAGAAAATTTGGTCCTTGCTCACTCAAGCTGCAACAATTCAAAACGACATTATCTAGCTAGTCACCAGCATCTAAGAAACTGGCTGGACCGCTTTCAATCTGGGCAAATCAAAGAAATACTCGAGCCAGCAGCCATCGATTTAAGCTGGGAATGTCGCCCAAATAATTCGTTGGGAATCGCCCGATCCACCTACTTGCAACTTCCAGCCGGCACCCAGCTCTGGGATTCAGGTAAAACTTTTATTTCACTTCAGCATCAAGAGCTAGAAAGTGTATTTGCCGCTAAGCCTCAAGAACTAAGCGATTAAGCCGTAACAATTCAATAGATAGTGCTTGGCCGCGGGGACCCAGGCTTCACTTTTTGTTGTTCTTCGCAAAGTCGTAAGTAATCAAAGGCGGCAACCATCGTCTTGCCAGTTCCGGTCGCCGCCACAACTAAATTCTTATGCCGGCCATGCAGCAATCGAGCAGACTGTAACTTCTCAAGAATCTCTTCTTGACAAGGATAAGGCCTAAGGTCCAGTCCAAGTAGTGGCGCGTCACCTGATTGCCCCCCATACTTCTCTTCATTTATTACTGCTCGGAATTGTTCCCGGATTTTTTCGGACCATGCTTGAAATTCACTATCTTCCCAATACCCATCAAATGTAGCCTGAAAGCTTTCAAGAATGGACTTATTCTCAACCGCGCTAATCCGCACATTCCATTCAAGGCCCTCTTGCAGGGCCGCAGCCGACATATTGGAAGAACCAATAAAGGCCGTAGAAAATCCAGAATTGCGATGAAGCAGCCAGGACTTAGCATGCATTCTGGTGCGACGGGTATCTAAGGAAACTCGCACCTCTGCCCCCATTTCTTGCAAGGCCTCGATTACTCGTTCGTCAGTAGCACCACAATAGGCGGTGGTTAGCACGCGAATTTGACCGTTACGTTGAATTACGTCTGCGAGTGATTCGCGAATTAAGCGAAAGCCACTCCACTTAAGGAATGAACATATCAAGTCAACTCGATCAGCACTCAGCAATTCCTTTTTTAATACGTTGCCAACTTGCTGTTCTCCACGAGCGTTTACAAGCAATTCAGAAAGGTCGAGTGGGATGCCTGGCGGCGGCGGAAAATTTGCTCCAGTAATTACTAAGCCATTGCATGGCCGCGAAACAGCTTCAAGGATTTCACACTCTTCCGGAAGTGCGTCATGCTCCGGAATTGCAATTGACTTCTCTTGTTCACCGAGCAAATTGATTATTTCATTGGCGAGCTGCACTTGCTCAGCGCGTTTCTTTGGTCCGAGATTTGCTAAAGCGCGCTCTAGGTGAACACACAATGCGCGAGACACAACAAGGTCGGCAATTCGGTGGCATCGGCCGATGAAACATCTACCTCTACGCCTAACTCCTCAACCAAGCGCTTCAAGCGCCTGTCCATTAAGGTTGCATATCGTCCAGGTGGGAGTTTTGAATCTGGCATTTATGCAGACAATATAGCAAATAGCCTGAGGTGCTTGCGGTTGGCTTGGGGGAAGATGTTGGTGCCGGTGAGGGTGGGTGGAATTAGCGGACTGGCGGCTGAAGCACCATTCGCATTTGCAGTCATGGCCAATGGCGCCACTGAATAGTTTGTGCCCAGAAAAATTGTGCCAAATGGTGTGTAAGCTGGATCGCTGCTAGTTAAACCCAAGACAAAAAGTCGTGGCGCGAAATTGTGCTGGTGATAACCAAGGTCGGCATCGACACACGGGCTCATGCTGACTGAGTTTTGTTGCAACCGATAGTCCTCCATTGTCGAGAAAATGAAAAGTGGATCACTCTAAAAGCACATCGCAGTTAGCTTGAGCGAACAATCCGCCACCGGAGAAGTTTTCGAAAATGTCGCAATCAATAATCGATGGAGTTACTCCCGCCTATTCCCGGCGCGTGCAACCGTGTATTCTATGGATATGGGAATCTTCGGAAGCATTGTTGGTGGAACCATTGGCGGGATGTTGGGCGGACCATTGGGTGCAGTACTTGGTGCTGTGATGGGGTCAAAGGTATCAGCCGAGGCTCAGGGTTTTCCCGCGGGTGGACTCGGAGGAATGGGCGGCGCTGGCGGTGGGCTTGGCGCGCAGCAGTCACAGCAAGAAATGCAACTAGTCTTTGCAGTAGCACTGACATCTTTGGCGGCCAAAGTTGCCAAGGCTGATGGCGTAGTTAGTTCAACTGAAGTACAAGCCTTTGATGGCTTTCTAAAAAATTCACTGCGAATGTCGGTTGAAGATCGGCGCGTGGCCTCCAAAGTATTCAACGAAGCCAAGGAGAGTGGAAGCTCCACTCGCGAGTTTACCAACCAGGTACGACAGCTACTTGGCAGCCAACCCGATCGCATGCGCGATATAGTGACTATCCTCGGAGTTGTCGCCATGGCCGATGGTGAATTTCATCAAAGCGAAAACCAAATCATTCACCAGATTGCCCGCGAGTTAGGTTTGAGTGATTATGAATATCAATCATGCGTGGCGACTTTCCGCTCAACTGGTCAAGCCGGTGGTACTGCCAGTCCAATTGACCCCTATGAAGTTTTGGGAGTGCCGGCATCAGCCAGCGACGACGAGGTACGTTCCGCGCATCGCCGCTTAGTAAAGGAATATCACCCAGATGTATTGCGCGCAAAAGGCTTGGCCGATGATTTTCAAGAATTCGCCAAGCAAAAAATGTCCGCAATTAATGATGCTTGGAATCAGGTCCAGCAATTGCGTAACTTGTAGGTACTAACCTAAAACAATGACCTCGAACAACTTACGCCTCTTTGATTATTTGTAAAAAAAGTGTGACATTGTTTTTTTATTCTTTATGAAATATTTCTCATAATTAGATTGTGGCTTTGCTGACTGGTCACAATTGTTTAGTTATGATGTGAGCATGATTTACATAATTCCACTTTTACTTTCCATGCTTCCTGCAATTTCAATCGGCCAGACTGACACTTGGTGTCCAGCCTTAAGCCCAATGCTAGATGGATCTGGCGGATCGGTTGGCGCAATTGGAGTAACAAGTTTCCGCGCGGGCAACACGACTTTTGATTTAACCCAAAACGATGTCACTTTCGATACCGTAATTACGGTTGGGTGTGAGCAAGCGGCAATCCCACCTATCTTCTTTTTAGACCAAAATGGCAACGTCATTGGATTCCAACGATTGTTCTTAATGTGCGTCTCGTGCGAAGAGAGCGGTATTTAATAATACTATGAAATTTGCAGCCATTTTTATGGTGGTAATTGCCATCACAACTATTCTTTTATTCAATTCTGCTGAAAGCGAAGAGGGTAAGCCGAAAAGCATTGAATTGATTGGCCATGAAGTAACTGGCACAGATCTAAGCATTGAAGCTCAAACCAAAGAGTCGGCCACACCGACCGTAGCGACTCGAACTAATATCACAACCAAGGAATGGGATGTAGCTGCTCACTACATAACAGTCGAGGAGGACGGCAATATGTACAACCTCCGAAACCCCGACAATATGTGGTATCACGATGCCGAAATTTTGGCTATCGTTCAGCAGTTTGCGGCAGAAGAAATGGCTGGAATTGATGCGCAGCGAAATGCGGCACTTGAAAAAGACCCGGCAAAAGGTCTATTCAAGATAATTGAAGAACGCTTAGCCTTGAAAGGTGGGACTGCAACTCCGCCGGTCTTAGATAATTTTAATCCTTCAGTATTTAACGGCGTTGATAACGGTACGCGCCTTGAACTTTCAACAATTATTCAAAACGCCGCAGCGATGCACGATGAATTTCAGACGAGCAAATACCCCTTAGATACCGGCATTCTTGGATTCCAAATGAAATTCAACCCTGAGAGCCTTCCGCCAACGGTGTTGCTCAACTGCTTTGACGACGAGAAGGCAAAAAGTTTATCGCCTGCTAAACGAGATTTAGCTAACGCTATGTTTTGGGATTACTCCATGGCCAAGGCCGAGTTCTTAAGCAATACTCATACCGCAAGAGCCTCCCTGCTTCGAGCTACAGATAGGGCTGGCATTCCTGGGCGACTGGTTAATCCCGACGAAGACTGGGTGCACGTTTTTCCAGAAATGGCATGGATGCAAGCTGACACTAACTCATCACAGCAAGCTTATGTCGAGGGGATAAATTCCTAGTCGATTAAAAAACGCGGCGCAGGATTAAACTTTGGCCTGTGAACAGGCCCTCCCCATTGGTTGTTGGCATAGTTGGGTCCCGCGGTTTAGTGGGCTCGACTTTGCTTGAACTCTTAAACGAGCGGGGATTCCCAATTTCTGAGTTGCGGCGGATTTCAGTTCAGGATAAATCCATATCCTTTGAAGGCGTTGATTTGGTCTTTCTTGCCTGCAGTGATGACCGCGCACGTGAATTAGCGCCACAAGCAGTCAAACAAGGTGCACTAGCAATTGATCTGTCCGGAGCATGGCGACTGGACTCAAGTGTTCCATTAGTTGTTCCAGAGATAAACTCCGCCGATTTAGCAAAGCACCGAGGAATTATTTCTTCACCAAATTGCACTGTTCCAGCTTTAGCAATATGCCTAAAAGCTATTGCAAAACTATCTACTCCAACTGATGTAGTCGTCACCACCTTGCAGTCGGCCAGCGGTTCGGGGAATGCCGGACTCCAACAACTTCATAGTGGTGAACACGGTGAGGCCTTCCCCCACCCCTTAAACAACAATATCCTTCCACAGTGCGAATCATTTCTCGGAAATGGATTCACTACCGAAGAAGAAAAACTGTTATTTGAAACTCGCAAATTATTAAATATGCCCGAGTTAAATATCACCATGACTTGCGTAAGAGTTCCAGTGGAAGTTGGCCATTCGGCTACCGTATTAGTTAACACCGCCGACAAACTTAATGTGAATCAAGTTGAAGCGGCGCTCGCTGAATTTTCTGGAATAGATTTATTCTGCAACAACACCTATCCAACTCCCTTAAGTAACAACCCAAGTAAAGTTAATATTGGTCGCGTGCGCATTGAACATTTCGGCAAACGAATTTGGTTATGGCAAGTTTCAAACAACCTTTATAAAGGTGGCGCATTGAATGCTATTCAAATTGCTGAAGAGTTATTAAAACAGGGATTTGTATAAAATTTAACTTTTACACTACAATACAAGTGTGAAAGTTTGTCTGTTAACCAATCAAGCAATCGACTCGCCCGACTTTCCAGTTGATGACTGGAAGTGCGATCCTCGCCCATTCTTACCCGAAGCGGACTGGACACTTGGATACTTGGACGGTAAAGAAACTTCAATTGAAAGAGTTGAATCTTTGGTGGCCGAAGGTTTTGATTTGTTTTTCAACTTGTGTGACGGTTGTGCTTGTGAAGATGACAACCCTGGCATTGAAGTCGTAGAGACACTTGAACGGCTAGGACAACCATACACCGGTGCCAACCCTGAATTCTGGGAGCCGACCCGCGAAAAAACTAAAGAGGTTTGCCTGGAACTTGGCATCAACACCCCAGCTTGGGCGCGAGTCGGCGAAGAAGAGCCGCTTGACCACGTAATGGCACAGTTGAATTTCCCAATGTTTGTTAAACATTACAGCAGTTATGCAAGCATCGACATTAGCCGGCATTCAAAAGTCACCACCGAAGCCGGCCTCTGGCGCCAGGTTAATAAGATAATTGGCAAGCATGGGGCCGCCTTAATTGAAGAATTTATTGAAGGTGACGAGTGTACGGTATTGGTTGCGGAAAACCCACAAGATCCCGAACACCCAATCGCCTTCACCCCTATCAAGTATCACTTCCCCAAAGGCGACACCTTTAAGCACGAATCCTTAAAGTGGGACGAGAAGGATTTTGTCGGGCTAAGCACTTCACCTGTGCAAGACCCAGTGCTGGCCGCACGTTTGCGCAAAGAATCGGCGGCGCTCTTTAAAGGCTTAAATGGTGTTGGCTTTGCTCGTTGCGACATCCGCGTAGCAAAAGACGGTACACCTTATATGTTAGAGATAAACGCTAATTGCGGAATCTACTACCCATCAGACGCTGCCGGCAGTGCCGACTTTATTCTTGCCAATGACCCAGTTGGGCACCACGGCTTCACGAAGTTGTTAGTCGATGCGGCAATCGCTCGCCACCAGCGCCGAGCATAAATCGGGACGCCAAAGAATATTCTAAATCCACTAGCAACAGGGTGTCGGATTGAAACTCAATCGACTCGCTTAAATTATTTTTTGTGGGCAAGTTTAATCAGATTCTGGGCTGCACAAAAAAACACCGCTGCTTCAGAAGAAACAGCGGTGCCAAAGGAGGAAAAAACTGGTTTACTTGTCGAATTCGAACTCTTGTTCAGCCTTCTTCTCAGTGAACCATTTATGTTCTGGACGATCCAGAATATCCTTAATTAAAGTGCGAATTTGTTCGGCACCTTGAACATTACCATGATGTTCTGCTTCTTCGGCCATTTCTTCTGCTTGCGGTAGAAGTTCTAAGTAGAAGCGTTCGGCAACTTCATACAAACCATGCCAGTGGGTGTAGTCAGGAGCCATCATTGCTGCACCGTGACGAGCGCGACGACCCTCATGGTGCCAGAGGTAGAACCATGTCCATTCAATTTCCTCATCAAACATTGCAGCAGTTCTTACGTTGGCAGTCTTTAATAGACCCATCAACTTCAAGCCTGGCTTAGCAAACTTTTCGTTGTACAAAGTAATCAAGTCATCGTACTGATCATAAAAACCACTTACATAGTTCTTTGAGTGACAGTTACGACAAACATCCTTCATGCGGTTGCGTTTGTTTTGCCAGCTATCGCCGCCGTCGGCAAGCCTGGCGCCGCGTACGGCAGGGTCAAGATCCTTAATCAACTTGTTGTCCTTGTCGGTATCCATAACCAACGAGGCCGGTGGGCGGTTGGTCCATGAAATCCGCATACCTGGATCGTGAGTAATCTTGCCGCCATTGTTCTTGTTGCCTGACATGTGGCAAGTCGCACAAGTTGGCGCAGCGTTGTAGTCTTCACCCAACACCCAACTTTCACTATCCAAATTCAATTCATCCTTCATGTCACGATAAGCAATACCGTGTTTGGATTCTTCGTACACCTCTTTCTGGGGGTGGTCAGGACCGAGGTGACACTTGCCGCAGTTTTCCGGTTGGCGGGCGCGACGACGAGAAAAATCGTGGCGACTGTGACAGGCGGAGCACGAACCCTTGGAGCCGTCCAAGTTAAAGCGCCCAATACCGGTGTTAGGCCAGCCGTCCTTAGCCAAAATTGGCATGCCTTCAGCGTCGCGCTTAATTAATGCAACTGCCGCCATGTTGGTTGGCTTGCCATTCTTATCTGGCAACAATTCGTCCATGGTAATAAGACTGCCATCAGTGCCTTCAAGCGCAACCTTCGAACCATGGCATTGCTTACAGCCAAGGTTAACTAAACCATAACCATAAACTTGGTCGCGGTCGGGACGGCCAGGAGTCGGTGAGTGTGGATTAAATTCACCACGCATTCCTTCAACGACTTCCGCCAAACGGTTGTCCAAAGAAGCGAGAATGCTACCTGCCTTCGAGTGGTGCGAGGCGGCGAACTCTTCGTTTTCCTCTGGGTGACATTGCGCGCAATCCATTGGGGTCACAATTGTCGCGATGGTGTAGCCCTCGTGATGGAATGAATCGACATCATCTTCGGCGGCGGCGTGACACTCGTAGCAACCAACACCTTTTTCAGCGTGAGTTGAACCGGTCCAGTGATCTACAATTCCAGGAGATTCGTTAGCGTGACATTCAACGCAGCGTTGGCTGTCGGCGGGAACTGCAACATGAGCTTTATCAAGACCAGCTTCCTGGCGCTTACGTGCAACTTCCATGCTCTGGACAAAAAGTAGTGATGCCAAGAAAGCGGCACCAAGAATGGCGATGATGAATTTTTTGGTTGTGAGACTCATGTCAATGTTCTCCGAAGGCGGGAGCTTAGTGGGCTACGGCCGCCTCCCAGACGGTCATTCCAATGATTACGATTACACCTGCAATACCAACCCAAACGCTGAATTCACTGTTTGGACGTGTTTTGCGCACCTTCGCATCAACGAAGGGCCAGAACACCATCAAGAACAAAATCAGTCCAGTTGAAAGGATGGCGGTGGTTTCTGGGAAGATCTTCAACCAGCGGAAAGCAACGTAGAAGAACCACTCAGGCTTGATTACTTCAGGAGTAACCAACGGATTAGCTTTAGGACCCATCTCGGCTGGCAGGACAACCGCGAGAGTACAAAGTAGGACCATCAGTGATAGTCCGAGAATCAATTCGGTAAAGAGGTGATCGGGGAAGAAGTTGAAGTGCTTTTCTTTTTCTTCAGGCTCGTCGTCAAACTTGAGTTCGGAGACTCCTTGAATGCGAATAACCGTTATGTGCAAGAACACCAACATTCCAAGCAGCGCCGGCAAAACTGCAGCGTGCAAGATAAAGAATCGAGATAAGGTGTTTTCGTTATAGCCATCACCACCTAGCAACATGTTTTTCATGAAGCCACCGATGAAGGGCACGTTCTCGGAAATGTTAGCGCCAACTGTTGCTCCCCAGAATGAAAGCTGTTCATACACCAAGCTATAACCGGTAAAGCCAATCGCTAAAGTGATAACCAACATCATCATGCCAATCATCCAATTTATTTCGCGCGGCTTGCGATAGGCACCGGTGAAAAACACCCGCATCTGGTGGAGAATTACTGCGGCAATCATTAAGGTTGCCGCCCACTTGTGGAGGCTGCGAATGAACCAACCGTATGCGGCTTCATCGGTGATGTACCCGACTGATTCCCAAGCGGTCGCTGGCGCTGCTTTGTAATAAAACGCCAACATGATGCCGGTAATTATTTGCACCACAAACAAATAGGCCGGAGTTCCGCCAAGTGCGAACCACCAACGTTTCATGTGATTTGGAACTGGCTCATTTGACAGTTCGCGAAGTTGGTCGCCGTCAACTGGAATTCGATCTTTAATCCAAGCGCTAAAACCCATGATTCCCCTTAGGCAATGCCTTCAATGGCAACTTCGATGAACAATAATCCGTTCTCAACTTTGAGCGGGAAACGGGCGAGTGATTGGCCGGCATCGGCTGGCGGGCCAGAAACCCCTTGACCATCTGGTGAAAAAACCCCGTTATGGCAAGGGCAGAAAAAACGATTGTTGTGTGCTTCCCAACTAACTTTACAGCCAAGGTGTGGGCAGGTGCTGGATAGTGCTATGAAAGAATCTGATTCGGTGCCAGGGCCTTGTCGTGCAACCACCACCGTTTCACCACTTGGCGCGTGGTAGTTCATTGCCTGACCGCGGCCAAGGCGCGCGACTTGAGCAACATACTGCCAACGCTTAGCTGCTGGTTTTGCTGGATAAAGAAAACGACCTGCGACCGCGCCGCAAGAACCATAGCCGGCGATTAAGCCGCCAAGCATGGCTAAAGAGGAAGCTCTACTAATGAAGCTTCGACGTTCTTGATCGTCTGGTTTTGTTCCGTCCACGCGCTCTTCAGTCATGGTAATTAATTACAAGGATGGCCAAATAGCCAATGCACATTATTAAACCCATGACGACTCCATGACAAGTCTTAATTGCCTCAATTATGTAATTACCTGAATTAACTTACTCTTCTTCGAAGTCGGTGTAGCCTAGAGCATTCAAATCTTCCGACAAGTCAGCATTCAACACCCCGCTCAGGGCTTCTGGTGCTAATTCTTCATCCAAACCGCGTGCGCCTTCACGCCAATCCTTATAACGAGCAATTAGCCCGTCCAACAACTCGCGATACTGAGCGGCGGACTCCTCGTTACTCATCAGGTTTTTACGCTCCTTGGGGTCAGCCGCCAAGTTGTACAACTTCGCCGAGGCGCGGCCGTCGTCTTCTTGCTTTAGCACCACCTTCCATTCTTTATCGAAACGGAAACTCAAGCGGTTTAGGTGCATCGACAAGCGGAAGCGTTCTGCTCCAAAGGAACCACTACCCTCTACTAAGGGCATGAGACTTTGACCTTGAATTCCGTTTGGTGCGGGAATTTTTAGATAATCCAAAACCGTCGGCAGAACGTCAACCAGCATTACCGGGTCAGGAATTTTGGTGCCGGCATACTTGCCACCTGGGAAACGGACCATCAGCGGCACGTGCAATTGCTCTTCCCACATGGTGTTGTGTCCAATGTAGCGGTGTTCGCCAAGGTTTTCACCATGATCGGATACAACGACGATCATGGCCTTATTCAAGACACCATCTTTATCCAACATGCCCAAAAAACGACCTAACATTTCATCGGTCATCGATACGCCGGCATCATACATTGCATTTAAGTAATTAATATCTGCGGCATCAATGTCGCCAGTAAGAAACTCCTTAAAATCTTCTTGGCCGCACATTTCATTTAACTTGGCATCACCTTCGTACCAATCGCCATAACGCTGGCGAAACTCATCACCTGGCCAGTATGGGCAATGGATATCGTAAGTGTGTAAAAACATGAAGAAGGGATTGACTTCGATTTTTTGCTGTTGGTACCACTGGTCGGCGCGCGGCAAAATCGCGTGAAGTCCGCGACGATTACTTTCCGCAAGTCCATCGTAGCTATCCATATATTCATCAAAGCCTGCGTTAAACCCAAGCGAGCCACTTACAAAACCGCCGCCGGTAAAAGCGCCGGTGTTGTAGCCATTGTCTTTTAGGATTTCGGCCATGCTAAATGGCGACTTCACATAACTACCCATAGTGTGGCGGTGGCGAGTCGGAAACATTCCGGTAAATAAGCTCCGGTGGCTTGGACCAGTGTTACTTGATTGTGTTATGCAATCGGTAAACACCACCGATTGACTAGCCAATTTATCTAAAGCTGGGCTATTCGGATTCCGCGAACCCATGAAGCCCAAGCGGTCGGCGCGGCAGGTGTCCAGTGAAATCAAAATCACTGGCGGAGATGATGCCGGGCCGCCTTCGGTAGCCCCCGAGCCGTAATCAGAAACACCTTCACCACAAGAACTTACAAGCATTGCGCCAACTGCCGCAATCCCACTAAGGAGCCAATTCGAAGAATCCATTCAATTATTTTAACGCTGCCAACGACCTTCCTTGTAACAATGTGGTCTCCTAATTGTGAGTGCTCAATTTCTTAATTTGGGTACCCCTAAACACTTCAATAATAATGAAAAAAATATCCTTCCTATTAATTTTTACTGGTCTTTGCGTCATGGTTTTTTTAGTAAATGAACCAATTGAGCAAACTGAAGATTTTACTGCCATACCACCACAGCAAATACCAGATTCCATAGAGCTGGCTGAACTGTCAGAAGAGGAGGCGATTGCCTTGGCGAAAGCCATCAGGACTGAAGAAATTAGCAATACTGAGTCCACCACCAAACTTGCTTCCAGCATCTGGATTCGAGAAGGAAATGCCTTAAAAATGGACCCAAGCCTAAAGTGGTGCCTCGATGACGAACTTCTAAATAAGGTACTTAGTGAATTAGAGACTATGTACTGGGAGGAAGTTCAGTGGCGTGAAGATTACACAGGTGTGAGCAAACTTGGAGGTCCAGAGTCCATCGCCAATGCAGCAATTTATCTTGCTGATGATGGCCTATTGGATTCGGAGAGACTCCGCTCATGGGTAACAAACGAATTGTGGATTATGTCCAGGATAGCTTAAGAAACAACCCTAGCGAATATCCCGTTGAATATATGCTCGCGGATTTAAACGGTGGCATTACGCCAACTCTTTCAACTAATCAGACCGCAAGAATTGCCGCCATGCGCGACAGCTTTCTTCGGGAAACTGTTGGCATGGAAGTGAAATGAAAGCGTGGGAGCGCCATAGATGATTATCGCTTCCAACTCGAACAATATCTTCGTCAGGAAGGTGTGCTCTAGGAGTAAGGTTGATACGACTCTAATTCTTTTGAGTTAGGGTCGACTGCACAGTCGCTATCCGCCGATTTATAAGCGGCCATTAACAAGCGCATAACTTCAACTCCGTCACTGAAATTCAGTTGCGGGGTTGTTCCATTAAGAAAGGCTTGCACAAAGTGGCGATTTTCTCCAGCGTATCCGTAGTGGGCCGGTTCATTGGGAGAAATTGGCATTAAGCCCTGTTCAGCATTTTGTTTTTCAACTAAATCTTCGCCGGCCGCGCCCTTAACTTCGCGTGAGAAAAATACTTTGACCCCGCACTCGGCCATGTCCACGTTGAGTGCATATTCAGGACCGAGCAATTCAAAGTTGTGGCGCAACCCAGCACCTACATAGCACCAAGATGAACTGGTTTCGGTTAATAATTCCTGACCATCGGCAGTGCGCCAATGAATTGTTGCGCGAGCAAAATCATCGCTTGGGCGATTCTTCCAATCGACTTCATCACCGAAACGATCTTTTAATTGTTGCGCGTATGAATCTTGTGACCACTTAAGACGCGCGGTAGTTGCACTTACTTTTACTGGGGTAAGGCTGTTGCGAGGCGCGCCTGGTTCGGTGAGTAACCAACGCGCAGCTTCAACACTGTGACACATCATGTCTAACAACACTCCCCCGCCAGCGATTTCAGGTTGCCAAAACCATGGCGAGTGTGGGCCGGCGTGTTCTTCTGATGCGCGTGCCAAATAGGGACGACCACTAGTTCCCGCGCCACGCCGCCAAAGAACTTCTTTGCCGCGGGTTAAAGATGGAGCCCACAACATGTCTTCCAAGTAACCCGTTGGAACCCCAATTTCATCGGCTATCGCTTTTACTTCTAAAGCCTCTTTTAAAGTTCGTGCAAGTGGTTTTTCTAAACAAATACCACGTAACGGCGATGCGCGGCGCGCGTTACCAGCGCGGATCGCTTCCAATACTTCAATGCGCGTATCGTTGCGGGCGCACACCCAAAGCGCATCAACTGTTTCGGCGGCGGCCAGCTCTTCGATACTGCTAAAGGCACGCGCTGACGGACCGACTTGAATTGAACGCGCCAATTCAGCGGCACCCTCCGCCGATTGCATGGTCTTAGATACAACTCCGGTAACTTCACAGTCACGAACCTCGACCAATGATTGAATGTGAAAACGACTAATGAAGCCGCCGCCAATAAATCCGATTTTCAGAGACTGACTCACTTGGTTATCCCCCTAGATGTTGGTGACGGATAAGCAATGGCAAGCCAAATCACACAAGCTAAGGCCGCGTACATTGGATAACTAAACAGTTGGGTGTAATTGATGGCTTCGCCAACTGTTGAAGCTTCGGCCGCCAGCGAAGCAAGTTTTGATCCAACAATTATTCCGATACCCACAATTACTAAGTTAAACAACGATTGCGCGGAGGCGCGCACGTCAATCGAAGTTTCTTCGTCAACAATCATGAAGGCCACGAAAATGAAACAGCCAAAGCAAAGTCCGTGCATGGCTACTCCAAGAATTACTCCACCCAGACCGACGCTGTCGGCGTAAGCGAACAATGCCATGCGTGCGGCATATGCGAGCAGGCCAATTCCTAGCAGTTGCTTGCGTGATAAAATTTTGGTTAGGGCGGGCATAAAAGCCAAAACCAAAATTTCCGACATTTGGCCAATGGTCATTAAACCACCGCCGCCAACGCCGAAAACTGAATTGACTACTTCAATAAAGCCTTTCGCTTGTTCTTGTATGTTTCCAAGAAAACCAGCGGTATGCACAAAGTAAAATTGATGAATACATGAAACTGGAACCGCTAACAGAAACAAGGTTAGCAATGGTTGCTTTTTAATTTCACCAATTGCTTCGTTGGTGGCACTCTCATTCTTGCCTGGCGTTGGTGGTGTTTTAGGAAGGGTAAAACAAAACACACCCATAATGATTCCAAGAATTCCCGACAAGCGGAAAGCGTCAGCCATTCCTGCTTCAACAGCGTCGGCATGATTAAACGCTAACCATTGCCCGATGGCAATTCCTGCGGCGATCCAACCAACTGTCCCCCAAACTCGTACTCGTCCGAAGTCGCGATCGCGATCTGGCAAATGATGGAAGGCTAAACTATTTGTTAGCGACAAGGTTGGCGAATAAATAATTGAGTAGCCCAACGAAAACATTAAGAAGCCACCGTAAGTTTCAATTGTCGCCAGTTGCCAGACCAACAACCCGCCAATGATGTGAGAAAGGCCCAAGAATTTTTCGGTGGCGAACCAGCGGTCGGCAATTTGTCCCGCAATGAATGGTGCCACGATTGCGCCAATTGCTCCAACCGCAAACATGTTGCCGATTTCAGCGGCGTCCATGCCGCGATGGCCTGACAAAAATGGCCACAACAGTGGCAGCCAAGCACCCCAAATGGCGTACTGAAGAAACATCATTCCGGATAGGCGGAAGTTGAGCTTGGCGGTAAGTGGTGGTGTCATGTAACCGCCATCTTAAGGAATAGATTGGTCAATGATTAGCCGTAAAGCATGCGCATCGCTAATCTTTGAAGTATGTCGCTTTTCCAGAAAGCCCCCACCTCCCCCGAAGAAGCCAAGTCCTACGAGCCACTTGAAATCGGCCCCGATGAAGTCCTTGAGATGAGCGAGGAGGAATGGTACGCCAAGATTTATCGTGGCGACTATGTTCCCCAACTCACCGTTCGCGCCACCATCATGGGCTCAATCCTTGGATTCGCCCTAGCATTTACCAACCTTTACATCGGTCTCAAGACTGGTTGGGGATTGGGCGTGGCGATTACCGCCTGCATTTTGTCTTACGCGGTTTGGAATATTTTCTTGCAACGCGGCTGGGCAAAATCGCCGATGACCGTGCTTGAAAACAATTGCATGCAATCGACCGCGTCAGCCGCTGGATATTCCACTGGTGGCACGATGGTTTCTGCGATTGCTGCGATGTTGCTTATGTCGGTTAGCGCTGACAATCCCGGTGGCGAGCACCTGCGGACATGGGTGTTGGTGACCTGGACAGCCTTCTTGGCAGTCTTTGGTACCTGCTTGGCCGTTCCCATGAAGCGCAACATGATCAACAAGGAACGCCTGAAGTTCCCATCTGGAACCGCCGCCGCAGTGACCCTGCAGGGGCTTTACTCCAAAGGCGGTGAGGCACTCAAAAAAGCCCGAGCATTATTCTGGGCAATGGGCTTTGGCTCGGTGTTTCCAGTGATTCTCGAACTTGAATTCCTTACTGAAAAGGTACTAAATAAAGCTGGAGCGGTTGTAGATACGGTCCATAACGCGCTACTTCCTGGTCAAATCGCCATCTTCGACTGGCTACCTGCACCTGGCACGCACCTCAATGATGCTGGTGAAACCGTATCCTACAAGCCGTCCGACTGGACTTGGAATTGGGATATGAACCCGGTCATGATTGCCGCCGGAGCTTTAGTTGGCCTTCGAATCGGAATCTACATGTTGATTGGTGGCGCCATTCTGGTCTATGGAATTGGCACCGAATCCCTTGAGTACATTTGGCAATCTCCATTAGGCGATGCTTGGGAAGGAATCCGCAACGCCGCCGACAATGGCGCCAATGTAGCCGCCCTAGGGGTCATGGCCGATTCGGTTGTCGAACAGTTCTCTGGAGCTTCGGACCAGGTAAACAATCTCAAGGGCTTGTCTACTGCTGCAGAATGGCAGGCCATGTCAGCTGAATTGGTTGAGACTGAAAACCGCGGAGCGATTACTAAGCCGGTGAAGGCTTGGAAAGAAGCCGGTTTATGGTTGGGAGTCCCAATCATGCTTTCTTATGGATTGCTGCAATTTGCCACCCAATGGCGGACCATTCTCCGCGCTTTTACTTCCTTTAAAGGATCGGCAACCGAGGGCAATAGCGCCTATGAGGAGCAAGTCACCAAAACTGAAGTTCCGGGCTCCTGGTTTGGCATCGGCACCGTGCTGGCCGGCGGCGGTTTAATCTGGCTAGCCAACTTTGCCTTTAATATTCCACCACTCTTTGCCCTGCTGGCAATTGTGATGACCTTCTTCCTCGCCCTTGTTGCCGCCCGCGCAACCGGTGAATCCGACATCACTCCAGTTGGTGCGATGGGCAAAATCATGCAGCTTACCTTTGGCACCATCATGCCGCAGTCGGCAACTGCCAACTTAATGTCGGCCTCGATTACCGCCAACGGTGCCGGCTGTACGGCTGACTTGCTCAACGACCTCAAATCAGGCTACTTACTTGGTGCCGACCCGCGCCGCCAATTTATGGCGCAACTTTTAGGAATTCTCGCTGGTACCGCCGCCACTGTAACCGGCTTCTATCTATTAGTACCTGACGCATCGGTCATGACTGGTGACATTATTGTGAACGGAGTAGTCGTTGGAAGCGAGGCCCCCGACTTCCCCGCACCGGCGGCGCAGGCGTGGTTAGCTGTTGCCAAGCTAATGACCGGCGGCGGTATTGCCGCAATGCACCCAATGCACCGCACCTTAATTGGTTGGGGATTGGGAATTGGTTTGCTGTGTTTAATTCTTGAAAGCATTTCACCTAAAAAATGGAAGGCGTGGATGCCTTCGGCGACCGGATTGGGTTTGGGATTAATACTTCCTTTCCAGTACCCAGTTTCAATGGCGGTAGGTGCTTTTATCGCTTGGTACTGGGATCGTAAAAATAAAGCTAGTTGCGAGGAATACATGATTCCGGTTGCCGCAGGTTTAATTGCCGGGATTTCAATAATGGGAGTTGTAGTGGCAATTCTCAATTCAGTGATAAGTGGTTAAAATACCGCCATCATGACTAACCCTCACAAAAAGTTTCTAGCCTTAGGTGTAGTCTCACTTTGCTTAGGCTTACCATCCAGCGCAATTGCTCAAGAAGATGAATCCTCATGGGATTTCTTCGGGGACTTTCGCGCACGCGCAGAATTTAACGATATGGCATCGACCACCGATCGCCACCGCCAACGTCTGCGTTTTCGTTTCGGTGCTAACTTTCAAGTTGCCGACAACGTAACTGTTGGAACGCGATTGCGTTCAGATAGTGGTGATCAAAATAATCCCCACTTCGACATTGGCAACAACTTCAACAACATCGCTTTATCACTTGACCGTGCGTTCATGAAGTACGACCCAACTTGGGCCGACATATCAATGACCTTCGGTAAGTTTGGCAACCCGATGAAGACAAACCCTGTGTACGGCGAGTTAGTTTGGGATGCCGACGTGCAGCCAGAAGGTATTGCTCTTGGTGGGCAACTCGGTCGCGCCGAATGGAGTTTGGGTCAATACGCATTGACTGAAAATAGCGCTGGTTCAACCGAAGATAAGTGGATGACCGCACTTCAAGTCAGCAATGAAATTGATAAAGGTTTTGCCTACTCAGTCGGATACTACTTTTACGGCGATCACGACCCAGCCAATGGTGTTGAGCCAATCGTCAACGGCGGCGTTGATGCTGGAAACTACGGTGTTCTAGATGCTGTTATTTCACACAAAATGAATGACACTGTTTTCTCTGCTGAATACATTGAAAACTTGCGCGCTGACGATGGCATTGATGCAACTGGTTGGGCGTTGGGTGTGGCAACCGGGTCAACCGCCTCGACAAGTGGCAAGTTCTACGGACAATACCAAGTTGTCGAAGGTGGAGCAGTGTTCACGCCTTATGCTCAAGACGACTTCAACACCCGGGCCAACTTCAATGGAGTGGTCATGGGCTGGAAGCGCGATTTGAGCAAACGGGTTGGATTAAATGTGTGGGTTTTAACTTCCGAGCCTGAAGCCACCAACGCCGATGCAGACACTCGTTTCCGCATCGACTTCAACATTAAGTTTTAACTAACTGAAACCCTAAACCATGCGCCACTTCGGAATTTGTTTGCTGGCGACAATTTTCTCACTCCTGCTTACCGCTTGCGGCGAGCAGGAGTCTGAGTTTACAACTCTCGATAATTTTGGAACTGTCGCTGACTTCACGCTTAGCGACCAAAATGGCGAATCCTTTTCACTTGAAGAGTTAAAGGGCAAAGTCTGGGTAGTCGATTTCTTTTTCACGCGCTGCCCAAGTGTGTGTCCGCGCATGACAATCGAAATGCAAGATTTAATCAAGCGGTCGCCTCAACGTGAAGATTTACATTTCGTTTCCTTGACTATTGACGAGGGATACGACACACCGCAAGTGCTTAGTGATTACATCGCCACCAAACAGTTGGACACGGCGCGGTGGACTTTTCTAACTGGTGACGGTGCCGCCGTTCGCGCTCTTAGTCGCGATTCTTTCTACCTAGCACTTGGCGATGAAATGCGACCCGATGGCGACATTATTCACTCGACTAAATTTGTCGTGGTTGACCGCACTGGAAATATCCGCGGTTATTTTTCAAGTTTAGATGAAGACGAACGTCCACGCATTGACGCTATGCTCAAATCGTTGCTTGAAGCTAAAGCTTCTGGCTCCTAAAAAACGCCATGAATTTGCCCGCCATCACCGCCTGCTTTAATCTGCTTGCCACCATCTTGTTGGTTAGCGGCTTTATTGCAATTCGCAAGGGAAACACTCAGCGCCATGCAAAATTAATGGGCGCAGCATTTGTTGCATCAACTTTTTTCCTAGCAAGTTATTTAACCCACCACTTCACCGCGCCTGAACTTTCAGTGAAGTATGCTGGACCTGATGCATGGCGCACTCCTTACTTGGGGCTCCTGCTAACCCATACGGTACTTGCGGCAGTTGTTCCCTTCTTAGTTATTCGCACCATGCTATTAGGGCGGTGCGCACTAGCTGGAGATACTGTTGCCAAAGACAAACACCGGCGACTCGCAAAATACACCTTCCCAATCTGGTTGTTTGTTTCAATCAGCGGAGTGGTGATTTACTTGGTCCTCTACCACCTAACTAATTCATGGGAACTCGCGCAGCAAAGCCTACAAAAATGAAACGTGGCGATTTGATTGGTATGTTTGTGGTAGTGCTTGGGTGTGCTGCCGGAATAGCTCACACCTTTACTGGCAACCCGGAGTTGCCACCAATTCGAGAAGGTGCTGGCGGATCGCTAGCTCGCGGCCGCGCGCTTTACGAAAGCAAGTGCATTCATTGCCATGACGGCAACGGTTCGGCCAATACCTCAACGGCTAAAATGCTGAACCCACGCCCACGTGATTTCACTAAAGGGGTAATTAAGTTTGGCCGCGGCCCAAACGCAAGCCTTGCCGACTTAGAAAAATTAATTCGCGACGGAGTACCGCAAACCTCGATGGCCGGATTTGGCGCAATGCCAACCGAAGACATTGCCGCAGTTGCCGCATACACTGGGCAACTACTTGGGGTTAGCTTAAAACAAAGTGCACCGCTTTCGGAAGAAGTTCGGTACTCACTTAATCAAGCTTTGGACAACCCTGATTCGGCCAATCGCGGGCAGAAGTTATTTCAATCGCCAATGTCCGCCTGCGCCACCTGCCACGGCAAAGACCTGCAAGGCAAAGGGCCGGCGGCCTGGCATTCAGAGCATGGATGGTTATTGCGCGATTCGTTTGGACTGCCTTCCAAGCCGCGCAACTTTATTGCTGATGGACTTCGCGGTGGCGAAGAAATTGAAGATCTTTACGCGCGAATTGCTTTTGGCATTCCTGGCACCTCAATGCCCGCCATGAAAAACATTTTCACCGACCAAGAAATTGCCGAATTAGTTGCCTACCTATCACGCGAAATACTCCGGAGTAAAAACTAATGCAAAACCACTCTTACCAGCCTTGGATATTTCGTTTCGCCTTTGCCGCCCTAGTGGTTGCTGTGGTTTTAACTACAGGCCTAGGTGGAGCCGTTACCAGTACTGAAGTTGGAATGGCCTATCCAACCTGGCCGGACATTAACGGTTGGAGTTTGTTCAACTTCTTTTACGGTGAAATCGCCGCCGAGTTCGGCGCGGGCGCTTCAATGGAGCACACTCATCGACAAGCTGGAACGCTAATTGGCATTTTGACAATTCTGCTTATGGTCGCTTGCTTTAAAGGAGGCGATGTTCCGCGAACTTGGAAAAAACTTTCGCTCACCATTTTTCTCTTGGTACTTGTCCAAGGATTGTTGGGCGCTGTTCGAGTCTTGGACAACGACCAGGTAATGGCAATTATTCATGCAATTGGCGCACAACTTTGCGTGGTCGCCTTAATGGCGATGGTTAAACATTGCTCCAAGGCGTGGGCCGAAGATCAAAGCCGACCAGCAATTGCCGGAGCAAAACGATTGCGGCTGTGGGCGCGCACCGGAATTGTGGTTTTATTTGTAAACCTGCTTGCCGCTGCCAGCCTACGCCATAAAGTTGGCGCATTCGATGGTCATTTAATCTTAGCTTTACTTGCTAGTGGAGTGATGCTTGCAGTCATTCGCATGTGCTTAACTAGTTTTCGAGAACACCCGCGACTCCCGCAAGCAGGGCGCAAACTTGCTAGCCTGCTCGGAATACAACTTGGACTTGGCCTTGGAACCTGGGCGTGTTTATTCGGCCCTTGGTTAGATTACTTTTCACAAGAACAATCGCGCTTCTTGGCGCAGACTGGATTTGCAACCGCCCACCTAATTGTTGGGGTGGCGGTCTTAGCGCAACTTACCGCTGTGGACATGGAAGCTCGCCATCGCTTAAGCGACTGCGAAAACTAAGTGACCAACCCGTCCAAGTTCGCCGACTGGATTCAACTTGGAAAAGTTCGTATTCAACTACTATCTACGCCAGCGGCGGTTGCCTGTTGCTGGTTGGCCGATGGTATGCGGCTTGAATTAAGTACGGCCATTCACCTAACAATTGGTCTTACTTTGATGAGCTTTGCATCTGCGGTCATGAACCAAGTTATTGAAGTTGAACTCGACAAGTTAATGATTCGCACTCGCGAGCGACCATTGCCATCGGGTCGCGTACCTCTGACAACAGCAAGATTTGCCGGTTGGGCAACTTGCATACTTGGCGCGGCTTGGCTGTGGGTTTTTCTCAATCCATTAAGTGCATGGCTAGGCATAATCATGTTCGGCCTTTATGTTTTTGTTTACACACCACTCAAAGGTGTAACTGAACTAAACACCATTATTGGTGCGATCCCGGGAGCTCTTCCGCTGCTAGTCGGATGGGCAGCCGCTGGCAACGGCCTAGACATTTTCGCGGGAATACTTTTCGCGATTTTATTCCTATGGCAACTTCCTCACTTTATGGCAATTGCTTGGCTCTATCGCGAAGACTACCAACGTGCTGGCATGAAGATGCTGCCCTCCGTTGATAGCACCGGTGCGATGTCCGCACGCCAGGCCACCTATTGGGCGATAACTCTACTGCTAGCAAGCCTGCTTCCAAGTGTTTTGGGATTTGCCGGCCGAATTTATTTTTACTCAGCTCTCACTCTTTCGATACTTTTCCTAGCGTTCACTATTCACTTCGGATTAAAGCGCACTGATAAACGCGCGCGCATCCTTTTATGGTCTTCACTTATCTACCTACCGGCCGTTATCGGAATTCTGCTGTGGGATAAAACCCACTAAGCAGCACTAGGCGCCAGGTCCGAATTTAATCGCAAAGCCGACCGACACCGAGGCGAGGATAACTCCAAACCAAATTGACCACCACAATAAGTTGCCGCGCATTTTCATTTCATCGGCGCGCATAAATGCTCTTAAATAAGCGACCATCGGAATAATTCCAAGAACCGCAAGGGCAAACCCTTCATACTTTGCGATTGCCACAATTGCGCGGAACCAACACACCACAAACATGAGAACTCCAAGGCTGGTTAATGTCCAGCAAGCGGTCATGATTTGTTCGGCGCTTAAATCAGGGTTAGTTCCTAATGCCAAACTGCCGAATAATGCTATCCAACATACGCCCAAGAAGTGCCAATAGACCGCGGTATTGCGCACGGTTTCATGATTCCCCTCGCCCCGTGAAAATTTACGCATTGCCATGAAGTGCCAGACAATGCCGCCGAGCACGTGTAGCGCGTGTAAGCCGGTCAGCATATAAAAACTAAAAGCGTAAAGAGATTTCGCCTTGGGTCCTAAATGCGCGGACGTTAATTCACTCCAGTTCATTACTTGGCTCAACACAAAAGCTATCGCCAAAATAAAACTTGCTTTGAATAAACGCTTAAACGCCGGGCCATCGCCAATTGCAAAAGAACGGCTCGCGGTTTCAGTACAAGCTGAAAGCATTGCCAAAATTCCGGTGCTAACCCACAAGCCTTTGGGCACTCCAGGCAAACCTTGCGACCAAAATCCTGCCTGGCCGCGCACAATCCAATAAGCACAAAGTGTGCTAACAAATAATAAAGTTAATGAAGCCAGAAAGGCCTTGAGGCCGAGCGCACCGGTTCCGGGGGGAAGTGTTTGCGACTCCCCCCCGGAGTAATTGGTCATTCGCTTACTGCTTGCGAAACGTTTTTGTCAGTCCAACCTTTGACGTCGCCTTGATAGGCATCGGTATCAGTTAGTGTTAAAGCAAGAAACATGCCAACAAACAAAACTGCGACCAAGAAAATGTAGCCATTGAAGGGACGGTCCCACTTTAGGTGCATGAAAATAAATGCAACTAAGCCAGCTTTGATGGTCGCAATAAACATTGCGATACCAAGGTCAAATCCGTACAAATCCATTTTGCCAGTCAGCACGGTTAATGCAGTTAAGGCAAGCAGGGCAACAAAGGTGCCAATCAGCATCTTCATCGGAAGGACGTGGCCGGGGCCTGAATGGTCGTGTGTGGAATCACTCATGGTTTTAGCTAATTAGGTAAAGGAGCGGGAACAGGTAGATCCAGATGAGGTCAACTAGGTGCCAGTAAAGTGCACCGCAATCAATCGCATCATATTTTTGTGGAGTGAAGTCTCCGCGTTGGTTGCGTTTAATCAACCACAGAAAGAGAACCATTCCCAAGACCACGTGAATTCCGTGGAGACCTGTTAGGCAAAAGTAGATGCCAAAGAAAACTCCAACTTGGCGGCGAAATTCTGGCTCAAGATCTTTAACCAAAGGCCATACTTCGCTGTGAGATTTAATGTCTTCGTCAACATCTGCAATGTCGGCCTTAAAGAGTGAATGCTCAGCGTTACCCCACATTAATCCCTCATGGAACTTGTGGGTGTACTCCTGATATTTAATCGCCATAAAGCCACCGGCGCAAAGCAAAGTCACAACTAAAAGTTTAGTCACCAATGCACGTTGGCCTTTTTGTACGGCACGTACCGCCCAAGCAGCTGTGAATGAGCTTAGAAGAAGCACCGCGGTGTTGATAGCGCCCATATTTGTGTCGAGGAATTGCGACGCAAATTTGAATACTAGTGGGTGATTACTGCGGTAATTTGCGTAAGCAACAAACAAGCCGCTAAAGAACAATATTTCAGTGAGCAGGAAAACCCACATACCAAACTTATTGGTATCGAACTGTTGCTCCATGTCATCAAAGTGATGAGCAAGGTTGCTGTCGTGATGATCAGAGCTCATTTAGTGTGCCTCCGAATTGGTGATTTTGCAGATTAGTGGATCGTGCTCAGTTGGGTCAACTGGCAAGTAGCCTTCTTCGTCCGACTTGAATTGAACTAACTCCATGTCGTATGGATCGCCAACTGTTGGTGCAGTGGCGAAGTTTTCAAGTGGTGGTGGCGAAGGACATTGCCATTCGAGACTTACTCCGCCCCACGGGTTAGGTGGTGCTTTCTTGCCGGTCTTCAACGAGCGCAACAAGTTCCAGAAGATCATGACGATAGCAATTCCAATTATCACTGAGCCAATTGTGGAAACTTTGTTTAAGTACTCATACTGCGGGTGGTAGTCAAAGTAGCGACGTGGCATTCCGCGCGTACCCAACAAGAACTGCGGCAGGAATGTAACGTTAAAGCCGACGAACGAAACAATTGTCCAAAAGCGGCCCTTCGATTCGTTGTACATCACCCCGAACATTTTCGGCCACCAGTGGTGAATTCCACCAAGGTAAGCGAACAAGGCTGAACCAACCATTACAAAGTGGAAGTGTGAAACCACAAAGTAGGTATCGTGCAAGTGGATGTCGGTGGAGAGATTGGCCATCCAAAGACCAGTCAAGCCGCCGATGCCGAACAACCAAATAACCGCAAGCGCGGAGATCATCGCCGTGGTAAAACTAATCGAACCTTTATACATAGTTCCAATCCAGTTAAACACTTTGATCGCCGAGGGAATCGCAACTGTGTAAGTTAGCGCCGAGAAGATGATTGAAACTAATGCTGATTGTCCACTTACGTAAAGGTGGTGTCCCCAAACGATGAAGCTAACAATGGCAATCGCAATCGAACTGTAAGCAATGAAGCTGTAACCGTAAATGTGTTTGCGGCTGTGAACCGAGAACACTTCTGAGAGCACACCCATCGCTGGGAGAATCATCACGTAAACAGCTGGGTGGCTGTAGAACCAGAACAAGTGCTGAAACAGGACTGGGTCGCCGCCAAGTGCTGGGTCAAAAATCCCAACTCCCATTAGACGTTCAACAGCGATCAACAGTAGTGCGATACCGAGTACTGGAGTTGCCAGAATTTGAATTACTGAAGTTGCGTAAAGTGCCCACAACAGTAATGGCATCTTGAACCAAGTCATACCCACCGGACGCATCTTATGAATGGTCGCGATGAAGTTAAGCCCGGTAAAGATGGAACTAAAACCGAGAATGAATGCGCCGAATACCGCGATGACAACTGAAGTGTCAGTCGAGGTACTGTAAGGCGTGTAGAAGGTCCAACCAGTATCAAGGCCACCAGTTAAAATTGCCGCAACTAGGAATAGCGCGCCAATTAAGTAAAGGTGATATGAGAGTCGGTTAATTTTGGGGAAGGCCACATCTTTTACCCCCAACATAATCGGCAACACAAAGTTGCCCAATGCCGCAGGAATACTTGGAATAATTACCAAGAAAATCATCACTGCACCGTGCAAGGTAAACAGGTGATTGTAGATGTCCTTACTGACCAAATTTTGGCCGGGGGCGAACAATTCAAAGCGCAGCAACAAGGCGAAAGTTCCGCCGAGAATCATTGCCGCAAAGGTTGACCACATGTACATCAGACCAAGGCGCTTGTGATCAAGCGTCATAATCCATGACTTGAATCCGCTACTTGCGTTTAGGTAGTTATTAGTTGTCATGATTTTTTCTACTTAACAGATTTGATGTACTCGATGACGGCATCCATTTCCTCGGGGCTTAGTTGCCCTTGGAAGGTTGGCATTGATGGGGCAAAACCGTCAACCACTTTGGCCATCGGTTCAAGCAAGGATTCACGCAGGTAGTTTTCGTCGGCAACTGCGGAGGTGCCATCAACAAACTTGCGCTCGGTTCCAAAGATTCCCTTAATGCTAGGACCAACTAACGCTTTGCCGTCAGTAGTGTGACAAGCAACACAGCCTTTACGTTGGAAGAGAACTTCACCAGCTTCTAACGGTGACATACTAGCGAGCAAATCACTGTTGTCTTCAAGCCACTTTTCAAAAGCGGCGGGGCTTTGGATTACCACCGGCGCCAACATTGACGAATGGTCAGTTCCGCAATACTCGGCACACTTTAATGTGTAATTGCCGGGCATTAATGCGTTGAACCAGGTTTCGGTGTAACGACCAGGCACGGCGTCCATCTTGATGCGGAATTCAGGAATCCACACACTGTGAATCACATCGCGCGAATCAATCACCAAGCGAACGTTACGGCCAACTGGGGCATGAAGCTCGTTGTGCTGCAAGCCGTTCGGATAAGTGAAGTTCCAGCTCCACTTTTGGCCTGTCACCTTGATTTCGTAAGAACCTTCGGGCGCGACGCGGCGCTCAACATAACCTTCCATTCCAATGTAAAACAACCAAGCAACCAAAATGGTTGGAATGACTGTCCACACAATTTCAAGAGTGTTGTTGTGGCTTGGTGACGGCTCAGGCTGCGGGGCTTTGGATTTACGATACTTAATTGCAAAGTAAACTGCAGCAGCGTTAATCAACAGAAAGAAGAAACCGGCAACATACATCAAAATCATAAAGACTTCGTCATGGTGCGCAGCTTCCGTAGAGCCCTGTACTGGGAACAAGAAACTGTCTACTTTAGTTTCTGGTTCTTGCACAGCCTCCTGCAAGATGAATGGAATTAGTGAGAGGTTCATGCGGCGATGTTCTCGGGGTTTGCAGCAGCTTTACGCATCAGGCGCACAATGAATGCACCCAAAACCACAATCGTCAAAGCCCCGCCTACGCGAGTTAGATTCATGATGGCTGGGGCATAGCGACCTTTGGTTGCGTCGTAAGCGAAGCAGTAGAGAATTAGTCGATCAAGTGATGATTTAACTTCGCCTGCTTCTGTTTCTAACAGTGAAAGGCGAAGTGTTTCAGGGTCGTAATCGATACCGTAAAGGTAACGAGCAACCTTTCCTTCTGGAGTGAGCAAAATGAGTGCGGCGGTGTGAGCGAACTCGTCTTGTTCTGGGATGAAGTGGTATCCAAATCCGACCGCTTCAGCCAATTGTGTAATTGGGGCTTGTTGTCCGATTAGAAAATTCCAATCAGCGCCGGGACTATCATATTTTTCTAAATAACTAAAGCGCACTTCAGCGGCCTCGGCAGCTTGCTCTTCAGGATTAATACTAACCGTGATAATGTTGAAATCTTTACCGCCAACTTCATCGAGCTGGTTAAGCGCATTAACTAAACCTGTTAACTGCAAATTGCACAGCATTGGGCAGCTTGCGTAATTAAGCGTCAAAATTGCTGGCTTTCCATTTTTGAACAAATCCGCAAACACCAAGTCTTTGCCAGCATGGTTCTGAAATTGTAAATCCATCGGAACTTGTTGGTCGAGGTGTTCGAAAATACCAACCTCTGCCAAATCCTCCACCGCTCTAAACTCTTGCGCTTGAGCGGAGCCGGTCAAGAACACAACTGCGCACACCACCGCACCAACTCCAATTCTTTTTGGAGTTTTAAGCAATGAAGGGCGTTTTTGCGACAAGCTATTTCGATGGTGGCTAGGCGGCTTAGAACTTACTCGGTAGCAAGTTCTTCAATCACCGCGTCAATGTCGCCGAGTTGATTCTTTTGTGCATCGGTAAGGCTTTCAGCTTCCGCGCCAATGTTTTGGCTGTGCTTTGCAAAATGCTTCGCCTCTACTTTGTAGTAGGCACCGATAGCCAAGTAGCTCAGGGTTAGAGCAATCAGGCAGCCGGCCGCCGTAATGGTTGCCAGTTTGCCAATGGGGAGATCGTCTGATTCGTGTGCCATGATGTTTACATGTTGTGGAATGCGATTGAATCGGCCAACAATGGATCGTTGTGAGCGAGCAGTGGCTTATCGCCCGCGGTGCGCGCAACTGCCCAAACGAACAAACCAAACAAGCCAACTGCTGATGAAATTTCCATCAAGCCAATCGGCAAGGTGTCGCTGGAGTACGCCGGGAGAATCAACCAGGCCATGTCAATCCAATGAACGATAAGTAAGTAGAAGGCCCAGAATGTTAAGGCACCACTTTTACGTTTTGGATGGCGTGACAAAAGACCAAGGAATGGAATCGCAAAGTGCATGAAAACCAGAACCCAAGAAACTTGCATCCAGGAATCAGTACTGCGCAGCATAAACCAACCGGTTTCTTCAGGAATGTTCGCGTACCAAATCAACATGAATTGACTGAATGCGATGTAGGCCCAGAAGAACACGAAAGCAAACATGAACTTGCCCAGATCGTGATAGTGCTCAGTAGTTATAGCACTACAAAGTAGTCCATTCTTTTGTAGTGTGCGGCCGGCCAAGATCAACCAGGCCATAATTACCATGGTCGCGCCCGAGAAAATGTAAACACCGAAGATTGTGCTAAACCATTCTGGGGTAATCGACATGATGATGTCGAACGATGCAAAGGATGTTGATAAGGCAAAGATGATTACCGACAAGGCAGACCATTTCTTTACTCTAAGCGTTGGCGCGAAGTCAGAACTGGCGTCCTGAGCGAGTGAGCTCTTCAAAAAGAAGCGGCCCATTCCCGACCACAACACAATGTAGAACGCCAAGCGAATGGCAAAGAAGTTTGAGTTAAGCCATGCGACCTTTCCTTCAACTAATGCGGCGTGCTCACCGTGCGGGTGAATCCATGGCCACAATAAACCACCAAAATCATCAACGCCATGATGCGTAAATAGTGGATAGAACAAGGGCAAAGCCATCACTCCAATCCACGGAAACGCGCCAATCGTGTACTCCGCAATGCGTCGCACCGTAACACTCCAATGAGCGTTAGTAAGGTGTTGAATGATTACGAAGAATAATCCGCCGAGTGCAATTGATAGCACCCAACTAAATGCGGTTAAGTAGCCAAAGAAGAAACGACGCATATGGTCGCCCTCAACAGCACCAAGTGAAGCCGCAATTATTAAGCTGATGATTCCAAGCGCTAAACCGTTTCGGCCCAGTCGTGATGTCACGCTGACGTCGCTTATTTTGTCGGGTAGTGTTGCAGTTTGATGTGCCATTTCAGGTTCTCCTTTTACTGCTGTGCGCGTTGCAAGGCCTTGAGGTAGAAGGCAATCGCCCAGCGGTCCTTGGCAGGAATCTGTTGGCGGTAACCTGGCATTGTGTTGATGCCGTTAGTAATGGTGTTAACGATTTGACCATGCGGCTGATCGACAACACGTTGTTCGGTTAAGTCAGTTGGCTTTACCCAAAATGCTTTACCAGACATCGCTAGTTCAGTGGCGCGTTGACTTACCGCCCCATCGCCGTGTCCTGAAACACCGTGACAAGTTGCGCAGTAAATGTCATAACGCTCTCGGCCACGCTCTAGAGTGTCCTTACTTGCAGCAACTGGGAGTTGTGAAACCCACTTGCCGTTGTCGTCTTTTCCGTCAAGGAAAGCTGAATCGAAATGTAGTTCGCCGCGGGCAACTGTCCCTGATTCGTCCAAGCGCATCGCGCGACCATCCGCAAAAGCAGATAATGGACTAGAGTTTTGCGGCTTGTACTTATCCTGAAAATCCATGTTTGGAACCAAGTGGAGCCGTGGAGTTTCCGAAGTTGTGTGACGTGCGGTAAAAGCCAAAGTCGGTGGCAGCAATACCAAGGCGCTAAACACCCATGCAAAGCGTTTAACTCCAACTGGAAGTGCAGTGCTTTCATCGGGCATGGCTACGGTTTCAATTGCAACCGCTCCAAGTGAATCCAAAAATGAAATCGTCTTCTGATTGTCGAATGAAGCGTCCGACCCTTCGATTACCAAGTAGAAGCGGTCGTTGGTTGCGCGACTAAATCGTTCGACGCGAAACAGCGGGTGGAACCATTTTGGCAAACCATTGAGAATTAGCATTCCAAAGACCGCGGTTAAGGAAGCGATCAAAACAGTTAGCTCAAAGGCGACCGGGATTGCTGCCGGAATACCAAACATTGGCTTTCCTGAAATCTGGAATGGGTAATCAACTGCGTTCATCCACCACTGCATTAAGAATGCAATTCCGAGACCAACGAATCCACCAATCAAAACCAGCCACGGCAAAATTGTTGGGCGCACGCCCATCGCATCGTCCATGCCGTGAATCGGAAATGGTGTGTGAACATCCCACTTGGTAAATCCTTTATCGCGCACCTTGTGGGCCGCGTTCATGATTGAGTCAACGTTGTCGAACTCAGCAAGTGCTCCGTAGAGTTTTTGATTATTAGTCATTTACTCGCCCTCCTCTTCGTTGTGGTCGTTATGACCAGGATGAGCTTGAGGCATTACATTCTTGATTTCACTAATCGCAACTACTGGTAAGTAGCGACAGAACAACAAGAACAGTGTGAAGAACAAACCAAAACTACCAGCGAAGGTAAGAATGTCAATGATGGTTGGCTTGAAGTAGTGCCACGAACTTGGCAAGAAGTCGCGCGAAAGAGATGTAACGGTAATTACAAATCGTTCGAACCACATTCCAACGTTAACTAGCACTGCGATAATCCACATTGCTTTAATGTTGCGGCGAATCTTCTTAAACCAGAACAGCTGTGGGAAAATTACGTTGCAACTAACCATGATCCAGTAAGCCCATGCGTAGTTACCCATCGCGCGGTTAATGAACACGAAGCTTTCATAGGGGTTACCTGAGTACCAAGAGATGAAAAATTCCATCCCGTATGCGTAACCAACCATCATGCCGGTTGCCATAATCACCTTGCACATATTCTCAAGGTGGCGCATTGTTACCAGGTCTTTAAGACCGAACAACTGACGCGCGGGAACCATCAAAGTAACCACCATGCCGAAGCCAGAGAAAATCGCGCCGGCTACAAAGTATGGAGGGAAGATGGTGGTGTGCCAACCAGGCAGCTGCGAGACCGCAAAGTCAAAGGACACAACTGAGTGCACAGAAAGTACCAGTGGGGTCGCCAAGGCGGCCAACAACAAGTAGGCTTTTTCATAGCGGTGCCAAGCGCGGTTCGAGCCAGTCCAGCCTAGCGAAAACAAACCATAGGCAAACTTCTTAACTTTAGTAGTTGCACGGTCGCGGAATGTCGCGAGGTCGGGAATCATTCCGATGTACCAGAACAACAATGACACGGTGGCATAAGTACCCACCGCGAACACGTCCCACAACAATGGACTGCGGAAGTTGGGCCACATGTCCATTTGGTTAGGCAGCGGGAACAACCAGTAAGCAAACCATGGACGACCAACGTGAATGCCTGGGTAAAGCCCCGCACACATCACCGCAAAAATGGTCATCGCTTCAGCAAAGCGGTTAATACTTGTTCGCCAGTTTTGACGGAACAAGAACAGTACCGCTGAAATCAATGTTCCTGCGTGGCCGATACCAACCCAGAACACAAAGTTCACAATTGGCCAACCCCAGGCAACTGGTTGATTATTGCCCCAAACGCCAACGCCTTCCCAGAATAGATATCCAAGGCAACAACCTAAGACTCCTAAAAATGAAACGGCAATAGTGAAAGCGATATACCAAGCGCGCGGGGGTTTGCGTTCAGCAACACCAGCGACAATTTCGGTAATCGAGTTGAAATCGTTCTCACCTTGCACCAAGGCTGGTGGATTGATTTCTTCCGGCAACGCATTCTTGGTGATGCTATCCATGAGAAACTTCCTCCTGGTGCTCACCGTGACTTGCGCTTGAAGAGTGATCAGAAGTAGTCACTAAAGATGGGTGTGGGTTGCGAATGCGCGCCAAGAATTTTGTACGCGTATCCAAGTTAAGTTCCCCAAGCAATTCGTATGAGCGTGGGTTTTCGAAGGTCTTGCTGACGGCACTTCCTTCAAGGTTCAAGTCACCAAAGGTGATGGCCTGAGTTGGACAAGCTTGCGCACAAGCTGGCGTCACATCGCCATCGCGCATGTCGCGGTCTTGGTTGCTAGCCTCAATGCGTGCTACCTGAATTCGCTGAACGCAGTAAGTGCACTTCTCCATAACCCCGCGACTACGAATAGTCACTTCAGGGTTATTAACCAGCTTTAACACTTCGTTGCCTTCTTCGCGGAAAGCCTCCGAGTAAAGGTGGTAGTTGAAACGACGAACTTTGTAAGGACAGTTGTTTGCGCAATAACGAGTTCCAACACAACGGTTGTAAATCATGTCGTTAAGGCCTTCGGTGGTGTGCGTAGTTGCAGCAACCGGGCAAACCTGTTCGCAAGGTGCCATTTCACAATGGTGGCAGGCGATTGGTTGACTACTTACCTTTGGATCGTCAATGTCACCACTAAAGTAGCGGTCCATGCGAATCCAGTGCAGTTCACGTCCTTTGGAAACTTGCGACTTACCAACAACTGCAATGTTGTTTTCAGACTGGCAAGAAATCGTGCAACCTGAACATCCGGTACAAGTCGCCAAGTCGATGGTCATGCCCCACTTGTGGCCATGGTCGTACTTGCGTTCATCCCACAACGAATTAAGCGGTGGGTGATGAACTCGGTGTTGCGCAAAATCAGGATGACTTTCGTATTCAGAAAGATCACCTTCGCGCACCAATGCAGCCATTCGGTCTTCACGACCATGAGCACCAGTTGCATCAATTACGTGATGGTCTTGGGTAGATACCAAAGAGTAACTTCCACCAGTTGCAGCAATGGTTGCGCCTGTTGCGCGGTTAAAGCCGCCAACTGTTCGCAACTTAAAAGTGTCAAAACCAACTGGCTCAACATTCTGCTCGGCCATGTCGCTGGCAATTCCAGCAACTTGACCAGCAGCGACTCGGCCATAACCAAGCTGTAAGGTAATCGAGTTATTGGCGTGACCAGGCATGATGTAAACCGGCACTACTAATTCTTTGTCGTTTACGCTCAACTTAATTAAGGACTCGTGCTTAACCCCGTGGGCCGCGGCACTGCTCGCCGACATTAAAGCCGCGTTATCCCAAACTAATTTAGTAAGTGGGTCAGGAAGTTCCTGCAACCAGCCCGAGTTGGCAAAACGACCATCAAAGACCGAGTCGTCTGCAACAAAGTTTACTTCAAAATCTTGTGGGTCTTCGAATGGAGTGTTTGCCCAATCAACTTTCGGTATCGAAGCCGCGCTAACGGTTGCCGCCGGCGCCGCACCACCAATGAAACCATTGTGGACCGCTTCGCGCCAATCGCCTTTTTCAGCAAAGGCTTGTTCAACCAGCTCTTTGCCATCGGTGTCCTTGCCGTCGGTAATGAAAGAAACTAGCTCCAAATCGGACCAGCCGCCCCATAAAGGCGCAATCAATGGTTGACGTAAAGTTGTGGTGCCGTCCCATGAACGAGCATCGCCCCAACTCTCTAACCAATGCGCGCGTGGCAAGTGCCAATCACTTGCAAGCGACGTTTCATCGCGGTAAAGCGAAGAGTGAACAACTGTTGCAACCTTGCTCAACTTATTTGCAAAGTCCAAATCAACCGGAGTGTTGTAAACCGGGTTGCCACCAAGGATCACCAAAGTTTTTACTGAGCCGCGATCAATCGCGTCGCACAGTCCTTTGATTTCACCAATGCTGTTGGTGCCGTTACCGGCAACGTACTTAACCGTCTTGCCGGCATTCTTAAGCGCATGGTTTAGCCGTTGCGCGCGCGCATGCACACTCTTTGGCTGACCGGCGCCAACCGTGACAACGCCAGCACCTTGATGCTTGGCCAAATCATCGGCAATCGCCAGAATCATGTCCTTAGTTTTCTTTTCATCAAGGAAGCCGCCATGTGGGCCGGCTTCAGCTTTTAGATTCAAGTGATGATTAGCGATTAGCTCGGCCTCAATCGCCGCCAAGAAAGCTTCAACGCGTGATGACATTAAAGGCAAGCGGTGATCAGCTGAACTGCCAGTCACGGTGAAGCGCGACTCAATCGCATACAAGCGATTCATGTCACCTTCTTCTGGTTTGCGACCAGCGGCAAAGCCACGTGAATGACGCAAACGGTCTGGGTGGCCGTGCAGTGGATCGTCGTCCAATGAAACAATTACGCGCGCGGCGCCAAAGTCATAAACCGGACGGAGTGCCGAACCAAACGCCAACTGACAACCTTGAGACTCGTTGTCGCGGTTAACTGCTTCAAAGGTGTGCCATGTTGCATTTGGCATCACCCGACTCAGCTGCTTACGCAAAGCCTGCATCGTTTGCGAAGAAGTATCTTCAGACAAAAACGCTAAACCTTTACCACGATTTGTTACTAAAGATTTAGTGTTGCCGCGCGACCAAGCTTTAAAACTCGCTCTATCGCTTTCTGTTTCAACACCATCAACAAACTTTGCAACACCACGGCTGCGGTCTGGATCATATAGTTCCAAACTTGCCGCTTGGGCAAATTGCGAAGTCGCACCCATACTTGAAGAGTGCTCTTTATTACCTTCAACTTTTACCGGGCGGCCATCGTAACTGGTAACAACCAGTGCTTCAGCAACGCCAGCAATTTCCATTGAGGTTGCGAAGTAACGAGACTTGCCAGGGATACGACCTTCGGGGCGATCAGCAAATGGTGAAATCGTTTCTTTTTTCCAGTAACAACTCGATGCGCCAGCTAAAGCAACTGATGCGCCAGCCAACTGCAAGAAACGGCGGCGTGAAGATGAAGTCCAATCGGTTTCTTCAAGTTCAATTCCGTTTGGAAACTCGCCAGCAGTTAACTCTTTGAACTCGCTAGTGTTTTCAAGTTCGTTAATACTGCGCCAGTACTTTTTGGTTTCTTCGGATCTGTTTATCGATGGCATGCCGAGCAATCCTCACGCGGGTTGATGTCATGTTTTTTGCGCAAGTTGGTTCCCAACTCAATGCGGTTTTCATCAGTGGTCCAATCTAGATCAGTGACAAATTCTTGCGGGCGCAATTGTGGCTCCGGGTTGCGGTGACAATCAAGGCACCACCCCATTGAAAGCGATTCAACTTGAGTGACTCGCTCCATAGTGTCAACCCGACCGTGGCACTCCACACATGAAACGCCATTGTTTACGTGAATACTATGATCGAAGTAAACGTAATCAGGCAAGTCGTGCACGCGCTTCCACTTAATTGGTTCGCCTGATTTGGCGCTCTCAATAACTGGAGCAAGCGCAAGGCTTTCGGGGTGCACGCGGTTGTCATGGCAATTCATGCAAGTACCCGTTGAAGGAATCGCCGCATGCGCAGCATCTTCAACCGTGGTATGACAGTATCGACAATCCATGCCGAGCTCGCCGGCGTGCAATGCGTGACTAAAGGGAACTGGTTGTGCCGGCGAGTAACCAACATTGATGGTTTCCGGCGAAGCGCCGTACCACAACATGCCAATTACGTAGACCGGAGCAACCGCAAGGGTTAAGCCCAGTACGGGCCGGACCTTATCGGTCCAACGGGGGAAATCGAACACACTCATTTCGCGTCCTGCTTGTCGACTACAGCTGATTGGGGTGAGGCTATTGGGGGGGGTGCGCCGCAGTCTTTAGCGGCACAATCTAACGTAACCAGCCAATCTAGGGTAGATTAATGACAAAACTGTGAAGAATTCTGCCCTCCACTTGATTGGCTGGATTCAGCTGCGGCAACTGATTCGCTGCTGGTGGATTCGCCGCCACAGGCAGGAATTAGCGCAAGCAATGCACATGCAACAATTTGGTGGGGGTGTGATGTTCTCATCTTGTGGATTATTCCATAAAGCCGCATTACTGGAAAGCGTGAAGAGTGATAAACTTCCGCCCGCTCACCGCTTTCTCACCCCCACCATGTAGAAGTTGAGCCACAACCAGGATGAGCCTGCTAAAAACCATAAAAACATCCATTGGAGCCAAAACGGTAATGGCTGTGACCGGCATCATGTTGATGCTGTTCCTAGTCGGACACCTCCTTGGAAATCTCCAAATCTTCCTCGGCGCGGAAGCGTTAAACGCATATGCAAACAAACTCCAGGGGCTTGGAAAGTTCCTCTGGGTCGTCCGACTGGGTCTCCTCGGAGTGCTTATGGCGCACCTAACTTTCGCCGTTAAAGTCTGGAGGCAAAGTAAGTTAGCACGACCAATTCCATATCAGAACCCAGCCAGCAGAACCGCCACGGCGGCCAGCAAATCTATGATGATGAGCGGAGGCGTAATCCTCCTTTTCGTTATCTACCACTTGTTGCATTTCACGCTAACAACCACCGATCCCGCCCTTGCTGAGGCTCGTACGAACCACGATGTTTACCGCATGGTAATAACTGGCTTCCAAAACAACCTTGTAAGCTTGTTCTATATCGCTACGCAAATCTTGCTGGGCCTGCACCTCTCCCACGGCGCCAAATCGCTATTTCAAACACTTGGCTTTAAACGCAATGGGGGCGACTGCTACGACCGATTCGCAATTGCTTTCGCAGTCATCATCGCCTTGGGCAACATTTCAATTCCAATCGCGGTCATGGCCGGATTCATCAATTAATAAGGAGGGAAACAAATGGCACTTAATCTAGATTCCAAAATTCCCGATGGGCCAATTCAGGACAAGTGGACTAACCACAAGTTCAACATGAAGTTGGTCAACCCCGCCAACAAGCGGAAATTCAAAGTGATTGTGGTCGGGTCCGGTCTTGCCGGCGGCGCGGCTGCTTCCAGCTTGGGTGAACTCGGCTACAACGTCGAATGTTTCTGCTACCAAGATAGTCCGCGACGTGCGCACTCAATTGCTGCACAGGGTGGAATTAACGCCGCCAAAAATTACCCCAATGATGGCGATTCAGTGTGGCGGCTTTTTTATGACACCGTAAAAGGTGGCGACTACCGCGCCCGCGAGGCCAATGTTTACCGCTTGGCGCAAATCAGCAACAGCATCATTGACCAGTGTGCCGCGCAAGGTGTTCCATTTGCACGCGAATACGGCGGCATGTTGGACAACCGCTCATTCGGTGGCGCGCAAGTTAGCCGAACTTTTTACGCACGCGGCCAAACTGGCCAACAACTCTTGCTTGGTGCTTACCAATCTCTTGCCCGACAAATCAATAAGGGCACGGTCAATATGCACAACCGTACCGAGATGCTTGACTTGGTGGTTGTCGATGGCCACGCGCGCGGCATTATTGTTCGCGATATGGTTAGCGGTGAAATTCAACGCCACTCAGCCGACGCTGTTGTTCTAGCTTCAGGTGGTTACGGCAACGTGTTCTACTTGTCCACCAACGCGATGGGGTGCAACGTAACTGCCGCTTATCGTTGCTACAAACGGGGCGCTGGGTTTGCGAATCCTTGCTACACACAAATTCACCCAACTTGCATTCCGGTAAGTTCCGATCACCAATCAAAACTTACCTTGATGTCCGAGTCACTGCGGAATGATGGACGGGTTTGGGTGCCAAAGGAAAAAGGCGACACCCGCGCCGGCAACGAAATTCCAGAAGACGAGCGTGACTACTTCCTCGAACGTCGCTACCCAAGCTTTGGAAACTTAGCTCCGCGCGATGTTGCATCACGCGCTGCCAAGGAACGCTGCGATGCAGGATACGGAGTCGATGGCGGCAATGCTGTTTACTTAGATTTTGCCGACGCAATTAGTCGTCTTGGCGATGATTTAATTCGTGCTCGCTACGGAAACTTGTTCGACATGTACGAACGAATTACCGACGACAACCCATACAAAGTTCCCATGAAAATTTACCCAGCGGTGCACTACACCATGGGTGGACTTTGGGTTGACTACAACTTACAGTCAACCATTCCCGGACTGTTTGTTGCGGGAGAGGCCAACTTCTCAGACCACGGCGCCAACCGCCTTGGAGCTAGTGCTTTAATGCAAGGCCTAGCCGACGGTTACTTTGTAATTCCTGCAACGGTGGCTGATTACTTGGCCAACCACGCAGACATGAATATCAAAGTTGAAACCGACAACGCCGCATTTGATGCGGTTGAAAATGAAGTTCGCGACCGTCAACAAAAGCTTCTAAATGGACTTAATGGCAAGAAAGGTCAAGGTTCGCGCTCTGTTGATTCATTCCATAAAGAATTGGGATTGATCATGTGGGAAAATTGTGGCATGGGCCGCACTAAGGCCGGGCTTGAAAAAGCTGTTGCCGAAATTCCAAAGTTGCGCGAAAAATTCTGGAACGAAGTGCGCATCCCTGGAAGTGCTGAAGACTTCAACCCTGAAGTCGAAAAGGCCGCGCGGGTTGCCGATTTCCTTGAGTTCGGCGAACTTATGTGCCGCGATGCTTTGCACCGTGAAGAATCGTGCGGAGGACACTTCCGCGAAGAACATCAAAGCAACGAAGGTGAGGCTGCTCGGGACGACGATAACTTTGCCTACGCAGGTGTTTGGGAGTATAAAGGCATCGACCAAGAACCCGAGCTTTCCAAAGAGAATTTGGAATTCGAACACGTGAAACTCGCAACCCGTAGCTACAAGTAAATACTGAACCATGGAAATTACCCTTCACGTTTGGCGCCAAAATGGTTGCAAAGATCCGGGTCGCATGGAAGTGCGGTGCGCAAGTGACATTTCTGCGGATATGTCATTTCTAGAAATGATTGACAAGGTCAATGAAGACATCATCGCCGAAGGTGGTGAGCCGATTTCATTTGACCATGATTGCCGCGAAGGCATTTGTGGAATGTGTTCGATGACCATTAACGGTCACGCGCATGGACCTGAACAAGGCACCACAGTTTGCCAATTACACATGCGTTCTTTCAAAGATGGTGATTCGATTTACGTCGAGCCATTTCGTGCGCGTGCATTCCCAATCATCAAAGACTTGGTGGTTGATCGCACCGCGTTTGATCGCATCATTCAGTCGGGTGGCTACGTCAGCATTAATGCCGGCAACGCCCAAGATGCAAACGCTATCCCAATTCCAAAAGCTGAGGCCGACACCGCAATGGACGCGGCGGCGTGCATTGGTTGTGGTGCTTGTGTTGCCTCATGCCCTAATGCTTCAGCAATGTTGTTTGTTTCAGCAAAAATTGGCCACTTGGGACATCTTCCTCAAGGACAAGTTGAACATGGTGACCGCGTACGCAAAATGGTCAACCAAATGGAATCCGAAGGTTTTGGTTCCTGCACTAACCACTTCGAGTGTGAAGCCTCGTGCCCGAAAGAAGTTTCGGTTAATTTCATCGCTGAAATGAACCGCGATTTTATCAAGGCCAGCTTGGCAAGCAGCTAATCAGGAGTTAGTCACGAGCCACTTCGAAGCCGAAATTAAATTTGCAGCACCTGGCCCTCAGGCGCTCAACCAACTGCCCGAGGTTTTAAACGACCTCGGGTTAGTTGTTTTTAACAAAGGTCACTTCATTTTGCTTGACCGCTACTTTGACACCAAAGATGCGCAAGTGCGCGCGGCCGGTTGGGCTTTGCGTTTTCGCAAAGGCGAAACTTCCAGCCAAGGGAAATTACTGCGCACGCTCAAATCCTTAAAAGCAAAACATGAGTGTGGCATTGCAGTGCGCGAGGAGCGCGAGGCCTTAGTTGACGAACCGGACCAGCAATGGGAAGGCGCTCCATTAATTGAAAGTTTTAAAATCTTTCAAGACCGCTGGTGGTGGTCAGTTGAAAACGAAAAAATAAAGCTGGTTGCCTCATACGATTTCGTGCAGTGGCGCAAAAAATCTGGAGAGCAAGTGTTGCGCGACGAAGACTTCGCAATCGAACTTGAACTACAAAGTGGCGACGCAAAACAACTCGCTGAAATTGCTGAGCAATTCGCCAAGCAAACTGGCTGGAAAGAAGCCGCGTGGTCAAAATTCACTCGAGGACTACTTTTATAAATGAAACTTGCGCACACTATGATTCGTGTTCGCGACCTTGACAAGTCGCTTGATTTTTACTGTGGGTTTCTCGGATTAAAAGAAGTTCGACGCAGCCAGATTGGCGGTGAGGCCACCTTAGTTTTCCTGGCCGACGACGATGCGACTTACTTTATTGAATTAACCCATAACCACGACAACCGTGACTACCAAGCTGGCAATCAATTTGGACATTTAGCTTTTACCGTTCCAAATCTTGAGACCGTAATAAAACAAGTTGAAGCAAATGCTTGGTGGTATCGGAAATCAAAAGCAAGTGCCCGCACTCCATATATTTTTGTTCGTGACCCCGATGGTTATGACATCGAAATCCTCGAGCACGCAAATTAATTACGCTATCGCTTAATGAGTTTTCCAAAATTATGGCTGGCGCCGATGGAGGGCATCACAGACCGGTGTTTTAGAAAACTATCGGTGGCTTGCAATGAAGGTGCAATTGACGCGGTCTGCACAGAGTTCGTCCGAGTTACTGCGCCGCCCTTAAGTGTTGAAAAACTTCGCGACGAGTTGGGTGATAAATTTTCTGGCCCGCAACATGGAATTCAATTAATGGGCAACAAGCCCGACATGGTTGCAATAAGTGCCGCCAATGCGGCCGCCGCCGGCGCCGACTATGTGGACCTTAACTTTGGTTGTCCGGCACCGCGGGTTTACCAACATTGCGCCGGCTCGGCCATGCTTGACGACCTTGATTTGCTTGAACAAGTTGTCCGCAAAGCAGTCGACCATTGTGCGGTTCCGGTAAGTGCAAAAATTCGCGCTGGTGGTGAAAGTGACGCGCAAGTCGAGGAAATTGCCCAACGCATCGAACAAGCTGGAGCCGCTTCACTGTGCATTCATGGTCGCTTGCGTATTGAAAAATACAGCGACCGGTGCGATTGGTCGCGAATAACCAGAGCGGTTGCCGCAGTCTCAATTCCAGTCGTAGGCAATGGCGGTGTGGACTCCCATCAAGATATTAAACGCATGATGGAGACAACCGGTTGCCAAGCAGTAATGATTGGCCGTGCGGCACTTTCCAATCCGTGGATTTTTTGCGGCAAAACGCCAAGCCGCGAAATGCAAATTGATTGGCTAAGCAAATACACCAAACTCATGGAACAATCTACTGCTACTCCCCGCCAAGCATTAGGAAGATTAAAGCAAGCCGTTAAATACATGAGCAACGCCAAGCAACTTGAAATATCAAGCGGCTTGGCGTCTTGTTTGCGCGCGCAAAGCTCGGCCGAGCTATTGGGCCATTTGCATTAACCCCATTCGCGCAAACATATCAATCATTGGAATGAGTTCGATTACTTGGCGGTCGCTCGGAATTTCATATTCAAAGTAGTCTGCGCTATTTTCGAATCTTTCGTGGTCGCTGGTGCGAAGGCCAAAACGAACTTCGCTTCCCATCATCCACTGCAAGCCTAGATTACCTTGGTATTCAGTGTTCATTTCTTCAAACATTCCACCGAGCTCCGCTTCAACCTTTTGACGGTAGTTCGCCTCGGCAATTTTTTCCTCTGATGTTTTAGTTAAATGTCCATTGCTCCGCGCCAATGCCGTGAATTCGTCGAGCATATTCATTCCATCCGACAAAAACCCTCTAGTTGAACCTTGGAAAGCCGAAATGCTTGGCAATTGGACGCTCACCCACGCCTCGCTCAAAATCGGCGTCCAACCTTCAATCGAGATCGTGCTCGCTTCAAAACCTACCGGTAAAGTTTGGCTTAAATAATTAAACACTAGTTCTACGATGTGAAAACTGTACACCCAACCCTCGTCGGTTTCGGTCCAAGAATATTGCTGAATTGGTTCGCTGGTGACTGCGTTAAACGAAGCACCAGCTCGCGCTTGAATGTCGAGACCGTCCTCTTTTGGAAAGGTAATTGTTACTGGCAAGCTTAAATATTCCGAGTTAGCCTCTTGCCAAATGTTTGCGACACTAATGTTTTCGCAAGTTTCAAGTGGACAACAAGAACCACCGCCCTCGCCACTTTCAATCACCGCCAGAGCTAGCTGATACAAACATGCGCTTGGTGAATAGCCGTCCTCGTTAATACCTTGAACAAATTCCATCAAAATTGAACCGGCAATTTGTTGAATCTTATCCTGCCCAAATTCGGTTGGGTCAACATCAGCATACTGCTCTTCCACTCGCGCCATCACTTGAGAAACGAAATCTGCAACTTCTGGATCTTCCAAGGCGGCTAATTGTTCTTTGCGAATTAAAATCGCAAACTTTTCAAAATCGCCATCATCGTTTTTTGGAATGTCGCCCTTCAACAACAAGCCCTGGTCGCTGTTGTACTGCAAGGAAATACCTGGGTGGCTAAAACTGAATCCCTGATGCCCGCGCTCATATTCAAACGGAATGTATCCGTTAAAAACCGCAGTCTGCACTCCGACCTCGACCTTAGTAGAAAACCCAGACTCGACAAGATCGGTCTGGACCGGGCAATCATAGTCCGGGTCGGTGACTGGCAGCGATGCCGAATTCGCCTGTTCGCTGGAGCCTGCGCAGGCGGCCGCAAAAAGAAGAAAGGTGCTCAGAAGTATTCTCATACCCCCATTTGAGCACCTTTCTGTTTTTTAGGTTGAACTAATTACTCAGTCTTTGGCGCAAGCGGTAGCTCAGCATGGTTGCCGTGGCAAGTGCCGTCAGAGCAGCAAGTTCCGGCTGGTGCTTCGCAGTTTCCACCACAGCAAACAACCGCCTCTTGGGTGGTTGATTCTTCCACCTCAGAGCCGCAAGCAGCAAAAAGGAGACCGGCGCAAGCGAGAATTACAAGTGTTGTCAGTTTACTCATGGAAGTCATCATACCCTCTTGGCTAGGATAGAAGGCGATGAGCACCGGACCCCGCATCGCAATCGCCGCATCCCCTCGCAAACCCGGCCGCAACTTAAACCCTGCTGGCTTGTTTCAAAATGCATTTACCTCCCTGTCGCGCCGTTTTGAAGGTGATTTAGCTGCCCCAATTCAGCTTGGAGAAGGCACAATTTCGGCTATTTTGAGTGATTCGAATAAGGCCTTCGATTTTGCGGTCGCCTTAGCCGAAGAGGTTTGGCCAATGCGCCTAAACACCGCGGTGCTTTCAGTTGGCCACCAAGTCGGTCCATCTGCCGATGCCAACGCTCATATGCGCGCCATCAGCAACCTGATTAAAGCCACCAAAGCCAAGCAAATATTTCACTTCAATATTGCCGGCCGCAAGGACCCCGAAATGCGCATGGCCGAAGCCGCCGCCCTGCTGCACGCAACAATTCGCGAAGAGTGGACCGCCACGCGCGCCTTGGCTGTTAGCGCCTACCGCGAAATTGGGCGCCAAAAAGATGTCGCGATTAAATTGAACATCACCCAACAAGCAGTCTCGCAAATGTTGCGCGGGGCCCGACTACGCGAACTTGTCGCACTGGAAGCTTCCATGCGCGAGTGGTTGGTTGAAGAAGCTCGCCCAGGTCTGTGGCCACTGCGTAACTTCGAAAAAGAGCCAGCATCTCTAGAGGCTTAGAAAGTCCAGCGAAACCTCAGGGGTGATGAGTGGGTTTAAACCCCATGCTCATCGCCCCTTGTTTAATTCTGCTGCTTCAAGACCCCGCTCCAAAGGAAATTCCGCCACCGCCGCCCGAGCCAAAAACGGCATGGGAATTGTTACTGCAAAATTATGATTTAGATTCGGATGGAATTATTTCACGCCAGGAATATTCACACAGTGATGAACATTGGTCGCGACTTGATCAGAACGAAGATGGCAAGCTTGAAGAAAGTGAAATTGCTGCCCTAGCCCAAAAAGGAATGCGTGGTGGCCGCCGCGGCGGGCGCGGCAAGCGTGACGCTAGTAGTGGTCAAAAAGGCAATACCTTAGTGGCGCCAAAGGAAGGCGCGCTTGCACCTGATTTCAAATTGCAAATTTTGGGAGAACTCGACCCTAAAACTAAAACGTTAAAATCTGCACAATTATCTAAATATATTGGCGAAAAACCGGTGGCCCTTATTTTTGGTTCATACACCTGACCACCCTTTCGTAAATCAGCTGGTCAGCTGAACAAGCTTTTTGAAACTTACCGCAAAGATGTTCAATTTTTCGTGGTCTACATCGCCGAAGCGCATGCCCTAGATGGCGTATCGCCCAACTTGCGCAAAGGCGCACCACTTGTTGAAGAACCTGAAACCATGAAAGAGCGAATTGAAGTCGCGGGAAAATGTGTAGTGGCATTAGAGATAAAACAAATTCCGGCGTTGATTGACTCCATCGACGATGCCACTTCAAAAGCCTATGTGGCTCATCCAGACCGGCTGTACTTAGTCGGAAAAGATGGAAAAATCGCCTATGCCGGAGGTAAAGGACCGCGCGGGTTTTCAACTAAAGAGTTAGATTCGGCAATTCAAAAGGAACTTGAAATCAAAGAGGGTGAGGAAGAGGAATAGCCATAAAATATGGGGCCATGGCCTCAATTGCATCTACTCCTGAAATGGTCGCGAGCGTTTACGCACGCTCACGCGCAAACCTTGAAATCCTCCGCCAACGACTTGGTAAGCCTCTCACTTTGGCGGAAAAAATCCTGCTTGGACACCTAAACCAAGCCGCCGACTGCGATATCGAACGCGGGCAGGCATATTTAAATTTGCGGCCCGATCGCGTGGCGATGCAAGATGCAACCGCGCAAATGGCTTTGTTGCAATTCATGATGGCCGGCAAGAACGAGGCGGCTGTTCCAAGTACGGTTCACTGCGATCACCTACTGCGCGGACACAAAGGCGCGGCCAACGATTTGGCTGTTGCCCAAGAAGAAAATGCCGAAGTTTATTCATTTTTAGAATCAGTCTCGGCTCGTTACGGCCTTGGGTTTTGGAAGCCAGGCTCCGGAATCATTCACCAAATTGTGCTTGAGCACTACGCCTTCCCCGGCGGCCTAATGATTGGCACCGATTCACACACACCAAACGCCGGTGGTCTTGGAATGTGCGCGGTCGGCGTAGGTGGCGCTGATGCTGTTGATGTGATGGCGGGCTTTCCATGGGAAGTTCTACAACCTGAAGTTGTTGGCGTAAAACTGACTGGCAAACTTTCCGGTTGGGCTGCCCCTAAAGATGTAATTCTGAAGCTGTTGGGAATCCTAACCGTAAAAGGTGGCACCAACCGCGTGATGGAATACTTTGGCGAAGGTTGCGAATCACTTTCTTGCACCGGTAAAGCAACCATTTGCAACATGGGCGCAGAGCTTGGCGCAACTTGTTCGGTGTTCGCTTGGGATCAATCGATGGCGCGCTACTTAAACGCAACTGGCCGCGAAGAGCTAGCGTCCTTAGCAAATGACAACGCCGACTTACTCGGACCTGATGCCGAAGTTCTGGCCGATCCAAGTGCTCATTACGACAAAGTTGTCGAAATTGACTTGAGTTCTTTGGAGCCGCATTTAGTTGGACCACACACCCCAGACCACGCGCACGCTATTTCCGACATGGCCGCCGATGTAGAAAGCGAAGATTATCCAGTTGAAGTTAGTGCGGCTTTGATTGGCTCGTGCACTAACTCTTCTTACGAAGACATGGTGCGAACCGTTGACATCGCTAAACAAGCAATCGCCAACGGCATTTCCTTAAAAGCAAAACTGTTCATCAGCCCTGGCTCTGAACAAGTTTATGACACTATTAAACGTGACGGCGTTTTGGAAGTTTTAGAAAGCTGTGGCGTGACGGTTCTCACCAACGCTTGCGGCCCGTGTATCGGACAGTGGCAACGCGAAGATGTCGAAAAGGGAGTGCGCAATTCAATTGTTACTTCATTCAACCGCAACTTCCGCGCACGCGCCGATGGCAACACCGCAACTCAAGCCTTTATTGGTTCTCCTGAAACGGTAATGGTTATGGCCTTGTCGGGTCGCTTGGATTTCAATCCACTGACTGATCAACTTACTGCCGACGACGGCACAACTTGGAAACTAAATGCACCGGCCGCTGCGCCTGACATTCCAAGCGCTGGATTCGTACGTGACAACGATGGCTACCAAGCACCGCCAATTGAAAGTACTGAACTTGAAGTTAAAGTTTCGCCAGATTCAGAACGCTTGCAATTGCTTTATTCGTTCAAACCTTTGCCTAGTAAACAGTACTGCAAGATGCCGTTGCTGCTCAAAACTAAAGGCAAAACCACTACCGACCACATTTCTCCAGCCGGTCCATGGTTGAAATTCCGCGGACACTTGGACAATATTTCCAACAATATGTTCACCGGAGCAACCAATGCCTTCACTGATGGAATTGGCACTACCCGCGACTTACTCAACAATGAAGGTAACTGCCCGATTCCTCAAGTTGCGCGCAACTACAAGGCTGCCGGACTTAACTGGGCGGTTGTCGGTGATGAAAATTACGGTGAAGGTTCGAGCCGTGAACACGCGGCAATGTGTCCTCGTCACCTTGGCGCCGCCGCGGTGATTGTGCGTTCTTTTGCACGCATTCACGAAACCAACCTTAAGAAACAAGGGGTGTTGCCACTCGTGTTCAACAATTCAGCCGATTGGAATTTGGCCCAAGAAAACGACCGCGTTTCGCTTGAGGGGCTAGAAAACTTAGCCCCAGACTCAGAAGTTGTCGCAGTCTTTCATCACCAAGATGGCAGTGAAGACCGCGCCAGCCTAAAGCACACCATGAATGACGAACAAATCGTTTGGTGGCGTGCCGGTTCAGCGCTCAATTCACTGAAATAGGATTACCTGGCGGAGTCGCTACTCTACTAAAGAGAATGCTGCGACCCATCCTTGCCCTAGCCTTTGCCGGACTTTTTAGTCCGCTTGCATCAGCGCAAACTGAAACCGCGCCCACCTTAAGTTGGCGCGGCAATCAGTGGCAAGTTGCACCAGTCAACTTGCGTTTACGCGTTGACTATCAAAATACCATTATGGGTCGTGAAGAAGGATCCTTGGCTTTGCTCGGCACCCACCTCGACTTCGAAAATATTAGTGGCCGCGTCGGAGGCTTGTGGGCTGGTGTTGGAACTTACTCGGCCACCGATGGCGATGTTGGCGGACTTAGCACTCTAGGTTTAAACCTTGGGTGGCGACATCAATTTGATGGTGGCTGGTCTTTTGAGGCCGGCAACTATGTCGGAATTGGCGGTGGCGGCGGTGCACCTGTCGGCGATAGTTTGATGACTAGAACATTTCTTGGCATGGAATATGTGCTAAGTGATCGTCTAGGTTTTCGCGTTGAAAAAGCTCGGGTGAACTTTACTAATGCTGACATTACTGGCGATGATTGGACCGCTGGATTGTCTTGGCGTATGCGGCCATGGTTGGCAAGGCCGGGGCGAGCAAAAACTGCCGCACTATCACCAGCCGCTGGTGGGCGCTTGCGCGGGGGTATTGACTATTTCAGTCACAATCCAAATGCGCAAAGTCGGCGAACAGATGGTTCAAGACTAACTGGCAATCTAGCTGGCTTTGGAGTGCGCACCGACATGCACCTAAGTGGAAATTGGTTTGGATCTTCAACAGCGCATGCTGCAACTATCGGCAATGCGAGTGGCTTTCATCAATTCTTAATTGGAGTTGGACATGAAAATAGTTGGGGGGGTGGTGCGCTTGAAACACGCATCATGGTTGGCAGTGGCGGCGGCGGCGGCATCGACACCGGCGGCGGATTGCTTTGGCAACCATCGATTGGGTACCGCAGTTCTATTGGCCGCGATTCAAGTTGGTCAATTGGATTAGGAAAAACCATTGGCTCCACCTCAGATTTTTCCGCAACCACTTTTATGGCGAATATTGCCTTCGGGTTGCCGGCGATTGGGTTTGGTCGGCATGATCATGGCCGTGCACTGCCAAGTACAATTAAACTATCTTCTTGGGCGGTCGCGCCACTAGCACGTTTTATGGCAAGTGGTCCTGATTATCAATTAGCCGGAATAAAAATAATTAAACCAATTCAAAACGGATGGGAATTTGATGGTTCGGTTTTAAGTGCGGCCAATGGCCTCGAAGGTGGTTATAGCGAAGGGTGGTTAGGCACTCGTTATCGCGTCGCACCAAGTATTGATTCGCGCTTCTCCTTGTTGCCGGGCGTGGCGATTGGAATAGGCGGAGGTAGCGGCGTTGATGTTGGTAGTGGCGGACTGATTAACTTTAGTTTGGCGAGCGCGTGGGAATATAGCCCTGGCACCGAGCTGCAATTTTCACTTGGCAAGGTTGATGCCTTACGTGGCACTTTTGCTGAAACTTACGCACAACTTGCATGGGTTTGGCATTTTGGAGTTCCGAGTCGTTAGTGTTAAGAATTTAACTAATGGCAACCAAACAACGGGTAGTTATTACAGGGGCAGGCACTGGAATTGGTCGGGCCTGCGCCCACCGGTTTGCCAAGGACGGCGCAGAACTTTTATTAATCGGGCGCCGCCGAGGTCCTTTAGAAAAAGTCTATGACGAACTTTCCGAGAACCTCGTTGAAATCGCTAGTGTCGATTGTGCTGAACAAAGCGCTGTAACCAATGCCATAAACAAATTTGGCGACAAGGGTGGGATTAATGTTTTAGTAGCAAATGCTGGAATTAATCCACAACGGGCAAATGCGCTGGACACCGATGCTGATAAGTGGTGGGAAACTTTGGAGGTAAACATTGGTGGCGTACATTATTGCTGCCAAGCGGCGCTGCCACACATGTTGCAAAACGCCGCCAACCCTGAACGTGGTGCGATTGTCACGGTTGGCTCTATTGCCGGAATGGCCGGCATGAAAGAACGCGCAGCCTATGGCCCTTCGAAAGCGGCAGTTATTAATTACACTAAAGCTTTAGCAATTGATTTTGGCAAACAAGGTGTTCGCGCCAATTGCGTTTGCCCTGGCTTTGTCGTAACTGACATTAACCGAGATTGGCTTGATTCACTTGCGAGTAATGTGCGGCAAGAGATTGAACAACGCCACGTGCTTGGATTAGGTAATCCTGAAGCCGTTGCTGAAGCAATTCACTTTTTAGCTTCGCCGGCGGCTAGTTGGATTACTGGTGTTGAGCTAGCGGTCGATGGCGGCTGGCGCGCATCCTGAATCTTGCACATACTTTTCGGCACGCGCCAAAGCGTGCGGTGTGCCAATATCAATCCACGTAGTCGACTCTTCTAAGTCCAATACGGTTAGTTGTCCACGTCTTAAATATTCACAATTCAAATCAGTTATTTCTAATTCTCCACGCTCACTGGGCTTTAACTGCGCGGCAAAATCTGGCGCATGGTGGTCGTAGAAATAAATTCCCGGAACCGCTAAATCAGAATGTGACCATTCAGGTTTTTCAATTAAACTAACTGGACGACTATTTTCATCCAATTCAACAACACCATAGTTGCTTGGGTTTTTAACCGGCGTGGCGAACACTAAGGCTCCAGACTGAATCGCATTCGCGTGAGAAAACTGAGTGGTGCAATGTTCGCCATGAAATAAGTTATCGCCTAATTGTAAAACTGAAGGGTGGCCATTCAACCAATCCTTGGCTAGCAATAATGCTTGAGCGATACCCTTCGCCTCAACTTGTGGAAGACAATCCAATCCAGTTAGTTTGGACATTTGACGACATTCGTCGGGTCGGCAAATTAGCAAAATGTCGTCGAGGTCTAAGGCTTTTAGCGTGGCCAAAGAATACATCACCATGGGAATTCCATTAATCGGAATTAGTTGTTTGGAATGGTTTGCCGCTAATTGCCCCATGCGGGTACTGTTGCCGCCAGCCAACAAAATTCCTTTGCGCTTCATCGCTGATGATAGTTTAAGTTAAGCCAGTCGCGATAACTTCCATCGCGCACGGCATCAACCCATGCTTGGTTGTTTAAGTACCACTCAACTGTTTTTCGTAGCCCACTTGCGAAATCTTCGCTGGGCTTCCAGCCAAGTTCGGTACTTAGTTTTTCGAAATTAATTGCATTTCTGTAATCGTGACCCGGGCGGTCGCTGACAAAAGTAATTCGTGAACGTGCGTTTGGGGTGTCGCTTATTTCAGAAACCAAATCGCAAATCATTTCGACAACTTGCAAATTTTTCAATGGCGAATCTCCACCCACTAAATAACTTTCGCCCAATTTGCCATGCGCGGCGATTTCTTGCAAAGCCGCGACATTGTCATCTACATACAACCAGTCACGGACATTTTCGCCATTACCATAGATTGGAAGTTGTTTCTCTTCCAAGCAATTCAAAATCATTAAAGGAATAAGCTTCTCAGGGAATTGGCAGGGGCCGTAGTTGTTCGACGAATTAGTTATCAAGACCGGCAAGCCAAATGATGTAGCCCACGCGCGCACCAAATGATCGGCGCCAGCTTTGGAGGCCGAGTAAGGTGAATTTGGATGATAAGCAGTTTGTTCGTCAAACATCGCCTCACCGGCAATACTGCCGAACACTTCATCAGTCGAAACATGCACAAAACGAAAACTGTCTCGAGTGGCGGTGTGGTTGTCTAAAAAAGCACGAGTTGCCTCGAGCATATTAGCGGTTCCCAAAACGTTACTCTCGACAAAACTAATTGGGGTGTGCAAAGAACGGTCGACATGTGATTCTGCGGCCAAATGAAAAACGACATCTGGCTTAAAACTTTCATAAACATTTTGAATGTCTTGCAAAACGCGAACATCGCCACGAACAAATTGATAATTTGAATTGTTCGCAATGGAAGCAAGATTATGCAAGTTGCCGGCATAACTCAAATTGTCGAAGTTACACACTTCGACATCTTGTTTGGCGGCCAACTGTCGTACCAATGCACTGCCTATAAAGCCAGCTCCGCCAGTGACTAAGACTCTCTTGCCCATTGCCCTATTCTATCCCACACAGAAAAAGATTGAACATTCCACTAATTATGACTTAAATAATGTGATGGATTCAATCATCACCGCCACTAGTTCACTGAGCGTCGACGAGGCTGTCGAGGCCATAAAGGAAGCAACCGTCGCCAATGGGTTTGGCGTGGTTGGCTTTCACAATCTAAACCAAACCATGGCCGAAAAGGGCGTCGAGTGCCCCATCGAAACCCGCATTGTCGAGGTCTGTAACCCCAAGGTTGCGGCTGGTATGTTGGGAATGGCGGCGATGGTTTCATCAGCCATGCCCTGCCGCATTTCAGTCTATGACCAAGACGGCCAAACCATGCTGGCCTGCATTTCGACCCACTCTCTATTGGGCTTGTTCCCAATGCCTGCAGAAATGAAGGGCCAGGCGGTGGTATTCGCTAATGAGGTTCAAGATGTCTTGAACCGAATAATGACCGCCGCAACGGCATAACAAGGTAGAATCTTGCGCTAAATGAGCGCTGAAAACGACTACATCGACCAAATCCTTGCCTCGGCCCGCCGAGCTGGAATTAAAGCCGCCGGAATTTGCCGTTCGGTTCTTGCAGAAACGCCTACTTCACTAGAAAAGGGTGACAAATCACCGGTGACTCTGGCGGATTATGGCTGCCAAGCGGTAATTCTGAGGGAAATCGCCGCGAATTTCCCTAGTCATGGGATTATCGCCGAGGAAGGATCTGAGCATTTGCGCGAAAGTGCTGGGGAAGAGGGTGCCGCAAAAATCGTGCGCTTAGTGAATGAAGCAATTCAAGATGACTCCGCTGCCGATTTCGAGCAAGTTTGCGCCTGGATTGACCATAAAGGCGGTAATGGCCTTGACGAAAACGGCGACACCTGGACCTGGTCGATTGACCCAATCGATGGGACCAAAGGTTTTTTGCGCCGTGAGCAGTACGCAATTGCAATTGGGCTTATGAAGAATGGCATCCCCTTCGCCGGCGTTTTGGTATGCCCTAATTTGCCGGTAGATCTGACCCAAGCAGACGGTCAACGCGGAGTGATGTTCTGCGCCGCTGAAGGGTGTGGTGCAACTGCTGTTCCAGTAGATGGCGGCGAAACTCTTCCCATTAAATCCTCCGGCAAAAGTAACCCAGCCGATTGGCGAGTATTGGGCTCGGTCGAATCAGCCCACGGTGACCCGGCACTAGTCGTCTCAATGATGGAGGCGGCCTCCGTTGGTGGTGGCTTTGTCCGCTATGACAGCCAAGTCAAATACGGCATTGTGGCTAACGGCGAAGCTGAAATTTATGTGCGTCCGCGTTCGCGACCTGACTACCGTGAGAACATTTGGGACCACACAGCCGGAGCAATTGTCGCCCAAGAAGCTGGCGCCATCGTCACCGACCTAGATGGAAAACCACTCGACTTCACACTCGGGTCAAAACTTACTGAAAATCGCGGCGTTCTAGTTACAGCTTCACCTGCTGTTCACGCTGCCGTGCTTGCTGGCTTACGCGCCGCCGAAGCAAGCGCCTAAAAACTTAAAGCAAAATGTCTGAATTAACTACCAAAAAGCAAGCTCTCAATTATCACAGCCAAGGCCGCCCCGGCAAATGCGAGGTAGTTCCGACAAAACCATGTTTAACCCAAATTGATTTATCGCTGGCTTACTCCCCAGGAGTTGCCGAACCATGTCGCGAAATCGAAAAGGACCCAGAAAAAGTTTACGACTACACTGCTAAAGGAAATTTAGTTGCAGTAATTTCAGATGGAACTGCGGTTCTTGGCCTTGGCAATATCGGACCACTTGGCGCAAAACCTGTAATGGAAGGCAAGGGTGTTTTATTCAAACGCTTTGCCGACATTGATGTGTTTGACATTGAATTAGCAACTACTGACGTTGATGAAATTGTCAACACGGTAAAAAACATTGCGCCAACTGTCGCGGGTATCAACCTTGAGGACATTTCCGCTCCGCGTTGTTTTGAAATTGAAAAACGTTTAAGAGCTGAATTGGACATTCCCGTTTTTCACGATGACCAACACGGCACCGCTTTAATTACTGGTGCGGCACTCATCAATGCGGTCGATCTTGCCGGCAAAAAACTAAATGAAATTCGTTTAGTAGTAAATGGCGCCGGCGCTTCATCAGCAGCTTGCACCAACTTTGCAATTTCGCTTGGAGTTAAAAAAGAAAACGTTTTAGTTTGTGACTCAAAAGGTGTCATCTATAAAGGGCGCACCGAAGGCATGAACAAATATAAAGAACATTACGCAGTTGAAACAGAGTGTCGCAACCTTGCCGAAGCTCTAGTTGGTGCAGATGTTTTTTATGGGCTTTCGGTTGGCAATGTCGTTAATCAAGACATGTTAAAAAGCATGGCTGACAACCCAGTGGTTTTCGCGATGGCCAACCCGGATCCAGAAATTCCTTACCCTGACGCAATTGCCGCCCGGAATGATGTGATTATGGCAACCGGACGTTCTGATTATCCTAACCAAGTAAATAACGTACTTGGCTTTCCATTTATTTTCCGTGGGGCGCTCGATGTTCGCGCCACCACTATCAACACCGAAATGTTGCACGCCGCGGCCCACGCGCTTGCCGAACTTGCAAAAGAGCCGGTGCCAAATGAAGTCGCGCACGCATACGGTTTAGATAGCCTCGAATACAGCCGCGAATACTTCATTCCAAAAGCTCTCGATCACCGCGTGATTCGTCGAGTAGCGGCGGCGGTTGCCCAAGCGGCAATGGACACTGGGGTCGCGCGAAAACCAATTGACCCTGATACCTATGTGCGGATTTTGGGTGAACGGATTGGAACTGAACGCAACCTAATGCGCCGCGTTATTTCTCGCGCCCGACGTGCGCAAAAAACTATCGTCTATCCGGAAGGTGAGGCTGATCGCATCGTGATTGCCGCTGCAGCGGTAGTTCAAGAAAAGATTGCCGAACCAATCTTGGTTGGTTGCCGCGACAAAATAGAAGCCATTGCCGAAGTTCATGGTGTCAATTTAGATGGCGTTCAAATCGCCAACCCGTCCAACTGGGATCACAGCAAAAATTATGCTGAAGAGCTTTACAGCATTCGTCGTCACCGCGGTCGAACATTAGCTGAAGCCCAACAACGAATTCTCGACCCAATGTGGTTTGGCCCAATGATGCTACGCCAAGGCGATGCCGATGGTTTAGTTTGCGGTGTAACCAAACAGGTACGCAAAACAATGTCGCCAATGCTAAAGGTTATCCCGTTGCGCGACGGAGTTCGTCGTGCTTGCGGTATGACAATGGTTTTCCCAGGTGATGACGTGTTATTTTTAGCTGACACTTCAGTCAACATTGATCCAACCGATGAAGACCTCGCTGAAATCGCCCTGCTGGCCGCCGAAGAAGCGGCGCGCTTTGGCGTGGAGCCACGCGTTGCGATGTTGTCATTCTCCAGCTTTGGTGGAACTCCACATCCATGTTCGGATAAAGTTCGCCGCGCAGTAGAGATTGCTCGTCAAGAAAACCCCAACTTAATTATCGATGGAGAAGTGCGCGTTGATGCGGCTCTTGACCCCGTCATTCAGGCCACCTACAAAGACTGCAAGTTAGGTGGTGAAAAAGCAAACGTATTAGTTTTCCCTAACTTGGACTCTGCAAACATTGGTTTCAACTTAATGCGAATTGTTGCAGAAACTCCTGTCGTAGGACCAATCATGTTGGGATTGGAAAAGCCCGCACACATGCTGCAGCCGCATAGCGTTGGAGTCTCCGATGTTGTACGCTTGACTGCAATCGCATGTATGGATTCCGCTTCAAACTAATTTACTTTAATTTAGCTGCGCTGTGTTTAAGCATTTGCGCATGTTCAGCCCCGCCACAATTTCTCGCCGAATCAGAATTTAGCGTTATTCGCGCTAATTCGATGGAACTTGCGGTTGCTACAAATTTATTGGTCGACCAAAAAATTTCGTCGATTCGAAGTCTCATTCCTAATTCCCTAAACAGCAAACCTGAAATTTGGATTGCCTTAAATAGAAATTTAAGTGGCAGCATTGATGGCTACAACGAAAGAGTCGCAATCGGACCATTGATGCTGAGAAATCGTATTTACTTACGACCAGGGTTTTCAACGCTTAGCCTTTGCCACGAGCTGACACACCATCAACTGCCAATCGAGTCTTCATCAATGCCCCTATGGTTACATGAAGGTATTTGTGAATGGGTGGCCTTTAGAGCTTGCGCGGAGAAAGACGCGAAGTTTCGCCAAGAACGATTCGTGAGAAATCTTGCGAAAATAACTGGATTAAGCATTTCACTCTCCGAGGGTGAACATGGCCTGTCTCTAGAAGAGATTTCTTTTGGCCAGAGCACTACCTTGCAAAAACTTTTTAAAAACAAGGTCTGGAATCATAAAAACAATGAGATTTTATTATATTCCCTAAGCTGGCTGTTACTCGAACATGTTAGCCAAACAAACATCGAGTCGGCGATGGAGATTGGCAAAAACTCTGACCACCCCTATCTAGAATTGGCGGAACTTGCTGGATGGGACGAAAGCACTGGCGCAGATGCACTAGAATTGGTTTTCGACTTCCAAAAAAATCACATATTAATCACCAATATCCTTGAAAGTGTCGCAGAATATCTCATAAAGAAGATGCGCTCTTCCTCTGCCGATTCAGATGCCATGCAAATTCTCAACACTGCACTAACTCTTGATTTGTGGATCGCTGCTCCTTGGGGACAAAAAATTGAACTTCGTTCAACTCCAAAATGGGAAGCAGCACTTCGCGAAAAATTGGACATCTAATCGTCCCCCACCACTAACGCCAACAATAAATCATGCCTGCTGATTGCGTAATCAAGCTCCCCGCCCAGCAAAATCCTGAAGATCTATCTCGGAATGAACAACTTGCTTTAATCCTAGAAAAGTTAGAAATCCCTGCTGAAGAAATACAGGATTTCAAAATTCGAAAATTTAGTTTTGATGCGCGCCCACGCCACATGACTTGGCATCTCGCCTTTGACGTATGGATGAATGGCGAGGAAGTTAACAAAACCATTCATGTTGATAGTTTTGTTCCAGAAACTCCTGCTGGCGATGACGCGCCACACGTAGTTGTGGTTGGCAGCGGCCCTGCTGGATTGTTTTGCGCAATGGACTTGGTGCGCGAAGGTGCTCGGGTGACCATTTGTGAACGCGGTAAAAATGTGCACGACCGCAAAATTGATATTGCTAACATTAATCGTGGTGAATCGGCAAATCCAGAGAGCAATTACTGTTACGGAGAAGGTGGCGCTGGAACTTATTCCGACGGGAAGCTCTTCACTCGCTCCGGCCGCAAGAAAGACGTAAAGCGAATTCTTGCCGAGCTCGTTTCATTCGGCGCCCCAGCCACCGTGCTCTCTTGTTGGCGGCCGCATGTTGGCAGCAACATTCTTCCAAAAGTTGTGGAAAACATTCGCACCGCTTTGGAAGAATCTGGCGTTGATGTTCGATTCCAAACACGCGTCGACAAAATTCTTTGTGAAAACGGAAAAGCAGTTGGCGTCGCTGTTAGTGGCGAGAGTGCTCCTTGTTGCGCAACCATATCGGCCGATGCCGTTGTGGTCGCGGCCGGCCATTCTTCGCTTGATACTTTGCACTCCTTGCAAGAAGCCGGTGTAACTTTAGAGGCTAAAGGATTGGCGATGGGTATCCGAGTTGAACATTCACAACAGTGGTTGGACATGATTCAATATCACGGAGTTGCTGACACAATCGATATGCCTGCTTCCTTTTATGAAGTTTCATCCAAGGTGGGCGAGCATGGCGTTTACTCTTTCTGCATGTGCCCCGGTGGCTGGGTTGTTCCCAGTCAAACTAGCGGCGACCGATTAGTTGTTAACGGCATGAGTTTGTCAAAACGCGATTCGCCTTTTGCAAATGCCGGTATCGTTGTCGCCATTAATCCTGAAGATTGGTGCGGCCGGCGCGGCGGTCGTTGGGGTTGGGGGCACCTACTGCAACGTGCGGCGGCGATTTCTGAAAATCCAGTGCTTCACTTTAAAGCCAAAGGTTTAGTAAGTGGTAGTGAAATAGATACTGCTAAGGGAATTTTGCCAGATGACCCACAAGACGATCCGCTCTTTGGAATTCGTTTGCAGTATGCTCTTGAAACCATTGCCGCAGTAGCTGGTGGTGGAGAAAACAAAGCACCAGCGCAAACTTGTGCTGACTTCATTAACGACACCGGCAATAGTCATCCACTGCAACCGACCTCGTATTTGCCAGGCCTTACTCCATGTGACTTCCGACAAATACTTCCGCGCGGACTCGCCGACCGACTACATGTCGGCTTAATGGATTTTGATAAAAAGTTGGAAGGCTTTGCTTCGTCTGCCGGACAACTTATTGGAGTTGAAACGCGCACATCTTCGCCAGTGAGAATTACCCGCGAAATGGGAACTTCTGAGAGCGTTTCCTTGGATCGTCTTTACCCTTGCGGTGAAGGTGCCGGCTATGCTGGTGGAATTGTTTCGGCCGCTCTTGACGGACGACGGGTTGCCAATGGCGTCGCCCAACAATTGGGACTGGTTGAAGTTAATACGATGATCTAGTCACACTTTCCAAAGGCGGCGAAACACTTCAGAAGGTGGAGCAATTATTTCCACACGTTCTTCGCGAGTTGGGTGCGGCACGTTTAATCGCCACGCATGTAATGCAATGCTGCGATCTGATAGTGCTTGTTCGGACCCATACTTTAAGTCGCCCAATAATGTGGCACCCAAATGCCGGGCGGCAATCCGCAACTGATGGGAACGCCCAGTAATCGGTTCCATTTCCAGGAAGACTCGTCCTTTTTCACGACCAAGAATTTTCCAACACGTGCGTGCTAACTTGGCGCCCTCAAATCCCTCACCAACAATCCGCACTTGATTGCGGTCGCGGTCCTTAAAAAGGTGCTGGGTCAGTTCACCAGAATCTGCATCAATTGTCCCATTCCCGATTGCCCAATAATATTTTTCAACCTCATTCTTGCGCCACGACTCCGATAAACGGGCGGCCGCCTTACTTGTACGGGCAAAGAGCACCACTCCGGAAACTGGCCGGTCCAAACGGTGCACCACCCCCAAAAACACCTCACCTGGCTTGTTAAATTCTACTTTTACCCAATCTTTTGCCATTTCAAGCAAGGACCTGTCGCCGGACGAATCGGGCACAATAGGCACGCCAGCTGGCTTTAACACCCCCAAAAGGTGATTGTCGCTATGCAGTACCTTCAATTCTGACACCCAAACAACATACCCAAACACTGTAATATAAACAAGTTAGATCTTTGTCACACATTATCCGCTAGAATGTTGCACAATAAATAGCAATGAAAAAAGCTCTCTACTCCCTCATAGTGGTGCTTGTTGGCCTTCCCCTCCTGGCCTTTACCAACTCCGCCACCCCCAACCTAAGTGTTAACAACTTTGTCGCCGGCGACTTTGCAGTCTTCGAAGTTATCGATGCAACCCCCCACTCACCGGTCATGTTCGCCATGTCCTTTCGTGGCGCAGGCCCAACAACTACCGCGGATTACGGTGTTGTAAACCTGAGCAAACCTATCTACATGATGCCAACCATCGTTTCTGACGCATTCGGTGTTGCCAAAAACGAGCGACGGATCCCGCGCGGGTTTATCGGCTCTACCATGTGGTTTTTAAGTTACGACGTCGCATCTGAAACCTTCTCGAATACGGTTTAAGCAACTGTTCTGTAATTTACAGACTCTGACCCCAATTAGTGGGTGAGGCTCAGGCTACTTCCTAGCGCAATAGCCGCAAGGAAGGTGGCGGTTGCCATCACCCTCGGGTAGGGCGAGTTCCCCAACCTCAACTTCATTCAATCCAATCCCTCGCATTAAGTTCAAGAGAGCTAAAGGGGAGAAATCAATCGCGTAGGCGGACAAGCATAATCCTGTATTCGCACATTCTGGATTTTGCAAGCTGGCGCAATCAGCCAACAGGTCGCCAATCCCGCTAGAAAACAGCCACTTTTCACCCTTCGGGCCACGGCCATAGGCTGGCGGATCCAGCAAAATTGCGTGATAGTAATTTCCGCGCCGCACCTCACGGCCGGCGAATTTCATCGCATCCTCACACATCCAACGCAAAGAATATGGCGGCAAATCGGACAACTCGGCATTTTCCGAAGCCCAGTCAAGCGAAGCTTTCGAAGAGTCAACATGGGTAACTTCCCAGCCGGCTTTTGCCGCCAAAATTGAAGCCACTCCGGTATAGGCGAAAAGGTTTAGCAATCGTGGCTTCTCAACCCCTTCCGCCAACAAGGCCTGACGCTTTTGTTCTAGCCAAACCCAATTCGCTGCCTGCTCTGGAAAAATTCCAATGTGCTTAAATGGAGTTGGTCGAACCAAGACTTTGGTTCCTGCGGCCGCTTCACTCAGGCCAGCAACTTCCACGGGCATTTCCCATTGTTTTTTAAAGCGATCAGGCAGCCAAATTCCGCCACGGTCTGACTCGCGTTCAAAACGCAAATCAGCAGCATCCCACTGGCCGCTCGACAAACGTCGCGGCCAAATGGCCTGAGGGTCCGGGCGACGCACTAAAACATCGCTAACCGTCTCCAATTTTTCGCCATCGCCAGAATCGAGCAAGCGGTAAGAGCTAAGGCTAGGGTGGGGTAGGACAGCAGGTTCCATGCCCTCAGTATGAAGCCGCTAACATCATTGCCTAGTTCGAATACCTACCCCCCCATGACTGTAATCTTCATTCCCAAAGAAACTGCCGACGGTGAAACCCGCGTGGCGGCCACCCCCGAGACCGTTGCCCGTATGTGCAAAAACGGACTCGATGTTTTAGTTGAACAAAACGCCGGAGCAGCGGCATTTTTCAGCGACCAACAATATCAAGAGTCCGGCGCTAAAGTTGTCGCTTGTGCTGACGGTTATACCAACAGTGATATGGTGCTAAAAGTTACAGCACCAAGTGTGGCGGAAGCTAAACAAATAAAGTCTGGCTCGGTATTGGTTTCGTTTTTAACGCTCGGCCAAAACTCCGAACTAGCAGACGCCCTAAACGAAAATTCAATAACTGGTTTCGCCATGGAAATGGTGCCGCGAATTACGCGCGCGCAAAAAATGGACGCGCTTTCTTCGCAGGCAAACATCGCCGGCTATAAAGCGGTTCTCAATGGTGCCACGGCGCTTGGAAAATATTTCCCACTGTTAATGACTGCTGCTGGAACTGTTAAGCCGGCTAAAGTAATTATCTTTGGTGTCGGGGTTGCCGGACTACAAGCTATCGCTACAGCTAAGCGGCTTGGCGCGCAAGTATGGGCAACTGACATCCGCCCAGAAGTAAAAGAGCAAGTTGAATCACTCGGTGCAAAATATATTGAAGTCGAGAGTGATTCCGAACAAAGTGAACCATCGGTTTACGCAAAAGAAGCAACTGATGAATACAAAAAGCGTCAAGCCGAAGCGGTTGCCGCCCATGTTGCTGAAGCAGACGTGGTAATTACCACGGCACTTATCCCCGGCCGGCCCGCTCCCATGTTAATTCCAGCGGCGATGGTTGAATCAATGAAAGATGGTTCAGTTATTGTCGACCTTGCCGTCGCGCAAGGCGGAAACTGCGAGCTTTCAAAATGTTACGAAGATGTAGTTGCTCACGGGGTGACAATTCTTGGCCACCCAAATTTGCCGGCCACTGTTCCAATAAACGCCAGCGAACTTTACTCGCGCAACGTTTTACAAGTAGTCGAACATTTAATTCCTAATTCAGAAAATGACGAGCGCAAAATCGTGCTCGACTTTGAAGACGAAATCACCTCCGGTTCAATCGCCACCAAACAATGATCCTCCTCCTAATGCTGTTCGTGTTCGTTCTGGCAATTTTTGCCGGCAACGAATTAATTTCAAAAGTCCCACCGACTTTACACACTCCACTTATGTCCGGGGCGAATGCAATTTCCGGTATCACCATTGTGGGCGCATTAATGTGCGCTCAATATGGAGTAACTACCGGAGACGGCGAAATCGCCAACAACGGTGTAATGCACACTGCGGCCACCATTTTGGGCTTTTGCGCAATCACCCTGGCGATGATTAACGTAGTCGGCGGCTTCATGGTTACTGACCGGATGTTGGCAATGTTCGCCAGCAAAAAGAAAAAGAAGCAGAGCTAATTAAATGGAATATCCCACAATCGCCCAACTTTTTTACCTAGTCGCCACTGCACTTTTCATTGTCGGTATTAAACGACTTTCAAAAGTAAAAACAGCGCGCTCTGGAAACCAACTTTCGGCACTTGGAATGTTGTTAGCCATCGTAGTCACCCTAGTTGACCCCGGCGCTGGCATTAACCTAGATCCCCAAACCGTAATCGCTGGGCTTATCGCCGGAAGTTTAATCGGCGCGGTGATGGCCAAACGTGTGGCAATGACCGGAATGCCGGAAATGGTTGCCTTGTTCAATGGCTTTGGCGGACTCGCCTCAACTTTCGTGGCACTTTCAGAATTTTGGGGACGCACCGTTGAACACAATGGTGGCGAGCTTTTGCTTGGTCACGATGTGTGGGCAATCGCCATCATCCTTTCCGTCTTAGTCGGCACCATCACCTTCACCGGTTCATTAATGGCGATGGCTAAGTTGTCAGGAAAAATATCCGGCAACCCAATTGTTTTACCGGGTCGGCATCTTTTAGTCGCAATCCTATTACTTGGCGGGTTATACGCCGGCTACCAAGCTGGCTTCGTGTTGGAAAGCGACCAAGCCATCAACATGATCATCGCCTTAACTGCTTGCGCCGCAATCTTTGGAGTTGTTTCTGTTTTGCCAATTGGCGGCGCCGACATGCCGGTAGTTGTTTCCTTGCTTAATTCCTATTCAGGAATTGCCGCGTCGATGGCCGGCTTTGTAATTGGCAACTCGCTGTTAATTGTTGCGGGCGCTCTAGTCGGGGCGTCAGGAATGATTCTGACAATCATCATGTGCCAAGCAATGAACCGCTCTCTTGCCAACGTCCTAGTTGGCGGGTTCGGCGGTGACGCACCGGTAAGTGGCGGTGCAAATGAATACACCAACGTTAAACAAGCTTCTGCCGAAGAGGCCGCAATGATTTTGGAGACTGCCGAGTCGGTGATTTTCATTCCTGGCTATGGAATGGCGGTTGCCCAAGCCCAACACGTAGTGAAAGAACTTGGCGAAGAACTTGAAAAGAATGGCTGTGAGGTTTTGTACGGAATCCATCCAGTTGCAGGTCGAATGCCGGGTCACATGAATGTGTTGTTGGCCGAAGCTGATGTTCCCTACGAGCAACTTTTGGAGCTTGAAAAAATCAACAGTCGCTTCAAGACCACTGACGTTTGCGTAATCATTGGCGCCAACGATGTTGTTAACCCATCAGCGATTGAAGATCCACAAAGCCCCATTGCTGGCATGCCAATCTTGAACGCCCACGAATCAGGCACTTCCTTAATGGTTAAGCGTTCGCTTTCGCCTGGCTATGCCGGAATTAAGAACCCTCTGTTCGAGCGTGACACTAATTACATGTGCTTTGGTGATGGTAAAGTGTTCTTGCAGGGAGTTCTAGACGAACTCAAGTCCAGCTAAACCTTCGCGCGACTAAATGTTCAGCACAATAAATGCGTGGTTCAGAATCGTCATGTTGGCGATATGGACTTTTTGTGCCGGCGGTATGGCTGGAGTCGCACGCAACCTAATCTTTTGGGATAAGGTCAGAGGCGCAAAAGCGGCCGGGTGGTGGACAAGTCTTTGGGGGCGTGGCGCAGCGCCAATCCTTGGGTGTAAAGTTAGAGTATCCGGACCCCGGCCAGCTAGCGGTTCATTCGTTGCGGCCAATCACACCACCTGGGCCGACATTCTAGTTTTTGGTGGGCAATCCCCAGCACTATTCATTGCCAAGGCTGAAATTGCCGGCTGGCCAATCTTTGGCTTTTTAGCACGCAATGGCAGCACTTTATTTATCGACAGAAATCTTATGCGTGACACCGCTCGCCTAACTGAAGATCTCCGGTGGTATTTAGAAAACCAAATTAATATCAACATCTTTGCTGAAGGTGGCGCCGGTTGTGGAAAACAAATTCGTACTTTTCGTGCCCCACTTTTTCAAACACCAGCCACCCTCGGAGTTCCTTGCGTTCCAGCAGTAATTAAATATTCTGATGACCGAGCTTGGTGGCCAGAAAATGCGCCGCTAATGGGGAACGTTAAACAATTTATTAATATTAAAAACTTACGCGTTGATGTGCGCTTCGGCGAAGCAATTACCGGCATCGAAAACCGCAAAGAATTGGCCGCTGAATTGCAACGCCGTTGCGAAGAACTTTACAAAGCTCCGGTTCTTTAGCGACAACAATTTACAGCAACGCGCCGTCGTCGCTAAAGGCGCGACGTGAGCACAATACGACCGCAGTGATTGCACCAAGCGCAGTGCTAGCGGCAATCATTACCATTACGACTATTTGATAACGTGCCGCTTGTTGAGGATCGGCGCCCGCTAGGATTTGCCCGGTCATCATTCCTGGAATACTTACAACTCCAACTGCCGCCATGTTGTTAATTGTTGGAATTAAGCCTGCTCGTAGGGCTGCTCTTAGTGACTCCGCGCCGGCCTCTTGAGTATCCGCCCCGAGTGCAATCATCGCATTCACCTGAGCTCGGCGCTGTTTTAAATCGGCAAATAAACGTTCGACCGAAAGTGCAATTCCATTCATTGAGTTGCCAAGCACCATGCCACCAATGGGCAACCAGTAACGTGCTTGATAAAAAGGCTCCAACCTAAGAACCACCAAAGTTACCAGTAAAGTTACCAGACAACCGCCACCGAATACGGCGATTAATATTGGTCGCGTCACCGGTACTTGTAAATTTTTTAAGCGGCAGCCAATTGTATGTGCCGAGAAAAACATCATTACGCCAAAAACAACACCAGTAATTAATGGATGATCCCAGGCGAAAATAAACACCAAGACATAACCCAAAATCATTAACTGCACGTAAGTGCGAGCGGCAGCCACTAGTAGGGTTTTCACTAAACCCAACTTCAAGAGGCGTGACAGCAGTGCTATTAGGGTAATGAAACCTGCGGCAATCGTTAAACCTAGCGGGTCAATTGGTTGAATGTTCACGCAAGTCCTCCAAACTTATTTGCTTGTCTGCGCCTTCGCCGGGCCGATGACTAACTCGCACAACCGCGGTCCCGATATTTGTTAATTTGCGTAAATAATTGGTCAATGCCTGGGATGCTTTAGCGTCGAGCATCGCATCAGGCTCGTCAAGCAACAGCAACTTAGGATTAAGCAAGGCGGCACGCAGAAAGGCAATTCGCGCAAGCTGACCACCACTTAACTCGCTTGCACAATTATCTAAATTTATATTCTCCAAGCTTAAAAACTTCAATTCATCAAGTAACTGTTCGTCACTCGGTGGAATTTTATCTTTGAATACGCGAAAAGTGAATGGCAACAGTAAATTTTCGCGGACACTTCCGCTGATTGCCGTTGGGTGTTGCGATACGTATACAAGTTGACTGCGCCACTTCATTGGCGAGACTTCTTGCGCGGCCGCACCTTGCAAATACATTTGACCACCCGTAATTGGAAGTAACCGCGCAATACTTTGGAGCAATGTTGACTTACCGCACCCGGACGGACCCGACAAGTCAAACCATTCACCTGGCTGTATAGAGAGTGAAACACAATCCAAAACGCGCGACCCGCGCCGCTCGACTTGGAGGCAGCTTGCGTTAAAGAGAGTGGGCAGCGAAGGCATTAGTGCATAAACTATCACACCATGAAAATCAAAGCCGCCGCCCTTACGTTAGTTCTCGGAATTACTGCCTGTCAGTCTTCAGCGATTCAATTTGCCGATGGACCCCGCCAGATGTAGACATTAAAAACTTTCGAGTAATTGCCGACGGTGTTGCTGGCGGCGGCCATGTTCAGCCGGAACAAATTGCTCAAATAGCTGCGGATGGATACTCGATGATTGTCAATTTACTTCCAGAAAGCGAGAGCCAACCAATCGGTTGTGCTGCTGAAGCCGAAAAAGCTGGCATGCAATATATTCGAATTCCAGTGAGCGGAACTTCCTTAACTCGGGCGCAAGCTGACGCCTTAAAAGCTGCGTTTGTTGAACACCAAGATGGCGGACACGTTTTGCTGCACTGTCGCAGTGGCAATCGCGTTGGCGCTTTATGGGCCTTGTACCGCGCCGGCCAAGAAAAAATCTCCAACGCCAAAGCGCTGGAGATTGAAAAGGCTGCTGGTATGCGTTCGCCAGCGACTATTAAATTATTGCAAGTGGCTCTCGAAGAAAACTAGAACTGTTCTCCACTTCCACGTCCGCCGCGATTTCCACGATCACGACCGCCACCAAAACCACGGCTGTTTTCTTGCTCCGCAAGGTAGCTGTCCATTTGGGTAGTTGACAAAATTCCCGAAAGCGCGGTATTCGTTTTTTCATTCATGGCAGTTGCTTGTTCGCGAATTAATTCACGATCCCAATTTCCAGATTCGCGCATTTCACTAAAGAGGTTGGAGCGGGCGGCATCGGCTTCGGCTATAATTTGACCCATGTCATAGGTTTGCGCGTCAGACAAGCCTAAACTTTCCTGGTAGCGTTCCATTCTGCGATCGATGCGTTCTTTTCGGCGTTGATCGTCCCGCGTGCGGCGCTCTGCTTCTTTTTCAGCATCGCGGCGATCGAGCATTGCACTCAATTGCTCTTCAGATACTTCTGGAGCCGGACCAGAAAAAATTGCCGGAGGCGCGCCAACTTCGCGACGACCGCCTGAAGTGTTTGCGGCCATAGATGGAGCTTCACGTTCGCTGCGGTCAAAATCTGCCCGCAATAAATCCATTTCGACCTGCAAAGATTCGAGGTAGCGAGACATTCGCTCCATCGTTTCTTGATCTTCTTCATTTAATGATTGGGATGCCGGAGCAGCAGCGTGCTCTTCTCCGCTTGATTCAGCTACCCCAAGAGTTGAACCGAACCATCCGCCGATGATGCCGCCGATTACTACTCCGGCCGCTAAGAGTGGTGTATTTTTGTCTGTCGCCATTATCCTAGTGTAACACGGCAAAAACATCGGAGTTTCTTGAAAAAACTGGACTCTGATCCCATCAGGTGGGTCACTTTCCGAAAAAACGGCACTAAGGTCTTGTTAGGAAAGAGGATAGGAAAACGGGTCTTTCCAGCTCTAGCTTCGAACCATCTTTTATTCTTAAAGTTTTATCTTTTAATAAGATCCAAACTTGGGTGACCCAACGGATAGGGTCAGAGTCATTATTGGCTAATAACGCCGCTTAAACCGCCAATACTTCTACTACAGGTAAAAAGCACTTAGCCCAAAACTTATCACCACCCAAGCAATCAAGCTAAGCGGAAGGCCAAGCTTTAGGAAGTCCCCGTAGCGGTAGCCGCCGGGGCCGTAAACCATGAGGTTGGTTTGGTGGCCAATTGGGGTTGCGAAGCAAATACTTCCACCAAAGGCAACCGCGAGAATGAAAACTCGCAACAAGCGATCGGGGTCGCCAGTGAATGATTCCATTGCGCCCATCGCGCGGGCGGCCTCAATCGCAATCGGCGTTAGCAATACCGCAACTGCTGAATGAGAAATTAGGGCGTTGAAAATAATGCACAAAAAAACTAGTCCAGCAATAACGGCGGGTGCTCCATAAGATGAAAGCGTTTCAACAATTCCATTAGCAAAGAATGATGCCGCGCCAGTTTTTTCCATCGACTTACCGAGCGCCAAAGTTCCAACGACAAACATTAAGATTTGCCAGTCGATGGCGCGGTAGGCACGACGTGTATTTATACAACCACTGGCAACCATCGCGATTGCTCCAGCAAGTGCCGCCATTGGTAATGGCACGGCGTCTACCCCAAAAACTGAATATGCTGCAAAGAGTGCAACTACTCCTCCAGCAATTGCTAAAGCGCGGCGAGCATTTGCGCGCAACACCACCCATTCGTGAGCACCGTGCAACAAAAAGAAATCTGAGCTTGCGCGAATTTTTACTTGGGCTTGCTCGCTTCCGCAAACTAGCAACAAGTCGCCTGGCTGTACTCGCAATTCTGAGGCGCGTTCACGAATGTGTTGACCGTCACGCAACACCGCCACAGTTACCGCGTTATAGTCACGCCACAAATGTAAATCGCCAACTTTACGGCCGGCAATTTCAGAGTGGGGTGACACCGCGACCTCAAAAAATTCCATTGTTTTAGGGTCAAAGGAAGTGTCGTTAATCATCTTCAATCCCAATTTGGTCTGCAAATTCGCCAATTGGTCGATTTTTCCGCGCAGCATAACCACGTCGCCGGCTTCGATTACTTCACTGTGATAAGGCGGCCAGCACATCTCCTCGCCGCGCACATAAAATAACATATCCACGCCGGCACGATGAAAGGCGTCACGATAAGAACGTCCGACTAAAGGCGAGGCGCGGCGAATAACTAACTCAGTGACATACTCGCGCTGGCTGGCACCGCCGACCATTGTCGATAAAGTATTTCGTTTCGGTACAAGCCGGCGAACAAAAATTGCCATGAACAAAACGCCACCCAAGGCTAATGGAATTCCAAGCGGGCTCATCTCAAACATCCGCAGCGGCTCATAGCCTAAGTTTTCCGCAGCACCACTTACCAACAAGTTGGTACTCGTTCCAACTAGCGTGCACATTCCGCCAAGAATACTAGCGAAGGATAGCGGCATTAATAATCGCGATGCGGCGATGCCGGTTTTTTGCGCCATGCCAATCAGCACAGGAATAAATACCACTACCACTCCGGTGTTGTTGAGTACCGATGAAACAAGTGCCGCAATCAAACCTGTAAGCAGAACCATGCGACGTTCCTTGCCACCACTAAAACGCATTACTCCGCGGGCGATAAATTCAACCGCACCGGATCGGTTTAAGCCTTCGCCAATTACATAAAGGGCACCAATTGTTAAAACTGCGTAATTGCTAAATCCGGCGGTGGCTTCATGAACATCCAAAATGCCAGTGCCGACGAGCACCACCAACAATCCTAAGCCGATCGCATCCATAGACGCTTTCTCCAGCACCAACAGAATTAGTACTGCAAAGGTGAGTCCAACAACAAGGAGGGCGTCAAATCCCATTAGTCAAATAGTATCCTAAAATTGCCAGATTGCGCGCCAAACCAATTGGGGTACAAGGTGAATGGCTTGTGGGTCGCGGCCGCCTTCCATTCCAATGGCATTTAATTGTAATTCTGGTCCCATTCGAAGCCCTTGTGATAATTCGGTGTCAAAGCCGAACGAGGCGTAAGCGCCGTTGTAATCGCCGGGCAATTGAACCATATTGGGCTGTCCTTGAGCGCGGCACCAAACTACGCCATAGCGAATGTTCCAACGATAAATTTCGGCTGGATCGTAATGAAGAATACCCAAGCTAACTTGCGACCAATCTCCTGCAGCTGGATTACCATCGTTGGCAAAAAATTCCTCGTCAAGCGGCTGCCAGGTACCGACTAACTCCAGTGCTTTAGTTGTTTCACCTTTGGCTTGGGAAAATATTTGTCCCCCTCCAAGGGTTAGGCCAATGTTTGGCAATGCAGAAAAACCACCGCGAACGTAAAGCTGATCATTGAAGTCGGTACTTGCACAAGCAAATGTAAACAAGACAAATAGGGCAACTATTTTTTTCATTGTTGCAAATACCAATTAACCGTTTGGGATAGCCCAAGCTTTAACGAGAGCGAAGGCGCAAATTCGATGGTGTGTTTCGCGAAACTAATATCGGCGCATGAGTGGCGCACGTCACCTTCTCGCTCAGGCGCGTAGCTTGGCTGTAAATCTGGAGAGCATTCTTGCTGGCTAGCAATATGATCACGCAGAATATAATACAACTCATTGAGAGATGTAGCTTTACCAAGTGCAACATTGCAGACTGGAGAATTCAATTCTGACGGCAATTGACATAACGCCGAACTTAAATTGGCTTGAACAACATTTTGCACTGGGCAAAAGTCGCGAGTGGTTTCACCGTTACCGAAAATGCTCGGCTCGCCACCCTGCTTGAACTGTTCAATCCAACGCGGAATAACCGCCGCATACGCACCATTGGGATCTTGGCGTGGACCGACCACATTAAAATAACGCAGCCCAACAATAGCCATTTCAGAATCTGCGAGTGCCGCGGCGGATAATTCATTGGCATGCTTGCTCTCCGCATAAGGTGATAACGCTGTGCCGATGCGCGTTTCAATTGCCGGCACCGATTGTTCGTCACCATATACCGCTGATGAAGATGCGTAAATCACTCGCTTTACGCCCGATTGTTTTGCGGCGTGAAAAATATTTTCACTGCCAACAACATTTACTGCATGGCAGAGTTCTGGCTTTTCAATTGAAAGCGGCACTGATCCGAGTGCGGCATGGTGAAGCACGAAATCAATCCCGCTGCAAGCTTTCAGGCAATCCGCCATTTCGCGGATATCGCCCTCAACTAAATGGAAATTGCTCCACAAGTCTTCACCCAAGGTGGACTTCAAAGTTGCCAAGTTGCTGCGCTTACCAGTTTCAAAGTTATCTAAGCAGACAACCTTTTGATTAAGCTCAAGTAAAGTTTCAATTATGTGCGAGCCAATGAAGCCGGCGCCGCCTGTCACTAGCCAGTTACGGGGCTCGGAGCGCACCAATTCTCTGGTGGATACGGGTAGGTCGCTTGAAGACACAAGGAGATTCTAAAATCGCCCTAGTGTTACATCGCACCAACTCCCCGATTTTGTTTTTGGCCTGCATGCTTTTTGGCCTGCTTGGCACGGCTTGCGTCAAACAAGCTGAGCGGCGATCCGACCAAGCACTTAGTGTTCCACAGCGCGTGGTGGTTATTGGCCCGTCAACAACTGCGACTTTTGCCAGTCTAGGTCTAACTGAAAAAGTTGTCGGTGTTTCAGACTACTGCAGCGACCCCAACTTTCTAAACACTCCCCGGGTTGGCGGCCAACATGACGCGGCGCTTGAAAAAATTGCCGGGCTTCAACCCGATTTTGTCGTGGTGCAAGGAGCTTCACCGAATCTAAAAAGATGGTGCCAAGAAACCGGTGTGCAATTCAAAAGTTTCAGAACTGATAGCTTGGATACTTGGTACCAAGAATTAAGCACCCTTGGTGGTTTATTTGACGTTGAAGAGGGTGCCCAAGAATTAATCAATCGTGCCAAACAACGCTTACTAACCGTTATTGAAACTCAAAATGAAAACCACCGCCAACCGTTGTCTGTTTTGTTGGTAGTTGGTCGCCGACAAGGCGAAGCCTCTGGCTTGGTGGTCGCTGGCGAGCAATCTTTTCTCTCAGAATTGTTAGCAATTGCTGGCGGTTTAAACGTGGTAGCCGACAATAACCGCGACTACTTTGATTTGAATGAAGAGGCGATTCTCTTGCTCAACCCAGATGTAATTCTTGACTTTTTGCCGCCCGATGACAATTCACAAGAGCTATGGCGTTCGGCATACCCAACACTAACTGCGGTAAAAGAACAGCGTGTCATTGGAGTAACCCATGAGTGGACAGTTCAGCCTGGTCCAAATATGCCGAGGACAGCTGAGTACTTGCGCGATTTATTGCAAAGCTACAACTAGCTCGCAAACGCTTTGCGTAGTTGGTTGACGGTCAAGTGCTGAATGGTACTCTTCTGCCCCACATGCTTTACTTAACTGCATAGCGTGATTGCTTCGAACTCCCCCGCCAACTATTACTTTTATTCGATCGCCAGCGTGCACTACGAGCTTGGATAAAATTTCAACATTTTCGCGGGCGGTGCCATCACCGCCAGCGGTCAGTACATGACTAAAACCAATCTCCACAAGTTGGTCTAGGGCAGCAAATTTATCGTCAATTAAATCGAATGCTCGATGGAAACAGCACGCCCGGCCGCCGGCAGCATTTAGCAATTGTTGCAATTTTTCAATATCAAGTTGTTGATCTTGAGTTAACAATCCAAAGACGTAACCGTCCACGCCAATTTGGTCGAACTCAGTAATTTGCTCAAGCATTTTTTTAATCGTCGGTGCGTCAGCAATAAATTTTCCAGGGTAGGGACGAATCATTGCGTGCACCGAAATGCCTGCCTTTAGTGCTAATTTACACTCAGCAACACTTGGGCTAAGTCCATCACTTTGCAGGTCGCGACAAAGTTCTATTCGTTGAGCCCCGCCCTGCTTCACACATTCAGCAAGTGAGGCGTCCTCCAAGCAAACCTCTAACAATCGATTATTATTTGGCATAATCTTTAGGAAATTTACCCGGCACAAAATCACCAAACCCAAATGGGCTCGGTTGATAATCGCCAACCAAATCGGCCGACAATCCTTTTTCAGGAATCATCTCTATGCAGCCCAAACTCCACGCAACGGCATTGACAAACAAACGGCGTAAATCTTCACAAAGCCAATCCTGTGCGGCTCCCATGGTCGTCATGAATATTCTTTGTTCAGACTTATTACCATCTTTACTGATAAATTGACGATTCCGTATCCAAGCGATGGGGTGCATTGGGTCATTTTTCACGCCGGCATTTATTTCACTATCGTGGCTCATCCCATCAAGCACTGCGCCGCGTAAAACAATTTCGGAATCCTTGGGCAGTTTATTAATGGCGTAAACATCGGTTGGCCCAAAAACATCTCTGACTCCATTCATCAAACTAGGGACGCTCACATTTTCGTTGGCAATCCCACGTGTTGCCTGTTTCCCGTGCTGCCCATGGTGTGCCACCCAAGTTTCTCCAAATATTTCTTTGCCGAAACCACCAGCTGGATTTTTACTGCGCCAACTCCACTTTGCATATGGACTCTCGGAAGATGCTTTGTAGTTGAACGGATGGGTTGAAGTGCGAATTCCAATTAACGGACGGCCCGAGTTAACATAGTCAATTATTTTTGCCATGTGCTCGTCCGGCAATTCTCTAAAGCGCAACTGCATTACCAGCAAGTCGGCATCATCCAAAAGCTCTAAACCAGGAATATTATGTGAGTTGTCGGGATTTATTTCACCATTATCGTTTTGGCTAAACAAAACTATTGACTGGAAACCGTGTTGCTTTGACAAAATTTTAGCCAGCATTGGCAAGCATTCTTCAGAGCGATATTCTTCATCTCCAGCAAGAAAAACCACTCGTTTGTTTTCTCCTATACCACTGCCACTAGTGGCTCCTTCAATAACTAACCAACGCGGATCCTGCCATGGTGTTGATGCACACGCGAAGGAGGTTAGGGTGAACAAAATGACGGAAAAGAATGGGAGGAGTTGAACTTTCATTCTGATGGCAAGGTTAGCCTATCTAGATGTTGTCACAAGCATACTGCCGAACATTTTTCCTGCTTGTAGCGAGCATGGGTGCCGCGCTGTTCGTGCCCCAAGCAGGATTTGCGCAAGAACTGTTTAAGGAAAATGACCATGTTGTCATCATCGGAGGCGGACTCGCCGACCGCATGCAACACGACGGCTGGACTGAAACTTTTCTACAAACCACTTACCCTAATCTCAACTTAGTTATTCGCAATCAAGGCTATACCGGTGATCGCATTAATTTGCGCCCCCGCAATCAAGGGTTTTTAACTTCAGATGAGTACCTATCATTATCCAGGGCAAATATTGTACTGGCTATGTTTGGCTTTAATGAGTCGTTTGACCATGACTTGTCGGGCTTTGAAACTGCACTCGATGAGTGGATTACACATACTCAAACACAAAACTACTCGGGTGCTGGTGCTCCCAAAATAGTATTATTTTCACCAACCGCTTTTCAAAATTTACGCAGTCCAAATTTGCCTGATGGGGTAAAACAAAATCAGCAATTGGCCCGTTGTGCGGCGGTTATTGAACAAGTTGCAAAACAACACAGCGTGGTTTTTGTCGATTTATTCACTCAAACTCTGCATCATTTTGCCATGGCAAAAAAACCGCTAACAATTAATGGTGTCCATTTAAATGAAGATGGCCACCGCCTGGTCGGCAAATTGATTGCGGAGAAACTATCAAAAAGAAAAACGACAAGTACCGAACAACAGTTGCAAAAAATTCGTGAAGCTGTCTTGGATAAAAACTGGCACTGGTTTAACCGCTATCGGGCAACCGATGGAAATGACGTGTGGGGCTCTCGCGCCGGCCTTAAATTTTCCAACGAGCAAACTAATCGTGAAGTTCTTCAACATGAATTAGTTCAACTCGACTTAATGTCAGCAAACCGAGATCGAGTTATTTGGGCTGCCGCCAATGGAAAAGAAGTTGTAGTAAATGACTCGAATGTTCCGCCCGCAATCGATGTGGAAAGTAATTTAAGCAACACACAACTTCAAGGTGGCGTTAGCAAAGTTGGCGACGGTAATTATTTAGGTGGCGAAGAGGCTCTCGAAAAAATGACTGTGGCCCAAGGACTTAGTGTTAATCTTTTCGCCTCTGAAGAAATGTTTCCTGAGCTTGTTAATCCCGTTCAACTTGGGGTTGGACCGCGTGGGCGAATTTGGGCAGCGGCCTGGCGCACTTACCCAAAATGGGAACCGCTAAAAAAGATGGAGGATCGTTTATTAATTCTTCCTGATGAAAACCGTAACGGCGTGGCTGACAAGGCAATTACTTTTGCCTACGTACACAACCCAACTGGTTTCGAGTTTTGGAATGGCGGGGTTGTTGTTGCATCTGCACCCGATTTATTGTTTTTGAAAGACACCGATGGCGACGACATCGCCGATGTTCGTTATCGCCTACTTGGAGGAATTGACTCAGCCGATACCCACCACACCGCCAACAACTTTTTTATTGGCCCCGACGGCTTTCTTTATTACCAACGAGGTGTTTTTCACGTGTCAAATGTTGAAACACCGTGGTCGGCAAATCAGCAATCTGGCCGCTCCGGAATGTATAGATTTAATCCCCGCACTTTTGAATTCAGTTTCCATGCCGATAATAGCCCCAATCCGCATGGCATAAGCTTTGATTACTGGGGCTACCACTATGCAACCGACGCTACCGGCGGCCGCGCCTATCAAGTGGTGCCAAACGATACGCAAAATGGTTTCGAAATGCGCAAGTTGTTTAATCACACCGTGCGACCAGTTGCTTCAAGCGGGATTTTGTCTAGTGCCCACCTGCCAGAAAAATATCAGGGCAACTTTACTCTCTGCAACACCATTGCCTTTTTGGGAATCAAGCAGTACTTCATCGACATCGACGAAATCACAGGCGAGGCAATCGGCAGGGAAACTGAAAACTTATTAGTTTCAAGCGACCCTAATTTTCGCCCTACTGATTTAGAAATTGGCGATGATGGAGCTATTTACGTTTCTGATTGGTGCAACCCAATCGTTGGACATATGCAGCACAATGTTCGTGACCCCGAACGCGACCATGCGCACGGACGAATTTATCGACTTACCGCCGATGGCCGTGACTTAAGTGAACATATTGATGTCGTCGGTCAGCCCATCACCGCGCTACTGGAACTCTTAAAGAATCCTATAAATGGAATTCGCCAGCGTGTCCGCGCCGAGCTTTCGGGGCATGATAGCCAGAAGGTAATCGAGGCTACTCAACAATGGATCAAGCAATTCGACTTTGCCAAAGCTGAAGATGCTCACCACTTACTTGAGGCATTGTGGCTACATCAACAACACAATATTGCGAACCCTGATTTACTTAAGCGAATGCTGAATAGTCCGGTTGCCCATGCGCGCAATGCCGCGCGGCGGGTTAAGCAGATGTGGAATAAAAATAGTGCGCCGACCACCTTGCTGGCCGCAGAATCACAGCATAACGGCCTTGGCAAGACACCACCAAGCGATGCAATTGTTATCCGCACTGTTCCCGAAGAAATGCGTTACGACATTGAATCGTTTACGGTAAGCTCAGGAGAAGCTGTGAAATTATGGTTTGAAAACACTGACTTCATGCCCCACAACTTGGTCATTGGAATGCCTGACTCGGCTAATATTATCGGGCCAGCCGCAGAAGCACTTGGCGCAAGTGGATTTGATAAGGCCTTTATTCCGGATAGTGAATTAATATTAGTTGCTTCGAAATTACTTAATCATGAAGATGTAGAAGTACTTGAATTCACTGCTCCAACCACTCCTGGTGATTACGACTTTATTTGCACCTTTCCAGGGCATTGGCAATTAATGCGCGGTGTAATGAAAGTGCGCGCCAAAAAAAAGTAGATTATCTTGGCTAGCCACTCAACTAAACAAAAGCACGTTCAACAAGTTCGCACCACAGATGACCAAACAATAAGTGAACTTCTTGAATACGCGGAGTGTCTGCACTTGGCGCAACCATGCAATCGTCGCAGTTGCTAAGCAACTTGCCGCCATCCTTTCCGCCAACTCCAAAGGTTTTAACACCACGATCTTTGGCGCAAGTTACAGCACGTAAAATATTTTCTGAATTACCTGAAGTACTTATTGCAATTAACAAATCACCCTTGCGTACGTGTGCCCGCACTTGGCGCTCAAACACTTCTTCTGGTGGGTAGTCATTCGCCAACGCGGTAAAAGTTGAAGAGTTAGTAGTTAAGGCATGAACGTTTAGCGGGTCACGTTCGAGTAAGTAACGCCCAACTAATTCCGCGGTCCAATGCTGAGCATCTGCGGCACTGCCACCATTGCCAACAATGTAAACACCACCACCACCCTTTAAAGTTTCAATCGCCCACGTCGCCGCTTGTTCGACCTTGGCAATAAACTGCTGGTCTAGAGCCGCAAAAGTACTTTGGGCTTGGCTAATCCGTTTGGCAAGAAGGTCGGATGAATCGCTCATGGCGCAAAGTTTAACTCTGCCGCGGCAGATGCGACTAGGCGCTTTTATTGCTGAATAACTACTGAAGCGGCGTTCGAGACAAAATCGATTGGACTCCAGGTAACAAATGCGAAATTAATTGTTTTACCAACCCACGATGCATCTAGTGGTCCAAGCGTATCTACTTGGGCACTAGCGGCTCCATTTAAATCTAAAACTCCCACAAAATTATTAAAGTGCGCGCTGTTCGGATTGTTGTAAACCAAAGACGTAAACGAATCCACGTTTAGCGGAAGGGTTAAGCCGCCCGGCAAACTGTAGCCTGGGTATACCCCACTGATACTAGCCAGCATTAAATAATCACGCCCGGCGTTGGCGCGACCAGCCTCAAGATGCAGCGAAATCTGCCCTCCGACAGAAGATTGAATTTGATGTTGACCAAGCCATAAATATTGTTGATAGCGTTGCACTTTAAACACGTCGAAATGAGTGCCGACACCATACGGGTTAATGTACTCCCAGACGATTGCGCCAGAGTTGTCCACCTCAAAAAGGCGGCCGTCATCACCTTCACAAATTAATGTATTGCCATTTGCTTGACGTTGCGCGCCTGATATGTAACCCGAATAAAAAACACCTGGATCACTGTAACTCCAAATTGGTGCGCTTGGACCATAGGCTGTGCCTAAACTATATGAATAAGTGTTGGTGCTTGAATCGAACGGCGAAACCAACTCGTCCACCGATGAATGGCCGCGACCGGTTCCATTATTAAAAACTAAGATGTTGCCGGCTCCTGGGCTTGGTGCAACTATCCATTGAGCATCATGCTGTCCGAATAATTTTTTATCGGACGCGGCCCCATGGTCATAAGCTTCGGGGTTTCCCCAGCGGTAAAGCAAATCTCCACCTCGGCCATAAAGACCGCCACTATGACTAGCTGCCTCGGCGGTTGTTGTTGAATGGTCAATAACCCAAATTTCATTTGAATTGTGTGAACTTAATAAAATTTGATCGAGTGAGGGATTGTAATCAATCCCATTTAAATGCAACCAATCTCCTTGCTGTGGAACGGTTGGTGGATAATTTAAATCGATTAGCTCTGGATGATTGGCAACGACATCGAAATTGGGACGGGTTGGGAATAAATCTTGCACCAGGTGGTCCATGGCTTTCCATTCCCAAACAATTGAATTGGTGCTCGGTTCGACCTCTATTACGGTATCTGGGGCAAAGACTGTTCCGGACATATAACTACCACTTCGTCCAGCAGCAGCGGCCTCGGAACGCGGAATGAAATCCCAAGCTATCATCAACACATTGCCGTTGGGTAACACTTCTACGTCATGATGTTGTAAGTGGTCGGAGTTGCTGTAAATAAATTCCCAATCAACTGTTCCGTCCCAGGCTAGGCGTTGCACCCCTCCCCCGGAACCTCCAATGGAACTTGCGCCAACATTTATTGAACGCAGTAGATCACCATCGGGCAATAAATAACATGACTGCCCGGGCTTATAAGAGCTTGCCCATGTGTGCAAAATTGTTCCATCGTTATCTAACAAATAAGCATTAGTTGTCGAGGTCGGAGAAAAAACTACAAAGCCTTCTTGGGGCGCTTGTGGAGCTAATGCGATTGCTAACAGGAAGGTCTTGATCATTAATTAATGGTGGTACTAACCCCGTTTGTTAGTTGCAGATTCCCAGCGACAAGTTCACCGGCTTGGAACCAGATTTGAGTTCCGGCAAGTCCTGGTGGGACGGCGGCGTTTAATTCCGCGACGCCATTTTGATTAGCGTTCACACTTCCGGCGAAAAAGTAAGGAGCGGTAAGTTCCAGTGTTCCCCACTGACTACTAGTTGGACCGCCACCCTTTGCCGACCAAGCAAATGAAACTTGAGCGTTTGCTTGCGCCGAAGCGACGCGCATTGAGCCGTTTTGCCCCGATACCAAACCATCCACCCATAAGGCGAAATCTTCAAAGTGTAAAATCCAAACATGGCCGGTGGTGTGGGCGCCACCACCAATTGCGATTGAGCGTGTGCCATTTTGGCGATGATCACCCATATAGGCCACCGTGCGCGAAAAACGATCGCTAGCCGGAATCGTTATTCCAGGGAAGGCATTATTAGTGGCGTTAATGACAAACTGATATTTTACGGTCGCATCTGAATTCAATAACAACAATGAAAATGATCCAGCATCGGTGCCGCCAGTGTCGTCAGCGTTGGCACCGGTAGCAATGTCAGGTACGCCGTTGCCATCCCAATCGCCAACTGCGGCAATACTATGGCCGAAGTTGTCTCCGGCAAGTGGTGCATAACTTAGGTTGCCTGAGGTTGCTGATATTTTCGTTTTCGATTTGACCGTAAAGTCGGCATTCAGAAAAAGTATCCAAATTGCTCCGGCCTCGGTACCGCCATCATCGTCTAGGTAGGCGCCAACTGCGGCGTCGGTTAAACCGTCTCCATCGACATCACCTAAAAGGCTTACTCCACGACCACCAAAACTATCGCGCACATCTAAGCCAGTGCCGAATCCGCCCGAGGTTGAAGATATGCGACGTTGCTCGCGAATCGTTCCATCGGAATTCAAAAAGCAAAGTTCGATAGCACCTTTATTGCGACCACCGTCGTCGGCAAGTGGCGAGGCTATCACTAGATCAGAGTTTCCATCACCGTCCCAATCCCCCACCGGAGTGGTTGCTTGACCAAAGTAATCACCGCTTGCTGGCGGGTTTGGCACTCCGCTTCGTGCTGACAGTCGAGTAAAGTTTTTCACACGACCACTTCGGTTTAAAAACAAAATATAAACAGCGCCACCGTCTGCTACGCCACTGTCACTACCTGGCGCACCAACCGCTAACTCTTGAACGCCATCGCCGTCTAAGTCATCGATAGTTGAGAGTGACTAGCCAAAGTAGTCAAAGTCCTGGCAAGTGCCCGCGGGCAGTCCACCATTGCCGTTTGATATTTTTGTATCCGACTTAACCGTGCCATCTTGATTCAAAAACAAAATATAAACGGAGCCGGTGTCGGTGCCGCCGTCATCATCGCGTTTAGCGCAAACAGCCAAGTCGTCGATACCGTCGCCATCGAGGTCGCCAAGCGAAGTAACTGCGCGACCAAAGCGATCGCCGGAAGTTAACCCACCACTAAAACCACCAGAGGTATTGTGGATTTGGACCAATCCATCTGGGGCAAATTGTGGGGCGGCAAAAAGGGTGAGAGGGACGAGGAGTAGGGACATTTAAGAAGAACACCAAAAAAGGCTGGAAGTTCCGGGCGGAGCGGGAAGAATATGAGGGCGATGGACTTCAGCGGCAACACTCAAAACGACGACCCACTAATTGGGTCTAGCGAAGTTAAAGTGTTGCAAGCAAAGGGCTTAACTGTTAATTACAGTGCCCCACAGGACGTTGTTAAAGATGTTTCCATAAAGCTAGGTCGTGGCAAATTCAGTTGCCTGCTAGGCCCAAACGGTGCTGGCAAAAGCACACTGCTGCGCGCGCTGGCTGGGCTGCTCCCACTTAAGGGCGGTGAGGTGCAAATTGGTGGCACCCCAATTAACCACATAAGTGTTAAACGGCGTGCGCGGCTTTTGGGTTTTTTACCCCAAGAAATTCAACCACACTTTGTATATCGAGTCGACGAGGCCGTTGCACTCGGCGCGCGCGTTGCCGGCCATGGATCTTGGCATGAAACAAAAATAACCGACAAGTCAACTCAAGCGGTTTTAAGCGCTCTCGCAAAAGTCGATGCGCAAAATCTAATCGACCGTTCCTTGGACGAACTTTCCGGTGGCGAACGAAGACGTGTTTTAGTGGCCAGCGTTTTAGCACAGGAACCAAGTTGGCTATTACTTGACGAGCCGGCCGCGATGCTCGACTTGCATCATCAATCGGAGTTGTTCAAAACCTTGCGAACACTTGCCCATCACGACAATATTGGAGTGCTCTGCGTAACTCACGACTTTAATTTAGCGGCTAATTTCGCCGACGAATTAATTCTTATGAGCGACGGGGCTATCACCGCTCGCGGAAATCCCGAACAAGTTTTAACTACTGACAACCTAACTCCGGTCTTTGGCGAACATTATGAATTATTAAAAAGAGATTCTGGCCCTCCGGTGGTGTTGCCAAAATGAAAAACGCAACCAACAATTCTCGACAACCGGCCAGTTTAATTTTAATATTACTAGCACTAGCCAGTGGATTAATTTTATGGTTTGCGCCACGCTTTGGAGCGATTGACTTATCGACCCTTGATGCGAACACTTATCAGCAAATTCTTCAACTTAGGATTCCACGCGCGGTTTTAGCGTGGTTGGCTGGAGGAACCCTCGCTGTTTGTGGAGCAGTAATGCAAACCCTCTTACGCAACGGGTTGGCCACACCATTTACTTTAGGGGTTTCGTCAGCCGCTAGCTTTGGCGCCTTTTTAGTGCTAGCCTTTCCAGCGCTCGAACTTGGCGGTTCGCCGCGACCTGTTGCACTACTCGCCGCACTTCTTGAACTTAGCTTAGTAATGATGGTCGCCCGCCATAGCAAACGCAGCGATGGTTTAATTCTTGCTGGGGTTAGCTTTAACTTTTTGTTCGCGGCCCTCATGATGCTGGTTAGATATTTGGCCGACCCTTATCGACTAGCCAGCATGGATCGTTGGCTTATGGGTTCACTAGACATCGTTGGCTGGCAAACTACAACTTCGCTAATACCCTGGCTAGCCATCGGCTTACTTTTAGTTTTTTCAAACTCGCGCAATTTAGACTTCTTAGCCTTTGACTCAGAACTTGCCCATGCGCGCGGCGTAAACCCACAAGCAACGCAACGCAAACTACTGCTTGCCACCGGCTTACTGACTGCGGCAGTAGTTGCGCATACTGGACCGATTGGTTTTATCGGATTGCTCGTTCCTCATGCAATTAGACCCTTTACAGGAATGCGCCATGCTGTTTTATTGCCAGTCAGCTTTCTTGCTGGCGGTGGTTTCCTAGTTCTATGCGACACCCTGGCTCGCTCCATAGAACTGCTAGGCCGCCATTCAGAAATGCCGGTGGGCATACTGACGGCGGCCATTGGTGCACCCTTCTTCTTGTACCTACTTCGGCGCGATTAAATCTTCGTCAAAGTAATCGAGGCGATCGAGCGGCATTACTACCGAAGTAATGATGTTCATCGAGTGGGAGGAAACGCGCTTCAAATAACGATAAGCAAGTGCTGTCGTGACCAACTTGCCGCCACCTTCGGTGCGCACACATAGGCCATCCATTTTCACATCACAGTGCTTGCTAATCGCCTCGCATTCAGTAATGAAACTGCGCGCCCCTTCTTCATCTTGATTTTCGTAAATGTTGCGACTCTTCGCCAACAAGCGCGATACGGAATCCTTAATGCTTACCAAATCATCTTTGGCGTCATCGCAAATACCAGCACCTAAATTCGCCAAGTCAAAGAGGTTCTTTGAAAAATCTCCAATGCGCTCGGCGTCCTTAACGATTGACATTAAAGCTAAACAAACTGGAAATTCAGTGCGGCCGTGCACTGCAGCGTGAGTCATTAGGCGGCGACGAATGCGCCGCTCGTTTGCGTTAATGCGTTTATCAGTCGCCCACAAATCTTCTTTAATTACATTTGGGTCGGTTCCCCCAAACAGGGCGTTACTGGCCGCGTCGAAAGTATGCCGTCCATCCTCAAGCATTTGCTCGAAGTATTGCATGATTTCATCCAGGCCGGATGGTTGGGAACGAAGTGCTTTAAGCCATTCAAACATTTTTCTAGTTGGTTGTTTTTTTGTGTGGTGTGATTTGTAGTTTAGAAGATTAGGATGCCGAGTACTGGTATGGCGATGAATACCATACATACATAAGCAATGACCCAAAGCTTCTGGCGCACAGCACGAACCGCAAGTCCCTGTGCGAGTTTAATTGGAATTTTACGCACCGCTGGAATCATGAAAACTCCCGCCGTGCCAATTAAGTTGAACAGCATGTGAACAATAGCAATTTCCAATCCGTTTTGGCCGGTTGCTAACGATGCAAGAAATGCTGTAATCGTTGTTCCAATGTTAGCGCCAAGCATTACTGGGAACGCCGCTTCAAGCGACAAGATTCCAGATCCGCACATCGGCACCAACAATGATGTTGTAATGCTTGAAGACTGAACTGCCATAGTTATCATCGCGCCCATACTTATTGCGAAAATCGCACTCTTTTTAAGCGAATTGTTTAGCGCGCGTTCTGCACGGTGGGCAATTACCACCCGCATAGTTCTAGTAATCAATGCCAAGGCCGTGAAAATTAAACCTAGGCCGATTATTAATTTTCCAGTGGCAAGAACATTGTCGGTCATTCCAATATTTTTCATTAAGTCGTTCAACAAACCTTCGCCGGCTTTGACGGCTGACTTAATTGGCGATTTGTAAGTTGCGCCTCCTCCAACTGCCAGACTCCCAGCAATTGAATGTGCCATCTTGGATAAAAACCCAGTGCTTATTTCGAGTGGCAACATCACACATACAGCAATTAAATTGAAGAAGTCGTGGATGGTTGCGGCAGCGAATGCGCGCCGGAATTCATTGCCACGGCGAACGTGACCGATGGAAACTAAGGTATTGGTGATAGTTGTGCCAATGTTCGCTCCCATAATCATCGGAACTGCCGCGTTAACGGTTAAAGTCCCTACACCAACTAGTGCCACAATTGTGGAAGTTGTCACCGAAGACGATTGAACCAGCACTGTGAACAAAATTCCAGCGGCAAGCCCAGCGAATGGGTTTTCAACTCCTGCCAACATGCCTTCAGTGAAGCCTTCGCCAAAACCTGAAATACCTTTGCCGAGCATTCGGATAGCAATTAAGAAAACATATAGCAGGGCAAGTAGCAGCATATAACGCCACCAAGTACCGCCACGACCTGGCGCATGCGCCATTGGATCGTGATCTAAATGAGAGGGCTTGTTTTGTTGGTTCATGGGGTTATCTCGCTTGGAGACCCGCGCAGATTAATCACCGTCGATGAAGCCTCTGTGAAGATGCAGTTAATTTCACCCACACTGCTTCCCTCTTTTTGTTGTAGCAAAAACTACAACTAACCCTAGCTTTTAAAGCCTCGCGTCCAAGTCTCGTATTGCCGCACAATTAACAATACTTTCTTCAAACTTGCTTTCCGCCCGCTCGCGAGCATTCCGTCCCATCTTGGCTAAATGGTCTCGGTTAGATAAAGCTGACTCTAGGGCACCTTGCAAAGATTGTAAGTTTTTTGGTTCAACCAGGAGACCGGTTTGCCCTTGGATTACCGCCTCGCGGCAAGGCGGGGTGTTACTTGCTATTACTGCGCGACCACAAGCTGCGGCTTCGGTCAAAATCCGCGGCAAACCTTCTGGGTACCAAGTTGGCAAACACACCAACGAACTCTGACCCAATAGAGCGGGCATGTCCTCAACAAAGCCCACTATTTCAACCTTCGGTTGGGCTTCCCAGGATTTGAGTTGCCGCCGAGAAACTGAAGATGGGTTAAATGAGTCAGGCTCGCCTGCAATAATTAAACGGTGATCTACGGATATACGACTGGAAGCTTCCACTAACAACGCCAAACCCTTGTTATTAAGCAATCTACCGGCAAATAACACCACTGGTTGGCCATCCGGCAATGGGCTTTCCAAAAAGACTTCCAAATCCACGCCGGCTCCGGGGAGCATGGTGATTTGTTCTGCTGGGCACCCACACCGGTGGCGTAAAAATTCAAAATCAGCGGCATTTTGAACTTGTCCGCGTGAATTTGATGCCGACAAAAATTTGCGCATTCGACCTGCCACATAATTTGGAAAGTACTTTCCAGTCATACCAAGCCCGGCAATCAAATAAACCGCCGGCAACCTGGCCGCCTGCACCACTTCTGCACATTGCAAGCAGGTGCGCAAGTTAATCAGCATCGCAGCATCTGGATTAATCTCCTTTATTAGGTCAGCTAATGCTCGGCGCGCTATACGGTTTACTCGCGGCGAAACACTTCGCAGCAAGGGAAGTGGATGCATTACCACACCTGACTGACCCAATCGATGCAACCACCCACTATCTGGCCCTGTCAAATGGACCTCCCAACCTGCCGCAACCGCCGCGCGAATCAAACCACGTCGGTGAGTCCACATCAGGCGGTCGTCCTGATGGACGAGTAGTAATTTTCGCGGCATTACATTATTCTATGCGCAAGTGAATTCTCCGGCTACTCCATTAAATGCGCGCAAGCTACTTATGAAAGGTGGTTTAGGGGTATTTGCCATGAGAATTGTGGCGCTCTTCCTAGCCTTTGGCGCCGAAACTTTAATAACGAACACCCTTGGCCTTGAACAATACGACTTATGGGCAACCGCTGCATCGTGGCTGGCCCTCCTAACCGTACTCTGTTCACTGGGCATGAACACCGCGCTTATTAAACATTTGCCCGCCGATTGGGCGCACCAGCGATTTGCAATGATGCGCGGAATGATTAACTGGACCGGCAAGCGAATGTTTTTTGCTGGCTGCATTGTCGGAGGCACATTCTTCATTGGGCGTGATTTAATTATGGGACAGCAAATGGGCTTAGCCGCCGTTTTAGGAGTTGTGGCCTTAATGTTCCCGATTCAAGCCCTCAATTTGCATCGCCAAGCTGTGTTAACCGGACTAAAACATCCAGTTCTAGCACTTTTACCTGACCAACTTGTGCGCATTAGCGTTCTTATCGCCCTAATCTTTCCTTTTGCTCTTTCAGGAACTGGCCTATCAGCGGTCGGGCTAGCATGGATTTGGCTGGGCTCCTTATGCGTGGCCCTAGCAGTTGGAGTTTGGTGTAAATGGCGAATGACTCCCATTGAAGTGCACTTGGCTAAAGATCAAACTGACCCAATCGATTGGGTCAAAACCGCCAAACCACTGATGATTATGCACCTCGGTGGAATGCTGATTTCCCAGGCTGACCCCGCCATGCTGGGCCTATTATCCAACCCTGGCCAAGCTGGACTTTTTGCAGTCGCAAACCGCATTGCCTTATTGTTGGCTTTCGGCTTAGCTGCGGTGAATACAATTGCCGCACCACTTATTTCCCAGCTTCATGCAACCGGAGAAAAGCGCGAGCTCCAAGCCATGCTTCGACTGGCCGCCAAAGGCATTGCCCTATTCACAATTCCAACTGGTGCCTTTGTAATCCTCGCCAGCCCCTGGCTCCTGTCATTATTCGGGCCCGAATTCACCGCCGCCCATAAACCACTTTGTTGGCTGGTCGCCGGACAAACAATTAACGCCCTCGCCGGTTCCGTAGGTTTTATTCTGACCATGACCGGACACCAAGTAATCGCCGCGCGGATTATCTGGGTCGCCGCCATTGGCAAAATCACCCTCAGCTTTTTCCTCCTGCCCGCTTATGGCGCACTCGGTGCAGCAATTGGCTCGGCCATCATGCTTGCCTTTTGGAATATTTGGTTATGGATTGAAGTTCGCCGCCGACTTCAACTCGAGCCGACAATTTTGGCCCTCTTTAAGAATACTACCCATTAGGAATACTCGCTCTTAAGATATTGCTTCGCGATTCGTCGCCCACCCATGCTACGCATTCTCCACCCTTCCTTGTTTTTGACGCTCGTCGGCGCAGCCACCATTTCATTTGGTTGTAGCAGCGAAGCTATTGAAGCCAACGCCACTCCAGCCACGCTTCCGGCTGTCCAAAATCTAAGCTTTGACTACCTTGTCGGACCTGGCGATGTCTTGCGAGTAAACGTAGCCGGACACCCAGATTTATCTTCCGCGCCCTATAAGCAAAACATGATTGGTTCACCAGTCGATGGTCGCGGCGAAATTCAACTTCCTTATGTAGGAAGTGTTGTGGTTGCTGGCAAAACTGTTTTTGAAATCAAAGGCGTTGTGGAAGCAAAATTGCAAAAATATTTAAAACGACCTGCCGCTGATATTGCAGTTATCGAATTCAACTCCCACCGAATTTATGTGCTTGGAGAAGTTCGCCAACCCGGAATGTTTACCCTTGATCGCCCACTAACTGCATTACAAGCCCTAAGCTTAACCGGCGGATTCACCGACGACGCCAACCGTGAGCAAATCGCCTTGGTGCGCGGCAAAGTAGACCCCAACAACATTGTCGTATTCGATGCCGAGCATCTGAGCGCAGGCGGTGACTTTGCTCTTGCCGCCGGCGACATGGTCTTTGTGGGTCGCCATCAATGGGCGGGAGTCGGAGCTGTTGCGCGCGACCTCGTTCCGATTCTCCAGCTGATCTCGGTGCCCGTGGGAACAGCCCGCGATGTTGCCCTCTTCCAAGACATTCGCGACCGATGAGCCAAACTCCCCCCCCGAACGACTCCGGCGCCTCACAAGGTCAGTACCCCAG
>CAZWVI010000005.1:0-144637 GCA_964637165.1 uncultured Planctomycetales bacterium
ACCTTTTTTGTTTTTACTTCTCTTTTTGTGCCCACTTGGTGGGGTCAGAGTCCAGAGTGCTAGTCGCTTGCTCCAGCCACCCCCGGCCGTGTGTGATCCTGATACTGTCTCAGCATTTCCTCCAATCCCTGCGGCAATCCTGTTCTCCAGGACTTTAGGCGTTCGGTTTTTCGGAGAATTCCTGCTGGGTCTACGAAGGCGAGCCAGGGTTGGGCCCAGCCTCCTACTGTCCATTGCGATTCTTCTGGCTCGGGTCGCGAATGGGTGGTGAAGGCTAGGCCTGGAGCTACTAAATCTTTTAATTCATGGCGCAGAGTTTCGATTGTCTTGACACCAATTGAATTTGGTAACACGACAGTAATTCCTTGGGATGGTTTATCGGCCGCATAATCTTCTAAAAATCTTCTAAGAGAAGTTAGGTAGTGCTCCAATTTTTCTTCTTCGCTGGCATTGGCGCCCTTTCCTTTTAACTGCTCGGGGAACCACAAGAGTAGAGAACCGCTTGGGTGGAGCGGCAGTCCCGTAACTGGCCGTCCATTTAAGTCTCGCCACTCAGTGGCGCCGCCTTTGTTTGGATGCAGTCCACCTCCCCATGCGAATTCTTGATCACGATCAAGCCGTTGCACCACCGGCAAACGCGCGCGCATGGCACCCTGGCTAGTGAAAAATCCAACATGGCCTTGAATCGGATGTGCATCTAATGTTGTAAAAACTCCAGCTTCTTGTCCGTCAATCAAAACTTCAATGGTTGGCCCATCGATTAGTAACTCAACATCAAAGGTGGTTTTTTCGCCACTAAAACTAACACTACCCGAACTTGCACCACCGCGCGTCCAGCGGCCATCCAAACTCCAATGCACCATGTCAGCGGAACTGCGCGCATCGTCTTGACCATTGGCATAAGCAAAATCACCCGCGCTTAGTGAAAGTTTGATAAAGCGGTCGCGCCTAGTCCAACCAACAATTACCCCGCCCTTTAGGTAAGACGTTGTCAATTCAATTTGCGTGCGTAATCGCCAACGGCCAGCATCTTGCCATTCATCTGCTAAGACAAACGCATCGCGCCATGGAGCGCCACGGTCCATGGTGCCGGTATCGGTGCGCGCCTTATCCCGTCCAACATGAACATCACCATTGCGCAGGTCCTCAAACCAGAGACCCTCAACGCGCCGTTCTTCATGGCCAATTAAGTCATCCTCGCGCCACCCATTGCGTCCAAGTGGATATGAAATTGGAAAGAACGGATGGAATTGATTGGCGGCAATCAATGTCGGCGAGCTTATTGAATAAGTCGGTAGACCTAAGTTAAAAGCTAAACGGTCGTGTTCGGAAATCATCGCAGCGGCCGCCAACTTCACATTGCGACTTAAGTAGTCGCTTGCCGCTGCCGCGTATGCGTTAAGCAGATCATTTGCCCCGCGCAGTCTTGGTAAAAATGGTGGGGGAGTCTGCGGTTGGTTACGCCGCCGCGGTGAATCTAGTCTCCTCCAATTACTTGCCACCCACTCAGCATGTGGTGAGCGAGTATGTCCCAAAGCAATTGATAGTTGTTCAATGATGTAATCACTTGGCTCATCAACTCGGAGTACCCATTCAAATGCAGTCACCGCTTCTTTCCACATCGCATTTTCAACAAACAACTCCGCGGCTTGACGTGCTTGGTCTTGACCGAACCATGGCTCGGCACGACCACGCAGCCAAGTCCACGTAGGCTCGTCGAATACAATTGGCGCTGGATCGCCCGGTGGCGTGTTTTGCGTATAGCGTTTCGTCCACTTAGCCGGCTCACGCCAATGCCAACCCTTTAGCCAATCATCGAATTCCTTGGCAAACTCCTCTAGCCCATCAGGGCGACCATTTTTTCCATCGGCAAAATGCTTAACAAAAGTCTTTTCGCCTTTGCGGTTGCGCTTACGCATATATTTTTGCAAGTTGTCGGCAAACAAAGTTTGGGCATCATCATCCACGCCACTCCATGTATTAAGAAATACAAATAACGCATAGCCCGCAGTGTAGTTGTCGCGGTACTCTTCCATGTCGCCAGTTATAAGTTCAGTTAACTTATCAACTTTCCCGTATCCCAAATTGCGAGTACTGGTCATGGTTTCAGGATTGGCGTGCATTTCAACAAACTCGGTGTCATAAATACTGCCATATGCAGACCCCGTCCAAACCGCTCGCCCCTCAGCCAGCCAACCCGGTAAGCCACCAAAAGTTGCGCCATCGAATCGGTGCGTCAACTCGTGTGTAATTCCACGGCCGAGTCCGGGGATTGTTCCAATCGTAAAACGCAAAACTGTTGTGTCGCCACCTTGAAATCCGCCCGCCCAAAAGAAGGGCGCGCCTTCAGCTTCCAAGCCATGCGACTCCGGAACAATTCGCATGATGCCTTGACGACCATTAAATGGGTCCTCACCAAACCAATTCAGTAAACGCTGATGATGCTCTTCAACAGTCGTCGCCGTTCCATACAAAGTCTCCCAACCGCAGGAAGTTTCAACGCGGTAAAGTTTCTTAGGGGAATAGGTCGCGCCTGGATTGGCGAAGCTGGCATGGTCCAAAGTGAAGCCACGTTGCTCATCAAGGCCCATCAATTCAAGTTCATCAAGTGGAGTAATGAACTCAGGCTTTTGAGCAAGAAAATGCCGCGATCGATTTAGCGCACCCGCCGCAATATCTGCCGAGCGCGACATTGAAATCGGGGCTGGCCCGTGGCAATCGTCTTCAAATGCCGATTGGCGCGATAATCCGGCCAAACAGCGCGCGGCTCTAATAACAGTGGCATGATCTCCTGAAGATTGCGCAGTGCGAATAACTCGTTCAAGTCCAGCAATTGTTTTCCGCCAAATATCGCGGTCGTGAACAAATTCCGGGTCAAAATCTTCCGCATAACTTGCGGCCAGTGCCGGAGAACCGGCCGCCAAAGTGCGACCCAAATCTTCCGCCCATTCACTAACTAAGCCAGTGCCTGCGCGTGGATCTTTATCTTGTTGTGCGCGAAACTTACTCAAGTCTCGCACTGCACTGGCGCGTGCCTTGGCAATCGCCCGCGGGTGCGGATCTTCTTCAAGCCACCAAGATTCAAGTTGCGCTTTCGGTTTTACTTTGCCGCGTTTGTCGGCCGCTAAATTGACCCAGTCGTGAGACCACAAGGCGCGCGCGTCATCATCACTTGCTAGAGCTGCGTTTTCCAATAACAAATCAACCACTTCTAAGTTGTCGGGTTGTCTTTCAAGAGCCCACATTAAATGTTTATAGGCTTGGTCGTAAGAGCCTGCTTCCATGGCCTCGCGCCCATACTTAAGTGAACGTGGTGAACTATTTTGATTTTCGACTCCTTGAAGTGCAGCCGAAATTACTAGCGTAGCGGTGAGAATCATTTTGTAATGCCCAAGGATAAAAGCAATTGCTCAATCTGGGGGTCGCGCGGGTCGAGTTCAGCAGCTTTTTTCGCGGCGGATTTCGCGGCCGCTTGGTTGCCTTGTTCAATTCGCACAATTGCTAAGTTAAACCAGGCGCGTGCAAACTCAGGAGACAACTGAATGCATTTCCCAAGCGCGCGTTCAGCTTCGTACCATTCCTGCTTGGCCCCTTTAGCCAGGGCAAACAAAAACCAACCCTCCGCATAATCCGGCCAACGCTTAGTGATGTACTCACTGCGCTCGGCAGCTTCATCACTTTTGCCCGCAGCGTCAAGAGCCGCGACTAATGCTTCATGCAAAATTGGCTGCGAGTTATCCCAAGTAAGAGCGCGCTCAAGTTCGCTTAATGAAGCTGCGTATTGATTGCGGTCAGCTAACCATGTTGAATAACTTGCTGCTCCTTGAGGCTGATCACGATTGTGCTTGAAAAATTCATTCAACTCTGAATTTAAATTTGATTCGGGTTTTAATAATTCACCAAGTGCTAAGCCGGCCTCGACGCGGATTGCGCGGTAGGGGTCGAAATAATCAACGCCACGGTTTGGCGCGGAATAGATAAAGGCCAACTCTGGGCCAAGTGCACGTACCACAGCTAAACGCACTAATGGTTCTTCATCGCGGAGTGCGTTCAAAAGATAGGGGAAAACCCCTTCGCCACTGGGCCACGCTGAAATGGCGTTGGTGAGCACTGCTCGCCACATTGGGTGCTTTTCCTGTTTCAACCAATCAAGCAATTCACGCCATGCTTCGGGGTCATTCACGTCCCCATTATTTACCTGCCGTGCGCGATCTAAAAAGCGCGCGCGCGTACGTCGTGGCCGCTCCATCTTTTCGCCGTACCAACTGTCAACATGTTCAATTGCCCAATCAATTGTTTGATCTTGATGACAGTCATTACAGGCATTGCGTAATCCCAACTCTTTACTAAGTTGCGGATCTGGCACGCTAAAGGAATGATCATGCCGCGGGTCACGTTGCATATAAGTTGTAGTTGGCATGTGGCAACTAACACAGCGCGCACCCTCCGAGTCCTCCTGGTGATGTGAATGATTCGCAATATCTAAAACTGGAATTGTTCCCTGTTTGACATTGTGACAACTCATACACAAAGCATCGCCGGGTAATTTAGTTTTACTGCTGTGTGGATCATGACAATCGATACAGCTAACACCGGCTGAGTGCAGTCGACTTAATCGAAAGGAAGCCCACTCATAATTTTCATCGCGAATGCGCCCATCGGCGAGCCAAGTATCGCTTAAATCTGGAAGTTCCGGAGAATAGTTATCGAGAAAAATTGGATGTTCACTACCCTTATCTCCGAAGTTACTTATTGCGCCTAGCTCTGCGCGGCGCGAATGACAGGGTGCACATGCAGCAGTTTGGTCGCGCGCTTTAGCTATCCGAACCTTCTCCGGGTTTTGCGCATGTTGTGAAGCATTAGGGTGGCACGCTTCACACGCAACACCCAATTCATCAAAAGTGCTTTGATAAATATCGGCGCTTGGGTCCCATACTTTTTCGTAGTTGGTGTTGTGACAGCGCGCGCACATCGAATCCCAATTCATTCCGCGCCCAGTCCAATGGCCCCATTCGCCTGGACCGCGCCCATCTTCAAAAATATCAAACCAATCTTCTTGCACTGGGTCGAAGGCGCGTTGGGCAACTTGTAAATTGCCATCAACTTCAATTAAATATTGAACTAATGGCTCGACACCGATTTTACGCACCCCAACAAATTCATGTTGGCCACCGTCAGGTCCAGTGGCAGTTACTAGAACTTCATCATCTAGGTTTTTTTCGGCGTGAGCATGATTGCTACTATTCCAACTCGACCACTCATTTGGGTGGCATTCTTTGCACGATATCGCTGCTTGATAAGGCGTTGAACCCGACTTCACAGCTAGCGGTGTCGGCGCTTCAACATCCAGGCCACAGGCCGACAACCAAGTAAGAATGGCGGCGGCTGGAACTAGGGCGGCAGTTCGTAGTTTCACATCCTTAATCGTAGGGGTACCATGGCTATATGGCACAAGCGAAGAAGAGTTGGCAGGAAAAATTGCGGGACAGCAAAGAACTTCCAAAAATCATTAAGCCGAAGGGTAGGGGTGCTGAGCGTTATGGCGACCGCATGCTGGTTCCTGCACCGATTGATGTGGACGCTCTAATGAAAAAAGTTCGCAAGGGACGCGTGACCACGGTTGCGAAATTGCGTGAGAAATTGGCCAGTGATCATGATGCCACCAGTACTTGCCCATTAACTTGTGGAATTTTTGTTTGGGTAGCAGCCAACGCAGCTCAGGAGGCGGAGGGCCAAGGCCGCAAACGCATTACTCCGTGGTGGCGAACTCTAAAAGCTAAGGGCGAGCTTAACCCTAAATATCCTGGCGGCATGGAAGAACAAGCCAAGCGATTGCGCGCCGAGGGTCACGAAATTGAAACTCGTGGTAAACGCCAATTCGTTGTTGGAGTTTCTTAATGATTAGTCCAACGGTCTAATCCAAATATTCCGAAAGCTAACCGGATTGCCGTGGTCCTGTAATTTAAGTGGCATTTTCGCAGGGTGCGCTTCGTAAGTGGCAACTTTCTTGTGTGTTGTTTTGCCGATGAATGCACGATTGTTGTGGGTTAAAACTCCATTGTGAAAAACCGTAACAATTGCCGACGAAACTAATTTATCGCCGTCAAATTTAGGTGCTGTAAAAATAATATCGTAACTTTGCCATTCACCAGGTTTGCGGCTGGCATTCACTAACGGTGGGTGCTGACCATACAAAGCTGAAGCTTGTCCGTCCGGGTAGGTTCGTGATGACCAAGAATCTAAAATTTGAATTTCATATTGGCTCATAATAAATACTCCACTATTACTTGCTCCCTGGCTCGCTCGTTCAGAAATTGGACTACGCCATTCAACGTGCAATTGACAACTTCCAAATGATTCTTTGGTATGAATGTCGCCTCCACCAGAAACAGTAGCAACGCCATTTTCAAATTTCCATGGAGCGGCCTTGCCGTCCCACGACTCCCAGCTAGCAAAACCACTTTTGCTTAATAAGATAGTTGCATCACTCGGAGGGGCAATTGGCAAATGAACATTTGTCGGGCCAACGAAGGCAGGTAGGGGACGATCTTTGTCATGTACGCGCCAAGTTTCACCGGGTAGCAGTGGAGTGTCGGTGTAACCCGATGCCGGTGCGGTCAAGTATGGTGGCGTCTCATTGTCAGTCACTGGATCTTGAGCAGTGCCGGCCGCGAGAATTATTGCGCAAAGGAGGAAGTTGTAGTTCATCACTTGCTGGATAGGTTAGCATGAACATATGTCGGGTCTATGTGGTCAAATTTTTTTTGCTGGAAAGTTTAAGCCGGGCTGGCTGACTTGGAGTGGTGGCCGTATTGCCGAAATTGGCCTTGGCAAAGCACCGCGTCGTTTGGCGGATAAAATAAAAGATCTTGGAAGAACACGGATTGCACCGGGATACGTTGACACCTTGTGTCATGGGTTTGCTGGAATTGCTGCCCCAAACGCAAAGCCCGATGAATTAGCGCGGATGGCGCGGGCTTTGAGTGGCAGTGGAGTGACTACAGTTTTGTCGGGCTTTTATCCGACAGGTAATCCAAGTTTGCGCGCCGCGGCCAAGCGTTGGGATAAATATAAAAAAATAGGGCGGCGCAGTTCTTTAACGCGAACGGCGGCGCGCCTTGAGGGTTGGCACGTGGAAGGTCCGTTTATAGGAAGTGAAATGGCCGGCGCCTTGCCACTTTCATCATTGCGTTTGCCAACTTCTAGTGGCATGGCGGCATTTGTTAAAGCCTGCGATGGAAATTTGCGCATGACCACCTTCGCCCCTGAATTAGCCGGCGCAGAACAGTTAGTCGCATATCTAGTTAAGCATAAAGTGTGGCCAAGCATTGGTCATACTTGTTGTCGATTAGATGAATGCCAACAAGTAAGTGCGGCGGCCGACACAAAAATTGCGATGACTCATTTATTTAATCGCATGCGCGCAACTTCACGCGGGTCAGCTGGTGGGCCGATTCAATTTGCTGAATTGGCTTTGGCTAAATGGATTGGAATTATTCCTGATGGGGTGCACGTTCCAGTCACAACGTTAGCCGCATGGTCTCAACGTAAAGCCTTTAACAATTGCTTAATGTATCAAAGTGATAATTTGTCGCATGCGGGGTTGGCGGCCGAATCATTTATGGTTGGCGGGTTACAACTAAGGCGAGAAGGTCCTTCGGCGCGTCGTCCGGATGGCGGCCTCGGCGGCAGCCTAGATAGCTTGTCGGCAATGCTTCATCAGCGAATAACTGACCGAAGCATTAATTTAGCGCGCGCGATTCAAGGGGCGTGCGTGGTGCCGGGCAGTTTGTTCGGTGATCGCGGCGTCCTAGTGCCGGGCAAGTTGGCTGACATTAATGCCCTAAGTAGTAAGGGCGAAGTTTTAGCGACTTGGATTGGCGGCAAGCCGGTGCCTAAATACCAAAGCTTTACTTGCTAGTTAGGCGGCTGGCACTCGCCTTGTCCAAAAACCAAATCACGTCCCGATGTTGTTGTAAAAATGAAGCAGGGCAATCAACGCTTACTGGCCCCTCAATGGCAGTTGCTACTGCTTCAGCTTTATGTTCTCCAAAGGCACAAATACGAATACGACGTGCATTTAAAATGGTTGCGATGCCTTGAGTAATCGCCATAGTTGAGAAATCCGGATTAGCTTGTAATGTTGATTCACTTAAATTAACTAATCGTGTTTGCGAAAGTTGTTCGGAGCCAGGTTCGTTAAAGCCAATGTGACCATTGATGCCAATCCCAAGCAATTGCAAATCAATTCCGCCGAGCTTTACAATTTCGTCCTCAAAGGATTGGCAGAAATTAGCAACTTCATTTTTAGCTCCGCTAAAGCCTGGAAGCTTTGCGGGGTGGTCAGCTTCGGGAAATTGTTGCCGCATAAAATTTGCGAATGAAAAATTATTCGCGTCTTGCTGAGGAAAAAATTCATCGAGATTAAAACCGCCGACACCGGCTAATTCGGGGCCAAGAAATTCCCGCATTTGGGCATAAATCGGCAACATACTTGAGCCGGTGGCAAAACCTAAACAAAGAGGAAAGGCTTTGCCGCTTTGGCGCGCGGACGGCGCGAGGGCATTGCGTAATTGAAGAATTTCTCCAACTAATTCACGGGAGGCGTTTTCCGCGTTGTGGTGAATTCGGAGTTTCACAGCTTTAATTACTTTGAGCGCCAATGGTCGGCAATCGCCAGGCGTTGCGCAGCCACGAAGTCGCCATCGCGCGGCGAACACTCACAGCCGATTGGGCCGCGGTAGCCAAGTTCAATTAACTTTTCGAAAACACGGCCATATTGAATTTCTCCTGTGCCGGGCTCGTGACGACCGGGGTGATCGGCAAGTTGAATGTAACCAACTTGGTCGAAGCCATCTTCAAGCCGACCACATAAATCCCCTTCAGAAATTTGCATGTGGTAAAGATCCCAATTGATTTTAACCATCGGCGAATTAACTTCGCGGCAAATATTGACCGCATCAACCGAACCATAAAGACAGTGGCCTTTGTGGTCTACACGAATATTCATCGGTTCCAAAATTAACATCAAGTTGGCGGCCTCAACAATCGGCGCAACTCGTTTAAGCCCATCGATAATGTTTTGATGCATTTCGGCGGTGCTCATGCCGCGTTGGTCATTGCCGCCAACTACTGTTGCCATCGGACAAGTAATCCGTTGCGCAGCTTCGCAAGCATCAATGATGTGTTGTTCAAAGCGATCATGATTTTTGGAATGATTCAGGCCCGGAACAAATCCCCACGCAGTGAATTGTGCAACGCGCACACCAGTTTTTTCGCACATAGCGGCGATTGCATCTAAGTCTTTGTTGCGCCACGGCCAAAACTCAACCCACTTGAAGCCGAGGTCAGCCGCTGCTTGAATGCGTTCAACAAAGGGCAATTTGCCAAACCACATTTCGATGTTGAGGGCGAATTCATTGCGCAAACCATCGCCCGGTCGAGCATTGGTGGCCGGTTCTTGGGCGAGTAATTGCGCAGCGGAGGGTAGGCCAGTGGCCAGCCCGGCAGTTCCAGCGATGCTGGCAGCCATGAAGTTGCGGCGGTCAAGTTTCATTAGAGTCCTGTTATATCTGACCAGCTACGTCCAACACGAATTTCATCAATTTCAACAATTGAAGTTGAAAAAGTTTTGATGCCGCCAGCGCGAATGAACAGTTGGTCGAAGTTGCCGCTAGCATCAGCTCCAGAACTTAAGTAATCCCATTGGTCTGCTCCGGTGCCGACACCATTTAATTGTGTGTCACTTTGATGGACAAGCTCCAATGCCGAATCGTAGATTTTCATCCACACTTGGTCCGGGTTTTTGCCACTAGCATCAATTCGCAGCACAACAAACTGAGTCCGACTCTTACTCGCCGCAACACCTGAGCTTGAGCCGGCCGCCCCATCTATCGCCCAAGCCCCACCTTCAGCGCCGGCCACAATCGTGTCGCCATTACTTGAATTGCGCAATCCACACATCGCAGTCATTTCACTATCACTGCCACTTAAACGCATAGCAAATGAAATGTAAAAACTTCCATCGCCAGCCAAGTCGATATCAATTGCGTTGTTATCAAAATTCCGTTGACCCTCCATGCTTAAGTTAGAAACTGTTTTGCGTTCGAAATAACCGTCCACCTCAACCAAGGGCAAGTTGCTTGGATAGGCTCCAATGCTGCCCAAACGGTGTTTGTAGCCATTTCCGGTGGGAACTTCCCAGGCGGCCGCGAACCCAGTTCCTCCGGCCAAACCATTTAAGTGGTCTCCGTCATTGCCATCGGCAAATGCTTCAACCGCAGTTGTCGTCCATGGGAGTTCAGTTTTGAAACGCCAGACCTTTCCTGGAACAACGTCACCATTAGCATAAACTTCGTCAACTCTCCAAAAGTACCAAGTACGTGGGTTCAAGTTTTGTAAGTCAACATGTGCCGATGAAAATCGCCCATAATGATCAGGTGATCCGGCGAGTGCATCGCGGGCACTCGCAAAGTCAGTGGTTAGGAAAACATCGTGTTGAGGGTTGTTGCGCGCCGCGGCCCAACTTAATCTTGGCGAAGTACTAACCATGGTGCGAGTATCAAATGGGGTCGGCCCACTTGCCGGACCGCCAATTAAAAGTTCGTCAATTTCAATTTCATTCAATTGGTAATCCCAAACATCAAATTCATCAAGCAGTCCCGTAAAGAATTGGTCAGGTGAACTTAGATTGATTGGAACTATTTGCAAAGTATTGGAACAAGCTCCCAGTGATAGAGGCCAAGATCCAATTAGCTGGGCATCTTGGTACAAACTCAATTCACTTCCATTGAAACTCGCCGTCAACATACTCCAACTTGTACTTGGTAGAGTCCATCCGGAATCAATCCCAGCGAAATGTAAGCGGCCGGCAATAATTTCAAAGTAGCGGCCATCGTTAATTCCGGCGTCACCAAATCCGGCCAACATCGTGCCATCAGCTAAAGCACCATTTGGGTTTACGAATAAATTAATTGTGAACGGAGCATTGCTTGCACTTGGAACACTATTTGCGTCTTCGACAACTCCGGCTAAGCGTTTGGAGATTTGCAAACAATCACCATTCGGTCCGGCAACTCTTTGGAAGCCATTAAAGTTGGCGGCGTCGGTGAACAAAGTCAATTCGCGACCGCCCATGTCAGGAAACCAAGTTAGAGGAGTTTTTCCACTGACTTCCCAGCGAACGTAGCGCGCATTCACCATTGGAAAGTCCAACACCTGTGCGAAATCTTGGTTGCCATGATTCCAGACAAACACCGGGTCGCTAGTCGAGAAGTTGGAAGTTGTGCTAAACCATAAACGTGATTGACCGGTCCAGGTTGTAATTATGTCACGATCAAGAAAGCGCGCCCCTTCAAAGCTAAGAGTTTGTTGGAAGTCAAACTCGGCCCAAGTTCCGTCATTACTATTGCGCGTGAGCGCAGTGCTGCACACTCCTTGGCCAGGTGAAACAAATTCACTAACACTATCTCCGTCAACTAAATTGTCCGCGCCCTTTCCGCTTTGCGCATTTGACGAAAGTAAAACGCTTGGCGTGCTAAGTTCGGCGAGTTGCGCGTCGTATAAGAAGGAAATTTCCTTGGCACCCAAGGAGTGCAAGCTAGAGCTTTGATCGTATTGTTCGGTCACTTCCCAGCGCACGAACTGGGCAACAATGGGTTCGAAGGGGTATTCAACGAAGTCGCCATGATTGCTGTGAATTATTTCGATAAGTTGGTCGTTGGCGTCAAAAACATTGTCTTGAGACAACCAAAGTTGTGACTTGGCAATCCATTCGTTGGAGGGACTGCGATCTTGATGGCGAAAACCGTCAATGCTTATTGGCGCTCCAAAATCAAATTCGAGCCAGGTTCCATCGGCCGGGTCGCGTGTGAAATTTGCACTCACGACACCTTGGTTCGCAGAGGCAAAGTCAGTGTTCGCATCGTTATCCCATAAATTGTTGCTTGGAGTCCACCCATTGCTGGTACATTCCAAAACAACAGTTGGGTCGTTACGTTCGGCACGAATTTGTGGACCTAGAGCATTTGCATCATTGCCAGTGCCAGAACTGTCGATCAATGAATTGCCGCCACCTTCTTCGAACTTCCAAGAAAGGACATGCTGTTTTTCTGTTACATCAACCGTAACAGGAGTCCAATGTTCAAGCCCGCTGTTGTCGCCAGCGGCATACCAAAAAGTGTCGGTATAGGATCCAACGCGCGTGCGGTCGGGTTGATAGTCAAGCAAATCTCTGCCGCCAGGACCGGCACCGATTAGCACCGAAACATTGCCACCCTCAGTGCTGATTGGATCAACTCCACTAACATTGAGGCGGTCGAAGTTGGCGTCGTAATCATTGTCCAAAACGTCAATCGCAATTTCTCCCTGAGAATCACCATCGGCCCAATCGGGGTCAGCGTAGGGTCGCACGGCATCAACAAAGCGTGGCACCTCTGGAAGGTTCAGCCAATCAGCGCGGTCAATAATAATGTTGGTGGTGTCGGGACCGAGTAATAGCCATGCGCCACACATCGCCGAACCGCCCCAAGGCCAGCAATCGATATGACCGGCGCCCCAGTTGTGACCAACTTCGTGCGCGATGATTCCCGGACTATAGCCGCGGTCCCAAAACAAACCGGCATAAGCTAGCCCGCCGCCTAGAGTTCCCACCCAGGCAAGTCCGGCAATGCCATCGTTTTGATAGTCGGACAATAGAACGGCGGATTCACGCGGAATGTGTTGTTGATTGTTGTCCCACTCAACCCCAAAGTCACCAAGTAGTACACCAGAGCTATATCCAATGTTGGTGTAGTAACGTGATTGGCGAATCACGATTCCAGTTAGCTCATAAGTTGCGAGCGAATCGCGCGCGTAACAAATATCATTTTCCGCAAGTTGATATTCAACGCCCGCAGTCACGCCGGCAACGGTTTGCCCCTCGCGTAACCAGTAATCGTAAGTTGCATCAAAGGCAATTCGCGATTTGCGCAATTTCCAATTCCAAGGGTGTGGTGATGGAAAAGGGTTTCCATTTGCTGGAGGGGTAACTCCCCAAGCGCGACCCGTTGAATTTGGAAATGACTTGTCGAGGGGAATTTCATGCGAATCATCTACTCCACACTTTGCAATCGGCGGCGGTGTTGCCTTACTAATCGTGTGCCGAATCCGTGAACCAGTAGTGGGGGCGAGTCGCCACTTTTCACCACTCGGATTAATAAGCGTTGCGCGTAATCCACCTTCTTCAAGACTGGCGGCTACATTCCACCCGGGTAGATTGCTTGCACTTCCAAAATAAGTCCGCGACGGGGGAATTTCTTTTATCTCGCCATCACTATTCCAAAGTTGGAATGATTCGGCGCGTAAAGAGCGGCGCTTTAAGTTGAGTGAGGTCCGCTTCCCGCGGAATTCAAGGTCTATATAAACAGTTTGCGGCAACCCAGCAGGCAAGTCTAGGTCAACTTGGGCCTGCGGGATTGCCGCAATGAGGATGAGAGTGCTGAGGGGCATTATTTAAGAATAACACCCAAAGCAACTCTTGTGTTTATCCGTTTAGGATACCGTCAAGCATTTCGTGGACTTTCGCGTCCTCCTGTGGAGTTAGCAACTTGGCCTTTTGCGCAAACTTTTTCGCCATCGGCATGTCTTCCATGAATCGCTGACACCAAAATGCGCCATTGGTGTAAAGCTCTTTAGCAACGTCGCGGTCCTTTGGTCCGCCGATTGCATCTAATGCAATTATGGAAGCAACTGCCGATTTAACCGCTTCAATGCTGTTAACTGATTGCGCCTCAGCAAGAACAACGATCTCAAAGAGGCCGTTCTCATTCTTCGGGTCCATCGCTTTGGCAGTGGCCATTAAGTCAGCATCGCCTTCGCCAGCAGCAAGAAGTGCTTTAACAACTTCCATCTTGAGGCCTTTGTTGTTATTTGCGTCAAGTTCTAGGCCGTGCCGTACAACGTCAGCAAGTGTGCTTGAGCCTGGTTGCCCTGCTGATGAAGCCAATGCTTCCATAGCGGCTCGAACTACCGCGATTTGCGCGCGCGCATCTTTTGCAGCTGCGTATTCAGCACTAAACTTTTTAGCAGCGGCCAAGCCTTTGCGGCCAGTCGATGCAATTTCGTCCATGTGAGCGACGTAGGCTTCAGGTCCACCTTCTTGGTAGCCAGTTTGGGCAAACACTTCGCCATCATTTGTCATTAACAAGATAGTCGGGTAGCCACGCACGCCATACTTCTTGTTTAATTCGTCATTGCGCTTAGGATTCGGCACTTTAGCTTTTGCTTCGTCCTCGCGTGGGAAGTCTAAAGCCACCAAAATGTACTTCTCTTTTGCAGGAGTTAAGAAGGTGTCAAATTGAAATACTTCTTCATGCAGGCGGATACACCAGCTGCACCAGTCAGAACCGGTGAAGTCAACGAGCAAATCTTTACCTTGCTCTTTAGCGGCGGCAGTCGCGACATCAAAGTCGTCGTACCAGTCTGAGTGTTCGCCTTCTTGGGCAAAAACCGGGCTAACGGCAAGCAACATGGCGGAAAGGGAGAGGGCTATTTTCATTCTTCTTCAGGTTGGAATTTTTTGTGACCGCTTTTTTTGGAGGCACCAAGTTTGCGGAAAAGGGCTTGAATTTCTGTTTCTTCGCCAGAAATTACGGCGGCTTCGAGTTGACAGAGAATATCTGCAACTTCAAGCATGCCGCGGTGGAACTCGATGTTCCAAAGTTTGGTTTGCGTTTCATCCATCTCGCTAATTGGAGTTGGATTGTGGCGGCAACATTCAATGGCCGCGAGCTGCATTTTGCTTAGCGTTTCTATGGCCACTGCTGAATGCTCCGGATTACTAAGCTGGCGGCGTAACATTTTTACCCCAGCTTTTAAGTCTTCCATCGGCTCTTCAAGAGGAGATTTACTAACTTTAAGGGGCTCGCTCACAGCATCTATCGGCTGGCTAGCACTGACAAGGGATGAAGTCCATGCTGCGGCAAGCAGCAGGAGTACGGTCAACATTCGGAGGGAGGACGGCATGGTGGTAAGCCCAAGATTCTAGCTAAGTGCGCCACATCGGTTGACTATATAAGATAGGATAAACTTCAGCCATTTAACCAATGATTACCCCTTCAATACTGCTCACTTTGGCAATTGTTTGCCAAAACCCCCTCGAATCCCAGGCATTGGAATTGCCCACAACCCCGGTGGACAGCTTCAGCGTCAAGGTCGTGTTCGATCAAATCTTTGACTCCGAATTAATTTTGGATAAGTACAGTGTGCGCTCCAATAGCTTTGCGGTCTGGGAACAAGGAACTGATGGTAGCTTACAGCGATTTGCGGCCCCGGATATAAGCACTTATCGTGGCGTGGTAGCCGGCGTTCCTGGTAGCCGTGTAGCCGCATCTCTTTTAGAGGACGGACTTTACGCAATCGTGAAAATGGGCGATGGCTCTGGTGCTCGCATCATTCAGCCGCTTTCAAGCCTCACCAAAAGCTCTAATTCGAGTTTGCACGCCGTGTTTAGCGAGGGCGACATCCCAGTTGACACCGTACACCTAATGAAAGAACCATTATTGTGGCCTGGATACGGTCAGAGTGGCATGGCTGCAAGTTCTGCAAATGGCGGCGGCAGTAATGCTCCGCGCGCTTCGGAAACCATTGAAATCGGAATCGACTGTGACTTCCAGTATTACAACTTGTTTGGTAAGCGTACAAGTCGAGTTGTTCAAGACGTTGAATCAATGCTCAATGTCATTGATGAAATTTACTCTAACGATGTTGGTCTTTGTTATGACATCAACGACATTGTGATTCGCACAACTGCTAATGATCCTTACACAACTCGTGATACCAACACCGTGCTTTATCAATTGCGCAGTGAATGGCAAGGACCACTAAGCCACTTGCGTCACGACATGGCCGCCTTGTTCTCTGGCCGCGACTTCACTGCAACTGCGATTGGCCAAGGCTTTCAAGGATCAATTTGTACAAGCTATAAGTATTCAGTTTCAGCTGCAAAATATTCCCGACATTGGAGTCGGCGGATTAGTTTAGTAGCGCACGAATTCGGACATAACTGGGATGCAGCTCATTGCTGTGGAACATGCAGTTGTAGTGGGTGCAACATTATGTGCCCATGTAACGAAGGTTGCTCAACTAATAAGACAATGTTTAGTGCGCAAAGTATTAGTTCAATTTTGTCGCATAAGAACTCACGGATTTGTTTGAGCTCTGGTTGTAGCACAATTCCACCAACTGACCCATTTAAGCTAATACCCCCAATGCCGCCCATTGCCGGCCAAAATAACACTATATCAGTAGTTGACGGAACAGCCGGCGGCAGCGCCTCTATCTACTTTTCAATGGTGCAAGGCCCAACCGCAACTACTTGTACAGGAATGTACCTTGGCTTAATCAATCCAAGAACTCTCGGAGTTATCACTCTCGATTCAAGTGGTGCTGGTTCATTTAGCGCGGCAGTACCGCCTACGGCAAGTGGTTTAACGGTTTACCTACAAGCACTCGATAGCAGTGGTTGTATGATTAGCAACATGGAGGCTCTAGTTGTTCAATAAGTACCCCCTGATAGTCGCAACCATTTTGATGGCATGCATTACAGGCAAGCTTCCCGAAATTGGCGGCGCAAAATGTGAAGTCGCTGATTGGACTTTTATTCAGCCCAACGCGCCGCTCATCGATTGGGAAATAATTGGTGGGGCAACTTTCGAAGTTTACAAAGACGAGGCAGGGGTGCAATGTTTGCGCGGCTTTGGCGATAATCGCCAGAATTCATTTTTAGTATCAAAAAAACACTACGCTGATTTTGAACTGCAACTCGAAGTGAAAATTCAACCCGGTGGCAACTCTGGAGTTCAAATTCGCTCACATATTAATGAGAGAGGTCGTGTCGAAGGTTATCAAATTGAAATTGACCCTAGTGAGCGGTCTTGGTCGGGTGGCTTGTTTGACGAAGCGCGCCGCGCTTGGCTTGACTCCTTAGAAGACAACCCCGCTGGCCGCGCAGCATTTAAAGTTGGGGAATGGAATACCTATCGTATTTCTTGTATAGGTGACCACATTCAAGCGTGGGTAAATGGGGTGGCCTGTGCCGATTTCCACGATTCCGCGGATTCCAGTGGCTTTATTGCCTTTCAAGTGCATGGAGGCGGGAAAACACAGGTCGAATTTAGGAAAATAAGGGTAAAAACTGAATAATAATCAGCTTGCTTGCTGCATGTTCCAAATTATTTGCCGTTAAGGCTATAAAAAGCATGGGTTTTTGCGCCATCATTAAGGTTTTTTGGAGTAGTATTAGGGTCGATTCAAATTGACAAAAGTCCTATGATTAATACCCTTCTACTCTCCGCGATTGCTATAGCTTCCCCTCAAAAGTTTGAAGACCATAGCATCTACCCACCGGATCAATCCGTTGGGGCATATTTTGCGCATGGCGTTTCCATTGACAATGGACTTGCCGTAGTCGGTGCGTCCCAAGACGCTACCCAAGCAATTGGTGGTGGCTCGGCTTATGTTTACGAATGGGACAACGTTAGTAAAGATTGGATCCATCTGCAAAAGTTGCTCCCGATTGATTGGCGTGCTTATATGAAATTTGGAATGTTCGTTTGGGTTGACGAGGCCAATGACCGAATTGCGATTGGCGCACGCGGCGATGACCCACAAGGAGCCAAGTCTGGCTCGGTTTATTTATACAAACGGAACACCGCAACTGGCTTGTTCGAGCAGGAGCAAAAATTAATTCGTTGGGATGGCGCCGAAGACCAGCACTATGGTTCATCAGTAATTCTTGACGGAGACTGGGCAATGGTCGGTTGTTATAAAGATGACGACAATGGTCATTACTCTGGTTCGGTTTACTTTTGGAAATTAGATCACTCCACTGGCACTTGGCTAAACGTGCAAAAGTTAACAGCTTACGATGGTCTCGAAGGAGACAAGTTCGGCCGCTACAACTACCTCAAGGATGGCGTTGCGGTAATTGGTGCATCGCGTGACGACAACTTCGGAACTGATAGTGGTTCCGCATATATTTATCGTCTTGATCCAGTTGATGAGAAGTTCAAACTTGAAGCACATGTTTTTGGTGCCGATGCCAACAACCGCGATCGTTTTGGAATTTCTTCTTGGGTCGATGGCGACGTAGCAATTTTTGGCGCCTATTGGGATAAAGATCCTGCTGGAGCCGAAAGTGGTTCGGCCTACATTTTCCGCCGCGACCAAAATGGCAACTGGAATCAGGAGGCCAAGCTCGAAGCTAGTGATGGTCAGGAAGAACAATTCTTTGGCTGCTATGTACAAATTTATGGCGACACCGCTTACATTGGTGCATACGGTGACGATGAAGTTGCTGTGAATTCCGGTGCTGTTTACGTATTCAAGCGAGACTCTTCTGGAACGTGGAACGAAATAAACAAACTACTTTCTTGGGATGGATCGGCCGAAGATAACAGTGGTCGCTTCTTCGATGTCTGGGAGGGTCACGTTTTAGTCGGCAACCGCTTTAATGATTTCATGGGCCCAGACGTTGGTGCGGCAGTTGAATTCAAAGGAGCAGAGACTCACCTTGTTGTAAATAAGGTGAATCCGTCGGCGGGAAAAAAATTAGGCTTGATGTTGGCTGACGGTGATCCATCCCGCCAAACAATTCTCTTTGCCGACATCGCCCGTCGGGGTAGAAATTTTAATGCTCAACACAATGTCCTGTTAGACATTATGAATCCTAATCGTTTAGGTTCTGCCAATGTGTTGGATTCGAATGGTTCTACAAGTTGGAACTTTCTTGTTCCCGCGACCTTGGCAGGAGTTTCAGTGTATTTTCAGGCGGCGATAAACGGAATTAAAACTAACCGATTACTCGTCAACATCCAGTAACACTCGGTCAATAAAGCTGAGCATTTTCGTTTTATCTTTTGGGAGAGTTCCCGAAATGGTTAACCAGTTGCTGGCATGATTTGAGCGGAAAATTGTTCCGGTCAAATCTAAGCAAGTAATAAATTCGCGTAATTCTTTGGCGAGCTCGGGCACGCTGAGCTCATCAAAATTGCCTGCTTGGTAGTCGTCCCAGATTGGAGTCTTGGGAGTTGGGGTCAGCACTAAAGTACTAACAAAGCGTGGTTGGATTGCATTGACTACTTGCGCAGATCCGCGGGCATGTTGTAGTGAATGTTTGCGCCCACCACCATTGAGTAAAATCATGGTGGACAGTTTTACCCCGGCAGCCTGGGCTTTTAATCCGACCGCAATCATTTGCTGACTATCCACCCCTTTTTGAAGTTTTAATAAAGTTTGGTCGTCGCCACTTTCGATTCCTAAGTAATAAAGTGACAGACCTTTCTCGCGCAACATGGTCATTTCTTCAACACTGCGAATTTGTAAAGCTTGTGGTGAAGCATAAATACTGATTCGTCGCAACTCAGGGAATGCCTGAGTTAGCGCGTCACAAATTTGCGCAAGATGATTGGCCTTGGCGATTAAAGCGTCGCCATCCGCTAAAAATACTTTCTGCAAGCCTGGGTAAGTTTGTTTGGCCCAAGCAATTTCATCCAATAAATCTTGAAGGGGTCGAATGCGAAAAGGTTTGTCGCGGTACATTCCGCAAAATGTACACTCGTTATACGAACAACCTAAGGTGACTTGCAGAATGAGCGAATCGGCCTCCGAGGGAGGCCGATAAACTCTTTCTGCTAAATTAATTTCTTTCACTTACTCTTCTTCAGTAGCGGGGTTGACCACACAAATGTTGGCGTTGGCGCGACTGAAGTATTTCGCCGCCAGCGGGCTAATTTGTTCAGCGCTAACTGTTGAGTAGAATTCTTTCACGCTTCTTACATCGTTCAGTGACGCTGGTCGCCAATGGGACTCGGCGATTGCTCCTAGCCAGAATGAATTCGTGCGTCGAGAATCACGTAATTGATTAACGATTGGCTCACGCAAGCGTTCGACCTCTTCATTGCTTGCACCATCTTTGGCGAGGGCATCAGCGGTAGCCAAACAAGCTTCAACCAAAGTTTCAACCTTGTCTGGGTCCGACATCGCTTGGATGTAAATGATTCCATCGCCAGGGTAAACCATCGAGAATTCTGAACCCGCACCAGGGGAGTATGCGGCTCCCAATCGTTCGCGCACTTCAAGGCGAAGGCGATCACTGAGAACAGCTTCAAGCATGCTCATACTGCGGCGGTTGGCAGTGTCTATGCCATCAGTCATAGGGTAAACGATAAACACCAGTGATTTCGGCACCTGTGTTTCGATGGTGTACTCCATACGCGACCCTTGCAAGGCCAACGGCATGGAACGCCTCTCATCAAACGATTTGGCACCGCGCCTAGTTGGAAGTGTTCCAAATGTTTGGGCGATGGCAGAAATTGCTTCATCGATATCGATATCGCCAACAACGCTTAGCTCCAGTGGTCCATCGCTGAATTGTGGATTAAACCATGCGGCGACATCGGTCATTTCAACATTTAGGATATCCTTCATTGCAGGCAGTCCAACGCGCGGATCATTCTCGTAAAGCCCTGGTATGAAGTCAGTTGAAAGTGGCCCACCGTGTTGGTGCTTCAGACCTTCAAACATTTGCGGCACCGCACGGCGCAATTGAATCAAACTATCGTCACGCCAACCAGGAGCAGTGAGGTAAGCGCACATCAGCTCGCATTGCCGGAGTAAATCTTCCATGGTGGTCGAGCCACTAAAAGAAAAGCGGTCATCGCCCATGCCAAATCCTACACCGACTTGTTTGCCGGCATTGATGCGCCGCAAATCGTCAGCCGAGTGCGCCGCAAGGCCGCCGCCGTCAAAGACTTGGCCAGCCACGAATGCGAGTGCTTGTTGTTCGTTAGCCAAACTAATCCGACCTTCTCCGAGGTTGGCCGAAATCAATACTTGGTTTTCTTTGAATTCAGTCTTCTTTAAGTTGACGGTAACGCCATTAGCAAAACTAATCTGTTGGAAGTCGAGGTCATCAATCATTTGCTCCTCGACAATCTTGCCTTTTTTGGCCGCGGTGCTCGCGTAAGCAAATTCCGCAATCGAAATTTCATCATTCGCTTTAACCGCAACTTTGCGACTAGCGCTGAGTGTGGAGTTCAACTTGACTGAAGCCATGCTGCCGAGATCCAAGTTGCCAGTTGTATAAAGTGAATCTTCACCTTTGCTCCAAGCGTCGCGTAACGCCGCAATGCATTGGTCAACACTTAGTGCCTCAAGAGCGGGAGCCATCTGTTCGCGCCGCCAAGCTGCCCGGGTTGGAACAAACTCTTCTTCCGCTGCTTTCAAAATTCCCGAAAGCAAACCGCGACTGTGGCTGGTCGCTTCGCGTTTAACCGCCTCATCTAGGCCGCGCATTGCGTTGGCGCGTAATTCATCAAGCTCTGCGTCCTGGAAGCCAAACTTAAGAGCTTTGCGAAGTTCTTGCTCGGCGACTGCAAAGGCTTCTTGCCACTTCTCTGGGTCAGCGCTAACACTTAGGCTTTGCCCTTCAAAAACATTGAATACATTTGATTCTGAAGCAGAAGCAGATAAAAATGGAGTTGATTCTTTCTTGGCCAATTCACTAAAGCGTAAATTCAAAATGCCATACGCGTAGTTTAGTGGCAAATCGTTTAACCATTCTTCAACACTAAGTTCTTCCTCTTGGTAAATGGACAAGCGGTCAAGTGCAATGTCTACGGTTGGGATTTCATCTTCATATATCCCATAAAGAAAGGCTAGGGTTTCCGGCGAACCAACTTCTGGTTCTTGCGGACACGGCCCAATCGCCGCTGGGATTGCACCAAAGTATTCAGCAAAAAGTTCCTCCGGATTAAGTTCGCCGAGGTCGCCAACGAGCACCAATGTCATGTTGTCTGGGCGGTACCACTTTTCGTAAAACGCGCGCACACTCTTGGCGGTAAATTCATCACGAATTTCTTTAAGACCGATTGGTAAACGTTCGCGGTGACGAATCCCTTGGAACATCTCTTCAAGCTGCTTTAGCATAACTCGCCAGCCGGCGGAGTCGCGTTCACGTTGCTCGCCATCAATGACACCCTTTTCAGCTTGCACTTCAGCTTCTTCAATTAATAAATTGAAAGCAAAATCTTGCATAACAGTTAAGCCTTCACGCAAAGTCTTACTGTCCGAGTTGGGCAAATCCAATTTGTAAACAGTTTCCGAGAAAGCAGTGTGGGCGTTAGTGTCGGCGCCAAAAGACATCCCGTGATCTTGAAACCATTCAATTAAAGTTCCAGCCGGGAAATTGGTCGAACCATTAAAAGCCATGTGCTCAAGAAAGTGGGCCATGCCTTGTTCTGACTCTTCTTCAGCTAGACTTCCGACGTTTACGTGTAAGCGTAAGTACACGCGGTCATTTGGTTCTGGGTTGTTTGCCCAGGCAAAGCGTAAACCATTATCGAAACTGCCAAAGTTAATTCGGTCATCGACTTGAATGTCCGAGTTGCGATGTGGCCATTCACGAGTTGCAATTGGGAATTCACAATCGCCACGCGCTGGTTGAGCGCAATCACTTTCAATTGCTTGTGAGCAGTCACCTTGCGATGCTTGCGCGCAGTCACTATCTTGATTGCTGGTTGGCGCGCCGCAGGCGGCAAGTGCCAAAAGAGGGAGTAGGTAAAAAGTTTTCATTGATCTTTGTTTTTGCTAGAACAGCAGGATGGAACTTCAACTGTTTTTTCAGAACAGCATGGTGATTTTGTTGGTGGCTCTTCGGGTGAGCAACAGGAGGCCTCACTTGCTTCTTCAGCGTGAGGGCTAACCACTTTGGCGATAAAGCCAGGAGCTCCAAGACGTGTAAGAGCTGCTAAGTAAACTAGTGCAAGTAGCGCCGCGGCGCTTAATTCAAATGGACCGAGGTGTTCGTGCAAGGCGCTAACCGCCGGCACCGAAACATCGCCTGGAATGAAATAATTTACCCCGAGTCCAGTAAGTATTGCCATCACAATCATTACGATTGCGAAGGCGACTGCTGTTCTGCGTCCGTGCAAACTTGAAAGTAGGCCAGCGGTGGTCAAATTAGTTGCCGGGCCAGTTAATAAAAAAGCGACGGCTGCTCCTGGAGATAAACCTTTAGCAATTAGGATTGCAACTAATGGCGTAGAACCTGAAGCGCACACATAGAGCGGTAAGCCAATAAGGGTGGCAACTAACACGTCAACTCCGCGTGGCAATTCGGCTAACCAAGTAGAGCCGATGGCTGGCTCGAGAGCAGCGGCGAGCATTAAGCCGGCAATAATCCATGGAGCAGTATCGTTGACGATAGTTATAAAACCATATTGGAAGCCATCGATTAAGCGTTGCTTTAGTGGTGCTTTAGCTTCACTCTGGTCTTCAACCGCTGGTTGGGCTTTAATCATGCGTCCCACGACAACCCCAACGGCTAAAGCTAAAACTGCCGCACTGGCCAAACGGGCGATAGTTAACTTGGTGCCAAGTAAACCAAACGACAACATTATCGCAGCCCAACCAACTTCTGGTGCGGCGACCAAAAACGAAAGTGCCGCCGGCGGGGGAGTGCCCGCGGCAACTAAGCCGCGATAAACAGGTACAACTCCGCACGAACAAATTGGAACTGGCAGTCCAGCAACGGTGCCACGTAGAGCTTGCCCGAAGGCGGTCTTGCCGTGAAAAAATTTAACCATGCTGCCAGGCACAAATGCTTTGGTTAGCATGATAGTGGCCGATGCCGCCAGCAAGGCCGGAGCACTTTTTGCGGTTAATGCAAGGAGTGAATCAATAAACCCACCAACGCGCAAGTGACTTGATTCTTCAGGTTCAAGAAAACTTAAGAACGCTAGTACGCCAAGGCCGAGTATCGCGCCAAGCGCCGAGCTGCGATTGATTTTCTTAAGTGTGTTAGGGCAAGAACTTTGATTGCCTTCTTTTTGGAATATCGCAAAGTGGTGGCCAAGTACAACATGTAATAATGCGCCAGCAAAGAGCGCTTGAATGGCTGCAATAAATTCAGCGGATGAACCAGCCAGTAATGCTTGGCTGAAAAATGACCCGAGGATTGTGGCAATTCCAAGAAGCGCAAGAACTAGTATTCCGGCGCGTTGTCCAAAGCGTGGCCGCACCAGCCACCAAACCCCAATACCAACCGGAAGCCGATGCAAAATAACCGCTGCCGCAAGCATGCGAGTTGTTGTCGCTGCTTCTTGATGTTCAAAGATTGCAGCACCATCTAAAAAGGCGTGCAAACCAAGCGCGGTTGCTCCGATCCCTAACTCTGCACCAAATCCCCAACGTGAATTGTTGTGGATACGTTTGTGCAAAAGCATTGGCGTTGCAAGGCCAATTCCAAAGCAAAGTCCCGCAACCGCCCCGCCAACTCCCCATGCCCACGGAAGCACATGCACAAGCAGCAAACCGGCTACTGCAAAGCGCACAAAACCATCAAGCATCGCAGCCGCAGCTTGCGAGCGACTTGCGATGCGGAACAACAGTGGTCCGGCTGCAAGGGCGAGAATTGAGAGGCTGAGTAAGAGCGCCATTGGAGGTTCTAGCGAGGGGTGATTTTATCGCTGCCGCGCAAACTTGCTTAGGGCAAGCTTTGTTAGGCTATGTCTACGAAACAAGATGTCGAGTCGTCGCCAATTTCTCACTAGCCTGGGGGCTTTTGCCGCCGGCGGATTCACATTTCGTCCTAATGCCCTGAGCCAGTTACTGGCCGATTTTCCGTCAAGCTCAGCCGACCCTCTGCAGGCTGCTCAAGATGAAAAGTTTTGGGATCAGATTGCTGGCGTTTTCAAAATTGATCGTAGTTATATAAATTTAAATGCCGGCGGGGTTAGTCCAACCAGCGAACCAGCCTTGCAGGAAAGTTTTGCACAACAGCGATACGCACAAGGGCTACCATCACGTTGGATGTGGTCCGAGCAGATAAAGGAGCTCGATGGAATCCGCAAACAATTGGCCGGCGATTGGGGAGTATCTCCTGAGGAAATGGCCTTAACACGGAATGCCTCAGAAGGCTTGCATATTTGCCAAAACGGAATTGACTTGGCGCGTGGTGATGAAGTTATTACTACGACGATGGATTACCCACGCATGATTAACGCTTGGAAACAACGCGAACAACGCGATGGAATTATTTTGAAGCAAGTTCAAATGCCAGTTCCATGCGAAAGTGAAAGTGAATGCGTAGATATTTTTGAGAAAGAGATTAGTGCAAAAACCAAGTTAATTCATGTGTGTCATGTAATCAATCTAAATGGGCAAATCATGCCGGTGCGTAAGATTTCTGAAATGGCCCATCGACATGGCGTAAGGGTAATTGTTGATGGGGCCCATAGTTTTGCCCACTTCCCATTTAAGTTAGATGAATTGGGTTGTGATTTTTTTGCCACAAGTTTACACAAGTGGCTAGCCGCCCCGATTGGAACTGGATTGTTGTGGATGAAACAAGAACACATTCACACCACCTGGCCCTTGATGGCCGCCGCCCCAGGTCAACGCGATGACGTTAGGAAATTCGAAGAAATTGGCACCAACCCAGTTGCTTTGAAATTGGGAATACTACCAGCCCTCGAACTCCATAGGCGAATTGGCGGAAAACGGAAAGTGGCTCGCTTGCGCTTCTTGCGCGACCGTTGGATTGATTCACTGAGCAGTCTCTCGGACTTTTATTTGCGAACTAGTCGCGCGCCCGAGTTTTCCGCCGGCATCGCAACTTTTGCAATTGACGGGGTTAAGCCGATTGAAATTTTTAAGCCGCTCTTTAATCACTATAAAATTTTGACTGCACCAATCAAGCATTCTGAAACTTCTGGCATAAGAGTTTCACCAAGTGTCTACACTACGCTCGATGAAATTGACCGCTTCACTGCAGCGGTAAAAAGCATCTTAAGTTGAAAATGAAAAAAATTGGATTACTAGGCATTGGCTCTTACCTCCCAGAACGGGTAATGACCAACGATGATTGGTCAAAAATTGTCGATACTAACGATGAGTGGATTGTTGCCCGTACCGGCATTAGGGAGCGGCGTTTTGCCGCCGACGATCAAACCACCACCGACTTTGGCGAGCAGGCGGGGAAAGCCGCTTTGGCCGATGCGGGCCTCTCGGTAGATGATATTGATGAATTGATAATTGCCACCGACACTCCTGAAATGTTCTTTCCCGATTCGGCATCTTTTGTGCAACACCGTTTAGGATTGGGTGAAATACCCGCTTATGATCTGGCCGGCTCCGGTTGTGCTGGGTTTTTGCAAGCACTTGACGTTGCTCATTCAAGAGCGGCAATGGGAAACAAGCGAGTTTTGGTTATGGGCATTGAACTCGCTTCAAGATTCTTTGATTGGAAAGATCGCAATACATGTGTGTTATTTGGTGATGGCGCCGGTGCGGCAGTTGTCGGACCGGTTGATGACCAAGACGGAAGTGAAATCTTGGCAATATCAACTGGGACAGATGGGTCGCAGGCCGACATCTTGTCGCGCGTGGCCGGCGGCACGCGTATGCCGTTTAGTAAAGAAGTTGCAGAAAAGCGATTGCATAAATTAACGCGAATGGATGGTCGCGAGGTTTTTAAAGAAGCAGTTATGCGAATGTGTGCGGCTTCAAACTTGGCTTTAGAACAGGCGGGCGTAAAGGTTGAAGACCTCGCCTTAATTGTTCCTCATCAAGCAAATATGCGCATTATTAATTCAGTTGCGAAGCATTTTGGTGCGCCCAAAGAAAAGGTTTTTATAAACGTTGACCGCTACGGAAATACTGGTTCGGCATCCGTGCCGATTGCATTAACCGAGGCTCGCCAGGCTGGAATTGTTGGTCCAGGAGATTTGGTTTTATGCACCGCATTTGGTGCCGGATTCCACTGGGGTGCCGGATTAATTCGACTCTAAGCTTCTATTCCGTAAGCTTTTAGCGACTAGCTCTGGGTTTTCAGCGTCAGCCAGTGCGGAGCTGACCGCGATTCCACATTGTTCTGGAATCATCCAGCAATTGTCTGGGTTAATACCACCAATTGCAATCACTGGAACTCGCGAAATTGCTAAGCCAGCAGCTAAATGTTCGGGTCCAAGACCGCGCGCATAGCCCTTCGTTTCGCTTGCAAAAACAGGTCCAAAACCGGCATAGTCAGCACCGTATTCAGCGGCTTCATCAAGCTGTTCAAGGTCGTGAGTGCTCCAGCCAATCCACATTGAATTGCCAACTAAACTGCGCGCATCTTCGGGGTGCATGTCGTCCTGCCCTAAATGCACTCCGTCTGCTTTAAGTGCGAGGGCCACCTCGACATTGTCGTTCACGATAAATTTAATATTTAATTCAGTACACAGTTTGCGAAGTTCTTGACCGGCTTCAAAAAGTTGTCGCGAGTTTAAATTCTTTTCGCGCAACTGAATGCAATCAACGCCACCAACAACTGAAGCCACAATTATTTTTTTTGAATCACCAGAGCAAAGCTCATGTGACACTAACATGCAAAGTTCAAACAGTGGGGGGCGCATCTGCCCCAAATTCTAAGAGACGCGCTTTTGATTGCCGTCAGGCTTCTTGTTGTTTTTATTTTTTAAGCTGCGCAGAAATGACTTGCGATCAGCCGAGCTAAACAACTTGACCTTAGCACCACACTCGGCACAATATGACTCGTGAACGCTTTGCAGATAGCGAACGTATTCTGCGCAACGTGTACAGTACTTAGTGTCTGAGTAGAAGTTGGAATTAGTCATTGGGCTTAATTGTGTGAGGGAACGAGGTTGCGGTTTGTTGCACCAAATATCTGCAAAGCCGAGGATTTGGCACGGGGGATCACCGCCGTAAACCAAGTAAACCACATGATTAGATAGAAAGTTGGAAAAATAATAAATCCACACAGTCGACATCGCACACCTAAGTCGCAGCCAATTAAAGACTTAGATTATTGAGCATCAATCGTCTGTGAAATTTCTTCGCGCACCACAGCCTCAATTTCGGAGCCATGGACATTTTTCAAGAAATCTAGCTCTCCAAGCTCGCCCAGTGCCCAGGCTGAATGAGCACGCACCACCGTTTCTGAATGATCACTGAGGATTGTTTTTAATACTGATTCTCCACGTTTTAAATTGCCCAGTGCGATGCATGCGTTTCTTTGCATCGTCGCCCAACCAGGTCGGCGCACAGGGCTTCCAGTAAATTTGTTTTTAAATTCTGTTTTAGAACACAATAATAAATCTTCCAAAGTCCATTCCTCGAAAACTGGCAAGCTTCCCCATTGATTGCTGAAGTCAACTTGTTCGCTCCCAAAAGGGCAAACTTCTTGGCAGACATCACAACCAAATACCCAATCGCCGATGCCTCGGCGCAGTTGGCGGGGAATAGTACCTTTGGTTTCAATAGTTAAATATGAAATGCATTTGCGTGGGTCGAGTAACCATTCACCATCAAAGGCCTTTGTTGGGCACGCGTCTAAACATGAGGTGCAAGTCCCGCAACTTGGCAAGGAATCCTTAAGTCGCCATTCAGGTAATTCTTGATCAACAATTAGCTCGGCGAGGAATTGCCATGATCCAAGACTTGGCGAAAGCACCAAGGTGTTTTTTCCGCGGAAGCCAAGGCCGCCTTGGAGTGCCCATTCACGTTCAAGTAGGGGTGCGGCATCGCTTAGCCCGCGATACCGCTCAACGATTTTTTTGCTGCGAAGTCGCTTTCCAAGTCGCTCCAAGCGTTTGCTAAGCACGTTGTGATAATCACGACCAAGCGCGTAGCGCGCCACCCGCCCACCGCCTTTAAATCCACCGCTTGGACGGAAATACGGAGCGGCAAAAAGCAATATGCTCCGGCCCCAAGATTTCCATTTTTGCGGGTTAATAAGTTCATCCTTGCGACGTTCTAAATAGCCCATTTCGCCTGCTCGACCGGCATCAAGCCACTCGCCCAAGCGGTGCGCGGTGTTCTCGTCAATAGAACCTAAGCGAACACAGCCCTGGAACTGCAGACCCAGTTCGGCAGCATGCTCAGCGATAGGAGCTAGCTGGGTCGGAATTTGGGTTGGGCCACTTAAAGACATTTGAACTTGCTTTATCATCAAGGCGGGTAAAGACTTAGGCTATTTGACTTGCATTTAAGTGCGGTCGAACCGTTTTCCTCGATATCAGGACTATAGGAACCGAGTCCATAATAATCATGAAAAAACACGTTACTCCATTGTCTGTTACCATTTAGGCTAAGAACCCCCATGACAAAAGCCCAAGCAACACGAGAACGCACAAGTGCATTCGCAGAAAGGCTCCTAGCCTTTGCAAAAGCGAATCCTGTGGAATTCGGTGCTGGCAGCTTGCAGGAATTCGCTGCTGGATACAGCGAATCGCCAAAACAAAACAAGGATGGAGTTTCGACGACGCTGATGGGCGTTTACAGTCAAACTCTTTCAAAAGAAGCATTCGCGCTGATTTACGAGCTAAATCATCAAGATTTTCTGCGGCTAACCTACCACCATCTAAAGCGTTCGTACTACCACGTGGACGCCACTGACGTTTTACAAGAAGTTTTCTTTAACGTTTACCGGTACCCACGTAATTTTAAGCCAGACCGAAAGTCCTCTTTCCGTAATTGGACTCACTCGATCATTCGCAACACTGCGCTCAAGCACAGTCGTCGCGCACAACGCGACCACGCAACAACCCTCAACGGCAGTAACCGTATTGACGATGAGGAAATGCAATTGGACTTTGCAGATGACCGCGCCATAGACCCGCTTGATCGCAGCGCAGAAATCGAAGAGACCGAGGATTTGGTACGCGCCTGGCGTTTATATCTGCACTTTTACTTAGAGGCTTACCGCTGCTTAACTCCACGAGAAAAGCGCGTCCTTTACTTAGTTGAAGTTGACGGCCTTCCATACCGCGAAGCCGCAGAAAAAATTGAAGTGCGTGTTGAAAATTTAAAGATGATGGTGTTCCGTGCGCGTCGCAAAATTTTCACAATCATGAAGCGCAAATTCCAAAAGTCACAGGACGCCTGTGACCGTCGTTTAGTCGGTGAAAATCCTTTAGGAGAATTGAACTGATGTACGACCGCAGTGAATTCCTCGACACGATTAGGAGTGCCCAAGAAAACACTGGACTACTGTGTTCCAGTTTCCAAGTTTCATTGAGCGCTCTTCTTGATGGTGAAATCGGCGAGGGTCATGCTCGCCAATCATTATCCCACTTGGAACACTGTGCCGCTTGCACTGACTTCTTTCAAGCCATTCGCCTGCAGGCATTGGCGCATAAGGACTTGGCCATTCCAGGCAGTTTGGCGGAACAAATTCGCCGTATGCACAACGAAGACCTAAATGGTCTTACTGATAAAGAGGTCGTGCGTCGCATGGCGCTTACACTGTTCGAACTTGGCAAAGCATATATTTTGCTGGCCAACGATGACAGTTACCGCCTCGAAGTTTCTGAAATTCCGGTCAAACTCGACCACAAGGAACTTTCTCAAGCCGCAGAACTTGCTGCAGCGACTGAGGAAACTGGCGCAAAGCACATCGACGATGATTTATTCGCCGACCGCGATGAAGACTTTCTCAAGCAAGGTCGCCGCTTCTTAAATGAAGCGCTCGCGCTTAAACCAAAGTATGCCGAGGCGCGCTTGTACTCAGGATTCCTTCATCAATTGATGGAAGAATCAGAGGCCGCAGCTGCTGAATACCGCGAAGTTTTCTTGCGAACCGATCGCCAAACTAATCGCGCTCATGCAGCAATTCAACTTGGTCAACTTTACGACCACTTGGAATTGCACCAAGAGGCCTTGCGCATGTACCGCTGGGTGCTCGCTAGTGGCGTGGTCGCTCGCCGGCCAAAATTTGCCTTTGTACTAATTAACATTGCCGTAGAGCATTTAGCTTTGGGCAACGTAAATGCCGCCTGCGCAGTGCTTGGTCGTTTGCGCATGGCATACCCTGACCACTGGCCACAAGCCGTTGAGCTTTTCGGCCAGTCACCTGAACTTCTCGCTAAGTTGGGCGAGAATGTTGACTTTCGTCGTCAAATGGACGACCTTGAACCAACCTTCTTTGCAGCGTGATGAAAAACCTAAATAAGAAAGTACGTACCTTGTTGAGCGCCATTGCACTCGGCCTGATAGTTGGTGTTGCTCCGGTATTATACGGAAGCGATAAGGGCTTTGGTGGTGATGCTGGACGTGGCGATAACCCAGTTATTGGAAGTCTGCCATGCATTGTGGATCCACGACTCGATGCCCTGTTCTGGGTTCCGAACGGCATGCCTCAGGCACCCGGTGGTTTCTATGCTGGCTTACCTGCAGTCGGTGCGCTTATGAGCTCCGATGAATTTGAAGATACCTTGTTCGCCGTTACTGGTGAGCCATTCGGCTTCATTAATGATTTCGAGCACTGGACATCACTAGGTTTTGTTAACGAGGCCCACACAAGTGTCAATCGTAGCGACCTTGCTTCGGCAAAAGTTGTGATGTGGCAATACTTACCGAAGGGCTACCTCGGCGGCGAGATGCTTTTCAAAATGCCAGGCTCCAGCAACCATGGAATCATTGGTTCGCAAAATATGTTCGTTCCTTTGAACGAGATAGCTGGGCACCCAGATGCAATTGGCGTGGCAAAAGTGGTCTTTTCACCAAACGCCGCCAATCCAGCGCTTGACGATATCGTCATAATGGTTCCATTCCATTCTGGAACAGTGAACATTAACTACTTGCCATAAGCTTTGACAGTGCCGCGTATAGTTTTCCCGCAAGGGGATCTCGGTGGGATTGGTCCAGAGGTGCTGTTGCACACTTTGGCCAATGTTGAAACCCGCCAGAGTTGTAGTGCACTTATTGTTGGACAACTTGAAGCATTGCGTAGCATTGCTAAGGAATGTGGTATTAATTGCCCACTTGTAGCAGCTGATGAAAGTTTGGAAGGCGATATGTTTGCCCGAGATGCAAGTGCACCCGTGCCAGTCTTGGAATTGGAGTCGGCGTTGCCTGAAGACCAAGCCGGCCAAGCATCGGCCGCCTTTGGTATGGCCGCAGTTGAGGCGGTTTTGCGTGCCGGGTCAATGTGTTTAGCCGACGATGCTGATGGAATGGTGACACCACCCTTGTCTAAAGCATCAATGCATATGGCTGGATATAACTTTGAAGGTCAAACTCAAATTATTGGCGAGTTGTGCGGCACTCCTCGTTATGGAATGTTAGCCTGCAATGGTGAGCTAAAAGTTTTGCTAGCAACTCGTCACATTGCTTTACGCGAAGTTGTTGAACGCTTGGAGATTGGGTCGGTAGTTAAGCAATTAAGAATTGCCCATGAAGCTGCCCGCGAAGTGCTCGGTCTTGAAGAGCCACGTATTGCTTTGGCTGCGCTTAATCCTCATGCAAGTGAAAGCGGTGCCTTTGGTAAAGAAGAAAGCAAAGTGTTGCGCCCGGCAATCAAGCGTTTGCGCAAGGAGATGGGTTTTAAGACTTTTGGCCCAGAAGTTCCCGATGTGGTTTTTTTGGACGCTGCCAATGGAAAGTGGGATTTGGTTGTGGCCCTTTATCATGACCAAGGATTTATTCCGTTGAAATTCGCTGGGCGCGAAAAGGCTTGGACTTTATTTGTTGGCGGAAAGGTTTTGCGCACCAGCCCAATGCATGGGACTGCTTGGGACATTGCACGAACCGGCAAGGCTGATGCACGACCATTTGCTTATGCATTAGAGCGTTGTGTCGAGTTGGCAAAGCGTAGAATTGGCGGACAATGTTCCAGCAATTCGACCAGCGAAATCACCAGCTCCTAATTAACATCAACGGCGAGTTGGTGCCCCGCGCCCAAGCCGGAATCAGCCCTTTTGACTCTTTAGTTCAAGGCGGCGATGGCGTTTGGGAAGGATTGCGGCTTTATCAGGGCCGCATTTTTAAACTGGAAGAACACCTGCAACGATTGGTGTCATCGGCCAAAGCCTTAGCCTTTCAAGAAATACCGAGCGTCGATGACTTAATTGTTGAAATAAAAAAAACTTTGTCGGCAAATCAAATGAACGATGGTGTGCATATTCGTTTAACGCTTAGCCGCGGAGAAAAAATTACCAGTGGTATGGATCCGCGACTTAATCAATCTGGACCAACTTTAATTGTCTTGGCAGAATGGAAGTCGCCAGTTTATGACAAGGCCGGTTTGAAATTAATAACATCATCGGTGCGGCGCTTTCCTGCTGATTGTCTAGATCCAAACATCCACCACAATAATTTAATTCAATCCATTTTGGCAAAAATCGAAGCCAATCATGCGCAAGTTGACGATGCAATAATGTTGGACAAGCAAGGGTTTGTTGCTGAGACCAATGCCACTCACATTTTTGCAGTTAGCAATGGAGTTTTATTAACGCCAAGCACTAAGGCGTGTCCGGAAGGCGTTACTCGGGCCACAGTGCTAGAACTCTGTGAGGCAAACCGAATTCCATTTAAAGTAGAAGACATGTCTTTGACAGCTCTTTATCGCGCGGACGAAGTTTTTACTACCGGCACCATGGGTGAGCTCGCGGGAGTAGTTGAAATTGACGGTCGAGGTATCGGCAACAAAAAAGCGCCCGGTCCAATGACCGAGCGCTTAAGCAAACTCTATAAAGAGTTGACAGCTACTAGTGGTTACATTGTGTCTAAGTAGCGATCGATTTCCCAATCGTGAACTGCGGCAATGTACTCGCCCCATTCTTGTTTTTTAGCCGCGACGAATTGCTCGAAAGTATGCCTTCCAAGTGCTTCGACTAAAGTTGCATCTTTAGTAAGCATGTGAATTGCTTCGCCAAGATCTGCCGGCAGGCTTTTAATCTTCAGGCGCTTGCGTTCACGTTCCGACATGCGGTAAACGTTGCCTGTGATTGCCTCTGGTGGCTCGATTTGGTTTTCGATACCGTCAAGACCAGCGGCCAACATTACAGCAAAGGCTAAGTAAGGGTTACAGCTTGGGTCTGGCATGCGCAGTTCGAGGCGTGTTCCAACGCCGCGGCGATCAGGAACACGAATCAATGGGGAGCGGTTACGCATCGACCATGCGAGGTGGGTCGGGGCTTCGTATCCGGGCACCAAACGCTTAAACGAATTAACGGTTGGGTTAGTAATTGCAACCATTCCGCGCGCGTGCTTTAATAAGCCGCCAACGTACCAACGCATATTGTCGGAAATGCCATCTTCGCAATCCTTATCAAAGAAAGTGTTCTCGCCATCTCTGAACAATGATTGGTGAACGTGCATTCCAGAGCCATTTTGACCAAAGATTGGCTTTGGCATGAAGGTCGCGTGGAGTCCCATGTCGCGGGCAACTTTACGGACCACCCAACGGAAGGTCGCAAGACGGTCAGCGGTGGTGATTGCATCGCCGTACTTGAAGTCAATTTCGTGTTGGCCGGGGGCAACTTCGTGGTGAGCGGCTTCGATTTCAAAGCCTAGGTTTTCCAGCGCGATGACGATTTCGCGACGGCAAGTTTCGCCGAGGTCCATTGGCGCGAGGTCAAAGTAGCCTGCGGCATCGTGAGTTTCAGTGGTTGCCGAACCATCTTCGGCGCGCATGAATAAAAAGAACTCAGCTTCGGGGCCACAGTTCATTTCATAACCTAACTCTGAGGCGCGCGCGCAAGCACGCTTTAGGGTTCCGCGTGGGCACCCATCAAAAGGTGAACCATCAGAGTTGTGAATATCACAAATTACGTGAGCAACTTTCCCGTGATTGCTCCAGCCGATTCCATCGTTCGGCCACGGATCAACTCGGTAAGTTGCGAAGTCCGGACGCAATAACATGTCAGACTCCTCGATGCGGGTGAAGCCTTCAATCGAAGAGCCGTCAAACATGATTTCACCATCGAGGGCTTTTTCGAATTGACTGGCAGGGACTTCAACGTTTTTGTTATTACCGATGATGTCCATGAATTGCAGACGCAAAAAACGCACATCGTGAGTGCGCATGTGTTCAAGGATTTGTTCGCGGGTCATGGTCCCAGTGAGGGTGTAGCAAGTTTCCAAGGTAGTGCTCATGTGTGTGAAAGTTTGGCCCCTAAGAGGAGGGAAGTTAGATGGTGATGGGACCTTTACTTGCCTAAAATACTAACCTGCCATCCAATGCTTGCACTTAAAAAACGGTCAAAAATGTAAAAATAATGCAGAAAAATGCAATAATTGTCACTTTGCGTGCAGAATAAGACTATTCTTCGCTGCATTCTTGCCAGGGAACAGCGTTTGGGGCAAAATAGCCAATATTTCCGCTAGCTTCATCTAGATAGCCGAGTGCGGCCAATTCTTCCTGGGTAGACTGGCTGATTGTCATCTGAATATGACTGCGGTCAACTTGATTCAACAAACCACTGTTGCGCATTTCTTGGCGAAGTTTTGTTACGACTAGGGGATTAATCGAGCAAAGGTTTTGCTGTTCATTTGAGTCATTGGTTATTTCATATAACCAACCACGATTGGCTTGGGGTGACCACGGCGAAGTTTCAATCCATTTCCAATCGCTCTTGCACCAGCTTCGCAAAGGTCCACTCATGCCCGATAATGGACTCCCAGGAGATTCGGTTTCACTAAATGCCGGGCGGTCTTCAGTGCTTGTTCCGCTGCGTAAAACTGGTGCGAACGAAATTCCATCGAGTGGAGTTGCAGTTTGTGGCCATTGAATTGAACAAAGGTCAAGCAGTGTCGCCGGCAAATCCATTACCGGAAGTTGTTGGGAATACAACCCACTTTGTAAATCCCAATTTCTACCCCAAGCAAATTGCAGCGGAACTTTTAAGAGTTCATCGTTTAGGGTGTGGCCGTGTCCTAAATCACCATGGTCAAGAAATTCCTCACCATGGTCAGCAACGATTACCACTAATAGATTTGGATCGCCGTTGAGTTGTTTTTCTACCCAACCACCAACAATTGCATCTAAGTAGGCTAACTCTTCACACCAAGCCAAACGCATTTGTTCAATATCATCAGCCGTCCAACTTGATTCTCGGTTGCGGTAGTCGCGCTCGGTTGGACCAGTTAAGAGCCCGCGGGAGCCTTTATTGGCGAATTTGCCGCGCCATTTGCCAGGGGCAAGGTATGGATAGTGGGCGTCGTTCAAGTGTAAATACATAAACCATGGACGATGTTTCGTGTCCTCAATAAAGTCATCGGCAATGGTTAATAACTGTTCGGCGCACATGCTCGTGTCCTCGGCAAAACGCATAAAGCCCTGACTGAAGCCAAATTGAGAACTGATATTGGGATTGCTGGATACGGCACTTGTAAACCATCCTGCTGAGGCGAACGCATCTTGAATTGTGCGTACATTGGCAGGTAATTTTAAGTTGGTACCAGAAGTTGGTCGGCCAATTGCCTGATGTTTATTGGGAACTAATCCTGTAAGAATTGTTCCTGTTGCCGGCTTAGTCCACGAAGATTGAGAGATAGCTCCAGTAAAGGCTGCGCCTTGTTGAGCGAGCTTGTCTAGCATTGGTGTGGTAGGAAGTTCGTCAAAGCCGGCCCAACCCACATGGTCTAGGCGCACCGTATCCAAGGTAATTACTAAAACATTTGGGCGGCCATAATTATTTATGCTCGAATTAATGTGTGGCCGTAAGGCTGGGGCAAAAAACTGCGGGCAGATAGCAATGAGTAAAATCAAGCCAACTGGACTGCGCTGGGAAAAGTAGCGCAATATTTTGTGAGGCAGTTGCCACTTAATAAACTTACTTAAACCCCAAAGGATGAGCGCCAACAGCGCTGCTTGTAGTAACCTTTGACTACCAGGGTCGGCCGCCCAACTTTCCCAAAAGAGGTGCCCGTCTCCAGTAATTGACCACTCGCCGGCAGACCATGCCTGCCACGCCCGCCAGCATCCGACCGAAGCTGAGGACAGCGCCATCGAAAACAGTAGAAACCCGAGAATGCCCATTGACTTGGTGAAGTATATACCGCCATTGTCGATGCCTGTAGCTCGTCCCGGGATAAAGCTAGAAATTCTTAGGCGTGAGCACGCAGAATTGTGCAATGAATTCTTCAATCGGAGCTTTCATCAGGCACGTTCTTTGGAACATTATTTGTGGAAGTTTTGGCAAAACCCCGCCGGCGATCCGCTTGGAATGATTGCGATTGATTCTGAAAGCGGGCAAGTGGTGGCAATGAATACCGGAATTGTGCGTCGCTTTTGGGTGAATGGTTCTGAGGTTAAAGCTCTTTACGCAGTTGAAAATTCAGTCGCGCCGAACGCTCGCGCCGGCGGATTTGTGTTTCGTGCAATCACCGCGGGCATGGTTTGTCGCGCCCATGAGCATGGAGTGATGTTTGCATATGGAGGACAAAGTACCGATGAGGCAATTCGTATCGGCCGCCGCTTGTTTAATTATCAAGATTTGTTGGAGTTGAACTCATGGCAGTGCCGCCTTTCGTGGCTACCACTTTGTAAACGATATTTACCAGGACCAGTTGGCGGCACAATTGCTGCAGTTGTGGATAAGTTTGCCAAGTTGCCACAACCAAAGCTAACTGAAATAAAAGTTTCTGCCGTCACGGAATTCGATGACCGCTTTGACCTGATATGGGAAACCTTTAAATCTCAGCATAAAGTTTGCGCGGTTCGCGATGCGGAAAGTCTGCGCTGGCGTTGGCAGCAATGCCCAGTGGGTGAACATCAAATCTTGATTGCCCATCAAGATACGCGTCCAATTGGTTATTTAGTTTGGCGCATGACCCGTGACGACAATGGCATAAATGCCCGCGTTTTAGATTTCTTCGGTGATGTGAATTCGCCTGGCCTCGCCAAACATCTACTCGAAACCGCCGCCATTAATGCTCAAGAACTTGGCGGTTCTTTCCTTGGTTTGGCCTGCGCGGACAATTCACAGTTAGCCATGGCGTGTGAGTTAATTCCCGCCTTTAGTCACGACCAACGGGAAGCAGTCGACCGCATCATCGGTACCGTCATGGAATGGCCGGATGGAAGCGAGCAAGAATATGACCAACAGCGCGCCATGCTCATCGGTAGTAATTGGCACTACACGCAGGGCGACATTGACTTTCGCGATTAAAAACGATTATGGACGACTTCATTACGTTGTTAATTGAACTTGGCTTGAGCCTAGCCGGCTTGCTGAGTTTAGGGTTGGTCTTGTTCGGTCTGCCGGGTTTATGGTTAATGGTTGTCGTTGGTTTGGGAATCCCCTGGTTGGGTGGCGAATGGCTGGATGTTTGGATTTTGCTTGGCGCCGCCGGCCTGGCTGAACTTCTTGAAATGGGATCTTCGGTAGGGATTGTCAAAAAAACAGGGGCCGGTCGCCAAGGGATGTTCGGCGCATTTGTCGGCGGCTTTGCCGGAGCGATTGCAATGACTCCAATTTTGCCACCACTCGGCACCTTATTGGGGGCGGCTATAGGGGCCTTTGGGGGTGCCTTCTTGTTGGAATGGTGGTTTGGCGATCGCACGGCCGGTGAAAGTCTGAAAATTGGCAAGGGGGCAATGTTCGGCACCTTGTTAGGGCGTGTATTGAAATTATGGCTGGGCATTTTCCAGCTGGTGTGGCTGTTGTGGGCACTATGGTTTTAGGCTAAAAAAGAGCAGGCTGGCTAATATTCGCCGAACGACTCACGTTTTCAGGCGTAGAGGTAGAATGTAGAACCACAAAAACCACAACAATGAAAATTAAAAACCTCATCTTGCTCGCTCCGCTTGTGCTCGTCGCTCCATTGGCCGCCCAAGAGGAATCTAAATCTGGTCCAGATTTAAGCCAACAATTAATCGAAGTATTGCCCAGCATTTTCGAGCGGGCCATAGAAGTGCTTCAACAACCTTGGGAAGGAAATATTAATATTGATGTCACCACGGCCGATATGAATTTGAGTGGGGTTGTGGAGTGTTCCTTTTATCACTCGCGAATGTTTAGTTTTGACTTGAACATGGAAATTGGCGAAGGCGATACGGCCCAAGAGATTAGCGGAAAAATAGTTGCAGATGATTCTTTTTTAAATATGGAATTCGTCACTCCAGGTGGCGACCCGAGTCAGGCCTTTAAATTGCAATTGGACTTTTTGGAGGAACTTCAAGGGGATCAAGGAATGGCAATGCAGGGTTTGCCGGCCGGTTTCGACCCTAGCGAAATTATCACTCTCGTTGAATCGATGGGCTTGAAGGAAGAAGTGTCCGCTGATGGAAAAACCTCTACCGTGGTGTTTGACTTGTCAAAGTTGGACATCGGCGAAATGGCCTCCGAAATGAAAGGAGTCAATTGCGAAATGAGCTTCAACACTAAGACTGCATTTCCGAGTCACTTTTCAATCGCCAAAAAAGACCTGGGCAGTTTGTCTTTAACTTTCAGCGAGGTGTCTGTTTCTTTAGAAATCGATGAGTCAAAGTACACATACAAGCCTGGGGAGGGAGTTTTTCCAATGGATATGACTGGAATGTTACGCATGCAAATGCAGGCCGCCCAAGGCGGCTTTGACGAAGAGTTTTAACTATGCGAAGTAGTCACATTATTGCTGCCGTCGTTGGTGTTGTTGCACCAAGTTTGGCACAGGAATCACCTGAAGCGTGGATTTCCCGCTTGAACACGGTAGTGGACAAACCGATTGAAGTGCATCAAGAAATGATGCGCGATGCAAATGGTGCAAAGTTCACTACCAAATCGGACTTTGTGATTGCTGATGACAAGCATTTCAAAGTTAGCACTGAACAAATTAACGAAGGCCCAGGCGACGATGGCGTAATTGTTAAATCAACAGTTTTGCTTGAAAACCTCGCCGATGGGGAATGGCTGTGGATGAAATTTACCGATCCACTTTCTGGTCAAGGGCAAGTTCGGCGAGTTGCCTTAAAGGAACTTGGTGCCAAGGCTAGTGCGGCTGGAAGTAATTTCACCGAAATACATCCGGCTGGTTTTATCATTCAACTTTCCGAGATGGTTGATTTTGAAGAAGTTGAGAAAGATGAAACTACTGTAACTTTAAAGGGCAAGTTTACTGAAGAAGCTAAGACCAAAATGATTGGCGGCTTTCGCGGAGGCATTCCTCGCGATTTGACTTTAGTGCTCGATTTAAAGACCGCATTCCCGATTAGCTTTAAAGTCGACAGCTACCACAAGGTGTTGATTGATGGTAAATTTTCAAAATTGAAATTCTTGGACGTTAAGAAAATTGACATGAAGCAATTCAAATTTGATATCCCTAAGGGCGTGTCTTTTCGCGACCCTGCTCCACAAAAGAAAAAACCAGCCCCTCCAAAAAAATGATCAAGTCTAGTCTGTTACTTTCGGCACTTCTGATGCTTAGTCCAAACCTAAGCGCCCAAGAAGAAGCTGCTCCAACCACCGATCAAAGCTCCACCGAGTATTGGTTGAACCGCATGGTTGAAAATGTTGGCCGCGCATCTGAATTTGATATGCAGATGACAATGGACATGGCCGCCATGCAAATGAAAATGACCATGAGTGGACATATGTTGATTGGCGATCAGCGTCACATGAGCGGCTCCATGGCAATGGATATGGACATGCCCATGGTGCCAAGTGGTAAGCAACACATGGACATGGTTTTTATTGGTGATGGAACTGATATGTGGATTGAAATCGAAATGACTCCAAATCCAATGGGAGGCGAAGAGCCAATGGTTCAGGTCGTTAAGATGTCCTTTGAGGTTATTGAGAAAATGGGCGCCGAGGCAACTGGCAGCATGGGGTTCAACATGGGGTTTGACCCGACTGCCTCAGACATGGCGGCTCAAGCTGCCGAAATGTTTCAGACCATGTTCACCGATGTGTCAGTTGAGGTGAAAGATGGCAATGGCCATTTGACTGGTGCTGTTGACACTTCTGATAGCGCCATGGGCCAGCAATTTAAAATGCTTGGCATTGATCGCTTCACCTACGTGGTCGATGGAAAAACTGGTTATCCAGTTTTGACAACCATGGGCAATGAAGAGGGCGAGGTGATGCGCCAAGAGATTTCGAATTTAAAATTCCACAACTTCAAAAAGATGGACATGAAAGCGTTCAAGTACCAGGTGCCTGAAGGTGTTAATGTCATGGACATGAGCGCCATGCTGGGTGCCTCCGCCGGCGGCAAATTCCTTGAAGAAACGGTTGAAGAGTTCTAAGTAATCCTAACAATTAGGATGCAGTTTTCACGACTACGTCCCAAAATCGACGAGCGCAATCTTGCCAGCTAAATTTGGCGGCTTGCGCTCGTCCTTTTATTTTTAGTTCGGCAACCAGGCCGGGCGCGTCATAAAGCCGGCGGATTTCTTGTGCAATCGATGCTGAAGAATTTGGATCACAATAAAGCGCAGCGTCACCGCACACTTCAGGTAATGATGATTTCTTGCTGACAATAGTTGGACATCCTAGGGCCATGGCTTCAAGCGGGGGCAAGCCGAATCCTTCGTGGAACGAAGGATAGACAAGGCAAAGCGAGTTTTCATAAAGAGCGCGAAGTTCTCTATCGTTAATGCGGCCGGTGTAGCGAGCATCTTCAGGCATGACTTCACTATTGTTAAAAACTCCTTTGTGAGTTCCTCCAACCACAACCAAAGGCAAATCAGTTAAGCCCGCTTCACGAATTCCAGCGGCTGCCCCACGGAAATTTTTATTCCGCATCATGCTTGAAACCGCCAAGGCAAATTTGCCTTTGGTTAAATTCATGCGAGTCAAAATTGAATTATCAGCTGGAGTTCTGAGCGCGTGCTCATGGCCACAATGAATTACTTTAAAATCAGTTGCCGGACGCATGAATTTTTTACCTAAGCGCTTTGCAGAATCATTGCTCAGGGTCATCAGTGCTTGCGAATTTTTTATTAGGCGCGGGACAATGAAGTTGTAAGTACGTAAAAAATTAGCGGAGTAACTTTCGGTTTGATCCCAAACTAGAGTGTCGTGAATCATTGCAGCGGTTGGCTTGCGTCGAAATGCCGGGCCGGTAGTTTTCATGCAAACTAACAGTTCCGGTGCCATCTTCGACAAACTAAGTTGTTCCCAAAGATGAGATTGAAAATAGCCGCCTTGCTTTAGTTTTAAAAACTTATAGTCGGGGAAATCATAGTCGCCCTTTGGACACAGCAGAATCACTTGCCACTTGTCGGCCTCAATCTCCCCGCTAGTAAATAGTGAGTCAAGTGCACCAAGAACTTCGCGGCCCCAACGTTGGAGGCCGGTAACTGGCTCGCTTAAAAAGCGTGCATTGAGGTAGACCCGCTGCGGCTCACTCATTCGTCAACTTGTGAGGCGGCCAAGATGCGGTCCTGCATTTCACGCACGGCCTGGTCGAGCCCAATTAATACCGCTCGTGAAATTATCGCATGCCCAATGTTTAACTCTTCGATAAATGGCAAAGCTGCAACCGGTTGGACGTTTTCGTAGTCAAGACCGTGGCCAGCGTTAACCCGCAAACCAAGTTCGTGAGCGTAACGAGCTGCAGTTTCTAAACGTGTAAGTTCATCGGCGCATGCAGTTGGGTGGCGTTGATCGGCATTGGCGTAAGTGCCGGTGTGAAGTTCAACGAAGTCAGCACCAGCTTTTGCGCAAGCTTCAATTGCCTCGGGAGCTGGATCGATAAATACGCTTACCAAAATTCCCGCAGCTTGAAGTTGTTCTGTGTAGTGCTTTAGTTGTTCAAAAACTGAGTCAGCATCGAGGCCACCCTCGGTGGTTAGTTCCTGACGGTTTTCCGGCACGATGCAAACTTCATGTGGCTTGATTTGCAGAGCAAAGGCCAACATTTCTTCGGTTAGAGCCATCTCTAGATTGAGCATGGTCTTCACCGTTTGAATGAGTATTTGAACGTCGCGGTCCTGAATATGGCGGCGGTCTTCGCGCAGATGCACGGTGATGCCATTGGCTCCAGCGAGTTCGCAGATGTTTGCCGCGCTAACCGGGTCAGGGTTTTGCTCGCGGCGGGCCTGGCGCAAAGTGGCCACATGGTCAATGTTGACGTGAAGTCTCGGCATATAGCGTATTCTACCTGCATGTTGCGCATCACCGCCGGCGAACATCGTGGCCGCAAACTGCGAGTTCCAGATGTAAAAGCCACTCGACCATTAGTCGAGAAGGCGCGCCAAGCTTTTTTTGACCATTTGGGTCCGCGAGTGGTCGGAGCCGTAGTCTGGGATATTTATGCCGGCTCTGGGATATTGGGATTGGAGGCACTTTCGCGCGGCGCCGAATTAGTGTTGGCGGTGGAAGGGCACCCGAAGGCTGGCCGCCAATTAATGGAAAATGCCGAGCTGTTGGGAGTCGGAGATCAGGTTACAGTGCGGCGTATGGATGTGCGACGTTTTTTGAGTACATCACCAGAAAGCCCGCAAGTTTTGTTTTTTGATCCACCCTATAAAGATTTTTCAGGTCCTCAGCGGGCCGGAGTGTGGAATCTTTTCTGCCAAATGGCGGCCGAGTTAAGTGAAGGTGGGTGTGCGGTGGTCCATACTCCGCGCGGCATATTGACCGATGATGAAATGGCGCGCCTGCCAGAAATTGAACGCCGCGATTATGGTTCGACATCGCTCTATTGGTGGCATAAACCGCGAGCCGCCAAAAAGTAGTTAAGTTCTAATCAAAAAATGGTCGAAAAAAGTCTGGAGAACCCAGAATGCGGCCATCTAAAAAATTCCCATTTGTTTTAGCCCTAATATTGGTGCTAATTAACTCATCTTGCGCCCACGGCGGAGAGGGTGAGGGTGGGATTAACCCTCCGGCCACACCTGAAAACAACTGGGATGAGATGAACTGGGACGAGGGCGAATGGGAATAGGACACTGCCCGCATCCGCTGGGTCACTCTTGTTCGAGAACCCCTCCAACTTCGAAGAACTCCTCAACGAGGCGGTAGAATTCCTGCCGCTCTTGGTTTTGGAGGTTGGCTGCGTACTGAGTGGGGCTTAATTCAGGGTTATCCTGCTGCTGACGGGCGTATTCGCTAAAGGAGCTCTCGGCGTTGGTATTGGCCATTTCTGTGGGGGATAATCTCATGCCAGGGGTGGATTGAGTGGATTCAGAGTGCTGTGGCTTCTCGTAAGCCACTGGTGTATCTTATCCCAAAAACAAGCGATATTGTTGTAAAATTAGGAACTTGCTTTATTTTAAAAGAGTGTCATTTTTCAAAATGGACAGGGTGCATAATTAACTAACCTAAGGGGGTGTCAGGCACCCCCTCCCACCAATTGAGCCACGAACAACTAGCAGTTCTGTGGCCCGCGGATCGACTTCTGCAATTGCTAGAGCAAGCGCTCATTGCGTGGGGGGTCGAGGAGCTAAAACAAACCATTGAAATTCGTTGGAATCAACGCTTGCGTACCACAATTGGACGCGCCAATTTATTGTTGATGGTACTAGAGCTAAATCCGACCTTACTTGCTCGGAATCCCGAGGGCGTTCCACATGTTCTTATCCACGAGGCCGCGCACCTAGTCGCCCGATATAAGTATGGACCACGGATTGCGCCTCATGGCAGTCAGTGGAAATCATTAATGCTTGCCGCTGGGGAATCGCCACGGGCGACCCATAGTTTTGATACCACTGGCTTGCGTAATCGCCGCCGCCGTGCCGGTCGCCAACCCACAAAACGAAAATGGATTTGGTGGTAAACTTTATCTTGTGCGCATAGTTCCAAGGCCTGTCGAGCCGCTACTTTTTGACCGCATCTCTAAAGAAAAAGTTTGGGGAGGCGAGCGTTTGGTGCGCATGCTTGGAGCCAAAGGTGCCCACGGTTTACCTGTCGGTGAGACTTGGGAACTAAGTGACGTCCCGCAAAACGAAACTCGGGTTCGCGGCGGCACTTGCGCTGGTTATACCTTGAGGAAATTGATGGCCACCCATCCGTATGAAATCCTTGGCCGCTCAACACCAACTCGCGATGGGAGATTCCCATTGTTGGTTAAATTTATTGATGCCAAGGCCGACCTCTCAGTGCAGGTTCATCCGCCCGATGGGCCAAAGTCACCCTCGGGCGTGGGCAAAACCGAGGCTTGGTTTGTGTTAGATGCCGACCCCGGTGCCGAAGTTATTTGCGGGCTAAAATCATTTACGTCGCAGCAGCAATTGGAAGCCGCGATTGTTGCCGACCAGCTTGAATCGTGTTTAAATCGCGTGCCGGTAAAGCGCGGTGATGTAGTGTTTGTGCCAGCCGGTCAAGTCCACGCGATTTTGGGTGGTGTCCTGTTAGTTGAAGTGCAACAAAGTTCTGATGCTACTTACCGGCTATTTGACTGGAATCGCCCAGCAATTGGTGGTTTGCGCCGAGAATTGCACACCGAGCAAGCCCTAGATGTAGTCAATTATCACTTATCACCAGGACAAGCACTTCAGGCCAACTATGGTGAAATATTTGACGGCGCGCACGCTGCATTGCTTGGTAGCTGTTCTTACTTTGACCTGACCGCGGTGCGTATTGTTGGGCCACATATTCACGAAAACAATGGTTTTGCCAGTACCATTACAGTCACTTCAGGAAGTGGGGTAATCGATCATCCGGGCGGGTTGTTCAAAGAGCGTGAATTACGGATGGGAGATGTACTTTTAATCCCTGGAACCCTTGACCAAATCAGGTTTATACCCGATGCTACGGGGTTGGAACTCTTCGAAGGACTTGCCAGATGAATTCACCACATAAAGGAAAAAAACCCAAGCAATCGGGTCGTCAAAAAAAGCACCAATCTGGGCACCCAGGTCGGGGCAAGCCGCAAGCATCCACGAGTCAACGCCGCCGTGCTCGCATCGCTGACAATGCGGCTGGTAGCACCCAAGGTGCCGCAGCAATCCCAGCAATTGGAGTTCGCTTAAACCGTTGGTTGGCTGAGCGAGGAATCGGTTCGCGCCGCAAGTGCGATACGCTGGTTCAAGAGTGCGCAGTCGAGGTTAATGGGGTAATTGTCGTTGAACCTGGCTATCGCGTAAAAGCCGGCGATCGCGTGAGCGTTGAAGGAAACCCGGTTCAAGATGTGCGCCGTTTGTATTACCTCTTTTACAAACCAAAAGGTGTGTTGTGCACCGATGACCCGCGCGAAATACGCAAGCGTGTTTGTGATTTAGTTGCGCCATTGGTTTCAGAACGTGTTTATACCGTCGGTCGTTTGGATGAAGATTCGGAAGGCTTGTTGTTGTTAACTAATGATGGTGACTTTGCAAATTTGATAATGCACCCTCGTTATCAAGTTCCCAAAACATATGTGGTTTCAATTAATGGTTCAATCCGTGGCGAGGACATTGATACCTTGCGTAAGGGGACTTGGTTGGCCGAAGGTAAGGTCACTCCAGAACGTATCAAGTTAATTAAGCGCACGAAAACAAGTAGCTCTTTGGAGATTCAACTTCGCGAAGGTCGTAACCGTGAAATTCGCCGCATTTTTGCGCGGGCTGGATACGCGGTGAAAAACTTGAAGCGTGTACGAATTGGACAATTGGGCATTAAAGGAATTAAGCGTGGTGGTATTCGCCCGCTAACCAAGCAGGAGCGCGACGATTTAATTGCATTAGCGCAATCTGATAAAAGAGTTGCCAAGGAAGATTAATGCTACGTCTTAATAATATTGTGCGCGACCCGGTGCACGGCGATATTCCCTTGACCAGCGAGGAGTTGAAAATCCTTGATACTGTGGAAATGCAGCGCCTGCGTAATATTCGCCAATTGGGAACAGCCTATTTGGTGTACCCAGGAGCCCAGCATTCGCGATTTGAGCACTCGGTAGGCACCGCCCATTTAGCCAGTCGCATGATTCGCGCGATTAATTGTGAGCGTGATAGTGATGGAACAAATTTGGGCGGCTTCGATGACCACGAAGAGCGCGTGGTGCGTATTGCATCTTTGGTGCACGATGTAACTCATTTGCCATTTGGGCATAACATCGAAGACCAAACTGGATTGTTGCCGCGGCATGATGTGCCAGAACGATTTCAGTCGATGTTGTCATCTGAAACTGAACTTGGAAAAGTATTACAAGAAATTGGTGTCCAGAATGAAGTGTTGGGGATTTTAGCCCCTGACGCCTTGCCAGAATCAAAACAAGTTCCCGATCACTGGAAAGGATTAGTGTCCGGAACTATTGATGCGGACATGTTGGATTACTTGGCTCGTGATGCGATGTTTACCGGACTTAAACTTCAATACGACTCGCGCATTTTTGGAATGTTTAGGGTCGAGCGGCGCACTCAACGATTGTATGTTGAGTTGGCAAGTCACGGGTATTTAAAAGAAGCATTGTTGAGTGAGCTCATGCGTTGCTTAGATGCACGTTATTTTTTTAGTGAACGTGTTTATTACCACCACGCAAAAATTGCCTCTGGCGCATTGATTGCCAAGGCGGTTGAAATTGCCTTAACTGAAGGTGGCCTCGATTTTAAAACTTTGCAAACCGCGACCGACGCTGGCTTGATTGCCCTGTTGTCACAAATGCAATTGGCGGACAAAAATGCGCAACAGCGTTTGTCTTTGTATATCGATGCCTACACCAGTCGCCGCTTGCCCAAGCGGGCCGCGGTTTATCCCGCTTATGCAAACCGCCAAAGTCAATCGGAATTAATCAAGCGCTTCTTCGGGGCAGGGTCGGCTGACTCGCGCCGCGAGGTTGAGGACCGTCTAACTGACGCGCTCGAAAAACGCACCGGAACTAGGAGCCAAGTGCTTGTTTATTGCCCATCTGGGAGCATGCAGCTCAAGTCGGCACGGATGTTGGTCCATTGGCCAGGCCAAGATGGATTGTCCCCGCTGAATGACTTCCGCGACCAAGTGTCGAGGATTGGCGACCTTGAGCAGGCCTACCACCGTATGTGGAAGTTCTATGTGATGGTGATGAGCGACGATTCTCAGCAAATAAAGGTACTTAGTGAACTTTGTGCTGAAGAATTTAGTGATTCAACCAACCTGCTGGCCGCCAAATAATTGCTGAAACCGGCCTCCAAAAACAAGCTATGATGGGAGGCTTCCAGTCATCGCCCTCTCCCCATTTTTAGGCTGGAAAGACTTAGACCGAAAACCCAATAGAATCCATGCTCCTGGTTTCAGCATTCCTAGCCCTCCCATGTGCCGCATGCCCAACCCCTGAGGTTGTGCAGGCGCGAAGTCATGTTTCCGATTTGGAAACCACGGCATTGGCGGCAACCGAAACGGTTATTTTCCTTGGATTGCGGGGAGATTTTTCCGGTGACATTGAATTGTCTATGGCCGACCAGCTCGAGGCCAAAGAGGACATTACGATTGTTGGTGATCCAGTTCGTGCTCTGGCCACAAAGAACACTCGTATTTGGGCCATTCGCACGCCAACCACCGCCAAAAAACTCGAACGCGGCCTAAAGCGTGAAATGAAGAAGGCTGGCTACGAGGTGGATATTCTCAAGGGGACCGCCTTAACAAGTTTGGGCGATGACCGAAGCGCCACTCTAAAGCGCGCATTACGAGACTTGGAGCGCGAGGAGGACAAGGTTTGGGGAAGTCATCTAGATTCTCGCGAGGGAATTATGTGGGTGTTCCATGAATCTAAAGTAGACGGAAAGGACATTCAGAAGGTTCTGCGTAAGTCAAAAGTGAAGACCGGATTTCACCATATTGAACTTACCTTGGCTGCAAAAGGTGAATTACAAGCTGATGGGCTTGCTAAACAGGCCGGCAAGGATCTTGACCTGGCTCGTGCCAGTTCAAATGGTAGTGAGCTTGTTCTCGACGTGTATCTTCGCGATCTGGAGGGGATGTTGGCGCTGCGCCGCGGCAAACACAATATTGCCTGTCCCGACGTTTTATGCTTTCTGGGGAGTGTTCCCGCCGGCGAGCTTGAGTGGACTGTGACATTGGACACAACTGGCTTTCCGTTTAAGGATTAATAGTTACTTTATATATTAGTCGTCGGGTTTTTTTGACGAAGCAGAACTGGTTTAGTTCCAAAAAACTGGCCCGAATTATTTTTAATAATCAACATAAGTTTGGATAACTACATGGTTTGCGGTGTCTAACTTGATAGCCCCCTGCGTAAGCAGGCATGAAAACAAAGAGAACCATAATTCCAGGAGGCGGGTTTGGGAGCCGCTAAAAAAAATCCCATTGATGGAATCCTTTCCGCCAATCGCCAGGTCGATTTCCGCCCGGGAACCGTACTTGGAGATACCGTCCTTGAAAATTTAATCGAGTGCGGTGCCTTAGGCGATTTGTGGTTGGCCCATCAACCAAAACTTGGGCGCCAAGTGATGGTGAAAATATTTCTCCCAGTTTTTGGTAGTGAAATTGCCATTACAAATCCAACAAGTTGTCGAATACAGGAGTTGGCGAAGTTGGACCACCCAGCCTTGGCGGTGTTGTTTCGTTCTGGTGTGCAGGCTGGCCGCGCTTATCTAGTTTATGAAAGAAGTCCAGGCATGCGCTTGGACCGCTTGCTTCAGGGTGTATTTGGTCATCAAGCAGGTGGGTTTGGGCATTGGGACGGCCCAACTATTAGTAGCCGCACGGCCATGAGCGAAATGATTCCCAAGATGTTGTGCCGACCAGGCGGGTGGCAAGCGGTGGTTGCCGAGTGGGGCGCCGAACTTGCTAGTGGTTTGGATCATGCCCATCAACGTGGTGTATTTCACCGCTCAATATGGTCTGGCAACATCATGATTTCCGAACATGGCCAAGCGCGATTGTTCGATTACTGGTACGGCAATGATTTAAACCCAAATGTAGTTTCAGCACTTCTGCCATTTATGTCCCCGGAGGAAGTTGCGCTTAAGGAAAGTGAGCACTGTAGCGGCGATCAGCGCTCAGATTTATATAGCTTGGGTGCCGTAATGTATTTTTGCTTAACTGGAAGAACACCTTATCCAGTGGTGCAAGCACCAGCTGGAGAAATGATGTTGTTCGACCGCAAGCCTCCGTCGATTCACGCATCTAGCCCTCAAGTGTCGCGCAAGTTAGAGCGATGCATTTTGAAATCCTTGGCAGTTGACCCACGCCAACGTTGGCGCAGTGCGATTGAGATGGAAGAGGCGCTTAGAGATATTTCAGTTCAACTACGAAGTGGCTTAAATAAGCGATTTAAGCCTGTTGGCAAGCCTTTGCATCGCCTGTTCAAGTTCTTCTCGCGAAGCGGCAAATGAAATCCTAATTGAGTTAGCCGCGCCAAAAGCGCTACCACCGATTACTGCGAGTTGGTCATTTTCTAGTAAGCATTCGGCGAGGTTGTCGCCACTATTGATTAGGCGACCGCTTTGAGGATCAGTTTTTCCGAGAAAGCTATCAAAGGATGGGAATGCATAAAAGGCACCTTGTGGACGCGGGCACTCAACACCTTCCATTGCGACTAATGCATCGGCAACTAATGTACACCTTTCGGAAAACGCTTTATGCATTTCATCTCTGTCGGCGTCGCCTTGCTCGAGTGCTGCAATCGAGGCAAGTTGTGAAATTGCATTTGGACTTGAAGCAAGTTGGCTTTGTAGCCCGCTAATTGACTTAATAATTTTTTCTGGTCCGCACATGAAGCCCATGCGCCAGCCGGTCATTGCATAAGCTTTGCTCATGCCGCCAATCCAAACTGCTTGCTCGCGCAAAGCCGGAACAACTTTCATCGGTGAATGATGAACCGCCCCATGGTAAGTAAGTGCCGAATAAATTTCGTCCGAGATAATTGTGATGTCATGTTCAAGTGCCCACTCGCCAATTTCTTTAAGTAAGGCCTCTGGGTAAACCGCGCCAGTTGGATTGCAGGGAGTATTCAAGAGCATCGCTTTAGTGCGCGAACTGCGTCCAGCTTCGAGTGCTTCAAGAGTCGGCAAGTGATTACTGCCACACTTGACCGGGACTGGCCACCCGCCGGTTAATTTCACCATTTCTGGATACGAGGTCCAACATGGGGTGGGATAGATGACCTCGTCGCCTGGATTAGTTAGCGCCATTAGGGCTTGGCAAATTCCAAGCTTGGCCCCAGTTGTGACTAAGGTTTCTTCAGGACGGTAGGCGATTCCAGTCTCGCGTAGCGCCAATTTCGCTGCGGCCGCGCGCAATTCAGCGCTGCCCGCGGCGGCGGTGTAACGACCCTTGCCCTGTTCAATTGCGGCAATTCCAGCAGCCTCGGCGGCGGCGGGTGGACCAAAGTCAGGCTCGCCAGCAGTAAGGTCAATTATCTCAACTCCTTGGGCTTGTAAATCGCGCACCCGCGCCACCATTTGCAAAGTTGCCGATGGAGCCAAAGCTCGCGCTCGGTCAGAAAGTAGTGAAGATTTCGTGGATGAGGTGGGGGTCATGGCTTTTATTTTCTGGACGGGATTTTACTCGCCCGCCGTCTCAAAATAGACAGAACCGATGCCCTCACTTCCCCTTCCAGAACGGCTAAGAGAATTTCTCACCAGCCAGCGATTCATGTGGATTCTCACCATCACCTTTGGGGTGTTGGTGGTAATTTACTTTTTGTTTATCACTATTTTCTTTAACCCATTTGAGGACGAGCTAGAAGATGTGGCGGCGATTGTTCCGCGCGAGATTGAGTACTTTTTGCGTTGGCAAGATGCCGGCGAGCGTTTTGACTCCTTTCCAACTCCGAATATTTGGCAAGACTTTGAAGCATCGCAATTACATGAGGAATTAAGTGCCGCTGGAGTTTTGCAGCAATGGGACCAGTCACTCGGTGTGAGTTCCTTGCTAAATGACTTCGATCAAATTGCTAAGAATGTGCCAGTTGGTTTAAGTCTTGAGGGAGATTTATTAAAAGAAGTTGCACTTGCGGGCCGGGGCAAACCGACTCTTGATGGAAACTTTGATGGTATGTTGATGTTGCGGGTGTCCTTTAAAGTGAAAGCCGGCGTGTCAATGTTGGGCTTAGATTTCGTGCGCGAAAAATTACCTAGCTCATTGGGAATTGAGAGCATTGGTAATGACCGTTATCGTCTGCCGGAATTTCCACCCTTCGGTTTTCAAGATGCATACTTAACACGCGTTCAAGATGTCTTAGTTATTGCAAGCCGAGAAGATTGGCTCGATCAAGTTAGGCAACTTTCAATTCGTTCAGGTGAAGACTCAATCGCCCACGCTTCGGTGTTTAGCGATAACATTCAAGCCCACTTAACGGCAGGCGACAAACCGATTGAAGTATTTATGCGCGGCGAGCAAGCAAAGGCCTTGCTTGGCTCGCAACCCGATGTGCAAAATGGCGGCTACTTCTCCAAAGTAATTGGCCAGTTTGTAAACACCGATATGTTGCGTTTTTTGGCCGGTTATTGGTTGCCAGGAAAACGCTTTGAAGGGCGTTTTTCCGCGGATACCGACCTTAATGAAATAAGTACCTTTGGCCGTTCCTGGGCTGAAGGCGGCCGTTTAGGCACAAAAATCCTCAAGGAATATGCCGGACTTGTCCCTAGTGAATCTTTCCTCTTCACCGCAGTCAGCGGGGAGCCCGGTCGTGTGGCCGCACAGTTCCATCAAGCGGTTGACCTTGAAACTCGGCGCCTTTTAGATGAAGTAGTTATCGCCTCGGGCAAGTATCAAGGAATGACTGATTTGTTAACTGACATCGGCTCTTCATTACGCGGCGGAATTGGCATTTCCCTGCGGCGAAATGATTTCCCTTCATCCGACTTAGATGTTGAGCATGACGATTCACCGGTACCGCTTTTTGTATGTATGGGTAAATTACGCAATCGTGATAAGTACATCGACATTGTTGATTTCTTTAAAAATAATTTTCATCGCTTCGCCGAGGGGAGTGGCGATCCCAAACTGACCAAAGTACCCCTGGCCGGCGGTATCGAAGGGTTGTCTTTTGTGTCGCCCGCAATTCCAGGAACTGGCGAATTTGTTTTGTTAGAAATTCCATCAAAGAAGATGGTCTTCTTTAGTAACTCATTCAACTATTTACGTGAGTTGGCACAAATCGCTTTTTTGGACGATACTGATTCGCGCGCCAAGGAACGCAAGTTGTCTTTGAATGAGGGCTTTAAGCAAACCTTGTCCGCGGCCAGTGGAGGTGCCAACATTTTTCTGTATCTAGACCCCGCTAAGGGCCAACATTGGTTTGATCAACTTGCGGTCGCCGGCGCGCGCGCGAATTTCCAAGCGGACATGGACAATGGCCAATACCGGTCTTGGCGACCTGAAGAGGAAGCGCGCTTGCGTGCGGATTTGTTCCCTGGACTGCAACGTTTAAGACCCGCGCAGGAGCAACAGCTTCAAGATGCTGTTGACGAGGCCCTATTTGCCCGTGCAGATAGCCAATGGCAAAGCCGTCGTGAGCAATTAATAGCCGCAGCACGCGCTCCAATGATGTCAGTTAAATTAATTAACTGGGCGGGAGTCGCCTTAGAAATGGGTCGCCGTCATTCTAGTTTGGTGGTGACTGGAGATTTGAACCTCGAGTAGGGGAATAGTTGCGCTAGGCTCTAGCCAAGCCAACTGCGCACCGCTAAAATCTTTTCCCCAATCAGCCGGGATGGCGGAATTGGCAGACGCGCATGGTTGAGGGCCATGTTGGGATAATACCCAGTGCAGGTTCGACCCCTGTTCCCGGCACCAAACACGGGACCGTTGTTTATTTAGCGGTCTTTTTCCAATTCCATACAATTGTTCGCCATGAGCGACTTCGCCGCCCTCGATGGATTAATCGGAAATACTCCGCTCCTGCGCATTCAATGCCGCTTGGACGGGGCAACATTTAATATTTGGGCGAAGCAGGAGTCGGCCAACTTCACCGGCAGTATTAAGGATCGAATGGCCTTGCATATTATGCGCGATGCCTATGACTCTGGCGCAATCAAGCCCGGCGACACTATTGCAGAAGCCACCTCCGGCAATACAGGGATTTCGTTTGCCGCGGTTGGCCGCGCACTGGGACATCCGGTACGAATTTATATGCCAGATTGGATGAGCATGGAGCGCGTTCACATTATTCAAAGTTTGGGGGCGGCAGTAATTCCAGTAAGTAAAGAAGAGGGAGGATTCTTGGGAAGTATTAAGCGTGCTGACGATTTCGCTGAAACAACCCCTGGGATTTTTTTACCTCATCAATTTGATAATTCGGCCAACGTTGCCGCTCACTTTAATGGAACCGGTCCAGAACTTTTATCGCAAATGACTGAAGCTGGTGCAATCCCAAGTGCCTTTGTGGGTGGGGTCGGAACAGGTGGAACGGTAATGGGAGTTGGAAATTACCTTCGTCAAGTACTCGGCAGCGAGTTTCCGGTACACCCACTTGAGCCAGCCAACTCGCCAACCATGCGAACCGGCCACAAAGTCGGCAAGCATCGCATACAGGGAATTTCCGATGAATTCATTCCTTCCATTGTGCAGCTCGATAAGCTCGATGAAATCGTTGACGTATGGGATGGTGATGCAATCATCATGGCGCAAATATTGGCGGCGAAATTGGGGCTAGCAGTTGGCATATCTTCGGGAGCAAACTTCATTGGTGCACTTCAACTGGCGATTAAATACGGTGGCGATGTCGCGACAGTGTTTGCCGACTGCAACAAAAAATATTTATCTACAGATTATTGTTCGGATGAAGAACAAAAAGATCATTATTTTTCCGGAAAAGTGGCCCTGATTGATTTCAAAGTTTATTAGGAAGGATATTTTTATATATCAATAGTGTATTACTATAGAATAAGCCAATGCTTAGGCGGGGGCCGAAAAAAGTGGAACAAAACCCCGTTAAACCCCGTTAAATAGCGTTTTCTAGCATACACTGGAGTAGTTGCCAACAATCCTTTGGCCTCCTTTAAAACATGTTTGACATCCCCACGAAGTCTAAACCCTCTAGTCGGCGCCGCGCGGCCCCTACACATTGTGGGCGGTTGAAGCGGTCGAAGTTGATGAAGTGTTTGGAGATGGACGTAATGTTCATTTCTATCGTTATCAGCCTTATCAAGGATCGGATAAGCGCGGCAATGTTCCGTTCTTTGAAGAAACCGAAGGCGCGACGATTGTGGTCGGTGTGCAAAACAATACGCGGGTGACACTGCGCCCAGCAATTAGCGGCGTCGCATCTGGCGGAGCAATTGCACCAGGTCAGTCTGGTTGGCTTAGTTTTACTATGCCATCTGCCGGAACTTACTTATTGTCACAATCAAATTTCCAACAACTATCTGGACCTCTTGGTCTTTGTGGCGTAATGGTTTCACGACCAAGCAGTGGTCAACAAGAATTGTGGAATGGTGGTCCGAGTTTTGACCGCGAATACATTCTCCATTACCAGGATTCGGATTCACGTTGGAATGTTGACGCAGCTCAATTGCAAATGCCAAACACCAACGAGTATCAACCGAATTACTTCACGCTTAACGGTTTGTCTTACCCAGACATTGCCGCTGATCCTGATTCGGTTGTCGCTTGCAATTTAAACGAGCGAGTGTTGTTGCGTTTGTCCAACTCTGGGCATATGCGCCAATCTATCCACTTTCACGGCTACCACGCTGAAGTGGTCGCGCGCAACAATGTGCCGGTTACGAATAGCGCAATGAAGGACACGATTGAGGTCGCTGGAGGAACTACTGTTGAGGTAATCCTCCCGGTTACTCAGGTCGGTTCATACCCATTGCATCCCCACAATGTGACCGCAGTGACCGCCAACGGTCACTACCCTTACGGTCAGTTAACCTTAATAGTTGCGAGCTAGGAGTAATACGATGGCAGGATTAGGACAAGAAGTTAGAACCAATTGGTCATTGCGCGCGCGCATGTTCGGCGACGTTGTAGTAAACGGCTCCAATCACCCGGCTTGGTTTTTCGAAGACATTACTCAAAGCACTTTTGGTGCTTCTGGATTCATGGGAGACCGCACTTCAATTGGTGCTCACATTGAAGTACCCGAAGGCAAATTAATTAAAATTGATTTCAACAATTTTAGTAGCATGAATCATACGATTCATTTGCATGGTTTAGATGTGGATCAACAAAACGATGGCGTTGGCACCACTTCTTTTGAAGTGCCACCAATGGGCTCAAACACCTACGAATTTGTTGCGCCGCATGCTGGCACCTACCACTATCATTGCCACGTTGATACCGTTTTACATTATGTAAAAGGTATGTTCGGAACTGTGATCGTGAGACCACCAGATTCATCAATCAATAAAGCTTGGGTCGGCGGACCGACGTTTGACGAGGAAGTGCTGTGGCAGACTTCTGCCGTAGATACAACTTGGTTGGATAACCTGCTGACTTCCGGAGATGAATGTGCACGCTTTGCGCCAGATGGCTTCCTTTTAAATGGAAGGCAAAGTGCGGCGGCCAAGAATGACCCGTACTCGCGAATAGACGTTGCAGCAGGCAAAACCGTTTACTTGCGTTTAGTGAACTCGTCTTACCTGTGGCAACGCGTTGATTTGGGTGGCCTCCCGTTTGATGTTGTTGCTTCTGATGGGCGACCAATTCCCAACCCAATCAATGCAACTTCTTGGGAGCTTGGCCCTGGTGAACGGTACGACTTAATGTTCACAGTGAATCAAGCGGGGCAATGGACTCCGGTAATTAGCTACCTTGACGACTACACAGGTGGTGTGGTTAATACGGTTGAAAGTTTAATCACCGTCAGTTAAGTCAGGAGCTGGGTATCCTATGGGAATGCCCAGCCCTAAATTGAGTCTGCAAACTACCACCTTGTGGGAATACCCTTCCCAACATTACGGAAGGGGTGAACAAGGATCCAAGGATTACCGCGGTGCCACGCCGTCGTGGGTGATTTGGAATTTACTGCAACGTTACACCGAGGAGGGCGATGTGGTAGTTGACCCGATGTGTGGTTCTGGAACCACGCTTGATGTATGCGCGGACACCGGTCGCAAAGGCTTGGGCTTTGATTTGCAGCCGCACCACAAAAAAGTGGCTGAGGCTGATGCGCGCGAGTTGCCTATCGAGGACGACTGCGCCGATTTCGTATTCGTAGACCCTCCTTACGGATCAAACTTAAAGTACTCTGGTAGCGAAAACTGTATCGGTGAATTGAGTGCAACCACCGACGAATATTTTGCGGCGATGGGTGAAGTATTTGAAGAAATGTGGCGGGTGTTGAAGCCAGGTTCCTGCGGCGCGGTTTATGTTTGCGATGTATGGCAACGTAAACGCTTTACTCCGATTGGCTCGCAATTTGTTTTCATGCTCTCCCAGATTGTTGAAATTATTGATCACGTTGCAGTTGTGCGCGGAAACAAAGATTTAGATAAGGGCAATTATCATAAGGCTGCAGAAGAGACCAATTTCTTTTTGCGTGGTTTCCAACATTTAATAATTTTTCGAAAGCCGGAAACTCAGCCTGACCAACCGAAGCGCCGCAAAAAAAAGCGTAGCTAATGAAGGCGCTGGTGCTGTTGATAGCGGTCGCATGTGCGCCGAGTTTGTCGGCGCAAGAGTCGCCAGGAATCGATTTTAAGTTCTCTGGTAAAGCAGAAATTGATGCCACTTCAGTGGCAAATTATCGCTCAACGATTCGGCGCTTGCGTTTAACTATGAAGAGTGATTTTGGAGTTGAGGATATATCTTTTAAGTCAACTCTAGACTTTAAGTCTGAGGGTTTTAAAGATATCTATTTTGAATGGTTTGACCTGTTTGAAGCTGGAACATTGCGTGTTGGCCACTTCCGCGAACCGTTTTCTTTTGAAGCAATGACCAGTGGCGACAATATTTTGTTCATGGAGCGGTCCATGACTACTGAATTTTCACCTGGGAGAAATGTTGGTGCGATGCTTTATCAATTTAATCCTGAAGAAAAGCATAGTTGGGCGCTTGGTGCCTTTTTAGGAACGTCCTCGCCGAATTTCGATTTTACCAATGGCGGGGACAACGCCTTTGGCATGACAGGAAGATTTCATTGGCACACTGTCGATTTGAATTCAAGCGCCGGGCTTGCGGCGAGCTTGCGGCTACCAAAAAACAACTTGTACTCATTTGATATTGGTGGAGAAGTCAGTTCATCGTCCGCTTTGTTAAGTACTGGAGATGTGATAGCCGATAGTTTTTATCAATTAAGTGCCGAAGCGGTCACTATTCGTGGCCCAGTCACAGCTCTTGTCGAAGCCATGCTGATTGGTGATCAAGGTGGCGGCGAGCCGCACCAGTTTGCTTCAGCATCGGCGCAACTGGGATTAGTGTTGTGGGGCGACAATCATGCAATAGAGCCAGGTCGAGTGTCGTATCAGCCGATTGAAGGGAATTCCTATGAGGCTTCTTTAAGAAGTTCGTGGGCCGATTTGAATTCTGGAAATATCCTAGGGGGTTTCGGAAGCGTTCATAGTTTGGGGCTAACTGGCCGCAAGAGTCGCGATTATTTCTGGCGCGCAGAATTGAATCGTCAAAGTGTTGATGGTGGAGACGATATAGACATTCTGCAATTTCGTTTCCATTTTGGATTTTGAAATGCCATAAAAAAATGGCAGGCCCGATAAAAGAAGTTTTACCAGACCCACCGAATCCATTGCCCCTCGCATGGGCTAGGAAGTTAGGATTACATGAATGTAATGCCTAACGGGTTTGAGTCACACATCGAACCGGATACTTCCATCGCGGCGATTTCGAGGTAGACAGTTTTTCCAAGTAATGACGCTGGCACTGGCGGGGTGTTGTAAATTCCCGTTCCAGTTGCCGATGTTGATCCTGTGGTCAAAATATTGGCTGGTGCGCCAACATCGAAACCGTGTCCTGCAACTACTTGGCCAGTATTAGTGAAACTGTAAACCAACCAATAAGGACGCAAGGCTGGGGCGCCGTGGAAAGTCAGAATGACCGATGTTCCAGTTAGTGCGGTGCTTGGTCCAACCAACACAATTGAATCTTTTAGCGGAGGACCAGTCCAACCACGGCCTTCGTGGATGAATGCGTCTTCTTCAAGGTTGTTGTCATTCGCCACCATGTTGCTCGCAAAAGTTTGGAAGAGAATTTTGCTGCCATCGGTATTGATAGCTGGACGGCTAGCGTCTCCGTTGCCAGCAGCACCTGTGTTTGAGCGGCTCAAGATGGTGGTGATTCCAGTTTGGCGGTCGTAAAGAAATACGTCGCGCAATTTATTGGTGTCACCATCAACAATGTTGTTGGCCGAGCTGCGATATGAAACGTAGCGGCCATCGCCTGAGATTACCGGGACACTTGAAAGTCCATTTGCTGGTGCTCCGGCAAGACCAATACTGATCAACTCAGTAGTTCCAGCCGCAATGTCGCGAACAAATACATCGCCAGCCAGGTTGGTGTCTCCAGCGACTAGGTTGGATGCGTCAGAGGTGAAGGCTACTAAGTTGCCGTCCGCTGAAAGGTTCGGACGCGATGAAGGGCCATTGCCTTGAATGCCGCCAGTGCTTACCGAAATCAGTTCGGTAGTTGCTAAGGCGCGATTGTGAACGAAAATGTCGCGTTGCAGGTTGAGGTCGCCAGCAACTAGGTTGTTCGCGTCACTCCAAAAAGCTACTACATTGCCGTCACCAGAAATTGTTGGACGGTCACTTGTAAGATTCCCTTGAATGCCAAGTGAACTAACGCTGACCATTTCATTTATTCCGGTTGTGACGTCGTAAACGAAAATGTCATCTATTAGGTTGGTGTCGCCAATTACTAAATCGCTGGCAAGACTACGATAAGCAATGAAGTTTCCGTCATCAGAGATTGCTGGTCGAGTGGACAATCCGTTGCCGGCAAGTCCGGTGACTCCCTGACTCACCAAAGTGGTTGACCAAGCGGTGCGGTCATGGACGAAAATATCGTAGGTGATATTCATGTCAAGGCCACCAAGGTTGCTAGCAAGACTGGTAAATGTGATTTGGTTACCATCCCCAGATATTGCTGGTCGTTTACTTTCACCGTTTGCTTGAACGCCGAAGGCGCCAACGCTGACCCGTGAAACTAATCCAGTTGCTAAGTCTTTAACAAAAACATCCTGAACAAAGTTGGTGTCACCGGTCACAAAGTTTGTTGATTGAGATTCCCAGCAGCTGATTAAGCCATCGGCTGAAATGTCTGGGCGGTTACTTGCCCGGTCGCCTTGCAAGCCACTTGATGAAGAGCTTAAAAGGTCAGTCGTTTGTTGAGCAATCGAACTTGGCATACACAACAGCATTGTTGCTGTGGCCAAGGCGATCGAGTGTGTTGTCTTGCGTTGCATTTTGCGAGATTTGTTTGAGGGGTGGAGGGGATTAAGCGGTAACTGCAGTTTGGGTTATGAAGCTTGAGCGCAGCCAGTTCATGGCCGAGTCAACTGAGCACCCTGGGTTAAAGAGCAGGTCATCGGCCATTGCTTGGCGGAAGTCAGACTGATCTTCAGGGTGGGCGAGGCTGGAAGCGATTGCTGAAATAGCTTCGTCAGGGTTGTGCACGATGATTCCACCTTTGCGACCCCAGGTGTCGTCATCCATCATGGAACCTTCTTTCTTCGCGGCTTTAGCCAGAAGTTTTGGCACATCTAAGAAGACCATTGGGCGGTCGAGTAGGGAGTACTCACTGCTTACTGATGAGGCATCAGTAATAAGTAGGTCAGCCATGTATAAAAGTGGCGTTACATCGAAGGAGTCAACAAGGCGGGTGTGTTGATCTTCAAGACCAGCAACTTCGGCTTGCCAGTTGCTTTAACTTTTTCAATGAACTCCATTCCCATGGTTTCCATTGAGCAGTGCTTTTGGCCAGTTGGTGCGAACAACAAAACTTGGCGCGAGCCATCAAAGCCGTAGCTGTTGAGCAATGAATCGCGGTTTAATTCGCCGTTAATTAGGCGGTCAGTTTTTAGGAAGCCCATGTCAAGGCCACGAGGATCATTTTCGGCAAGTAGACCAGCATTGGCAAAATTGCGCTTCATGTAAGGTCCGGCCAAGAAGAAGTAGTCAGCACCCAAGTTCTCTTTGCGAATAGCTCGGTTGCGGAATGATATATCGTGGAATACTTGAATCTTAGTTTTTACACTCCGTGGCTCCAACATTTTGGTGTTGCTGGCGAACAGAATGTCAAAGTCCATGTTGGCGATTTCAGTCATCGTTAACATGCGTTCAGCTGGAATGCCAAACGGACGGTACATCGCCATTAAATGGAACTTGTGATTCCCGTCTTCCTGCTTTTCACGCAAGCCACCGGAAACGTATATTTCAACATTTGGCTCGTTGATTAGCTTTTGGTAAAGCGGAAGAAAGCACACAAAGTGGACTGGTGCGTAGCCAGTAAAAAGGATTCTTGTTGGTTGGTTGGTCATGGTTTTTTACAGGGCTGCTACGGCGGTTTGTGGACGTGGAAGTGAGGCGATGATTCGTGGCCAAACTTGGAAGCGCGCGGTTTCCAAATCTTCTGGGAAGTCAATTTCAGTCCACGGCAAGCCAGTGATGTCAACAGCTTTAATTTTGAGTTGATCCTCTCTGGCTAATTGGTCGAGAGCTGCTGGGGACCAGCAGTTTTCTCCACCTTGTTCGATTATTTCTTGAGCCACTCGGAACACTTTCCGAGAGCCTTTCTCGTTATATGAAACGATGCCGACGTTTTCACCCCAGGCTTTTTTAGAATCGAGGGCTTTGCCCATTGCGACAACTCGACCATTGGAAACTTCAATTTTCATGTGTTCATCTTCATGGCCAGATGAGCGGTCACAACCGACCGCAGTTTTGTTCGAATTTAAAATCTCGCGGTAGATATTTGGATGAGCTAAGACGTCGGCATTCATGCAAACAAAAGCACCGCGTACCCAACGCCGGCATAACCAAAGAGAGTAAAGACTATTGGTTTCAGCGTAGCGGATATTTTCAATTGCGGTGGCGCGTGGAAATTGTTTAAGGCAATCAAGAATTAATTCCTTTTGATGGCCAACTACTACGCAAACATCTTCGATGCCGAGCTCGGCAAGCGTCTCAAGTTGCAATTCTAAAACGGTACGATCGCCAATATGTTGTAAGCATTTTGGGAGACCTTTACCTTTAAGTGTTTATAATGAATACACTTAGGCGATTGTGGCGGCCGCCAGCGTGGTGGCTAAAACTGGCCTGTTGGCTGCTTTTAGCCGTTGGAAATATTGTGCTTAACTAATTTGCCCCTTAGTGAGCCACGGCTCAAGCCAAGTAGCGGAGCGGCGGCAGAGACGTTGCCGTCAGTTTCTGCTAATACACGGCGAATTACCGCCTCTTCAATGGTCTCCAAGTCACGGCAGGAGGGGCCGTTTAGATTGTAGCCACGATTTTTATATGTGGAAATGAAAAACGGCAACTCCGTGGAGGGAGTTGCCGTCAGTTTCGGCGATGCCGAATTGGTGGATAGGATTTCTAGAAACCCATTCCGCCCATGCCGGGCATACCGCCACCCATTCCGCCCATGCCACCCATGTCGCCACCGGGCATTGGTGGGACAACGTCTTCTTTGATTTCAGTAACCAAAGCTTCAGTGGTTAGGAGCAAGGTGCTAACTGATGAAGCGTTTTGCAGTGCTGAGCGCACGACCTTAGTTGGGTCGATGACACCATCTTCAACCAAGTTGACGTAATTGCCAGTTGCGGCGTTGAAGCCCTTGGCAAAAGTCTTTTCGGCGCGCACGCGGTCAACCACGATTGAACCATCGATGCCAGCGTTGGCGGCGATTTGGCGAATTGGTGCTTCAAGTGCACGGCGAATGATTTCAGCGCCGAACTTTTGGTCACCGTCAAGATCGAGCTTGGCAATTTCTGCTTGGGCGCGAATCAGTGAAGTGCCACCGCCGGGTAGGATTCCCTCTTCGGCTGCTGCACGAATTGCGTGAAGTGCATCTTCAACACGTGCTTTCTTCTCTTTCATTTCGGCTTCGGTGGCTGCGCCAACGTTTAGTACCGCAACTCCGCCAGCTAGTTTGGCTTGGCGTTCGAGAAGTTTTTCCTTGTCATAATCGGAACCGGCGTTGTCGATTTCGTTTTTGATTTGGCCCATGCGCGCTTTGATGGCATTTGTTTTGCCGGCGCCTTCAACGATTGTGGTGTCGTCTTTAGTTACAACTACGCGCTTGGCGGTTCCAAGATCTTCAACAGTTGCTTTTTCAAGACTGTGGCCCATGTCTTCCATTAGCGCGGCGCCACCAGTTAGCACGGCGAGGTCTTCGAGCATGGCCTTGCGACGGTCGCCAAAGCCAGGAGCTTTAACGGCACAGCACTTGAAGATGCCGCGCATTTTGTTAACCACGAGGGTTGCGAGTGCTTCGCCTTCAATGTCCTCGGCAATGATTAGCAAGGGCTTGCCGCTTTTGGCAACTTCCTCGAGAACTGGAAGCATGTCGCGCACGTTTGAGATTTTCTTCTCGAACATGAGGATGTATGGATCTTCCATGATGCATTCCATTCGTTCAGTGTCAGTTGAAAAGTGCGGTGACAAGTAACCCTTGTCGAACTGCATTCCCTCAACCCACTGAATTTCAGTATCTAGTGAACGACCCTCTTCAACGGTAATTACGCCGTCTTTGCCAACGCGCTCGAAAGCTTCGGCAAGTTTACTGCCGATTTCCGGATCATTGTTGGAAGCGATGGTGCCAATTTGTTCAATCTCAGAAATGTCTTTGATTTTCTTGCTCTTTTTAAGCAAGAAGTCGCAAGCGGTTTTGATGGCTGCTTCCATTCCGCGCTTTAGCTCGATTGGATTAGCGCCGGCAGTTACTGAACGAAGGCCTTCTTCGAAGATGGCCTCGGCGAGCACGGTGGCGGTAGTGGTTCCATCGCCGGCAACATCAGAAGTGCGTGATGCAACTTGGCGCACGAGTTGCGCGCCGATGTTTTCGTACTTGTCCTCGAGCTCAACTTCGCGTGCCACTGAAACGCCATCCTTGGTGACGGTCGGGGTGCCGAATGATTTCTCGATGATTACGTTGCGACCGCGGGGGCCAAGGGTGACCTTGACGGCGGCGGCGAGTTTTTTGACACCGTTGCGAATGTGCTCGCGGGCATCTTGGTTATAGGCAATTTTTTTAGCGGCCATGATTTTTATTCCTTAGGTAGTGGTTTTTTGTCGAGTTAGCCGATGATGCCGAGGATGTCCTCTTCGGAGAGGATTAAGTATTCCTCGTTATCCCACTTGACTTCGGTGCCAGCGTAGGAGGTGAAAAGCACGCGATCGCCGTTTGAAACGGTGAACTCGGTGCGTCCGCCGTCTTCTAATTGACGGCCGTCGCCGAGGGCGATGATGGTGCCTTCTTTAGGCTTTTCTTGGGCTGAGCCGGGCAGGATGATTCCCGCGGCGGTGGTTTCTTCAGCTTGGGTACGCTTGACGAGGACTTTGTCCCCGAGTGGGCGGATGGCAACTTTGTTGGCGGTTTTGGCCATGGTTCTCTTATTCGTTTATCTCACAGATGATTCGTTGGACCGTAATCCGGAGGATTTCGGCGGGGATTGGTTTCCGGAGCAGGGCCAGGGCGCCGGCCTCAAGTGCGGCGGCTTCGATGGCCCGCGATGGATGACCTGTCATGAGGATGCTCCGCACGGTGATTCCACGATCGTGGATTTGAGTGATTACCTCAATTCCAGTCAAGGAAGGCATGTGCATGTCGAGCAGCGACAGGTCGTAACTCATTTCCGTTAAGCGGTTTAGCGCATCTGAACCGTTCTCAGCCTGCTCCACGACAAAACCAGCACGATCAAGCAGAGCGGCAAGCGCCCGGCGAGAATCAGATGAATCGTCGGCAATGAGAATGCGGTAGGGCATGAGTTAGGGGAGAAGTAGCAAGCGATGTGCCAGTGGAGGACTGCCTAGATGGCAGTAATGGACTCTGACCCTAACCACTGGGTCACTTTCCGAAAAAAATGACACTAAGGTCTTATTAGAAAAGAGGATAGGAGCACTGCTCTTTCCAGTTCTAGCCTCGGACCATTTTTTCTTCTTAAAGTTTTATCTTTAAACAAGATCCAAACTTGGGTGACCCAATGGGTAGGGTCAGAGTCTTGTGAGAGTTAAGGGACAGAAATGGTTAATAAGTTGGAGAGTTCCTTTTTGTTGTTTTTGGTTGAGAGTGCTTGGGCGTAGGCATTGCCATGAAATGAGGCAGGAATTGAAACTTGCCAAGTGGTGAAACAATCTCTAGCTAAGTTTTGGCTAGGTAGAAGAACCGCATTCTTTAGCAGCACCTCAAGTAATCCTACGCCAGGGATAATGTGACTGGTTGTGTTTGGGCCAATTGCAACTATGGCCTCACTTCCTGGGTCATCGGTTAAGTGAATATCGATACTGCCACCTGCAACAGGGTCTCCCACAAAAGAGAGCCGTGGTGGAAACCCATTCAGGATTGCGGGCTTAAGATCCCAATCAAGGTAAGGCCATTTAGCGCTAAGGTTAGATACCGAGTCTTGGGCAGTTTGCAGTTGCGGATCAATCATGTTGGATGCTGGAGCCGTTACCACCAGCGGCATCTGCCCGTCCTTTAATTCCAGAAACAGTTGGGCGCACAGGTAAAGAAACTCAGCGGCATTTACGGTGACTGAACCAACAGTTAATTCATGGGGAATCTGGTAGCTTGGTTGGTCAATCCAAGTAGATGAGTTGAGGTCTGTATGCAGTAGATTGATAGTTGTGATCAAGTCATAAGGATCTACTGATAAATTCCCAGATGATGGAACGGTCGGGGTGGTCGGCCCTATGGCTCGATTTAAAGTGACGCTAGCTTGAAGTTGGGTTCCAAATCCATCCACCATTCCGACCATGCACTGGAGCATGTCGCTAAGTGAAAGGTATGCTCCTTGGTGTTGGGCAAATATGGGTGGAGTTGATGGGGATGAGGTGGTGTCCCAATTGTCGATTAGATCTTGTGCAAGACCAAACAGATGATCACGTTCAATCTCTTCACCATTTAACAAGGAAAAGGCATAGGTGAAATCTTCAATTGGCAAAAAGCGACTGCCAGGGTTGAGTGGAAAGAAATCATTGACAAGCCAGTCAAGAACATCCTCGGTATTTGTGTAATGAGTTTCAATTAACACTCTGTCATTAATTTCTCCCGGCGGTAGTTCGGGCTGTAGTGGGTGGTCGTAGGCATACGACGTTGGAGATGTTTTTGCGTAGATAAACTTGACGCCAATTCCAACCATCATGACATTCGGGTGGCTGCGATCAAGTAGAGCAATCTTACTTTGTAAAGAAGCAACTCCATCCATGCATCGGGAGTCAAAGTTGCCGCTGCCATCGGTGCCAGATAGGCGCATATGGTGTCTTGCTGCCCATACTTGGGTGGGATGTTTGGGGGTGGGGCATAGTAGGGTTGAAAAAGTCCGAACCCCGTAAAAATAATTGGGGGGAGGATTAGGGATATGGGCTGAATACCCAAACAGAGTGGCTTCAGGGTCGGTTTTGTCGATTGCATGAGCGCGCGCAGGATCAAAACTTTCTAAGCCCGAGACCACATTTGGGTCTCCAAATACTGATGTGGTTTTGGCTAAGGCGCCGTCATTAAATGGATCAATTATCCCTCTTGTTAAATGTCGGTGATGATTGAGGTGGGAATACATAGCATCTTGAATCTCCAGCCAAGAAGCAGCTTGGTAATTGATGTTTCCAATAGGATTAAATGAATAGGTCGGCTCATGGGCGCCATGGTAGCCAAGTGTGACTGCGGGGCTATTTTTGACCAAGGAAATGGTGCTAGCACTAAATGTTTCACTATCAGCTCCAAAAAATTGAAAGTTAGCACTGGGCCGATACTGAGGATGGGTTTCTTGTAGATTTTCAAGCATGGGCACAATTCGTGTGAATCGTTCCTCTGAGAGAGAAAGATTAATGTGATCTTCCGTATGACAGAAAAGGTAAATGTAAACTGGTTCTTTAGCAGTTTCAGTTTGCGAGTTAATGGAAGAAAAACTCGAAAGCAGGAGCAGGAGTAGTGGTAGGAATTTCATGATTAGGAGCGGGGCATGGCAAAGTTGCTGTACCACCTATCTTAATGGAGGAAAAAATCAGGGGTTTCTTGAAAAAACTGGACTCTGATCCCATCAGGTGGGTCACTTTCCGAAAAAACGGCACTAAGGTCTTGTTAGGAAAGAGGATAGGAAAACGGGTCTTTCCAGCTCTAGCTTCGAACCATCTTTTATTCTTAAAGTTTTATCTTTTAATAAGATCCAAACTTGGGTGACCCAACGGATAGGGTCAGAGTCGGTCTTCCTCATCCTCGCCTTCATCCCCAAAATCCTGCGGACCGTCTAATAATTCTTCTTCATCCAACAATTCCCCCTCATTCTCAAAGCGTTGGCTGCCTTCTTCTGAGACTTGCTCGTCACTGAAGCTGTCCACCAAAATCTCTAGTGATTTCCTATCGATTAGCCCGCCGCACAACATACAGTTCCCGCCGCCCTCCAAGGCTTCGAGAGCCTCTGCGAAGTTGTCCAACTGGTATCCGCAATGTTCACAATCTGCGCTCGGCTTTTCCATTCTTTTAATGATAGACTTCTCGCGACAAATGTTCGACCTCCTTAACTTAGACCCTAGCTTAATCATCGCCGGCCAGCGCCTGTTCCTTGCCGCCGGGATTGGGGCTATTGTTGGGATTGAGCGTGAAGTTCGCGGCCACCCGGCCGGGTTCCGCACCTTGACAGTGCTCGCAGTGGCTTCGGCGCTGATTATGATTTTGAGCGAACGAGTCGCTGGCGGAAAAGAATTCCACGACACTGGTCGCATCGCTGCTCAGGTTGTGAGTGGAATGGGCTTTTTGGGCGCGGGTGTCATCCTGCGCACCGGACTTACCGTCCACGGTCTGACCACGGCCTCAGTTCTATGGGCAGTGGCTGGCCTTGGCTTAACCGTCGGCGCTGGACTAATTGAAGAAGCAATGCTCGCCACCGGCGTAATCATGCTAGTGCTTTTGGTTTTCTCGCCAATCGAACGCAAAATCCTCCGCTCTATAAAGCGCCGCGTATTAGAAGTTGTAGCTTCTCCTCGCCCAGGCTTGGTTGAGGAACTTGCTGACGTATTACGTGCTAACGGCCATCGCGTCGAGAGATTAATCGTGACTGATTACACTGAAGATGCATGGGAAATACAAATATCTTTGCATGCAACATCCGCTGGCGGAAGTATTGATCCAGCAGCAGTGTTGTTGGACGTGGCCGGAGTTTCGATGGTTCACCAAGAAGGTGAACATGAATAACTAAGCGGCCAATTTTTCGGCAATCAAAAAAGCGTCAGCGCCGGCATCCACGCCAGCCAATAATAAATGCGCAGCTTCGTCATCTCTTTCCAATTGGCGCAGTACCTGAACTAATTCAGCAACTGTGCTTTCATTACTCGGGTCAACGTGATGAGCTCTCAACAAAAACGTAAGAGCATTTTGGCTATCGCCGGCGGCGTGCAGGACGGCACCCAATTCAAAGGCGACCTCTGGATCCTCCGGTGTGTTTCTGAAAACTTGGAGCAATAAATCGGTTGCCGCAAAGAAGCGTCCTTCTTCTTGAAAGACGCGCGCTTGGTGAATGGATTGTGAGTGATTACTCATGGCAAATATTCATCGGCCAAAAATATCCGCTCACTTAAATAAAAAGACCGACCCACCGTTAAGTGAGCCGGCCGCTGCGATTAAACGCTTAGTGAATTAGAGAACATTCACATGCATTGCGTTTGAATCGTAAATGGTGCCATTGTCATCGCAACCAAGTTCAAGGTAAACCGACATTCCAGACGCTCCAGAAGGCACTGGCACTGTGATCGAACCTGCACCAGTTGCATCAGAAGTTACGTTGGTTAGGACGTTCCAGTTTCCAAGATCAAAGGTATGACCAAAGATGGTCGAACCAGTGTTGGTCAAACTCCACAACATGTAAACCGGAGTGTTGGCCGGCGCATTTGTGAAATCGAAGATTGACGCAAAACCAGGAATGGCTGAGGTTGGTCCAGTTAAACGGATGGTATTCAGACCGGGCTGTCCGCCACCCATATCGAATGGATGACCTTCAGACAAAGCACTATTTCCTGAACCACTGCTCTTGACGTGAATCGAGCCACCTTCAATTCCACTTGAAGGAATGGTCACAGAAATTTGAGTACCACCATTGCTACTGCTAAGACCAGTAACTTTAACGGGGTCGCCATCAGGGCCGCTAGCACTGGTGCCATTGTTGTTGAACCAAACTTCGTTACCGCTTGAGCTGAAGTTTTGACCAACGATTACCAAAGTTCCACCGGCGTTCAAAGAACCACCAAGCGAATCAATGCGCGGCATGCTTGAACTCATAGCACCGTAAATACCCTGTTGAATTCCAGCAATGTCATCCGAAGCAATCGAACGGTCAGAAACGCCATTACCAGATGCGTAGGCACCCATTGTTGCAGAGCTACTGTTTGAGTGACCTAAGCCAAGTGAGTGGCCAAGTTCGTGAGTCGCAACACCTTGGAAGTCCATGCGTGCGTTTGGAACGCTATCTGGACCATCGTCCCAAGTCCATGACTCGTAAAAACGAATTCGCCAACCATCAGAGATTGGAGTTTCGCAGTACGCCAAAACGCCGCCACTTGATCCACCAATCGGTGAAATGATGTTGCCGTTAAAGCCACCGGTATTGCCAGCGTTACCACCCCAAACAAAGTTGAAGTTGGCGGCGCCATCGCCGACGAGGCTTTGGGTGCCATCACCAGAGCCATCGCCAAACGGCAATGAACCCCATTCGGCGCCAGCTTTCCAAGCGGACAATTCCACTTCGGTGTACTGCGGCCAGTTGACGTGCTCGGTGGTGTTGTCGTGGCAAGTTGAGTCTTGGAAATCGTCGTAGATTCTGAAGTCACGTTGAGTCAAACCTAAGCTTCCGCCAATGGTTGACCATGCGCTTGCATCTTCAGGTACAACAAAAGTTACAGAGCCGGCGACCAGTAGAACGCCGAGAGAAAGTCGAAGAGTATTTTTCATCACTTGACCTCCTGAACACGTTGAGCTTGGGCGATTGCTGGAAGCAAATCACGCAGGCGGGTGTTGTTTTCAATGGCGGTGTCTTCACCTTTGCCAAGGAATACGGTGCCACGTGGGCTCTTAACCGTGCGGAAAATTCCACCCATGGCGGCATAAACGCAGCGGTCTACTTCAGGGCCCCATCCTTCAACGGGAGCGCTAAACACTAAAACCTCATTGCCCAAGCGGTAATCGCCAGGCGCCGGCATGCAAGTCACAAGCATCGACTCACCTTGGTAGGTGCCGCCGAGGAATGCAGCTTCGATAGTGCGTGGTTCGCCAGTGTAAAGGTCTGTGCCTTCAACAGTTATGACGGTGTAGATGCGCCGGTCGTTAGTTTCCGGGGCGAAAAGAACAGAGCTGACATTGGTGATGGTGCCATGAACGGCAGCATCGGTACGGTCAACCATCTTCTGAAGATCAAGGGCCTCAATGCATGCAATTGCACCACTTACAAGTAGTACGCCGGCTATGGCTGAGGCAATCCAGCGGGGAGTTTTCATGATTGCTTTATGGTTTTGGGGTTTTGAGGGTGGGGAGGGGTATTTTTGTGACGGTCTAAGTGTGGAGTATGTTCCTCTTAGGTCACCACTGGGGGAGCAGAACTTGATCCGCTAGGTGAAATCCACCCCAATCAAGGAAACAAGCCAAGGGGCTTTACTTCCTCTACATTCATTATGCCTTATAAAAGTCACAGGAATTAGCAATAATTGGCCGAAATATACATTAGGCTTAGATTACTGGCCGTAATTGGGAACTACTTTGTAGATTGCCACGTCAAAAAATGGCAAGAACACCCCTCGTAAAGGCTTTTCCTGAAAGCCGTAACCACCAACCTTACAAAGACTTAAGATGATTTTAGTCAGCCTCGCACTAGCACTTTCACCAAGTGTCCCACTCCAAGGCGGAGATCTGCTCCCTTTGGAGCAGACCAACCGCTATCTCGAACCGACCCGTTTGGCCTTAAAAACCCTCGATTGGGACAGCCGATGGGGTCGCCCTCAAGCTCCAGTTGGCCAACTTGGCTACACCCTTCCTGAGGCCACCAACGCCGGTTATTACTATGTCCAGGCCGGCGAATCTAATTGGGCAGAGCTCAAGGAACTGGTTTATCAGCATGGCGGCCAGGTTTTTGATTACCTGCCGCACAATGGTTTCGAAGCGCGCATTCCTGCGACCGAAGTTCCAACCATTAACGCCCACGCCTTAATGGTGATTCCTGCTCACCCGGCATACAAAGTTGACCCAGAATTGGGCACTTGGGGAACAATTGAGTTCGCTACTGATGGCCGTATGCAAGTTGCGCTTGAATTTTGGCCTGACCAAGATTTGTCTGAGCAAGAAGACGTAATCCGCGCGCTTGACATCCAAATTCTCGAAACCAATTCAACAGCTCGCTACTTGCGCGCCTTGGTTCGCGCTAACCAACAAGAAGTTGTGGCTCTGGCGCGCATGCACGGCGTACGTTGGATTCAAGAAAACGCAATTGCGCAACAACGCAATGATAAATCTAAATGGGTAATCCAAACGTACAACAATGGAGACACCAAAATTTGGGATAAAGGCATTCGCGGCGAAGGCGTAACTGTTGGTCACATTGATGGCCGCGTTAAAGAAAGCTCTTGCTACTTTGACGATCCAAGCGGTGCTGCGGTTGGTTCAAATCACCGCAAGATTAAGTGGATGGGTAGTGGTTCAGGCCAAGACTCACACGGAACTCACACTGCCGGTTCAGCGGTTGGTGACCGCGAGCCCGTAAATGGTTCGACCGCTAATAATGGAATGGCGCCCGGCGCATGGTTGGTTCACCAATCAGGTTTCCCCGGAAGTAACTCACTTGATACATGGTTGAACAACGCCCACAACAATGGTGGACGACTTCACACGAATTCATGGGGTAACGATTGGACAACTTCATACGACAACTGGTGTCGTGACATCGATGCATACTCGCACGACAACGAAGATGGTTTAGTTTGCTTTGCGGAAACTAACGGCTCAAAAGCTAAGAACCCAGAGAACGCTAAAAACGTTTTGGCAGTTGCTGCCGCTTCAAAGACTAACCCGGAAAACCACGGAAGTGGTGGGGTTGGCCCAACTGCAGATGGTCGCCGTAAGCCTGAAGTATTCGCCCCTGGTTGTTCAACAACTTCGGCATCTACCGCATCATGTGGAACTACTTCCATGTGTGGAACATCAATGGCTTGCCCAGTTGTGACTGGTGGCGCAGCTTTGATTAAACAATACTTTGAAGATGGTTGGTACCCAAGTGGTTCGCCAATCGCCGCCGATGGCTTTACTCCTTCTGGTGCATTGCTACGCGCGATGCTCGTCAATAGTTCAGTCAACATGACTGGAATCTCCGGTTACATGGGCAACAAAGAAGCTTATGGTCGCATCTTGTTGGATAACTCAATGTACTTTGTAAATGATGCTCGTCGTAATTACGTTGCTGATATCCCGCATGCCAATGGCTTGAACACGGGCGACAACAAGTACTTCTCATTCACGCTGCCTGCTGGCAAAAGTGAATTGCGTTTGACTCTAGCATTTTCTGATGAGCCTGGTGCTGCCAACGCTTCCAACCCAGTAGTGAACGACATCAACTTGCGTCTACGCGCACCTGATGGAACCATCTACCATGGTGGTATTTTGAACACTACAGATGGAACTGCAACTGCTAATCCAACAACTCAAGACGCGAAGAACAGCATTGAGCAAATCTTGTTGAACAATCCTCAAGGTGGAACTTACTGGATTCACGTTGAAGGTAAAAACGTACCATCAGGCCCGCAAGGTTACGCCGGAGTTTTAAGCTTCTAAAGCTATTTCAGGCGATACCCGACCCCGCGCACTGTTAATAGGTGCGCGGGGTCGTTTGCATTTTGTTCAAAACGTTTGCGTAAACGCACCACGAAATTGTCCACTGTGCGCGGAGTCGGATCAGCTTCGGTGCCCCAAATTTTGTCGAGGATTTCGTTGCGACTAACAATGCCGCCACGGGCCTCGATTAACATTCTTAAGATGCCTAATTCTTTGCGCGGCAAAGTTTCAATTGTGCCATCAATTGCACAAGCTTCGTGAGTTTCTAAATCAACCCAACCTTGGCCGATTTTAATTTTGGCCTCGACAGTAGTGCTATTCCAGCCAGCGCGGCGCAAAATTGCTTCAATCCGTGCAAGCAATTCATCGAGGTGAAATGGTTTGACTAGGTAGTCATCACCGCCGGCGTGTAATCCGGCAACGCGGTCGCGCGGCAAGTCGCGGGCAGTTAAGAATAACACTGGCGTGCGTACTCCTTCCTCGCGCAAGCGGCGGCAAACTTCAAAGCCGTCAATGCCTGGCAACATCACATCCAACAAAATTAAATCGACGCCATCGCTGCGCGCTTGTTCAAGACCAGATTCGCCATTGTCTACGGCAATCACCTTATAGCCCTCGGCTTCAAGGTTATCGCAGACCAGGCGTTGAATGCGTGGTTCGTCTTCTACTACTAGGATTCGTTTACTCATGGGAAGTTGTGGTTGCCCACTTGATGCTAAAGCACGCACCATTTCCGGTGCCGGGGGAGTGGGCATTAATTGTGGCACCTTGGGCGTGGACAAGTTCGGCGACTAAGTAAAGACCCAGTCCGGTGCCTGGTGAAGTGCGCACACGCTCATCGCCAGCGCGCCAAAACCGTTCAAACAATCGTGTTTGTTGTTTTGCTGAAAAACCCACGCCTTTATCGCTAACGTCTAAAACTGCCAATCCATTATGGGATTTGAGAGTGACGTTAATTTGGCTGCCTTCACCATACTTGCGGGCATTGTCTAGCAAGTTATGAATGATTGGATTGAAGGCGGCCGGATCGGCTTCTGCATAAATATCGTCAGCAATTTTTATCGACAGTAAATTTTCAAATGCCGGGTTGCTATGTTTCCAGGCCTTGATGGAAATGTTAATCGCACGACTTAAATCAATAGAACTGATTTGCGGATTTAAAGCGCGCGCATCAAGCCGTCCAACTAAGAGCACATTGTCAACCAAGGATTCCAAGCGGCCAATATCCTCGACCATCATTTTGCCGTATTCAATAGCGCGCGTTGGGTCTGGGCGACGCTGCAATGATTCCACGGCCAAGCGTAATGCTTGCAAGGGTGAACGAAACTCATGCGTTACCGAGTGCAGGAAATTTGATTCTTGCAGTACTAACTGACGATCGCGGCGGGCAGTTCTTAATAAAAACCAAACTGCAAATCCCCATAGCAGTAAAAAGAAACTGCCCTCGCCGATGACCATCACCCGATGCCTGTGGCGGCGCTCTTCAAGTGCTCGCAAGTCGCGCATATTTAGCTGGGCCTCTCCAGAAATTTTAGTCTCGAACTGTTGGCGCTCGATTAACGAGTTATAGTCACTCTGATATACCTCATCTCCCTTGTGCCAAAGTTGTAATCCCCACCATCCAAGCTGGATTGCAAACAGTCCAGCAATTAGCGTGATTAACAAGGGGAGGCGCTGATTCATCGCATGATTACAATAAGCCACCCGTGAGTTTTTCGTCACAAACGCATCACCACCGCGAATTCCTTAAACCAAGAGCATTGTCGCCCATCGGCGGCAAATCACCCAGATACCCATGCCAAACCGCATTCCGGCCGATTGGTCGCCCGTAAAAATAATTTCGACTGCCGATGAACTGGCGGTAGCCATCACCGAGTGGGAGAGCGCTGGATATTTCGGAATCGATACTGAATCGAATTCTTTTTATGCCTACACCGATGCTTTGTGCCTGCTGCAAGTTACTGCCAATGGCCAAGATTGGATAGTTGACCCACTTGCTTTAGGAGAAGACCTCAAAGCGATTAATCACTTGTTGGCCGATCCCGAATTTCCCACCATCTTGCACGCCGCCGAATTTGATTTGATGTTGCTCAAGAAGGACTTGGATGTTGATTTGCGCGGCTTGTTTGATACTCAAGTTGCCATGACCTTATTGCAACATGAAAAAACCGGGCTGGCGGCCTTAATTGAATCCTATTATGGAATGAAATTGTCGAAAAAGGAGCAACGCTCAAATTGGGGCAAGCGACCGCTGACCGAATCGCAGCTCGCTTATGCGCAAATCGATACTCACTTTCTCCCGGATTTGCATAGTAAGTTAATGGCTGAGTTGGAAGAGAAAGGCATGACTGGTGCCGCCGAAGGTGAATTTCGCCGACAAGAACGTGAAATTCTTTCTCCGCGCGCTCCTGATTTTTCGCGTTGGAAAAAATTAAAAGGTGCGCGACAGTTAGAACCCGCCGCGGCCGCGCGTTTGCGTGAAGTATTCCGCTGGCGTGAAGAACTTGCCATTCAATTGGATAAGCCAGTATTTAGAGTAATGCCGAATGATGCTGTCATTGATATCGCCAAGCGGCCGCCAACCACGGTCAAAGAATTGGCTGGCATGCGTGGAGTTGGCTGGAATCTGGCCAAGCGTAATGGTCAAGATATTTTGGATGCTTTGGCCGCTGCCGCTGGGCAAACCGTGGAATCTCATGTGCCACCTAAACTTAGTTCAGAAGAACGCCAGCAATATAAAATCCAACGCGAAAACCGCGACACTATGCGCAAGTGGCGCAAGAAAATTGCTGACCAGCTGGGTTTGCCAAGTGAACGTCTAATGCACCGTCGTCACCTTGAAGAATTGGCTAAATCGTTGCCACGTACACGCGATGAATTAAATAAAGCGGTTCACTTAAATGACTGGCAACGCGATAATCTTGAAGACTCATTACTCGAAGCGTTAATCGCGCTTCCTGACCCCAACCAACCCGGAGACTAAAAATGAAAAAATTCCTAATGGGCATTGTTGCCCTAACTTTAATTGCCATGCCTGCATGTGCGAACTTGTGCGCTGACAAGAGTGCATGTGCTAGCGATTGCACCGATTGCACTACTGAGCAGAAAGCTGAGTGCGCTGGCGAAGGCGCTTGCGATAAGGCAAAGTGCGAAACTGAAAAGAAAGCTGCTCAATGCTGTGCCGATGCTAAAGCATTGGGAAAAGACTGCGATAGCTGCGCTAAGTAGTCTTTGCTAAATAGCTATTAGCTATTTATTTCGCTAGCCTGTAAACCACGGGCTAGCGATTTTTTATTTAAATTGCGACCGATAAAAACTAATTCAGTACGGCGCGCTTGCTCGCCCCAAGCTGGGCCGGCCGCAACGTTAAAGAGTTCATAAGTGCCCTGAAGAATTGCTTGTTCGGCATGCCCGTCCAAGTTTAGAAATCCTTTCCAGCGCACTAATTCACCACTATGGGCGCTGGCAATTGAATTGAACCAAAGCTCTGCGCGCAAAGGGTCGAGGGCGATGTCGCTAGTTAAGCTGACTGAGCTTAATCCTTGGTGCCCTTGGCCCGGACTCTGCTGACTGAGTTTTTCAATTTCAGCGAGCTTACGCATTGGGCGTTCGGCAAAAATATCGTCCAAGCTGACTTCAGCTTGCGTACATGAAACAACTGTGGCCGCGGGATTAATCGTGGAAATAAGTTGCTGGCAGTTTGCTAAGTCTTGCTCCGAAACCAAATCAATTTTATTGAGTACCAACAAATCGGCTAAGGCAATTTGGTCGTGAGCGGCGGCGGAGTCATTGATGGCGCGCTCGACGTGCAGGGCATCGACCATGGTGATTACCGCGTCAATGCGATAACGAGCTGCGATATCTTCTTCGACCAAAAAACTTCGTAAGAGTGGGGCGGGTTCGGCCACGCCGGTAGTTTCAAGTAAAACTCGATCAAATTTGCGCGCCGGAAGTAAACCAAATCCACGCCGCGCTTGCAGTCGTTTTAAGGTTTTGACGAGGTCGCCGCGTACCGCACAACAAACGCATCCGTTTGAAAGTTCAACAATGTTTTCATCGGAGCGCACTACCAGTCGTTGGTCGACACCGATTTCGCCAAACTCGTTAACTAAAACCGCAAAGCGTTGACCGCTTGAAGTGTTGAGAATGCGATTTAGCAAAGTGGTTTTTCCGGCGCCGAGCCAACCACTTAGGAGGGTGGTCGGGGTACGGAAATCAAAGGGGTCGGCGGGCGGCATTAGCTGATGGGGGACAACAAAGTCAGGAATAAATACAGTAACGTTACGGATAGTATCACGTCTTATTACAATGACTCGGCATGTCTGAACAACAGGGCTTTTTGTTTGAGGTGCCAGGTGGCAAGTATGCACGCGTGGCCCTGGACACCCCTGTTCGCCGCGAGTTCAGTTATCGAATCCCTGAATGTTTTGGTGAAGTTGAAGAGGGCTGTCGCGTTCAAGTGCCATTTGGTACCCGCCAAATGGTTGGTGTAATTGTGGGGATTGACCCACACATACCAACCGGTTTGAACCCAGCTCGGGTGCGAGACATCACCCTGCTTTTGGATAATCAAGCATTAGTAACTCCGGCCTTATTACGCTTGGGTCGTTTCATCGCCGATAGTTCTTTTTGTTCGTGGGGCCAAGCTTTGGCGGCGATGTTGCCGGCGGCCTTGCGCAAAAACCGTGGTCGTCGCACTATTTCAACAATTGAGTTGGTGAAGATGCCGGAAGACGAAGAGTTGCAAGAATTGGCCGAGCGTTGGCCCAAACAGGAAAAAGCTTTGGCGTGGTTGCAGCAAGCAGGCGGGCCGGTTGAAGTGCGAGACTTCTTAAACCGAACCGGCTTATCGAAATCGCCGCTTGATAGCTTGGCGAAAAAGGGCTTGCTTAAGTTCGGCCGTCGCCATCAAGTTTTTGATCCCTTTGCAGGGGTTGAAGTTCCAAAAGATCAGCCACCGCAGCTGACCGACGCTCAATCGGAATGTGTTCGTCAAGTAAATGCGAGTCTTGAATCGCGCAAGCATGCTGATTTTTTATTACATGGAATAACCGGTTCAGGCAAGACCGAAGTTTATTTGCACGCCTTGGCCAAGTGTTTAGAGCAGGGCCGAGGTGCCATCATTTTGGTGCCAGAAATTGCGCTTACCCCGCAAACGGTTTCGCGCTTTCGCGCACGCTGCAAGGAGATTGCGGTATTGCATTCAGGTCTAACTGACGCTGAACGCCACGACCAATGGGTTGCCTTGCGTGAAGGTCGTTTACGAGTGGTTGTTGGTGCGCGTTCAGCGCTGTTTGCTCCCATAAAGGATTTGGGCTTGATTGTGTTGGACGAGGAGCACGAATCTTCTTTCAAGCAGGAATCGACTCCGCGTTATCACGCGCGCGATGCGGCCCGCGAGTTGGCTCATCTAACCGGCGCAGTCTGTGTGCTTGGTTCGGCAACTCCCGCTTTGGAGACTTTTGCTGCGGCAGAACGCGGCGAATTACATTTACTCGAGTTGTCCAAACGTGTTGCCGGTGGTGCTTTGCCGCCAGTGGAAGTGGTCGATATGCGTTTGGAAAAACCCGACAAGAAAAATTGGCTGGTAGTTTCTGATCCACTGGCGCGAGCTATGGAGCAGTGTTTTGGCCGCGGCGAACGGGCGATTTTGTTTTTGAATCGTCGCGGCTTTGCGCCGGCATGGCATTGCCGGACTTGCGGTTCGACGGTCAAGTGTGGACAGTGCGACGTGGCAATGACTTATCACCGTTGGCGCGAGCGGGCTCTATGCCACTATTGCATGCAAGAGTGGCCGATCCCAACCAGCTGTCAAGATTGCGAAGAGCCAATTTCTTTAGTCGGGGTAGGGACTGAGCGAGCCGAGCAAACTATTAATCGAATGTTTCCCGGCATTCGCATCGCGCGTATGGATCGCGACACCATGGTGCGCCGCGAATCCTACGAAGAGTTGTTGGGTGATTTTGCCGCTGGCAAATACGACATATTGTTGGGTACTCAAATGGTTGCCAAGGGATTGGACTTCCATGACGTGACGCTGGTCGGAGTTCTTGATGCCGACACTGCTCTTCATCATCCCGACTTTCGCGCCGCCGAACGATGTTTCGATTTGATAGCCCAAGTTGGAGGGCGTGCTGGGCGTAGCCACCTCGGCGGAAAAGTTGTGGTGCAAACGTGGATCCCCGAACATTTTTCAATTCGCGCCGCGGCCAAGCACGATTATTTTGCTTTTGCTAAAGAAGAAATGAAGGAGCGCGAGCAGTGGGGGTATCCGCCATTTGCACAGATGGTCAAGATTCAAATTGAAGCGCAGGACCGTGAGCGTGCCCATGCTCAAGCACTAGCGGTGGCGGAAAAATTACGGATTGCCGGTGGCCTAGATGCGCCAACAGGAGAATCTCAAATTGCTCCTGGCGTGCGTATGTTGGGGCCTGCGCCACCGCCAATTGAAAAAGTTAAGAACCGCTTTCGCCAAGTTATTTTGTTGAAGGCCGAAGGTCGTGATGAAATACGAACATTGCTTCCGGCCTTATATGAAGTGTGCGAGAAGCATGCGGTGATTCCTAATTAAAGGAATTACTTTTTCTTAGTTAGGTCTACTGCTTCACCGCCTGAAGCTTCTGCTAGTTCACGCATGAAGTCGGCGGCCGCACTGCCTGCGGCAATGGTATTAATTTGAATGCGAATGTCGCGATTGAGACGACCTAATTCATTGAGAATATCGGAGGTCGCAGTTCGCTTGCCCATAGTCGGTTGTCCATCGGTGAGCAAAAACACTGTCTGTACATCTTCCATCAGAATGGCAGTTTCCACAGCATCAAAAAGATTAGTTCCACCGGCAGCGCGCGCTTTACTCAAAAAGGAAATCGCCGACTTAATATTTTCTTGGTTTGCTTCAACTAAGTTGGTTTTCCAAACTCGGACGGAGCTGCCAAAGAGCACTATTCCAAATGGTTGACTGGCCGGCAAGTTTTTAAGCGTGCCCTTTAATGCTTCCACAAAGTGAGCCAAATAAGTTTCTTTGGAGGAGAATCGCGAACCCATTGAGCCGCTGGTGTCTAAAACAAAAATTACTCCACCAGCAGGAACTGGCATGCCGTGATAAGTTCCGGTGTCACCATTCCGCACAATTTTGTCCTGGGCATCTTTGACCATGCGTATTGCCACGTCCAAAGATGGCAACGAATAGTCTGGCCTACGATCTCCCCACCAAGCGCGCCAAGCACCAACGTTGGCGCCAAAGTTCATCCCCGTTAATAAACTTAAAGTGTTAATTGCTTCGCTTTTGACGCGGCCAGCTTCACGTTGGCTAATAGCTATCAACTGTTGCACTGAAGTTTCGCGGCGCATTTTTAATAGTGAACTTACGGCAGCTGAACGCACTGCCCACCAATCATCGGTTAAGCGCGCTAAACAAGTGGCGTGGGCGCTGTCAGTATCTAACCAACCAAGTGCTGCGGTTGCGTGCAGGCGAATTGGACCATCTTTACTTTTGGTTAATTCGATTAGTTTTAATTCAGCTGAAGCGGGAATATTTCCCAGAACAGATAATGCCCATAGTGCATCGGTGCGGGTCGCGGAGTGCCCGTGATTTAAGCGTTTGAGCATTAAGCTCACGACATCTTCTGGTCGTGCAACTACCAATCCGCGAATCGCTGCTGAGCGCACGCGAAATTCATTGCTGGCCAAACTTTTTCTCAACCCTTTCGCAGCAAGCTCAGGTTGGTGTCTAGCCGCGGCCGCTAATGCCTCTAGCATTCGCTCTTGCATTAAAGTGTCGCGGGTGTTTAATGCTTTGAGTATTTCTTTAACTTCGATTGAAGTTTCTGCGGAGTTGAGTGCTTTTAGCACCGAACCCATGATGTAGTCATTGCGGCGGTCATCAACCGCGCTGATCAAAGCCCTGAAGGCTTTCTTGCCACCGAATTCACCAAGTGCAGAAAATGCCGCTCGGCGTACTGCAATAATTGGATCGGTAGACGCATCGCGTAATATTTTGAATCCCTTTTCTAATTTTATTTTTCCAATGCCTTCCAATCCGGCCAACTGAATGCGTTGATTGTCGTCGTTGGCGGCTTTGATAACTAGGGATTCCAAGCCTACGGCATCATTGTTCAAGAGCGATTGCAAAATGATTAGGCGAATGCTCGGGTCGTCTTCGTGGCGCCAACGTGAACTTAAGTACTCCTGACCTTCAATTCCAATGTGCGCCAGACAGCGCAAAGCTTGAGTTGAGATGGCGGCGTTTGTTGTTGTCGATAATTCTTTTATTGTGTTGAAAACTAAATCACTTTCTGCGAGTGAAATAGAGTGAACCGCTGCGGTTTTAAAGTTCGGCAACATACTTGGGAGCATTTCCTTAAGTGCTTTAACGCCTTCGTCGCCACAGGACATACCAATTCGATAAATCGCATTACGCCGTTTACTTTGGGAGGCGTTTTCAGCGAGTAAGTTTGAGTACTCTTGGATAAGTTGCCCGAGTTCGACGGACGGCTCTTGCGCGATGCAAGTTGCGGCCAGCATTAAAGTGATCATTGCAGCTCGCGCAGGTCGACAGCTTGGCCACCATTTGCGGCAGCGAGGTCAGCCAAGAAAACCGCCTTGGCTTGGCCGCCGGCAATCGTGTTGATGTTGATGCGTAAGTCGCGGTTGCGGCGAGTGATGTCGGTAACAATGCGCCGGGTGTCAGTCATGCCGACACTTGGTTCGCCATCAGTCATTAAGAAAATATTTTGGGTGTCAGGAATATCCATGGCGGCGTTTACTGCGGCGTAGATATTGGTGCCGCCAAAAGGCAGTGCGCGGTCGAGGTAAGCGTGGGCCGCGGAAATATTTTCTTCGCTTGGAGTTAGCGATTCAGGTTTCCAAAGAGTAGTGCTCGATGAAAATAACACCACGTTGAAAACAGTACTACTCGGCATACTCGAAATTGCTTGCTTAAGAGCATCGGCGAAAACGCGGAATCGAGTTTCGCCATTAGCGTGTTCACCACCGAGGATTTCACTCATTGATCCGCTGATGTCTAAGATGAATACAGTATTGCCGGCCGTAATTGGGATACCGTGATAGCTGGTGTATTCGTCATCTGATTTGCGTTTGTCACGAATTGTTTTTAGTGATGCCGCGGCAATATCGGCGGCCGGTAATTGATAATCATCACCTTGTTCTTCTAGCCAACGCCGCCAGCTATTGGCGTTCTCTTGAAAATCTTCGCCGCTAAGTTGAGCAAGAGCTTCAGCAAGTTCGACTCGCACTCGACTTGATTCATTTTCTAACAAATCGATTAAGGCTCCCATGCATTTAACACTGCGGCGCCGAGTAAGTGCTTCAACGCTAGCCGACCGCACCGCCCAGGATTCATCAACGAGAGCTTTAATAAGTGAATCGACCGATGATCTGGTTGAGCCGCCACCAAGTGCAAGACACGCGTTCAAGCGCAACTCCGGATGTTGGTCGCTACACATCTTGATGAGGGTGTTTTCAATTTCAGTCGTAAAGTCGCCAAGTTGCGATAAGGCCCAAGCGGCTTCGTTGCGGATGGTGTGTTCGCCATCTTTGAGTTGCTCAAGCAAAATATCCATTACGCCTTCAGGGCGCGCGGCGGCCAGGCCACGAATTACATGACGGCGGATTGCCTGATCTTTTTTGCCGATGAGCTTGACCAGGGCTTTAGTGGCCGCCGCTGGGTCGTGTTTAGCACTTGAAGCAAGGGCATCGACCAAAATAACTTGGACGGCTTCGTCGCGTTCTTTCATCGCCGCTTTTGCAATCAAGTCAATTTCTTTAGTGGTGTTAGCGTTGCGTAAAGCATCGCCAATCACCAACATGAAGTTTACATTGCGCGAGTTGCGCAAGACCTTGATTAGGGCCTTGAAGGCTTTTTCACTGCCAATGCGACCGCAGGCACGCGCCGCTTCAACGCGCGACTCAAGGCTCGAATCTTTTAAGCCTTTTTCTACTAATTTGGCACCGGCAATAATTTCACGTTCAGCAATTCCATAAAAGGCGGCCGCCCGCACCGCGGCGGATTTATGTTTTGCTGCATTCAAGATAGCTTTGTCAATTCCTTGTAGGTCGGAATCAATTACCGCGTACAACATTGAGGCCGCGGCCATCGCATTTTTTTCTTTATCAAATCTAACCAGCAACCATTCGCCATCACCTTCGCTGGCTAAAACTCGCGCCGCGGTGCTGCGGTCGGGGAGTTGCTTACTGTTTAAAACAATTTCGCGCAGATGGCCGACCGCCGCAGAGTGGTGGCACATACCTAAGGCCAGAATTGCTGAGCCGCGGTCCATCGAACTTAGCTTATTAAGCAAATCAGCCAAGGCGTTTGCGGCAGCTTCGCTTTGCAAGTTGCCAACTTTAAACAAAGCCTGGCCAATCATTTTGCGGTCGCCATCGCCGTCGAGTAAGGACTCGACCGCTGCCACGCGGGTAGCCAAGTCGCCGCTATTTTCTTGCTGAAGAAGTGGTTGAGCTGCCAGGCTAAGGCACAAGCTGAGTAACATTTTTAGTCGCGGCGCGAAAGCAACATCAGAATGTGCTTAAACATAATGACCACGTCGATAAACAAAGCGCAGACCGCAGGAACAACTGCGGTAGTTGGGTAATGGCGCATGATGTTTGAGGTGTCGTAAATCACAAAGCCGGCCATTAATAAAACAAAGCAAATTGAGACCCCGATTCCGGAGGTGCCAAAGCCGAACAACCAGCCTAGCAGAAGGAATCCAATCAGAACCGCGAAGCAGGTCCAAAGCGCGGCGCGCATGAATGAGAAGTCGCGTTTACTGGTGAGGGTGTAAATGGTCAGCGCACCAAAGACAACTCCAGTAAGGACTGCGGCTTGGGCGACCACTTCGGGGCCACCTTGACCAATCGCGAAGGTAACTAAAGGGCCGGTTAGAAGTCCTTCTATCGTGGCAAAAATTCCGAGGGCAATAATGTTAATTGGGAAGCGATTGGCCGCCAGTCGCAGGACCCCGAACATAACCATCATCAGCACCATATAGCCGAGAAATCCGCCCCGATAAATTGGGGCAACTAAGCTCAGTGCAAGTTGCGAATTACTAGCCCACCATGTGACGCCAGTGAAAAACACTATGGTTAGTGAGAAAAGGGAGTAAACCTTGCGCAGGAAGGCCATGCGCTCGGCGGAACTCACTTGAATGGCCATCATGCCTTGGTGGCCTTGAGTCTGGGAAGAAGTGGAAGAAATCATTTTGGACATTGACCGCATCGGGTGGGTCACTTTTCTATTTTAACTAAATGGGGTCAGTTCGGTTCCAGGACCAAAAAAGCATCAAGGAGCCTCCAGTGGCGGCAATGAGGTAAGGGGACCAATCCTGGCCCAAGACCCAGGCTCCAACTAGAAACATCAATCCGTAGATTACGGTTAGTCCACCGAGCCAGCCGACGAGCGCGGCCACAATTCGTGGGCGGTTATCGCTGGTGTTAACAATTTTTGACCACCAACCAAAGGGTCGTACCTTGGCGTGGAATTTGCGTAGATGCGCTTCATCAACTGGAGCAGTTAAGAAAGTGGTGGTTAACATCACTACGATTGCTACGGCAATAACAATTAAATATTGGCCGGAGTGATCCCATGGAACTCCAGCTTCCCAACCATTAAATGGCGCCGCGGCCCACACACTATCTGGAAGTACGAATTTCAAAATAACCGTAGTGACTCCCGAAGCAATTAATGCACTGAACTCAGTCCAGGCATTTGCTCGCCACCAAAACCACCGCAATAAGTAAGCGGGGCCAAGGCCGCCAAGCAGGGCTAAAGACAATGTGAACAAACTCGAAATACTGCCAGCGGTAAGTGCGAATGTTGCACCCAATATTCCAACTCCAAGTTCGGCCAAGCGTCCCACATTTACATAGTGACGAGGTTTTGCTTCGCGCTTAATAAAGCGGCGATAAATATCATTTACTACATAAGCACTCGCTAGGTTGAAGTGAGTGTCAAGGGTGCTCATGAATGCCGCTAGAAAACTAGCACACATTAATCCGAACAATCCGGGCCCTAAAAATTGCGCCATCATCATGGGATAGGCGGCTTCGTGGTCGGGCACCATTTTGCCGCCGATTTCAATTAGTGGTAATGCTGAATCGGGGATTAAAGCCTCTCCGGTGAGGGCTAATGGCGCAACCGAGCATAGGGCCACGAAAATCCAAGGCCATGGTCGCAGGCAATAGTGTGCGATGTGAAACCACAATGATGCGGCGCGCGCGTGTTTTGCATCACGGCACGCGGAGAACCTTTGAATAGCATGGCCGCCACCATCAGCGTTTTTATTGGCCCAACCTTGGAGTGCGGCTAACACCACAAATGCCGTGAAGCCTTGCGTCCAAAATGAAGCCGCGGTCCATCCGCCGCCGCCAGTTACCGGCATGAATGCAGTTTTTGCGGGGCCGAGGGAGGCAATCGCTTCGCGCGCGGCGTCCATTCCACCGAATTGGTCGGCAGCTTTTACTCCTAAAATAATTGCGCCAGCCATCGCTAGAACAAATTGGAATAAATCAGTTACAACTACTCCCCAAAGTCCGGCCATCATTGAATAGCAAAGCGCCATCGCTACCGCGCTGCCGACAATTAACATGTCGTAAGTGCCGTCGTCTAAACCTAGAACCACGCGCACGACCTTGAGCATGGCTAACAGCACCCAAGCCAATACCAAGGTGTTGGTGATTAAGGAATGGTAGGCACCGTAAAAGCCGCGCAGGTTGCGGGCCGGTTTCCCGGAATATCGGAGCTCGATGAATTCTGCATCGGTGGTTACTTCGGCGCGGCGCCACCATCCGGCGAGGAACACGAATGCCAGTGCGCCGCCGACGGCGAATCCCCACCAAATCCAGTTGGTGGCCAAGTTGCCCGAGCGTACCCATCCGGTTACGACTAGGGGAGTGTCGCTAGCAAATGAAGTGGCGACCATTGAGGTGCCAGCAATCCACCACGGTAGTGAGCGGCCGGCGAGATAAAAATCTTGGGTGGATTGGGAGGCGCGGCGCGACAGCAAACTGCCGATAGTTATCGCCAACACTAAGTATCCGCCAATTGCCAGCCAATCGAGTGGCTGGAAGATGGTAGCGGTGACGAGGGTGTGCACGCCTTAGTTTTATTCGCCGCCGGTGAAGAGTAGCGCCAGTAATGCTGGCGACAGTCCCGGTAGGAAAAAGCCCTTTACGCTCGCCGGAGGGAGTTCTTCAGCCTCGGGCGCACCGGCCACGTAAACCGTTGGGTGGTTATGGGCGACCGCGTCGAGCCATGGCCCGGGGAGTTGGGGCATGCCGCGACCCTCCCGTGCACCGCATAAAATCAGCAGTGAGTCGGGCATTTTTTCAGGTGGTTGGGAATCTGCTGGTAGCACTTCGACGCCCCATTCCTCGAGGAAGCGATTGGCGTCAGGGGTGCTAGCGAGTGCGTATGCAAGTTCCGGTCGTGGGTATTTGGTGCGGCCGGCGGCGCCACCGTGTAGTGGTTTGAGCAATCGTTTGGCACCGGCGCCCATGACTAAAGGTTTTTGCGCGGCGATTGGGGTGCTAAGCGCTAATTCGGTTAATTTTTCAAGGCGGGCCACGGATTGTTCAACGTGGTCTTTGGAGAGATCGCCGCGCTCCATTGCGTGGCGCAGGCTCATCGCCAAGACCACTGGATCTTCAGGGTCGAGTAACAAATCACAACCTGCATGAATCGCCTCGATAGCAAGTTCTTCGTGGGGGCCGTCGCCGAATCCGGCCATGCGCAATGAATCTGTGACGACAACGCCGTCGTAATTCATGTCTTTACGCAGGAAGTCCATCAAAATCGGCGAGCGGGTGGTCGGCCGCATTTCATCGTCGATTAGCGGAAATTCGATGTGGCCAGTCATTACGCTGGGCATTTGGTCGATGAGCGCGCGGAATGGCTTGAGGTGGTCTTCGATGTCCTCAAAACAGACCGCGGTTTCGACGTGGCTGTCTTGGGCGCATCCGCCGTGGCCTGGGAAATGCTTGCCGCAGGAAATTGCGCCACCATCGGCGAGGCCGCGCATCCAGGCATCGGCGCAGGAAATGATTCGCTGGATTTCGCCACCAAATGCGCGGTTGGCAATGATGGGAGAATTGATCGAATTGTTGGCCGTACGGTGGAGGTCGAGGACCGGGCCGAATACCCAAGGAACGTTGGCCGAGCGGGCTTCGGTGGCCGTGCGGTGGCCGGCGTCGTAGCAGGCTTCTTCGCCGAGCATGCCAAGTGCCCAAGCATCGGGTAGCGGGGTTAAACCTTCGAATTGCTGGCCGGCACCACGTTCTAAGTCGGCGGCGAAGACAATTGGATGACCGGCCTCGGCTTCGAGGGTTTCGTGCATCCACACCACGTCCTCGGCATCGCCGCCAAAGATAAGGAAGAAACGCGGATTGAACTCGCGCAAACAGCGCAATGCTTCAGCCAGACCTTCACCTTTATCAAGGCGAATCGTCGGGGCAACTAACCAATCGGTGAGGCTAAAAGACACGTGCTTACTTTATCGCTGCGGCGGGCAGAATTGGGGTGGCGAATGTAGACTTTCCGCCCGTGTCAAAGCCCTTACTCCTAGTTCATGCCGGTGCTGGTTCAGTGCCGTTGTCATCTTTTCCGCAACATCTTGAAGGATGTGTTGCGGCGGTTGAGGAAGGGTGCGGCGAGTTCGTGAATGGCGCGGTGAATGCGGCTTGTGCGGCGGTTTGCGTGTTGGAAAAAAATCCGCTATATAACTCAGCAACCGGTTGCGCTTTAACTTTAAAGGGCGGGGTTTCTTTGGATGCCGCGGTGATGGAGGGATCTACCCGCAATGCCGGTGGCGTTTGCGCTTTGGGTGCTTTCCGAAACCCGGTCCTGATAGCTAAAAAGTTGTTGCCAGAACCGACGATTTTGTTGGCCGGCGGCGGGGCCGATGAGTGGGCTCGCGAACATGGTTTTGAGATGATTTCCGAAGGGGAATTGATTACCGAAGCCGCCGCCGAGCAATGGAAGAAAGTTGTTAAGGAAGGCACCCCAAGTAATTGGGCGGGTGGCACGGTCGGAGCTGTAGCACGAGATGCCGACGGCAATTTGGCCGCCGCAACTTCGACCGGAGGAACAATGGGCAAGTTGCCCGGCCGTGTTGGTGATTCTCCACTTATTGGAGTTGGTACCTACGCCGATGACGTGTGCGCAATTTCGGCCACAGGTGAAGGCGAGGCGTTTATGCGCGCATCATTCGCCGCCCGACTAGCAGACGCCATTGGCCATGGCGGCGACCCCCAGGAGGAGTTAGAAAAATCATTGGCGAGAGTGAAGAAAAATTACGGTGGAATTGGTGGCGCGATTTTGATTACCCGTGATGGAGGGCCATTTATGGCTTGGACGACGGAGAGAATGGCACACGCACACTCTTAGGACACTGACCTAATCGGCTGGGTCACTCGATTTTCTAAGTACTTGTAGGCAGTAGGTTTATTAAAAAATATTTGCTCGGGCCTTGGCCCGAGCCTGTTTTTGTTTCTTACTCTTTTTGTTTTCTGACCTTACAAAGATTGGTGACCCAATCGATGCGGGCAGAGTCCCAAGAGTGCTGCTCCCATCCATCCCGCCGAATTCCCTAATTCCGACTTTTTCAAAATAAAATCTTCCGCTGTCCTTCCAAAGCATTGCAGTGCAAGTACTTGCAGCGCCGTCGGCTTCAGCAGGTCGAGCACTGGTGCGGCTCCTCCGCCGATTAGGAAGACCCTCAGGTCGAGGATTAGCGCAACTTGGGATAGTGCTTCGCCAAGTCTTTGTCCGGCATTTGCAAATACTTTGGCGGCGGCTTTGTCACCAATACGGGCTAGCTTTGCCAAGTCTGGCAAACCGTCAAACTGAATATTATTTTCGCGGGCGACGGCGATGAGCTCGGTGGCACTGACCACAGCTTCGGTGCAGCCGCGTGCGCCGCAGTGGCAATTACGCTGGTGGCCAACTTTGATATGGCCAAATTCTCCGGCCATTCCTCGCCCGCGCCAAAGTTCCCCATCCAGAACAATTCCTCCACCAATCCCAGTGCCGATTGTCGCAAATAGAAAGCTTGGATGTTCACGACCTGCTCCTAGGATTGATTCAGCATAAGCTGCCGCGCTGGCATCATTTTCAATCACGACCTCCCGCCCAATTTTCGCGGCCAAATCTTCGGCCGGATTTTGATCGATTAGAAATTGCAGGTTGGGGGAATCGCGAACAATTAAATCGTCATCGTCGAAAATTCCTGGGATGGTTAACCCAACCGGTAAAGTCAAATCCCCTTGTGCAAGTTCAGCGTGGCAGTCAGCAAGCACATCTAGGGTCGAGGCGTAATCTAAAATGCTTGGGGCGGAAAATTCACGTCCAGCAATATTTCCAAGTAAGACCCCGGATTTGACGGAAGTCCCGCCAAGGTCAAGGCCGATACTGCACTGGTCAAGTTTTGAATTCTTCATTAGTAATCAAGTCTCTGGCCAAATGGCACCGGCCAAGGTGCAAGTAGTTGCGGTGCTCGGCCAAAAAATGGATTTAGCCGCGAATAACCATCTACAAATGCCGGCCGCACTCCAAGATTGGCCAAGCTGTCGGCAGCACGCCTAGCCATCAGGGTGATTTGTTCCAAGCTGGAATAATTGATGGCATCCCACTTGTCATTAGGGGTGTGATAGTCAGCATGTTCATTAGTGTTAAAGAAAATAACCGGAATACCCGCGCGATAAAAAATTGCTTGGTCACTGCGGTCGAAAAACTCTTCGTGTTCAGTGTCGTAATGTAAATTCAAACCTTTTGCGGCACGTTTAGTTAGCTTGGGGAGGATGGGAGATGACTTAGTTCCAATTACATGCACCGTGTTGTTTGTTGCCCGTCCAACCATGTCGAAATTTAACATGGCTGAAATTTGTTCTACCGGAAGCACGCCTTGGGCTAAAAATTGTGACGCTCCGATTAATCCAATTTCTTCCCCGGAAAAGAACACAAAACAAATACTGCGTCGGGGTGAAACTTTGGCATTTACTAAAGATTCTGCAAGCGCCAAGTTGGCCACGACCCCCGAACCATTATCGTCGGCGCCATTCCAAATGTCACCAGCTTCATTGCTCCCCACGTGGTCATAGTGGGAGCTTATGACTAAATATTCGTCGCGCAGCTGTGGGTCGGAACCAGGCAGAACTCCCACCACATTCCAACCAACTCTTTCCGAAGTCTCGAAAGCGACCGTTATTTCACTATTCAGGGCTGTTTCAAAACCACTGCCACTTCCAGAGACATCAGTTTCCTTGACCCACTCAATGGCATTTAATTCACGTCCTTTGAAAACTTCATCGACAATCCTGCGACCCACATAGGCCACCGGTATCTCGCAGCTTAAAGTTGTTTGGCTTTGCAGCATGCAGTAAAACTGGTCGGCAACAGACTTAACTGTGAAATTAGTTTCAGTGAAAATCTTTGGATCAGTTTGCGCGCTCAATAATGGAAGGAGTTGGTTGTATAGTTTGGAAGTGCTTGGCCAAAACGGGGCACCCGTCGCTTCAATTTTTGCGTGCTCAACTCCAGGAGGGTCGGCTACTAAAACAGCGACCGCGCCAGCATCTTCCAGCAGTTTAATTTTTGCTTGAAGTCGCGCCGCACTAATTAATTTTTTGCCGTTGAACTTACTGTCTCGCTCATTCGCCTGTGGCTCCCAGCGAAACACTAATGCTACTTTGCCAACAAGGTCTAGTCCCCACAAGTCGTCGTATTCATATTCGCTTGAATTGATTCCGTAGCCCACAAAAACAACTTCACCACTCGCGCTTCCGGCAGGGGCGCTTGGGTGTGGTTGGAAATTGTCTCCATGTGGGAAATCCCCGCCCAAAGTTAAATTGCAAAGCTCATTGTTAAGACGTAATGGGCTCGCGGAAAATGGATGTATGAAAGTGCCATCAATCGGTTCAAGGTTAAGCCGTTTGAGCCGTGATTCAATCCATCTTCCCGCTGTTTGCGCACCGAGCTCCCCGGTAAACCGGCCAGCAAAATCATCACCGGCAATGAAAGCTAAGTCTTCTTCTAGTCGTTGAATGGAAATCGCCGCATCGCCAGAATAATTTGACGGACTACCTTGGGCTAAAGCGAGTGATGAAACGTAAAGCGACATCACTAGGCTGAGCCAGGCGGCGGAGGTGGGGAGGACCATTGGCGCCCCTATCCTATGGTTGCGAAATGAGTGGCAAACGACCAACCGTACTCTTAGTTCTCGATGGCTGGGGCCATGCCGAGGCTACCGACTTCAATGCAATAACCAGAGCGCCCGCAGAGAACTTTTTGCGCTGGTGGAATGAATGCCCGCATTCACTATTGTCAGCAAGTGGTCGCGAAGTTGGACTGCCTTTGGGTTTGATGGGAAATTCAGAAGTAGGTCATACCAATATCGGTGCCGGCCGAGTTGTTAATCAAACCATCTCACTTATTGACAAAGCAATTGAAAATGGTGAGTTTCGCCTCAATCCTGCGCTGCGTGGCACCATCGAACATGCTCGCAAAAACAATTCACGGCTGCACCTTTTTGGTTTGCTAGGCCCTGGCGGCGTGCACGCCATTGATTCTCACTATGAAGTGCTGTTGCAGATGGCCAAGGAGTTAGGCTTGTCCAGCGAGCAAGTGCGTTTGCATTTATTGTTAGATGGCCGCGACACTCCACCAACATCAGCTAAAGATTATTTGCATCAGCTTGAACAAATGTTGGCCAAGCATGGTGGTGTGATTGCCTCGGTGTGCGGTCGTTACTATGGAATGGATCGCGATCAGCGTTGGTATCGCACCGAATTGTTTTGGAATTGCATGATGCACGCCAAGGCTGACTATCGCGCCAATACTGCGCAACAAGCACTAGCCGCGGCCGCTGAACGTGGCGAAAGTGACGAGTTCGTTATGCCGACAATAATTGGTGAGGCCAATGCCATAGCAGACGGCGATTCAGTTTTGTGTTTTAACTTTCGCTCTGACCGAGTACGGCAAATATCAGAGGCAATTTTGACATCAAGTTTTTCTAACTTTGAAACTGGGAAAGTACCTAATCTTCACTATGCGACTATGACCCAATACAGAAAGGACTTCAGTTGCGCGGTAGCATTCCCGCCGCAAGAGTTGCGCTCGATGTTTGGTGAATTGGTTTCCGCACAAGGCATGCGCCAGTTTCGTTGCGCTGAAACTGAAAAGTATGCCCACGTTACATTTTTCTTCAATGGTGGCCGTGAAGATGTTTACCCTGGGGAAGACCGCCACTTGGTCGCTTCACCTAAGATTCCAACTTATGATTTGCAACCCGAGATGTCGGCGCCACAAGTGTGCGACGAAGTTTGCATTCGCCTAGAGAAAAACCAACACGACTTGTACGTGGTCAACTTTGCCAATTCGGACATGGTTGGTCATACCGGCAAACAAAATGCCACGGAGGCAGCGATTCGTGCGGTTGATAATTGTTTAGGTCGCATTGTTGAACAAACTATGAAGCAGGGTGGAACTGTTGCGATAACCGCCGACCATGGAAACTCTGAACAGATGCGCGACCCAGACACGGGAGGCATCCATACCGCTCATACGGTAAACCCAGTGCCATTCATCTTGATTGGCGAAGAATACCGCAATGCTCAAATGCGTGAAATGGGAGTTCTGGCTGATGTTGCCCCGACTCTTATGCGCACTATGGGTATTGACCAGCCATCCGAAATGGATGGCCACGACTTGCTGAAATGATTACCAAGCCACTCCAAATACTTCTTGCTCTTGTCCTGATCGTTGCTCCGCTGAGTGCCGAAGTCTGGTACGTCGATGCCGATACCGGAATTGACGATATTTTGACCAACTCTGGCACCTCTGCTCTTGCTCCATTTAAAACTGTCACCTACGCGATGAGCCTCGCGCAAAGTGGTGATGAAGTTGAGTTGTTGCCAGGCACTTGGGATAGCAGCATTGAGAGTTTTCCAATTACGGTGACCAATGGCGTTTCGGTCCGTTACCCCGGTAGCGACCCAGCCATCTGCCGTTTCGATGGCGCTGGAACGCCTAATGCTTGTTTTAGAATTGATTCAGTTTTGGATGATAGCTTAACTCTCAGTGGGTTTACCATCGTCGATTGTGGCACTGGCATTGAGGTCACCAATGGCTCCAGCACTAATGGTTTTATCTTGGGGATTTATGGATGCGTGTTTGAACTAATCCAGTTTTATGGAGTGAATGCCAATCTTAGTGGCGGGGTGGAAGTCCTGTGGATTGAGGAATGTAATTTTTCGGGAACTGGCGCAACCGCCGCCGTGAATGTCACGTTGGGGTTAGGCGCATCTTTAACTACTAGCGTGGTTGAGGACAACATTATTACTGGAGCCGATAAAGGGATTGTGTTGAATGCAGAATCTGGTTCTGCGGTAATTAGTAATTCCTATATCCGTCGCAACTTTATTAGCGGTACAGCTACAGCTGCGCGAGGAATTGAAATAACTGGCCAAGCTGATGCAATTGCCGGAGCAGTTGTTGATGTTGAAGTATCAGGAAACCAAGTGCAGGGCTTTCCTGAAGCAGGATTGTATTTGGAGGCTGATTCACAACTTGGTCAAGTGGTCGTCATCGATGGAAAATTCCACCATAATGAATTCATAAATAATGGTGTCAATGCGCGCTTGGTAACGATTAACAACACTGCATCAACAGCAGATATTAGCTCCTTGTTTTTTGGGAATTCATTTCGCGGCGCCACCACTAGTTTGGGCGATGGGAATGGGATTGTGCTTGATGCGACCTTGCCAAAGACTGGCAATTTAAATATGGCACCAAACTTTGGCGACTTGACTATCGGTTGGGGTGATGGGGCATATGGTGGCCGCAATTCAATATCGGGAAATGAAGTTTTCAATATGGTTTTGGATTTGGACATGCAAAACATTATTAAGGCCGAGCGCAACTTTTGGGACGACATTTCTATCGCCAATGTAAATGCCAAAATTGAAACCAATGGCGCTAACTATCCGAGCATTGTTTCATTGCTTGAAGGCTCTATGAATTTTTCAGTTGCGACAGGTGAGTTGGCGGCCAATGTTGCGCAAAACGTAATTCTTGCAGCTGGGACTAGCAGTGCTTTTGTCGACAACCTAGATGCAGACGCCTTATACGGGCAAATGTTAATCACGATTGACGAGGGCACCTGGTTATTAGATCCGGTTGTTTCGGATGATGGCACCACACTTAGTTTTATTTCACCGGAATTGTTGTCAGGAAATCATGAGATTAGTTTGATTAACCCCGGTGGGCAATTTGCCATAGGCAACTTAGTGGTTGAGTCAGAAGGTGGTGCAGGAGGCGGAAGCGACACCGGTATGTGTGTTGTCGCGACAGCAGCACATGGTGACTACGACGCACCCGAAGTTAAAACCTTGCGTCGTTGGCGCGATGAGTTTTTGCTGACAACTCCAAGTGGGCGCAGTTTTGTGCGTGCTTATTATCAACATGGGCCGGTGCTTGCTGATTGGATAAGCCAACGTGAGTGGGCACGCAAAAGTACCCGCGTTCTATTGGTTGCGCCGGTCGCTTTGGCTAAAGGAATGTTGGCTGCGCCTGAGTTAATGCGCATGTTATTGCTGCTAGCAATTGGCGCGATTAGCTTTAGAAAATTACGTCGTTGATTTGTATAAAACTGAAAAGGCCGCGCCCTTATGGGCACGGCCTCCAGCCAGACGTTGTTCGCGCTAGTCGTCCGATTAATTAAGCACCTGCGTTAGCTGTATTACGCGCAGTGTCGACCAAGCTCTTAAGCATGCCGACTGCTGCAACTAACAGCACGATGTAAACTAGGTTTGAAAAGATTGGATCTAAGAATTTTCCAATCCATTCAACTTCGCCGATTGCGGCAGATGCGTTACCCCAAGCTGGGGCATTAAGGAAAACCAAAGCTGCTGCGCCGATGGCGTAGTCTTTGGCGTTTTCGCTTTTAACGCAAGTCCATCCAATCCACACGGCTGAGCCGTACATGAGGAAGGTTGCGATCGGGGCAAAGCCCCCAAGATCTGATGCGGAACCAGTTGCAATGCCGCTGATGATGGCGACTGCGAAAGCGATGGTGAACAAGTTTTTGGCCATTTTTCTTCGTATGTGTGGTGAGACCCTTAGCGGGTGATGGGGCGAATGCCTCATTGGGAGAGTTAATCGCCGGAAGCGGAGTAAAATTCGCCATAAATCCCTCCCATACTCTGACCCCAAAGAGTGGGTCATTTGTTGTTATTGAGTATTAGTAGGCTGAAAGTAGAAAGTCGCAAATATGAAAAAAGCGCAAGATCAGCCTCGAAATAAACTGAATGACCGTTCAGTTTTGCCCAAGTCGAGCATAATGCTGCCCCTTATTAATCACGTTCGATTTTCGCAATAATATCGCCGTCTTCACCTAAGACCTTTAACAGAATGTTGTTACGAGCATATCTTTTGGCCACCACGGCCAGCCCAAGCGGGCAGTCTTGCAGTGGAGAGTAAACCCATGAGCTAACAATCCCGGCCGTTTTACCGTCATCGTCCAGTAATTGCTGGCCGTGAAGAGGCTTAACTCCTTGGTTGAAAACTACTCGACACAGTTGGCGCGGAGCTTCGCCGTAAGTGTTAATGCGCGCGACCACCTCTTGACCGGTGTAGCACCCCTTGCTTAGGGAGGTGCGTTTCCATTCATTACTTTCGGGCAGGGTCACACTTTCGCCAAAGTCGATACCCCAACGCGCAATCCCTGCTTCAACCCGCAAGATGTCGAGCACCACGTGTCCGCTGGGGATTGCGCCGGCCGACTTCAGCGCGTGAGCGAGTCCGCCAATATGTTCGGGTGCGCCAATCAGTTCCCAACAATCAATCCCACGGTCCGGGCGTTGTAAAACTAAGAGCTCGCCAATCAATTCGCAGCTGGGTGCACCACAATCGGCAACAGCAATGCCAACTTTTTCTAAAGTTGCGCGCGCGGCAGGTCCTGCGACTAATAAGCGCGCGCTCGGTGGAGCCGCCCACGACAGGCTTTCACTGAAGTGCATCTTTTCAAAGTACTGATGCAAAGTTTCTTGACGACTTGCGGGCATATCAATTCCAACAAGGTCTACATCGTTTAGCTTTAAACCAAATAACAGCAGGTCACTAATCCAGTGCGCTTTGCCGTTGAGGGCAGCTGACCATTGCCCACCGCCCGCGCCCAATTCACGAATGTCAGAACTAAGTAGGCGCTGCAAAAAGTCGGCGGTGTCGTTGCCGGACATTTCCAGCCAGCCTCGATCGCCACCATCAAAAATGGCACAAGCATCACGTGCGGCTTGGTACTCCTCCCCAACGCCCCCGACTCGTAGGGGCAGAATTACTCCCTCAAGTTCGATGAAGTCGGCACCCCATTCGGTGAAAAGTTGATTGAGTTCGGTTTTCATGGATTCGGTGTGCGAGTTTAACAATAATTACGGGCGGCGTTGGATTCAGCTGTGGAAGAATTAGTAATAATTGCCGAAGCGTGTGGTTGCAAAATTGTGGCCTACTCAATTCATGAGCTCGACATCGTCAAGCAGTTTTGCACCGATAAGGATTTAGTAAATAAGGTAGAAGAAATGATGGCGGCACTCGCCCCCGGATGTCAAAGTCCTCCACCGCCTAAGTGTGGGGCCGCCGAGTCTTGTCGCCGCTTGCCAGGTGGTGCTTCGCCTAACGAACAAAGTTGAGGCCAGCAATAAAAGTGCTACGTAAATTCTTTACATCACGGCGGGTGCAAGTCGCAAACCGCCCGACCACCGTTCTTGCAAATCGGCTTAGATTATTTTCTGAGGCTGACTTGGGGGAGTCAGTCCACTTTTGCACTTATTAATACTTTTTCGGACGTGAATGCAATTTTTCGCAGTGGTAACCAGTGGAGGTCCTTGAAGCCAGCCGCGTTCATTTCTTGGCGGACGGTCTTGGGTGATGGATTAGATGGCGGCCGATTGCGCAGTTTGTATTTGTGGCGAAGGCGGCGGCCCCAAATTTTAAAACTTTGATCGTGATGCCAACCACAGATTACTCCAAGTCTGGCAACCCGTTTTAATTCGCGCAAAAATACTTCACGCAGGCCTGGTTCAGGAATAAGGTGGAAGAGTCTGATGCAAACCACAACATCGAAGGCATCGTCTTCAAAGGGTAGTGCGCTCAAGTCGGCGGCGAGCATTTGCGCAATTGGATGTTTGCGTGCTCCTTGGCGCAACATTTCCACGGAAAGGTCGGCGCCCACCCAGTCATATTTGTCATCTAAACTTCCGGCGAATCGGGCAGTGCCGCAGGGGACGTCTAATATTGTTTTCGCATTCGTGAATCGTTCAAGTGCCGAATTTAATAATTTTGCTTTGCGTAAATCACGCCGACGACCAGCAGTGCTTGACCAACGACGGTCGTAATCACGCGCGATTTCAGGGTCGCGGTAACTGTCAAGCTTGGCCGATTGGCTCGGCGCCGACATTTCTTCGGGAGGAGGCGAACTGCACACCTTGGAATTTTAGGCCTGCTAACATAACTTGCATTAACTGATGAAGCCTCAATCACCTTTGCCGGCAATTCCGCCTCGGCCCCGCGATGCCCACAAGGGAACGATGGGGCGGGTGTTGCTGTGTGCGGGGTCGAAGGGCATGGCCGGCGCCGCAGCCTTAGCGGCTGAAGCAAGTTTGCGCAGCGGTGCTGGTTACGCATTTGTTATGGCGCCGACCTCGATAGCCGCCGAACTAACCGCGGCCACACCCAGTGCGGTGTTACGCCTTTGCGGCAACGACTCACGCAGTTGTTTGTTGCTCGAAGATTCGCCCTCAATTGCCGAGTTAAGTTCTCAAGTTCAATCGATAGTGCTTGGCCCAGGTGTCGGACGTGAACCATCAACGTTGCAACTTGTTAATCAAGTGGCGCAAGAAATAACTACACCATTAGTTCTTGATGCCGACGCATTGCACCCAGATTTAATGTACCCATTGCCTCAGAGTTGGATAATTACTCCACATGCAGCAGAGGCAAATCGATTACTTGGATACCAGTGCGACAGTCGCCAACAAACATGCCAAGCATTAGTCGACAAATATTCATGCGTAGTGTTATTGAAAGGTGCTGGCACATTAATTGCATCGCCAAAACATGAAATGTTAAAAAACTCAACTGGAAATCCAGGCATGGCGACCGCAGGTAGTGGTGATGTGCTTAGTGGTTGCATCGCCGGCTTGCTCGCGCGCGGACTTAGTAGTTTCGACGCGACCCGCTTGGGCGCGTATTTACACGGTCGCGCCGGTGATTTAGCCGCGCAAGCAGTCGGCGAAGAATCTTTGATAGCGCCAGATTTAATTAATTTCTTGCCAACCGCAATAATGGAATTGAACTAATTATGATTTTAGGCCATGTTGCTCTAGTGATTTTCGCGCAAGATCAAGCGCTAGATTTTTTACATCGAGGTGCCAGGAATGTTACTGAATGGGAACAGGCACTTCAACAAACAGATCCTCACCAACATGCCTTAATTGCAAGTGCCGCACTAGCTCCAGCGCGCGTTAGCCAGCTAAGTTATTCATTCCCCAATTTGGATTTGGAAGCGGCCCCAGACTTTTCAGTGCAGCAGTTGCAGCATGCCCATGATGTTGTGTTGTCGCACTTGCAAGATAATCATGAGTGTTCTGAGCGTGAGGCTTTGTTGCAACGCTTTCGACCGTGGATCAAGGCGCGCGACATTCAAAACTGTTTAGCTGATGAAGAACAAATTAATTTGAGCTTTGAATTAATCAGCTTGGCACAATGGTCGGTGGCGCATGATTTTATGCCCTTAGTGGTCAGTGCCAGTTATTTCACAAAGGAACAGCGCATTGAGTTGTTGCGTCGTTGGTTAAGTGGCGGCGGACGCCGCGCATTCAAAGAAGCCTTAATGGTGTTGGACCCAACGCGCGATACCTTTTTAATTCGCGCGGCACTTAGTGATTGGGAAGATCGCATGCGCGTCATCGATTTGCCGTTAGTTGCACAATTTGTAAATGTCGCCGAAGAAAGTTTGGCACAAACTGCACGTTTGATGTGGGCGCGACATGAGCAAGATCCGCAAACACGCTGGGAAATTTTTCAGGCGGCGATTGAATTGGGGCCGAGCATGCGCGATGGGGTAGTGCGGGCATTAGCGCGGCGCGGACCAAGCGAAAAAATTAGTAATTGGATGTTGCAACACTTGGCGGCTAATGATTCCCCACTACGTGAATTCGCAGATAACTTCTTGCCGCATTTCTTGACCGCCGATAAGTTGTATTCCGAGTACGCAAAGAGATTCAACCCATTAATGTCAAAGCGTGAGCGTGCATTAAAGATTGCCGCACTTGCACGCTTGCCACAGCCCGAGGCGAGAGAAATTGCCGCGCGATGGTTAGTCGGAGGTGGCTGGACGCAAGGTCGTATTGCCGAACAAGTTGCTCGTGAGTTGGCTGCCAACGTCAACAGTCCTTTGAATTTAGAGCAACTTTTCGTCGTGCCAAATGTTTCAGTGGAAGTGGCCTTACCGCTGGCCAGAGTTCAGGCCAAGCAGTCATCTGTTGCGCGTCAATGGTTGCGCGAACTTTTGGAAGTTGGAAGTGATTTCGAACAAGGCCAAGCAGTTCGCGCGCTGGCGGCCGCCGCGCATAAAGAGGATTTAGCCTTGCTCTTTTCTTTAGTGCAAGACCTAAGTTTCGACCCGAGTGCGCGCGCATTTGCAATCGAAGCCTTAGTGAAATCTGAACTCGAGTGGGATGTTGCGTTGGTCGAGCTAATAGTCGCCAAGCAATTTCAAAACGATGACTTTGAAGTTCAACAAGCATTAGTTCGCGACCTTGTGATCTATGCAAGCGACAATGTTCGTCAGCAAGTGCTTAATTTAATAGAAAAAGTTGACGGACCCTTCTCTGGCGAGTTCAGTTACGACCTCAAGCTTGCGGCCTTGAGTGCGCAGGCAAGCGCGCCTCGCGCGAATGAGTATTTACAACTTGAAAAAAGCTTGGTCGCTTACTTGCGGGCGCATACTAGTGACCCATACGCCAGCGGATTACCTGACCCGCGCGAGCTATCCGCTGAATTTCCTGCCGTTCACGCTAATGCTCAGGCTTTGGCGGCGGTAATCAGTCTGTTAGAAAAAACAAATCAAGAGCCGGCTATGCCCGGAGAGCAGGCAAAAAAATGGCGGCCCGAACTAAAGAATTTGCTCGCCGCAAATAAGCAACCACTCTCAGCTTGGGTACATATTTTGCAAGTTTTGCCAAGTGGTTCAGCCTTTAATTTGGCTAAACAATTAAGTGAGCAAGATTCACTTCCGGCGAGCATTCAGTTGCGGTTAAATGCGGCGGCTTTACGTCATGCATTCGAGATTAGTCCAAAGCTTGCCAGCAAATGGATTCGAGTTCTTCTTTTTAGTGAGGTTGCCTTAAGTGACTATCCATGGGATCTTGCCCACGGCTTAAGTTCAACCGAGGCCATCTCTTGGGTTTTGCCGGCCGACCGCTTGGCAGAAGAACACCAATTGCAAGTTGCCATGGCCCGCAGAGGGACAGCTTGTGATTTGCAACTTGAGCAATTGTTAGATTCTTTTGTCACGCCAAGTGTTTTGTTTCGTGCGAGTTATTTGACCACCCTCTTTGAAGATGGGCACAGTTTGAAGCGCGAACTGTTAGTCCGTGCTCGACAGTGGGATGCCGGCGACCGCAAAATAAAGGACCGATTGAACCAATTTACACCCGCACCGTTCTAATAGAGAATCATGATTACTGTCCTACCCTTAATTCTGGCAATTCCATTTTGTCAAGAGCCGAATGAGCCGGTGGTCACGCCGGTTGAAGTTGCGTTGGCTGCGGGCGGGGTGAAGCTTGACCGTGAAGCTGGAATCATTGAGTTGAATGGAGCAATTTGCCAGGACCAGGAGCCGCTGGAATATTTGCTGGTCAAGTCGACGGGTGATGACCATGAGGCCTTACTTCAATTGGATGAAGACGTTAGTGCCGCGGCGGTGAATACTGCAATGTTGTTGTTAGATGCTAAGCCGGGACAAAATGGTAAGTTGGTGCGCAAAGATCCACTGCCAACTCGTGAGGAGTACGAAGCTGGGGCTTCGCTTTATGATGTTGTGCACGCCAAGGGCGATGGCTTTTACATTTACGTTGGGTGGGAACAAACCTATTTAAATGGCGAAACAGAACGTTGGTTTTATCGAGCCGAAGATTTAGTGATTAATTCGCGGCGCACCGATACTTATCAACGAGGAAAGTTTGTTTACTTGGGCTCACGATTCATCAAGGCTCATAGCGATGCACCGGAATTATTCGCAGCTGATGCAAGTGGCAACTTGGTGAGTTTGGTTTACTTTAATCCGGCTAATCATCTGTTGACCGGAGCTGACCCTGAGGCCAATGATCAATATGTTTGGTATCCAAATACTTGGCTGCTTCCAACTATCGGAACTCCGATTAAGGTTTGGCTGAGCCGAAGTAAATTGGCGGCTTGGCCACAAGCTTCCGCGAAATAAAAGTGAGTTTCCGCCAGGCAGTTCAGTACCGCTTCGTCGGAATGAGGATTGGCTCTTGGGTGATGTTTGCCGGATTGGGTGCGCTCGCGCTCGGCTCATTAGCGTGGGGAGATGGCGCTAGCTGGAAATTGCCAAGCTTATTTGGTGCGACCTGTGCCGCCCTATTCGCCATTTTGCGCTACCCACTAACGGGCCTTATTGACTCTATTGAGCCAACTTCTGACGAGGATGGATTAGTGCGCACCGCGCTTTCATTAGATGAAAATGATCCGGGCGCAGAAGATTTGATTTTGACTGCCAAGTCCCGCGCTTGGCGATTACGAAGCTTGAGCGAGTTGCCATCCTTTGCGTTTATTGCGGCGATTTCGGTGGCTGTCGCATTATGGAATCAAGCAGCACCGACCGAGGTAATGCTTAAGGATAGCGCAACGTTATCCTCTGGATTAACATCTGGCTCACCAGCATTACAAGGTGATGTCACTGTTGCAAAAAAACAACCCACCACCTCAAAAAGTTCACCGACAGCGGGGGACGCATCTGAAGCAAATCATGAATCAACAGCAATTGTTCAAATTGATTTCGCGATTGGCAACCACCTTGGGCCAAATTCAGCAATGAAACTTGGAAATAATTTTGGCCTTACAAGTTCAACAATTGAACGCTACTGGCGCTTGCGCGCTCAAGAATCCGAATGAGTCCCGAACCCCGAAAAATTGGCCTATTTGTAGTTGGCGCACGTGGCGCCATTGCGACCACAGTTCTGCACGGATTGGAAGGCTTGCGGTCGGGCATTCCGCCGATTGGAATGGTCACTGAGCTGCCTGATTTTGACGGTGCCGGAATGATAAGCACTACCAGTTTGCGATTACGCGGCTGGGATGTCGCCGGCGACTGCAATCGCAGCGCCGAGGAGTTAGTGCGCACGCGCGTTTTGCCGGCCGACTTGGTTGACATTTGTTCGGAGTTGCGCGACCGCTACGAATTGACGATTGCTCCGGGAATTCCGGAAGTTGGCGATAGTGAAATGGTTTCTCAGTCGTCACGTGAACGATTGGATTTACCACTTGTAGAAGTTGTGAATGCATTGCGTCAGGACATTCGTGAGTGGATGTCCGAAGAACCATTTGCTGATGCAGTGGTGGTTCATTTGGCGACCGCCGAACGCCAGACAGAAATTCCTGCGGCGTGGAACAATCCGCAATCCGACCCGGTCGAATTGTTGGCATCGGCGCCGGCTGATTTGTCGCGTTCAATTCTGTATGCAATGGCGGCAATTTTGGAAGGCTTGCCATTTGTAAACTTCACTCCTGCGTCGGGTGCCTCGGTGCCAGCGATTGCTGCTTGGGCAGAGCGTCTGGGAGTTCCGGTTTTGGGTAACGATGGTAAAACTGGCGAGACCTTAATTAAGACGGCACTTGCTCCGATGTTCCGCGACCGTGGCCTAAATGTTATGGCATGGGAGGGCTACAACATGCTCGGCAACCGTGACGGTGCTGCATTGGCAGATCCCGCGCGCCGTGCTGGGAAGTTAAAGAACAAAGATGCGGTGTTGGGTTCAATCTTGGGGCCTGGGCGACGACATACTGGAGTTAGCATTGACTTTGTACCGAGTTTGCATGATTGGAAAACTGCTTGGGATTTCATTCACTTCGAAGGCTTTCTAGGAACTCAGATGACGATGCAATTCACTTGGCAAGGATGTGATAGTGCGTTGGCTGCTCCATTGGTTTTAGATTTGGCGCGAGTTGCTTTATTGGCGAAGTCGCGTGGACAGGGAGGCGCCTTGGTCGCTGCGGCACCATTCTTTAAAGCGCCATTGAATTGTGAAAATCACGACTTTGGGTACCAGATGAACATGTTTCGGCGCTGGATGGAGTTGGGACAGCATTAGGTCAGTTAGGCGGATGGCCCTCACCGCTGATTACGATTTTGAACTTCCTCGGGAGTTGATTGCGACTCATCCGACCAGCAAGCGCAGCGATTCGCGATTGATGTCGGTGGATTGTTCGGGTGAAGCGTGGAGTCATCATGGCTTTGAAGAGTTCCCGGGGATGTTACGCAAAGGTGACTTATTAGTTTTGAACAACACTAAGGTTTTGCCGGCGCGGGTTTTATGCCACAAGCCAAGTGGGGGGCAAGTTGAGGCCCTGTTCTTGGGTGAGGCCGAAGCTGGCGGTGCAATTTTCATGTTGTCGGGTGGACGCCTCCGACAAGGGGTCGAGCTTTTGCCCGACCACGGAGAATTCCGGCTGCGATTGATCGAAAAAGTCGCCCCCGGCCGTTGGCTCTTAGTTCACGATTCAGCTCTGTCTTGGTCACAACTTCTTTTGCAATGTGGACAAATGCCCCTCCCGCCATACATCAGAACCAGGCGCAAGGAGTGCGGGTTGGCCGACATTTGCGAGCAAGATGAGGAGCGATATCAAACCATATGGGCGAAGGAAAGTGGGGCGGTTGCTGCGCCAACAGCAAGTTTGCATTTCACCCCCCAGACTCTGACCCTATCCGCTGGGTCGGGAGTTGAAATTGCCGAAATAACTTTGCATGTGGGCGAAGGGACATTTCTTCCGGTGAGCTGTGACCGCCTTGAGGACCATCCCATTCATAGTGAATTTATTGAAATACCGGAGACTACGCGTCAATTGTTGGCCCTTGCGAAACAGCAAAAACGCCGAGTTATCGCGGTGGGGACGACTGTATGCAGAGCTTTAGAAAGTTATGCGCATAAAGGTATTACTCACGGCCCTACTGATCTTTTCATAACGCCAGGTTTCGAGTTCAAGATGGTTGATGGTCTTTTGACTAATTTCCACACACCGAAATCCACGCTTCTGGCTTTGGTTGCCGCATTTGTTCAAGACCGCGGAGCGGCCGAAGGCCTTGCCATGGTTAAGCGCGCCTATGCTTCGGCGATTTCAAATCGTTATCGTTTTTATTCTTACGGTGATTCATCATTTTGGACATGACCCACTGCTTGGGGTCAGAGTCTGGGGTAATATCTTCCCATGCGGTTTTCCTCTCTCACCCCTCTAATCCTCATCCTCGCTTTCTCCTGCTCATCTGAGCAGCCACATGACCATGCAAGTCATGAGGGCAAGGGGCTTAATGATGCCTTTCTTGCTGACAACCTCAAGGTTGAAGAATGGGTGGAGCGATTTGAAAAGGAGGGGCGCGAAATTTTCTCTCAGCGGGCGGAAATTGCTGCCACGGCTAATCTCACTGCGGGCATGGTGATGGCCGATATCGGTGCCGGCACCGGTTTGTTCGAGCCGCTTTTTTCTCAAGCGGTCGGCACAAGTGGTAAAGTTATCGCAGTCGATATTGCTAAAGATTTTCTCACTCGAATTGATGGCTTTGAAATAGCCAACGTGGAAACAGTGCTCTGCGACGAGCACACTACTGGCCTCGAAGCCAACTCAATTGACGTGGCATTTGTTTGCGACACCTATCACCACTTTTCAAATCCAGCCGACACCTTGGCCTCAATTCACCAAGCATTAAAGCCCGGCGGCCATCTAATAATCGTGGAATTCCATCGCATTGAAGGCGAATCAAGTGATTGGATTATGAAACACGTTCGTGCCGGAGAAAAAGTTTTCACAGACGAAATTACCGCGGCTGGATTTGAAGTCGTTAAGCGCCATGAAATACTAGAACAAAACTACATTCTAGATTTCAAGCGCGTTAATTAAGCTACTGAAACTTAAAGGTCACTACCGGCAGCGGTAATTTCCTCAAACACGAATTCTAAGTCCTCGCGGCAAAGCTGCGGGTGGGTTAGCACTAAGCGCAAAGTGGCAATTCCGCTTACAGAAGCATAGTTAAACATGATGCGCCCTTGATGCTTAATCCGTTCGCGCAAAGTAATTGTTGCGCGCTCCATTCGTTCGAGCCAAGTTTTATTTCGTTCCTGGCCACGCAAACTTGGCGGCAAATAATGAAATAAAATCGTGCAGCCCTGAGGCTCTCGTGCCAACTCAAACCCTTCGCGCTTAGTAACTAGTTCGTGCGCAATCTCCACCATTTCGAAGGCGTGTTCGACACGAAGTCGGTATCCGTCATCGCCATGCGACAACCATGACAACCACAATTTTAGAACATCGACCCGGCGGCCGCATTGCAGGCTCATATCCCCACGATCGCAACTTGCTTCAGCGGTATCGTGGAATAAGTAGTCAGCGTTAAGCGCATTGGTGGCTTTTAATCGGCCCCGTTCGCGCAGCAACAATGCTGAGCATGACAGTGGAACTCCCATGGTTTTGTGCGGATTCCATGAAACTGAATCGGCACGTTCAATGCCTTCGAGTAGGTGACGGTGTTTTAGTGAGAACAACGCATTGCCTCCAAGCGCGGCATCGACATGAAGCCACATGCCGGACCCGCTAGCAATATCTGCAAGTGGTTCAATTGGGTCAAAGGCGCCGGGCATTGTGGTTCCGGAAGTTGCAACGACCATGAATGGATTAAAACCATCATCTTTGGCGGCGGCAACCATTTTTTTAAAAACACCTGCCCGCATTGCGCCATATTTATCCACCGGAACTTCACGCGCCGCGCACAAGCCCATGCCGGCAACGCTCGCGGCCCGCGGCACAGAATAATGTGCTTCGGCAGAATGAAAAACCAAAGGACGATCAGATTCGCGTAGCCCATACTCTTTGGCATGCGGAAATGCGGAATTGCGTGAAGCTAACAATGCCATCAAGTTGGAAATGCTTCCACCTGGATTGAAAACGCCTTCACAATTATTCCAGCCAACTAAAGCACCCATGCGCTTTATCAGTTCCTCTTCCATTAAAGTGAAAACAGGCGCAACCTCATAGGTATACATTGAGGCATTTGCCAATGTTGCCATCCATTCACCAAGCAGCGCCGCCGGATCCGAACCTGTGTAAAGCTGATTGAAAAAATATGGATGACCAGTGCGAACACAACTCCCCATAAATTCCTGCGCGCGCGAAAAAATATTATCGAGACTCATCCCAGAGCGCGGCAACTCAAGGTCGAGCTTCTGACGCAACACTTCGGGCGGGCACCAGTCGACAACTTTTTGTTGGCGGTCGTTGTCGCTATCTAACCATTCGGCGGCAAATTTTGCGGCACGCCGAAGGATGGCATCGGTTTCACTAGCGGTGGTCTGAGATGGGGCCATTTTCAAGGGTGGGACGAAACCCAGAATGCCCATAAGATAACGTCAAACTAAGTATTTTGCTTATTTCAAAAAGCCGTCAACAAAAACGTGCCAATGCTCCATAAATCTCTTTATTGTAGATGGGTAAGTCATTCGATACCGCCATGGAACCTAATTTCGAGAGCCAGCTAGTCGCCGCTAGAGAGCATGCCAAGCAGTACCTTGGCCCTGCTAGCTTGGCCCATCTCGCCAGGCCGCAAGTTATCTCCTCGCTTAAGCAACGATTCGAAATCGGTAGCGAAGTTGCGGATGCAGTGTTGGCCGAAATCCATCTCGCCGCCCAACATCAGCCACTGCTAGCCAATGAATTTATTGGTTGTTTTCTATCTGACATGATGATGCTCGGAAGTGCAACGTCCAAACAAGGATTGCGTCGGCTCCTCGACACTAATGACTTAGTGCAATCAGTTATAGAAGACTTGTGGCCGGAATTATCCAAACTTAAATTCACCACACGCGCCGCATTTTTGTCCCTGCTTTCACGCCGGCTGCAATGGAAGGCCTCTGATCGGCGCCGCATGCTCGGTCGCGATAAACGTCGCGAGGACCTGCGCTTAAATGTTGAGCCGCAAGACGTATCACCGAAAGAGAATTTCAAGTCACCACTTTCGATTATGGACGATCGAGAAGAGCAAGATCTACTCTTGACAAAGCTTATGGATTTACCTGAACTTGATCGCAGGTTAGTTACCCTGCATTTGCGTGGACACTCGGTTGTTGAAATGTCGGAAATATTAGAAATGGAACGTGCTGAAACTGATAAAGAGTTGCAGCGCGCATTGCGCCGCGTTCGTGGTTCTTAATCAGGAATACTGGCGAGTTTTTCGCGCAATTGCATCACGTTGATGTGCTCTTCACCATACTCGCTGATGTATCCATTCAATGATTTGTTCCAAACCGCACGTGCTTCATCACGCCTATTTAAGGCTAGGTATTGGTCGCCAAGTCGCATCCCGTAAAGAAGTGCCGAACTTGAGTTAGCACCTTTAACTTCAGTCGCACCACTTAAGGCTGACCTTAATAGTTTAATAGCATGTTCATGATCGCCGGTGGTTCCGGCATATTTTCCACAAAGCGCCAGACTCGATAAAGTCTTCGGGTGCTTACCACCATATTTGCCAATTCTGATTGACAAAATGTCTGAGGCAAGTCGATAAGCTTCAAGCGGTTTTCCGGCGGCCCCGTAACCAATCGATTTATTGCTCAATAGAGATAAGTACAAGCGGTGGTTCTCGCTGAAGGTTTGTTTAATAAGTGGGAGGTATTCATCAGCCCAGCGAATAGCCTCTTCACCTTGCCCATTGTTGGCCAAAGAATTAACCAAGTTTGAAATGTTACTCAATGTTGTTGGGTCTTGTTTTCCTCGCAACGCAATATCTCCTTCAACAACTTGCAAAAAGGAATCGACAGCAAGTTGATAGCGTGAGGAATAGTTGTGGCCGGCGGCTAATCGGCTTAATGCCTTAAGCCAAAGTAAATTCATGGCTTCGCCATCTTTGCGTAAATAGCGGACCGAGGCCTCCATTAATTCGCGCCCTTCTTCGGGCCTACCAGTCATTGCATAAATATCTCCAAGTAAGTTGGCTGACGCCCAGGTAATCGGAGAATCAAAGTCCAAAAAGGTCACACAGTCTCGATAAACTCTTTCTAAAAGCTCAGTGGCCTCTGTGTAGCGTCCCTCATTAGATAAAATATTTGCCAACTTTGATTCTGTTTTCAAAGTTTCTGGATGCCATTTACCGTGAGCAATTATTAATTCAGCAATTGCAAAGTTATATGAAATTTTGGCATTCTCGAAATCGCCAAATTCTTCAAAGGCTTTACCGCTAGCACTAAGCAATCGCGCCTTTAACTCTGGTGCAATATTTTCATCACTCTGGGCAAGCGCGTGGGTGGCCTCGGCTAAGTCGCGGCGACCAGTGGTAGAAACTAATTCACGGGACTCAGCGTCTGGTTGTAATAATTTTTCAATCAATAACGACACATCTTCCAAAGAACTTTGGGTTTGTTCAGTGTTGACCTCGGCACTTTTGCGTTTTTGTTGTGCGACGTTCATTAACTGAATGGTGGTCACAGTCGTGCTAATCGAAATTAATAAAGTGAACGCTGCCAAAGAGCGTCGTGGCCGGCGGCGCGCAAAGCGCCAAACGCGTACCCCAAAACTAGTCGGCGAAGCATTTACCCGTTCACCATTTAGGAATGCGTTTAAGTCAGCGGCAAAGCTTTGCATTGAGTCATAACGATGGACTAGGGCCTTTTCCATAGCTTTCATACAGATGGCGCTCAATTCGACAGGAATAGCTTTGCGGATTTTGTTGGGCGCAGGGGGGTCCTGAATTCGGATTTGTTCTAAAACTTGGTCACGGTCTTCACCCTTAAATGGACGCTCCATAGTTAATGCTTCATAAAGGCTGGCGCCGAGCGAAAAAATGTCGGTTTGGTAATTAACTGGACGATGCCCACGGCTTGCCTGTTCGGGACTCATAAAACTCGGCGTTCCAGTAAGCTCACCACTTACCGATAAACTTAAATCTTCATGGATTTTAGCCAGCCCAAAGTCGGCAACCCGCGGTCGCCCATCTTTAGTCATTAAAATATTCCCCGGCTTTAAGTCGCGGTGCACAATTCCATCATCATGCGCTGCACCCATAGCTTCGGTTACTGATAAAAATGTTTTGGCAACTGTTTTGAAGTAACTTGGTGGTAACTGTGCTCGATCTCGCAGTTCATTAATCGAATCAGCGAGACTCCAACCATCGCTAACCAATTCTTGGGCAATGTAGTTGATGCCCTCAAATTCTCCGGTGGCAATTACTCGCACAATCCCAGGGTGCGCCAGTTTGCCGCCAGTGACAGCTTCGCGTTGAAAGCGTTCTAAGGTGCGTGGCAAAAGTCCTAAATGGGGGAAGAGTAATTTGAGAGCAACCGATCTCCCTAAAGTAGTTTGTTCGGCCTCCCACACCATTCCCATTCCACCTTGTCCAATTGATTTAATTAACTTAAATTCACCAATCATACGCCCGGCGGAAATCCCTAATGGTTGTTCGCCCAACATTCCACGTAATGCTTCATAGTCGATTAATAGTTCATCAAATATATTGCGAATATTTTCATCGAGTGAAGCAGCGAAACTTTTTCCATCGGCCTCGCCTTTACGCGCCAACGCGAGAAAGCGATGAAAGGCTTGCTCGGCTTGCTGCTTTAGCGATTGTTGGTCGGTTGGTTCAGACACTAGAGGTAGAGAGCCAGTAATTCTGGCCTCACTCTATTATTACTAATTTTTGCTTGGCGCGGGCAAACTTAGGCTCATCAATAGGGGAATCGCTAAAAATGCTGTTGCGGCTAAATATGGCGAGCTACTGCCGAATTTCCAGTAGAGCGTGGCGCCGATAAGTGGTCCGATGGCTCGGCTTAAAGATCCCATCGAGCGGAATGTGCCGAGTGCCAGTCCTTGACGGTCGGCGGGGGCGTATCTTGAAACGAGTGCCGATAAACATGGCATTACTAATGCTGAGCCAACCGCCATAAAGGCAAGTCCGCTATAAAGTTCGCCGGGTGTTTGTGATTTACCCATCAAAAAGAATCCAGGCGCGGTAATTAGCATGCCAATTTGCGCGACTCGTCGTTCACCAAAGCGTGGCGCGGCGCGGCGCACAATACCACCTTGAACAAAGGCGATAATTAGTCCAACAAAAACAAACATCCACGCGAGATCGGTGTGTGAAAAGTCAAATCGATTAACTGCTAAAAAGGAGAGAGTGAATTCAACTCCGGCAAAGGCAGTCAGATAAATTAAGTAAAGAGTAGTGGTGTTGGCAATCCCTGGAAAGTTAAGCGACTTTAGGCGCAACAATGGATTGAAAGACCGCGCGTCTCCTTGTGCACGATTATTTTCCGATAAGGTCTCCGGGAATTTTTTGACTACCCAGATTAAATTAATAAAGGCTAAGCAGGCAGAGGCAAAGGCCGGGCCAGAAAATGGATTAAGTGCAAAGGTTGCACTACTGCCAGAATCTAATTGCCAGCCCGCCAGGAAGCCGCCAAGTGCTGGCCCAAGAATAAATCCTAAACCAATTGCCATTCCAACCATGCCCATGCCTTTGGCGCGGTTTTCGGAAGTCGTGGTGTCGGCAATTGCCGCCGAAGCTGTGGAAATATTTCCCGCCATGATGCCACCAAATATGCGTGCCGCAACTAAGACTAGGAAACTTCCAGCGAACATCCACAAAATGTAGGCACCCACGGTTCCGCACAGCGTAAAAATCAGCGTCGGTCGGCGGCCAGTTCGGTCGGATAAGCCGCCCCACACGGTGGCAAAGACGAATTGCAGTAAGCCGTAAACAGAACCCAAAATTCCACCGAATAAAGTTTGTACCGCATTGCTGTCGGAAGCGGCTAAATCATTGAGCCAGACGGCTAATTGGCCGATTGCACTGTCAGGGCCTTCGAGGCCAACATAGTGCTCGAGCATGCCGGGGAATAGTGGGAAGATGATTGAGAAGCCGACAATATCGAGAAATACCGTAAGAAAAACCACTCCCATCACCGAATGTCCTTTATTGGTCATGGTTTACGCGCAATTGAGGGGTTTGTGGTCATTGTCCCTTCTAGGATAGGATTGCCGGTTGAACAAGCGAAATGGTGGTAGAGTTTAGAAACTAGCAAATAAAAGAAATCCTCCCCCTTATGCGTTTCCTCCCCGCCATCCTAATCAGCACTTGCTGTTTCGCCGTTCAAGGCATAGCTCAAACAACCTATGTTGACGATACCGCCGGTGCAGGCTTAAGTTTGACCCACACTCCGGTTTCAGGCCACCCAACTTGGCGATGTTGCCAGGAGTTTCTACTGGTGACTTTAACAATGATGGTTGGCCAGATCTTTATGCGATCAGTGGTGGCACAACTCCTGACAAGTTATTCATAAACCAAGGCAATGGACAGTTTGTCGATGAAGCAACTCAATGGGGCTTAACCGATTTGATTTACGGTGTCGGATCTTGCATTGGTGATTTCAACCGCGATGGCTGGCAAGACATTTATGTGGTTTCTGCTGGTGATATTGTGAATGGTGCAATTTCAAATGGGAATCGCCTCTATGTGAATAATGGAAACGGAACCTTTAGCGATGTCGCGCAAACAGCCGGCGTTGCTTTTGGCGCAGGTTGTGGTTGTTCAAAAACCGCGATGTGGTCGGATTACGATCATGATGGTTGGTTAGATTAATTTGTTACAGCTAACGATTTGTCATCGATTCCAAACCGTCTCTACCATAATAATCAGGATGGCACCTTCACAGACTTCGATGGCGACCGTTGGCCGGACTTATTGGTCGGTGGTGACTATGACGAAGATGGTGATATTGATTTCCATTTAAGCGATATCCACTGGCCATTGACAAACTTAAAAGGTAGCCGTTTGTTGATTAACGACGGTAATCACACCTTTAGCGAAAAAGGTACTGCGGCCGGAGTTAATGCTGCAGGTTGGGGTTGGGGTAATGCCGCAACCGATATCGATAACGATGGCCTACTAGATATTGTGGCCACCAATGGTTGGCTACAAATGCAGTGGCAGAATTATCCGACCAAGGTTTTTTATAACTTGGGTAATATGCAATACGCCGAACTATCCGCATGGTGTGGCTTAGTGCACTTTGGCGCAGGTCGCGGATTGATTAAATGGGATCCTGACCAAGATGGCGATGAAGATATTTTAATCGCTGCAAGCGGTGAACCACTTGCCCACTTTAGAAATGATCTAGCTAATGGTAATGCTTGGTTGCGAGTAAACTTCGACACTTCTGCTAATCCGGCTTTAGCTCCGAATGGATTTGGAACAACAGTTTGGGCAACGGTAAATGGTCGTACCTTGATGCGCCAAATTGATTCAAGTATTAGCCACTTGTCCCAGCATGAGTTAACCGCGCATTTTGGTTTTGGACCAGGAGTTACTCAGGTAGATGAACTTCGAATCGAATGGGCCGATGGGTTTGATACGGTTTTAAGCAATGTGGCTATCGATCAATTACTGACCGTTGCTGCCGAGAAACCTTTTGTTAGTTCTTCGTTGATCCGTGGACAGAGCGCAACTTTAACTTTGACTGGGGCTCAAGCTGGCGAACAGGTTCTGTTTTTGTCTAGCCTAGTTGGTTTTGGTGGCAGCCCACCAATCCCGCAACTTGGCGGTCAACGCTTGGGGATTTTGCCACCAATTAGATTGGCTGGTTCGGCAATGACCAATTCAAACGGACAGGCCACCTATTCCGCCTTAATCCCTAATGGTGCACCTCTTGTTGGTGTTTATCTGCAGGCAGTGGTGCAGCGCGGAGTAAACGGTCGAGATTCAGTTATTTCAAACTCGATTAACAAAATAATCCAATAATCCTTGGTTTTGCTTAGGTTTCGGACCCCAGAAATCCGAAAAAAGGGGTAGGGTAGAGATACCCCGCAGCGCTCTTTTGCGCACCCTCATCTCAATTCCCGCACACCATCAAGATGAAAATTCAACACATCCCGATTGGTCTAATGTTGGTAGCCTTGCTACTCAGCGTGGAAGATATTTCTGCGCAAACTTCCTACGTTGACGATACCGCAGCAGCCGGATTGTCGTTCAGTCATACTCCGGGGGCCGGCCATAATTCCATCTCGATGGTTGGCGGTGGCACAATCGGTGATTTTAATAACGATGGCTTGCCAGACATTTTTGTGTTTGGTGGCGGCGGAGTTCAAGATGCTCTGTTTATTAATCAAGGCAATGGCACTTGGCAAGACGAGGCCACTCAATGGGGCTTAACCGATTTAACTTACGGGGTTGGCGCTGCGGTTGGCGATTTTGATCGCGATGGCTGGCAGGATTTGTATGTAACGTCATGGGGAGACCCAGTGAATGGTCCACTTCATAACGACAATCGCCTGTACCGAAATAATGGTAACGGCACTTTTACCGACGTCGCCGTAACCGCTGGTGTTCAGTCCGCTTCCACTGCCGCTGATTCATATAGCGCATGTTTTGGCGATTATGATCATGACGGCTGGTTGGATTTATTCGTTTGCGCCTATGGCCCATTGACTGGCGCAAACCGCTTGTTTCGCAATAACCAGAATGGAACATTCACTGATGTTACGCAAACGGCAATGCCGCGAATTTCCGCGGTACATGGTTTGGCATGTTGCTTTACCGACATGAATGAAGACGGCTGGCCAGAACTTTTATTAATTGGAGATACTGGAACGAGCAATTATTTGGTTAATAATCGTAATGGAACATTTAGCGATTCCACGAACACAGTTCAGGATTTCAACAAACCCAATGGCATGGGAGTAGCGACCGCTGACTTCGACAGCGATGGGGATATCGATTTCTATGTTAGTGATATCTACTGGCCTTTAACTGGACTCGGAGGGAACCGTTTGTTTCTCAACGACGGCGATCATAATTTCCATGAGGACGGGCAAACGGCTGGTGTGAACATTAGTGGGTGGGCATGGGCACCATGTGCAACGGATGTGGACAATGATGGTTTAGTTGACCTAACCTGCACCAATGGTTGGGCGGGTTCGTGGGGGAGTTACCCGACACGTCTCTATTACAACTTAGGCAATACTACTTTTGTGGACATTGCCGGTTTCTGCGGATTGATGCATTACGGTAATGGACGTGGAATGTACATGTTGGACGGCGATGGTGATGGCGACGAAGATTTGTTGTTAACCGCGATGGCTGAACCAACAACCTATTGGAGGAATGATTTATCGAACGGGTACACCTGGCTCGATCTTGATTTCGACACATACTCGCATCCGACCTTGGCTCCACACGGCATCGGTACCAGAGTTGAAGCGATTGTTAATGGCCAAAGTTATGTGCGCCAACTCGATAGTCGTCAAAGTTATCTTGGCCAGAGTGAGTTCTACTTGCACTTTGGTTTGGGCGGCGCGGCTCAAGTTGATGAATTGATAATTACTTGGGCGGATGGATTTAGCGAAGTCATGACTAATGTTGCGACCAATCAACGACTTACCATTTCGGCGCAAGCACCATTTGTGCAAACACCGTTGGTGCGTGGCTCGCAGGTCAACTTTAGCTTGAGTAATCTTCAAGCGGGTGAAGTCGCTAGATTTGGCTATTCTTTTAACGGAATTGGCAATGGCATGGCGCTTGGTCAGCTTGGCAATATGCGGGTTAACTTGTTGCCACCGGCGCAAGTTTTGGGAATTGCAACTGCTAACCAAAATGGTGTGGCAACATTGCAAGTTACGATGCCATGGAACGCCCCGACAGTGATGCTGCATACCCAGGCGGTGGTAGTTCGGGGGCTGGCCGGCAGTATGTCGATTAAGAGCAATTTCCGCTCTGAGTTGATTCAGTAGTTATAGGTTTTTACTACTTGTAATTTCTTGAGTGGAGCTTATTAGAGTTAACTACGTAAATCCATGCCCGATCCCACCACTTTGCCACAAGAAATCATGAGCCTTGGCATCTCATCCTCACGGCTTTTGGACGTGCGCCCTACGCTCTCCAAGGGAGAAGATCCATTTAGTTTGATAATGACTGCGGTGGCCGCTCTCGATGAGGGCGAGGCTCTGCATTTATTGGCTCCGTTTGACCCGCTTCCCTTGTATGCGGTTCTTGGAGGAAAGGGATTTCAAAACTATTCGGTTAAGGAGGGTGAGGTTCATAACATTTGGTTTTACCGCGCCGTTGATGTGGAAAAGGTCGCGACCAAGTCGAATACTGGAGAGCTTCAGGGTGAAGTCTTGCTAGATGTTCGTGGCTTGGAGCCACCGCAACCGATGGCGGTAATTTTGGAGAAGTTGCACGAACTTGGGGATGGTGCTCACTTATTGGTCGACCATCATCGTGAGCCGGTAATGCTATATGACAAGTTGGCGGTTATGGGGTTTAAGGCTGAGGCGAAAGAAATTAGTGCCGGGCATTGGCAAGTTCGTATCCTGCCGGAATGGGCAGGAGCCGATGAGCGCTGATACTTCGACACTTAACACCGACCTAGCACCGAGCTTTCGCTTGGTGGCTTGGCATATGTTGTTGGGTGTGTTCGGATTTGTCGCGACTGCAGTGGTTTTACTTTTAATGGCTGACCAATTTAACGCCCATTGGTTTAAACCCGGCCTTCTTGGGCTTGTGCATAGCGCCGCGCTTTTTTGGTTATTGCCGATAGCGATGGGTGCTCTACATCAAATGGTGCCAGTGTTATTTGAGCGGCGAGTCTATTCAGAAAAAATCGCTTGGTCGGCCTTAGTGCTTAATGTGCTTGGCGGTTCAGGCTTAATCGCCCATATGTTTACCTTGAATAATTCAGTTGGCTTAATGGCGACGGGAATGATGACCGCGCTTGGTGTTTTATTATGGGTGGCTAATTTACTACTCACAATCAAAAGTGCTGGGCGACCAAATTTAATTGGTGGCCATGTTGTGATTGCCTTAGCGTTTTTGGCGACTACTGCAGTAATCGGCGGAATGTTAGCGTGGAATTTATGGGAGCCATATTTAAACTGGGATCACTTACGCTGGTTGCGCGGGCATGCGCACTTGGGGATTTATGGATTCTTCGGAATTTTAATTATGGGTGTTGGCTACAAACTCGCTGAAATGTTCTTGTTGTCGTATGGTGCTGATATGCGATTAGGGCGGTGGGCTTTGATTTCTGCAACCATTGGATTGTTAGTTTTAGTGGCGACTTTGATGTTTAGTTATTCTGCGCCAGTAGTCGGCGCTATTTTGCTTGGCTTGAGCGCGTGTTTATTCGTTAGCCAATTTGGACGAATTTTAAGGAAACGCTTGAAACGCCAATTAGATGTCCCTTGGCGGCATACACTGGCGACATTGGCGTGGTTGTTGATGGCTACGGGTTTGGGCTTGGGTTTAGTTTTTGATTTAGTTCCGCAAATGGGTGTTGTTCAAGTTAGTACGATTTATATTTTTGTTGGGCTGTTTGGATTTGTTGGTTCAGTAGTCTCTGGACAGATGTTTAAAATTATGCCATTTTTAGTTTGGTTGAAATGGTACAGCCCACATTTGGGATTGCGTCAAATTCCACCCGCAACAGAACTGATTTCGCGACACTTGATGCTTGTTCAATTTGTATTACAACAAAGTGGCGTGGCGTTAATTGTTGTCGGTGTTCTAAGCAAAACCCCGCGTTTGCAAACTGTTGGCGCATGGAGTTTCTTGTGCGCGACGATTGTGTTTGCAATCATCATGATTAAGTTAATGCGCAGTAGGCCAATTGATGTCGCTAACTAAAGAAGAAATAATTCGCACCGCTCTGGGAGATGTTTACGATCCTGAAACTGGAATCGATATTGTGTCGATGGGGTTGATTTATGGAATTAGTTTTAATGTCGAGTCGGGGCGCGTTGATGTGCTGATGACATTGACCACGCCGGCGTGCCCGATGTCCGAGGCCTTGAAGCAAGGGGTTGTTAATCGCCTCGAACGGGTCGATGATGTGCGGGAAGTGGTGGTGGAATTAGTATTCGACCCGCCGTGGACTCCCAAAATGGTCTCAGAAGAGGCGCGCGCGAAACTGGGGCTTGGTTAATCTATTCCAATGCTCCAACGTGTACTCTGGATTGCCGTTGCCGGTTCAGCCGGCGCTCTAGCTAGATATTTCGTATCTGGAATTGGGGCAAAATACTCAGTCGGTGGCCTACCGCTCGGAACTTTGAGCGTTAATTTAATAGGGTGCTTTTGCTTCGGCCTAGTGTGGTCAGTAGCCGAACAAAAAGAAGTCCTGAGCTCGGAGGCTAGGTTGATTTTGTTGGTCGGCTTCCTCGGCGCCTTCACGACCTTTTCGACATTCGGATTTGAAACCCTGCAATTATGGCGCGACGCCAAGCCGGGACTAGCGCTGGCAAATGTGGTAATACAGAATTTGGGAGGCGTGTTGGCGGCCTACGCCGGGATGAGAACCCTTGGGACACTGACCTAATCGGCTGGGTCACTTAGACCCTTTGTCGCCCGCAAATCATTTTTCAGATTTTTAGTTTAGGCCGCGCTTTCCGTCTTTCTTTCTCCTCTCATTTAGCCCTGCCAATGCTGCTGGTTCTTTCCCTATGAACTTTACAAATTGGGAAGTGCTTATTTTTAAGGCTATCGCAGCCTGGCTGGGGTCGTCGTTTTGGGCTTCCAACACATCTAGAGCCTCGGCTAGTAGGCTTGGAAAATCGCGGTGTTGGTTGTTGCACTGAATTTTTGTCCCCTTCAATCTGCCTAACCACAAGTCAGATGGTTGGTATTCACTGGCCGGCCCGCAGTCTTGATCGTCCAGTGGCGGTCGCCAACGTAGCGCCAAATTAATCCGCAGGCGAAATAATGCCACGCGCATATTGTCCTTGGCACTACGCCGTTCTCCAGCCGCCCCGCGGATTCCACTTGGCCGATGAGTGAGCCGCACTTCGGTCGCCACTCGGTTTCGATGCTGCCCTCCCGGACCAGATCCGCGCGTCCGCTCTAACCCGACATCCTTTTGCAGCTCTTCTTCCTCAAGCCTGGCCGGATGTGCGCGCGCTCGCAAATTATTTCTTTAGTTGTGGGCTAACCATAACTTCAGCACCTTCAGGTGGAAGCATCCCATTAAAATCTTCAAGCTTAATTCGTACTGCCGGTTTGTTCTCGGGAGAGCCAAGTTCGAGCACCACACCACCCGCTGAAAATTCAACTCCAACACCAGTGATGTCTACCGGCATTCCAGTTTTAATCCGCTCCAAAGATTTTGGATAAGCAATAACTTCGGGCGCCAAGTCGGTCCGACGAATGGCCATCAGCGGTTGCCCCTTCCCGACTTCCTGCCCATTCGTCACACGAATCGATGTGACCAACCCCGGCACTTGGGCGTTTACTAAAACAATGGCATCATTTCGCGCTTGTTGCTCCGACTTCACTAGGTCAGCAATTTGCCCATCAATTACTTGTTGCTCATTCTGAAAACTAGCGTTGATGATGGCCAGTTGTTGCTTTTGACCAGCGGCAACACGTTCCTCGACAGCTGCTATTTCATTGACAAGCTGGTCTATCTCTTCAGCAAGCTGTGAAATTAATCCATTCTGTTTATTAATTTGATTTTGCAGTTCGAGCATAGGTCTCCGATAGGTAGAGGCTGCTCCAGGGTTGTTGTCGATATAGGTTTGGTACTGCACGATGCCAGAATTGAGATCTGGCAGACCCGCGTTCAACAAACTTTGTTCAATTTCAAGTTTGGCAATGGCCTTAGTTAATGCATCCACTTCAACTTCCGCCTGAGTGCTCAACTTCGCACTCGCTTCGGTCGCATGAAAACTGTTCCGTTGGTGTTCAGCAATTAAATCACTTAATTCACCTTCGATAACTTCGCGCTGCGATTTAAATTGTTCCGCCTTTGAGATTAACTGCGGATTGCGCAATTTCAACAACGGCATTCCTGCTGAAATTGTTTGGCCTTCTGTCGCGAGCACTTCGGCAACTGAGCCGGCGCTTGGCATTGCCATCACCAAATGTTGATAACGAATATTTCCGCCCACAACTAATTGAGATGATTTTTCAGAATCCTTTTTGCCGGTTGGTTCACTCGGTGCTGGCTCTTTAACTTCAGGACTCGGCTTAAGTTGTTCGCCGTTAGCCGCAATCGGCGGCAATTTAGCTTTCTTTTTCCAGTCAATACCATGTGGTGAAGATTGATTTTTGCGCAAATACCAGCCCGCCCCAACAATCAAAGCCGCCGCTGCAGAGAGTGCCGCAATCCGCACCAATCGCTGTTTTAACGGCGAGTCCATATTGCCTGAGGCCAACTTCAGCAGTGCTTTTTGAAGTAGCTCAACTTCTCCGGCAACACAGATATCGGCTAGCTTGCAATGACCTTCACCGACCGCGCCAACCATTATGTCTGGGCTCGTCTCGCGAAGTTCGCCTAGCACTTGATTGGCCGCATCTGGATCTTGCAGCGAAACAAACACCACGCCACCTTTTGGTATTCCCCCGCTGGAAGAATCCGCCGAAGGTGAAAGGTTTAATGCGTCTTGCAAAAGCAGTAGAAAGCGGCGGTCTTCCGCGGGCCAGGCATAGACCGAGGTCCCATCTGGCGCGACATATTTTCGCCCTAAGAGGATGCTGTTCGAGGGGAAGGAGTTCATCCGATATTAATCATAGAATCACCGCATTCTCAATTCCAGTAAATCAGCAAAAGACCCGCTAGTTAGCACCAAACAGCTTCCCTGGAAAGCAAAAAAAAGACCCGCCGCCGAAGCGACAGGCCCATCTAATTCCATGCCTGAAATTATTTCTTCTTATGCCTCCAAAGGTAATACTCAGCTAGCGTAGCCAAGCATGACCATGAAATGACAAGCACTGCCCGCCAGCACGAAAAAGTGCCACAATTCATGGTGCCCCAGCCACCCGGGGATTAGGTTCGGCCGTTTGAATGCAAAGAACATCGAGCCGACTAGGTAGAACTTTCCACCGAGCGCCAACCAGTAGGCGCCAGTCGCAGGAATCTCGGCCAAGAACGGATAGATGATGAAGTAGGCGATCACCACCATCATTTGGAAGGAAAGCACCGAAACCCAACGCGGCGCGTCCAGCCAAAACAGTTTCATGCCAACCCCGGCGACGGCCATCAGCCAAATTATTCCGAGCGATTGCATTCCGGCCTCGGGCCGACTATTTAGTAAGCAAATGGGGGTAAAGGCACCGGCGATGAATAGGAAGATGGCGGCGTGGTCCATGCGCGTAAGTTGTCGCTCCATCCACTTTTCCAAGCGCAGGCCATGTAGGGCCGCACTTAGGGCGTATTGCAGCATCATGGTGCTCATGAATACCGAAAAGGCCACAATTTTGCGCAAATCTCCATCCGACAAATTAATTAGCCAAATTAATCCAGCCGCCCCAGCGAAAAACCCGAAAGCGTGGCTTAGGGTGTTCACCGGCTCCGTAATTGCACGTAAAATATGAGCTTTAGCCGGCCGGGTTGAATCCTGGCGAATTTCTGAATTTACTTGTGGGGCTGGCATCTGCATTAAACTTACCCTAGGAAGACGCAATTAGGCGGAAAAAGTTGCCTATTTCGTTATCCTAAAAGCATGACTGAACACGATTGGCATTCGCAATACGATGAAGGTGTCCCCGGAGAAGTTGATTTCCAGGACATTACCCTGATAGCAAGCCTCGACCGCTCGGCCGATCGCTTTCCAGATCGCCCGGCGGTTAAATTTATGAACGCGACTTTGAGCTACAAGCAGTTGCGTGATAAGGTCGATCGCTTAGCTACGGCACTCCACGAAATGGGAGTAAAAAAAGGCACCAGCGTTGCTGTGCATTTGCCTAACCTCCCGCAGACGGTTATTTCATTTTTCGCGATCCAACGCCTCGGCGCGGCCGCAGTAATGACCAACCCGTTGTATGTCCCGCGTGAAATCAAACATCAATGGCACGACGCCAATGTTGAAATTGCCATCACCGCCGACTTCTTGTGGGATCGCCATTTAAAAGGCATGCGTGATGACTTGCCGGTTCGTGAGTACATCATTGCAACGATTCCTGGTTACTTAAAGTTCCCGCTCAATTTGTTGGCGCCGCTTAAGTTGAAGAAGATGGACCCACCATCATGGGCCAAGGTCAAACTTGAACCGGGTTTGCATTTTTTCCGCCAGTTGGTTGATGCAACTCCTCCGCGTCCACCGAAAGTTGAATGCCGCATGGACGATGTCGCCGCTCTTCAATACACCGGTGGAACCACTGGAGTTAGTAAGGGTGCCGAGTTAACCATCGGTAATATTTCTTACAACATGCAACAGGTGCGAGCTTGGTTCTCGGACGTGCAAGAAGGCGAGGAAGTTCTGTTGGCGTGTTTGCCATACTTCCACATCTTTGGTTTAACAGTTTGTATGAACTGGCCAATTTCGGCAGGCGCTTGCGTGGTGTTAATGCCAAACCCGCGCGATATCCCAACGATGGTCAAGAACATCACTAAGCAAAAAGTGACTTTGTTCCCGGCGGTGCCTGCATTGTTCAACGCCGTAAACCAATTCGATGGAATTGAAAACCAAGATTTGTCTTCGGTCAAGTACTGCTTCTCAGGTTCTGCACCATTGCCCGAAGACGTGCAACGCCGTTTTGAAAGCATGACCGGCGCAGTAATTGTTGAAGGATTTGGATTAACCGAAACTTCGCCGGTGCTTACTTGTAACCCGCTCAAGGGTACGCGCAAGATTGGCCATATTGGAATTCCAGTTTCGAGTACCAATGTGAAAATTGTTGATCCAGAAGATGGCATTACTGAAATGCCACGTGGCACCGAAGGCGAATTAATTGCTAGTGGGCCGCAAATCATGAAGGGTTACTTGAACATGCCAGATGAAACCGCCAACATGATTCGCAACGGATGGATTTACACCGGCGACTTAGCGGTGATGGATGACGACGGTTACATACGCATTTGCGGCCGCAAAAAGGACATGATTATTGCCGGCGGCTACAACATCTTCCCTGATGAAATCGACCGCATACTTACCGATCACCCGGCAGTATTCGAAGCGTGCACGATTGGAATTCCCGACCAGAAGCGCGGCGAGACTGTGAAGTCCTTTGTCGTTTTTGAACCTGAGGCCTCGGCCACCGAAGAGGAACTCGATGCTTGGTGCCGCGAACGCTTAACTTCGTACAAGATTCCGCGCAGTTGGGAGTTCCGTGATGACTTACCGAAGTCATCAATGATGAAATTGTTGCGCCGAGTTCTGCGCGACGAAGAAATCGCTAAGCAGGCTAAGTAAAGGTAGCCTAGTAATTGAAGTTCGCCGCCAAGCTTGAACCGTTTTTTCCGCAATCAACGCGGGATAAGCACTCGGGGATAATGGCGGCGGCGGTTGAAGTTTTTGGTCGGCGCGGATTTCAACGTGCTTCGATGGCCGAAATCGCCCGTGCCGCGGGAGTCGCGACGGGCAGTATTTACAATTATTTTCGGGGCAAGGATCACCTGATAACTGAGGTGTTTAACCAATACATGGAAAAGTATTTGGCTATTCAACGCCACGCTTTGGCCAATGAAACTCCGGGAGCAAACCAGTTGGCCGGTCTTTGCACGCGCCACTTTGAAGTGTTTGCTCATGACCGACAACTTGCGCGAGTTTTTCATGTGCACTGGCGTGAAGCACAAGCGGTAGTGCGTGATGAATTGCGTCCATCGCTACGCAGCTATTTTGAATTAATCACCAACGTTTTACAGCAAGGAATTTACTGCGGAGATTATTCGCGCGATTTAGATTTACGCTTGGCTAGTAAAATAATTGTCGGGAGCTTGGACGAAGTTGTAACAACTTGGGTGTTGTCCGAACAGGAATATGATCTCAATGGTCAAGCGAAGATGTTTGGCAACTTGATGACCCAAACATTTCGCACCAAGACTCAGAGCGGAGTTTAGGATAGGGGCATGAGCCTCAACTTACCTGACCTTTCTGGCAAAACTGCCATCGTTACCGGAGCATCTCGCGGGATTGGCAAAGCACTTGCCATCGCATTGGGAAAACAGGGTTGCGCAGTTATTTGCGCGGCTAAATCTGAAACTGAACGCGAAAATTTGCCGGGCACCATTCACATGACTGCCGAGGAAATCACCAAGGCAGGTGGTCGCGCGCTTGGCTTTCGTTGCAATGTGCGCAAGGAAGATGAGGTCGAGGCGATGGTGCAGAAGGCGATTGAAGAATACGGAAGTATTGACATCGTGGTAAATAACGCCGGCGCGCTTTGGTGGAAGGGAGTGACAGACACTCCACTTAAACGCTTCGATTTATTGCTCGACGTGAATTTGCGTGGACCGTACTTACTGGCTCATTTGGCTATTCAGGAAATGATCAAGCAGGGCAAAGGAGGGCACATTGTCAATTTGGCGCCGCCGGTTGATGTGCGCCAGTTGCCAGCAAAAACACCATACCTGATTTCTAAATTTGGCATGACGATGCTGACCAACGGCCTGGCCGGTGAATTGGCTGAACACAAGATCGCTGCCTTCAACTTGTGGCCAGCCACCGCGATTGAATCGCAAGCAACAATTAATCACCAACTAGGAAAGCGCGAAAATTGGCGTAGCCCCGCGATTTTGTGTGATGCGATGTTGAGTGCAATCGGACAACCATTCGAAAAAGTAACCGGCAAAGATTTAATTGACGAAGATTGGTTAGCCGAATGCGGAGTCGCTGATTGTGATATTTATAACTGTGTTGAGGGTGGTGTGCCGCTTTACATTCATGGTCCCAAGGCAATCATGCAGTGGAAGGACCGGACCGGTTCAATCCAAGGTTAAGCTTCGGGTAAATACTTCAGAAAAACTTCGCGTACGTCCGCGATGTGTTTTTCTAGAGTTTCGCGTTCCCAGTTAGAAGTCTCAATTGCTTCTAAGTAATTAACTTTAATGGTGCCGGAGCGGGCCAACCATGAACCATCAGGGATAAGTTTTTCAATCCCTTGGAAAACAACTGGCACGATTGGCAATTTAGTTTCCAAAGCTAAGTGGAAAGGTCCCTTTTTGAAGGGCAGTAGTCGCCCATGTTTGGAGCGAGTGCCTTCTGGAGAAACATAAACTCCTAGACCTTCGTCGCGCACTCGCGCAGCCGCTTGGTGCAAACTTTCAGTTGCCGCTTCACGATCGCTACGGTCAATTGGAATCATCCGCATCGCCCGCAAGGAGTGCCCAATTAGCGGATAACGGTGAAATTCCTTTTTGTAAAGGATTACCGAGTTGCCCGCCCAAGTAGATAACAGTAGTGCTAGGTCAAGCACGCTTACATGATTAAACATAATCAAGGCCGGTCCCTGGACGCGCCCACTTTTTTCTAAGCGAATGCCGAGCAAGCGCAAAATAACCGTTCCCCAAGTGCGGATAATCGAATCCTGTCTTGCGGCGAACGAGCGTGGTGCAAGAGTTGCGTAAAGGGCGGCATACCCTGCATATGGCAGCGCCCAAAGAAGGGCCAAAGGCAGGACTAAAAGTCCGCGCAAAGGGAATGCTGGGCGTGGGGGAGTCTCCGGGGCCATCGCCCTAGATTATGACCCAGCGGATGGGGTCAGCGTTCTTATGGCCTAAAAGTGAAGGCCAAGGGGTTGCTTGCCTGTCCAGCAAGTCCAGCCGGAAGGTTTATCGCTTGCACCGAAACACTTAGGCCAGCGGCACCGACCGGAGTGTAAAGCGCTCCAAAGTAAGCATGACCAAGCGCGTCCGAGTAGGTTACGCGTAATGGGTGGGGGTCGGCGATTTGCAGATCAACGCCGCCAATTACCGATGAGCCAACTTTGTGTCCCCAGTATGCAATAACTGTTGAGCTTGGGGCGGCACCCTCGACGCGCATCGTGTGTTGATGTCCATCGGCAACTGCTGCATCAAGTCCAGTTAGACGGAAAACTTGAGGGTGGGCAATCCATGAGCGGGTGTAGCCACCGGCGGTTTCGCCCCAACCGACAATTTGTCCAGCGTCGTTAATTGCTTTGGCATAGGTGAAAGTGTCAAAGTTGTTGGTGCCAGTTTCCAAGGAATTGAGGTCGTACATCTGGCCATTTTCAAAAATGAAAGCGTGCGCCCCTGCGCCGCCACCGATTGCCCAACCAGAATATCCAACAGCTACGCCAGCGTTATTGACATCTGCTGCCCAAGAGTTTGGGCCGCCAAGCGTGCCTAAATCATGAACACCGTTGTGATCCCACATTGCAGCATGCGTGTCACCGAGGGCAGTGAAAACCCAGCCAACCAAAACACCTTTATCGTTAATAGCTTTTGCACCGGCACCAAATCCGAGGTCTGCGAGTTGGGTTATGACACCGTTTTCCCAAATGGCCGCGCGTTGAATGCCACCCGCATCGCGAGCACCCATTGCAATTTGCCCATTGTTATTAATGTCGTAAGCAGATGACCAATTACCGCCTAAAGTCGGCAGCTCAGTAATTTGTCCATCGTGCCAAATCGCGCCATGGTATTCGTGAATGTTATTGCTGACGTCAGCGCTCATAATCACTCCCACCATTACGCCAGAATCATTAATACCTTCAGGGCGACCAAAGGTAGACCAAATTCCAGCAAGTTGAGTTGTTGGGGTGTCTAACCAAAGGTCAGTTACAACCGGAAATAAACCGGGACTCATTGCACCGCTTAAATCGACACCGTAGTCAACTAGGCCAGATGTTTGTTGTGAGTTGTTAGTTGCATAAGCAAAAGAATTATTTCCACCCAAAGTTGGGATTTCCTTTTCGGCTCCATCGTTCCATTGCCATGCGTGGAACTGTGACCCAAGTTGGAAAATGTGTTCGGAGTACCCAATTACATAGCCAGAGTCGTTAATGTCCATGGCGAAACTCTTGGAGCCACCAAACGACCCTAAATGGTCGACCTCATAGTCAACTTGGGCGAAGGATGGTGCGGCCAGCAAGCTAGCGGCCACTAAGCAGTTAAGGGCGTTCGGTAAATGCATCTTTCTATTTATTCTAGTGATTTATTGATTTCTGTCGAGGTATTATGGCCGAAAACTGAAGCTGAGTGGATTGCTAGCACGACCATTCATGCCAGCTGGAAGGTTGATAGCTTGAACTACAACTGAGTGGCCGGCGGCGGCGGTAGGTAGAAAAATGCCCCCTAAATAGGCGTGTCCTAGAGCGTCGGTGTAAGCTGCTCTTAACGGTCTAGGGTTTTTGATGAATAAGTCCACTCCACCAATTTGAGTTAGGTCGAAGTATTGACCCCAATATGCAATCACCGTGGAATTTGCTTCAGCACCTTCAACGCGCAAAGTATGTTGTTGGCCATCTGCAACGGCTGCATCTAAGCCGGTAAGTCGCAATGTTTGTGGATCGGCGCGCCACCCATATCTGTTGCCATTACTGACTTCACCCCAGCCAATAATTTGCCCTGCATCGTTGATTGCCTTCGCGTATGAAAAAGTTGCAAAATCATGACTACCAGTTTGCAGTGAGTTCAAATCATGCATCTGACCGTTTTGGTAAATGAAGCCATGATTATCAACACTGTTACTTGATAACCAATTGGACTGGCCAACGATTACGCCAAGATTATTAATGTCGCGTGCTTGTGCGTTAGCACCGCCCAAAGTTCCAAGATCATGAACCCCGTGTTGGTCCCACATTGCCGCATGGCTTTCACCGGCGGCATTGAAAACCCAACCCGCGATTACTGATCGTTCATTGATGGCTTTTGCGCAACCACCATAGCCGAGGTCGGGGAGTTGAGTCATTACCCCGTTTTCCCAAACAGCGGCGCGAATGGTGCCTGTTGCATCTTTTGCGCCCATGGCAATTTGCCCGCGATTATTAATGTCTTCAGCTGATGACCATTCTCCGCCTAAGGTTGGTAGTTCAGTTAATTGCCCATTGATCCATAAGCCACCATGAAATTCATGCAGACCAACGCTATTGGTATCGTCGCTTGTGATGAGTCCAACAACAACTCCGTGGTCATTAATCGATGATGGTCGTCCAAAGTTTGAAACGATACCAGGTAATTGTTCAGAAGGAGTGTCTAGCCATAAATCAGATTTAATTGCAAAACGGCCACGTGTCCAATTACCTAAAACTCCTTGGCCATAATCAACCTCTCCGACAATCTGTTGTGAGTTATTTAATCCGTACGCCAAAGTTGTAAACCCTCCCAAGCTGGGTATTTCTTTTTCAACTCCATCTTCCCACAACCAAGCGTTAAAGCGCGAACCGTTGGTGAAACTTTGCTCTGACCAGCCCACAACCTGACCTGAATTGTTGATGCAATAAGCAATACTTTTTACACGGTTTTGCTCGCCAAGTATGTCAACCTGGTAATTATTCTGAGTAAAAGCGGGTGCCCACATGCCTAGCAGGGCAATGATTGGAAGGAGGGTCTTTTGAGATTGCGACATCCTAGTCATTTTAATCTATTTCAGGCTATTAGAGGGGTTTCAGGGGGCGAATCTTAGGGAACCATGTAGTTTGTGGTAGCGTCTGATTTATGCGGTACTATTAAGTGCCACTTCACAAATGCTCTGCATCCTCCCACTACTCATTCCCTTCGTAGGTGGCGACACCACCCACGAGTCCCTGGACCAACAATTTTTTGCTTGGTCTGTCCAAGAAATCGCTCTGCCACAGGGCAACCCTCAAGAATTGCGGGTGCCGGTGGTCCTAGAGGAGATTTTTGATACTGAATTGGTCCTCAGCCAGCACTCTGTGCGAGGCGATAATTTTGTAGCTTATGAACAAGGTGAAGATGGTGTAGTCCGTCCAATTCCAGCGCCACCAATTTCAACTTATCGCGGATTTGTTGCTGGTCTTCCCAACAGTATTGTTAGTGCAAACTTGCACGATGGTCAGTTGCATGCTTCGATTTATCTTGGCGATGGCAACGGTACTGTGGTGTTGCAACCACTTGATGAATTACAAGAAGGTGCTGCTGTAACTTCGCACATTCTTTACAAGCAAACCGACATACTTCCTGATTATGGTTGGTTGATGGCCGAACCAATTGTGGTAGATGGATCTGAAATTCCTGCTCCGGTTAAGAACAATTTGCCAGGTGCTACAAATTCAACATCTCATTCTTCAGCAAACCATTCGCACAATACCGGTTCTGTAAATGGTGCTAACACCTTAGCTCCTGGTTTAACTACAACTTCAAGTGTGAGTGCTGGCACTGGTGGCCGCGCCGCGGATAAGACCGTAGCGATTGCCTGTGATGCGGATTACAAGTTTTATCAAAAAAACAACAACTCAACTTCGAAAACGATACAAGACATTGAAGATGTTCTTAATGATGTTGAAGCAATCTACCAACGTGACGTGAATATCTGTTGGCGACTTGCCACGGTTGTGGTGCGCACTTCAAGTGCTAACGATCCTTACACCAGTAACAACGCCAGCACTTTGCTAACTCAGTGTCAAACTGAATGGAATAGTAATCAGTCGCACGTCGCGCGCGATGTGGTGCAACTATTTACTGGACGTTCGGTAAGTGGTTCAACAATTGGCATTGCCTACCTTGGTGTTGTTTGCAAGACCGGTATCCATTACTCAATGGTTCAGTCTCGCTACACATCTAACTGGTCACGCCGCGTCAGCTTGTCAGCTCACGAATTGGGCCACACTTGGGGTGCTGACCACTGCTGTGGTAGTTGTTCAGGTTGTAATAGTTGTCACATCATGTGCCCATGTAATGGCGGTTGTTCAGGCAACGACAGCAAGTTTGGAAGTAGCAGTATTTCCAGCATTAACTCTTATAAAAATAACTCAGCACATTGTGCGGTTGATGGTTGTGGCACTGGACCAACGATGACTTTAAGCTCACCAAGCCCTGGTAACGCTGGTCAATACAACAAGGTCACGATTAAAAATGGAACTCCGAATAGCTCCGTTACGATTTGGTACGGTGGCTCTGCTGGCTCCACTTCCGTGAACGGCTGTAGTGGCTTAACTTTGGGAATTAATCGCGCCAAGAATGCAGGAGTGATTAACTTAGATTCAAACGGCTACGGAGAAATGCAAAAGTTTGTCCAAGGCTCAGCTGCTGGTCGAACCTTTTTGTTGCAAGGTTCAGATTCGAGTGCGTGTTTAATCTCTAACTTAGTAACCCACACCTTCTAAGTCGTCCGCCTAGGTTCGCAGTTATGTTTTATTAACTGCGAAACTTAGTACCCGCGCCTGCGTGAGTTTTTAGCACTTGCGCAGGCGTGAACTTTTCAATCCCGCCGTCACGTTCACTCATTTCAGGAGAAGCGCAGATTGCTTCCAATCGTTTAACGACTTCGTCGCTGCCAAGGTGATCGGCGTAGGCCAGCACTCCGCCATGAAACGGCGCAAAGCCTGTTCCAAACACGGTCGCCAGGTCAAGCATTTGCGCGTTATCGACTACGTTCTCCTCAAGACAGCGAGCGGCTTCGTTGACCATTGCTAAGACCATACGGTCCACTAACTCTTGGTCACTTAGCTTGGCGGCCCATGTTTCCTTTTGGAAATTACTTAAATCGCCACAGAGTGTTGCTTTGACCTCTCTATCTTTAGAGTGTTGGTAGAAACCTTTGCCGGTTTTCTTGCCAAGACGATCCGCGCCGAGACCCTCAACTAATTCAGGGCATGGGTTCATGCGCGCACCATAGGCGGCGTGTAAAGAATTGCCAGCGTGGAGTGCAATGTCTAGGCCAACTTCATCGAGCAAAGTGAAGGGTCCCATCGGCATTCCAAACTTTTTCATGAGCTTGTCAATTTTGGCCGGATTCGCCCCGCCAACAAAAAGCCGTTGCGCTTCATCTAAGTAGGGGCCAAGCAAGCGGTTGACTAAGAAGCCGGCAACATCAGCCACAATTACTGGAGTTTTCCCAAGGCGAATTGCCAAGGCGGCGGTGGCAGTTACAACTTCTTCAGATGTTTGTTGGCCGCGAATGATTTCAACCAGTGGCATCTTCTTAACTGGGTTAAAGAAGTGCATGCCGACTACACGCTCTGGGTGCGGAATGCTTGCCGCGATTTCACTTACTGAAAGCGACGAAGTGTTGGTCGCCAAAATGCAATCATCACTTACTGTTTGTGCAAGACCGCCGAGTACTTTTTGCTTAACACTCATTACTTCAGCGACTGCTTCAATAATGATTTGTGATTTACCTAAAGTTGTTGAGTCTAAGGTTGCATCGAGGTGGTCAATCGCCGCGTCGGCCAAGTTCGGCTTTAAACGCCGCCGGCTTTTCTTTTTATGAACGTCGGCGCGGTGGGTTTGTAATGCCGCATCGAGAGCGTCCGGAGAAAGGTCGCAAATTCGCGTCCAGATGCCTTTGTCGGCCATCGCACTGGCGATTCCACCGCCCATGATTCCACCGCCAATGACCGCGCCATATTCAATTTTGGCTGGCCGCCATCCGTCAGCTCCTTTACCGAGTTTTTTAGCTGCTTCAGATCCCTTAAAAATTGAAATAAGCGCCTTGCAAACTGAACTTGAAGCGAGGTCGGCAATTGCTTTTGCTTCTTTGCGCGCACCACCATTACGACTGGTGGTCGGCGCGGCGATTACCATTTTTAAGGCGCGAATTGGGGCCGGGTAATGGCCGCCAGTTTTGGACATGATCTGCTTGGTGGCTTGGTTGGCAATGATGCCGCCGACCAATGGATTGCGATCAACTGCCCATGCTTTCCAGCCACGATTTTTGCGCTTTAACTTTTTACGTTTCATCGCAACATCACAAGCAAGCTCGAATAAATATTCAGGCTTAGTGATGCGGTCAATCATGCCACGTTTCCATGCGGCCTTAGCTTTGAACAAGCGGCCAGTCAGGATTGCATCAAGTGAAAGTGGTACGCCAATGCGTTTTGGCAAGCGGTGCGAACCACCCCAACCGGGCAAAATGCCGAGTTGAGTTTCAGGTAAGCCAATGCGGGTACGCTCATCATCAGAAGCGATAATGAAATCACAGGCCAATGAAATTTCGTAAGCGCCGCCTGGAACCGGTCCAGAGATTGCCGCTACGGTGCGGGCTTTTAAATCTTCGATGCGTGAAAAAAGCTCATGAACAGCAAGCACCATTTTTTCAATCTCAACTTTGTCGGCGAGTTGGGCAATAGCATCGATATCGGCGCCAGCTGCGAACTGGCCAGGTGCACGGCCAGTCAAAACAATGCCTTTAAGGCTTTGATCTTTTTCTAGCTCATCGATGACCTGGTCCAAATCGCGAATTAGAGGTGCGTCCAAAACCGCAAGGGAACGGTGCGGAGGGTCGAGAATGACCACTGCAAGTCCTTCTTCTGGGCGTTCGACGCGAATGCACGCGCCAGGTTCTGGGCAGTTGTCTGGTAGTGGGTAGCCGCTGAAATCAGTCATTTGTTCTCTCCAAAATTACCGAGCCGCCTTGGCCGCCGCCGATACAAAGAGTTGCAAGGCCCAACTCGTGATTGCCGGCCTTAAGTTCGTGAGCAAGAGTTAGTAGCAGGCGCGAACCGGTTGCTCCGACCGGGTGCCCTAAAGCAATGGCGCCACCATTGGGATTTGTTTTGGCTAAGTCGAGTTCACCGATAGCTTGGTCACGACCAAGTTTCTTCTGGGCGAATGCCTTTGATTCAAAGGCATGCTTGCAGCCCAACACTTGCGTTGCGAATGCTTCGTTAAGTTCAACAACTCCTATGTCGGATAGTTGGCAGCCGGCGGCATCAAGTGCTTCAGCAGATGAGTAAACCGGACCTAAGCCCATGCGTTCGGGGTCGCAACCGCTCCACGCCCACGAGCGAATTTTGGCTAGTGGTTTTAATCCCATTGCGCGCGCCCGTTCGGCAGTGCAAACAATTAGCGCGCAAGCTCCATCGGTGATGCCGCATGAATTTGCAACAGTTACTACGCCGTCAGGCTTTTCAAAGTAGGGACGAAGTTTGGCCAACTTATCCATGCTCTGCCCATCACGAATTGAATCATCATTTACCACCCGCCCTTTTCGCGATTTAAGCGGGACGATTGGAGTTATTTCCGATTTGAAGCGTCCATCGTCTCGCGATTTTTGGGCGCGATTATGCGATTCGCAAGCAAATTGATCAGCGTCCGCTCGCGAAATTCCAAAGTCGCGCGCAAGTAATTCAGCGGTCTTGCCCATTATCAATCCGGTTGTTGGATCAGTTAAACCTTGAACTAGAGTTACTGTTGGCGCCAACCAACTTGGTCGAAAGCTAGCCAAAGTGGACAACTTTTGGATTGGCGAACGCGCTTTCATCATGCGTTCAAAAAAGCCGGTCATCTTGTTGCCAAAGACTAGGGGATAGGCGGACATGTGTTCGACCCCAACGCATAAGTAAGTGTCACCAAGCCCGGCTTGGATATGGGTGATGGCAGAAGTTACCGATTCCATTCCGCTGGCGCAATTGCGCGCCACGGTGCGCGCCGGAACACCTTTAGGAATTCCTGAACGCAGTGAAATTACGCGTGCCACATTGGCTTGATCAAAGGGGTTGCCCACACAGCCAGCGATGACTTCATCAATTTGCGAAGTATCGATACCGCTTTGGGCAATTACTTCGCGAGCAACTTGAGCGCCAAGGTTGGCGGCGTTTTCGTGTTTGAACAAACCGCCAGCGCGTGCCCACGGGGTGCGGGTGCCTGCTGCAATGACGATGTCCGGTGAGGATTCTGAGGTTGGGAAATGGACCATTTGGTTTTTTGCTTGCGCCTTTCGCTTAACAGTGTAAACTTAACACCGTAAAGCGGAGCAGAAAAACCTTCTTTTTTGCTAAAAACATTAAAAAATGACCAGAAGTGGCGGACCGGAGACTCGTAGCGCAATCTTAGAAGAGGCGCGTAAAGTCTTAGTGGAACAGGGGTACCGCTCGCTGTCCATGCGCCCATTGGCCTCGGCCGTAGGCTGCACTGCCACTTCCATATATCTTTACTTCAAGAATAAAGATGCGCTAATCCACGCCCTGATTGACGAGGGCATGGGCATGTTGCACGAGCAATTGACCGCCGCTTTGGCAAGTGCCGAGTCAATTCCCGGCAAAATGCGCGAACTTTCTTCAGCTTATTTCGACTTCGGTTTGGCCAATCCAGAATATTACGAAGTCATGTTCATGCTCCATCCCAAGTTCATGGAGCGCTACCCGGCGGAAATGTTCCGTCGCGCTCGCCGCAATCTTGAATTATTTGCTACTCAAATCCCAAATCATGGGGAGTTGGCAACCGAAGAGCGGCAAGCCCAAGGCATTCAAGTGTGGTCATCTCTACACGGTGCCGTTTCTTTGTTGATCGCCAAGCGCGTCGACGTTCGCATTCCCGCGGAAAAACTTCGCGAGTTGGCAATCGACCAAGCGGTCTCTGTGGCTACCTCACATCCTCAAAACAATTAATCATGTTCGATTTCTCCGAAACTACTACCGCGACGGGCTTCTTGCTTAGCTTGCCAACATTAGTGAACATTGCCGGCATCATTGTTGGCGCACTTGCCTTAGGTTTCTTGGCCGCACCACTTGTGGTTTGGACTCTTGCCGGCGCAGTGTTGCTCGCGGGCTTTTCTGCGCCAACTTGGTTGTGGATCGGCTTTGGTGTATTTGCCGCAGTGTTTAATCTCTTGCCAATTCGTCGAACTTTAATCACCAAACCTTTAATGGGGGTCATGAAGAGCGCCGGATTTATCCCGGAAATTTCTGATACCGAACGCCAAGCTTTGGAGGCTGGAACAACTTGGGCGGATGCGGATTTGTTTTCGGGAAAGCCTGACTTCGAAAAGTTAATGGCCGAGGCTTATCCAGAAATGAATGAAGAGGAGCAAGCTTTTTTCGATGGGCCGGCCGAAGAAGTTTGTCGCATGACTAATGATTGGCAAGTTTTTCAAGAACGTGATTTGGACCCAAGTATTTGGCAATATTTAAAAGATAAGGGTTTCTTTGGAATGATAATTCCGAAGAAATTTGGCGGATTGGAATTTTCTCCAATCGCAATTAGTTCCATCATTGCAAAGTTGTCTTCGCGTTCGATGCCCTTGGGTATCACCGCAATGTTGCCCAACTCCTTGGGGCCTGGTGAATTGATTTACCACTATGGAACCGACGCGCAAAAAGATGATTGGCTGCCACGCTTGGCAAATGGTTCGGAAGTTCCGTGCTTTGCATTGACTGAGCCAACCGCGGGCTCAGATGCTGGAGGTATTCAATCCACTGCCGAAGTGTTCAAAGATGAAAGTGGTGAATTGAAATTAAAACTAAACTGGACGAAGCGTTATATCACTTTGGCTTCGCGCGCTACTGTGCTTGGGCTTGCGGTAAAGTTGCACGACCCTTCAAACTTATTGGGCAAGGGTTTTCATCCTGGAATTACTTGTGTGTTGGTTTCGACCGATACTCCCGGAGTAGTTAATGATGAACAACACGACCCATTAGTTGTACCGTTTATTAATTGCCCGACTTCTGGGAAAGATGTAATTGTGGACGCTGATGCAATTATTGGCGGCGCCGATGGTGCTGGCAAGGGTTGGTTAATGTTGATGGAATGTTTAGCAGCTGGTCGTGGCATCATGCTTCCAGCTCAAGGGGCCGCTGGCACCAAATTGGCGGCGCGAATTACCGGAGCCTATTCAGTAGTTCGTAAGCAATTCGGAATGTCGATTGGTAAATTTGAAGGAATCGAAGAGCCACTGGCGCGCATTGGTGGGTGGGCTTACACGCTTGAAGCGGCCCGCCGTTATACCTGTGGCGGCTTGGTCGGCAACAAGCCGGCGGTTGTATCAGCGATTGCCAAGTACAACTTCACTGAAATTTTCCGCTCAGCGATTAACGATGCAATGGACATTTGTGGTGGCGCTGGAATCAGCCGCGGACCGCGAAACTTGTTGGCTCACTCATACATGGGCGCGCCAATTGCAATTACCGTTGAAGGTGCCAACATTCTTACCCGCACCTTGATGATCTTTGGGCAAGGGGCGATTCGTTGCCACCCATGGGCATACCAAGAAATCAAAACCTTGGGCTCCGGCGACGTTGCTGGATTTGACCAAGCATTTTGGGGACATGTTGGTCACGTATTCCGTAATAAGTCACGTTCAATTTTGTTGAGTTTGTCACGCGGCCACTTGGCGCGTCCAAAAGTTTCACCAGCGGCAAAACGATACGCCCAAAAACTTGAATGGTCCTCGGCAACATTTGCTTTCATTGCTGATATGGCGATGGGCTTGATGGGCGGTAACTTGAAACGTAAGGAAGCATTAACTGGACGCTTCTCAGATGTGCTGTCTTGGATGTACCTAGCCACTGCAACCATGCGCCGTTTTGAAGCTGAAGGCAGTCGCAAAGAAGATTTGCCCTTCTTTAATTGGTCAATGGAATACGCTTTGGCGAACATTCAAAAAGGCTTCGATGGAATTTTTGCCAACTTTGACGCCCCGTTGGTCGGAGGAATCATGAAAACTGCCGGTGCTGGTTGGTCGCGGATGAATCCGATTGGCGTTGGCCCAACTGATAGTCTTGGTCACAAGGTGGCAGGATTAATGCGCGAGCCTGGCGAGCAACGCGACCGTTTAGGTTCTGGGTTACACATTTCAGCTGATCCCGAAGATCCGCTAACTCGTTTGGAGAATGCCTTCACCGCTTGTTGCGATGCCGAACAAATTTTGAATCGCATTCGCAAGGCTAGTCGCGCGCGCACATTGCCAAAGGGTCGTCCAGTCTCCTTGTTAGATGCCGCACTTGAAGCCGGCGTAATCAATGAAGGTGAATTGGCCCACGTGAAGCTTGCCGAAGAATTGCGTTTGGATGCAATTCAGGTAGATTCCTTTAACAAGGAAGAATATCTGTCTACTGCGGTAAGCGCCGCTCAATGCGCAGCAACATCCACTGAGTCCAACGATTCGACAGCAGGCACGGTAAACAGTTAAGTAGGATTAGCCAGATACTTTTGGGGCCGTTCCATTCGGCCCCGCCACTGCGTCGTGAACATGAACGGTAGTAGCGGTCGGTGAATTGAAACATCAACACCGCCGACGCTCGAGCGAGGCTGTACCTTTTAAAACTGATGGTCGCAATAAGTTTGCGATAACTATTCCAGCGTTGGAAGGCCAACTGCAAAATCTTGGTGCGCGTTTCTCTAACATTCTTGCGCGCTCCGTTTTGGAATTCACTGTCGCCACCTTCGGCGCGTAAAGGTAATATTTTATGCCCAATTAGTGGTTTTAAATTCGGATGGTAGCTAATGCTCTCAAGCAAATCTTTTTCAATGTCGCGGGTGACATTTGCCAGTTGTACTAAAACCCCAAGATCCTCAGCTAAAGGTAATTGTTCAGAGCTGAGTTCGTGTCCTTGAATGAGGGCAATTGAGAATCGAACAGGGTTGCCGAGTACTTGGTCGCAATATGTGAAAAGTTGTTGATCGTTCTGTAAAGAACCACCTTGGTCGGCGAACATTCTGGCAGAACTAGCCATTCCGGTGGCCATCGAATCAACTAACTTGATGATTAGTTTTTGATCGCGCACGGGTAATGTTCTGAAAACATTATCAATCAGGTCACAACGCTCAACTAATAAATGGTGAGTTAAATCGCGTGCATCACACACGTTGGGAATTGGAAATCTCGGTGCCGAATGAATCACACTAAAATTCCCGTGTTGGTCTACCTTAAATCGATCGGAAAATGAATTAAGTATTTTTATGCGTCTTTCGAGGTCGGGATGCATGTCCTCGTAGGTGTCCAAAATTCGGCAATAAAGGTAGCCGACTGCCGACGCAGTTGCTTGTGATGCGGGCAGCATCGCAATGCTGGCGGAAAATGTTCGTGCAGCATGTGGAAGAATTGACCACATGAACTTTTCGGCATCGCGGATTCGGCGAAGTTTTTTGAGGTCGGGCTGATCCCTATCCATGACGCTATCGCGAATCAATAACCATGGCCGCCGCAAGAAGAAGGGAGTTCTGAACACTTAAAATCAATCAGGGCTTACACGCAGTCCACATTCAGGGCAATGACTCACCCCGGGCTTGAAATTGCAACTGCAAGCGGGACATGCGGCTTCCTCTGCATCGAGGTCAACGACCGCCTCGGCGGCGGCGCGTTCAACATCATTTAATCCACGATGTTGTAGTTCTTGGATAAGTTGAATCGCTCGTTCGGCATCTTCTCTCGCGACCGCGAGAACCAACTTGGCGCCTCAGCTATTAGGGTTAGCCCCAGGCGGCATCGCCACCTGCGAATCAATCCCCGCCTCGGACAGTAGCGTTTGTAAGGGGTTTAACGCCTCAGCGCCACCCTGAGCAATTCCTAAGTAGTTTGGGACATCCATGAACCTGTAGTTTAGACACTGACCGCATCGGCTGGGTCACATTTTGCAAAAATGGTAGTTGTGAACGGAATCATATTTCGCAAAAAACGGAGGCTAGAAGGTGGCCTTTTCCTGTCCTAATAAAGGAGCATGAGCAACAACACCGGCCATTCACATCGAGTAACTGACGGAATTCACGTCAGTGTTGCCGCTCAATATGTCGAGGAGCAGTCCGACCCCGAGCAAGGCATTTTCTTTTTTGTTTATCGAATTTTGTTAAACAATCAAGGCGAGCGTTGGGCTCAGCTAGAGTCGCGCCGTTGGATGATTACGGATTCCTATGGGAATCAAGAAGTTATTGAGGGCCCCGGGGTGGTTGGTGAATTCCCCGACCTGAGTCCAGGTGGGCGCTATTCATATATTTCCTTTTGCCCACTGAATACGGAATGGGGGACAATGGAGGGTAGTTATGTATTTCGTCGTGAGGACGGCACCCGTTTCGAGGTGGAAATCGGCCAATTTTTTCTCGCAAAAAATACTGCGCCAATTTCTGAAATGGTGACCGAGTAGTGACAAAGGCAATTTAGGGTCGGGTAGTATCTTGGGCGTAATTGAGAACAAATCTCAATGCCAAAAAGCTCATGATCAAGAAATTCATCCACCTGCTGGTCGCAGGCCTAGCCCTGACGACTTCATCCTTCGCGCAAACCGCGGACAATCCAATGCCTCAAGAGAGCCGGGTTTCCTTGGGTGGTTACGGCGAAATGCTTTATGACTCAGATCGCACAGGGGATACGCTCGATTTGTATCGGGTCATTCTTTATGTTGGCTATCAATTTGACCAGGAATGGAGTTTTAACTCTGAACTTGAAATAGAACATCAAAATGAAATAGCCATGGAGCAGGCCTTTTTGCAATATGAATCAGCTGGGAATTGGGGCGCGCGCTTTGGGCACTTGCTAGTTCCAATGGGATTGATTAATGAATTCCATGAGCCAACTACCTTCTGGTCGGCTAACCGTCCACAAACTGAACGCCTAATCTTGCCATCGACTTGGCATGAAAACGGTTTGGGTGCTTACGGGCAAATTGGTGATTTCGATTTTCGCGCTTACCTGTTAACAGGTTTCGATGCAGCTGGCTTTGACTTGGCAAATAATGGAATGCGCGGCGGCCGCCAAAGTGGTAGCCGTGCCGCTGCTGACAACATGGCCCTTACTGGTCGCATTGATTACCGTGGAATAAGTGGCATGAATTTAGGCACTTCTTTTTGGTCTGGCGATTCCGGCCAAGCTGGAACAGGGCCAGGTGCCAGCGATGATGGTTTTGCGACCACGTTGTGGGATTTGCATTTTCAATACGACAAGGGTCCATTGCGCTTACGCGGCCTTTACGCCACCGCCGAAATTGAAGATGCTGATTTGTTAGTGAATGCTTCAGCTTCAGACGCACTTGAAGGGTGGTACCTTGAAGCGGGTTGGGATGTGTTTGCTCAATCGTCAAATTGTGCTGCTTCCTTAACCCCATTCTTGCGTTATGAAGAAATTGACTTACAAGCGGATTCAGCCGCCGACACTTTGGAGCAACGCAAAACAATTGGTTTGGCCTTTCAGCCCCAACCACAAGTAATTTTTAAACTCGACCTTACGAATGTTGAGGATGTAACCGGCGAACAAAACATCGTCCAGGCTGCAATTGGCTACGTCTTCTAGGTCATGAAGATTTGGTTTGTTCTTCTGTTTGTTGCTGGCATCACTCCCGGGGGAAGTGGTGTCGGCGCTTTTCCAACTTTGCAACAAGCGTTGGAGAATTCTTTTCCCGGCGCACGCATTGGTGTTGAAGATGTATTATTAACTGAGGCGGAGCAGCAACGAATCAGTGAGTTGTCAGGCCTTGTTGCAAGTAATAGTTACCGCTTATTGCGCGCCGCGGATGGCGAGGGAATATTGTTAGGGATGGCGACGGTGTCTGTGCATCGGATAAAAACTAAACGACAGAGTTTGCTTATTAGTTGGGACGAAGATGGACGCTTATTAAGACCCCAACTACTTGGCTTTGCCGAGCCACGCCAATATTTGCCGCGAGCAAATTGGTTTAAACAGTTCGATGGGCTAGTACTTTCCTCTGATTTGCGGCTTAGGAGTGGCATCGATGGAGTGTCGGGCGCGACCTTAAGTTCTCGGGTGGCCGTAAGCTCGGCGCGCGAGGCCTTGGCACTTGATTTACTGTTGGCGACGCGCGATTTGCCACAGCTTGATCTGAAAAAATTAAAATGAGCAAGGTCGAGGCTCTATTAATTCATCTAAGTACATGGCTGGTCATTGTGAGCGGCCTGATATGGGGGTGGATGCTGTACTTTTGTGTGCCTCAGGATGCATATTCATTGGTGAATCACCCGTGGCAGCCCCATCTGCAAGCTTTGCATATTTTGCTCGCACCCTTCATGATTTTTGCAATCGCTTTGGTGTTCAAGTCACACGTTTTGGTCAAGTTGAAAAAAATTGCCTGCCGGCGGCGAGTGAGTGGCCTTCAGTTGTTGCTCCTGCTCCCAATCATGGTGGTCAGTGGCTACTTATTGCAGGTTTTGACGGGTGAGCAGAGCCGCCAGATTGCTCTCTTTGCCCATTTGGCCTCTACTGTTTGGTGGATTCTGGCTTGGCTTAGACATCACTGTTTTCGCGTAAAAACAATGTAAAGCCATTTGTTGTAATTGCTTAGGCTGTTTTTTTGGTTTTCAGAGTTTTTCTTAGAGCGGCTAATTTAGCTCCTTTTAAGTATAAACCACCTGAAAAGTATTCTATGCTCAGTAACAACCGCTACTAGCCGTAGCACGCCCCTCTGGCCACTTCGGCCCTTACCTGAACAAAAAAAACACCATGAGCAACCAAGAAGTCCTTGTCGTAATCTCAAAACTTAAGAAGTACATTAAAGAGCAAGCCGGCATGAACTGTGCTGGTAACGTCGCCCCTGTGGTCTCACAGATGGTGCGCGAATTGACCGACGCAGCTATTGCAGCCGCCGCCAAAGACCGCCGCAAGACCGTGAAGGATCGCGACTTCGCCTGGCCAGTACCGGCCACAGAAGAAGGCGAGCAAATCCGCTAAATATCAATGCCCAGTTTTCCTCGGAAAACTGGGCATTTTTTCATTTTGGACATTGACCTAATCCGTTGGGTCACATTTGAATTTGCACATTGACCGCATCGGCTGGGTCAGTTTGCTAGGTAGCGCAGGTAAACGTATCCACAGGCAATTCCTACCGACATAAGCATCAGCGGGAAGGCGTGTTTGGCGAATTTTAGAAAACTAATAGGGTGGCCGCCACGTTCGGCGTAGCCGGCAACAATTAAATTGGCCGAGGCACCAATCAGCGAGCCATTTCCGCCCAAGCAAGCGCCAAGGGCGAGTGACCACCAGATTGCTTGGCCGGCTACGCCGTCACCGTCTTGCAATCTTGGCAACAACTCTTCAATGACTGGAATCATGGTCGCAACAAATGGAATGTTATCAACAATGGCCGAGACCACCGCAGAAACCCACATCACCAGCATCGCTACCGGGCCTGCATGGTCGCTGAATCCAGTGATTAAGTCGGCGACAATATTTAGCAATCCGGCATGTTCAATCCCGGCCACTACTACAAATAATCCGAGAAAGAAGAAAATCGTCACCCATTCAACTTCGCCAAAGGCATTATGAACTTTCTCGGCGGCTTTTTCTGAATTGTCTTCCAAAGTGTCGAGTAACAATAAAAGCGCTGCACCAAACATCGCCACGGTGGCAGGATCGATGTGCAGTGGGTGTCCAACAGCAAATCCGACCAAGACTAAACTCAAAACCAATAGCGATTTTTTCAAAAGCCCACGGTCACGCAATGCCTCAGATTCATTGAATCTCATGATGCGTTGACGGGCTTCATCACTGGCTGACATCTTGCGGCCCCAAATAAGCCAAATCGGCAAAAGCACTGCAACACCAATCAAAGGAACAATTGGTGCTAAGTGAATAATGAAATCATTGAACCCAATATCGCTCACCATTGACCCAATCAAAATGTTGGGTGGGTCGCCGATCATGGTTGCGGTGCCCCCAATATTGGAGAACATGATTTGTGAAAACAAAAATGGATAGGGAGGAATTTCTAATTCCTCGGTGATTAGCAAAACAACTGGCGTCACCAACATTACTGTGGTCACGTTGTCGAGCAAGGCTGACAACACCATTGTCACTAATGACAGCATCACCAAAATACCCCATGGCCGAGCGTCAACCGACTTGGCGGCACGAATTGCTAAGTATTGAAAAACTCCACTGCGGCGGGTAATCGCCACAATCACCATCATTCCACAAAGCAGCCCCAAAGTGTTGAAGTCAATTCCGTGAATCGCTTGTTCTTGAGTAAGCACTCCGCCAAGCACCAACAGCCCACCGCCCAGCAGTGAAACTACTGCTCGATTAACCTTTTCGCTAATTACAAAAACGAAGGTCAGTATAAATACTGATAATGCCAGAGCCATTTCTATTGCTTGTTGGCTGCTTGTTCGACTGCTTTAAGAATTACCCAGTAACTAATTAGCCCTAGGTATTTTCCGCTGTCCTTGCTGACTACCGCCAAACTGTCATGACCACTGTGTAAAGTTTGAGCTATTTCAGTGAGTGAAGCATCTTCTTGCAAACTAACAAATTCGGTGGACATCAATTCGCCAACTGGCCGCTCGGTCGAGCGTCCAAGTCGCCGCTGCAAATCTTCAATGTCATCTTTAATGAAGGCCATATTGCGTAGGCCCAATTCCATATTTCCAATCCGCGGCACCATCAATGCTAACAATTGGTGAATGCCAAACATGCCGAGAATTTGTCGGTCGCTATCAATTACCGGCAAGCTACGCACCCGCGCACGCAAGAGTGCCGCCGAGGCATCTGCCACAGAGTGCTCCGGGCTCAATGCCGGTGCGTCCACCCACATCAGATCGACGCATTTCATGGCAGTGATCCTGGCGGGCTAACTGGTTTTGACCTTTGATTTTTCATGTCTATTACGCATTCGCGCAACCGATTATTTTACTAGAAATGTTCAATTAATATAAGCCCTAGAATTAATTTGTTTAGGTGGTAAACAAAAAAACCGGCCGCCCCCACTTACGGGGCGGCCGGAAAGTGCCGACGATTCTGCTCGCTTGGCAATTACTGAATTGTCAAGGCGACGCCATTTGACAGTTGGCCAGAATCCCAGTCGAGTGCTTGGAACCACATCTGTAGTCCAGCAGTTGTTGATGGTGGGTACTGAATCATGTAGGATTCGCCATTGTTGTCAGCAACCATTACTGGGAAGTTCTTCCAAGGTGCTGTCATGTAAACAGTTCCCCAAGCGGTACTAGTTGGGCCACCGCCATTAATTGACCAAGCGGAGAACACATTACCACCAGGCGAACAGTTGGAAACCGCAAAGCTAGTGGTGCCACCGGCAATCAAGTCTTCGACTTCTAGGTGTGGGGTGTCGTGAGCCGAACGGTAGCGAATGCTGCCATTCCATGTGCGGTCCTGCAGCACCGAGCCGAATGGGTTTGGACCATTTAGGCCAGCACCACAAGTGATCCGCATGTCGGAGTTTTCAAAAGTTCCAGTGCCAGATGTGTAGTGAATGGTCTCTGCACCACCTGCATGAATGTAGAAGGCGTAAGTCATGCCAGCATTTAATTGCGGTGATGAAATTGCAATGGTTGTGCCTGCCCCTGGCCCAGCACTTGTTGCTTTTGTATCGCTACCAAGGAATGTCCAATCGCCAGGATTGTCTTCATGGCCAACATAACTTCCGGTTTTGTACCAAACATCGAAACCAGTAACGGTGCCGGCTAGTGCGTCAGAGTTAACGTCAAAGCTACTAATCACAATGTCCTCCATTACTTCAATGTCAAACATGTTTCCGTTCCACGAAGAAATGCCACCAGTCATTGGAGTGTTTAGGTAGTGCTCACCGTTGGCCCCTTCGTAGTAAAGGATGCCATTCCAAATGCGGTCAATAAATGTATTTCCAGAGAAACCACCAGCTCCCTTTCCGCAGCCAGACTCGATGCGTAAAAAGCTGTCATCGTAAGTTTCAACTCCGTTGGTGTAACGGCAGTCGGTGTCAAGGTCTACAAAAAGTCCATAGGTTTTATCTTGCTCGAAAACTTTGTCGCTTCCGTAAGTAATTGAGAAGTCCATCTTAGTGATCGCATCTTGACCAGCGCTGATGCCGGTTAGACTTTGCAACAAAGTCCATCCATTTGAGGATGAATCATTTCCAACCCAAGTTCCTTCACGGTAGTAAACATCAACGTTAATCGAAGTTCCCGCCGCAGCCTTGGAGTTGACAGCGATGCTAGTTAAGGAAATGTCTGCTTTGGGCTTAATGTCAAACATGTTGCCGCCTGAGCCATTGTCAGATGCAAATGTTGTTTCTAGCTGGTGGTAGAAAGTTACTCCACCACGGAAGGCAACGTAGGCCGCATAGTTTTCACCAATGTGGCGTGAGCTGTCTTCACTTGATGTAACACCCATGGCTTCACCGTTTGGTGCCAGCATGTCTGGATTTGAGTAGGTGCGTTGCCGCGTGCCTGGGTATGACATGATTGAACCATATGCACCACTTGGCTGGGTTAAGTACCCATAAGCATATGAATTGCACGATGAACCTGCGTTGGCGCGATCGTGAGCGAGTCCCATGTTATGGCCGAGTTCGTGAGCCAGTGTGAAAGTTGAAGCAACGCGAGTGTTGCGACCAACGGAAAATGCAGAGTTATCGCTATTGCTACAACCGATAAACCCAACACCAGAACCGTAATTAGCTATGAACAATTCAATGAAGTCAGCTCCAAAGTCATCACGTAAACTATGTACTTCTTCGAGTTCCCCATCACCAGTATCACGTAAGTTATAAAGGTCGGTAGATTGGTCGCCACTTTGGGTGTAACCAGTTGCTTCGTAAGTGTGCACTAGGTTAACTCGGAAGGTCGAATCACCTTGCGCCAGCGCGCGATTCATCTCGGAAACCGAAAGGTTTGCAAGTGAGTTGGCACCATCGATGCCACCTTCTGCATTCACGCAATCAGTCGTAAACACAATCATTAGGTGGCTAGTGTGTCCAGACTCGCGACCACTACCACCACCTTGTTGTGAAGGTAGGGATAGTTGGTGGCTGGAATTGGTGCCACATGCTTCGAAAAGTGACTTGTCGATTTCGCTAACCGTAAATTGACCGTCGCCGACGTTGCCGAGATCATAAAGAACACCACCTTCGCTACGAATTACTCCGCTGACAGCGCCATTTAGTATTGAAAAATCAGCGTAGAAGAAGTCATGTTCACCAATTGAGTAATGGAAAACTTGGCCACCCCCGTAAACAACTTCAGTACTTTCAAAAGTTGCCAAGATATTGACATCGTCAAACAAGTTCAAGTTGATGGTGGGGTTGGCTTCTCCGAGTTCGGCACGGTCGCCAAGTAAGTCAAAATTAATGTAAACATTATCTTGGCGAATGGCTTCCGGATTCTCGTGCATACGAGTAATCAGGTTGGTTGGAACAGGCTGGAAAAGATTTGGTGCAGATTCCTGTTGGGCAACGAGGCCAGTTGAGGCGGTCGCGCAGAGCAGTAAAGCAGCTAGGGGGGTGGTTGATTTCATTTTCTTGGAATGTGGAGTTTTTTTTTTGGGGGGGAGTTACCTTATCGCCAAGGAGTCAATTAAGATGTCCGCCACGCTTTTTTTTAATAAGTTT
>CAZWVI010000006.1:0-118759 GCA_964637165.1 uncultured Planctomycetales bacterium
CTATTCCAATTTTCTTTTTTTGGGTCTTTATGACCCAATATTTGGGGTCAGAGTCTAGACTTAGCGGTCCATGTTTTCTGTTCTCCTAATCGCATTCGCCCCACTCCTCCAAACCCCGGCAGCTCCCACCTGGCCCACCACTGGTCTTGCCAAGGACGACCCCGTCTGCTCAGCAATCCTAGTCGAGGCCGAGAATGGCAATCAGGTCATGCAGCATTTGAGTGAATTGGTTGATGGAATTGGCCCTCGCCTCACCTCGTCCACCAATCTCACCGAGGCTGTCCACTGGGCAGGCGACCGCTTCCGTGACTTTGGAATTCCCAATGTTCGACATGAAGAATGGGGCGAGTTTCCGGTCGGCTTTGACCGTCGAGTTATGCGCGGCCGAGTGGTACAACCACAAAAGTTTCCGCTCACCCTGGCCACCAACGCCTGGGCACCTGGCACCGATGGAATTGAACGCGGCCCGCTCCTTGCCGTCCCCAAAAATGAAGAAGAATTACTTTCCGCAACTGGGAAGTACAAAAATTCATGGGTACTCATAACCGGCACGAAATCCCCACGCTGGAATTCTGACAGTGACAGTTTCCGCGCCACTTTGGGACGGTTCTTTGATGAAGAAGGGATTTATGGGACCATTAAAACTGCCCGTAACGAACTAGTCCTAACCGGCGGTCGTCAAAATATTGACCCAGAAAATTTACCCACTCGAACCTCAATCACCGTCCCACGAGAGCAAGGGCGCCAATTCTCTCAATGGTTGGAATCGGGGGAAAAGGTCGAACTTGAATTCGATCTCGACTACCATTTCATCCCCGGCCCCATCCCCCAATACAACGTCATTGCCGAAATTCCCGGCACCGACAAAGCTGACGAAATCGTAATCATGGGCGGGCACCTCGACTCTTGGGACGGAGCAACCGGCACCAACGACAACGGAACTGGAACCGCAACAACTATGGAAGCGGCCCGCTTACTTGCCGCGGCCCTCCGTGAGACCGGCCAACAACCACGTCGCACAATTCGCTTCATGCTCTGGAGTGGCGAAGAACAAGGTCTCTTGGGGTCCCGCGCCTACATCGAACAGCACCCAGAAGAAATGGAGCAAATATCCGCTGTGCTCGTGCACGACGGCGGCACGAACTACCTCTCCGGAATAAACGCCACCCCACTATTAATGCCCATCATGGAAGAGGTTTTGGAACCAATTGATCGCATGGTGGTTGCTTACGAAGATGACGAAATCAAATTCCGCATCAAATCAGTTCAATCACTACCACTCGGCATTGGCTCGGACCACGATTCATACTTACGCAAGGGTGTCCCCGGTTTCTTTTGGAATCAAGCCGGTGAATCGAATTACACCTACGTGCACCACACTCAACATGACACCTTCGGTAATGCAATCGCAAAATACCAAGAGCACTCTGCAAAAGTCATCGCTATGACTGCCTGGCGACTTGCAAACACTGAACAGATGTTGCCGCGCGAGGACTTGCTCTCAAGTAAGGACAACAACCGCGGTGCGCGCAATCGGCGACTACTTGGAGTTTTTCTCTCCGACAACGGATTGGATGTTACAGAAGTTGTAACTGGTGGCTTGGCCGCTCAAGCAGGAATCAAAGTCGGTGATATATTCGCAAAACTAGGCGGCCAAGCATTGGAAACGCGGGGAGACTTACGTCGCGCCGCACGCGTTGATGAAGACATCAAAGTTATAGTAATCAAACGCGAAGAAAAACTATTCCAAAGCACCTTCAATTGGGACAAGAAAACTGCAACCAAACTCGAAGCTCTAACAGCTACCGACAAATAAGCAGCACTGCAAATCTTTGTTAGTGAACAACTCCAAACGTTCATCGACCTTACTACTCTGGGCCGGCAACATTCTGCTCGGGGTACTACTGAGCCTTAGTTTTCTCGGTCGAGTAAGTCCTGCCGATTCCGCATCAGTGGCCGTATTCGGCGTCCTGGGCCTTGTTTCAAGCATTGGCATCCTCTCACTTGCACCAGGCTTTGTTAGCATATTAATCAACCGCACAACCAAGCCGCCACTTAGACATTGGTTCCTTTCAGCAGTTTGGACCCTGTCAATTTGGGTGCTTTTTATCGACACGCGACTGCACGGCTTTTATGGATTCCACATAAACGCAACCGTTATGGGCGCCTTGTTCACACCAGGAATTGACGAGTCAGTCAGCATCGGCTGGACCGAGGTCTTACCACTTATTTTTCTTGCTTGCTCATTGCTCCCCGCCCAAGCCTGGTTCGCCGCACGAAAAATCGGCCGCAATGAAAGGCGTTGGTCACGAGTTATCATCATCGGATCATTATTTAGTTTTGGTGTTTTACAATTCTGGGAAGCCGGCGTTCCGAATGAAGCGCGTGGCCCAATTGCTGAACGCATCGACGCCGCACCGGTACAACTAAACCGCGAACCATTAAGCCAACTTGTTGAAGACATTCGTCAACGCAAGCTTGGCAAATTAGTAACGCCAGCAATACCCACTGACAAAGCACTACCTAACATATTAGTGTTAGTACTCGACTGTTTGCGGGCCGACGCAATCGACTCTGATAGCGCTCCGCACTTAACTAAAATACGCACTCAAAGCCGCGACTTCACTAACCACTTGAGCGGTGGAAATTGGACCCAACACGGAATCTTTAGCTTGATTTATGGGATTCATGGATCCTACTGGAAGCCCGCGCTAAGTTCGCAAAGCCCACCGCCGCTTATTAGCGCGCTTAAAAACGCCAATTACCAGTTCCGCATTTCAGCCGCCGCAGCCCAAACCTTCCCCGCCTTTCGTTCCACCTGCTGGGTTGAAATTCAAGATAGTGTCTTCGACAACTTTCCTGGCCGTACTCCTGACCAACGTGACCGCCAGGGCGCCGAAGCCTTTGCCAAGTGGCTTGAAACTCGCGAAACAGAACAGCCATTCTTTGGTTTTTTCTTATTAGACGCGACTCATCAAGCCTACAGTTTTCCTCCTGAAGAAGCAGTCTTCACTCCTTACGAGGAAAACATTCGATATATCCCAATCTCTTTTGGTACCGACGAAGAACAACGGCAACTTATTAAAACTCGTTATCGCAATTCAATTCATTACGCCGACTCAATTGTTGCTTCAATCCTTGCCTCTTTAGCGGCCAATGATTTAGACGAGAACACCATCGTGATAATAACCGGCGACCATGGCGAAGAATTTTGGGAACATGAAATTTGGGGCCACGCAACTAATTTCAGCCAGGAACAAGTAGCCGTGCCCTTACTAATAAGTGGGCCAGGCATAACCCCCGGACAAGTAAGTGCGCCAACATCTCACGTTGACATTGCACCAAGCCTGTTAGAACTTCTTGGAGTGGACGCACAATTGCGCGCCAGTTATTCACTTGGCGAGAGCCTATTCGCCCCGCTGGAGAATCGCGTAAGAGTAAGCGCGGGCTGGCAAGGCTTAGGTATTAGACTCGACGATCAAACTTTGTTTTTACCAACTCCGGAGGGTGGGCGTGCTGCCAGCTATGACTTAGACTGGAACCGCATCAGTCACACCAATAAAAGTTTTTCGGAACACACCGCAGCGTTGCAAAAAGTTCTTGAAGAATGCTCTAGATTTTTAGAGCCAATCAAAAACGATTAATTTCTAGTTGGCGCACCCGGTGCATCGTGGCCACTCAACTCAACATAGTTGTTATAGCCGCCATAATAAATAGTCCCCTCTCCATCTTCGATTACCATAACCGTAGACCCTAAGGCTTGCATGAAATGGCGGTCGTGACTTACGAATAATAAGGTTCCCGTATACGAAGATAAAGCGTCGAGCAATGCTTGCTTTGCATCAATGTCTAAGTGGTTAGTCGGCTCATCTAAAACCAAAAAGTTAGGCGGATGAAACAGCATACTAGCCAGAACCAAACGCGCCTTCTCCCCACCAGACAAGTTTTTGGTGGTTTTCTCCATGTCGTGCTCTTCAAAACCAAAGGCCGCCAAACACTTACGCAGCGCACCAATTGATTCAGCTGGAAACTTGCCGGACATGGTCTGCCAGACGGTTGCCTCGGGGTGCAGCAATTCGGTGGAATGTTGCGCGAAATAGCCAACATCCAGCCCTACGCCGCGTTTTAGCTTTCCGCAGTCGGCCTCCAATTCACCTAATACCAACTTCAAAAAAGTAGTCTTTCCAGCACCGTTAATTCCCAGCACCGCCCACCTTTCACCGCGGCGAATGTGTGCATCTATTGATGTATAAACAATGTTATCACCAAAAGCCTTACCCATTTCTTCACAAACAAAAATGTCATCGCCAGAACGCGCGACATCAGGAATTTTAAACCGCACGCGTTTTCGTCGGGAACGTGGCGCTTCAAGTTTGTCCAACTTTTCAAGTCGTTTTAAACGCGACTGCGCGGCACTTGCTTTACGCGCCTTCGCGCGAAAAGTATTAATCCACTTCATCTCGCGATCGATATGCGCTTGCTGGCGTTCAAAAGCTGCATTGCGTTGGCCATCTTCAAGTTCCCGTTGCTCTAAGTAAAAAGAATAGTCGCCAGGAAAAACCCGCAATTGACCTTCGTCAATTTCAACGATGCGAGTTACTACACGATTCATGAATTCATGGTCGTGACAAGTCATAATTACCGTGCCGCGATAATTCCTAATGAATTCTTCAAGCCAAATAATCGACTCAATGTCTAAGTGGTTGGTTGGTTCATCCAACAATAAAATTTGCGGTTGTTGAATCAAAATTCCGGCCAAGGCAACCCGCATTTTCCAACCACCCGAAAGTTCCTCCACATCTTGCGCCATCCGCTCGGGAGAGAAACCTAATCCGGCCAGACACTCTTTGGCACGCGCCTCAATCTCATAGCCACCCAAGGTTTGATATTCGGTTTGTAAGCCAGAATATTTGGCCATCAACTTATCCAAATCCCCCGAGAACTCAGGGTCGCCCATGTCGTGTTCCATCGATTCGAGCAATTCGCGCAACTCATGCACTCGGCCGGCTTCGCGCACCGACTGCTCAACTGCGTCACACCCGCTCATTTCGCCAACGCGTTGATCGAAATACCCAATTCGCACCCCGTTTGGCACAGAAACATTGACGTTTTCACATATTTCTTGCCCAGTAATCAAGCGAAATAAGGTGGTCTTACCGGAGCCATTAGGCCCAATCAGACCAACCTTCCAATTATCCTCCACTTTAAGTGAGGCATCTTGGAAGATGATTTGTGAACCGTAGCGGTAATCGAGACTTTCAACCGTAATCATTAGTGGTAGTTTGCAATGGGAAGCCGTGTATTCTCGCACAATTTGAGGCTAAGATGAAGCCCCGATAATTACTGACCTACCATGACCGAAATCCTTGAAGTTCACGCTCGCGAAATCCTTGATTCGCGCGGCAATCCTACCCTCGAATGCGACGTAGAACTCGCCAATGGCGCCTTCGGGCGGGCGGCGGTCCCTTCCGGCGCCTCGACCGGCCAGCACGAAGCCATCGAATTGCGCGATGAGGACGAGCGCTATCTCGGAAAGGGCGTTTTACAAGCCGTGCACAACGTCAACGACATCCTCGCCCCAAAATTAGTGGGAATGGATGCTGATAAACAAGAAGAAATCGATCGCGCGCTGCTTGAGCTTGATGGCTCGGACAACAAATCCGGACTTGGCGCAAATGCACTGCTGGGAGTTTCCCTGGCTAACGCCCACGCGGCCGCAAACGACGCTGAATTACCGCTCTTTCGCTACCTTGGCGGAGCCAGTGCCAACCGCTTGCCGGTGCCGATGATGAACGTTCTAAATGGCGGCGCCCACGCCGACAACAACATCGACTTTCAAGAGTTTATGATTCAACCTTGGGGCGCGCCGAATTTTAGTGAAGCTTTACGTTGGTGTGCCGAGTGTTACCACGCTCTCAAAGCACTCCTAAAAGAGCAAGGACTATCCACTGCAATCGGCGACGAAGGCGGATTTGCCCCAAACTTGCCTTCCAACGAAGCGGCAGTCGACTTGCTAATTCAGGCAATTGAAAAAACTGGCCTCAAGGCCGGCCCCAAAGATATGGCGATTGCCCTCGATGTTGCATCGACTGAAATTTACGACAACGGCCAATATCACTTTGAAGGCAAGTCCTGTGGCGCTGAACAACTAATTGGCGTTTATAGCAATTGGTGTGACAAATACCCAATTGTTTCAATCGAAGACGGCCTCGCCGAAGATGATTGGGCTGGATGGGCCGCAATGACTGACGCGCTTGGCGACGACGTTCAATTAGTTGGCGATGATTTGTTCGTTACCAATCCAACTCGCCTTTTGCGCGGCATTGAAGAAGATAGTGCGAATTCCATTTTGATTAAAGTTAATCAAATTGGCACCCTTACCGAAACCATGAAGGCCATCGACATGGCCACCGCCCAAGGATGGAGTTCGGTAATTTCCCACCGCTCTGGTGAAACCGAAGACACCACCATCGCCGACATCGCGGTTGCGGTTGGTGCCGGTCAAATCAAAACAGGCGCGCCATGTCGGTCCGACCGCGTCGCCAAATACAACCGCTTGCTGCGAATTGAAGAATGGCTAGGCAAGTCGGCTCGTTACGGAGACGCACTTCCGCTGTGAGCCACAGCCGCACTAATGCCCGTGCCCGCCTAATTGAGGCGGCTCTGTGGTTAGTAGCAATCGGTGTAGCCCTGACTTTGTTAATTCCGGCGGCCTATCAATTGCACGCCGCCAACCAAGACGAAGTAGCCGAAGGACAACAAACTCGCGCCAAGGAGCAAGAACTCCGAAAAGCTGAGCAAGAACTTGAATGGTTGGTAAACGATCCGTTAACCGACCAAAGAATTAGCGATACACAAGGTGTGCGGCAACGTAAGCAAAATGCCACTGGCGCACCCACCCCTACCGAATGAACAACACCCCACCTATCCCTGACACCGAAGCCGCGGCTTGGTTTGCCGATGCATTTGCTCGACTTCGTGAGCAAACCGCCCGCGTGGTGGTTGGCCAAGATGAAGTTATCGAACAATTAATGTTGGCGGTTGCCGCGCGTGGACATGCCGTTCTTGTTGGTGTACCTGGACTAGCCAAAACTTTAATGGTTTCGACTTTCGCCAAAGCCTTGGACTTAGATTTTGGGCGCATTCAATTTACCCCCGACTTGATGCCCGCCGACATTACCGGCGCGGAAGTTTTACACGCAGACCCTACCACCGGCGAACGTCAATTTAAATTTCAGACCGGCCCGATATTCACCAACATATTGTTGGCCGATGAAATAAATCGCACGCCGCCAAAAACCCAGGCGGCATTGCTCGAATCAATGCAAGAGCGCCAAGTTAGTGCGGCTGGTGAATGTCACTCATTGCCTAACCCATTCTTTGTGTTGGCAACTCAAAACCCACTCGAACAGGAAGGCACTTATCCACTTCCTGAAGCTGCACTTGACCGCTTTTTATTCCTGATTAAAGTGGACTATCCAAGCCTTAGTGAGGAAGCAGAAATTTTGCGGCGCACCACCGGCATTGATGCGACCGAAGTTGAACCGATTCTCGACGCGGAAAGTTTATTACGTCTGCAAGAACTGGTGCGGAGTTTGCCAGCCGCTGACTCTGTCTTGGAATACGCGGTTGCACTAGCGCGCGCTTCGCGACCTGAAGACATTAGCGCACCAGAATTTATTCGCAAATGGATAATATGGGGCGCAGGGCCTCGCGCTTCGCAGGGCATGGTTTTAGCCGGCAAAGCTCGAGCTCTTCTACAAGGCCGCCTGCATTTATCAATCGATGACATTAAAGCAGTCGCCCCGACGGTATTGCGCCATCGAATTCAAACCAACTTCGCCGCCGAGGCCGAAGGGATTGACTCTGACTCAGTGGTTGCGCGGTTACTAAAGGAAATCGCCAGTCACCCAACCACGCTGGACGGCGACCGTGCAGCGGGCATCGGATCCTAAACTTTTAGCTCGCCTGGCGCGGCTTGAATTGCGCGCCAGAACTGCGGTCGAGGGATTGGCCGGAGGTCGCCACTCATCTTTTATGCGTGGTTCGGGAACAACTTTTGCCGAACATCGCGAATATGTGCCTGGTGATGAAATCCGTCATATAGATTGGCGTTTAGCGGCCCGTAGTGATCGCCATTTCGTGCGCCGTTATGAAGAAGAAACATCTTTAACTGGGTGGTTAGTGGTTGATCTTTCAGCGTCAATGCAATTCACCAGTTTGGATTGGAGCAAAGCCGACTACGCTAAGTGGTTAGCGGCAAGTGTGGCGCGTTTATTGTGCATGCAAGGTGATAGTTGGGGACTTGGAATCGCCAACGGTGGACAGATTGAACATTGGCTCAGCGCTCACGGCGGCGATCGGCATTTTCAAGACTGCATAAGCTTGTTGGAAAATTATCAAGCTAACGGAGAAGGTGAGCCCGCCAGCAGTTTGGCCGCGGCCGGTGCGCGCATGGACCGCCGCGGTTTAGTTATTTGGATTTCAGATTGCCTTGGCGATGAAGCCCAAGCAATTAATAGCGCCGCACAAATTCGCCGCGCCGGACACGACATGTTGACCTTGCGGGTTTTAGACCCCGCTGAAGTTAATTTTCCGTACGGTCAATCAACGCGCTTTGACGGGCTTGAATCAGCAGACCAACTACTGCTCGATCCGCGGGCAATTCGCGAGGCCTATCTAGCCGAGTTCAATAAACATGGCGCACATCTACGTCAAGGCCTGCGCGGGCTAGGTTGCGATTTTAAACGATTGGAAACCGACCAAGCACTTGATGCCGGCTTAGTTGAATTTTTAGCGCGACGCACTGCGCGATTGAGGAGAAGTAAACGGTGAATTTTATTTATCCGGCATTTTTATGGGCGCTACCGCTGGTGGCAGTGCCAATCATTATCCACTTACTTAATCGCCGACGCTTTCAAACAATTGATTTCGCGGCAATTGATTTTTTACGTCGTGCCGTCAAGAAAAATCGCAAACGCTTATTACTTGAAGATTTAATTCTTTTGTTGTTACGCACCTTGGCAGTTTTGGCACTTATTTTGGGCCTTGCGCGCCCAAGCAATAGCTCGCCGCAGACCTTTAACACTCGACCGGCAATAGGACAGGTTTTTGTCATTGATAGCTCACTTTCAATGGCTCATCGCAGTATGGGTAGTTCTGCTTTTGAACGCGCCCTTAGGCAATGCCAACAAGCATTAAAGTCGCTCGACAGCAATTTAGGTGACCGCGCGGCAATCATCATGGCGGGCACTTCCCCGACTCGTTTGGCCTTAGGGAATGCTCAGCAGGCAGCTTTAGCCTTATCCGAGCAACAACACCCCGAATCAGGAACTTGCCAACTAATTGAAGCACTAAACATTGCGTTAAGTAGTGCAGAAACCTTACTGAGTGAGGGTTGTCAAGAAATTGAAATCGTCGCGATTAGTGATCTCCAAGCAAGCACCTGGGCAGATCAACAAATTGCATCTGAGTTGGAAATGACTTTGGCGCAAATCCGTCAATCAGGTGTCGCCTTAAAAATCATCAATGTCGGCGCAGAAAATCCCAGCAACATTGCGGTAACTGATTTACGTATTGACCCTCAACAATTAAGCCCAAATAATCTTGGCGAAGTGTTTGCTAAAATTCGCGGATATGAAAATGAAGCGCGAGAAATTCAACTTAGTTTAAGACTCGACGCAAACACCATCGCCGAAGATAAATTATTCATACCAGCCAATGGGGAGGCTAGTTGGAGCCACTTAATTTCTCCGGCATTCATCGGAAGCCGTGCCCTCAGCCTAAGCATCAACGGAGATGACTTAAATCAAGACGACCAAGCATTTGCGATTGTTGAGGTTCGTGCGACACCGACCGCCCTATTAGTTGGAAACAGCTCAGGCATGGGATTGATTAAGGAACACGACTTAGTCGCCAATTCGCTTAGCACCTTTCTTGACCTCGGCTCGAATGCCCCCTTACTTTTAACTAGAGGGGGAATTCACGAGCTAAATACGGACTTTTTAAGTCAAATTGATTTACTTATTTTGGCCGATCCTGCGACTCTATTTGAAGATCAATTTTTTGTGATTGAGAAATTCGTTGCCAGTGGTGGTGCACTATTAATTTTTCTGGGAGATAATTGCTCCTCAAGCAATCTTGACAATTTATTTGACCGCCTAAGCGCTGAAAACTTACAAATTGGCAAGTTACGCCACAGCTCAGCTCGGGTGCACATTAATCAGACCGACTGGCCTCCACTTAATTTATTCACTGACCAACGTTGGCAAGCACTTTTAACTGAAGTCCCCGTTCTTAAGTGGCGAGAGATTATTAATCCAAACAACCTTCACGCCACCCCACTCAACCTAATAAGTGAAACTGGCGAAGGCTTAAATATTGATGCTGGAGCTGCAATCGTCAGCTGGCAGCATCAACTTGGCCGATGTGTCGTATCCAACATCCCCCCTACTCCTGGCTTTAACCGTTTCGCCGAAGTTCCAGGTGGGACCTTGCCATTTCTTTTCGACTTGGCCCACTACTTAACTACCAGAACGAAACTGGATAAAGACTTACTAATTGGGGACGCGCTTACCTTGCATACTCAACGTGATAGCAAGGATTTGATTTTGCAACCCCCCTCAGGGCAGAAACTTCGCCCACAAGCCCAAGCAGTAATTGATTCCATTGGCTTCTTCCGGAAAGTTTTACTGCCCAAAGTCGCCCTCGCTGGCATTTGGAAAGCAGAATTCAATACCATCTCCGACGCTGGCAACGATCTCGCCGCCAGTAAATTATTCGCGGTCAACACCCCGGCCGCTGAAAGTAACTTGCGCCCAATCGACTCAAGTTACCTTGACGCTTTATTGATTGATGGCGAACTTCAAAAGGATATGCAGCAAGCAAATTCACAAGTAATTCAGGAACACGCAAACTTCTCAAAAAGTTTGTTCACTTTGCTAGCGGCATTCTTAATTGGTGAAACACTACTCGCCGCCTTTCTAGACCGGAGGCGCGGATGATTGCAACTCCCAATCAAGAGCAGAGTACCATCGTTTTCGAAAACCTTCCCGCCACTTGGGTTATTGGCTTAGTAATTGTTCCGGCAATTTTGTTGCTCGCGTGGTGGGCGTACCTACGACCGCTGAAAATCGGCCGTAAACGTATGAGTGGTTTACGCGCACTGCTACTTACAATTGCGATTCTCTTGGCTCTTGACCCGGTTATCCGCAAAAGCCAACAACTTATTGAACCGAGTTCCTTAATTATATTAATCGACAATTCAGCATCGATTGGCCAAAGCGACAATATTGCGGGACAAACTATTGAAACACGACTGGCGAAAACTAAACGCTTCCTACACAGCGCGACGGTTCAAGAGCTGGGGAATAATTACCAATTAGAAGCCTGGAGCTTTGCTAAATCTTTAACTCCGAGCAATCTATCTGGCGAACAACTGAACGCCAAAGGCAATGCAACCGCAATTGGACAATCGCTGATGGAATTGAGCGATGAATTCCGTGGTCGCGCACTGCCCAATGTTGTAGTAATTTCCGATGGCCAACAAAACCACGGGCTTGAACTTAAAGTGGCCGCCCAACATTTGGCGAGTGAAGGCATCAAGGTGCATTGCCTTGGATTAGGCAACCCTAAGCCATCGCCCGACTTAGCACTTGAACGGGTTCAAGCATCCGAGCTAGTGCTTGCCGGCGACGAAGCACTATTTGTAATGCGTTTGCGTGGTAGCGGCAGCGGCCTCCCGGCAACTGCGACCGTTGAATTATTAAATGAAGCAAACCTTCGATTAGATAGTCGTCAAATTTCGCCGAGCGAGCAAATTGGCACACGATTTAGCTTGGGGACTATCTTGCAACAACCGGGGCTTCACCACTTACATGCAGTGGTTGACCCAATCGCCGGCGAGACCGCATTAGATAACAATCGACTCGACTTCACGGTTGAGGTGCAGCCATTAAAAATCCGCGTACTCTATGTAGAAGGGCGACCACGGTTCGAATATCGTTACTTAAAGAACCGATTGATTCGTGCTAATCAAGATATAAATGCGCGGTGTTGGCTGGCCGAGGCGGGCCGCGATTTCGTTCAAGAAGCTAGTCCCGGTTTGCCGGCCTTACGCCGCGTGCCACTTAGCGCCGAAGAATTACTCAATGATTTTGACGTAGTCATCATTGGCGATGTTGACCCGCAAAGAATTAGTCCGGACCCATTAGACGCAGGCCGCTTTATCAATGCCGTTGCCGAGTTTGTAAGCAAAGGTGGTGGCTTATTGATGCTAGCAGGCGAGCGGCATAACCCAAATAGTTTTCGCGGCACATTGCTTGAAGACCTGTTGCCGGTATTTCTGAGCCGCGAAGCCGCGCGTAGTGAAGAATTCAAACCACTGCCGAGCGACCCCAAACTGCCACACCCGGTAACGCGGGTTGCGAGCAGCCCCGCCGACACCATGAAGTTTTGGAACGATGTTTCACCACTTTGGTGGTGGCAGCCAGTTGATGGCCTAAAGCCGGGTGCCCAAGCATGGCTAATCAATCCAGATGAAACCGACGACAATGGTCAAGCTGGAATTGTCGCCGCTAGCATCTTCGCCCCGGAGGGGAGAGTTGGTTGGCTTGGCACTGACGAAAGTTGGCGCTGGCGTGACCCGAGTATTGAACATTACCTATCGCGGTTTTGGCGTTCGATTTTGCGACATTTAGCAAATGGACGACTGCAGGGCGACCGTGGACGTGCGCGTCTCGACGTTGACCGCAGCCGCATCGAGTTGGGCGAGAGTGTTTTAATTGAAGCGCGCTTACGCGATGAAGATTGGGAACCTTTGGCGGATATAAGTGCAATCAATATCCACCACGAATCACGCCAATTGCCAGCGGTTAAGCTGATGGCAATTTCTGGCGAGGCCGGACTTTACCGTGGACACTTTCGCCCCAACGATATTGGGGAATTTAGTTTTGTGTTGACTGCCGACAATAGTGCTGACGGAGAAGTCTTGGATTCGGTTGGCTTAACGGTGGCCTTGGCCGCGGCCGAAATGCGCGACACTTCCCAAAACATCGCAGCCCTGAAAATGCTTAGCAGCAACACGGGTGGCATGTTTTTACAAATTGATCAGGCGGCCGACCTGCTCAGCAAATTAGATGGACGAGAAAAATTAACGCGCACCGTTTCTTCTAGCGATACTGCTCTCGCAGACTGGCGAGTATTAGTTCTTTTCATGTTGCTAATTATTGGTGAATGGCTAATGCGCAAGCGGAGTAATTTATCGTGATTTTGCTAGCCAACTTAATGCTACTCACCCAAGTTGCAGCTCCGACCCAACCAAGCCAATCAGCACTTAGCGCACCGACTGGAGTCACTATTCTTGAGTCGCGTGATCTTCAAGCCCAACTAACCGATGCCAAACAACAACTGGCCAAGGGCAAATTGCGAATCGCGGTTGCAACTTTGCAAAAAATCCTTGAGGCCGACAACGAAGCGTTGGTCAAAGTCGACGAACAAGATTGGTTATTTCATGGCGCGAGCAATCTGGCAGCAAAATTGCTAAAGGAGTTACCAAAAGATGCGGCAACTATTCGTGAATCAATTATTGGCAAACGTGCCGCCGAAGAACTGCTCTTTGCAATATCACCACCTAACCCCCAACTACTTGCCCGCCTGACCCAACGCTACTCAGGCACAATCGCCGGTGAACGTGCCCAAGCTGCTCTTAATGAAATATTGCGCGACCGCGGGCTTTATGAAATGGCCCCGCCAAGTGTCGGCTCAACCTTGCAAACTCCGGCCTGGACTGAAAAACAGGAAAACCCGCTACCCTATTTGCATACTGCGGATTTAGAGGAACGTTGGCGCTACCAGTTCCAGGACTCTCCCATTCCACATCGCAACTATGCAAAGCATCGCGCCGCCTTGGGTTTGGGCATGGTTTATTTAAGCGATTCTCGCGAGGTTGTGGCGCTTGACTTAGCTTCTGGAAAAGTTCGTTGGCGGTTCGAAAGTCCTGAAGGATGGGAGCGATTCTCGCTAGATTCAGCGAGTGGCCGAAGTGCAAGAGAAAATATTACCGAAGCTTTTGACGCCGACACAATTATCGCCCCAATACTTTCCGATGGTATTCTTGTTGTGGCACTGCAAGAAGCTGTGGCCTTGGGACGCAATGATAAATATTTCGAGATTGCCGTTAGACGACTTCTCCCCGGTCGCCGCCTTTATGCCTTTGACGCTCAAAGCGGAAAACTATTATGGAAACAGTCGGTCCCCTGGATGGACCTTGAACAAAGTTCCGAGGATTTAGCGAATGCCCGACAAAATCCCAGCGAATTAGCAGCGGCGCCGCCGACGGTTGCGGCCGGCAGAGTGTTCTTACCAATCTATAGTGCTTCGGGAACTTATGACCTGAGCATGGTGGCGCTAGATTTATACAGCGGCAAAGAACTATGGCGCAGTTTTCTAGTTAGTGGCTCTCAAGAAAGCAACTTGTTTGGAAACGTCTTAGGCGAGCTTGCCTGTTCACCACCAATTGCTTCGAGTGAACAAGTTATTTGTTGCACAAATTTAGGGGCAATTTCAGCGCTTGATGCGCGCAATGGTTCGGCCTTGTGGACACGACTTTATGAGCGCACTCCAACTCAGGTCTTGCAATCAGGTGACATTAGCCGTCGCCAACCAAGCTTTGCCAATCATGCGCCAGCTTGGGATGGCAAGCGCTTGCTGTGTGCACCCACTGACAGTCCCTACGCCTTACTGCTTGACTCCCACACTGGAGAACTTAACGCCATGTGGTCGAGCAAAACTTCAGCTAAGAATGAAAGCGCAAGCATTGACCAGGTAATTGCTTTGGCCGGTGAACAACTTTATTTCACTGGCACCCACATCAGAGGTGAAGCGATAGGTGGCAGAAATTTCGGATGGAATAGCGAACGCATCTTCAATCAATTTTCCAGCATTGCCACGCGCAGACCAGCCATCTTAAGCAGCGATGAACTTCTAGCTCCGACCGCCAAAGGATTATTACGCATTAACCCGCAAACCGGCAAGTTAATTGGTGCGCCGATTCCTTGGCCTAATAGCCTAAGCGACTTCGGAGCGATCCAACTTGCCCCCGGGCACTTACTAGTCTTACGCAACAATGGAGTTATTGCCCTTTCGTCCTCCATTGGAGTTTTAGCAGCGATTCCTGACAATGCTAATTTCGCTGAACTTAGCCGTTTGCTGCCGATGCTGGAAGCAATCCCACTTGAATATGGTTCGACAATTGCCACACAGCTAGGTGAACAATGCCTACAACTTAGTCAACAGACTGAACACTCAGGCTTACAGCGTCGCTTACTTTTAATTGCTGGCGAGGCTCTTTTATTAAGTTCGCCAAATAGCCAGAAAACACAAAAATTGGCCTTGGATTTATTGAAGTCAAATTCACCAGACATAAAATTAATTTGCGAATCGGTGATTGCTCATTGCGATGTTGGGCCAGCACTGCGCCGCGCCATTGATTGGCTTGAACAAAATAAAATAGAGAACTTCAACCAAGTGCAACTTAATTTAGCACGCAGTCGAATTGCTGTTGAAGACCAAAACAAAGATTTGCTTAGGCTTAGTTTGGTTGCCATCATAATTGACCCAGATAGTCAAAAACTAATGCGCGATGACTTAAGTTTAAATCTTTGGGCGCAACAACAACTAGATTCATTATTAACTGACCCAGTGCAGGCGGCAGCCTTTGAGGAAGCCGCGCGAATAGCTCTAGGTGCAAGTGAGTTGGACCTACGATTAATCGATGTTTACCAAAACACCGCCACGATTAGTGCTTGGATTGAAGAACAACTGCAAAGGAGCGATTTGTTACCCAAAGATTTTGCGACCATCATTCAAAGCACTCGTAAATCTGGCAAATTCCCCACCCTAGTAAATGACAAACTCGGCGAATGGTTGAGTCCACGCCCGCTTCAGGAATTACCGCAAAAGCTAAATCAGCTCGCCCAATTGCCACTTTCGCGTGGCCAATTATTAGCAGTTGGACCCAGCCAAGATGACTACTTAAGAGCATTATTTCAGATCTCGGACCAAGTTGTTCTTAAACAATCGCAAGGCAACTCATGGAAAACACTTTGCTCTTGGGAGATTGATTATCAAACTGGCAGCCCGCCTGATTTACGCTCAAGCTGTTGGTTAAGCCCACGTGGTGCGGTGATTATTTTTGAAGACCAATGGGTGCAACTTGGAAATGATGGCGGTGTTGAAGTAATCACCCTGCCCGCCAAATTAAATATGGCTAGCGCGCCAAGCCGCTCCGGGAATATCTTAAGTTATTTATGCGCCAATCCTCAAAGTACTTTCTTGCAGACTCGCGAGCTTCAAAGTGGCGCATTAATCTATCAGGAAAGCTTCTCCAATAGTGGCTCAAGTTATTTGCTATCTGGAGATCAAAACAAAATATTCATTAGCCAACCTGGTGAACGCGAAATTTGGATGCTTGATTTATCAAGCGCCAATCCCCCACAACGCCTGGGTTTACGCGAAGCGATAAAATATTCGGACGCATTTACTATTGTCGGACATGCAAACGGGCTACTCAGCAAGTGGAGCAACAATCAACATCCAGGCATGATGCTGAGCGCGCCTCAGCAACAACAGAGCTGGGACATTTCGCGCCATGCCAATGTCCACACCTTTAGTTGTCGAACTAAAACCACAACTGGAGCTGGCTGGATTAACCTGCCATTAGTTCCGGGCCGCGGGGAATTCCCCAATCCTGAAATCAACTGGCTCGAATCAGCGGCCTCGCTTAACAGCATTAGCATGTTGAAGCCGCAAGCGTACTTTCCCCAGTTTCTGAATCATTCTCGAAGGCCACGACATTTAAGGCGCTCGCAAATATTAAGTTTGTCGGCGGGCCCCGAAAACCAAGTTCGCTTAAATGCAATTGAATTAAGCGATGGGCTCGACAATGCATGGGAACTAGAAATTCCCGGACTGCTGTTTCGCACTCTCATCTCACGCCGCACCCCAACCCCAATTGAAGCTGCTGACGGATGGCTGCTAGCGACAATCAATTCATCGGGTATAGGCAAAGCCCCGCGATTGCAAATTAATGCTGTCAGCGAAAACGGAAAACTCACAAGTGCGGTTTTGCAAATGCCGGTTTCAACTCAATCCCGCGATCTGTCAATCCACTTTATTAATCAACGAATTGTTGTTCGTAGTGGCAGTACACTGTTTATCTTTGGTCAAAAATGATTCTCGCCGCTGCCCTTAGCCTGTTAATTCAGAGCCCTGACACCTCAGTGCTCTCGACAGAGGGTCGTCACGCCGCGGTGCGAGGCTTAAGTTGGTTAGCTCAAAAACAGTTAGCCGACGGCTCGTGGCCTGGAGATGTCGGCTACAAATTACGCGACAATTACGAAATTTGGAATCGCGATGCGTCTCACTTAGGAGTGACCGCTCTCTGCGGCATGGCATTCTTGGCCGGCGGCCACGTCCCTGGCCGTGGTCCTTACGGAAAAAATGTAAGCCGCGCAATTGATTGGACGGTTGCCCAAGTTCGCGGCGATGGTTTTTTAACTGCAAATGAAACGCGCCTCTACTCGCATGCTTTTGCCACATTATTTTTGGCCGAGGTTTACGGAATGGATCCGCGCGATACCGTGCGCCCGGTTTTACAAAAAGCAGTCGATTTAATTGTTGCTAGTCAAAACCGTCAGGGCGGGTGGCGTTACACCCCCCATTCCGCCGATGCCGATATGTCAGTTAGCGCCTGCCAAGTGATGGCGTTACGTGCGGCGCGCAATGCTGGTATTCAAGTTTCGGCAAATACGATTGACCGCGCCATTCGTTACGTTCGCGATAGTGCGGTGCGCGAAGCGAGCATGCGCCCGCCGCGGCAATTTGGTGGCATTCCAGTGATGGACCCACCGGGGTCATTCCGCTATCAACCGCAAGGAGACTCGCGAGCAAGTTGGGCATTGACAGCAGCTGGGATTACTATCCTCAGTAATGCCGGAATTTACGCTGATGAAGACATCGAGTCCGGGCTGGAATATTTAAGTGAAGGCACCGAAGCCTATAGCGCGGAATGGGGCGCTCGCGCAGGTGGCCATTATTTCTTCTGGTACGGCAACTACTATGCAGTGCAAGCATTCCACATGGCCGGCGGCCAGCGATGGCGCGAATACTTCAAACATATTGAACATACTTTGTTAGCACTCCAAGCCAGCGACGGCAGCTGGCAGAACAGAGTGGGTCCGGGCAATGTTTATGCAACAGCCACTGCCTGCATTGTGCTGCAAATCCCCCGTGAACTGCTACCAATTTTTGAGCGATGAAAGAGCAGTCACGATTTATTAAAGCGACCCTCCGCAGGCTTGAATCGCGCCTGCTAACGGTTCTTTTAACTTTTGGTCTGGCGCGTTTTGCCAGCCTTAGCTGTGGATTATTTACCGCGCTATATTTTCTCGATCGTAGCTTTGAACCACCGCAAGAAATTCGCTGGGTTTTACTTGGAGGCGCGACTTGCTGGTTGGCACTTAACTTTTATCAATGGTTGATTCGACCACTTAGGCACCGACCTAGCAAACGCGACCTCGCAAACCTTTGGGAACGCAGCCACCCACAATTAGCTGGTCGTTTAAGCACCAGTGTGGAACTAAATGAATCAATTGCCGGCACTTCAAGCGACTTACTGAAAGCGGTAAAAAATCAAACCGAGCACCTTGATATTCAACTGCAAGCTGCGCTGGCGGCGCCAGGCGGAGGCGCCTTACGTAGTGCGCTTTGGGCCAGTTTAATTATTTTCACCTTAGGTGCCGGAGTATGGTGGCAGCCTCAAGAGGCGCATATTTTTCTTGCGCGACTTAGCGGCAAAGATGTTGCTTGGCCGCGCGCGACAAAACTTGTTTTATTGCCGCCAACCGGAACTGGTGACGGAGTTCTAGAGGGCTTGGGCGCACAACATTGGCAAATGCAATTAGCCGCCGGTTCACAGGTCATGGTCCGCGTTAAGGCAGAAGGTGAAATCCCTGAACACGTGATTGCTCAACAAAACAATCAGCAACGCGAATTGCGTCATTTAGGTGGCGGCGAGTTTGTGTTAGGGCTGCCGCCACTAGAGGCAACTATTGAAATAGAATTTCGCGGAGGCGACGATCAAGATGGAAGTCCCTTTTTAAAATTAATTCCTGGGCGGGCACCAGCCATTGTGGATTGGAATGTATTAGTTGTGCCTCCGAGTTATACCGGACAAAGCAAATTCGGCTCCAGTCAACATGAATTCAATCTTAGCGAAAAGAGCTTGTTGAAAGTACAGTTTAAGTTGGCTGAAAGTGGCACTGCACTGGTCAAGCGCTTTAACGGTGAGATCGAGGAATTACTTCAGGATAGCGACGGTGTTTTCAACTTCGAACAAATCGTAATTGGTAGTGGCGAGTGTTCTATCCAAATTACTGGAGACGACAAGTTTAGCAATCAACGTGCCGCCGTTTTAAGTTGGCGCGCGCAAAAAGATGATGCACCGCAAGTCGCCTTCAACTACCCATTGGGCAATTGGCTCACTATTCCAGGAGCTATTGTCCCGGTGGCTATTTCTGCCAGTGATGACTTTGCGCTTAATTCAGTCAGCTTAAAGGATTTCTCCCCTGTTGCTAAGGAACTTGAGTTAACCCCTGGCATTAAAAGTTGGGAGACCTTTCTGCACGTTATGGCACCAACTCCTGAACTTGGCGCCAACCTTGAGGACGCACAAAAAATACGCTTCCAACTTAGCGCCTTGGATAATGCACCTCCGGCTGGACAAATAACCGAAAGTAATTCTGGTTGGATTGAAATTATTCCCGAGGCGAATTTACGGCAAGCGCATCTCGACCGGATTGTGCGCACTCGTGAACAGGTTGAAGGCTTACTTGAAATCGCCGAACAAATTGCTGCTGGAAAAAATGCAGCCGGTTCAGGGCGTCGCTTAGTTCGGCGCACACAACGCGTCACATTTGAATTGGAAAGCATTTTATGTGAACGTCTTTACGCGGGCATAGATGACCCACATCGCAATACAATCGAGCTACTTGACAAGCAATTAGCTCAAGGGAATCTAAGTAGTGGATTGCTTGTAGAAGCGCTGGCGGCGGCCCCGCCGACCGGCCGCGCGCTGCTGCTTTACGATTTAGCTCAGGCCGGCCATCGAATTGGCACCGGAGCTGGCCGGCAAACTGCTCAACTGTTGGCGAGTGGGCAAGATGCCCGTGAGGCGGCGGCAGAAACCGCCAACCAACTGGGCCAAATGCTTGAAATCATGCTGGAGTGGGAAGATTTCCAGTCGGCGGTAAACCTGTTACGGGATCTATTGGAGCGTCAGCGATTGCTACATTTACGTACCCGCGAGGCCGCCAACAACTAAAGTATTAATGTGTTAGTTAGTCTGCTCCTCTCCGCGATTGCCAGCCCGGTTTGTTTACCGGCTCAGGATTTATCTTCGCAACAGCAGCAGCGCTTAGCTGAGGACCAAGCTAGATTGGCTCCGCAATTACGCAGGCTGAGCAAATTATTTGAGTTGCTAGAAAAAAAAGCTGTCGAAAATGGTGACCAAGGGCGCATTAATTTATTAAGTTCGGCGCGTGAAAAATTGCTCAACAACAAATTAAATGGGCTCGATGTTGTCGAACAAATTGAACGGATTGCGATTGACTTAACTGAACAACGCACCGGCCCAGCACTTGAAGCACAACAAGAATTAGTACTGCTCTTGGAAGACATGCTTAATGACTTGTTGGAGAGAGAACTTCAAGAACGCTTGGAGTCGGCACTTGAGCAGGCGCTCACCCAAGCTGCCGAAATAAAGCAAACTGAATTACAGCAGAGAGAGTTGCTAAACAAGAATCAGACTTTGCAAGAGCAAGCTCAACAGCAAACATCTGAAGCAACCGACGTTGAGCTTACTTCCGAACTTGAACAATTGTTGGCACAGCAACTTGAACTAAACCAAGTCATCAAGGAACTCTTGGCAAAAGCACCAACGCAAAGTGAAATCAAAGATGCATTGGAGGCTGCGCAAAGGTCGGCCGAAGCGGCGGAGGCCGAGTTAAACAAAGCTCAGCAAGCTGAGTCAGATAATAAGTCTGAAGAGATGCAAAAGCATTTAGACGCAGCCGAGGATGCGCAAAAGGAAGCCGCCGAGCAATTAGAGAAAGCTGGCAAAGAAGCTGGGGAAAGTGCCGAGAAGATGCAACAGCAGCAGAAAGAAGAGGCCTTGCTCAACCTGATGAAAGAGGCGGAAGGCTTATTGGAGCGTCATCTCCAAAGTCGGCTACTAATGGAGCAATTTATCAATACGCATGGCGAAGGTCGGGTCCCCCGCTCCGCGCGAATTGAATTGCGGAGTATTGGCAAGGAGCAGGCGGCGCTTAGCTCTGACGCTCAATTAGTCTTGGACGAGGTCAATACTGGCGGGGCCGACACTTTGCCATACTTAATGCAAACTATTATCAATGACCATCAACGCTTAAGTTCGAAACTTGGCCCACCTTCCTACCGTTGTCGCGAATTGCAATTAAGCCTGGCGGACGACATCAGCTCCGCATGGTTAGAGATTATTGAATCAATTCGCGTTGAAGCCGAACGCGAGCGCGAAAAAATTGAAGCGGAATCAGCCAGCTCCGGCGGTGGGAATAGTAAATCTCCGCTAGTTAGCTTTAGTGAAGAACTACAACTACTAAAGCGATTACAAGAACGATTAACCAAGCGCTTGGACAATTTCGCCACACGCCGCCAACACTTCAGTGATGCGGGCATGGAGTTGGACCAAGATGACTTGCTTGAGCTTGAACGCTTACTTCAAAAGCAAGCCGAGTTGAGACAAGTTTACGAATCAATCTTGGCGCGGCTCGAAGAAGCTCAACAGCCTGAGCCTGAGAACCCCGAAGCACCCGCCGACGAGGAGGAGTTTTTCTAATGTTACTAAGCCTAAGTTTGTGCCTTTTGCAAAACCCACAATTGCCGGAGCTACCACAGCACCCTCCGACTCCGGCTCTACCGGAGTGGCAAACTCAACTTGACGAATTAGTTGACCAAGTTCGAGATGGTTTCCAAGATGTGCACCAGGCATTACTGTCTGCGCGCGACCAATTAGATGTCGAACAAAGCGATTCCATTTTGTTGCCTCAGTTAAGTTTGGCGCAAGATACTGCTCATCGGCTGGTCGCCTCGCTAGAAGAATTATTAGAAAATATTCCAACCCAAGAGTCGAATAGCTCCAGCGCAAACGGTGCCGACAATAAGCAGGGCGATTCAGGGGATAGTAAACCTGAGGACACCCAAAACCATGAAAACCCATCAGGAGCCGCGCAAAAGCCCCAAAACAACTCTGGCAAAGAAGATGAAAGCGGCAAAAGTTCCAGCTTAAGCCCTGAACAGAGAATCTTATTTGAGCAGCAAAATGGCCATTGGGGTAGTTTGCCACCACGTTTGCAGGAAGCCCTGCAAAACGCCGCAGTGGAAAATATGCCTCTGCGTTACCGGCGTTGGCTGAAGGAATTCCACCGCCAACAACTTGGTCCAAATTTATAAGTCCATAAATTATTTCATGGTGTCTAATAGATACCATGATTAATTTAGTCCTCACCGCACTTCTCTTTCCTGCTGCTCAACTTCAAGTTGTTGCGCCGCAAGCATTGCCTGCTGGCACAGTCATTAAGCACGCCGGGACCTGGTCGGCAAGTACTGGCTTCGTCCCCGCGACTAATTCCGGCGGGTCCGCACGTGGTGGTAGCGAACTTATCTACAGTTGCGATGGCCTATTTAGTTGGGGCACAACTGGGAATATTGGCACTGGCGGTGCCTGGCAGGACTGGATGGTCATCGACGATTTCAAGCTAAAAGACCGCAACCGCAGTGAGACTGATCAAGTATCGAGCTTAACCATTGCTTATTGCACAGACGTACAAACCACGCAAGGCGGTTACGGCGAAATTAATTTCTACAACAACTACACCCCGTGCGCGACCTTGCCGCCACCTGTTTCGAGGATTTCAATGTACAACTTGCCTATGTCTTCAAGTGGCAATTTGGAGTGTTGGTCGATTGATATAGATTTAACTGGAGGCGGTGAAGTGCCAAATGATGTTAATTCAGATTTACTCACTGAAAACCTTGGGGTTCTAGACAACGTTACTGCAATTGGAATTCGCTTCGATTTTGCGGCGATTACCTCACAAGGCATGATGGGACCGCTAATTGGCGGTACTAACGGCTATGGCAACTCTGACAACCTTGGCGTTATAGACTTGGCTGGCAACAATCTTGGGTGTGTGAACTTTTCAGGGAACCCATTCGCAAGCATCGGCTTGAGTTTGTTTGGCCCTCCGCAGGGAACAAAAACTTATTATCACCAAATCGGCGGGGGCGGACAAAGGCCGGACTTTTTGTTGCGCAATCGCAAACCCATAATTGCCGGCCAATTGGCGACCTGGCGCGCCTTTGATTTACCAGCCACCACCCAGCTGTGGTTAGCTGCAGCGGGTGGCTCGGACGACATTTACTTTAGCGGTCTAAACGGATCCACTAAGTATGCCTTAATCCAAGGGCCACTTTACTTTTTAGAAATGGGAAATGGTGACACCGTCATACGTCCGATTCCACTCGCCTTAGCTGGACGTGACATTTTCGTGCAAGCGGTTGCCACTTACGGAGTGACACCTTTTCCGAATCAGATTGCTTTTTTAAGCAACGGACTTCGTCACGAATTATAAATTGCTAGGGTAAGTTGCGAGTAACCACTGGCAGCTGCAAGACTGGTAATTGTTCCAAGTTGCGACTGGGCAGTGTGAAGTTCATCTGCCCCGACTTCTAACTTAACTTCGCATGAACCATAATCGCGGGCGCGTACAATTTTGAAACCGCGCTCGCGCAAACTCGATTCAAATTTTTCAACGCGCTCCAATGCTGCGAGACTAACTGGTATACCAATTGGAATTCGAGATGACAAGCACGGCATTGCTGGCTTATCTGAGCAGGCCAAATTTCGCTTTCGGGCGGCACGCCGAACTGCTTGTTTATCCATGCCGGCTTCGCGCAATGGCGCGCAAACATTATTCTCAATTGCGGCACGAGAACCCGGACGGTCGCTAGGGTCATCACTGGCGTTTTCGCCGTAGCACATCACCCAAGCACGCTGTTGGGCAATTGGGACCGCTAGTTCAAAAAATGAACTCTTACACCAAAAACAGCGATCACCTTGATTGGCTAAATAATTAGGGTTGGTAAATTCCTGCGGTTTGATTATTTCAAGCGACACCTTTAGCTGTTTGCACAAGTCAATGACATCATGCAATTCGCTACGGGCAAGCGATGGGGTGTCCGCAGTTATCGCAAGAACATTTTGCGCGCCCAAAACTTCAATTGAAACTGCCAGCAGGAGTGAGCTATCTACTCCACCTGAAACAGCGACAACTGCTCCGGGCATTTGTTTAATAATATTATTTAACTTCTGCTCTGGACTAAGCAAAAACTAAGCCTCGCTCGGCAAATAATTTTCAGCAGTCTCGATGTAGTGTGGCACCGAGTGTTGCATAAATGCCTGGTCACGTTCATTGGTGTCGCGCACATGGCGCGCGGGTATTCCGGCGACCATGGTGTTGGCAGGAATTTCAGCGTTTTGCTTAACTAAAGCACCGGCGGCAACTACGCAGCCATCGCCTATTTGTGCGCCACCGAGAATGATCGCCCCCATTCCGATTAAAACTCCATTGCCAATTTTCACACCGTGAATTATTGCCCCATGGCCAATTGTGCAGTCATCACCAATCACTTGTGCTTTGCCGGTGTCGCAGTGAATGATTGCGCCATCTTGAATATTGGTGCGCGCGCCAATTTTGATTGGCGCGTCATCGCCGCGAATAATTGCACCGAACCATACTGAGGAATCGCGGCCTATTTCGACATCGCCAGTAACCAGGGCAGTGCTTGAAATTAGGGCTCCACATGCAACGCGACGCATGAGTCCGGCACTAGGCGTGGGGAATTTATTAGTTTGGGAGGAGGTCATGTGGCAGGGCCAAGGTTGCTACCGCGCAAGCGTTGTGAATGGCATGAATCGCTATCGCATAACGTAATTTTCCGCTACGCCAATAAATCCAGCCGAAGGTTAATCCTAAATAAAATACCGGGAGAAACACTTGCCACTCATGGGCAAGCGCGAAAACTAAAGATGAAAAAAGCAAGGCGCGGCGCGGGCCAAAATCATCGCGGCCGGCTAGGTGACGCCAAAAATAGCCACGGAAGATTACTTCTTCTAACCATGGTTGAGTTCCGGCAATGAAGATGAAGGCAAAGATGAAATTGACTGGCGATAAATCTTCAATTCCAAGTGCCACCGTTTGATGTGGAGCCACTCCGCTGATTGCTTTTATTAAATAAATATTCAAAAGAGTAATGCCGAGCAATCCTGGTAAGGAAAGAAAATAACAACGCAGTGCGGTGCGCATGCCGACGACTTGGCGAGATGGAACCGCCTGTCGGCGTGGCACAAAACTTCCGGCGCGAAAACCTAACCAAGCCCAAGTTGCAATTCCACCGGCGCAAGAAGTTGACAAACTCAACCAAATCGGCAGTTCAACTTTCAACTCTGGTTTAATCAAAAATGCGACACTGCCGAGTGCGATGCCGCCGCCCAGAAAAATTGCCCCAGCAATTAAAAAATCGTAGCCATTAAGTTTTGGCAGCGGTTGCACCGGCGCCGGCGCTCCGGCCATTCTGGACATGATTATGACAGATAGCAAAACCCCGCTAACGGCCATGAATGCACTGAATAACAGCATTTTGGCAATTATGATTTAGTAGGCGCCAAGCACATCATGTTCAGGCGATGATGCGGTTGCGTAACGCTTACGCGGAATGCGACCTGCTAAGAATGAATCGCGGCCGGCAGCAATTGCGGCCTTCATTGCACGCGCCATACGAAGTGGATCTTTGGCGCTGGCAACTCCGGTGTTGAGGAGAACGCCCTCGGCTCCAAGTTCCATTGCGAAGCTGACATCGCTGGCGGTGCCGACTCCGGCATCGACGATGACTGGAACATTTAACATTTCGAGAATGAGGCTAATGTTTAATGGATTGAGAATTCCTTGGCCGGAACCGATTGGCGAACCGGCCGGCATTACCGCGGTGGCGCCGGCCGATTCAAGGCGTTGAGCTTGGATGACATCGTCGCTGGTGTACACCAAAACAGTGAAACCTTCATTGACTAAGGTTTCGGTAGCGTAAAGTGTTGCCTGCGGATCTGGAAGTAGCGTGGTTTTATCGCCAAGTACTTCCAACTTCACCAAATCTGTATCAAGCATTTCGCGCGACAAGCGTGCCGTGCGAATTGCCAATTCGGCATCAAAGCACCCGGCGGTGTTGGGCAAAATGGTGTAGCGGTCACGGTCTATGTAGTCGAGAAAACTTTCGCCGGTCGGTTCCTTCTCAGGAATTCGCCGAACCGCCACGGTCACGCAGTCGGTGCCCGAAATTTCGAGCGCGTCACGCATTTGCGCATAGCTGGCATATTTGCCGGTGCCAAGGAAGAGCCGGGAGTTGAAGGTAAACTCTCCGAGCTGAAAGGTCTGGTCTTGAGGGATGAGGGGTTCCAATTGATGCTCCTAAGCAGGAATCCTAGCGCCGCGCCCAGACTCTGACCCTATCCGCTGGGTCTAATTCAAAGAATGCAGACGTAACAGCATTATTCAAATGGACTTATGTCAACGGCTTGAAGCTGTCCGTGACTAGAATTATTTTTTATTGCAAATTCTTGCCGGGTAATTTGTTAGCTAATTTTCTGACCCAGCGGTTGGGGTCAGAGTCTTGTTAGCCTCCCCCAACTAATCTCACAATCTCCACCAAATCCCCCTCCTCCAACACCGTCTCAGCGTGACTTGCTCGGCGGATCACCTGCTGGTTTATTTCCACCGCTATTCCGGGCCCGGTGGCGGCTTCCTTTTGCAAAAGCTCATCCAAGCTAAACCCTTTACGCACAGACACTTGCCTGCCGTTCAGCTGAATGTTAATGGAACTTTCTGGGGTATTTTTTTGCTGGTCAATCATCTACTTGCCGACTCCCTCGGAATGGGTATTCTAATGGGGTTGCCCTGCGTCATTCGACCCTCGGGTAGCGAGACCGGTCCTGGTCTGACGTGATCCGTTCTAGCGGCTTGACCGCGGGCCGGGTGTGCAGAATTGCTCTGCACACCTTTTTTTTGTTCGCCTCACCTCAGTTCAGAACCTCAACAAGCAAAATACAATGCGTAAAGACGACGTCCTCCGCCTGATTGATGCCATCCACCGTGACCGCGGTGTTGATCGTGAAATCCTATTCTGCGCCCTCGAGGAGGCCCTTGCCACTGCCACGCGCAAACGCGCCGGCATCGAGGAAGGGCTCGAGGTCAAACTCGACCGTCGCTCAGGCCAAATGGAGGTCATCTGCACCGACGAGACCGTTGAAATTCCAAGCACCAACGACCTCGGCCGCATTGCCGCCCAGACCACCAAACAGGTGTTCATGCAAAAAATTCGCGAAGCCGAACGCGACAAGGTGCACAGTCAATTTGCCAGCCAAGTCGGCAGCATCGTCTCCGGCGTTGTCCACAAACTTGAAGGTCCAAATACCATCATTCAACTTAGTGGCGAAACCGACGCATTGCTTCCACGCTCCGAGCGAGTTCAATCCGAGCGCCTCCACATCGGCGACCGCGTCCGCGTCCTAATTAAAGAGGTGCGCAAAGAAGGTTCACGCGTAACAATCATCGTTTCGCGCAAAGATGACGACTTCGTGCGCAAATTATTCGAAGTTGAAGTTCCAGAAATTGCCGAGGGACACATTCGCGTTATGCGCGTCGCCCGCGACCCTGGCTATCGCTGCAAGGTTGCGGTTTACCCGATGGAACAACGCGTTGACGCAGTCGGCGCTTGCCTCGGCGTACGCGGCACCCGCATTCGCAACATCAACGATGAAGTTGGCCAAGAGAAAATTGACATCATTCAGTGGAGCGATTCACTTGAAGAATTGGTGCAAAATTCACTCAAGCCGGCAAAAGGAATCGAAGTTGACCATATCTTCTCGGATATTGAAAACCAATCAGTATTCGTGTTGGTGGCCGACGACCAAAAGCCATTAGCGATTGGAGTTGGTGGACGCAACGTGCGGCTGGCTGCACGCATCGTAGGCTGGGACATTGAAATCAAAACTCCTGGCGAATACGAAGCTGAGATTATGGAAAAGGGTGGCGATTCAGAAAACCTCGACTCTGCCCCTAATAACGACGATGCTGAATCCGTTCCTCAAGAGGACGAATTTCCAAGTGTCCCCGCTGACGGAGAACAGGAGTAAAACTTGTCAAACGAAAAAGTAAAAGTCTTCAAACTCGCAAAGCAGTACGGCTACAAGTCCGCTGAGTTCGTTGACGTACTTGCCAAAGTTGGTTTCCCGGTAACATCGTACCAAGCATCTATTGACGTTTGGGATATTCCAATCATTGAAGAGCGTTTGCTCCAAGGGCTACTGATAACCCACGACCAAGCGACCACCATTGAAGAGCCTGAGGCTAAAGATGACGGTGGCGACTGGAAAGTAGTCATTACCCCTCCTCCAGTTGAGGAAGAGGAAGAGGAAGAGGAAGAAGAGGCCGCTGTTGAAGCCGATCCGGTAGTTGCCGAGGAAATTGAAACCGTAGCGGAAACTGTCCCCGAAGTTGCTCTTGAAGATACCGAAGAAGTTGCGGACACTTCGCCAGCTGAAGAGATTTCCAGTGTCGATGAAAGTTCGGACGTGGAAGAAGTCGCTGCTAGCGAAAAAGAAGTAGAAGCAACAGATACTCCAACTCCAACCCCAGAAGTTGCGACAACTCCAGAGCCGATTCCAACTCCGGTTCCGGCTCCACACCCAACTCCCGAGGATATTCCGACTCCAATTCCAGCGGCTGCCCAGCAGTCCGAAAAAGGTGACGGCAAATCGCCAACAAAGGGCACTAAACCTGCCAAAGGGAAATCCAAACATGGAAAAGCTCCCAAGCCTAAGCCACGGTCTGGTGCCACCCGCGTGGGCAAGATTGACCTCGCGGCACTTGGATTAGTAAAAGCCGCCCACCAAAAAGGCCGCGGCAAAGTCACCTTCACCGATGTGCGTAACCGCGAGACTAGCCGTCGTCGCGACCAACGCACTCGCCAACGTGAACGCCTCAAATCACGCAAGGGCATGAAAAGTCAAGTGTCCACGGTCGCCCGTAAAGGTGATGTGGTTCTTGAATCTCCGGTAACGCCGAAGAGCTTTTCAACCGCCACCGGTATTGGGGTGAGTCAGTTGATGGGCAAGATGATGGGCATGGGAATGATGCCTAACATGAACACCGAACTTGATTCCGACACCATCGAGCTACTCGCCGTAGAATTTGAAATCGGCGTACGCCTCAAGGAGCAGGAATCGGTTGAAGATGCATTGATGTCTGAAATCATCGCTGTCCGCAAGCAAATTGATGATTCTGATTTAAGTGCGCGACCACCAGTCGTAGCTTTCATGGGCCACGTTGACCATGGAAAGACTTCGCTAATTGACGCAGTTCGTCAAAGTAAAGTTGTCGACGGCGAAGCTGGCGGAATCACTCAGCACATTGGTGCTTACACGGTCACTTCCAATAGCGGTCAAGACATTACTGTTATTGATACCCCGGGCCACGAAGCATTCACCGCCATGCGCGCGCGCGGCGCTAACACAACTGACTTAGCAATTTTGGTTGTGGCCGCTGACGATGGTGTGATGCCGCAAACTGAAGAAGCGGCAAATCACGCCCGCGAGGCTGGCGTTCCAGTGATTGTGGCAATCAATAAAATGGACGCAACTGGTGCAAACCCTGATCGGGTTAAAGCTGAGCTGGCCAACATTGGACTCCAAAGTGAAGAATGGGGTGGTGACGTTGGCATGATTGAAACATCAGCTTTGCGTAAAACTGGAATCGATGATTTACTTGAGCGTATTGCTCTTGAAACCGAGGTTCTTGAATTGCGCGCCCATCCTCATGGCCAAGCCCAAGGGGTGGTAATGGAAGCACTAGTTTGCGAGGGCAAGGGCAAAGTTGCCCACCTTCTTGTCCAAGACGGCACGCTCAAGAGTGGTGACGTGATGTTGTGTGGAGATGCTTTTGGCAAAATTCGCCGCATCTACGATCACAATGGCGATGTAATTAAATCGGCTGGCCCTTCGGTACCTGTTGAAGTTCTTGGACTCAACGAAATGCCTGCGGCAGGACAAAACTTTTACGTGGTGCGCGACATGAAAGCCGCCAAAGAAGTTGCTGAGAAACGTTCGATGCTGGCACGTGAACAAGAACTCGCCCGTCAAAACGTTTCGCAGGAAGATTTCCTCGACCACATTGATGCTGCGCAACTCGAACGCTTGCGCCTAGTTGTGAAAGCTGACGTAGGTGGGTCTTTGGAAGTTCTGAAATCTTCGCTAATTGGCATCAGCAACTATGAAATTGTTGTTGATATTGCTCACAGTGGAGTTGGCGCTGTAACTGAAACCGACGTCATCTTGGCAGCAACTGCCGGCGCAACGGTTATCGCCTTTGGAGTCAAGCCTGATTCAAAAGCGCGCCGCGCAGCTGAAAAGGAACGCGTTGAAATTCTCAAGCACACCGTAATTTACGAATTAATTGAGGAAATCGAGCGACGTGTTCTTGGCAAGATGGGACCTGAATACATCGAGGAAGAAACTGGAGAAGCCGAAGTCTTGGCACTCTTCAAGTCTTCTCGCTGGGGCACCATTGCCGGTTCAGCTATTACGTCTGGGGTAATCCGCAACTCTTCTACTGTTCGCGTTTACCGCAAAGGCAAAGAAGTCGCCAAGAACACTTTGGACTCACTGCGTCACGTTAAAGATGATGTCAAGGAAGCCAAGGCTGGTTCAGAATGTGGAATTAAGGTTCGCGGATTTGACAGCATTGAAGTTGGCGACACCATAAAAGCCTTCGACATTCGTGAAATTGCTCCAACTCTCACTAAAGATGAGGGTGACAGTACCGCGGAACAGGCTTCCTAAAGATGGCTAGTGAAAGGCGGCGCAAGCAAGTTGCGCGAATGATTCAAGAAACAGTTGCGCGAATTATGCTTTTTGAAATGAGCGATCCACGCGCCACCTTCACCACCATTACCGGGGTCGAGATTAATCACGACCTCACCATTGCCAAAGTTAGTTATTCGGTAATGGACCCAAAAGACAAGGCCAAAGTCGCCAGCATGTTAAAGCATGCCAACGGTTTTATTCGCAGTGAAGTTGCGAGTGTTGTTGACTTGCGCACCGCTCCTCTTTTGGAGTTCGACTACGACAGTGGCGCTGAGTACACCGCCAGAATCGAGGCAATTCTTGACCAGGTTCTGCCACCTAAAGATTCGGACAAAGAATAAATGGGCGCCCCTCGCCGATTGCGCCGCGCGGAAACTGTATTACGCAAACGCAGCAATCGAATCTTATTGGTTTTAGAGCGGACAATTAACGACTTTAATCATCAAGCCGTTTTGCGCACCGCCGAAGCTTTTGGGGTGAGCAATGTTTGGATTGTCGACGACCCGCTTTGCGATGCTAGAAATGCCGCCAAGTTTCATCGTGGGGTTAGTAAAGGCGCCCATAACTGGCTAAAAATTCGCAGCTTTGAAAACCCGACCGATTGCATTGAAGCTTTGCGCGCCGCCGGCCGCACCATCTGGGCGACGGACTTGGGCCGTGCTGCCGAATCGGTCGATCGTTCGAAGCTCAGCCCGCTGCCAGAAAAACTGGCCTTGGTAATGGGCCGCGAATCAGATGGGGTTTCCGCTGCAATGTTGGCCGCTGCTGACCGCCGTCTTTATCTACCGCTACACGGATTCACCGAATCCTTAAATTTAACGGTGGCCACGGCCTTAATGTTGCAACGATTATTTGATGCCTGTCCCGAAGCGCGCGGCGACTTAAGTAGCGATGAATTGAGTGAGATGCGAAAAGACTGGTACGCAAGATTGGCCAGTAATCCTGAACGATTGGCTGAGTTTAATACTTGGTTAGAACACCCACCAGCCGGTGATGAAGACTTACGACCTGAAGAAGAAATGCGCCGCTCGCGTATTCCGAAAAAGTTAATTAAGCGTCAGCGCCAGCAACCAAAAAATGATTAACTGCGGTGCCAACGGATTCCGTCAGCACTATCTTCTAAAATAATTCCCGCGGCACCGAGGGCGTCGCGAATTTCATCAGATTTGGCCCAATCTTTATCGGCACGAGCTTGGCTACGTGCAGCAATAAGTTGTTCTACCTCGACATCACTTAAGCCATCGACGTTTTCTTCTGTTGGCGCAAACAATCCAAAGAGTGCATCGACGCGCGCCAGAAAAGCTAAAGCGCATTCGCTTTCTTTAGCTGGCAGTCCATCTTTTAAGAATAGGTTGCGCAGTTCGAAGACTACTGCAAGTGCCGCCGAACTATTCAAGTCTTCGGCAACACAATTCATGAATTCAATTTCTGATTTTGCGACGACTGACGAGGATACTGAAGGGGTTGTCGATGAAGCGGCTGACTGTAGGCGGCCGCGAAAATCTTGTAATGAGGCGCGGCCCTCGGCGGCCGAACGCAAGGCATCCCAAGTGAAATTCAAGGAACCGCGATAATGGGATTTAAGAATTAAGAATCGGAAGTCTAAAGGGGTGAATCCTTTATCTATAATGTCGTCTAAAGAATATACATTACCCAAGGACTTAGACATTTTCCCGCCGTCCACTTTCAAAAATTTTGTGTGCATCCAAATTTTTGAAAATTGTTCGCCGGTGGCACATTCTGATTGAGCGATCTCACATTCGTGATGTGGAAACACGTTATCCTCGCCGCCAGTATGAATATCGAAAGACTTGCCAAGATATTTCATCGCCATGGCACTACATTCAACGTGCCAACCGGGGAATCCATGGGCACCAAAAACAGTATCCCATTTCATGATGTGACGTTGGTCTGACTTCCACAATGCGAAATCAGCGGGATGGCGTTTTTCATCGTTCACCTGAAGGCGCGCTCCAGCCTCGAGCTCTTCGATTTTATTCCCAGACAGTGATCCGTATTGCGGATATGAATGAACGTCGAAGTAAACATTTTCACCAACTTGATAAGCGTGTCCTTTGGCAATCAATGCTTCAACAATTTCAACCATTTCGGGAATATGGTCGGTTGCACGTGGATAATGATGTGCTGGTATAACGCCCAACAAATTCAAGTCGTCGAAAAATTGCTTGCTGACCTTCTCAACTAATTGCCACGGGTCAAGTTGTTCCTTGCGTGCTTGAACTTCCAACTTGTCCTCACCCTCGTCGGCATCGTTTAACAAATGGCCAACGTCAGTTAAGTTCATGACTTGAGTCACATCGTAATTCAACAAATCGAACAAACGACGTAAAAGGTCGGCGAACAAAAATGCTCGATAGTTGCCGATGTGCGGTCGTTGGTAGACGGTTGGTCCACAGTGATACATGCGAACCTGCCCCTTGCTTAAGGGTTGGAAGTCTTCGAGCTTTCGAGAAGCTGTGTTGTAGAAGCGCAACTGCACCGAGAGATTTTAACTTGGCTACTTAGGCATCGGCAGGAACTTCTCCGCCGTGTTTGCGAAAATAGCGGCGATAGCGAGCCAGCCGCGCTTTAGATTCCACGATAGTTAGCGGTCGTCCTAGTAAACAGGCATCGGCCAAATCAATTAGCCAAACTTGCTGAGATGATTCTTGCCACAATAAATTGCCCGGATGGAGGTCGGGTGCCCAAAATCCCAATTTGAATAAATCATCGAGCAGGGTGCGGGCGGCAGACAATGCGGCTGGGTTTTCGCGGGCGGCAAATACCGTGCAGGAGTCGGCGAGTTTTTCGCTAATCAAATGTTGATACCAAATGCCGGCATGGCGTTTTGCATAGGCCAACAGGATTTGCGGCGTGTTTACCTGATTGGCGCGCAGGGCTTCTGACAAATACACCTCCTCAGTTAGGCGGTCGGTTGAGGGGAAGCGTGCGCCGAGAAGATTTCCAAGCATGCCGCCATGAAGGTTGCGCCGCCAAATTCCTTGATGATGGGGAAATTGAATAGCACGCACCCCGCCGCGACCGCCGTCATCAAAGGGAATTGAATTCTCCTCTAAATAATCGACACCACCGGCGATCAATTGATCTTCGCAACCACCCCAATCGAGTCCCTCGCGAACCCAAAGTAGGGTTCCAGAGCAACTTAAGTCGCGGTAGTTTGCAGGCGAAGGCACCCGGTTATTGTCTCAGAGCGGTTAATCTCTTGCCATGCCAGAGTTAGCTGCCCCTCCTGCACCCGAGCACCCGCGAATTTTGCTGGTGCGGATGTCAGCAATGGGCGATATTGTTTTTGCCTTGCCTGCATTAGCTTTGCTGCGTAAATTGCTGCCCGATGCACGAATTGAATGGTTATGCGAAGACCGTCACCAAAGTTTATTATCTGAACATCCGGCAATTGACCAGCTGCATATTTTTCCGCGCAAAAGGGGCCTGATGGCGGCATTACGCAATTTGAAAAAGTTGCGGGCCTCTGGAGAATTTGATGCAATAATAGATTTTCAGGGCAATTTAAAATCGGCGGCACATCTTTGGGCATTGAAGTCGGCGCGAAAAATTGGCCATGCAAAAACTCTTGCGCGCGAAGGCGCACACCTTTTTGTGAATGAAAAAGTTTCTGTGTCGCCGCGATTGCACCGGTCTTTACGTGACCTCAGTTTAGTGCAACAATTTCTTGGTGAATACCAAACTGATTTTAATTCAATTGTTCACCAAGCCGCCCCTTGGCCACTTACTTGCCAACGCGCAATGCCAAGTTGCGATGTCTTGCTGCATACGGCGACAACCAATTATGGCAAAGACAAAGCCTGGCCGATTCCATTTTGGGTGGAGCTAGCCAAACGATTACAGGAGGCGGGACGCGAGGTCAATCTTTTATGGACACCTGCCGAGCATGAACAAGCCGAGGCAATCGCCACCGCTGCAAATTGTGCATTGGCTCCCAGCACCAATAGTCTCGGCGAATTAATGCAATTATGCGACGGGGCAAAATTATTAATCGGTACTGATAGTGGTCCACTGCATTTGGCTAGCCTGCGCGGCACCAAAACAATTGGGCTATTTGGCCCGACCGATCCCGAACTTTATTCGTCTCCTGGCCCCAACAACAAGGTAATCAGTGCCCTGCCCGATGGTGTTGCGCCACCGAAACGTGACCGCAGCCAGCGCTCGCAACTAATGAATGCCATTGAGGTCGAGACTGTGCTTGCAGAAGCAATCAGAATGTTAAACGGCTAGAGGATTACTTTGGCCTCGACATTCGACACCAGCCCCATTTGAACCACCTGGAACCAGACGTTTAGCCCTGGTTGATTGGGGACACTAAGCGTCCAAGATTTGGCACCGTTGGAATCCGCGAGACCAGTGCCAACTGGCATTGGTAACAGGATTCCAGCTGTGAGGTGAAGAGGTGGAACTTCAGTCACACCAAGGCCAGCCACACTCGCCGCCAGCCAGACTGAATCGTTACTAAGTCCGCCGGTGAAATCGAAGTTAGCACTTTGCCCAGCAGACAGATTACTAATTGTGAGTTGTGGATTAATGCCAGCGATTTGACACTCGGCAGTAATTGTTCCTTGAGTTGTTAGTACAACCGGGAAACCGCTGATGTCTCCTGACCATGGCACCAACATTGGCGAGATCAACTCAATTTTTCCGCCATACTGAGTGATGTTCCCGCCAACGGGAAATGGATTGGTTCCGCCCGAACCGCCCAAATGCCACCAAGTTGTGAAGCCAAATAAATTCACTTCCATGGTACCTCTTGTTATCGTCAATGTAGCGTCAGTCGAAAAATCGCCACTTAGGGCATCAGGCACAAAAGGGTCGCTCAACATATAAATTTCAAAATCGCGGAGCCATGTTTCCATAAGTGGCGGCTGGCCTGGAATGGGGTTGGCTAGGTAGTTGTATTGCTCATTAGGGTCAGCATAAATCTCACTGCCGCCAACTCCCTTAATTATGCACTGTCCAAAGGGAGCGGTCGTGTTAGTGACCTGAACCCCAATATGCCCCTTGAATATAAAATGATCATCGCCAGAAATGTTACCCAAGAGACTTGAGGCCGAATATTCAATGCGCTCCCCAGCCGGATCGAGAGCCAGAGTGTAGTCATGGGTTTGAGCGAAGCCGCTGCCACATATGACGAACAAAGAAAGGGCCAAGGTTAGGGATTTGCGGTAGCTTCTCATCGATTATTCTCCGAAGATCATGATAGCAACAACCTAGACTCTGACCCCACACAGTGGGTCATACCACCAACAGAAAGCACGTAACACACTACCAGTAAGCAACTTACATTTATCCGCAAAAGACATGCTTGGCCCAACATTGTTTGTCTTCTTAGGTCTTTTTATTTCTAAGGGCTTAGCGAAATCGGTGACCCACTGGTTAGGGTCAGAGTCCCAGAGGTGCTCCAGCCTTCCACCACAAACGGCCCCTCCAACTCCCCCTCCTCCAATTCGTACTCCCTAATCTCATTCCCCACCTGCACCTCTAATTTTGCTCCTTGGCTTGATCCAATTCGACATGCAACCATGACCCCATTACGGGTGTGGCTTAGCCCTTGTTTGGCGACTGGCAGCGACCACGTCAAGTGGCTTGGCTCCAAATATGAACCACCATTTCCGAAAGAATCTAGACGCACTCGCACTCTTTTGGCTCCACTTCCAGTTATTAATATCCCACCCTCGCAAACAGAGCCACGGCCCAATTGAAGGCGTGATTCCCACATGCCGCCACCCCAATTTTGATCTAAAACTGCAGTCACTACTTGTCGCGGAAATGCGCATAACAACATTGGCGCCCCCGCAGTTGGCGGATCAAATTCGCGGCCGCGTTGCATAATCAATACATCCACCGGTGGTGGCGGGCCAGTGGCGGCTAACAAATCATTGACCTGCCAATCTTCCACATATTCCCAAGGAGTTAAACTTTTGTTCGCGGCCATCACCAACTGAAACATTTGCGCCCGGGCCTCAATCATCAACTCAGCGGGCAACTCCCTCAAACTATTCGGCAATTTCTTTTCAGAGCGAGTTGGCAACTTATTGAGTTTCGCCAAATGAGTTCGCCAAAGTTGCGGCTGAAACCACTCATCAGTCCGCACACCAGCCAACGATTCCGCAAAACCTTCCTGGAACCAAATTGGCGACGCACGTAATTCAGGATAATTAAAACTCCACAAGTGTGCGGCCTCATGGCGAATTGATCGCATCAAAGTTATCGGGGGACGTGCGCGTGCGGCCAACAATCCATCGTTGCGTGGCAAGGGCACCACCGCCAATTTCTGTTTTGCAAAGCTACGGGCGACTTGCGGGTTTCCCGATAATGAAAGTTGTCCATAGAGTTTGGTCGCTGCCAGCACATCAAGGCACAGCACCAGCGTCGATACCTGATTTGAATCTGAGCTCCTCAGCCAGCGATTCATTCCCACAAACTCCTGATGTGCGATTACCAATTGTTCTTCAATTGAATCGCGCCAATGCTCATAACGTGGAGGAATTTCCAAATTCAAAGCAGCGGCCTCCACCAAAGTATTAGAATTATCGACATCAACACTAGCGCATGCTCCTGAACATGGGACAATGAGCAGCAACAACAATGCCCTCACACACCAAGTTGTAAAAAGATGCCCACCGTTCCCGCCACGACCTGTCCACATCCTGTGAAAGGAGTATTGTTTGACCTTGACGGAACCTTGGTCGACAGCGAACCCTTGCATCAACTTAGTGTGGTCTTGGTTTTGCGTAAATACGGCCACAAGGTTGAGCCTGAACTTATGCATGACTACACAGGCTGGAGTGAACGAAACTTTTGGCAAGAGCTGCGAAAACGGTTTGGCTTGCAAGAAACTCCTGAACGCCTGGTGCAAGCGCGAACCGCGGCCTATCGGGGATTGGTGCATGTCAATAGTGTAGAGCTAATGGACGGCGCAAAAGAATTATTAACCACACTCAAGCAAGCAAACATTCCTTGCGCAATCGCCTCATCATCTGCCAAAGCGCAAATCTTGGCCACCCTGGCCGCTGCCGAAATAAGCGACTACTTCCAAGTAGTTCTTAGCGGCCATGAAGATGTGGCTAACGGCAAGCCCGCTCCCGATATTTATTTGCTGGCCGCCGAAAAATTAAAGCTGCCGATTGAAACTTGTCTCGCCGTTGAAGATTCAAGCACCGGCACCACCGCTGCGGTTGCTAGTGGAGCGTGGACTATTCGTATCCCAACTCCGGGCATCACTTTGCAAAAAAGTGATGAACAACTTCGAGCAGAGTCACTGCACGAAGTTGTTGAAATAATTACCCGAAATTAACTACCGCTTCTCAACCAACGCCACAACTCGCGCAAGCGTGGTGGTTGGCCGGTGCGCAAGATTGCACCTTTGAATACTTTTCCAGCTAACCAAATCACGACTACGATGGAAACAATCCCCAAAATCGTAGTGCCGACCATGTCGAACATTGGCGGGTCGGCGGCGGCGCGATTCATCATGACAAAGGGCGTGTAAATTGGAATCCAACTCAACACAGTGGCCAAAGTCCCATTGGGATCCTTGGGAATGAACATCATGGTTAGCAATGGCACCATCATCAACAACATTACTGGCCCCATAAAGTTTTGTGCTTCTTTAATGGTGTTGCAGACTGAACCAATCGCCAAAAAGATCCCGCTGTAAAGCAAGTACGCCATCAAGAAGTAACCAAAGAAGACCATTAACAATCCGGACTCTTGGACAACTTCCAAAAGTTTATTGGCGAATTCAGCTTCGGGGCCGGCTTGCCAATGCAAAATCCCCAATAGCGAACCCATCCAAGCCAACAACATGGTCATGCCAACACCAGCAATTCCGATTAATTTGCCAGCCATCAACTCGCCAGCAGTTACCGAAGAAAGCAACACTTCAACAATGCGATTGGACTTTTCTTCGATGGTGTTGTTTAACAACATTTGCACCACCGACATCAAAGCAATCCACAACAAGTAAACAAAACCGACTGGCGCATATTGACGAATCCTATCGGCTAAAGAAACCACTTCTTCACCGGCTTGCTTGCTTGGGTCAAGACTGGTGATTGCGACGCTTTCACCCTGAATGCTACTAACTATCTCCTCGTCAACGCCAGATTCTTGATAACGACGGCGACGAAGTTCACGGTTTAATCCGCGCGAGATTGCCGCGCGTAAATCCATGTCAGCTTGATTGTTTGACCAGTAGGCGACCTCCTTAGTTCCGCTCGATAACAACGCACTAAAGCCGGTTTTAGCCGGATCCATTAAACCTTCGGGCAGCACCACCACGGCGAATAATTCATCGCCGCTGTCAAGCTCCCAGCCATCGACTAAGTGGTTTTTAATTTGTTCATCAAGATCAGCTTTACTCAATGAGGCATCTAACCACTCAGGGGCATCAATTTGGGCGAAGCGATGGCGTGGTGGTTCAAACTCGGGACGGTCGGCAACCATCATTCCACTGTCGTCCATCATTGCAATGAATGCCTGGGCACCACCGGTGGCAAGGAATGCTTCAAAGCGTTGATCCTCTTGGGATTGCATACTCTTCATTGCATCCATTACCGACGCCGGAGTATTTTCCAAATCCAAGTCGGATACTTGCTTGGCGGAAAATTCTTCCTTTGTATGTTTTTGCACATACTTGCCAGCCGCTTCAAAAACGCGCCACTGATGGCTACGTTCCAAACTAACATCTACTACTTCGGACAGTTCACCTGTCTTGTCGAGCATGGTGAACCAACGGGTTGGAGTGGCGCGTTCCTCTAGGAACTCTGGTACCTTCATCGCTACCATCAAAATCACCGGGAAAAGAAAAATTCCAATCCAAAAACCTTTGGTCTTGGCATTCTCGGCAAACTCGCGCATCGCAATTAGAAGGGCATATCTCATCGCTGGGTTGCCTCCCCCGCTTCCGGTCCAACCATGTGCACAAACACATCATGAAGATTGGGATCGGTTCGATCGAAGCGTTTCAAACGAATGCCATTTTCAAAGGCCGCCGCCAACAAGGTATGCGGATCTACTTCATCACCCAAACGGAATTCCCACAATTCAGGATTGTGTTCGTCGCATTGCTCGGCACTCAAAACGTGCGCGCAATGGAGTAATGGAGTAATGTCGGCACTTGTTTCAATCATTACGCGCCGTGGCATGGTCGCTTTCGCTTCAGCAACTGTTCCATCAAACAAGCGCTGACCCTTGGCAATTAAGACCAAGCGATCGCAAATCCGTTCAGCGTGCGACATCACGTGAGTTGAAAACAAAATCGTGCGGCCGGCTTCGGCCATATCTCGAATCACTTCCTCCATGACTTCTTGGTTAACCGGGTCCAAACCAGAAAACGGTTCGTCCAAAATTACAAACTCAGGGTCGTGGGCAATCGAAGCCAATACTTGAACCTTTTGCTGCATGCCTTTTGACAAAGCTTCTGTTTTCGACTCGGCGAAATCACCTAAGCCATAACGCTCCAACAATTCGTAAGCGCGTTTTTTAGCCTGCTTACGCGGCACCCCTTTTAAGGTCGCGAAGTACGCGATAATCGACCACGCACTCATCTTTTTATAAAGACCTTTCTCTTCAGGAAGGTAGCCGATGCGGTCGCGAACATCTAAGGCGGAATCTGCGCCCAACAAACTGATGCTGCCGGTAGTTGGCTTAATAATTTCCAAAATCATCCGCAGCGTAGTGGTTTTACCGGCACCGTTAGGACCTAAAAACCCATAAACAGAGCCCTTGGGAACTCTTAATGACAGATTTTTTACCGCGTTAAAGTCGCCGTAAGACTTACTGACATTATCAATTATTAATGCGTCACTCACTTGCTTAACACCTCACTATCTAAAGTTGCTGGCTGCACCCGTGTCGCCGCGCAAGCAGCTTCAACTTCAGCAACAGTTTTGGGAGCGGCCACGGTTAAGTTTTCATTACCTCCGGCAGTAATTAAAATATCATCTTCGATGCGGATTCCGATTCCTCGCAAGGCCGCGGGTACACGTTCATCGTCATCTGTAAAGTAAAGTGCTGGCTCAACCGTCAGCACCATACCGGCCGCCAGTGGCCGAAAGTTCTCGCCGTCGCGATAACGACCAGCATCATGCACATCTAAACCAATCCAATGTGATGTTTGGTGCATGTACCATGGCTTGTAGAGTTCTTTTTCGATTACTTCGTCCACTGTTTCACTTAATACACCTAAGTCAATCAAACCTTCGCTCAATTTTTTCACTGCCGCCATATGAATGTCACCAAAAGCTGTTCCTGGCTTGCAAGCATCAATTGCCGCCAACTGGGCACTGAGTACGACTTCATAAACCTGACGTTGCGCATCACTGAACTTTCCATTGACGGGAAATGTTCGGGTAATGTCACCAGCGTAACATTCGAACTCAGCGCCAGCGTCTAACAACACTAAGTCGCCATCCTTTAATTTCTGATGATTGGTGTTGTAATGCAAAATGCAAGCATTGCTTCCACCAGCGACAATCGCCGGATAGGACCAGCCGGAGCCACCTCCACGACGAAAGGTGTAGTCGCACAAGGCTTGGATTTCCCATTCGCCGATGCCTGGCGCAACTTGGGCCATGGCCATGGTGTGGGCCTCGCAGGAAAGGGCCGCGGCTTTGCGCATCGGCGCCATTTCTTCAGCGCTTTTATGCAAACGCATTTCATGCAACACATGAGTTGGCTCCATCACCGCCGTCGGCGGATGAATCCCCAAGCGCGTCTTCATGCGCATCGCGGTCAATTGCTTAAGCAAAAAGGAATCAATCTTTTCATGTTCACCTAAGCGATACCAAACTCGTTGCGCCTTCTTTAATGCTTCACTTAAAACTTTTTCCAACTCAGGTAAATCCCAAGCGGCGCTGAAAGATAGTTCTGACTTCGCACCGTCAGGACCCAAACGTACTCCGGTCCAAGTTTCCTTAGTCGGATCTTTAGGCAAGACAAACAGGCCATCTTCTTCGAAGCCGTCAATTCCTTTACATAAAAGAATTACTCCATCAGCTTCGGCGTGGCCACTTAAGTACCAGTAATCAGCCTGTTGACGAAAGGGGTATTCGACATCGTGATTACGAGTGGCGAAGGAAGCTCCAGGAAAAATGGCGATATCGCCATCATGCATCTGGTCAAGAAATGCGCGTCGGTGGGTGCGGAACATTGGGACGTTGATTGTCCCCATTCCTGCTATCTTTGGTCAATGATTTGTAGCCCTTTCCATTGCGCTTCATGGCGACGAACAATTTCGCCAATTCTGGATCAAAATGAGTTCCGGCATCTTTCTCAATAATCTGCAGGGCTTTCTCAAGCGGCATCGCTTGCTTGTAGGAGCGCTTGGTTATTAAAGCATCGTAAGCGTCAGCAATTGCACATATCCGGCCCTCCAACGGAATTGATTCCCCTTTTGCACCTAATGGGTATCCGCGGCCATCCCAACGTTCATGGTGCGAACGGGCAATATCGGCAATATCGCGCAAGCCCGGCAATGTTCCCAAAATACGGTCGCCGGCCATCGGGTGACTGCGCATTTGCGCAAACTCATCATCGTCCAGTGGACCTTGTTTGCACAACACCGCATCTGCCACCGCCACTTTGCCAATGTCGTGGAGCAATGCGCCAAGGCGAATTGTTTCCAATCGATCATGGTCAAAACCTAACCACTGCCCCATCTCGACGCAGTAATTTGAAACACGTTGGCTATGGCCACTGGTGTACTTGTCTTTAGCTTCAACAGTGCGCGACATTGCTAAAGCAGATTCAACGTAAACTTTTTGCACTTGCAGATTAGCCTGCTCAAGTTGACTTAAAGTATCATTGAATTTCCTGGCGTAGGACTTTAATTCAGCACATCCTGAAACTGGCACGCGATGACTAAAGTCTGACTTCGAAACTCGCTCTAAAGAGTGGTTAAGAGCCTTCATTGGCGAAAACGACCGGCTAAATATCATTAATCCCAAGAGGAAAGAAAGTCCTCCAAAGGCCATGGCAATTTTCTCGATGCCGATTAGCCAAGTGAGTTCTTGCTGAGATTGGCGCAAACGTACTGTTCCCAACGTGCCTAACTGTCCTTCCAAGGAGCGAGACAATTCTATTATTTGTTGATTGACTAGAGCACCACTCAGCGCGGCGACCTTGCCGTCACTTAATGAGCGCGGAAACTTGATTTTTTCAAGAGTCTGTAAGGAGACATCGCCACTACTGGCGATTTGCTCACCCTTAATATCGAAAACTTGAACACCAAGCTTAGGAAGATTTCGCAGAGCCATGTTCAAGCTAGCCTGCGGGTCATTGCCGTTTTGCAGGTCTGCTTCGATGCGGTTTTGCAAGTCCCCGGCATGCAGTTCAAGACGGCTAGCGATTTCTAAACCAGTCCGTTGCAGTTCTTGGCGCGCCATCCAATTCGCTGAACCAAACACCGACAAGCCGCAAATCAACGCGACCACAATCGAGGCGCGCAAACGAAATGAACTAAAAAAGCCACCTTCAGGCGCTTTTTTTGCTTTGGCTGGACGGGAGGTATTAAAGCTAGAGCTCACTACACTGTTATCGGCCAAATCAGCCACCCCCCTTTACCCTAAGGCAAACAGACCTAAACAATTGACAGCAAAGATGTTAGCTACCGTAATCCTACTCACGCCAATGCTCTTCCAAGCCTCAGAAGAGCCAGAAAGCCTCTTCGACAAATGGAGCGGTTCCTTTGACCTCGGCGTTACTGCCATCAGTGGCAACAACACTTCCACAACTTCCACCTTCCGCAGCGATGCCAAATTGGAAGAAGATGGCTATCGCTGGCTGCTTGGCGCCCAATATTCAGGGGTTCGCCAAACCGAGGCCGCAACCGGTACCGCTTCCACAACTTCGCGCCTTTACACCGGGTCAATTGAACATCATCGCACCTTCGGCGAAGGCGACGATTTCTACGCCTACGGTAAAGGATCTGGGCGTTCAGATGTCCCCAACGGCCTCCAAGGTCGAACTGATGGCGGTCTCGGAATCGGTTATACCTTCCGCTTTTGTGAGGATAAGACCCATTTGAATCTAGAAGGCGGCCCCTCAATGGTGTGGGAAAACAATGTTGGCGCCTTTCCAACCAACACCTGGACGGCCCGTCTTGCGGCGCGCTTTGATAGTGCGTTAAGCGATGATTTATCGCTAACCAGTAAGGCCGAATATTTCCGATCGGTAGGTGATGCTCAAGATGCGTCAGCAACCGGCGAGGTCGGCTTGCGCTGGACATTCAAAAGCACCTGGTTCCTGCAATTAAGCTCCTCTGTCTCATGGGACGGCACCCCCGCGGCCGGTTTCGAGAATAGCGATTACCGCCAAGCCCTGACCGTCGGCACGACCTTCTAAGTTTATTCAGGAAACGGGGATATGCTTAACGACTACTCTAAAATGTCCCCGTCCCCCCAACGATGAAGATTGACATCAAAACCGCCAAAGTCCTGACTTCGGAAGAAGCCTGTGAAACCTTTGTGCTGTTTCGTAATATGGGCGACGACCCGCTCGCGATTCAAGAATCATTCCGCGGAATGTTTCCCAAGAAGATTGCCGAGGCGATGGGCGAACTACGCGCTCAACGGCGACGTGCAACGGTTAAATTTTCACGCGGCATGGACATGTTCTTCACGAAGGAACAACTTCAACAAAGTTCTTCCGAGTCGGTCGCGATGTGGCGCGCGCAACGTTTTGTCGATGCCGGAGTAAGCCAAGTATTTGATCCATGCTGCGGCATTGGGTCTGACGCAATTGCCCTTGCACGCAATGGCATCAAAGTATTTGCATGGGATAAAGAAGAGGCCACTTCGCATTATGCAGCGGCCAATACCGAAGTCTACGGAGTTAGCGACTTGGTTGAAGTCGGCACTGCCGATGTTAGCGAAGTCACACCACCTGCGGGAGTCCTATGGCTCGACCCATCACGTCGCCGTGGCGTACGCCGCATCATGAGTCCGGGCGATTGGTCACCAAACCCTGAACAAATCGCCGCGCTACTTAAGGGCCGCCCCGGTGCTGGCGTAAAACTTTCACCGGCCGTGGCGATTGACGAATTACTCGACAAGTATCCGACTCCAGATGAGATCGAAGTCATTTCATTAAAAGGTGAAGCTAAAGAAACCGTTTTTTGGTATGGCAACTTAGCTAAAGATCAAGCCCGCTGTGCAACTGCCTTGCCTGCTGAAGAGTGTTGGGCTGGCGACCACCACCCACAAGCCGAAGTCGCTGAAATCGAGCCTTACCTTTATGACCCAAACCCTTCACTCACCTTAGCGGGAGTGCTCGGGTCATTTGCCGCCCACCATAAACTCAACACCGTCGATCCCGACATCGCTTACCTAACTTCAAGCGAACCTGTATTCAGCCCCTTCATCGACACTTTTAAAGTGTTGGCGATTGAAGCTTTGGACCCGCGCAAAATGCGTCCAATCTTACGCGAGCACGAAATTGGCAGTTTGGAAATTCGCTCACGCGGAATTGCAGAGCGCACCCAAGCACTTTCACAACGCATGCTCAAGAAAACTTTTGGCAAAAAACGTTTAGTGATGTTGGCGATGCGAATCGGCGATCGCCACCTCGGCGCACTCGTTGAGTTTATTGACGAGGATAACGTTTGATTCGCGATCCCGCCCTGGTCTTATTGGCAACTACTTGGGTTGCACTGACCTCGGGCTGTAGTCAATCAGATTTATCATCAAGCGAACACTTACGCTTCGCGTTGGCTAGTGAATTTGGCGGCTTTGACCCAATCACTGCCGGAGCCACCACCGACCAAATCCTTCAAGCGCAAATCTATGAAGGCTTATGCGAATACGATCCGCATAAAGACGATTTTTCAATTCGCCCACTCATTGCAAAATCTTGGAGCCATTCAGAAGACCAACTGACTTGGCAATTCAACTTGCGTTCGGACGTTTTCTTTTACGACCCTGCCAAGAACCCCTTATGGGAAGGCGGCCGCCGCGCTTTAGTTGCTCAAGATATTGTTTACTGCTGGGAACGCGCGCGCGACCCACAACAGGCGAGTAGTTCGGCATTTGTTTTTGATAATTTGCAAACAGTGCGCGCCCTTGACCAACACACTATTGAAGTACGCCTGCTTAATCCGGACAGCAACTGGCTTAATCGACTGGCCTCACCTTATGCGGTGATCTATCCAAGCGAGGCGGTTGAGCGTTCATCGTTACGCTTCGCTGATAATCCAGTCGGCACTGCCCCTTACTATCTTGCCGAATGGGAACACCCGCAACGCGCCGTTTTCAAAACCACCCCTAAGTGGCAAGAGCAACGCGCTGCAGCTCCTAAATTCTCTGAACTAGAATTTATTTTTGTGCCTGAATCTTCAACTCGCAGCTTAATGTTTAAGCGCGGCGAAATCGATCGGCTACCGCCATTGCAGGATTCATTTTCGCAACTAATTGACGGCAATCAACCTAGCCCAGAATTACGCGCGCAAGGAGTCCACCTTATTCAAACTGAAACTCCCGACCTAACAATGGTGATGTTTAATATGAACGATCCAATTGTTGGCAATATTCCAGGCGATGGCGACGGAAACCGTAGACGCAATTTATTACGCAAAGCCTTGGCTGCGGCATTTCCTTACCAGCAATGGCACAAGGTCTTGCGAGATAGTGTTTGGGCGACTCCAGCGCGTCATATTTTGCCACCAAGCATGCCCTTTGCCGACGATTGCGAGAGTTTTTCTTGGCGTAAAGAAAATCTTGACCAAGCTCACAAATTATTAGTTGCAGCTGGTTGGCCACAGGGAGCAGGTCTCCCTAGTTTGCAGCTTGAACTTGGTTCAGCGGCATCGGCGAGCATTGACTTAGGCAACATCGTCAAAGCAGCTTGGGCAAGAATTGGCATTGATTTGCAAATTGTCCCACAGTCGCGCAATCAGTATTACCAAAAGCTCAACAATGGCAAGGCGCAAATATTCACCTGGGCGTGGAGCCTAGACTGGCCTGATCCGGCAAACATTTTGCAAGTATTCCAAAGCACCAATGCGGCACCGGGAATAAACAAAGCTAATTACAAAAACAAAAACTTCGACTTACTACTGAACAAATTTCGCGCAAGTCAATCTCTTGCACAACGTCAAGAATTAACCCGCGAGTTGGTGGCTATTCTCGGTGAAGATGCGCCACTCATTCCCATTGACCATCGGCGTAGTTGGCTACTTATATCGCCCAAACTTAAACTCGACTCGGTGAACCCATTCGCACCGATGCCGTGCCGTTATTTTGTCAGCAATGATTAAGAACATTATCAAGCGGTTCTTCTTCGCGCTAAGTTTAGCCTTCGGGGTGAGCTTTTTACTTTCGTTAATTTTTGACTCTGGCGCGTTCGGTGATCCGGCGCTTATTCAAGCTGGCCACCATGCCGACGCCGCAGAAATTGGACATCTACGTCAACAACAAGGCCGCTTCACTCAATTCAAACCGCAAGTCGTCCAATTACGGCTCAATGGCCCACTACGCCGCTTAATCATTGATAGTGACGGCGATAATTTATTATTAAAAAATCACCTCGGGAAGGTGCTTAGAAACTTTAGCACCAAGGAACGCACCATTGACACGGTTTTTCTTGAATGGACTTTAGAAGAGAAAGGTTTATTGGAGACCAACATACTCGGGGACCCAGAGCTTGGCAAACTGCCAGCTTCAGGCTTAGCGGCGGCACTCTCTGGAACCACTCCTTATCTTGATGCAGGAAGTAGCTTAACTTTAGCTTGGGCACAACCGGCACCTTTTTATAAACGCATCGTAATTCCATGTTTAAACTTATTGTGTTTTAATTTCGGCGAAAATCTCAAGCGCCGACCACTTAGCGGAGAATTAATTAAACGCGCTCCCCGCTCTGCCGCAATTGCAGTGCCGGCATTCATCCTAACTTTATGGATTTCAATCAGCTTGGCCTTATGGTGTTTGCGCCGCAAGGGCCTTATCGACAAAAGCTTTCAATTGCTTTCAGCCTTAGGCATGTCACTAAGTGCGGTTGTTTGGGTTATGTTGTTTCAACAGTACTTCGCTGCTGAATTAAAATTATTTCCAGTGTATGGCTGGCAGTCACCATTTGTTAGCTTTGCGGCTTTACCAATCATCACTTGGGTCGCAGTCGGAATTTGGCCGCAATGGCGGTTTTGGCGAGAACTTGCCAGTGAATACGCCCAGCAAGATTTCATGCGCGCCGCTCACGCGCGCGGCCTTAATGCCAAGCGCTCAACTAATCGCCACTTACTAGCGATGCTCGCCCCGCAAATTGCAGTGCAAGCACTTGGGGCTATTCCTTTTCTAGTATTAGGTTCACTGCTAGTGGAACGCTTCTTTGGTATTCCCGGCCTTGGCTCCTTGACGGCTGACGCGGTGCGCGACGGCGACATCAACACCCTGCGCGCAAGTACCTTTTGTCTAGCATTAATTTTCCTGTTTTCTCAACTCTTATGCGATTGGGCTGTGCACAAACTTGACCCACGGGTAAATCACGGAGCGCAAGCATGAACAAATTTTTCAGTTGGCGCGCCACCCTGATTTTCATTTATGGGTTTTGTGCAATCTTGGGCGCTTTGGGATTCCTTGATGATGCCGGCATCACTCCACAATCAGGATTTGAATCATTAGCACCGAGCTCCGACATCTTCTTAGGTAGTGACCATCTTGGCCGCTGTGTTGCTTCTTTAGTTCTGCATGGTGCTCACACTGCTTTTACGATTGGCGCAATCGCTGCATTCTTAGCCGTCGCAAGTGGAACATTGCTCGGCTCCTACGCCGGCTTTATAAGCGGAAAAACCGATGCATTACTGGTGTGGTTGGCGGCCGCATTCCATGCAATCCCCGGCATACTAATCGTTTTAATAATGTCATTACTGCTAGGTAAGGGCTTAATACCAACGGCAATTGCGATTGGCATTGGTGGTTGGGTTGGCAGTTTTAGATTGGCGCGGGCTGAGGTACAACGGCTACGCTTTTTGCCATTTATCGAGGCCGCGCGCGTAACCGGATGTTCCAACTCACGCATTATCTGGAGACACTTAAGACCGAATTTATTACCGATGGCGATGACCCAGTTTCGCCTCTACTTTATTTACGCAATAAAAGCCGAAGTGATTATTTCATACTTAGGTTTAGGGACTATTGATTACCCATCGTGGGGAAGCATTATCGCCCATGCCGCAAATGATTTACCAAATGGAGTTTGGTGGCCGTTAAGTGCCGCCACCCTGGCCTTATCGGGTTTAGTGCTAGCTTTACAAGCGCCGCATCAAGAACACAGCGATGCCCACGCATAACGCCGGCCATCGTGCTTGAAGGCGACCATCGGCTGTTCGGGATCGTGATATAAAAGATTTATCCAGCCTGCGGAACTAGCTTTAGCAATCCATTCTGAGCGCACCGTAAATGATTTTTCCGCGTTAATGTCATAGGCCATGATAAATGGTAAAGCCACGTGATTACGCGTTGGCACCACATCACCCCAAAAACAGGCAGTGCTTTCAGCATCTTGAATTGTGATGACCGAAGTTCCATCGGAGTGGCCTCCAAGTTCATGCATGCTAATCCCGGGAATGACTTCTTGCTCACCAACAAAGGTCGTTAACAAGCCAGCGTCAATGATGGGTTGTAAGTCATCAGTCCGATAACTAGCTCGGCGCAAATGGTCAGGAGATAGAGCAGCGGTTTTTTCACTTTCAGGCAAAAAGTGTTGGGCCTTTTTGAATAAGGGCAAACCGTCTTCACCACAGGCGGCACCGATGTGATCAAAATGGGCATGACTCATAAGAACATGAGTCACATCTTCAGCTTTGCGGCCGGCAGACTCTAACACTGCAAGCAAATCGCCATGAGGGCGCTCAATCCGATACATCGCTTGATGCTTTTCACTCCAACGCTGACCCATGCCCGGCTCAATCAGCACTACATTCTCGCCGCATTCAATTAAGAAACAATTACACGCCAACGGAATGGTGTGGTCGTCATTGGCCGGAGTTAACTTTTGCCACAAAGCCCGCGGCACCACCCCAAACATTGCGCCTCCATCAAGTGCAAAGTTGGACTCACGCAAAGCGCGAATTCGGAAGCGTCCAACTTGGGCTTCAGTTTGCATTAGGCAGTTTGTAGTTGCCCCTTCTTCAATAAATCGCGCGAGATGATAAGTTTTTGCACTTCAGAAGTGCCTTCACCAATGGTACATAACTTGGCATCGCGATACATCCGCTCGACTGGGTATTCGCGCGAGTAACCATTGCCGCCAAAGATTTGAATGGCTTCGTAAGTACAACGCATCGCCACTTCAGAGGCAAAGTACTTGCCCATCGCGGCATCGGTGCCATATTCACGACCGGCATCTTTCATCCGCGCAGAGTGATAAACTAAATGGCGCGCCGCCGAAATCTCAGTGCGCATATCGGCCAACTTAAAGGCCACCGCCTGATGCTTTGACAACGGTTTGCCGAATTGTTCGCGCTCGTTGGCATACTTGACTGCCTGGTCTAAAGCACCTTGAGCAATTCCCAAGGAGAGCGCGCCAATGGAAATGCGACCGCCTTCCAATGTTTTCATAAAAGTTGCAAAACCCGTTTCAGGTGTGCCCAGCAAGTTTTCTGCCGGCACTTTGCAATCCTGGAAAATTAAGTTGGTCCAATCTGAACCGCGCATACCAAGTTTGGTTTCACCCTTCTCCACGGTAAAGCCTTCGGTGCCGCGGTCGATGACCAATGCCACAATGCCCTTAGGACCTTTGGACTTATCAACTTGAGCAGTGATGACATAAGGCTTTGAGAAAGAGCCATTGGTAATAAAACATTTGGCACCATTGACTACATAGTGATCGCCGTTCAATACCGCAGTGGTCTGAGTTCCCCCGGAATCGGAGCCAGCATTTGGTTCGGTTAAACCATAAGCGCCCATGTACTCACCAGCACACAAACCTTCCATGTACTTGGCCTTCAAAGCATCTGAACCAAATGCGTGAATCGGCCAGGTTCCCAATGAAACGTGAGCGGCATAGCTAAGACCCGTGCTCGCACAAACTCGCGACAACTCCTCCACCGCAATGATGTAGGAAAGGTTGTCGAGGCCAGCGCCGCCTTCTTCTTCAGGGAAGGGCAAGGCTGGGAGCCCAAGTTCACACATCTGCGACCATACATCCTGATTAAAGGTGCAAGTCTCGTCGGCATGTGCAGCGGCCGGAGCCACCACTTCATTAGCGAAGCGTTCAACGGTTTCGCGAATCATTTCCTGCTCTTCAGTCAGGTCAAAGTTGGTCTTGAGATTATCCATGAGATGCTGCCTCTCGCCGAAATGGGGCGGTTGAAGCAAGGTCGCTAATTATCACACAATCCCCCTTAATTCTCTAGTCTGTCGCGCATGAATCGGTTTTATGGGCAACAGTTCCATCTAAAAAGGGATACCCAGACTCGAAGTCGAAACCCGACCTCTTGAGCTAGACCCGCGACTCAATGAACTCAGCAATTTCGGCAGTGGGAGTGCCGGGGCCGAAGATCATGCCGAAGCCTTGTTCTTTGAGAGCAGTGGCGTCATCGTCGGGAATGATTCCGCCAGCAAGCAGCAGCACTTTTTCTAAACCACGATCCACGAGTTGCTGACGTACCTTTGGCAGGAGTTCCATGTGTGAGCCCGACAAAATACTTAGGCCGAGTACTTGCACATCTTCTTGTTCGACGGCATCCACGAGTTGCGCCGGGGTGCGGTGCAAGCCGGTGTAAATCACTTCCATACCACGGTCGCGCAAGGCAGCGGCGACGACTTTGGCGCCGCGGTCATGGCCGTCGAGACCAGGTTTGCCAATCATGACACGAATTGGGTTTGCACTCATTTTGATTTTCCGTTTTGGTGAAAGCGATTCAAACAATCGCTGGCCAACTTTTGGGCAACGCGATCGGGGCGCGCGCCGGCATCAAGTTGGGATTGGGCAACTGCCTCTAGTTCATGTTCAAGCCATAAAGCAGAACGCAATGTTTCGGCAAACACGCGGCGGGTGCGTGCAAGATCGCGGGCGCGGCGGCGGGTTTCGGCGCGTCCGTCATTCGCTGACTTAAGCCGCAACTCATCAATCGCACTGGCTATTTTTTCAATTCCTTCGGCGGTAGTCGCAATTGATTTTAGGACCAAAGGGCGCACCGCCGTGGCCGGACGAAAGTCCAGCATCTGTTCAATTTCTGAACACAACAAATCGGCGCCAGCTTGGTCGGCCTTATTGACCACAAATAAATCGGCCGCTTCCATTAGTCCGGCCTTCATTGCTTGCACTCCATCGCCACTTTGCGGAGTGAGCACCACTACGCACACGTCGGTAGCTGCGGCGATGTCAATTTCTGCTTGGCCCACGCCCACGGTTTCTAGGAGAATTTCGTCGAAACCAAATGCGTCCATTAAATCGGCTGCGGCACCCGCGGCTAAAGACAAACCACCAAGCGAACCGCGCGTGGCCATCGAACGCACAAAGACTCCGTGTTCACCTGCGGCGCGATCCATGCGCACGCGGTCGCCGAGCAGTGCTCCCCCACTAAATGGAGAAGATGGGTCCACCGCCAGCAATCCCAACTTGCGACCCGCAGTAGCCCAGTGACTGGCAAGCGCATCGACCAAAGTGGATTTGCCCGCGCCAGGAGGGCCGGTGATTCCAGTGCGTTGCGCGCTTCCTGTCTCCCCGTGCAATGCATCCAACAACTCGCCGCCTTCGCGGGCGTTGTTCTCCACCAATGAAATCGCCCGCGCCAGCGCACCTTGGTGCCCAGCTTTGAAGCGTTTCAAAAGAGGATTAATGTCCATCTATTAATTGGCCAATGCGCGCGAAATCACAATCCGTTGAATGTCAGTCGCACCTTCATAAATTTCAGTAATTCGCGCATCGCGGTAGTGGCGTTCTACTGGAAATTCTTGGGTGTAACCTGCGCCGCCATGAATTTGCACCGCATCTTGGGCAGCGCGGTTGCAAGCTTGACTTGCAAACAACTTAGCCATCGCCGCTTCTTTGGTGCATGCTTCGCCGGCATCGCGTTTGGCGGCCGCAGCATGCACTAGGTGGCGAGCAGCTTCCAACTCGGTGCCCATGTCTGCAATCTTCCAAGCGATGGCTTGAAACTTAGCGATTTCGCGACCGAACTGTTGCCGTTCAGATGAATACTTCAAGCATTCTTCCAAACAGGCGCGATGAATACCAAGTGCTTGGGAAGCGATGCCAATACGACCGCCATCTAAAGTTTCAAGCGCAATCTTAAAGCCACCCAATGGGTTGCCGAGTACATTCTCATCGGGCACAAAAACATCTTCGAAAATCATTTCAGATGTGGACGAACCACGAATGCCAAGCTTCTCTTCTTTCTTGCCGACCTTAACTCCGTCGAAACCGCGTTCGATTAAAAAGCAGCCAATGTTGCGGGTGCGGGGTGCGTCGGCGTCGGCAATTGCGTACACCACATAAAGGCCGGCATCGGGGCCGGAAGTAATCCACGCTTTGGTGCCGTTGATTTTCCATCCGCCATCTACTTTCGTGGCGGTGGCGCGAATGCTCGCCGCATCGGAACCTGCTTGAGGCTCGGTTAAACAATAAGCACCTAGCATTTCTCCGCTGGCAAGTTGCGGTAGATATTTTTGCTTTTGCGTTTCGGTGCCGTACTTGGCAATCGGGCTGCAGATGAGCGAGTTGTGTACCGACAAAGTTACACCGGTGGAAGCACACCACCGATTGACCTCTTCGAGCATGATTGCACCATGCAGGTTGCCCATACCAACTCCGCCGAACTCTTCGGGAATGGTCAATCCCATGAAGCCCATTTCTGCTGCTTCGGCAATCGCTTCTGCTGGGAATCGCTCCTCGCGATCCCAAGTGGCGGCATTTGGTTTAAGGGTCCGCTCGGCGAATTCGCGCGCGGACTCGAGAATCATTTGATGTTCTTCGTTGAGCAAGCTTGGCATGTCTGGGGGCCGCTGGGGTCGCGGGCGGGGCATTATCTCATTGCCGCCCCAGTTTGTAATGCCAGTCAATCTGCTTCCAAATCCATAAACTTCAGTTCAGGGAAACGGCGCTGAAGTTCCGCCTCAATGCGATCCACTTCACTGGCGATTCGGCGGGCGGCTTCCTCGCCGACGGCGGCGCTGAATGGCTCGATTGATGCTTCATTTTCAGGCAGACGCTGTTTCACCCAGCCACTCATGCCGAGGCCGATTACCGTGCCATCGAAATCCAATTCCGCCTGAAGTTTAAATTGGCCGGTGGCTACTACGCGCGTGCGCAATCGGTGAACTGCCTCAATTGAGGGTTGTTGCTCAAGAAAGTTTCGCACTTCCGCTTCGCGTTCCGAACTCATCGCCTGCCCCAAAAGTAGGCGGCGGTTCATCATGCCGAGTTGGATTGCAATCCAGCCCATCATCAAGCCAATCAAAATACTGCCCACACCATCCCACCTAGAATCCCCAGTCCAATAAGAGACTCCGATGCAAGCAAGGGCTATGAGCACACCTAAAGTGGCAACTAAATCTTCAAGTAAAACCGCGACGACTGAAGGATCGGTAGTGTTGCGCAAATATTCTTTGAAGCCGAGGGTGCCGCGCTGTTGATTAACTGCACGGACGGCAGTTGCTAATACCGCCCCATCTAAAACTAGAGAGATACCCAAGACCGTAAAACTAATCCAACTAATATCGATTGCTTGCGGGTGGAGTAAAGAATGCACTCCGTGATATACGGTTACCCCGCAACCAAAAACAAAAATGCCGACTGCGGCAAGCAGCGCGAACAGGAATTGTTCAGCACCGTAGCCATAGTGAAATCGTTTATCGGCTGGTCGCCCACTGCGATGCAATCCGGCCCACAACAAGCCTTGATTGGCGGTATCTGCCATAGAGTGAACCGCCTCTGCAAATAAAGAGCCCGATCCAGAAATCCAAAAAGCTATAAACTTCAAAATTGTCAGCACCCCATTTCCAAAAACGGCAGCGATGACAGCGGTACGGGAACTTGCAGCCATGAAGGATATTGTGCCGGCGCCGGGCTTTAGAATGAAACCATCATGTGTGGAGCCTTTACCACCCCCAAGGGATGGAATGCCCTCGACTTGCACCCTGGCGAAGACTGGGTGGGATTAGAGGAGAGTTTTGCGGTGCGACCATTTGACTCCGCAGTCATTGTTTGCGATACGCCTTCGGGCATTAAAGCTGGACTTGCGGACCAATGGTCCTTGATTCCACCATTTGCAAAGGAGCGACGACTTCAATACAGCACCTTCAATGCACGACTTGACAAATTGCAAAGTAGTGCGGTTTGGAAAACTGCATTTCCTTCGCAACGATGTTTAGTGCCAGCAAATGGTTTCTTCGAGCGGGTAAAGGAAAAAGGGGCCACAAAAAAACGCCCCTTCTATGTTCATCAAAGCGACGGTCGCCCATTTTGTTTTGCTGGACTATGGGCGAAGTGGCACGACGATGAATTTAAAAAAGATCTCTTAACTTTTACCATCATTACTACCGAGCCTAATTCACTAATGCAAGACATTGGGCACCATCGCATGCCATGCATTGTGAGTGAAGATCATTATGAAGAGTGGTTAAGTAAGGACCACCAGAACCAAAGCAAGTTATGCGATTTAATCGCCAATCCCCTAGCCAGTGATTTACTGCAAGCCTATCCCGTAGGCTACGAAATTAATTATCGCAGCCACCACGGGCAGGAAACTATTGTTCCGCTTTAACTAATTCCACAGCCAAGCAAAGGTGCCGGCAGTGGTTAGGGCGTAAAGAGTGCCATCGAATACAAACTTCAAAGTGATGTTAAAACTTTGCCCCTTCCAGATGTTGTCCTGCAGGGCGGGGAGAGCGTAACCAAGGAATGCCGCAGTACCGGCCACGCGGAATACTTGCAAGTAATCAGCTTCAGCAGTTAGGGCGAGGTTGGTGATGTAGGCGACAAATACACTTACCAGGCCAGTAAACAAAAACCACTTCAAAAGGTTTTTGCCCATGTTGAATCCATTTGCATCGAACACGGTAATAAAACCAACTGGACCTTGTTTTATTTTCGCTTTCATCTCTTCACTACCATATTCTTTGCCGCACTGAGGGTGAGGGAAAACATATGAACCAGGGGCAAGCCCTTGGCCGCGAAACATCTTTAATGCCCCTTCTTCATCGGGAAGACAAGTATGGTCGTTATTGTGCATTTGCAACACCATGTGCACGAGGATGCTAACCAAAAAAATGTACACTGCCGAAAGCAGAATGGGAAGCCAGAGTTCTACGATGAAAATCATCGACTCAGCATACATGAGCCGTTGTTTCAACAGGGAGATTTTCAGCCTGCTAGGCTTAGGGTGTTCTATTTAGCGTAGTCGTAAAAACCGGCGCCAGATTTCACCCCAAGTTTTCCAGCTTCGACCATTTCGCGAAGCAATGGGCATGGGGCGTACTTGTCTTCCTTGAGGCCGGCGTGCAAAACATCCATGATGCTTAGGCAAATGTCGAGTCCGATGTAATCAGCGAGCGCAAGTGGTCCCATTGGGAAGTTGCAACCGAGTTTCATCACGATATCGATTGATTCGCGATCCCCGACTCCGGTGTGCAACGACCACACTGCCTCGTTAATCATCGGCATCAAAATACGATTGGCGATAAAGCCCGGGAAGTCGTTGGCGACTCCGCAAGTTTTGCCAATTGCTTCCGACCAGGCGATGGTTTGAGCGCAAGTCTCATCGGAAGTTTTGTCGCCACGGATAATTTCGACTAACTTCATGATGGGAACTGGATTCATAAAGTGCATGCCAATAACTTTTTCGGGGCGGCTGGTGGCCTCGGCGATGCGCGTTATAGAAATGGACGAAGTATTAGAAGCCAAGATAGTGTGCGCAGGAGCGGCGGCATCGGCAGTTTTGAAAATATCCTGCTTAACCTCTTCGTTTTCGAAAACCGCTTCGACCATTAAATCGCAATCGCTTACTGCGGAAGACAAATCGGTGGAGAGAGTAATTCGCGCCATAATTCCATTCGCGTCCTCCTGGCTCATCTTCTCTTTCTTAACGAATCGGCTAAGAGATTTTTCAATTCCGGCGCGCCCGCGCTCAAGTGCTGCCTCGCTCATATCGACCATGCACACGGCGTGGCCAAAGCTAGCGAAGGTTTGCACAATGCCGTTGCCCATGGTTCCGGCACCGACGACAGTTACTTTGGTGGAGTTAGTCATTTTGTTTTATTGGTTATTAGTACTGCTTGTCTAGCAAAGTTCCACCGACATCGCTACCGCGTTGCCGCCGCCTAGACACAGGGCGGCGAGGCCTTTTTGGGCGGAGCGGTCTTTGAGGGCGTAGAGCAAAGTGGTGAGGATGCGGGTGCCTGATGCGCCGATTGGGTGGCCTAGTGCGACGGCGCCGCCGTGCACGTTGATGCGTTGGGCGTCAAGTTTTATTTCCTGAGTTAGCGCGCAGGCGGCGGAAGAAAACGCCTCGTTAAGTTCAATTAGGTCAAAATCATTGCGGTTGAGACCGGTGCGCGCTTCAAGGTTTTCAATCGCATGTTTCGGCGCCATCATGACCCACTCAGGAGCCATACCGCCGGCGGCATAACCAGTAATTTTGGCCAGCGGATTGAGACCATACTTTTCGCAAGCGGCCGCCGAAGCAACCACAACTGCCGAGGCACCATCGGAAAGTTGCGAAGCATTGCCAGCAGTTACCGAACCGTCCTTTTTGAAGGCGGCGCGCATTTTGCCAAGACTTTCAGCGGAGCTGTCACCGCGTACGCCCTCATCGGCGTTAAATGCAAGCGGATCCTTCTTACGTTGCGGCACCGAGACTTCAAAAGTCTCTTCCTCAAACTTGCCTGCTTCCCAAGCGGCGGCGGCTTTAATGTGCGAGTTTGCCGCAAACTCATCCTGCATTTCGCGACTGATGTTGTATTCGTCGGCAACCAATTCGCCGGTCATGCCCATGTGTTGATCAGAATATGCGTCCCACAAACCATCATGGACCATTGAGTCCAACAATTGGGCGTGGCCAAGGCGCGCTCCTTGGCGAGCACTTGGCACCAAGTACGGCGCATTCGACATCGATTCCATACCGCCGGCAACCACGATTTGGTTATCGCCAGCTTTAATCGATTGGGCGGCCAGCATCACAGCCTTAAGTCCAGAACCGCAAACTTTGTTCACCGTAAACGGCGCAACTTCATCGGGGATTCCAGCAGCGCGCGCGGCTTGGCGAGCAGGGTTTTGACCCACGCCCGCCTGCAGCACATTGCCCATGATGACTTCATCTATCGCCGAGCCGTCAAGACCCGCGCGGCGTAAAGCCTCTGAAATCGCGAATGCGCCCAATTCAGGCGCACGAAAGCCAGAAAGAGAGCCCTGAAATCTTCCGATTCCAGTGCGGCAAGCTGAAGCAAGGTAGACGTCGGTCATGACCCAATATTTTAGGTCATTTATCTTCCGCCGCCTTCACCACTTTCAACATATCTACCAAACTATCTGGGTTGAGTGAAATAGTGTCAATCCCCCGCTCGACTAACCACTCGGTGATCTCGGGGAAATCGCTAGGCGCTTGGCCGCAAATGCCGATGTACTTGCCTTTGGCCTTGCAAGCGACAATCGCCATTTCCATCATCTTGAGCACCGCTTCATTGCGTTCGTCAAAACCCTTCAACAAGCCCGAGTCGCGGTCCACGCCCAATGTCAATTGGGTCATGTCATTTGAGCCGATACTCATACCGTCAAAGTGCTCTAAAAACTCGTCAGCCATCAGCGCGTTAACCGGTAGTTCACACATCAGGTAAACCTTTAAGTCGTTAACTCCGCGCTTGAGCCCGTGTTCGGCCATTAATTCGAGAACGCGCGCGCCTTCTTCGACCGTGCGCACAAATGGAATCATTGGTATGACATTGGTCAAACCCATAGCCTCGCGCACTTCTAATAAAGCCTCGCATTCAAGGGCAAAGGCCTCGGCAAAGTCAGGAGAAAAATAGCGCGATGCACCTCGAAACCCAATCATGGGGTTTTCCTCGATTGGTTCAAAGGAATGGCCGCCCAAAAGGGCCGCGTATTCATTCGACTTAAAGTCGGATGTGCGCACCACCACTGGTCGCGGGTAGAAGGCGGCGGCGATGGTGCCAATTCCCTCGGCAAGTCTTTGAACGAAGTAATCGCGCGGGCTTGAATAACCGGCAATTGCTGGGTCCACTTCAGCGCGCGCTTCATCGGTCAAATTTTCATACTCAAGCAAGGCACGTGGGTGCACGCGAATTGAATTGTTAATGATGAACTCAAGCCGCGCTAAGCCGATGCCTGCCGCCGGCAGCCGCGAGTGGTGCAGTGCTTGGTCGGGGTCGGCGACATTTAAGTAGAGATCGGTCTTCGGAGTTTCTAAACCACTCAAGTCATAACGATCGACTTGCCACTTACCAATTCCGTGGTAAACAAAACCCGTTTCACCCTCGGCGCATGAAACCGTAACATCTTCGCCATCAGGCATTTGATCTGTGGCATCTCTGGTACCGACAACTGCGGGGATTCCAAGTTCGCGGGCGATAATCGCCGCGTGACAAGTTCGACCACCACGATTAGTTACCAAAGCCGAAGCAATCTTCATTACCGGTTCCCAATCGGGGTCGGTAATGTCGGTTACGAGTACTTCGCCTGGTTGCAATTGATTCATATCCTCGGCGTCGAGAATTACCCGCGCTTTACCAGCGGCAATACGCTTGCCAACTGAGCGGCCTTCAATCACGATTTCTCCGTGGGTGTCCATACGGCAAACTTCATGAAACACGCCCGAGTCGCTCGAATGCACGGTTTCAGGGCGGGCTTGCAAAATATAAATCTTGCCGTCTTGCCCGTCCTTTGCCCACTCTATGTCCATTGGACATTCGCGCTCTGCATGCTTTGAGTAGTGGTCTTCGATTGCGAGCGCAAAGCGTGACAACTCTAAAATTTCGTGATCTTGCAGCGCAAAATTGTCGCGCGCCAATCTTGAAACAGGTACGTTGCGCGTTGATGACCCAGCACTTGGGTCGCGCGAGTAAACCATTTTCAAAGCTTTATCGCCAAGGCGGCGCGAAAGAATTGGACGTTTATTTTTCCGCAGTGCCGGCTTAAACACGCGGAATTCGTCGGGGTTTACCGTTCCTTGCACCACGTTCTCGCCAAGTCCCCAAGCGGCGTTAATTAAAATGATGTCACGGAAACCGGATTCGGTATCGAGTGTAAATATTACGCCGGAAGATGCGCGGTCAGAACGCACCATCTTTTGCACGGCTACCGAAATCAACACCCCTTCATGCGGAAAGTTTTGATTGTTGCGATAAGAAATTGCGCGGTTAGTAAACAGGGAGGCAAAAACGCGCTTGACCGCTTCCATTAAGTTTTGCGTTCCGCGAATATTTAGATAACTTTCCTGTTGTCCGGCAAAACTTGCAGTCGGCAAATCTTCGGCAGTTGCCGATGAACGCACCGCCACGTCGCAGTCAACTCCATACTTCTCCTCCATCGCTTTATAGGCCGTGCTTACTTGTTCAGATATTTCATCGATAAATTTACCGTCCAAAATTCCAGCGCGAATAGATGCGCCAGCTTGTTCAAGTGCGGCAAGATCACCGTCCGGTAATTCAGCTAAGGTCTTACGGACGAATTCTTCCAAACCATTATGTCGAAGAAATTCTTGATAGGCATCGACCGTGACCGCAAAGCCACCTGGGACGCGCACCCCCATATTGCTGAGGTTGCAAACCATTTCGCCGAGAGATGCGCATTTGCCGCCAACGCGGGGCAAATCGGCCAAGCCAATTTCAGTAAAGTCGAGCGTGTATTTCATGTGGAGAGCGGGGCTGGCGAGGGGCTCAGCCAAGACTTTAAGTAATACCTCATTAATGACAAAGAAGTTGTTTAATCCAAATAATTTGGCAAGGTCGGCTTTGAAATATGTTCAAAAATTAAAGAAGTCTCGATGTGCTCAACTTCGGGCCGTGAGGTGAAAGAATCGAGCACGATATCGCGCAGGTGGTCAGAGTCACGCGCGGCAACTTGAGCCAGGAAATCGTGGCCACCACTTACGTGCCATAAGGAAATAACCGATGGCAGTTCGGCCAAATAATCATGGAATTCACTAACTTCCGCGCGCGAATGTTTGCGCAGGCGCAAGGCGATAAAAGCTTGCAAACCAATGCCTAGTGCTTTGGGTGCAACTTTCGAATGGGCACCCAAGAGCACCCCACTCTGTTGAAGCTTTTTCACACGCTCCAGGCATGATGATGGCGAGAGTTTGACCCTGGAAGCCAACTCCTTATTTGACAGCCGTGCATTATTCTGCAATTCGGTCAAAATAGCGGATTCAATTCTGTCCATACGTTATTTTTAGCACATTTCCGCCAATAATTCGTCTAATTCCGCTATTTATTCGTGGATAATTTGGGTATGCCTGATTCCTTCCGCACTCGCGCCGTACACGCTGGCCGCCACGATTTGACCGAACTTGGGGTCCATGCCCCACCGCTAGATTATTCAAGCACCTACCCAATTAGCAGTTTGGAAGAGGGCGTTGTGAGTATTGACTCTTTTATTGAGGGCAAGGCCGAGGCCAAGAACCCCATTTACTCACGGCTCTTTAACCCAACCGTTGGGCGTTGGGAACAAGGCGTTTGTGAACTTGAAGGTGGTTCAAGTGGCGTCGCTTTTGGATCGGGCATGGCGGCAACTACCGCAGCGTTAATGGCGATGCGGGTGGTCGGCATGGGTGACGGTCGCGCGCGCAATCACGTTGTTGCAGTGCGCCCACTATATGGGGGCACTGATCACCTACTGGCCAGTGGCCTACTCGGTCTGGAGGTAACTTGGGCCAGCGTTGACCAAATAGCCCAATCGATACGCCCAGATACTGGCCTAGTTTGGATTGAAACTCCAGCCAACCCTACCTTAAGTGTTGTTGACATAAAGGCGGCCTGTGAAGCCGCTGGCGATATTCCGGTCATTGTTGACAACACTTTCTCCACCCCAATTTTACAACGCCCACTTGAATTGGGCGCCGGATTGGTTTTGCATAGTGCGACCAAATTCCTTGGTGGACATGGCGATGTCTTGGCTGGAATTGTGGTGACTAAAGATGAAACTTGGGCGAGTGCCTTGCGCCAAGTGCGAATTTTGACTGGCGCGGTTTTGCACCCACAAGCCGCTTGGCTCTTGCATCGTTCACTTCCAACTTTGCCACTGCGAGTGGGTCAGGCACAAAGCAATGCTATTGAAGTTTGTGTATGGTTACGTGAACAATCATCAATCAATAAAGTTATGTTTCCGGACCAAGATAAAACCGCACTCGGCCAAATGGACGGCCCCGGTTCACTGATTGCTTTTGAAGTTGATGGAGGTTTCGAAGCCGCCGCCAAATTAATTAACCATGTAAAATTATGCGTACCAGCGGTTAGCTTGGGCTCATGCGATAGCTTGATTCAACATCCGGCCGGACTAACCCACCGCGTTCTTTCCGATGAAGCGCGCCTAGAGGGCGGAATTACTGAAGGATTAGTACGCTTGTCGGTTGGAATTGAAAATGCCAAAGACATTATCGCAGACCTCGACCAAGCCTTAAGCGGCTAATTCTTAAAGTAATCTAATGATTCAGGGTTAGCCAAGGCTTCGGTGTTTTTAACCGATCGTCCGTGAACTACGTCGCGCACTGCAATTTCAGAAATTTTTCCTGAACGAGTGCGTGGAATGTCTGCCACTGCTTTTATTTCCGCAGGGATATGGCGCGGACTGGCACCGGCGCGAATGCGCATGCGAATTTCTTTTTGCAACTGCTCGCTTAGTTCAGCTCCGACCGCCAAGCGCACAAACAAAATGACTTCTTGATCGCCGTCATCAGTATTTCGGCCAACCACGATGGCTTCTTCAATTTCGTTTATCTGTTCTACTTGACGATAGATTTCTGCGGTACCAATGCGCACTCCCCCTGGATTAAGGGTTGCATCAGAACGACCGAAAATTGTCAGGCCACCGTTTTCTGAAAGTTGCACCCAATCTCCGTGGCGCCAAATACCGGGGTAATGTTCAAAGTAAGCGGCGCGATACTTCGCGGCATCGCTATCGTCCCAAAACCCGATTGGCATTGAGGGAAAACTCTTAGTGCAAACTAATTCACCTTGCTCCTCGACTAGCGGATTCGCTTGGTCATCCCAAACTTCGACCGCCATTCCTAAACCGCGGCACTGTAACTCGCCGCGATAAACGGGAAGAATTGGATTTCCCAAAGCGAAACATGAAATCAAATCAGTACCACCTGAAATGGAAGCGATTTGCACGCCGGGCACTTGTTCTTCCAGCCAGTCAAAGGACTCCGGAACCAATGGCGAACCTGTTGACAGAATGGTCTTCAAACTCGGAAGTGCTGGTGGCTCATAGCCCGCTTTTTTACATGCGTCCACCCACTTCGCTGAAGTGCCAAGGTAATTAATCTCCTCTGCCGCAACGAATTCCCAGATTGCCTGCGGCCCTGGATGAAATGGATTGCCATCCCATAAACACACGGTGGCACCAGAGGCAAGCCCGCTCACCAACCAATTCCACATCATCCAACCTGTGGTTGTGAAATAGAATAATTTTTCAGTTTCGCGCAAATCGCAATGCAAGCGCTGCTCTTTAAGGTGCTGCAGTAAGGTGCCACCTTGACCATGCACAATACACTTTGGCTTGCCGGTGGTTCCCGAGCTAAACATGATGTAAAGCGGGTGGTCGAAGGGCAATTGCACAAAGCTTAGTTCAGCATCTTCCTGGCATAACTCAGCGAAGGTCATAGCCGAGTCAAAGCTTGCTTGCTGGTCGGCATATTGCACCAGCACCAATTTCATAGACGAAGACAACTCAGCAACCACCTCGGCTAACTTGTCACGAATATCAAACACGCGCCCTTTGTATAAATATCCATCACAAGCGATCATCGCTTTAGGTTCAATCTGGCCGAACCTATCTAGAACACCACTGGAACCAAAGTCCGGGGAACACGATGACCAGACTCCGCCTAGAGAATTGGTTGCCAACATTCCGATCACGGCCTCGGGCGAATTGGGTAACCAGGCAGCGACCCGGTCGCCTACCCCCACCCCCAGTTTGCGTAAGCCATTGGCACAAGCCGCCACTCGCTGGCGCAGTTGGTCGCGGCTTAGTTCAATCCGAGTTCCATCTTCGCGCACGAATAAAAGGGCCGCTTGTTCACCTTCAAAACGCAACAAATTTTCGGCGAATGACAAACTTGCCTGAGGAAACCATTTCGCCTTGAACATGTCGTCGCGGTTTTCACAAACGACTTCTCCAGCTTCACCAATTACCTGACAACTTTCCCATAAGCCCACCCAGAATTCTTCCCGAGAGTCCACCGACCACTGCCACATTGATTCATAATCGCTAAAGCCACGGGCCTGCATGAAGCAGGCGAGTTGGGTGTTATTTATCTGCTCGGGGCTTGGTTGCCAGTGAATGTGGGTCATCGCTTAATCTCGGCAATTAGGTTACCAGCAAGTAAGGTGCCACCACCTATTATTGCCCATTTGTCCAAACCTCCAAAGCCAAGAATGACCATTAATAATATTGCCCATACTGGTTCGAGAGAATAAATAATGGCAGCGCGTACAGGTGCAACGTGTTTTTGCCAGGCATTCATCGCTGCCAAGGCAAATGCGGTAACAAAAAGAGCGCACCACAAACTTGGCATGAAGAAGCCTGGATGCATAGCCACACCGATCAAGCGTTTGGCATCGACACCCAAATACACTCCGCCAAACATGATTATGCCGCTGAAGGCTGTCACCCACACCAAACAACAAAGGGTTAGTTTGATGGCATCGAGCTTGCGCTCCTTTGTGAAATAATCGATAGCCAAAATGTGCAAGGCGTAAAACAATGCGCAAATTACAGTTAACCACTCTGGCAAATTAAAGTTTAGTTGCGGTGGTCCAGAAATAAATCCAGCGCCAAAAGTTGCCATTAGAACACCCAGCATGATGTAGCGAGAATGGCTATGCCCGAGGACTAACCATCCAATAAGTGCCGTAAACACCACATAGAGGCTAGTTAGAAATGCTGAGACTGCAGGGTTCACATTTTGTAAGCCTTGAGTTTGGGTGAAGAAGCCAACGCCCAACAGGAAGGCCAAAAAGAAACCGTCACGCCAGTATTCCCAATTTAAGCCGCGCATAGTTCGTGGCATTACTATGGGCAAACACAACATGGAAATGCCAAAGCGCATAAATAGGAACAAGCCCGTTACCGTCCAACCCTCTAGGCCATCTCTGGAAAAAACTGTGGCGGCAGCGTCAAGCGCTTGCTTGGTCCAAATAAACCCCCACGCCCATAAAATGGTGACCAAGATTAGCACAAAAATTGCGCGGAGGCGGGTGTCGCTGGGCATCCTAATTAGTGTAAAGTAGTCGCCATGGGAATTGTCATCGAGCACATCAACTTAACGGTCGCCAATGTTGACCGGGCGCTGAGCTTCCTCACTGCGGCCTTTCCCGATTGGAAATTGCGCCATCGTGACGCTGGCGAGCGCGGCGATTGGCTGCATTACGGAGATGACACTTTTTATATCGGCTTAGACACCGCAGTTGACATAACTAGGTCTGGTCGTCGCCCTTATCATGACTTAGGATTTAATCATGTTGGCTTAATTGTCGACGATCTTGACGGAATTCGTCAACGCCTTAAGGCTGCCGGATTTGAAGAAACAATGACCGCCTTCGACCATCCCCATCGGCGTCGGGCCTATTGGCTTGACCAAGATCGCAACGAATGGGAATTTACGGAATACAGTTCTAACAAAGAATCAGAAAGAAATGACTACACACTTTGAATGCCCAGTTGATGAAACTGAAGTGGCGCGCATTTGGCACGAACGAGGTTTTGATTGTGAACGCAAACTCGATGAAATTGGCCTCGAGTTAGTTGACTACTTACACGACGTTGATGAATTGCATGTTGTCCTAAAAGGCGAGATGGAAATTTCATTTGGCGAAATCACATTGCATCCGGCAATCGGCGAGGAAGTTTTTGTTCCCGCCGGAAGCTTGCACACCGTGAAGAATGTTGGAAGCGAACCCTTGCAACGATTGCGCGGACACTTCGTAATTAAGTCTTAATCGCGAAAGTCGGCACTGCTGGGACGTTGGTAAACCTGCAGGCCAAACTCTGGCAAGACCGCCAATATGTGGTCGAAGATGTCGGCCAGAATTGATTCATACTGAGCCCAACGTTGCTCACTGCTGAACATGTATATTTGGATTGGCAAGCCATATTCATCAGGCGCGAGATGGCGCACAAGGAAGGTCATATCCGGATGGGTCGCTGGATTTTGCTTTAGCCAGTTTTCTAAGTAAGCACGGAAAGTTCCGACGTTGGTTAGACGGCGACCGTTTATTAAACTGGAATCATCGACTTTTTGTTGTGAATTCCATTCCTGTAGTTCACTCTGTTTGGACTCAAGATATGGATTCAACGATTGAACATTTAGTAGCTTGGCAAATTCTTCTTCACAAAGAAACTTAATTGAATTCATGTCCAAGCGAATCGAGCGTTTTATTCGCCGACCGCCCGACTCGCTCATGCCACGCCAATTTTTGAAGCTGTCACTGACTAGCGCATAAGTTGGAACGGTGGTAATTGTTTTATCCCAGTTCTGCACTTGAACGGTGTTCAAGGAAATGTCAATCACGTCACCGTCAGCTCCGAATTTGGGAACTTCCACCCAGTCACCAAGCCGGACTAAATCAAGAGCCGAGATTTGGATACTGGCTACAAGACCAAGGATGGTGTCCTTGAACACCAACATCAGCACCGCAGTTAAGGCACCTAAGCCACCGAGTAGAGCCCACGGCGAGCGGTCCACTAAAGTGGCAATCACCACAATTATCGCAAATAGCCAAACAACAATTTTTACAACTTGCATCCAACTATTAACTGGTTTGTCAGCAAGCGCTGGGTTTTTTCGCGCCCGTGTCACCAGAAAACTAAGTAACGCATCAATAACTGCGGCACCAACAATTGCAATATATGCCCAGGCAATCCGCGCAAATATTCCTGCACTCAATTGCGCGCCAACAAATAATTCTGAGGCTAAATAAACCACCAAAGCCGGCGCGATATGTGAAAGCCGGTCAAACACCTTGCTTGAGATTAAATCATCGTCCCAAGTTGCCTTCGAGCGTTTCGCCAAACGCTTAATCAATCGCAACATAATCCGCTTCGCTACAAAATTGACCAGCCATGCGGCGATACCCAGCCCAAGCAGCCCGCCGAGAAGACCGAGAATATCGCTGAGCGTTGGGTCGAGGTCTGGGAGGAGGAAGGAGAAGATTAAGTCACGCAGGCTCATAGCGGTATCTTACCGCCTAGACTCCAACCACAAACATGGGGTTATTATGACCCAATATTTGGGGTCAGAGTCTGGATGGTGCGCACCCAGTTAAATCCGGGAATCGCCCTTACCGCATCTAGCGCATTTTCATCCAACTTCTTATCCAGGTGAATTGCGCACATTGCAGTGCAACTTGGCTTGTCTCTTCCCAACGCAAGGTCGGCAATGTTTACCCCGTGGTCGGCAATTACTGCGGTTACTGCAGCGATGCGGCCGGGGCGGTCATCGTTTATGCAGAGCAAAAATTCACCCTTGGCATCACTTTCTATGTAGTAGGAATCAATCCGCACGATCTTCGGGTGATGCTCGCCAAATACCGCCCCTTGAACTAAATGGGATCCTTGGTCGGTACGCAAGGTCACGGTCAACAAGGATGCGTAGCCGTCGGTGTCCTGCCCTTGCACTTCCTTAATGGTGTAACCATGTTCGCGGGCCACCGATTCTGCATTCACTAAGTTCACGCGCTGACTCAACAAGTGACCTAACAAACTTTGCAATACTGACGAAGTGATTGCTGTTTGCGGCAATTTGCACAAATCACCGGCGACCTCAATTTCAACCTCTTGAATTCGTCCGTCGAGCATTTGCGCTTGCATTAAACCAATCGTTCCGGCAAGTTGTTGCCAAGGACGCAAACTGGTCGCCACTTCAGAATCAACCGATGGCATATTGACCGCATTTTGCACCGCCCCATCATTCAAGTAGGCAGCAATTTGATGAGCAATGCGTACTGCAACTTTTTCCTGTGCCTCTGAAGTCGATGCTCCAAGGTGTGGAGTACATACTACTTTTGGGTGCACTCGCAATGGATAGTCGGCAACTGGTGGCTCGTATTCGAAAACATCCAGAGCGGCTCCCGCGCATTGACCAGATTCCAATCCGGCAATTAATGCTTGTTCATCAATTAAGCCGCCGCGCGCACAGTTCACAACGCGCACTCCCGGCTTACACGCGGAAAGGGTTTCACTATTAATCAAATGCTTAGTGCGGTCGGTCAGTGGAGTATGCAAACTCAAAAAATCTACGCGCGGCCAAATGTCTTCCAGTTCACACAATTCAATCCCCATCTTTTCAGCAACTTCCGGCGGCAAGAAGGGGTCAAATCCAAGAACTGTCATACCGAATGCTTTGGCGCGTTGGGCGACTTCGCGGCCAATACGGCCCAAACCCAAAACGCCAATCGTTTTGTTGTGTAATTCCACCCCCATGAGACCTTGTTTGCCCCAACCACCGCTCGCCAACTTGCCGTGAGCAGCCGGAATATTGCGACACATTGCCATCAACATTGCCCACGCGTGTTCCGCGGCTGAGAGGGTGTTCTCGCCTGGCGCATTCATCACCAAGATTCCACGTTCGGTGGCCGCGGCAACATCAATGTTGTCGACACCCGAACCAGCGCGACCAATAACTTTAAGTAAGGGCGATGAATCCATCATCGCTGCATCAACTTGAGTAGCCGAACGCACCACTAAGCCGGTGCAATCGGCAAGCGCTGCAATCTTATCCGCAAGCTCCATTGCGGGGCGGTTATCAACTTCAAGGCCGGCCTCTTGCAAAATTGCTTGAGCATCGGAGGCAACTGCGTCGGCAAAAAGAACTTTCATGGTTTCTGATTTAGTAGCGGTGGACATGTAATTAACTAAGCAAGGCTAGGTGTAATCGCGGCATCGAAATTTTCCAACATTTCGTTTAATGATTCCAAATCATGTTCTCCCATATGCCCGATGCGAAAAGTTTTTCCCTTCAAGTCGCCGTAGCCATTGCTCAATAAGTAACCTGCTTGCTTCAGAGTCGTCAGCACTGGCACGAAGTCGGGGCCACTTCCGCGCGCGATGCAGGACACCGTTGGAGAGCAATACTCAACATTCGGAAACATTTCAAAACCGTGACTTAGAGCCCATTCACGAGTGCGATTGGCCATTTCCTGGTGACGTTGCCAGCGCGCTTCTAAGCCTTCATTAAAGATTCGCTCAAGTTGCAAGTTAAGCGCATAAAGATGAGCGGTCGATGGTGTTGTCGGTGATTGTTCTTTCAGATTCCCCTTTTGCAATAACAGAAAATCTAAGAACCAGCCACGGCCTTCAACTTCAGCGGCACGCGCTAAGGCACGTTTACTAACCGCAGCAACACTAATTCCGGCCGGCATCGCCATGCATTTTTGCACTCCGAACAAGCACACATCTATTCCCCAATCATCAACAAAAACTGGTGCGCCGGCCATTGATGAAACCGTATCAACTAACAGCATGGTGTCCGGAAAGTCGGCCAATACCGCGGCATAATCGCGAACCGGATTCATAACTCCAGTTGACGTTTCATTATGCACAACCGTCACCGCATCAACTGGGCCATGCTCTTCTAAGGCTCTACGCAATTGTTGCGCGCTAAAGCCGTGGCCCCATTCAGTTTCAACAGCTACCGCATCCTTGCCGCAAGCTTGGGCAATTTGAAACCAACGGCGACTAAATGCTCCGCACACCAAATGCAAACTGCGACCGCGCACAGTATTTCGTATGGCAGCCTCCATCATGGCGCTGGCCGGAGCAGTGAGTAAACAGATCTCACCACTACTATTCATTAGTCTCGCCAACCCGGCGCGAGCGTTTTTCCATAAGCGCGCACATTCCTCGGTGCGATGACCGATGGCCGGACTAGCCATGGCGGCCAAAATTTCCGGCGCGACTTGCGTCGGTCCCGGGATGAACAACTTAACTTGATCGGTGTTTTGATTCACGACTTGCGGGGTGGCTTAAGCCTCGGAAACAGCGTATTCATACACTAGCGGGGCAACATTTCCTAATTGCTCTAAACGGCGGTTTCCTGCCGCATAGAGGGCACTTCGCCATAATCCAGGCCCCGGCAAAAACACTTCTGCGTGGGCCATCACTTGGGGGCGTTGAACCACTCCGCCAAAACCCACAAAGAGACCTAACTCGGGTTTGGCTTCGAGGTCTGATGCTCCGTCACCCACCAACATCCGCGCGCCACGAGAAATTCCCATGCCCTCGCACAATTCAGAAATCACTTCCGGCTTGCCACCATTTTGTGCAAGTGGATGTGCGCAGGCAATGTCAATCGCCGCCGCCGAACCCAACTCTACGGGGTAAGGGACAGCAAAAATATCTTCACTGGCAATTCCTACTTTTTCAGCAAAGGGCTGCACGCCGGGAAGTAGTCCACCGGAGATAACACAAACTCGAATACCTAGTTTTTTAATTGCGGCAATGCTTTCTTGGGTACCAGGCACAATCTCGTGCATGTATTGAGCGGCCAACGCAGAAAAATCTTCTTGGTCAGGTGCAATTAAATTCAAGCGTTCGCGATAAACATCCTCCAAGGCTAACTCGCCGCGCATCGCGCGCGCGGTTAACTCGGCAACGTCAGCGCCTGAACGCAAAGCGAGTTGGTCGATGCCCTCAATTCGCGACATGGTTGAATCACAATCGAAGAAAACGATTTCGGCACCGTCCCAATTAGCTAGGTCAATCACGGTTTTAGATTCGCGCGCACGGCATCGCGATGACAAGGCACTTGCTGGCGGATTTGAGCACTTAAGTCCAAATCCGCCTCCCCAAAAAGAAAGGGCGGGGTGGACTGTTGGCTACACTGTTCAACGATTTCGCCAAGTGGATTAATCAGCAAGGCATTACCGGGAAAATCCAAAACGCGCTTATCGCCCAATGGCGCAGAACCCGAACGGTTGCAAACTAAAACCCACATTTGGTTTTCGGCGGCACGCGCGCGCGCCAACAGTTCAAGAATTTCCATGCGCGGAGTCGGCCATTGCGCACACACTAGCAACAAGTCGGCCGCGTCCCAAAAACTTTCTCGGGTTAGCTCCGGGAATCGCAAGTCATAACATATAACTCCAGACACTCGAGCTTTAGGAAGTGCAATTGTTGGTGGAGCACACTCGCCGGCCTGACATTGGCGGCCTTCTCCAGTGGGCGAAAAAAGTGCGCGCTTGCGATATGGTAATTGGCGCCCACCAACCCCCAAAAAGTGTAATTGGTTGTAGGGTTTTACTATTTGCGAAAGGTCTTGGCTTGTCAGTGGCTGAGTATTGCTAACTGCTCGCCCTGGTGCTGAGCCAACGACCGTAACACCCAATTCGAGAGCACGCTCATGCATCTGGTTTAGGGCATCATCACTTTGCTGGCAAATATCATTACTGAATTTTGGCAAAAATGAAGTTGTCCATTTCTCGGGCAACAGCAATAAATCTAAATTCACATCTGCTGCCTCCTCAAGGCCAGCAAGTGCAGTTTTTAGATTATGCGCAACTTCGCCAGGGCGCACATCAAACGGCAAGGCAGCCAGCGAAAGTTTCAATGTTCGCGCTATTTAAGGTCGCGCACCAACTGACGTGATTGCGCATAAAGTTGACGACTCAACTCGAAATCTCCAGCAGCTTGAGCGCGCTCAGATTCCTCTATTAGAGAACTGGCGGCACTAATTGATGCTTCGCAAGTAATAATGCGCTGATTGATATCATCAAATTCATTATCTGGAGTGCGTGCGACAACACTTTGATACAAGCTCAATGCCCGGACTAGTTGTTGGTCTAGCTCACATGATCTGGCCAGTAAGTAATCGACTTGATCAGCTTTGCTCAGAATTCGTTGTTGCAGACTGGGAATTCTTTGCTGGGCAGTCTTCGTTCCTGATGCAGCCGCCTCGGCCAAGTAAGCGCGCGCTGAATCTAAGCGGCCACCACGTGAAGCCGACTCAGACGAATTAAGTTCATCGATTACCGCCAGTTCTTTGGCCAAGTCATCCGCAAGTTCGAGGGCCACCTGATTATCCGAGTTTAAAAATACTGCATCACGCGCAGCCAAGGATGCCGGCCCAACTAATCCTGCCTGAGACAAGTACTGAGCTTTGTCAAGTGCGATATCACTAAGCAAAATTGCGATGCTCTCGGCCTGTTGAGCGGCGCGACTTTCATCACCGTGGTAATTAACGGCATTGGCAAAGGCGGTCAAAGCACGAACCGAATTATCTTTGTGCAATTCTTCAAGCCCCAGGAAGAAATATTCCTCACCTTTCTCGCGCAACACGCGCTGGCGATCAATGGCCAGTTGCTGCCCAAGAGTTGCCTCTTCATGAGTGGGTACCCAATCAAGGGCCCGCGTGTAGTGGGCCAAGGCTTCGGCAACTTGATCGGCCTGCAACAAGTCATAAGCCATAACTGCGTGTTCATCGGCGATTAAGCGATGAGCGCGCTCGCGCAAATCATCGCCAATTGGATGTCCAGGACGGAGCAGCTCAGCATGCTCAAGTAACTTGAGAGCGGCCGGCGCTTGATGCAATTGCAAATGGGCAACAACAGACTCCGCAATAATGCGAAATTTAGTTTCGTCGATGCGGCGGTCCAAGGCCACCACGGGCTCTTGTTCGGCCACAGCACCGCGGTACGAAGTTAAGGCATCGCGGTAGCGACCGACTTTAAAGAAGTCATCACCTTGTTCGACCAAGGAAACTTGCTGGCAGGCTAAGGCCAACAACGGGAGCAGGGGCAACAATCTGCGCATGGGTGATATTGTGACGTTTTCAGGCCGAGATTTCATGCGGATAATTGGGCTTAGTTTGAATTGCTAGCGGGCAATCAAGCCGGGCTGTCTACCGAGGCCGCGCATCGCGATTGCGGCGAACAGCAAACTGGCAGCTCCCCCGCCCCAGAAGGGCGAAATGGTGCCGCGCGCGCCGAGGTCAATGAAGACAATTTGGGCGACGAAAAACATCATGGAAATGAATAAGCCCCAGGCGAATCCATCGATTGATGAGCGGCGCTCAAAACGTAGGACGAAGGGGATTCCCAACAGCAGCAGGATTAGGTGCGCGAACGGGGCAAAGCGTAAAGACCATAAAAGGGTCGCAGCCTGGCGATGTTCAAGGTCGCGAGTAAGTACTTTTTTTAATTGCGCGGCTGATAGTTCGAGCGGCGAGACGCTTGCAAAATAAGCGTCAATTAAATCGTCAGGGCTTAGTTCGTTGTGCTTAAATAAAGATACTGTTCGCTGGTTTTTTCCAGTATCAATCTCACGGCCATTTTCAAGCAACCACTTTCCTTCACTCCAAGTTGCACTATCCGCCATTAACAATCGATCACTGGCGCCGATGCCGCGTGAATAAACTTCTAAATTTTTAATTTTGGCAGTTTCTGGAGAAAAGAGTCCAGCCTGCAAGCGGAAGTTGTCACTGGTGCGCGCGCTCAGGCCAGCCATAAGCCACTCACGCTGATGGAAAACTTTGCGCATCTGCGCTTCGCGTGGTGCTGAAATTTGTGGGAGTACTAATTCACGCAAACCCATCACGCCAAGGCCGACCAACATTCCTCCTAACAGGATTGGAACAACGCAACGCGCCGCGGAACGGCCAGCCGTAAGCACTGGGGTCCATTGGCGGCTGCGCGATAAATTCATAACTGCCGCCATGCCCGCGAGCAATGTAATGTAGGGGGCAAATTGCACCAACTGAAATGGCAAATTCAATAAGAAGTAGGCTACGACATTTTTAAATATGCCGCCGTACTGACGGCTTGATTCGCTAATTTCATCGCTGTGACCGAGCAGGTCTAAGCCCATGAACATGCCGAGCAATAAGGCCGCAACAACTCCCCAATGCTGAAAGAAGGTGCGAAACACTAAACGGTCAAATTGCTGATTCAACATTGTTTTTGCCATTTATACGCCACAATACAAGAAACCGCCAAACCTAACAACGGCGTTATTGCCGAAATTTCAGGGCTAAAAACGGCGCGATGATAGAAGGAATCAGCGAGCAAAAACAATGGGTAGTAAAGTAAAAGCAGAACTGCAAATGTTCCCATAAAAGCTCCCAACATTCCGCCTTTACGCATTCGCCAACCTAATAAGGCACCGAGCAGGGCCATTGGAATTGTTGCCAATGAGGTAATTATTCGCCGCCAATAGTTGTAACGAAATTCTCCCTCTAATAAATCGCTCAGTTTTGCATCGGGATCACGCAATGATTTCAACATTTGTGAGCTGGTATACATGGCACCTTTTTCTGGCATCTCCAATTCGCCAACAATACCCGCCAAGTCGATGCGCATGATTGCCGGACCAGAATTGCGCATTGACCAAGACTGTTGTGAATTTACGTCGCCACTTAAAGTACGCATACCCCAAAAACTAAATTCCATTTTCCCGTTGGCGTAATTCATGGTGGCGCGGTCAGCCCGCAAACGCAATCGACCAGGTGAGTCTACTGTTGATTTTTTCTTACTATACGCATCAAAGGCGAAGGCTTTATGCCCAGTTGAATCATCATGAGTTAAAAGAACATCGACAAAACTGCCGTCAGCAGCGCGGCGACTCCAACTCAAATCCAGACCGCGAAAATGCAGACCGGAAGCGCCGGGATCGGTGTTTTCCAAAGCCGCAACCTTCAAGCGATTGTCCAAGACGCGGATTTGCTGATAGATTTTGGGGATTAACTGAGAAGAAATTGGATAGCTAAGAACACCGACCAGAGCTCCGGCAATTAAGGCCGGACGCAGGATTACCCACGGCGAAATTCCGGCCGCGCGCAAGGCGGTGGCCTCGCCGTCGGCGGCCATTCGACCATAACAAATCACCACTGCGGTCATTAAGGCGACCGGAATTAGGTAGGGAAGAGTGTTGGCAATGAGCAGTGGAAGCAGTGACAGGCTAATCCACAAAGGTGCGCCTTGCGAGGTCGATGATGCGCGCACCGCGGCCGCCAACGCCGCTAAAAAAGTCGCCCCACCAAGCACTAATAGTAAGTGCTGACTGATTTCGCGAAAGTAGGCACGCAAAATCACCTTGCGGTGGGCGGAGTTGCTCACGGAGTTGATTGTAGGATGTTGCCATGCAGGAACTTGCCCACGCCAACTTGGTTAGGATTCGTGAGTTGCTACATGCCTATCCGTTAAAAGATTCGCGACTGCAAAAATTATGGGGACTGGCCTCGAAATCGCCAATTATTTTGCGCCATTCACGGCACCGGACGGTTCTGAAAGTAAAGTTTGAACAGCAAACTTGGGTGCTAAAAATCTATCACCCACAGCGTAAGTTTGAGCTTTTACGGCGACTGGTTTCAAAGGCACCGGCACGACGCGAATTGTCGGCGGCGGCTGGACTTAATTTTTCTAAAGCATGCGCCGAGCAAGTTTGTGCAGGTTTGGGAGTTTTCGCGCGGCCATGGTTAGAAGATGTTGGCTACCTCCCCAGCGTGCAGGATTGGGGCCGCGAATTGGCCAAGTTGAATTTGCTTGGCTGGTATGACCGCGATTTAAGCCCACTTGATTTTGTTTGGAACACGGACGGTCTGGCAATCCCAATCGACTTAGGTTCAGCGGAAGTTAAATCTGGCCAAAACACTTCGCGGCGGCGGCAGTGGTTGAACTTGCGACGTTTTTTAGCCGAAATGGACGCTGACTGGGTGGCTCAAAATTGTCAGGATTTGCTCCTGGAGCACGAGCGAGTAATTTCCGAGTTAGGCAAGTTGCCTAAATGGAGTTGGAAGTCATGGGCTCCGCCATTTGCTGAGGAACGACTGACTTACTCAGCAAAAAAGTTGCGGCGCCGACGACTTCATAAGCGCTCATTTCGCTCCCTGCGCGAGTGTTCTGATTTCACCGAAATCCCAAATGGAGTTTTGCGGCGCGGGTTTTCTCCACCCGCCGGACAGCTAGAAATTATTTCCCAATGGGAAGGTGGATTATCAACTAAGTGTGGAGCGGTTTGGCAGCTTCAGATTGTCGGTAATGACTTGACTGCCAAAGAGTTACATAGACAGCTCTACCTCAGAGAATTAACCAATTCCGCATCTTTCAAAAGCCTTGGATATTGCGCCTCCCTGGTTTGGATCGAGGGGGTACCGCGCAAGGTTAATAGGCTTACGGACTTACTGCCAGAATGACCCAATGTTTGGGGTCAGAGTCTAAAAGGGGTGTCGCCCTCTTGCCTTAGCCAATATCTCCATAATCAAGGCCAACATCACCCCACCAACTAGACCGGCTAATACAGCGAAGACCATTGCCCATGTGGTGTTTGGTACTTCTTTTAGGGTGTCCTTAGTGGCCAGTCTTTGTTCATCAAAGTAGCTGAAATCAAAGCCGACCTCCAATGCTAGGCGCAGTTCGTCCTTGCGTTCGCTTACCCGGGTGGCGTGCTCACGTAAACGAGTTACTTCGACATCTAGACGGGCGACTTCGAGGCTTTGCTCGGGTAAGGGCATAAGCGAGGCTTCAACCACTTGCAATTGCTCATCTAATCGAGCCCGGGCCGGTGCGATTCCGGCCAGGCCAGCTTCCAGTTCAACCATCTTCAAGATTAAGTCTCGTACTTGCTGGTCGGCTTGGAACTCTTCGCTAGCAGTAACTAGGTGATTGGCGGCCTCGGTGGCGACCAATTGCTCTGCTTGTTCTAAACGTAATTTCGCGGCGGCAACTTCAGTGTGCCGCTCGCGGTATTTAACTTTAATTAAAGCAAATTCGGTGCGCGCATTGGCTGCGGCATCGAGAGCTTTTTGATAGGCCGGGTTTTCTGAAACGGTTCGACTTACCAGAGCAAAGTCGGGACGCTTAGCAATCGCTTGCTGAAGAATTGGCTGCTGGGCTAATAGGCGCGATTCTTCAACACCCAAGTCGAGCAAGGCCGTGCGTAGGCGTTGGCGCTCTTCGCTTAACAAGCTAATATCAATTTTGACATCTGGGCTACCTAGAGAAAGTGCGTAATCTCGCCGCCGTTGCTCGGCCTGAGCGAATGCTTCCCAGGCATTTATTTCTTCTCGCTCTAAAACTTGCAAGGTTGCCCGCGGCGCACGTTCGGCCATAATTTGCATTTCAGAAATAAATGCATGGACGAATTGATTGGCGATTTCGACCGCTTGGTCGCCATCGGAGTCGGTCGCCACCACTACTAGTTGTTGGTCAGCATCAATGTCCGCAACCACGTGCTTCAATAAATAACTGACGCTAACTTCAGGCATAGCGACAGCAACCGCATTCACCACCTGGGTACTGCGAAACAAGCCCAATAAGCCAATCCGGGTGTCTTCACTGGCATCTGGCAGCACCGGCCCCGAGGGTACATTTGACGATTCACCGCTTAGTGACAAACTTGGCACCTCGCTTGGCACTAACAGTACTGCGCGCGCGCGATACATGCTTGGTACATCTTGCAGGTAATTCCATGCGCTGGCCACCGAAGCAATCAGCACCACCACCACCACCAAGCTACGCCGGTAAACGGCAGCGAAAATCGAAGAGAAATCGTCGGTGGTTTTCATGCAGGCGGAGGAGTTGCGTTTTGCTCTCTTAAGGATACGAGAATGGCGCATTCAATTAATGCAATCCAAACCCATAAAAATTTCACCCATAAAAACATTACCACCAAATTTTGCACCAACAAAACTGCTGAAGCCAAGCCTAGTGCGAATAAAAATTCACGATCCTGAACGGAAACTCGCGCGCGCAATCGAGAAAGCAAACGCATTCCGAGTATTCCAGCTAATAATCCAAAGCTAATTACTCCGGCGATTCCCATTTCAGCGAGAATTTGCAAGTAAGTGTTATGAATTTCCAGGTGGTATGGATTGTTGAAATTCAAAATCCCCCCGACCCCTAAACCGAACCACGGCGAACTAGAAAATGCTTCTATGGCTAGATGGTCAATGTGCCAACGGAAATCGGCTGAACTGGCATTCATTTCGCGCACGGTATTGAAAGACCATTCAAGCAATCCAGTTTGCCACGCGAATACGCTCAGTAAAGAAAGGCCGGAAAGATACCAAAAAGCGCTTGAGCGCCAACGGATTAACGGCACTAGGGCGGCGGCAATTGCCAAAGCAAGCCACCCGGAGCGAGAAAATGTAACAAATACACCCAAGCTTAAAAGCACAAAGGCCAATAGCATCAACTTACGAGAAGCAATCAGTCGCGATTTGGGTGCGGTTCCAAACCACAAAACCAAAATGGCGGTGGCCCCCAACACATTTGATTGTTGATTAGGGTGCAACATTAAGCCGGTGCAGCGTGGCATAGTTCCAAGTGGAGTACTGATGCGGTTGAATTCAGGATCACCAAAAGTTAGCAACTGGCCACTCGACAAAGAGGCCACCAGCTGAGCAATCCCAAGAATTGCCGAAATGCATCCTGCCCACAACATCAATCTAAAAACTAGATGCAATTGGCGGCGGCTATTTAATAAGGCTGGCAATAAGGGCACAGCCAATAAAAACATCATGCGAAAGTTGAAGTCGGCAACTGCTGCTCCGGGAGTTCGAGTTTTCGCAAAGGTCGTCAAGTAAACCAACACCACCATACTTAGTGGTATCAATAAAGGGCTCGGACGATAATCAATTTTCTCCCCACGCAAGACTCGTTCAATTAAAACTAAAACGATTAACCCAAGAGCCAATTGATACAAACCGGGAATTGCGTCAGCGAACAATGAAATACACAATAAGCCGATGGCTGGCTGTTCCCAACCTCCAGAGTGACGCACCCAAATCAATAGCCCGATTAGCAGTACCAGTAAACTTAATGCCAAACTGCTGATAACCATGGGTAGGTCATTTACCAAGGGTGGCGATGGCCCAAGTAATTCGCGTTGCCAGAGGAAACCAAAACTGGCGTCCAATCCGACTAAGCGTCCCATCAAAAGTCCTAAAGCCAGTGCAACTGCCAATTGCAGCAGGGAGCCAAATACTCCCCATTCGCGCTGGTCACGGCTAGCAATCATTCTGTGCTTAAATCTAACTCGACCAAGATTACCGTCCAAGGTGGCAGGTCGAGCACCATTTGGTTTTTTTCGCGGCGTAAAGTCTTGGCTAAGCCAACTTCGACCAACTGGGCATCGGCATGCTTAGTTAGTGTTCGGGGTATGTCTAATTGTGCCTGTTTAAGTTCAGCGCGCATAAGCGCTGACACTTTGTGAAAAAGTTCGCTGCCGAGTTGGTGTTGATTAGCATTCAATGCCGCCAACATTTCAGCGGGGCTTGGCTTATCCAGGATGCTCGTTAGCAAATTCAATTCTGTTTGGTTTAGCTCTTGTGCGCGCAACTCATCGAGAACTTTTTCTACTGCACGTTGCGGTGCTTCGAGCGCAACAGATTTAAACTGCTGCCGAAACTGAGCACTTGCTTGCGGGACTGAGTGATTGGCGTCAATCCGCCATGCACGAGTCGGTTTAGCAGTAGCACCAGTAATTTCAATTCGCACTGGTCGATGGAACAAACTGGTTTCGTGTCGAGTTTCGGCGAGCAATTTTTTTGCCTGATCCCATGCCGCACGATCAGCATCGGCAGCGTTCAGTTTTTCCCAACTCATGCGCCCACTCATATAGGCGCGCAACTTAGTGTCTTTACCGCGGTAGTCGCCAAGATTAACTCCGGCCGCATCAACAAAATGGCGCGCGCGTTTTTCACCTTGGCCGAAGGAGTTGCTTAACAAAATGTAAGCTTTGTCATCATCACTAGTTGCCAAACATGAAATATTCCAAGGTGCAGTGCGAGCAACCTGGCAGGCAGGCAATTCGCTGGCCTTGCGAAACATCCGCATTCCATTTAATACCGCTTTAGGGCCACCGTGCAGGGTATAAACACCAACTGATTGGCCAGCGTAATCTTCTTTAGCTTCCCAAAATCCATCTTGAAGAAAAAAGAACAAGCTATCGCTGGCACCTGTGTTGGCTAAGAATGTATTAACTCCCACATAGAAAGCGGCGGCGCGGTGATCGTCACATTCGGGTACGGTTGGGTGCGGCAGGTCAATATTCCATTCCGATAAAATCAATTCTGGTTTTTTTAGACCATGTTGAGTCGCGGTTTCGGCGATGCGTTGGTTAAATTTACACGATTCAATATCGCCAGGGTAACTTGAGTAAAAGTGCCACGACAAAAAATCTGGGGCAAAGCCTTGGTTCTTAGAATGCTTGGCAATCTCTCCAAACCAATCATAGGCCGCACCCGATGCCGAAGCCATTCCAGGTCCGCCCAACTTTATTTCGGCAGGTAGTAATTCACGCAAACGAACTCCGGCGCTTGCAAAAAATTCGCCAAAACTCTGCGGCGAACCTTGCCACTGACCTGCGAAGTTGGGTTCATTCCAAATTTCAATATGGCTCAACTTGACACCAGCTTGAATTAATTTTTTCACGTCTTGGGCAACTTGCTCAGCCCATACCTTGGCCGACTTCGGGAGTTTGCCAACGTGTTCGTGGCCGATGGCCTTATGCGCCGGATCACCGACCACTACCAAAAACACCGCAAGGCCAGCCTGATTTGCGCGCAAACCGGCAGCGGTCTGCTTGGCCATTGGTCCCTTGCTGTAATCCAACCAGATGCGCGCGAGCCCACCAGCTGGCTCAATCGCCTCAGCCCAAGCGTTCCAAACCCCTTCACTAGCGTTAGATAGGTCGTTTATCCCTCGTCCAATGCCAACCGGAATAGGAGTCTTTGGAGCCGTAAAATCAATCTTAAAATCGGCTTCTTGAAGAAGGCTAAAGCACAGGGATAACAACATTAGAGATAACCCAACCCGCGTAATGATTCTTCAATTTCCTTGGATTCCTGCTCGCCGAAAATTGAACTAGTAGTGGTGGTTTTTGGTCCTGGGAAATCCTCATCAAAGAAATCCACTTCACGCTTTTGCTTAGTCAATTGAACTTGAGCAACTCCATCCATCCAACTTGGAATAGACTCGCCGATTAAATGCAAAATCGTTGGGATGGTATCACGGATGTGCATTTTATTTAATTCAACTCCAGCCTTAACACCCGGCGCTTGAACTGCAAACACTCCATCAAAGCGATGGGTTCCGCTTACCCCCACATTGCGACGCTCGCTAAAAATTTCACCGTGGTCCCAGTCGTCTTTAGGTAAACATTCAAGCCCGGCCATTTGAAATTGCAAGTCAGGGGCTTGAGTCGCGCGTGGTCCAGAATAAAATTCATGACCGCGCACATATAAATCGATGGCCTTGTCACCATTTGGTAACTTCAACAACTTGAGCCGCTGCTCAATTTCATACAGCATATTTTGCGCTTGTTGCGGATCGACAGTGCCATGTTGTTCGCGACCCTTCACGTTTAAACAAATACCCTGCAATGAACACCAGGCAGTTGTCTTGCTCCAGTCAATATCACGATTAGATGGTTCGAGCACTCGGCGTGGTCGAGGGATTTTCAATCCCCCAATAGTGCTCGAGGACATGCACCAATACGGGGTTTTACGGCGATGCAGTAATCCTTCTTGCTCAAGCCAAGTGTTAATGTGAAAATCCCATCGCTGTGGTCCAAAACCGTGGTCGCTAACAATTGCCAGTGGCACCGATGCGCCAATTTCCTGTCGTAACATTCCTAAATACTCGTCGGCCATACGATAGGCATCGTTAATCACTTGACCGTATAAGGCGTGACCCTCTTCACTCCAGCCGGGGTGCTCGGCATCTTGAAATTTCCAAAACCAATGTTGGCAACGATCGGTTAGCGCGATTACTGAAAAAAAGAAATCTGGAATATTCTGCCTTAGTAATTCCCGACACAAATCTAGCCTTTCACGTTCAATCGCAAATAGTTCATCACGCAAATGGGCATAGCGCGATAAGTCATCTTCACTTGTTTCAATTTCTCCTCGCAAATTTGAGTAATCAACATCACAGCGATATTCGCGGTCTAAAATATTGCGACATTGCATTTCAAGTTTAGACGAACTAAACAAACTCGCGCCACTCAGCGGGCAGGGAATTCCGGCCAGCACAAAACTTCCCGCAGCCAAATCGCGGGCGCCGGCCGGTGGAAAAGTCATCGGCACATTCAGTAAGCCGCTACTCCATCCACGCCGACCGAGTACTTCGGCGATTCCACAACCACTAAAGGAGCGGCTGTCATTCAGTGGGGTGGCATAATCACCAAGCTGACGACGCACAAAGTTGTAAACACCATGTTTGCCAGGATTGAGCCCGCTCATCATCGAAACCCACGCCGGCGGGGTAATCGGCGGAGTCTCCGAGGTCAGCACCGAACGCCCACCTTGCTCAATAAGCGTAGCAATATTGGGCAATTCACCGGCTGCTACCAACGGATCGATGATCTTGAAGGTGGCGCCGTCAATTCCGAGGATGGCGAGTCGCGTCATTCTTAGCTATAAATGTATTTAATCCGAGGGTAAAATTTGAAACAATACCCAAAAGAAATGCGCAACCCTCTGCTCCTGTTCCTCTGCACCCTCTGCTTAGCTCTCAGCGGCTGCCAGGGTACGCCCGATTATTCAATTACCGAGCAACCACGGCTTGACCAAGTTGAAGGTTTGCTGGCCCCCAATATCCCCAACCAAATTGCCAGCGGCGTTTTCTTCATCGGCCCCGGCGACACCGTGGCGGTAGATATTTGGAATCAGCCGGACCTGAGTAAAACCTACACGGTTGATGAAAACGGTTTCCTGTTTTGCCATCTTTTTGATCAGTCGATTGAAATGCGCGAGATGACGCAATCAAAATTGCGCTTAGCCCTAACGAATAAATATAACGACTACTTAGTTAACCCATCGGTTGCCATAACCGTCACCCTTAGCTTGAACCGCAAGGTTACGGTACTTGGCTCAGTGGCCAACCCAGGGGTTTACCCTCTCAGTACTCCGAGCACTTCGGTGCTTGAGGTAATTGCCCAAGCCGGCGGCATCGACACCGAAGGCGACACTACCGGCGTAGTGCTGGCTCGCTTCGTAAATCAAAAAATCCAAGTTCGCGCTTATGGATTGGATTCACTGTTTGACCCCGAAAGCCCTGATGTTGAAGCGATTATTCCAGTCGTACAACCGGGCGACTACGTTTACGTTCTGCGCACACCCAAGGCTAAGTACGCATCGTGGCTGCGCTTAATCAGTGAAACTTTGCGGGCGATTCAATGGGGCGAGCGCGCGCTATTATTAGCGCCAGATGTCAGCGACTCATTATTCTCAAACGAGAATTAAGCACTTAACAAATCGCTAGCGGTAATAACGCTTGTGGCTACCGGAAAGCTTAAAGGCTTTTAGGTAATCATCGACCGCCAACAATTGCTGGCCACCAAATTGCCAGCCCTGCCAGTTATGGGCGGCAACCGCAGCTTGAGCATAATCGACCTCGGCCAATTGGCTTTGATGGCAATTAATTGCCGACAGTAAATTTGGATGAGCAGTCGCGCGTGGCAAGGGAGTCCAAAACCCACTTAAGCTAACTTTCAAATCATTCGTGTAACTATCTCGAGCGGCCAACAATAAGCGCGTGGCCTCGTAATGGTCAATGTGATTATCTAACCACCAAGGAAGGCAAACTTCAGTCGGCTTAAAAGCGCGCAAAATTTCACGGAAGCGCTTCAACACCTTGCCCTTGGCCTGTAAATTCCCTTCTTGGGCAGATAAGCAAGCTGAATGCTCAATACCCAATTGTCCAGCGGCCGCGCGCCCCTCTTCTTGGCGAATAATTGCTGAGTGACCACCATCTGTTAGCCACAACAATTTCAACTTGTCGCCGCGTTGCTGTGATTGATGTATTGCATCATCAAACAACAAGCACTCATCATCAAAGTGCGGCGCCAAAATCAAACGTCGGCAATTATCCGTTGGTGTTTCCGTCGCGCTTAATCCGGAAAGCAAACTTAAGGATCGCGAGTGGTCTAACAAGTGATGCAAGTAGCGGCGGTTTTGCAAGGAAGCACCTGCCGCCGGTTGCTTTACGGCCATTGACGAACCGCGCAAAATTAGGGCTAAGCGCGCGGCTGGCAACAGAACTAGGGCTTCTGTTTGACCGCGGCCCTGACTGCGCAAAGCTGAGCGCAATCCGCGCAAACTTGCGGCTGAATTATTGTCCGGACTTGCGCTATCGTGAATCAAAACATTGGGCAACACCGCAATGTTCTTTTCATACAAAGCAACTGGGGTCGTAGCTGGCAATTGGGCCAACACTTCAAGTAGGTTCAGAATTTCATTGGGATGCGGCCAAGCCGCCAGTAAAAATCCACAATGATTTGCGTGGCAATCTTCCCACTTAGATAAACCGCCATCAGCTTGTTGCAAAATCGCAACCGTGGCCGGCGCAAATCCAGTTGCATCTTCCCCTATATAAAGAGAATTCTTGGCCGGCAATTTATCGCTTAAACACGGCTCACATAATAAATTCTGCGGACGACCAAAAACTCGTGGCAACAACCAGCTCATTACTATTCCATGTACCCCAATGCGCGCATGGTCTCGATTAGTTTTTCGTCATCCTCGGCGACTTCGGCAGCGACTCGGCGCGGCTTTAATTCAATTTCACTTTGTCGCTCACGTGGAGGATTTTTCTCCAACCAACTTTGCTCCATGCAATCCTGCATAACTTTTCCATCCATGTAACTTTCAACCGGCATTCCCAATAAATGCAACATGGTGCTAGCTATGTCGGCGATTTGCGGGCCGGCCTGTTGGTGATTTGCTTTGAAAATCCCCGCACCTTCCCACAAGTAAACACCATTTATTCGGTGCATTGCCGGGCGGCCTTCAACTGCCGGTTCGCTAATCACCGGATGAGTTGGGTTGGCACATGAATTCACCGAAGTATCGTGGGTAATGTATTGAATATCAGGCGCCAAATGGAGTTGTGGGCCCTCCCATAAATCTTCTCGCCGATAAGCGCGCGCAATCAATCTGGTTCCGTCAGCAGCGCGAACTTGGCCAAGCTTTTCAATGATTTCTTCGCGCAAACTTTCATACTCCACACCGGGTTGAACAATTCCTTCCGGCTCGCGACCTTGCAAGTTAACTAGGACAATGTCCTCGCCGCCGGAAAAACTCGACCAAGCGCGAGATTTACTCCAATCGATCATGTCGCGAATGCTTGACTCCGGATCGCGGCCAATACCTTTGCCTTTTTTCATACGCTTTCTGGCCAGACCACTGCGACGCATAAACCCGGCCCATTTATGTTCAACCCACAAACGTAATCGGCCAAGGCGGTTGGCGCGTGGCTTCAAAACCAAGTAGCCATTTTCAACCAACCACTTATTAATATAAAAGCGATGACTTATCGCGCCAAAGCCGTGGTCTGAACAAACTCCAAAACTAAGTTGGCCATCTAATTTTTCAGCGGCAGTTTTTATTCGTCCCATGGCTTGATCAACTCGTTGATAAACCATTCCCAAAATATGCTTTTGACGTGAGGCCGCTAAAGGGTTTGTCGCCGCCCATTCTGGGTCTTGGAAGCACCATGATTGATGACTTGCCAAATCGACTCCGCGAAATACCACCGCAAACAAATCGGGGTCCTCGCGCTCAAGTAAAGAAATCGCCACCTCGGCAATCTTGTCGGTGGTTTCCAACAAACTACTAAGAGCTTCTTCAGCATTGGCGGTGTGAAACAAAAGTTCCGGTTCATTATCAGCCGGAATTTGTCCGTGGATTTTTTCTAACTCGAGCCTGGCACTAACCGGCCGGACGAAATCCGCTTGCGAATCCGGCGTTAGCAAACCACCAATAGTAATCCCGTTTAATTCTTCAGGTGGGTAAGTCAATGGAACCCAAGCACTCACAACTTTGCGACCACTATCACTGGCAAGCTTAAAAACACTCGGTGCTTGCAAGGAATCAAAACTTATAACTGGCCGCTGATAGGACCCAGGACGTTGTTCGCGAAAGAAAAACACCCCATGCTTACCTGGTTCAACTCCGGTCATAAAAGATGACCACGCCAATGAGGAATTGGGTGGCAAGGTCGAACGCAGTGGACCATAAGAACCACGCTTCATCATGGACAACAAATTAGGCAAACGGCCTTCAGCGATTAAGTCGTCGATTATTTCCCAAGTAGCACCATCAATACCAACGAATACAACTCGTTGGCGTGGCTGATTCGTTGCTGGGGAATTCTTTGTTTGTTTGACCACGAAGGTATTTACTTGCGAAGAAGTCTGTTCTTAATTCCAGGGTCGACTAGGCCGAAGAAGAAACTAAGCATAATGTATAACAAGCCACTTAGTAGAACACCAAATATTGGCGCGCCGGCCAAGTAGTGATTCGCCAAAGCGCCAATCGCGCCGGCCAACAGTAGATAGGGAATCATTTCGCGCAAGTGGCGATAGTTTCCAATAATCAATTTGGCAAAGTGAGCCTTCAAGAAAAATTCAACCAAGGCCGCGCCGACCGATGACCACGCTGCTCCAATCATTCCATAACGTGGAATTAATATTATGTTTAAGATAATTGAGGTTGCAGCAAAAATAGCGCCAAACACCGGCAATTTACGATCCATTTGCTTACTAGAGACCAACAGCATTCCAACTGGTCCGCCAATGCAATCCAACAACACCGCCCCCGCTAGAATTTTCAACACTTGCGCGGTGGTGCCATGAATACCATCGATTCCGTTGCGGTATTCTTCGCCAAACCAACCGGCCAGGGGATTCGCCCAAATAAATACCGCCGCCGCTAAAGGAGCCACCCACCATGCTTGATAACGCACGACGCGGCGGAATTCATCACCCAAGTCCTGTTGCGCTCCGGCAAGCCGAGCGATGCGCGGGTAAATCGCGGTATTTAAAGCCATTGTAAAAGTATGGAAAACAAAAATTACCCGCATCGCCGTTCCATAAAAGCCGCGACATAAATCGGCACTTTCTTCGGGACTCATTCCTAAGGCCGGAACGATTAACAAGCCTAATAAAATCGCGTCGAAGCGGTTGCGTAGCATTCGCATTAGGCGGAAGGTGGCCACGCCAAAGGATTCTCGAACTAATGCCCACGCCGCTCGATTGCTACTCTTTATCTGTCCATCACTTGGCAAATGTCGCTGCACCAATCGATGTAAAAAATATGCGCGCATCATTGAGCCACATAAAAAGCACAAAAACACGCCCAAGATTGCTTGATGACCGGACAACCATAACAAACAGCCAATTCCACCTCCGGCACGCACCACCCCACTAAGCACATCAAACAGTGCGGGAACTTTCATTTCCTCGCGAGATTGAAACAGCGCCTCGCCGAGACCGCCGAGCGCATCAAAGAAGATAACTGCGGCGACAATGCCACCGAGCAGCAAACGTTGAGATTGGATTTGTCCCTGAACTTGCATTTCGATTAGCAAGTAAAGCAACACCATTAAACCGGACAGTAGTGCGCCCAAGCAAAGTGCGCGTTGGCCATCGGCAAATAATTGAGCGCTACGTTTTGGTTCGCGGGCAAGCGTGCGAATAAGAATGGTTGGTACGCCAAAGGTTGCCGCCATACTTCCAAAGAACAACAAAGTGCTCATTAAGGTGTACAGTCCATTCAACTGCACCGAAACCATGCGCGGCAAAACTAGACCGAAGGCGGCGAAAACTCCAACAGAAAATAGCTTAGACAGAGTTAGCCAAGCGGTGTTGCGGGCAAGGGATACCACCAGTGCGCTACTACTTGAACAGCGGTATTAAATTACCGCGCAATCGCCTGAATAGATCCGCAGTGGCACGGGTATCGCGCAAGCAATACTCAGCAATTTCATCGTAACGACCAGTGCGGGCTTTTTGTGCCACCATCGAGCCGTCCATTTTGCCCTTGGGAGATTCAACACCAAAGCGGCGACACCAAAAATCCAAGGAATAACTTTCTCGGGCAGCACCAAAGTAGCCGAGCACATCAAGCAAATCACAATGTTCGCGCACACTGTAGCGATAGCCAGCTACGTTACGACTTGGGGCAACATCAAGCATCGCCGAGCGCGTCATCAAAACCGGGCCGTCGTATGCGCGACCGTTATAAGTGACCACGGTCCCCCACTTAGCAGCTAAGCGCCAAAACTCTTCGAGTAATTCGCGTTCATTACCGCGCCAAATTTTAGTGCCAGGGACCACATCGAAGTCTTCCCACTTGTTGCCACTACCGTGCACTAAAACTGCCCCCTTGTCGTCCTCCAAATTCCACATCGCAATCGAAACCACGCGACCTAAACCGCGCACCAAAGCTAAACGATGCTGAATTGATTCGATGCCATCTTTATCGGGATAGCGGGACAATAAATAGTGACGGGTGGCTTCGTCAACCTCCTCCCATTCAAGACCTGCGACTTCAATGTCGAAGGCCACTACTGGGGTACGAAGATTACTTTGCTGGTCGGCCATATTGAAATCCTAACCTTGCGGCGACGACTCTTCGAGCTTATCCCCTTGGTGCACGGTCAGCACCGGGCAGTGGGCGGTACGGACCACTTTTTCGGCGGTCGAACCAATCAGAATATGGGCCAATCCTCCGCGTCCATGAGTTGCAATCACAATCACTCCGCAATTATGGGTTTCGGCGGCGGCCACAATTGCCTGCCACGGGCGACGACCGCCATCGAGCAAGTGGGTTTCACATTTGGCGCCTAACTCGACAATGCGGCGACTGGATTCCTCGAGCGCCTTTTCGGCGCCACGACGAAATTCCTCGCGATACTTGCCAAGATCTAATGCTTCGGCTTGAATGTAACCAGATAGCGCCGGCGCCGCCGCCACTAAATCGTCTTCAAGCACGTGCACTAAAACTACGGTGCCATCTGCATTGGCCGCCATTTCCGCAGCCCATGGATAGGCCGAGCGGGCGTTATCAGAAAAATCACTAGCTAACAAAATGCGTTTAAACATGATTAATTTTCGTCCTCATCGTCAAGGTAGCCGATGTCTTTTATGTTGTTGATGAACTCTTCGTTAAGCCCCTCGCGCGGAATGCGCGGCGAGGTGGCGGGGCGAAAACCAGTGGCATAGCTGGGGATTTTTTCACTATCGAGGGCACCGTTTGCGGCAAGCCACTCTTTGGTCATTAATCGTTGCGCGGATTTACCGGGCATATCTTCGGCCAATGGTAAGTCGAGCCAGTCCAACAAAGTCGGAGTCATTTCCAAAATGTGAGTAATTTGGCGGCGCTCGGCGGGCAGTAATCCGCGCGGCTTAATCCCGGCGCCAGCAGCAATAAAAACTCCATTAGGCGCATCTTCATGTGCACCAGATTGAATCGCCCGCGGATCGCCGGTGTTGGCGGCGTGCATTCCATGATCGCTAAGCACCATTACCATGGTATCACTTGGAAGCAATTCCAAAAGCTCGCCTAACCATTGGTCAAGCACCTTATACGCGCGTTCAATGCGATCACCGAGGACTTCAACTTGCTCGGCTGGGACTCGATAACTAAATGCTTGTGGTTCGCGGTAGCGCCAAAAAAAGTGTCCGGCAACATCTGCCAAGCCATAGTAAACCATGTTCAAATCGGCCACCTTAGCGGAGAGTTGCTCGGTCATGATGCGGTGATGAGTTCGGTCGCCGTGATAACTCACGCGAAACAAGCGGTCACGCCCCCACGGGAATTCCCATTCTTCACCGCGACCTATAGAACCAAAGATTTGGTTGTACTCGGCGCGCAGCGGACCTTCCGGTGCACCAGCAGACAAAGCTGGATAAAGGTCGTCCACTAAATTGCGCGGCCAAGTTAAATCCGGCAAGCCTTCGCTCCAAACGCCCGACTTCCACAAAATCGCACCTTGAGCTTGAGCTGCATAGGAAGCAATGATGCGTCCGTTTTTAACTTCTTCAGCTGGCCATGAAACCCACCATCCAGTCGACAAAACACTGCGCTGATTATCGCCAGCAATATTCCAAATCGCCGGCACTTCGCGGGTGTTCGAAGTGAAAGGTAATCCCAATGTTCCATTTGGATTCATTTCAGCAAAATTCAAAATGCCATGCTCTTGGAAACCGACACCGGTTGCCATGGTTGTCCATAACACTGGCGAAAAAGTTGGCACCATTGTTTTGATTTCGCCGCCAACACCACGCTCGACCAACTTTTTAAAGTTAGGCGCTTGCCCACTGTTCATTAATGGTTCAAGCACGGACCATTCAAGGCCATCCATGCCAACTACTAGAACCTTAGGGCCAGGGTAATCAGCTGGTGATTCTGCGCATGAACAGCAAAGCAGACTGAGGGCGGCAAATTGGAGTGGGGTGCGTGACTTAAGCACGCACAGATTCTAAAGCCTGCCCCACTGCGCGCCGCCGGAAGATATGGAAGCCGGCAAATAACATCAACAAAGCGACGAAATCAAGGGAACTGGCGGCGCGCACTCCTTGGCGGCCGATGAGTCCACCACATCCAGCTACCGCCTCTTGTTCGTAGAGGAATGTTGCCGGAGCCACCACTCCTTGCCCGTTAGGCAGGGTGATTTTGATCCCGTAGGACCCTGATTTCCATGACGGCGAAGTCACTTCAATGGTGTCATCGTCAATTATTACTAAGTTTTGCCCAGCGACGCCGCCGGTTGAATTTACTGAGTCAACGCCTAAAGTCACAGAGTCGGCCGTGCCAAGTCCACTGCCGAATAATTTCACTTTAAAGCCACCCTTGGACTTGCCGCGGGTTGGCGTGAAATCGCTAATTTGCGGATCGGGAAATGGGACGAAGCTGAAGGCGTCAGTGATCACAGTTGGGTCGGCATCGGGGTTGGTTAAGGTTAAATCAACCGTTCCCATCAAAGCCGAACTAGTCGTAACCTTGACTAAGTTCGCAGAAATCCACTCAACGGTTTGCGAATCACCGCCCAGGTGCACCTGCATATTGGTCGCGAATTCATGGCCGTTAATAAGCACGACTGTTCCACCATTACGTTGTCCAGAGCTTGGAAACAACTGAATGAATTCCGGTAAGGCACTAAAAGTGAATGATGAATTCAAGCGGGATTGCTGGCCATCAGGCGCGTTAAGCGAAACATCAACTTGGCCGAGCAAATCATCCGGAGTTACAACTTCAATAGTATTTGCATCAATCCAAGTTGCGCTCGGACATTCGACTCCACCGAATAGAACGTAAGATCCATCTTGAAAATTGTTACCAAAAATTTGCACGGTGTCGCCGCCTTTACTGCTGCCAATGTTAGTGCTCAGACTGCTAATACTTGGCGCGGGTAGAACCACGTCAATCACTCCGCTAATCGCTTCGAATTCGCCATTTGTTTTGGCTATGTAAAGGTCGTAAGAACCAGCTGGAATATTCGAAGCGAGGCTTACTGAAGCCTGCAACCAAGATGAACCACCAGTGACGCTACCAATCGAAATGTATGGCGATTGTGACCAAACACTCATCTGCCCAGCTTGGAAAGCCGAACCCCAAATTGAAACTGTTGAAGTTTGACCGGGGCGCATGATAGTTGTTGAAGATGTGCTATCTAAAATCACACTATCACTTGGCATGGTCCAGTTGCCGAGGTCTTTGGTTTGTTCGGCGGCGACCGTGAACACTAAGGGGCTTTGATAGCCACCGAAAAAGTCCGCGCCGAAATTAGTATTAACTGAACTGTTGCCTGTTAAGTTTGAAGATGTCATGCCTCCTTCAACAGGTGCGGCATAAACTTGGTAGTCGCCGGCTTCAAGACCGCGGATGGTCCAACTTCCGCTTGAGGAACTCATCGCCGAACCGCAAAGACTGCCATCGGCAATGTTAATCGCGGCCACTAAGCCACCGGAAATGCCATTTGAATTTTGGTTCAACAACTTGCCCTTCAGGCGCGAATCGCCGCCGTAAGGTTTGACCGCCACCACTCCGGCTTGGTCGTCGGCACTCAGGCCGCGGTGCAACCATTGGTTAGGGCTAACGTATGGCCACATCGAGGAGTTCAAAACCGGCGAATGATCGAGCCCAATGAAGTGGCCAATTTCGTGGGTCGCTATGTCTTGAACATCGAAGGCACCAGGACTTCCATCGGTGGCAAAATTCCAATCACGGCCGTTGAAAACAATGTCGGCGTCGAGAATTTGCCCGGAGCCGGTGCTGTAGGTTAGCGGCGTAATCGCCACGATGCCGCTGCCGAGTGGAAACCAACCACTCCAATTGCTTTCATCAAATACCACTAAGTGACTACTATTTGAACCAAGGTTGGTGGAATTAGTGTTGCCTTGGTGGGTGAAATTAAGACTGGTCCCGTAGGTGTTTTCCCAACTTTGAAATGCTTGTTTGATTGCCCACTTTTCAGACCCGTCGGCAATGTTGTCGGACCCGGCGTTATTAAGCACCCAAGTTGGCTGTCCTGACCAATAAAGTTTCTTGCCGTTCAACACAATTCGCACATAGCCAGAGGCCGAGGCGAAGCACGCCAAACAAAGTAAAGCGGTTAATAATGTGCTTTTACCTGGTGCGCTGACGAGCCACCTCGTCAAAAACCTTTGCCACAAAACTAGCGTGATCTTCCAATTCATTATTACCCCCGGTTGCGGCTTTCGCTCGTGCGACTTGACGTGTTCCTCGCGAATCCCGCAGGACTCGGAAGGCGCCGGACCCAAGTCCGACCGGTACTCGCCAGTTATTTTTTTCATTTTTGCTGCTTAGAAACAGAATTTGCCGGTCTCCAACTTCCAAGCGGGGCATGCCCGGAATGAAGAGGCCGCGTCCAGCTACCTCCCCGCCCGGCATGCGGACTTCTTGGATTGAAGCAAGACTTCCTTTTATCGGCGTAATCGTCGAAAAGGTAAAGACCGTCTGGATTTTTCCATCGGCTAATTGCTCGCAGCGACTATCGATCACTTCGAAATCCCCCACCAAATCGGCATTCCTTACAAGGACTTCCAATTCGTCCTCATGTTCACCAGCCAAATGTCCACAACCGTCACAACCAAGCCCAGGGGAGGCGGAGGTCGTAAGCACGGTGGACGAGGCGTGAAGAGCACCTAAACCAATGCTCAAGGCAATGGCAAGGGCCGGAATGTAGTGGAGGGAGGGTTTCACGCCCCATTGGCGGACGACCCTCCTTTCGCATTAGCAATTTCCTACAAAAACTCTAAGCGGCAGCTGAATTCCCCTGCTCACCCCAAACTCGAATAGCAACTTCGACCCATTTCGGGTCAAATTGAGTGCCGGCACCCTCAATCATTACTTCAAATGCGACCTGTGGGCTGCGCCCTGGACGATAGCTGCGGGCGTGAGTGACCGCGTCAAAAGTATCGCAAACCATAATGATGCGCGCGGCAACTGGGATTTTTTTGGCTTTAAGTGAATCTGGGTAGCCCTCGCCATCAAATCGCTCGTGCTCTGAGCGCACCGCGTCAATAACCATCGGTCGCTGACCGACAAATGGGCGAATTAATTGCTCGCCCCAGATCGTGTGACAGCGGATTACTTCCCATTCCGAAGCGGAAAGGCTGCCCGGCTTGTCCAAAATTGCCAATGGAATGGCAATTTTCCCAATATCATGCAATAAAGCTCCAAGCCAAATATCGGCTATCTCGGAATCGCAAAACTGTCCAGAAGCAGAAGCTATCTGGACAGCAAAGCGGGCAGTTCGGCGTGAATGAGCTGCCGTATCGGAGTGATGCTCTTCAAGGCGGCGGTAAAGCGCCTGGACTTCAAAGGGCACCCCTATGAGGTGATTTTCTACTTCTGTAATTAAGGTGTTTTCTTGCATGGGCTTGTTCTCCTCCTCTTCAGCCCCCCCCGATACTCACTTGGACTTAAATCATCCCGATTATCTCTAGGAAATAATTGGAATTTTTTGGAACTTGCAAGTTACCGAGGAATTTCGCGCAATTCTTCGCGAAGAACATCTAGTTCTTTTTTCAACTTTTGCAGTTCAAGGCGCAAGGCCGCTTTGATTTGGGCCTTGGTGTCTAGCTCATCAGAATTAGTTGTCATAGGCGACTGCTGCTTCAACCATTCGACCACCGCCTGCTCGCCAGCAAAGCCGACAAACTTGGCGCGCTCCACGCCTTCGGAATCAAGCAAGCGCACATCTGGAATACCACTAACGCCATATTGTTTAGCCAGTGATGGCCATTGATCAATATCAATTTTGAGAATGGTAAATTGCTCAGTCAATTCTGAGTACTTGCCATTGTCGAAAACTTGCGCGGACAACATCTTGCATGGTTTGCACCACTCGGCACTGAAATCCAAGATTACCGGCTTGCCAAGTTGGAGTGCGTCTTTAACCGATAATATCGGCGCCGCTGACGCTTCTTCTTCGACCCACTCAAAGTCGTTTAATAAACCTTCAAGACCATCAATCGGAACTTCAATAGAATTAATGCCGTCAGACTTAAAAGATGAGCGAATGCGCACGGTCGTGTTATTGCCTTCAAATTTAACCACGACATCGTCACCATAACGACTACGCGCTGTGGCAATTAAGTCTTCGCGTTCATCTTCGGGAGTACTGGCCGGATAAGTCATTATTGCTTCCTCTTGTAGGCCACCCAGTTCAATATTTAGCGGTGGAAATTCTGGCATCGCATCTTGAAACCACTCCATTCTTGGTTGCAGTTGTTGCAGTTGTTGTGGACGACGACCGAGAACACCGCGAATTTGCATTTTGGAATCGCCACGCACAACTGCCAAAGAAATAATTTCACCGGGCAAGTGACGGGCAATTACTTGTGACAACTCAGTACTGTTGCGAACTACGGCGTCACCAACTGCGAGCACGCGGTCGCCGGACTGTAAGCCCATTATTTCCGCGGCCGAGGGAGTCGTTACTTGGTAGATTAAAGCTCCAGGCGCATCAGCGTCCTGCAAACTCACACCTAGATATCCGCCTTGGGCAAATGCTGGAGTAGTTAAGGCCAAAACAGCCAAAATGGTGGATGGTATTTTTTTCATGGTTCTAATATTACGCCCATTCCGTAAAGGTGTTAGATGGAGGATGACGGTTTTTCATGGTTTTTTTACACTATTCTCGATGAGCGCAAACCGCACCCGCCCTGAAATTGAGTTCACGCTCCGCCTCGGACGCGCCTTGCACCGCCATGGAGCACCTTCGCATCGACTTGAGCAAGTACTGACCACGCTCTCGAACAGTTTTAAAATCGACGGTCAATTTTTCACTACTCCGACCGCCATGTTTGCTTCCTTTGAGCTACCCAATGAACGCATGGCGCATTTGCAACGAGTACACAGTAGTAGCATTGACTTAAACAAATTATGTTTGTTGGACGACTTGTTCAACCGCGCCGCCGATCACTTAATCAGCCCCAGCGATGGGCTCCTTGAGCTAGACCAAATAAACCAAGTTGGCGCACCCTACGGAAAGGTTTTTACGGTTCTTTGTTTTGCCCTAAGCTCAGCGGCGGCGGCACGATTTTTTGATGGTGGCTTGCTAGAGATTCAGCTCGCGCTAATGTGCGGATTAGCCTTGGGATTGCTAAGCCTGATTGCCGACAAAGCGGAACCAATTCAACGTACCTTCGCGGTTTTAGCTCCAGCAATTGTTGCGGCAGTCGCCGGCTTTGGCGCTAGTTTCATTGGGGCCTCAGCAGATATTGCAACTCTTGCTGGTTTAATTGTTTTAGTTCCTGGCTTTACCGTAACAATCGCCGCAACCGAACTAGCAATGGGACATTTAGTTTCAGGAACAGCGCGTATGGCTGGTGGAATCATGGCCCTGTTGATGATGACCGCAGGAGTTTTTGCCGGTCGCGCCGCCTGCCAAAGTTTGGGAATAAGCATTGCCGACATTCAGCCGACGCAACTTCCAAACTATTCGCTTTACTTAGCCCTGCTCGTCGCCGGCCCAACTTTAGGCGTGTTGTTTAAAGCTCCAAAACGCGAATTGCTTTGGGTAACACTTTCGGTGCTGGTTCCGTTTGCAATCATGCAAGCTTGCAATGATATTGCAACTGACGAGTGGTCGCTATTTTTGGGAGCACTTAGCGCTGGCGGCTTTTCGAACTTTTATGCGCGAATTTTTAACCGCCCGGCAGTGATTACTCGCCTTCCAGGAATGCTCGTGCTGGTACCTGGTGCGCTAAGTTTTGTTTCAATCTCCGCACTAATGGCCGGAGACGTTCTACAAGGCTTAGAGTCGGCCTTTAAAGTCATGATGACTGCGACTGTTTTAGTTACTGGTTTTATGGTGTCTAACCTATTAGTCCACCCACGCAAAGCTCTTTAGAAATCAAAAGCAAAGCGTGCAGCAAGCACTTGGTAACTTTCCATTCCATCTTCTGCGACGGTAGTGGAATCTATCATTACCCGCGTGTACTTATCAACGTACCAGTTAAGTCCCAAGGTCGTAGCCGAACCCGCATCTCCACCGATTTCCGAAAAATCGTAATCGCCAACGCGCGCGGCTAATTCCCAAGCACCATTTTCAATCCCCTTGGCGCGTTCGAAAGCACCGGAAGACGTTTTGTAACCACGGTACTGATCACCAATAAACCAACTTGCTTGAAGTGAAGATGCATTGCCAGCACCCTCAATAGCTTCAGTATCAGCCATTTCGGCGATTACGTTTAATGGACCATCAGTCCAAGCTAATTCAAGACCGAAGGTATCAGCATCGGTTAAAGTTTGCGCCCATGAATCACTTTCATGTGAGCCTGGGTATGAACGGAAATTTTTAGTACCACTACGGCTGTTGTAAGACATAGCGACATGCATTAAATTTTTGCCTTTATCTTCAATCCATGGACGAAAAACAAAGCGTGCACCGAAAGAATTATTGTTGGCTCCAGCTAAGTCAGTGTCCTCGCCATAGCCGTCGGCATCCCAAAAAGCACCTGCTTGCCAAGTGACCAAGTCGGTTGAGTCGGAAAACATAAGTCCGTGGTTGCGCGATGGCGCAAAACCCGCAGGAAGTGAGCGCTCCATAAAAGTAATGAAACGACTAGATGTCAATTCATTCAAACCAAACGGTTCCTTGAAGTGGCCAACTTTCATAGTGCCAAGGCCACATTCATTAATCTGCAAGTAAGCGTCAGCAAATTTTGAAGGACTTGAATTTGAAGCAAAGTCGATTTCTACTTTATAAGAAGTTGCCGCCGACAACTTGCCTTTGGCACCTACTCTTACACGGCGAAATTCAACGCCTTCATCGAAGTTGCCGCCATCGTTCAAGATCGTGAAATCGGATTGCAGTCGTCCAAAAACGCTGACTGATTTTTCAACCGCAGCTTGCGGAATCGGCAATGGGGTGTCTGCTGGAACCGTAATTGGGCTCTGCAACATTAGGAGGGTGAAACTAATCATGGCTTGAGATTAAACTCGCTATTGGTAGCACGCTTGAGTGCTGAGTGAAACTACTGTGAAGATTAGGCTTGATGGCCTTCGAAATCAGCCATCATGCGCAAGCCGCCGGTAAGCGGCATGGCGTAGTCGCGAAAGGCTGGGGCGACTGCGTTCTCACCATCGATAAATTCCTCTGGCATATCTTTGGTTACTTTGGCAACCGTACTCAAAGGAGTCACGAATGGTTCGCAACGGTAGTCAGCACCCTCGATGCGGCGCATGGCTATTGAACCTGATTGGTGGTCGCCAGAGACCGCGGCGCGAATTGCCGCAACCCCGCACTCGCGAGCCTCGCCGGAATCAACCGGTGAAACGTCAGCCGGGAATGAACGTTGTAAGTAGCCGAAGGTATCGGCACGCACACGAATATCTCCAAGGCCTTCCTTAACCAAGTTAGCGAGCGCGTCGCCCAAAGCACCGGTGCCCGACAACTGTACATTGCCGTGGCTGTCAGCTTGACCAGCAAGTGCCGAACCAGCTTCTTCTGCGTAAACTTGCAGAAAGGGTTTGCCTTCGGCGTTGTGAATTCCTTCTGAAACGGCAACTACACAGCGACCGTAACGTTCATAAACTTGCTTCACATCAGCAACAAATTTTTCAGGATTGAATACGCGCTCGGGCAGGTACACCAAGTGCGGGCCATCACTTTCGTCACGCCGGCCAAGCGTTGCGGCAGCGGTTAGCCAACCAGCATGTCGCCCCATCACCACGTTAATTTTCACGCCGCGCAATGAACGGTTGTCGCGGTCATCACCTTGAAAGGCGTGAGCAACAAAGCGCGCCGCCGAGCCGTAGCCAGGACAATGGTCTGTTACGCACAAATCATTATCAATGGTTTTTGGAATATGGAAGCAACGCATTTCATAACCTTGTTCAGCTGAAAGTTGCTCCACGATGTGCGCGGTTTCAGCAGTATCGTTACCACCGATGTAAAAGAAGTAACGAATGTCAAAAGCCTTAAAGGTCTGGATCATCTTCGTGACATCTTCCGCGGTTGGCTTCATGCGCACCGAGCCAAGCGCCGCCGCCGGAACATGGGCCACTGCTTCTAGACACTCTTTACTTTCAAGGCCAAGGTCGATCAAATCGCCACTCATCATGCCTTGCACGCCGTGGCGCGCACCGAGTATTCGGGTGATTGCTTCGGGGTGCTTGAGCGCTTCGATTACCGCGCCAATTAATGATTGATTGATGACCACTGTTGGGCCACCTGACTGGCCAAACACGGCCGCTCCTTTAAATGTTTCTGTCATGGTTCTCGGTTAATGAGGGGTAAGTAGTTTAAGCAGTTGGGCGGCCCGAGGCACGCGCGATATAAAAAAACTAAGGTTTCACCGCACCCCCAAGTCCGGTGAAACCTTAAAAAGTACGCGATTAACCCGCCGACGCGGGAGCCGTTAGAGCTACCTCATAAGCACTCACGGCCTTGAGCAGGTCGGTTGCAGATAGCAATCCAATAGCTGCCCCATCCTCAGTTACCACCACTCGGTGGATTTCTTTTTCCATCATTAATTCCGCCACTTGGCCGGCAGTCTGTTGCTTATCACACGTAAAAACTGCTGGAGTCATGATGTCATTAACGGTGGCACCATCGAGCAAATTGACAAACTCCTGATAATTTTCTTCTTCCGGGCTAGGCACGAAAGTTCGGGAGAAGTTGTGCTCGGTGTCAACGAATTCGTCTGACAAGTACACCATCAAATCGGTGTATGACACCACGCCGACCAGGCGATCACCTTCTTTTACCAAGGCACCGTGGATGGCATTGTCACGCAAAAAGTCGGTCAAGTCACGCAGTCCCAAGTTGGCGGGAACGGTCATTAACCGGGAAGTCATTAAGTCCGAAGCTGTGTATGTATTCATGGTGGCTCCTTGGCGACCTGAATGAATTTCTGCCGCCACCAATTAATAGACCCTGTCACTGTTAAGGCAAGGCGCAACTTGAAAGAAACTTTTAGCTGTTGCTGGGAGCGGCTCTAGTCTCCCCTACTAAACCGACCAAACCGGCATAGCGCGCACCGCGGCAACTTATGCGACCGAGCGGAATCAACACTGCCAAGCTCCACATCGGAATCAGTTCGCGTTTAGCCGCTTCAAGGCAAACCGCCAGCCAGGCTAATTCAATTGCAAAGCCAATGCTCACTACTCCTAATGCACGCAATGGTTCGAGTAAGAATTGCCCGACACCGCGTAACACCGCCAATAAGGCCGATGATTTTCCGCCGACCACCATTGCTGCTCGACCGAGGTCCAGGCAAAGTTCCACTACCACTAAAGCCAGTAGGTAAAGCACTTCGCGACTTCCGGTAATCCAGCGCGCAATTGATTCTGAGTTGGCTTGGTTGATGTCGCCATCTGTTAAAAATTGTTTCATAACCCAATCACCTGGGTTAGACCAAAACAGCCAAGTTACCGCAAAGAACAGTGGCATTCCGAGAATCCATGTCCTGAAAAATGGGAAGAACCAAGTGCCACCTTCACGTAAGAATGAGATTAGCGAATGTTCGCGTTTACGAGATGCGGCAATTCCCATGAAGCCCGCACAAACCAATAAACCAAAAATCGAGGCGGCCAACACGCTAGGGGTAATTGCCGAACCGACCCCACTCATCAATCCGGGTGAAGAACGCTGCCACTCTCCCAAAACCCAACTTGGCGCGACTTGTAAGAAATCAAATTTCGCATCGGTTGGGTGCTCAACTAACTGGGCAACACCACTTAAGGCATCACGATAAACCGCGACAGCTGTTGGCAAGGCCAGTAACAGCGACAAACAAACTAGGGTTAGTAGAACGCGCGGCCGGCCTAGGGCGAGACCTAAACCAGAAAACACATGACTAATTACGCGCTTGCGTGGCGACCCCGGCTCGGGCGTTGTTTGCGCTTGGGCAGCGGCAGCATGTTGTGGAGCTTGCTCCTCTTCGGTTGGAAATGCATCGACGACCATAGTGGTGTCAGGCATTGGTGTTGGCTCAGTATTTGTTTTGTTTTGCTCGCTCACCCCATGCCTCCGGCGTAGTGGAGAACTTGTTGCGCCCACAGTAATGCACGCAAACCTAATCGGTAAGCACGTTTTTCATCGGCTTCTAAAAGTTGTGAATTATTCATCCAATCGCGGTCCAATAACAAACGACGCTGTGGGTCAACCACCACCGATTTGATTTGGTTTGACGAATTAGGCCACGACTTACGCCACCATTGGCTTTGGCCATTCCAGGACAATTCACTGGTGCTGTCGTCGTCCCAAGTGACGAGTATTTCAACTGGGAGTTTAAATTCACCCAAGCGCCGCAATTCCAAAGTTACGTCAAAATTGTTTTCATTCTCAAGAGCAGTTTTGCAACTAAGGCGATGAATTCCATAATCAAGAACGTCATTTTGTTGGTAAGCGTGATTCCAAATACTTTTCCAATTCAACACATGTCCAGCAACTTTAATTCCACCAGCATACTTTTCAATCATTGCCAACAAGTCAAGTGGTTGCGGATGGCCGAAACGATGTTTTTCATGATAGCCACGAATCACGCGAGTCCAGGCTACTGGCCCCATCAATCGTGCAAAAGTTTCCAAGGTCAAGGCCGGGCGCGAATAGGCGTTTACCCGGCGCATTTGGCCATTGAGCAATTTAAATGTAGGAGTTGCCAAAGGATCGGACCAATCACTGTTAAATGCGCCGCGCAATGACAACACCGCATCTTGTTCGACTTCTGGGTAATAGCTAAGTGGCGGAAGTTCACGCGCCCATTTAATCAGGCTAGTATCGCGACGAAGTTCTTGACTTATTGGCGGCATAAAACCAAGGTCGGGAGTTTCCAGACGCTGCATTGAGAGTAAGCTCAAGGCGTTACCTTTTCCGTATGAAGGCATGCTAACTGGTGCTTGGCCATAATATTCACTGCCCAAAACATTGTACGTCGCAAGTGATTTCTCCCACCCCATAGCTTTCACACGTTGGGTACTAAAGGTATTAAATCCTTCGTCCAACCAAGCGTGATTAAACTCGTCATTACCCACTAGGCCATACCAAAATTGATGGCCAAACTCATGGATAGTTATACCTTCGGGTGACAAGGTGCGAGCGGCGCGACCTTTGCGAGTACCGCCGGTAAACAGGCGCGGGTACTCCATTCCGCCGGTTTGACGGGCGTTATGAGCCGGGTCAATAATTGATATTGTTGCGTACGGGTATTCACCATATTGAATTCCAAAGTAGTAAAGAGATTTCGCCGTCGCTTCTAAGTAGGCATCGGCATATTCACTGTGCTCTGGCTGTAACATCAAAATCATTTCGACATCACGCGGGAATAAATCAGCAACTGATTTGATATGTTCAAATCCGGGTTCGCCAATTAGCGCATCGGCAAGTTGCTGCTCAAGTTCTCGATCACGCCAATTGTTTTCTTCAAGTAATTGGTGGAATGAAACGCTGTGAACATCGAAATCAGGATCCGCAGTCCAAGCAAAATCATGAATGTCGGTAGCATTAAAAGTGTAAGTAACGGTGTCGGAATTTGTTTCGACCTTAGTTGAACGAGTGCCGCTTGCCGCGACCTTATCGGCGTATCGTTTAGGGCAAGTTAGACGCAATTCCCAAGTGCCATAATCAGCATAAAACTCGGTCAAGTAATGATACGGCTCACAATTCCAAAATGCTTGGCCGTCCTTCAATTCAAATACGCCGACCTTGGGAAACCATTGGACCGCGTGAATATAGCCTCTATCGTTATCGCCACCACTACGTCGATAGGCCGGCGGCATAACCGTGGTGAAATCCAAACTCACTTTTACACTTTGGCCGGGCTCAACTGGCTTTGGTAGTGGCAACTCCATAACCGTACGGTCCTCTGGTGCATCTGGTTGACGGCGCCAATTAATCGTCAAGTTGCGCGCTGCCGATGCATCATCTGGATAAATGCGTGCCGCTGAAATCTCGGTGCTCGCCGCCCAATCAAGTGGCATGCGATCATCACCAAACAAATGTGCTTCACGCATGAAGACTGAATTCTTATTTGACCAGGCATTGTTGTAAACGTGCCAAACTAATTGAGAAGTTGAATGTTTCGTCCGATTGGTCCACTCCAGATTCAAGGTGCCAAAAATGGTGCGCCCATCGTCGTCCAAAGTTACGTCAATTTCATAATCGACCACCTTTTCGCATGAAGTTGGAAGTTGTGCCGGAGAACTGGCTACGACTGTTGAGAATGCAAGTGCAAGGAAGGGTATGCGGTGGAGCATAAGGGAATGCTACCCCGCTCAGACTCTGACCCCAAGTGCTGGGTCAGTATCTATTGCTCATTCCCACCCATCATTAATTTCAAGCGGGCCACGGCGTTAGTGTGTATTTGGCTTACACGGCTCTCGGTTAAATTCAACTGCGCAGCAATAGCGCGCATTTTTAAGCCATCTTGATAGTAGAGGCTCATAACCGCCCGCATTTTTTCAGGCAAATCAAGGATCTTCTCGCGCATTATCTCAATTAGTTCCTGATTCTCGCATTCGGCCGCTACTTCATTGGCTGCTAGGCGTTCATTGCCATTCTCGTCGGTCGGCAAACTACTGAAACTTGGGGCATCGACCCCCTCGCGTTTGGCCTTTTCACGTTGGGTTCGCGGCAAAAAATCCAAGCGGCGCAATTCATCGAGGATTGCCCCACGAATTCGGTGATAGGCGTAGGTCTTAAAACTGGCTCCCTGCTCCTGGTCATATGACTGAGAAGCTGACCACAGGCCAATCTGCCCAGCTGAGAACAGTTCTTCTTCAGAAACCGAGGCCGGCAAACGACCCTTTATTCGGTTTACGACGTACCAAACTAGGTCGCTCCACTGTTCAAGTGAATCTTGGCAAACAGTTTTCTCAGAAGGACTTACGACTTTCGAGTTGGGTGTTTCTGATGAGGGGATTTGCTTTTCTGAGGCCATTTTGTTGTTCCACGAGCTTGATTTAGAACTCGCTTCATGGCTTCATCGGCTAGGAAGTTGCTTTACCTTTTGTAAAAAGTTGCATTTGTATTTATTTGATAATTTGGGGGTTTATTGGGAGCAATACCCAAAGCAGCCTCGGAGTTACTCCGAGAATCTGGCGACTTATTCAGCTGAGGGTGGAAATCCTCAGGCAAATCAGGCAAACTAGGCGCAACCCCTAAAGGGAGAACACGCTTGGCAGCCCGCAAAAAACATTCCACCGCCGAAGACATGGCCAAGGCGCAAAAGGAGATCTCGGTCTCCGAATTTTTCGCCAAAAACCGCCACCTTCTCGGCTTTGACAACAAACAAAAAGCCCTCCTTACGACAATTAAGGAAGCCGTAGATAATTCACTTGACGCCTGTGAAGAGGCTGGAATTCTCCCCGAGATTCTGGTCGAAATTCACCAACTCGAAGAGGATCGCTTTCGCATCGTGGTCGAGGACAATGGCCCCGGTATCGTCAAAGCACAAATCCAAAACATCTTTGGGAAATTGCTCTATGGATCGAAATTCCACAGCCGCCGACAGTCGCGCGGACAACAGGGGATTGGAATTTCTGCGGCCTTGCTTTACGGTCAAATGACTACCGGCAAAGGGGCGATTATTACTTCCAAAACTAAGCGTGGCAAAGCTCAATTTCTAACTTTGCAAATGGACTCGGCCAAGAACAAGCCGATGATAACGCAGGAAGAAGAACTTAGCGAATGGCATCGTAAACAGGGCACGCGCTTCGAACTTGAACTTGAGGCTATTTATAAACGCGGCCTGCGGTCTGTTGATGACTACATAAAACAAACGGCCGTAGCCAACCCACACTGCCAAGTCACTTACCTCACCCCTGCGATGAAGGGTGAAGCGCGAGTTTATGAACGTGGCGTACAAGATGTTCCGGAGCGGTCGGACGAAATCAAACCCCACCCTTATGGAGTGGAGCTAGGCGAACTCATTCGCATGTTGCGTGAAACGAATTCGCGTTGGTTGATTGGTTTTCTGCAAGATGAATTCTGCCGCGTTGGCAAGAAGAAAGCTCAAGAAATCATTAAGGCCGCTGGTCTTAACGACCGTACTTACCCAAGTCGGGTAGCTCGCCAAGAAGCCGATCGACTTTACCGCTCAATTCAGGAAACCAAAATTTCCGCCCCGCCGACAACTTGCTTATCACCGATTGGTGATGAACGAATTCGCGAAGGCTTGATGAAGGAATGTGATGCCGATTTCTATGCGGTTGCGACGCGGCCACCTTCGGTTTACCGCGGCAATCCATTTCAAATTGAAGTGGGCCTTGCTTGGTCAAAACCCGGCGGCGACAACCTTGAAGTTGACCAAAGTGGGCGGATTAAAAAGACCAAAAAGAAACGTGGCACTACCGACACTGAAGACTTGCTCGGTAACGCTGATGATTCGGTTCGCCTAATGCGCTTTGCTAATCGCGTACCGCTTCTTTCCCAACAATCAGGCTGTGGGTTCACCAAAGCGGCGGTGCAAACGTCCTGGAAAAACTACGGTCTTTCTCAATCGCGCGGCGCGCTTCCAGTTGGCTCTGCGGCGATTTTCATCCACATGGCAAGCGTTTGGGTGCCTTTTACATCGGAAGCCAAAGAGGCCATCGCCTCTTATCCTGAAATCCTAAAAGAAGTAAAGCTGGCCTTACAAGAAGCGGGACGCAAGCTTGGCGTGCACATTCGTAAAGGCAAGCGAGTTGCCTCTGAATTTCAAAAACGCACCTACATTGAGCAATACTTGCCGCATGTTGGCATTGGCCTTCAAGAAATACTCGGCATTACTGATGAAGAACGCGAAGACACGGTTGACGCACTTCGCGAAACTATGGAATCAACCCGCAAGATCTAATGGCTGCTCGAAAAACTAAAAAGAAAACCACCAAGAAAAAAGCTAGCAAAAAGAAATCTAGCAAAAGCAAAGCGGTCAGCACCGATCTCGACAAGGCCAAGGCCGAGTTGCGTTTAGTTGCCCTAGATTCGATTCAAGAATCAGCCAAAGATGTTTACAAAGTTGCCAGTAAAGGTACCTTGCCATCGATGACCATGCCGCAGCGTAATCTTTCAAACGTCACCTACGACAAGAAAACTGGCTACTTTGAAATGGCCGGTAATTTGAAAACACGCACCTTGGATGTAAATTCAGTCAAGACTTTTGCTCAAACTTTGCGCTTAATGTCGTTGGCCAAGGACATGGTTAGTGATGAAGATTTCGCGACCAAACGAGAAGCCTATTACGTTTCCAAAAACTGGGGAGACGCCAAGTTCAAGGAGCAACGTGAATCAGATGCGGTGCTTGATGACATCGAAGGCATGTTCTCACTCAAAGGAATCACTCGTGAAATTTTACGCTTTGTTCCTGAGGAACATGGTGGTTCAGTTGTCGGTGCTTTAACCGTAATTGACCGCGACCCTGAAACTGGTGACCCGATTCGTTCGGATTGCGCGGCCATGGGTTCGGGCGCCTACACGGTGCCGTCTTCGGTGGACCATTTAGGCTTTGAAACCAGCGCCGAATTCATCATTGCAATTGAAACTGGTGGTATGTTCCAACGCCTCAACCACCATCGCTACTGGCGGAATGCTAATTGCATTTTGGTCGAAATGGGAGGCGTGCCGACCCGCGCGACACGGCGTTTTGTGAGACGCTTGGCCGACGATTTAAAACTTCCGGTTTACGCTTTCGTCGACTGCGATCCTTACGGAATTTGCAACATTTACCGCACCCTCAAAGTGGGGTCAGGCGCGGCCGCCCACGTGAATGAAAAGTTCTGCGTGCCGACCGCCACTTTCATGGGGGTGACTCCGCAGGACATTATTGACTTTGGCCTTGAAGATGCCACCCACCCGCTGTTGCCGGTTGACATCAAGCGCGCCAAAGATGCCTTAAAGAATGACCCTTTCTTCCAGGCTCACCCTAAATGGAAACAGGCCATCAAGCAGATGCTCAAAATGGGAGTGCGTGCTGAGCAGCAGGCTTTTGCCAAATGGGGGCTTAACTTCGTAATCGATGAATATTTGCCTAAAAAGATTAAGGAATCTAAGAAGTTTTTGCCGTAAACACCTTTAAGTAAACAACTTACATTCGCCGCCAGGCTCCCAACAGGAAGCCTGGCGGCTTCTTATTCAAGCCAGGCGCGGAATTTAGCCGATTAGTGGGTGCTGGGTTTTCTACCCACCTCACAAACATGCACAGCACTCAACAACGTGGCTTTACCCTAATCGAAACTCTAATCGTGGTGGCAATCATGATGGTTTTGGCCGGAATGGCGGTCCCGACCTTCAAGGACAGCATTGCTGACGCCGAGGTTGCTTCGGTAAAGCAAGAATTGCAGCGAGTCCGCACCGCAATTGATTACTACAGTTTTCAGCACCAGAGCCAATTGCCCGGAGACAACGGAAGTGATTGGAATGAAACTGCTCTTCGCAGCCAACTTGAAATGGCCACGGACATTGCAGGTAACTGGGCGGTAGTTGGAACTTCTGGCTATCCCTTTGGCCCCTACCTGAGTGAAGGAATTCCGGCCAACCCGTTCAATTTATTGGACACCGTGTTGGTTACTACCAACAGCGCAAGTTTTCCAACTGCCGATGATTCAACCGGCTGGGTTTACTTCACAGATTCAGGCGTATTCCGCGCCAACACATTAACCATTACCCCCGACGGCGACGCTGTTTTTAGCCTGTGAGAAATCCCTTCCAAAAACGTCCCATGCCGGCATTCTTTGCCGCACTTTGTTTCGCAGTTTTGTCGATGTTTGCTTTAAGCGCGCTCGATGAATTTACCGAATCAACTCCAACTGCTGACAGCAAACCTCGCGTCAGCACTGAAACCGATGCACTGGCACCGGTTGCAGTGAATCACCAACCTAACCGGAAAGGTTCTTGAAGTTCATCCCTCATTACTCACCCATCGCAATTCACTTTGGCGCATTAGACACTCGAATCCTGCAACTAAAAGAAGCTTCGAGTGGTTGGTCCGTTTCTAGTTCGGCTGTCTATGCCGCGCGCGGAACTGGTCGGCATTCACAAGCAGCGGCAATGGCCAAACAAGAATTGACGCGCTTAAAACTGCATGGCAAAGATTCGCTGCTGGCTATTAATGGCGCCAGCACTAGTGTTAACTTGGTACCGATTGAAGCCGATGCACAAAACCGTAAGGAACAATTGCTCCAAGACACCGCTAGCCGAGCAATCCAAGATCCCGAAGGAATTAGTTATCGCTACTTAGTAATGAACAGTGATGAAAATGCAATGGCGCGTGATGAGTACTTGCTCCTCGCGACTGGTTCTTCAGAACTGCGCCGCACGCAAAATGCTGCTGAAGCTTTAGGCTTACGCCCGTGCGGAATTGAAACTAGTGCATTCCCAATTGCGCGCGCGCTGTCGGCAGTAAACAGTGATTTGGAAGACCCTTGGGGTTTTCTTCACATTGGCTTTAACCATTCACTTTTTGGAATTGTTTGCCAAGGTGAAATTAAATTTTTAAAGCCGATGCAACTAACTGGCGAGGTTCTGCTGAATCGCTTACAAACCACAATCGCCAACTTTACACCGGTCGAAGCAATTGATAGCACTGATTTGTTCGCACCGGTTGAAGACGACTCTGATGTAGCGACAATCGATGCCTCAAGCATTGCCTGCATGCATCGCAACGCAGTTGGCCACGCGGTTGAAGTACTTCATGCATTGCGTAGTGAGTCTGAAGGTTTGGCCCAAGAAATCCGTGCCTGTTTACGGCACTTTGCGACCCGCAACAAGGGAGTACACATGAGCCGCATTGAACTTTGTGGATTTGGTGCGAGTCTTCCCGAAGTAGAAAACGCTCTTAGTGGCGCGATTTCACTTCCAATTAATTTAGCCAAACCATTTACCGCCCTGGGCATCGATGCCCCCAACGAAGTTCTAGCGGAGGAGCACATGTGGTGTTCAGCCCTTGGACTTAGCATGCGAGGTTACGAATGAAAACAGCCGATTTTCTGCCAGCAGAAGCGTTTAATGCCCATTTAGAGCGTCGCCGCACTCCGCGCCGCGCCGCAATTTTATGTGGCTTTGCGGTACTGTGCCTGAGCCTTAGCCAAGCCTTCGCTTGGAATAGTCACGGCCTACAAGGTCAGGCATTGGATGCCGAACAGCCCGATGAAGATGCATTGGTGGCCGGTGCCCAACTTAACGGTGTTTACCGTGAGATGAGTTACTACGCTGACCGCCTCGATCCACTTTGCCAACACTTGTCGGCCCCTACTAGTGGCTGGTTGTTGGCAGGTATTTCTGCCGCTGCTGGCGAAGATGTGTCAATACAAAAGGTTAAGTGGAGCTACGACGCTAAGAACATGAGCGTCATTGGTCAAGCCGACCCGCAACTTGACTTAATTATTACTTGTCAAGTTAATGGCGATCAAGCCTTGTTGGAACTTCCGCGGCGCTTGCGGGACTTCACAGCTTACGAAAGTGCCAGCACTGGCCACGTTGAAGTGGTCAAAGATAACGCTGACGCATTACGCGTGGACATCCTGTTAAAGGGCAACAACGTGCTTTTAGAGAGTATTGGAGCGAAACAATGATTACCCCACATCGAAGTGTTTTCTTTTTAGGCGCAGCGGTAATCCCTGCGGTTTTCTGGTTTGGCTCTGCAAGCAACTCAATGGAATTGCGCGAAGATGCTTTCACCCGCCTTGCCAATGCCGGACAAGTTGTTGCACAAAACCAATTGAAGGTGAGCAACAGCAATCAGCTACAAAGCGAATGGAATGAATTAAAACCCTTAGCAAGTCAAGAGCTCGAGAACTTAGATGACGACTTGAATCCAGTGCTTTTGCAAAAACGTGTGCTGGCAGTTGGTCGGAGCATCGGTTTTGATGTGCGTAGCATCAAACAATTAAACGACACCAGTAAACAAACTCCTGAATGGAGAATCGAAGCTGAATCTACATGGGAAAACTTGGTCAGTTTTATTGACCAACTTGAACGCGGTAAATACCGGGTTCGCTTTAATGACGTGGAATTAAAAATGCCAAGCGATCACTACTCCGATGGCGGCGTAAAGCTGTCTGCAAATTTCACTATCCCGAACATTGGAAATAGTTCAATGGAGGACCAGGGATGAGCGGCTTAGAAAACATCAAAAGTGAGCTCAAGCGCAGTAAAGGCAAAGCCTTTGCCCTTGGTGCTTGTGTGCTAATCGCCACCTGGAGTTGGTCGGGAATCTTGTTTGGCAACGAAAGTGAAGCGGTTGAGAAAACTACTCCAAATACCTCGATTGCTCCACCAATTACCCCAGCTGTGACCCCGACAAGCGACGTAGCCTCCGCTACACAAAGCATTAACATCCACAGTTTTGAGATGGCGATAGCTAAATTGAAGACCTGGAAGGGCCCTTTGGGATTGCACCTAGATAAGCCTAAATTGGCTGAAATATCCTCGCCGTCTCCGCAAAAAACCGTCGAAACACCTGTTGAAGACAGTTTTTTAGCCAAGGCTGAGCTTTTATCCCCACCGCGTCTAAGCGGCACTGTTTTGTTCGAAAACGTCAAATACGCGCTATTTGAGGGGATTCGAGTTCAGGAAGGTGATTATTTTGGCCGATATTTCTTAGAGAGGGTTCGTGCCCGCGAAGTCGACCTGCTTGATGGCAGCCGACGACTAACTGTGCAACTGAGCTCTGCACCCTCACCCACCCAGAACGTCCAATGAAAAACCAACACTTGCTAAACACGATTCTTGTCAGCACCCTGTGCCTTACTTGGGCACCGGTTTCGTTTGCTCAAGAGGATTCACAATTACCGGCAAGTGAAACGGTGACGATTAACTTCCGTGACCAGGACTTGGGATCGGTTTTGGAAATGTTTAGTTCCAACTACGGACTGAACTTAGTTTACGGCCCCGAGGTTTCAGGTTCTGTAAGCATTAACTTGTTTGACGCACCTGTCCGTGAAGCATTGCAACGCATTCTTGCCGCAAATGGTTTTCACGCTGTTGAAGAGAATGGCTTTCTAATGGTCAAGCCCGCTCATGTTGAAAATGAGGACGGCGAAATCAGTAGTATCGCAAGCCCTTTTGACCCTGTGGTGATTTACTTAAATCACATTCGCGCGGCAGACTTGTTGCCGATGATTAGCCCACTCCTCTCTGCTGAGGAAAAAGTCATTACGGGCCCCGAAAGTAATGACAACAGTTTAGGTGATCTAAGCAGCTCAGTTGGCAAAAGCGACGACGCGGCTCGTGAAATGTTAGTCCTTTATTCTCGCAAAGAAAGTTTGCGAAGAGTTAAAGCCCTAGTCAGCAAACTGGACCTTCCACCAAAACAAGTTTTGGTGGAGGCCACCATTCTTTCAGTTAGCCTGTCGGACAACGCGTCGCTTGGAGTAGATTTTACCGCCTTAGGTGGCATTGATTTCCAGGCCATGGGTGGTAGCACCAATGTAACCGACAGCTTTACTGGAGCTGATGTTGCTGGTAGCCAACTGCAAGATTGGTTACTTGGGTTCAGCCAAACAGGATTCACCAACCCTAGCGACAAAGGCCTCCATATGGGCATTTTGCGCAATCAAGTTGGAGTTTTCATTTCAGCCCTCGAAGAAACTGGCAACGCTACGGTTCTGTCAAATCCACAAGTTTTAACTTTGAATCGGCACGCTGCGCAAGTTTTGGTTGGCCGCAAACTTGGTTACCAAACCACCACCACTACCCAGACTACAACTAGCGAAAACGTTGAATTCCTAGAAGTTGGAACTTCTTTAATGTTCCGCCCTTTCATTTCGGATGACGGCTATGTGCGCATGGAAATCCATCCCGAAAATTCAGATGGAGATATCAATCCAACAACTGGTCTTCCAGATGAAAGCACCACCGAAGTTACTACCAACATTTTGGTGCGCAGTGGACACACCGTAGTCATTGGTGGCCTGATGGAAAATGCAGTTTCAACCGCAACCAGCCAGGTACCTTTACTAGGTTCTCTTCCTTGGATCGGCAATTTATTTAAGACCGAAACTCAAACTGAAGTGCGCAATGAAATCATTGTGATGCTAACCCCCCACATCATTGATGATAGTGAGCTTGACTCGCGCGCTGCCGACGCTAAACAGCGATTCGCCGCCGCTCAAGCCAAAGTAGCATCATCACACCACGGTTACTTACGACCTTCATACGCACGTCGCATGTACGCCGAAGCAGGAGCTGCGCTCGCCAAAGGTGATTCAGAGCTGGCCCTCGCCAAGGCTGAATGGGGACTTGCGGCAATGCCGGCTGACCCAGACTTAGCCGCCCTTGCCGAGCACTGTTCGGCTGAATTACGCGATGCCGAGCTTGAGCAACGCGAACTTGAAGATGCCGTAAACCTAATCGAGCAAATGGAGAACAAATGATTCGTTCCCTGACACTTTTAATAATGTTGGCGCTGGCTTCATGCAGTACCACCACCAGTATCGAAAAAAGCACTCCGACCATTTCAGGTGGCGAGGTGATTGATGGCGACAATTGGCGTGAATCGCGCGGAGATGTGTTGCGCACTTTCGCATGGCGGGCCCTTGAAAAAGGTCTCTCTGAAGAAGCCACTGGCTATCTTCAAGAAGCATGCGAACTTGATCCTGAAGACGCGTCAAGTCACGCGGCCTTAGCGCGCATCATGTTGGCAGGTGGACAAAGTCGCAAGGCCTTAGTGTTTGCAGAACGCGCAGTGATGGTTGCCCCTGAACAGCTTGAATGTCAATTAGTTTGGGCCGCATCACTCTCAGAAAATCAGCGCGATGAAGAAGCTAACGCAGTTTTGGAAATGGCTTGGGAGAATGGCATGCAAAGCCCCGAAGTGGCCCGTGCCTTAATCACCTACTACTCTGCCAACAACCAACAAAGTCAAGCTAACGATTTTGTACAAACAATGTTGGCCGACAACCCGGAAGACGCCCAAGCGTGGGCAGCGGCTGGCGACCTTTACTTAGCTGAAGGACAACTAGAAGCGGCCGCAACTGCTTACACCGAAGCACTCGAGCGCGATCCAGCAATACCAGCGCCAAGTGTTTTGGAATCGCGTTTAGGAACCGCCATGCGTGATGTTGACCCAGTTCTTAGTGCCGCGATGCTCGCCGAACAGAACAACGATCTTGTCGGTGCCGAACGTCTTTATCGTTTTTTGGTAAATAATGAACGAGCCGACAGCCATGTGATTGCCGGTTTAGCTCGTGTTCTATGGGCTAACAAAAAGTCTGACCAAGCTCAAACAGTGCTTAACAAGATTCAAGTTGACCAAAGAAATTGGCGCGAGCATTTGCTTCAGGCCAAGCTTGACATTGGACGTAAGCGTTGGAGTGCCGCCAAGGGTGCATTACTAATCGCGTTACAAGAGCGTCCAGGCTTGCGCGCAGCTGAATTATTGTTGGGGCTATGTAACCGCAACATAACTGGAGTTGTTGTTAATGAGCATTAAAAAAAGCGTCGAGCAAACAACTCAAGGATTTGAGAACTTCAAAGTAAAGCCGAGTTCTTTGTGGCTGCCAGCAGTACTCCAGTACTCGCGGCGCAATGATCTTGAGCAATTACTTGACGCGCTTTCGATTAGTGGTGGCGAAATAGATGGAGCTGGAGTTGAGTCGGTTGATTCAGAAGGAATTAGCATTCTTCTTGAAGGATTTCGCAAACTCAAGTTAAAAGGCTTGCAGGTCAGCATCAGTTCACCATCGAAAAGTTTGTGGGCAGCTTGTTCGGCCTTACAAATCACCGAGGAGTTTGATTTTTTCAATTTCACCACTCCCTACCCACCCACTACCGCCAACCCTGATGAACGGATTGGTGAATTGTTAGTGCGACTTGGCTGGTTGGAAAACGAGCAACTTCAAGCGGCAATTGAAGCAACTGCTAAGCGTCAAGATGCCTTCCTGGGTCAAGTCCTAGTTGAAAGTGATTTTATAAATGAAGAACAACTTGCGATAGCCTTGGCCAAACAACATGGCATGCAGGCAATCATGCCGGTTAGCGATCATGTTCTTGATGTAACTCTAGAACATGGAGTTTCCATGGCCGAACTACGCGCGCACAAGGCCTTGCCTTTGCTGGCCGCTGATGGTCGTTTAGCAATTGCTGTTGAGGACCCCTCCGATGTTTACGCGATTGATGCGATTCGTCGTTGTTGTTCATATGAAGTTGTGGCGGTTGTAACTACTGGCCAAGAGATTCAACGCGGGTTGGATTTATTGCAACGCACCGCTGGTAACGGCGCCGCATGCGAGAATGATCATGCCAGCAATGTTGGCGATCGCTTCGATGAAGTTTTGTTGAATGCCCTAATTGAAGGCGCCAGTGACATTCACATTGAACCAGGCGAAAACGAATATTTGCTACGTTACCGAGTTGACGGTCGTCTCCACGATGTAAGTCGTTTTGTCATGGAAGATGGGCGCGAGCTGACCGCACGCATTAAGGTGCTTGCGGGCTGTGACATTTCTGAAAAACGTCTCCCCCAAGATGGACGTGTACACTTTAGCGAGGCTGGACGCGATGTTGATTTGCGCGTCAACACCATGCCGACCGTTTACGGTGAAAAAACTGTGATGCGAGTATTAGACCGTCAAGCGAAATGTTTGAGTCTTGAAGAGATTGGTCTTGCCAACAGTAATTTGGATTGGATGCGCGAAGCAATTGGCGCACCTCATGGATTGGTTTTAGTAACCGGCCCAACTGGTTCAGGTAAAACCACTACGCTTTACAGTGTGCTTGATGAAATAGTTTCTCCAGAAACTAATATCTCGACCGTTGAAAATCCAGTTGAACGAGCAATACCTGGAGTTAACCAAACCCAAATCAATTACAAGGCCGGCCTTAGTTTTGGCAATTGCTTGCACGCACTGTTGCGTCAAGATCCGGACGTAATCATGATTGGTGAAATTCGCGACAAAGAGACTGCGGAAATCGCGGTAGAAGCGGCGCTCACTGGACATTTAGTTTTAGCAACCTTGCACACCAATGATGCCCCCGGCGCCGCGACCCGACTAATCCAAATGGGCGTTGAACCATTTTTAGTTGCGGCAACTCTGCGCGCGGTAATGGCTCAGCGACTAGCCCGTAAATTGTGTGATTCCTGCAAACGACCAGTTGCACTTCCAAGTACAGTACGCGAGAATTTTGCCGACTTCGGTCTAGCCGAAGGGCCTCACTACGGTGCGACAGGTTGCCCTGCATGCCGCAAGTCTGGTTACAACGGCCGCCTCGGAGTGTTTGAAGTAATGCGCGTGGACAATGAACTACAAGCCACAATTGCGCGCGCGCCATCATCGGCCGAATTGCGCAAGCAAGCGCTTAAAAATGGCATGACTTCTCTGTTTGAGAATTCTATTAGTCGAGTTAATAGTGGTCTAACCACGCTCGAAGAGGCTTTAAGAACTGGAGGAAATGAATGAGCATAGGAAGTGTACTAAAAGGCCGCAAACAGATCACCGAGCAAGGTGGCGGCGGAGTATTAATTGGTTCAAATCAAGCGAGCAATCAGGATCAAGATGGTCCGGTTCTTCGCGATCCGCGAATTAAATTAAAGCCTAAAGAAAGTTTGCATGTTTTAATTCAACTTCGCGCCATGCTTTCTGCTGGAGTGCCATTATTGGCAGCCTTGCGGACTTTGCGCAAACATGCTGCGACTCCTCAAGCATCTAAAGCACTAGAACGGATTGCCACGATTATTGAAAACGGTCATGATCTTTCCTATGCCGTGGATTGTTTACCCAGTTGTTTCGAAAAATATGTTGTGCACTTGCTGTCGGCCGGAGAACGCGCTGGTGCTCTTGATGAATCACTCGGACGCAGCATTGAACTGCTCGACAAGCAAATTAAATTGGGCAGTAAAATCCGGGGAGCATTGGCTTACCCTGGCTTTCTATTAGTGATGACTGCATTCATGACAATTGGGATTTTGGTAATGCTAGTTCCAAAATTTGAAAGTATGTTGATGTCGCGACCAGAATTATTGCCTTCAAGCACTAAGATGGTGTTGGCATGTTCAACCTTTTTACGCGAGTCGCCAATGTTTGCAGTAATTGGTGGAATTAGCCTACTGGTCGGTGCAATTTTTGCCGTAAAGAGTAAAAAAATTCAAGGCACCTTGTTTGATTTGGTTTCACACCTCCCGGTAATTGGAACATTAATCCACAAGGCGTACATCGCTCGTTCAGTAAATACATTAGCGTTAACTTTGGAGTCTGGCGTGCCGATCCTAAGCGGTTTGGAACACGCTGCTCAAGTTGCCGAACTGCCGCGCCTACGAGCTCACTGGCAAAGTGCCGCCGCCGTTGTGCGCGGCGGACGACCAATGCACTCAGCTCTTGAGGGTGCTGGCCTACCTCCGGCGCTAGTGCAAATGATGGTTGCCGGTGAATCTTCTGGATCACTCGATTCAAGCTTGCGAACAGCTTCGGAATTCCTCGACCGAGAAACCCAGGCCGCACTTGAAGTTTTCACTGGATTACTTGGACCAGCAACCGTTGTATTAGCAGGCTCGATCGTTGGATTCATCGTTGTCGCTCTAATGACACCAATCATGCAAATGGCAAAATTTGTTGGCTAATGAAAACTACTCGCAAAACTCTTAGAAAAACTGCACTGCTAAGCGGACGCAAACAAGGCTTCACTTTGTTGGAGTTGAGCATTGCCGTCCTCTTGATTGTTTTGGTCGGAACAACCGCTGTCGCGTCATTACGTATGAGTTTGCGGGCACTTGGAGGTACTGAGGCAACTGCCACGGCAGTCACCGCAGTGCGCGAGTTGCGCGAGCACACCTTCCCAATGGATGTCGATGAGCTAGACGCGATCGACGACTTAACCATGGCGCCAGTTATGGGTGATGGTGAACCGCTGCTTGGGGTTGGTGATTTAGTTTTGGAAGTTCAAATAGATGCTGTAGACGACCTCGATCCAAGCATTGGAGTTCTTCCACTTGAATCGCGCACGCGAGTAGTAAATGTTTTTTGTTGGTCTGGCGGCCGTATGATCCTCGATGCCAAATGGTTGGTGGCGGAGCATTAAGGTGTTAATGATTAAGTCAAACCGTCAAGGAAAAGCTAAGGGGATTTCCTTAGTTGAAGTAATGGTGGTGCTCTCAATCGTTGCAATGTCGATGGCAGTATTAGTTCCATCATTGCAAAGCAGTGAGAAATCTGGTGCAGATGTGCGACGTGTTCTTAGTGATGCGTTAATGTCAAGATCATTAGCTCGTTCGAGTTGGGAAACTACTTGGCTCCGCACCGATTTACAGAACTCACGCTGGCGCGTTGAAAAGTCCGATGGCACACCAGTTGATGGCCCGCTGGCCGACGCTAATGGGTGGCGTTATCTAGAAGATGGAGTTACTTTTTCAGCGGTAAGCGGAAGTGCCTCAGATTTTGTTTTTTTACCGAACGGCCGTTCCAACGTGGACTGCGCCGTGGCCGTAACTTACCGTGAAAGCAGTTGGACAATTGATTTGGACCAACTAAGTGGTAGTTTGCAAGTTAATCCTGGAGTTAATTAATGAAGCAAAAATTAATGCGCCGCGGAATGAAATCTGGCTTTACTTTGGTGGAAGTCATGATGGCCTCGGCATTGACCATGGTGCTTATGTTTGGCGCCCTCTATGGAACAACTGAAAGTTATGAAGTCGTGCGCGCTGGCGACCGGCGTGTGCACACTCAAGTTGCCGCACGTAGAGCGTTGGATAGAATTCTGAAAGATTGTCGTTACAGCATGGACGTGAATGTTAGTGGTGATGCCCAGACAGGCTGGAGTGTTGTTGTTGATACAACTGGCACGCTCGACCCAGATGTTCTTACTTACACATGGGATCCCAGCACTAAGACTGTAATGGTGAGTGATGGAACGAATAGTGATGTTGTTGCTGACAACATTACCACCATGCTAGTTGAGAGCAATACCGTTGACTTCAATGGAAGTCCAGTTGTTAATCGCATCTCGATTATGTGGAATATCGCGGTCGATGCTGGTTATGAAGCTGGCCTTCCTTCTACTTCGCCGTATAACGTTCAAGTTGGCGGAGCGAGCTGGGTGAGGAGGTATGTGCCGTCTTACTAAAAATTCGGAACGCGGCACCGTTCTATTAATGACCCTGCTAATTAGCGGGTTGTTGGCCATGGTTTCATTGTCGTTTGGAGATTCAATTCGAAATCAGATGGCAAGTACGGGGTCGGAAGTTATTGCGCTGCAGGCAGATTTGTCTGCCCAGTCGGGGGTTGAGTACGCCCGGCGGCAATTGACCTTGGACCCTACTTGGGCGGGAACTAACGGTTCTGTTGTTCAGGTTGTGGATGGACTTGGATTTGACATTCAACGATTAGCTGGTGAAGTCTCAGATTTCAAGCCAACCGAGGCATCTTTTTTGATTGAAGGCCTGACCGATGGAGGCCGCGCTAAGGTGCAAAGTGATATTAAGGTTGAACCAGGCGATCCGATTAGGACCAAGGCATTGTCAATTTTGGGAGGTGATATGAATGGCATAAATGTTGATATTACCGGTGATGCTCTTTGGATAGAAGATGCTGCCGTGCGGTGGACATATCAACCTGGTGCGCAATCTTCACATGAAGGTGAAAAACATTTCAGTGATTTGGCAAGTTCAGGGGTGTGGCTTCAAGTGAATGACCAGCGACCAAAACCTGACCTAAACGTCGACAGAATGAATTTGCGAGGACAATTGTGGACGGTGCATGGTAGTGGGAACTTTGACCAAAACTTGGAAGTTGATTTGGAGCAACCGGTTCATACTCCTGGCTGGGACCTGGATTCTTATTTGACGAACAGTGATTGCGTACGGGTCTTTGATGGAAATCGCCGGCTTGAGGGAGTAACAATGCGCAAAACTGCAGTTTTCAAATTGGCGCCCGGTGATACTTTAACATTGGTTGATTGTCGGCTACTCGGCGGTGCTGTTGTTTGGGTTGAGAGTGGATGGGACCCACAGGAAGGACCACGCAATCAAGTTATTTTGGCCGGCAATAATGTAATTGGCGGGGATTCTAAATGTAGTGGAAATTTGGGATTGTTAGCTCCAGGATGCAAGGTAATGACGTGGGGTCAACGGCGCCAGGTTTTACATGGTTTGAATATATGGCATTCGGCTTGGCAATTAAGGCGGGTTGATTCGAGGGGGATGGCGGTCATTTTGGATGATTTTTGGGGAGTGAAGGATTGTAGTTTTAATTTTGATATTGATGTGGCGATTAATCCACCGGATGGAGTGTTGTTTTTTGGAAGAATGCCGGAAGTGGATGTTGTGTTGACGAAAGAAGCATAACAACGGGACACTGGCCCAGTTCGCTGGGTCTTCGAGACAAATGTTTCCGTA
>CAZWVI010000007.1:0-87290 GCA_964637165.1 uncultured Planctomycetales bacterium
CTATTCCAATTTTCTTTTTTTGGGTCTTTATGACCCAATATTTGGGGTCAGAGTCCTAGGTGGGGAGGAGGAGTATTCTTTTCAACATCTCCCCCCGAGCGCGACCCCTATCTTTCTTGTTCATCAACCGCCCAACCCTACCCTGCAAATGCCCCGACTGCACATACACAAAATATGTCAGTAGATTATGGGCACTCGAATAAATATTTAGCTCATCCCCCAACTCGCACATCACTGCGAAACGTAAAACCGATAGCCGCTTCAATGCCAGTGGAGCCGATATTGGCTTACTCGCCGCGACGTCCGCTAAGATTTTTTTAGCATTGCGGGTCAACTCCATACGAGCCTTGGGGCTCGAAATAAATGCGCGACGAAGCCCCCGCTCAAAATCAACAACACCCTGGGCGAACTTTTTAATTTTATCAAGTTGATTGTCATGGCTTGGCCCTAGCGTCACCTGATAACTAATCTGCACCATATGACCTAAGGCGGCCGAACCTTCACCATGCACTCCTCTTACCGTAAATCCAGAACGGCGTGCGGCATTAGCCAACTTAGACATCGCATCTTTCTTAAAGTGCAGCGCTGGCAAATGTGCCAATACGCTGGCGCGCAATCCCGACCCCACATTCGATGGGCATGCTGTCAAAAAGCCCAAGCGTGAAGATTCAGCAAATCTAAAAAAATGGCCAACTCTCCCAACCGCAGGCTGACCCAAATTATTTGCTACTGAAAAGTTGAGCCCCGCGGCGTAAGCTTGCAAACGAAAGTGATCCTCCTCGTTCACCATCAAGCTAATACTTTCATCACTCTCAAAAATTACTAAGTTCGGATACTTGGAACTGAGCATTTTGGGAGATGCGATAGACCTTTCCATCAGCAGCAACTTGTCACCGACGTCGATTGTTGCAGGGTCAATAATAATTGGATCGACAAATGTGTTTTCAAGTTTTGAATGAGCGTCAAAGCAAAATTGTTCGGCATCCTCTCGCGGCATTGACGCTGGAAAATTCATGCCTGACACATTTCGTGCCCAACGAATTCGTGAAGCCAAAATGACATCGGAGTCTGGGCCACCAGGCATCAACCACGAGGCTGCCTTGTCGAGTAATGGCTTAAGGGCCGCATCCATCGGGCAGATTCTAATTAATCCCAGCGCTAACTATTAATTATTTACCACGGATTTCATTCCCTCGCCATCAATGCCTAGAATCAAGAGCGTGTCATACGACTTCGACCTTACGCCACGACATCGCTGGCGAGAACTCCTAGCTTTAGGGCTATGGATTCTTACGATCCTTGTTGGCGGCACCTTAGGTTACATCCTAATTGAAAATTGGTCGGTTCTAGACGCACTCTACATGACGGTGATCACCGTTAGTACGGTGGGCTTTCGGGAAATCCACAACCTATCTGCTGCCGGCCAAATGTTTACCATCGCCCTCATCGTCGCGGGCGTGGCGAGTTTCTTTTTCGCCGGGGGTGTATTTGCCAGAGTAGTAATTCAAAACATTCCAATCCGCGAGGCTAAACGCATGCAACGAATCATTGACAAACTTCATGGCCACATAATCCTTTGCGGTTACGGTCGCTTAGGCGCAATCGTGCGCCAAGAACTTGATCAAAGCAAGCGACCTTATGTGGTAATAGAAAAAGACCACGCGACGGTGGCCAGTTTGCGCGACGAAAAAGTCATGTGCATTAACGGTGACGCAACCGACGAAGAAACTCTAAAGCTTGCTGGTGTTTCCAAAGCCAAAGGCATTATTGCTGCTGTTGGCACTGACGCTGACAATGTGTTTATCACCCTAACTGCTCGCCACAGCAACAGTGATTGTCCGATCGTTGCGCGCGCTGAGGATCCGCGCACCGAAGCTAAATTACGCGCTGTTGGAGCGACCTCCGTAGTTACTCCTTACCAACTTGGTGGTCGCAGATTAGCTCAGGCATTTCTGCGCCCTGGCGCAGTCGATCTTGCTGATTTAGCGCTGGGTAACGTTCAACACGAAGTGCTAATTGAAGAAGTTGTTTTACCCGCCACTAATAACGGTCACGACCGCACCTTGCGCACACTCGAGGTTGGTTCTCGATTCGGTCTAATTGCTGTAGCGGTTCGCAATCAAGGTGAACTGCGCTTCAACCCTCGCGCCGAAGAAGCACTAGCCGAAGGTGATGCACTTATGGTCATAGGACATCGCGTTGATGTTGACGCATTCGCCCATTCCCTTATCTCTACAAAATAGATTTTCCGAAAAGCGAAAGGATTAGTTCGCGGACTAATTCAGCTGTGCGGTTTCCTTGGTCCAATATCGGATTTAATTCAACGATGTCGGCCGACAACAACTTGCCACTATCAGCGAGGTTTTCCATAAACAAATGCGCCTCGCGAAAATCTACACCGCCAACTACACGAGTCCCAGTACCTGGTGCAATTTCGGGATCTAACCCGTCAACGTCAAAGGAAAGGTGAAACCCCTCCGTGCCATCATTGGCCACTTCAAGTGCTTGACGAACTACCGCGTACATGCCCTGTTCGTCAATGTCGCGCATAGTCCAGACATTAATTCCTGCCGCATGAATGGCCTCGCGCTCGCCTTTATCAATTTCACGAATTCCGACCAAGGCCACATTTTTGGCCATTACGCTGGCTTGCTTTCCGCCAATTCCGCACAAATCTGAATCGCCTTGTCCGAGCAAAACAGCTAGTGGCATTCCATGAATGTTTCCACTAGGCGATGAGCCAGGAGAATTCATATCTCCGTGGGCATCAAACCAAATCAGTCCAATATTATTATTTTGCTGCCGATGAAAAGCCGCCGCACCGGCGACCGACCCCATGGCAATTGAATGATCCCCACCGTAAACCAGTGGCAAACAATTCTCCATCAAGGACTTTTCAACGCGCTCGCAAAGTTGTTCGCAAACTTGCAAAATTTCAGATTTAAACCGCAGATTCTCATCATCAGGAATCCGCGATTCCATGGAAGGGACTTGAATGTCTTGTTCTCGACCAACGTCAAATCCAAGCCGCCGCAATCGTTTGGCAACACCAGCAACACGCAAAGCACTTGGCCCCATGTCTGTACCACGGTGTTGAGCTCCCAAATCCATGGGGACTCCAATGATGCGAATTTGTTTTGACATTTTACGCTAACAAATACTTACTCAGGCTCGACACCCAGGACTTCCATTACTTCTTTAGTTCGCTCTTCCATAACTTCCTGACGATCAGACTCCAAGTTCATGCGCAGCAATGGTTCAGTGTTTGACATTCGCAAGTTGACCCACCACCAATCGTTGGCGGCTGGGTCGCCATAGGCAATAGTAATTCCATCTAATTCATCTTGCTGAGCATCGCTAAAGTGTGCTTTCAACTTATCGATGGCTGCTTGCTTGTCTTCAACTTGGAAGTTAACCTCACCGGTGCTGTGGTAGCACATCAATTCATCTAGCATTGCCGAAAACGGCTTGTCTGATTTTGAAATCAGATTAAGCACCGACAACAAAATTATTTCTGAATTGTCGGCAAACCAATTATCGCGGAAGTAGTAATGGCCACTAAGTTCGCCGCCAAACGGTGCGTTAAATTCACGCATACGTGCCTTTAAGAAGGAATGACCTACGCGCTCTTTAACTGGTTTGCCCCCCAACGCCGAAATACGCTCAGGCAAAACCCACGATGAACGCAAATCGTAAACAATTGCTCCCCCGGGCTCTTTTGCCAAAATATCGTTGGCGACCAAAGTAGTGATAATGTCATTACCAATTGCGCGCCCTTTTTCATCGACAAAGCAACAACGGTCAGCATCGCCATCAAAAGCAGCACCAACTTCGGCACCACACTCACCTATCAGCCTTTGCAGGTCAACCAAGTTCTTTTTATTTAACGGGTTGGCCTCATGGTTAGGAAAAGAACCATCGAGTTCAAAGAAGAGGCCATGGTTATTAACCATCGGCAAACGCTTCAATAAATGTGGAAAGGTGTGGGCCGCCATTCCATTTGCGGCATCAGACGCTAGGTTTATTGGACGTTGAATATCAGACCACTTCATAACATGGTCCAAATATTGCTCCATCACATTGATTTCTTCAATGCCGCCACGTTCGGCCATGGGCGCCGGACATTCAGCAGCGGTCGCCATGGCTTCGATTTCACGAATACCATCGTCAGCGGATATTGGCTTCGCTTCCTCGCGGCACAACTTAAATCCAATGTACTGGGCTGGATTATGGCTGGCAGTAACGTTGACCCCACCAGCTGCACCGAGGTGCCCGATTGCAAAGTACAGTTGAGGAGTTGAACAAAGTCCAGCATCAATTACTGAGACTCCTCCATCTCGTACCCCCTCAATGAACGCGCCGGCAATTTCCGGAGCCATCGAGCGCATGTCGCGGCCAATGACCACTGGACTTGCGCCAAGAAAGTCTGCGTAAGCTCGACCGATTCGGCGAGCTAACTGGGCATCAATTTGATCTGGGTAAGTGCCGCGAATGTCGTAGGCTTTAAAAACAGACATCTTTTTTTAATTGCTTAGTTGTGGGGAGAGAACCTTCTGCAATGCTGTTGCAGCACGGTCGACATCGTGGTCAGTTACACCACGGTGAGTTACGAAACGCAAAAGTCTATCGCCAAGAGCGAGAGCTAAAACGTCATGGTCACGCAGTGCGGATTCGACCATTGGTGCGTCCAAATCTTGTTTAGTAATTTCGACAAACAAAATATTTGTATCAATTGTTGGCTGAGCAAGCTGCAATCCCTCTATTCCCAAAATGGATCCGCCTAACTTACGGCATCGTGCATTATCGTCTTGCAAAATGTCGACCACCTCATCTAAAGCAACTAAGCCACATGCCGCCATATATCCGGCTTGACGCATTCCACCCCCTAACCACTTACGCACGCGGCGGGCGCGCTCAATGAAGGAACCGTTCCCGAGCAACATCGAGCCAATTGGGCAAGACAAGCCTTTACATAGCGAGATTGACAATGAGTCACAAAGCTGCGAGTAAGTTGCAGGCTTGACACCAGTTTCAACAAGTGCATTAAAAAGTCGTGCACCGTCGACATGAATAGGCACTCCAGTTTGTATCGAAAGCGCGCGCAAATCTTCCATGTATCCCATTGGCAAAATCGAACCACCAGAAAATAAGTGGGTTTGCTCCAAACAAATTAAACCAGTGCGCGGCATGTGCAAAGATGGTGGTCGAATAGCATTTGCGACTTCATCAAGTGGCAACATTCCACCGTCACCGCACATAGTGCGAACCTGTGCGCCGGCAACCCGCGCCAAGCCGCCACCTTCGAATTGAAAAATGTGCGCGTTAGTTTCCACCAACACTTCTTCACCTGGCTCGATATGCGCAGCCACAGCACACTGATTAGACATCGTGCCCGACGGCATAAACAAGGATGCTTCAAAACCAAACATTTTGGCGAAGCGATGTTCCAGCCTTTGCACGGTTGGGTCATCACCCAACACGTCGTCGCCAACGTGGGCATCCTGCATCGCCTGCAACATGTTCGGGGTTGGGCGTGTAACTGTATCCGAACGAAAATCAGCTAAGTGAGTGTGTGGCATTACAGTGACTTAATAAATTCGTGGACGCGGCCAATGCCTTTATCGATGGTCGCGATGTCTGTTGCGTAAGAGAAACGCAAGTAACCTTCACCTTCGGCACCGAATGCGGTACCGGCAAGCGCCGCGACTCCGGCTTCGGCAAGTAGTCGATCCTGTAATTCCTTGGCACTCATTCCAGTATCGGTAATGTTTGGCATCACGTAAAAAGCACCTTTGGGCAAGTGACATGAAAAGCCAGGGATTTTGTTAATCAACTCAACAATATGACGACGACGCTTATCAAACTCAGCGTGCATTGCCTCGGCGCCTGACTGGTCACCGGCAACCGCTTCGATGGCGGCAATTTGAGTAAAACTTGCAGTGCAAGAATTTGAGTTAATCATTAACTTTGTAATGACTTCACAAAGTTCAGGATTCATTACACCGTAACCGCAACGCCAACCGGTCATCGCCCAAGTCTTCGAAAACCCGTCCAACATAATAATTCGATTACGCACCGCATCATCAGCCATCGGGCTTACGTGTTCTTCACCATCGTAAAGTAGACGACTGTAAATTTCATCCGACAATATCCACACGTCAGGACGATCACGCAAGGCGACCAAAACTTCCTCAAGTTGGGCGCGGCCAGTCACTCCCCCAGTTGGGTTGGCGGGCGAATTCAAAATTACCATTTTGGTATTCGGAGTAAGGCGCGAAATCACATCTTGAGGATCCAAGGCAAAACCATTCGACTCGCGCAGTGGACAAGAAACGGCTGTCGCTCCGGAAAAAGAAATCATCGATTCGTAAATCGGAAATCCTGGGTTCGGATAAATGACCTCGTCTCCCTGTTCGCACAAAGCCATAATTGCGTAAAACATTACCGGTTTACCACCGGGAACAATACAAACTTCATTACCAGCGACTTTGATTCCGCGAGTGCGGCCAACATAATCGGCAATTGCTTCACGAGCTTGGGGCAAACCAGCGGCTGGCCCATAGTGTGTCCAGCCATCGGCCAATGCTTGGCGACCGGCTTCAACAATATTGCTGGGAGTATCAAAATCAGGCTCGCCAATTTCCAAGTGAACAATATCGCGACCTTCTGCCTCGAGGGCCTTGGCGCGCGCCAGCACCTCAAAAGCCGTTTCAGTGCCGAGGCGGCTCATTCGCTGGGCAAGTTTCATTGTGGGGAGAGTTTGAGTCATCTTCCCCCCAGTCTAACCGTTTTCTGGTTACTAACCTGTAACCAAATCACAAGTTGGGACAAAGTCCGTTGGCACTACAATTGCAATCCCTACTTCGATGAACTTTGCCCCTCCAAGCCTTCTCATTACGGCGCTCATGCTAACGCTTGGCGCTTGCGGCCAACCGGCCGACCTTGTCGTATATTCGTCTTTGGATCAAGTGCATTCCGAAAAAATTGTCGAACTATTCGCCGCTCGCACCGGTTTAAATGTAAAAACTCAATGGGATGTCGAGGCCAACAAAACTGTCGGCCTCGTGAATCGCCTAATCGCCGAGGCCAGCAACCCGCGGGCCGATGTTTATTGGAACAACGAAATCGCCCACACTATTCGCCTGAAGCGTGAAGGAATTACAGCTGCATATTTTTCGCCAGCGGCTAATTCTATTCCCGACAACTTCAAGGACGCGGAAGGTCACTGGACGGGCTTCGCAGGTCGCGCGCGCGTAATCATGTATCGTCCGGACTTGCTTGGTGACAATCAAGCACCACAAAAAGTTGTTGATTTAATAAAACCTGAATACGCCCAACATGGCGGACTTGCGCGGCCATTAACTGGCACAACCTTGACACACTTTTCACTTTTGAGCCAACGCAACGGCAAGCAACAAACACTCGATTGGTTAATAAAGGCCAAGCAAAGTGGGCTCGCCTTCGGACCGGGGAATGCTGCGGCTATGCGCAGAGTTTGCGAGGGCGATTTTGCTTGGTGCTTAACTGACACCGATGATGCAGCAGCCGCACGCCGCAATGGTTACCCGGTTGAAATTCTTTATCCTGACCAAGAACCTAACGGTGTCGGAACTGTGGTTATACCTAACACCGCCTGCTTAATCGCCAATGGCCCCAATCCCGATGCTGGCAAACAATTTCTTGACTTTTTGCTTTCTGAAGAGGTTGAAGCACTCTTAGCCCAAGCCGACTCGGAACAAATCCCACTGCGACCAAGCGTAAAGGTACCAGCTCACATTAAACTGCCAGGCCAAGACTTCAGCGCGATGGATGTCGATTGGGCGGCGACCGCTACTGAGCTCGAAGAGCGTCAAGGTGACTTCAAGGAATTATTCTTAGAATGAATCTTTTTTCAACTCGCCGCGCGGGAATTTTCTTACTACTTGCGGCTGGCATCACCCTGCTAAGCGGATGGTTGCCGTTAATTCCAAGCCTTCGTTCGCTGATTAATTTCGAAGCATTTGCCGCGCTTAGCGACGAGCGTTTGGCTAATTTATTTGGGCGCACGATTTGGCTAGCAACGTGCGCTTCAGTACTTACAGCCTTATGCGGTTGGCCGTTGGCGATACTTGTTTACCGCACCAAACTATGGTCCGGCAATTGGTGTGCACTCCTACTGCCACTACCTTTGTTGTTGCCGCCGCTATTAATCGCCCAAGCATGGCACGGCCTACTTGGAATCGACGGCCCTTGGGCTGCAGTATTTTGTCTAGGCTTGGCGTGCGCACCCTTTCCAGCTTTACTCGCCGCGCGTGCACTTTGCCATCAAAGTCATAGCGCTCACAATGCGGCGCTAATGTTTGGAGGTCCAAAATTGGCCTTCACTCAAATGCTTAGGGTTTCCCTGCCGGCCACTGCCCTTGGCACGGCGCTAGCATTTTTGTTTATTGTTAGCGACTTTGCCGTCCCTGATTATTTCGCTGCAGTCGGCGACAAGTTTTCAGTGTACGCGGCTGAAGTATTTAACGGTTGGCGTTCAGAACAAATCGCTGTTGGCGCAAAAGCATCTGCACCATTAGTACTGCTGGCAGGAATTGTGCTTTATTGTTGTTTATGGATTCGCGATCGCTATCGCGGATTGGAACATTCGAAAAACTGCACACCACTTCCGGTAGACTTAGGAAAAGGACAATTTGCGCTAACTGTTTTGGCATGGTGCTTACTAGGACTCATTTTGTTGATGCCAATTGGTCGAATTATTTTTGAAACTGGCATGGGTGGACCAAACGCCAGTGGTGATTGGCTAAGCCGTGCGAGTGATTCTTTTCATAATGGAATTGAACGTGGTCGCAATGATTTAATTCGCTCGTTAAGAACCGGTCTCTGCGCGGCGGGCATTGCCCTATTGATTGCACCGATTTGGGCCGATTTAATTTGCAAACTAAGAGTTGGTCGCTTGAGTCGTCTTTTGCAAGTATTAATCGCGCTTCCTCTGCTTACGCCAGCGGTCGGCACCGGCCTCGGTGCAATATTGATTTGGAACACTCCTGCGACCGTTGAATTTTATGATTCATGGATGTTGCCGCCATTGATTATGGCCGGCCGCTTTATGCCGATTGCCGTATTCATCCTCGTTGAACGCATGCAGCGCAATCCGCGCAGTCAAAACCAAGCCGCCTTAATGGTTGGGGCAAGTTATCTGCATCGTCTTTACCGCTACCAACTAGGGCCCCATCGTTCGGCTTGGATATTAAGTGCTGGTCTAGTCGCGGTTTTCAGTATTCGCGAACTTGACCTAGCAGTATTAATTCCAGCGGCCAATCCATCGGCAGCCGTCAGGTATTACAACGCGCTGCACTTCGCCAGAGATGGCTTTGTCGCGGCGTTTGGCCTAATGATTGCCCTGGTATTGTTTTTACCGGTGGCACTTCATGCTCTGTGGAAGTCATTAACTCAATCACAACCTTAAACATGCTCTCACTTAATAACATTTTTTTCGCTTTTGGCGACCAGGTGATCTTAAACGAAATCAGCTTTAATGTTGATGCCGGACAACGCCTAACTATTGCGGGCAAAAGTGGTGCTGGAAAATCGACCTTGCTGCGCCTGATTGCTGGCCTCGATAACCCCGACTCCGGCTCTATTCATTTCGCCGACGTCTTGGCATCGGAAGGGCGCAAAGTACATTTGCAACCATGGCAACGCAATACCCAAATGGTTTTTCAAGATTTAGGGTTGTGGCCAACCCGCAGCGTTGCGCAAAACATCTCCGACGCTCTAAGGGCACAAGGATTCGATAAGAGCAAAATTGATTCCAGAGTTTTTGAATGCCTTGAGGAGGTTGGCTTAAGTGCACTAGCTCAACGCAAGCCCGACTCTTTATCAGGCGGTGAAGCACGCCGCTTAGCTTTTGCCCGCGCACTTGCTAGTAAACCAAAACTTTTGCTACTCGACGAGCCGTTTGCCAGTTTGGATCCAGTTTCGCGCGACGATGGTTTATGTTGGCTGGACAAAGTTTTGCACAGTTCGCAATCAGCAGTAATTTTAGTGACGCACGAGCCAAGTGAAGCTATTAGTCTTGGCGGCGAAGTGCGTATTCTTAAGGACCAAAAATTAAGTAAAGCACGCGCAGTTGAACAGGTGTGCGGTGATTCAGAGACCTTCAAGCTAGCACTTTAAACATGAACAAAGTTTCACTTCCGGCCTTTCTCGCTAGCGCAGCTGGAGTCTGGGTTTTATTTAAAATAATAATTCCTAGCACTCCAACTGAAGCTTTGGCGATTGCTTCATCTAAGCAATGTCTTGAATGCCATGCCGATGTTGCAAAAGAGTGGCAGGAGTCGCACCATGCTTTCGCTTATGAAAACCCAGAGGTGCGCAAATTGAGTCAAGACTTCCGCAACGAGGAATGCTTGGCTTGCCATGCCCCTCGACCGGTGTTGTTATTCGCCCAAGGCGAACGAGTTCTAGCACGCAACGCCGAGCGCAAACTTGGAGTTGATTGTTTAGCCTGTCACCTCGTGCCAAGTGGCGGAGTTGCAACGACCAATCCGAAACCGCAAATCGACGCACCCTGCCGACCGCAAACCGTCGAGCGTCTTGGCCAGGCAGACAATTGCGCTGCTTGCCATAACCAACACAAAACTGTTGAACAATGGCGCGCCGCACCTGAACGTTTTGACGACAACCCACTAAAGGGTGATGATTGTTTACATTGCCACATGCCGGTGGCGTGGCGCAGCGGCGGAATTCGCGGGCGCGACCACCGTTTCCAAGCTTCACACCACACTCCATCGATTCAAAAGGCGGTTGAGTTGAGTGCCGAACTATCAAATGAAAGCCTCCACATTGAACTAGTTAATTCCGGAGCGGCGCACAATTTCCCGACCGATGAACGTTCCCGGGCAGCGGACATTCAAAGTCGTTGGAAAGACGAAAATGGCCAGTGGAGTTCCTGGGAACACGTTTACCGTTTCCGCGACCCATATCGTGATGAAACTGATTTAGTTAATACGACGCTAATTTCAGGTGAAACCTGGAGTGATGACATCGATCTCGTTGTTGAAGCGAATGTGTTTGAAGTGCGATTAATTTATCGCACCAATCCCTTTCAAAGCGATGAAGATGCAGCTGTAATTCACACCATTCAACTTAATCGATAATGCCCAATTACCTCCCCCCGATTGCGGTCTGTGTCCTACTTTTCAGCGCGCTAAGCTGTACCCAAAAGGACGCGCCGCAAACTTCAATTGTTAAGACTTACCAACCTGTGCTTAGCACAAAGTTGGCTTTTTACCGCGAAGCAGGGCTACCTAGTTGTTCAAAGTCAGAAACGAACGAGGTCTTGGATTACTTAATCGCTTCAAATGCCGGTGGAAGATTAGGTCGTATGGCCACCAACTCGTTGAAGGACATGGCTTCCGACAAGCTATGCGCTAACTTGTTAAGCCTAGCTGAAAATCGTTTCCTTGATGACGCAACTCGCATTATGACTTACCCATTATTGCGTGAACGAGCCGTTCCGGCGTGTATTCCACGTTTAGTGCTACGTCTTAAATACGAAAAGGATTTAACTTCCAATGTTTTAATTTCCGACACGCTTTTAAAACTTGGAAATGGGGCCGGCTTGAGTGGTTTAGAAACAATTATGCAAGATGAGTCAGGCGATTCGAATCAACGCAACCACGCCGCGCAAATCTGCATTGCGCGACTGGGCGTAAATGAACAGGAGCCGAGTTTTTCGAATGCATGGGAGGCCTTGCAGCTGGCCCAAGCTACATGGCGCAAAGATCGGATGTTGGCAGGAAACCAATCGGTGCCGTCGATTGACTTAATGGCAGAATGCTGGCGCATGATTGAAAAATTGGGCAGCCAACCACTACGCCCTGTTGATGATGCACGCTTTGTCCTGTCTAGGCTTAACTGTGCTATTTCAATGCCAGCTCTAATTGATGCCGCTTTCGATGAAAGCGTTTACGTACGTGAACATGCTCTTCAAACCATCAGCTGGATTGGCTACCCGGCTGGTGAATGGGAATTGAAAAATAGTCCTGAGGCAACAACTCCGTTAAGTTCATTATTAAATGATCCCAACATGCGTGCCCGCGCTCTAGAAGCACTTGGCGCTCTTGGCCACGAAATGGCCGCGAAGGTGGTTGTCGATTGGCTTGGAGATTCCAACATTGAAGTTGCCACCGCAGCCGCCGACAGTATTTTGCGATGCGGCAGTGTGGCCCAAGCCCAAACCGCTCGCAACGCCGCGCGCAGTAAGTATTTGTCACCCGAGGCCCAGCTTTCCCTGCATTTATTCTTGGCTGAAACCGACACCCTACCGCCCTCGCCACCAAGCCCAGACGATATCGCAATTGGCGAAAGGAAGCGGCGGGAACTTTGGGCGCAACTACGCAAATCGCGACCCGGCCAATAACTGGACTCTGACCCTATCCATTGGGTCAGGGCTTTCCCTAAGACCCTTGCCAACAGATGTATGCAGGAGTTTATGAGTGAAGGCTTAAGCATTGCCAAGAATTTAGACCTAAGTAGCTTCAATGAAAAGGTTTAAGATTAAAAAGAAAAAAAGTGACCCAGTCGATAGGGTCAGAGTCTGAATCTGTGCCAATCCCCCCCCTCCTTGACCAGCTCGATCGTCCCCTTCGTAGCTTGCGGCTCTCCGTTACCGATCGCTGCAATATGCGTTGTGCTTACTGCATGCCTGAGGATAACTACCAGTGGTTGCCCCGGCCTAACATCTTGCACTACGGGGAATTTAGCACTTTAACTGAGGTCTTTTGTGAGTTTGGAGTATCGCGAGTGCGGCTTACCGGAGGTGAGCCATTATTGCGACGTGATTTATTTAGACTTATCGAACGACTCAGCCACATTCCGCAAATCGAAGATGTTGCACTAACGACCAACGGCTTACGTTTACGTGACCACGCCAAGGACCTTTTTGATGCTGGCCTAAATCGCCTCACATTAAGCCTTGACACTCTTGACGCGAACAAGTTTCGCAAATTAACTCGTCGTGATGGTTTGCGCCGAGTAATTGCTGGCGTCAAGACTGCCAACCAAGTTGGCTTCACCGGCAGCAAAATCAACACGGTTTTAATGCGCGGCGTTAACGACAAAGAAATCCCGCAACTAATTGAATTCGCTCAGGAGCATCAACATGAAATTCGTTTCATTGAATACATGGATGTCGGTGGGGCTAAGGATTGGAACGGCAATCTAGTAATTAGTCACGAAGAAATTTTGGCGGCAATTAGTCAGAATTTTGGTGAAATAACCAGCGTTAACAAAACTGATTCAGCACCAGCCAATCGCTTCAAACTTTCCGACGGCACAACTTTTGGGATCATTGCCTCCACCACGAAACCGTTTTGTTCCAGCTGTGATCGCAGCCGCTTAACTGCTGACGGCCAGTGGTTTCATTGCCTCTATAACTCAATTGGAGTCAATTTGCGCGACTTATTGCGTAACGACAAATTGGATGAATTACGTGAAGTGATCAAACACGCCTGGTCGAAGCGAGCCGATCAAGCTGCCTTAGATTTATCCAAGCTCGACTTAAATGCGCGTCAAGCCAGCGGCGAAGACCCCGACAACCCCCACCTTGGCATGCACGTCAAGGGCGGCTAACCATGCAACTTATTAGCTTAGCTAGCGGGTCGTCGGGAAACTGTGCAATCATTCGAGCCGGCCGCGGTGATGACGAAACAATGCTGCTACTTGATGCAGGTATTGCCATGCGAACCGCACGCCAACTTGCACTGGAGGCCGACTGCAATTTAGCTCAACTAGATGCAGTACTACTTACTCACGCACACTCCGACCACTGTGCAAAAGTTGTTCCTCTTGCGGCGCGCGCCGCCGCACCACTCTGGGCACATCCAGACAGTTTGCATCCGCGCTCGGCAGTTAGTAAATCAGAATTAATACGCCGACAAGTGGACCACCACTCATTTGAATCCAGGGTCAGTTTCAAAGTCGGTTGCATCGAAGTCTTACCAGTCTTATTAGCCCATGATGCCCACCCGACCCACGGTTTTATATTCTCATCGCAAGGCGTTAAGGCTGGCTTCTTCACTGACACTGGAACTACTGACGCTTTAAGCCCCGACCTTTTGGAAGATCTCGACATACTCTTTCTCGAATTTAACCACGATTTGGAAATGCTCGAAAATGGCCCTTACCCCTGGTTTTTGCAACAACGTGTCGCTGGCAAACTTGGCCATCTAAGCAATTGCCAAGCCGCCCAAGTTATTTCTGAACGGGTCGGCATTCGCCTCCAGCATTTGGGTCTTGCCCACCTTTCGAGTAAAAACAATTCACCGCAATTAGCTCTGGCCGCCGCCCGCGCCGCTTTGCGCAATCGCGGCCTTGAAATAACCCCACATATAGCACCAAAACGTGGCCTTTTGTGCTTCGATGTTCCACCGCTTGCAAGTCGCAGTAAAGTCCGCAACTCCCTATAATCTACCGGCTTAAAGGCTCCCCATGGCTACTACATCTACCCCCAAGCCGGCGTGGCTAAAAATGCGCCTACCAAGCGGCGAAAATGTCGCGGAAGTTCGCAATTTGTTGCGCGAAAGGAACCTCCACACCGTGTGTGAGGAGGCGCGGTGTCCAAATTTAGGCGAGTGCTGGAATTCAGGTGTTGCCACGGTGATGTTGATGGGAGATATCTGCACTCGCGGATGTCGTTTTTGCGCAGTCAAAACTGGCAATCCAAATGGCTGGTTGGATCGAGCTGAACCAGGCAAGGTCGCCGAAATGGCCGACTTACAACAACTTCGTTACATCGTGTTGACCTCGGTTGACCGGGACGATGTTGCCGACCTTGGAGCTGAACACTACGCGCAAACTATTGCTGCGCTTAAGCAAAGACGCGCCGACCTTTTAGTTGAAGCCCTAACTCCTGACTTTCAAGGGCGCAGCGATTGCATCAAAACTGTGCTCTCCACCGGACTCGATGTTTTCGCCCACAATTTGGAAACGGTTGAGTCGCTACATCGTCAAGTCCGCGACGTTCGCGCCACTTACCAGCAATCAATAGCGGTGTTAGCGAAGGCCAAAGAAATCGATCCGAACATCACCACAAAGACTTCAATCATGTTGGGCTTAGGCGAAGATCCACAAGAAGTTCGGCAGGCGATGTTCGACCTCCGCCAAGCTGGCGTTGACATAATTACTTTTGGTCAATATTTACAACCCAGTTCACGTCATTTGAAAGTTTCACGTTTTGTACCACCGAGTGAATTTGACTGGTACAAACAACTTGCAGAACAAGAATATGGTTTTGCCTTTTGTGCCTCAGGACCGATGGTGCGGTCTTCTTACAAAGCCGCTGAGCATTTCGTGCTCGCGCAGCAAAATAAATCATGAGTGATTCACTCCAACAAATCTTAAAGCCCGACGGCACTACCGTTGGCAAAGTTCCGCGCATCAGCAAAGAATTGCTGCTCAGAATGCACCGCGCAATCGTGCAAACCCGCCACTTCGATGACCGTTGCATGAAATTGCAGCGCACCGGAAAAATTGGCTTCTCGGTGCCTAACCTCGGAATCGAGGCGGTTTCGGCTGGTTCAGCCGCCGCCCTCGACCCGCAAAAAGATTGGATGGCGCCTTCTTATCGTGACTTTGCGATGTTGTTCTTTCACGATGTTGACCCTGAAGACATGATGGACACTCAATTCGGCAATTGCGAAGATCAAAACAAAGGTCGCCAAATGCCGGTGCACTTTTCTTTTGAGGAACCCAAAGTTTTATCGATTTCTTCACCACTTGGCACCCAACTACCACACGCCGTAGGAATTGCCTTAGCTGCACAACAACGTGGCGAAGACGCTGTGGCACTGGCTAGTTTTGGCGACGGCGGAACTTCTACTTCAGGATTTCATTCTGGAATGAACTTTGCAGGCGTTAGCAAAGCACCTTGCGTGTTCTTGTGCCAAAACAATCAATGGGCGATTTCATGTCCAATTGAAAAACAAACCGCTAGCGAAACTATGGCACAAAAAGGTGACGCTTACGGAGTGCCGGCAGTACGCGTCGACGGCAACGATGTGCTTGCCGTTTACAAGGCTACCGCCAATGCCGTTAAACGCGCGCGTGCTGGCGAAGGCCCAACTTTAATTGAAGCGGTCACTATGCGCATGGGCGGGCACTCGACTTCTGACGACCCCACCCGCTACGTACCCGCCGAACTCATGGACGAGTGGCGTGAGAAAGACCCACGAAATCGTTTCGAAACTTGGCTCCTAAGTGAAGGCCATGTTAGCGAAGATGACCTCAAGCGCATCGATGCAGAATGCGCTGAACAAATGGCCAGCGCGGCCAAGGCTTCGGCCGCTAAAGGACGTCCGGCACTTGACACTGTTTTTTCAGACGTCTACCAAACCACCCCCAAACACATCGCCCAACAACGTGACTGGTGTATTCGCCACCACTCATCACGCGGCGAAGAAGTAAACGAGAAAGGAGAATTCCCGCTGTGAGTGAACTTACCTTAGTCCAGGCTGTGAACGACGGCCTCAAATCAATAATGCGCGAAGACTCAAGCGTATTGGTCATGGGTGAAGATGTCGGCCCCAAGGGCGGCGTGTTTCTGGCCACTGAAGGCCTTACCGCAGAGTTTGGAGAAAACCGTTGCTTCGACACTCCACTATCCGAAGACGGAATAATCGGCGTCGGAGTTGGTATGGCAATCAACGGCATGAAGCCGGTTTGTGAAATTCAATTTCAAGACTTCATCTTTCCAGCCTTTGACCAAATTGTTTCCGAAGCTGCCAAGATGCGCTATCGCTCGGGTGGTCAATACACCGTGCCGATGGTGATTCGCACCCCTTACGGTGGCGGAATCCGAGGCGGCCTTTACCACTCACAATCCGGCGAGGCATACTTCTGCCATACCCCTGGCCTGAAGGTGGTAATTCCATCGACACCGGCCGACGCTAAGGGATTATTAATTTCCGCAATTGAAGACCCCGACCCGGTTTTGTTCATGGAACCAAAAGCCTTGTACCGCGCCGGGCGGCAAGAAGTTCCTGACGGCATTCATCGAGTGCCGCTTTCAAAAGTTCGCGAAGTTTGTGCAGGCGATGATGTCGTTGTGTTTTGCTACGGCGCAATGGTTCCAGTTTGTGAAGTTGCCGCCAATCGACTTGCCGAAAGTCGCGGTGCTGGTGTTCGCGTAATTGATTTACGAACCTTGCTACCGCTTGACGAAGAAGCCGTCCTTGATGCAGCGCGCACTTGTGGTCGCGCAGTAGTCGTGCATGAAGCGCCACGCTTTTGTGGCTACGGCGCAGAAATTTCAGCGCTCATCGCTGAAAACGTAATCGAATACATGGAGGCACCAATTGTCCGTGTTACTGGTTTCGACACCCCGTTCCCCAACACCCTCGAGCATTACTACTTACCAGATGCACGCCGGGTAATGGATGCAATTGAAGGCGTCCTCAACTTTGAGTAAACAAAAAGATGACAACTTTAGAATTTAAATTACCCGACATTGGCGAAGGTGTTCACGAAGGTGAAATCGTGCGTTGGATTGTTGCCGAAGGATCCCAAGTTGCCGAAGACGACCCGGTTGTTGAAGTGATGACCGATAAGGCTACTGTTGAAATTCCATCGCCTCAAGCTGGCACGGTTAGTAAGCAGTTGGTTGCCGAAGGCGATGTTGCGAAAGTTGGCGATGTCATTTTCGTTATTAGTGGAGATGGCGTTAAAAGTTCGACCGGCGCGGCTAGCAGCACACCTACTGCAACAGCTGATTCAGCAGCCGCTACAGCAGTGACTGCACCGTCTACAAATGCAACACCACCTTCAAATACCGGCGCGGCCGCTCCAAGTACTGGGGCTAAAGTTCTTGCTGCACCGGCCACTCGCCGATTGGCGCGCGAGATGGGCATAGATTTGGGCCAAGTAAGTGGCACTGGAAAAAATCGACGCGTACGTCCTGAAGATGTTCGAAACCATGTTGCCACACCAGCCACAGCGGCTAATGCCCCAGCGACTGCCGCGCCGGCAGCGGCCTCCGGCCTTAGCAATGAAGTAGCCCCTCTTCCACTGCCAAGTGCCAGCTTGCAAGGCGGACGCGAGGTCAATGAAATTCCTTTCCGTGGCGTTCGCCGCAAGACGGCCGAAGCAATGGTGAAATCAAAATTCACCGCCACTCACTTCTCACTCATCGAGGAAGTAGATTGCACCGCGATGAAACAAGCGCGCACTATCGCTAAGCCACATGCTGAACGCTACGGTTTAAAAATGACTTACATGCCATACATCATGAAGGCGACGGCGATTGCGTTAATGGAATACCCGCAATTGAACGCTGAACTTGATGAAGACGCTGGAGTAATTCGCGAGAAGAAGTACGTAAACCTTGGAATCGCCGTAGACACTCCAAATGGGCTAATGGTGCCCGCTGTCAACGATTGCCACATCAAAGGCTTACTACAACTTTCATCTGACTTGTTCGAAGTCGCATCGCGCGCACGACTTGGCAAAGTAACCGCCGCCGATTTTGCGGACACCACTTTCACCATTTCCAACGCCGGAAACATTGGTGGTATTTTGGCAACGCCAATCATCAACTATCCTGAAGTTGCAATCATGGGCGTGCATAGCATGCGCAAGATGCCACGCTGTGTAGGTGATGACATTGTTGCGCGTGACGTAATGAACTTATCCATCAGTATCGACCACCGCATTGTCGATGGCGCCGACGGTTCCCGCTTCATGGTGCGTGTTCGTGAACTTCTGGAAAACCCAGGATTAATGTTGCTCTAGTGACGGACATTCGCCGCGCCGAACTTGCCAACGGAAGTCTTTTACGAGTTCTTTCCGAAGACGGCAGCACGATTTTAGGCAAAGCACCAAAGCACATGGCCACCCCAAGTGAGTGCTTGGATATTTTCCGCGCGATGATGTGCACGCGTGCCATGGATGACCGCATGCTAAAGTTGCAGCGTCAAGGACGCGTGGCTTTTGTTGGAACATCGACTGGCCAAGAAGCGGCGATTCATGCATCGGCAGCAGCCTTCACCCCCCGCGATTTTGTTTTCTCCGCGTTACGCGAAGGTGGTGTCGCGATTCAACGCGGCATGCCCATGCGCGAATATGTGGCGCATATGTTTGGCAATGCCGAAGATACTGCTAAAGGCCGCCAAATGCCCAATCACTTCCAATGCAAGGATGTCAACTTTCCAAGTTGGTCATCGGTATTGGGCACTCAATTACCGCACGCAGTTGGCACGGCACTGGCAGCTAAAGCGCGCGGCCAAGACCACGTTGTGTGCGCATACTCTGGTGACGGAGCGACTTCCTCAAGTGGATTCCACTCGGCCATGAACTTTGCCGGCGTAACTAAAGTGCCAGTGGTTTTCGTAGTGGTTGATAATGGTTGGGCGATTAGCGTGCCGAGTGCACGCCAAACTGGGTCGAGCAGTTACGGCGCCAAGGCCGATGCCTACGGAATGCCCGGCATTAACGTCGACGGCAATGACCCCTTGGCAGTTTTTGCGGCAACCAAAGCGGCAGTCGAACGCGCGCGCAACGGCGAAGGCCCTTCGCTAGTAGCGCTGCGAACTTATCGACTAATGGGCCACTCATCCTCTGATGACCCAAGCAAGTATCGCAATCAGGAGGAGGTTGATTATTGGAACGATCGCGATCCACTTGACCGGTTTGAAAATTGGTTAGTAAGTACCGGTGCTTTAAAAAGTGATGCGCGCGAATCTTTACGTCAAGAGCTCGACCAACAAATTGCCGAAGCCGTTACTGCTGCCGAAGCGATAGCACCACCAGAGTTAGAAAGTTTAGTTGAGGATGTTTACGCTGAACCTCCTCGTTACTTGCGGCGTCAAGTAATTGATGCCCTCCGTCTGGTTGCCGAAAAAGGAGCAGCCGAACATGTCGAAGGAAAATTCCCTCTGTAAAAATGTCTGAAGTAAATTGTGACACAATCGTCATTGGCGCTGGCCCTGCTGGCTACGTCTGCGCAATCCGCCTCGCCCAAAACGGGCAAAAAGTTGTGTGCATTGAACAATCAGAACTTGGTGGAACCTGCCTAAACGTTGGATGTATTCCATCCAAGGCACTTATCTCAGCTGGCCACTTTCTAGACTCGTTAAAGCATGGAGCTGAAATGGGCATCACGGTCGGCGCACCTCAAGTGGATCTTGGCAAATTGATTGCTTGGAAAGACAAGGTGGTCAAACGCTTAACCGGCGGCATTGGCATGCTTTTCAAAGCTCGTAAAATCGAACTACTTAACGGCACCGCCAAGCTTTGTGGCGCTAACAAAGTTGAGGTAAGTAACGCCGAAGGAACGCAAGTTGTTAATTATAAAAACCTAGTTTTGGCAACTGGGTCTATCCCGGCCCCAATTCCTGGTTTTGAATTTAGCGAAGATGTTTGGTCAAGCACTGAAGCGCTCTCCCCAACTGCCATACCCGAACGTTTATTAATCATCGGCGGTGGAGTTATTGGCATGGAGTTGGGAAGTTTTTATCGCCACGCTGGAGCTGCAGTCACAGTGATTGAGTTCATGGACCAAATAATTCCAGGGGTAGATCCTGAATTAGTGAAAATTGTCCAACGCCGCGCTAAAAAAGCCGGCATCAAAATTCACAACAAAGCAGCGGCCAAGTCTTGGCGCAAATCTGATGACGGGCTGATTGTTGAAGTTGAAATCAATGGCAAGATTCAAGAATTCGCCACTGATAAAATCTTGCTCACCGTCGGCCGCAAACCACAACTACCAAAAGGTCTGGAATCCGTGGGGCTAAGCCCCGACCAACGTGGTTTCCTAGCCACTGACAAACATTGCGGCACTGGTGCCGCCGGCATCTATGCGGTAGGAGACATTTGCCACGGGCCAATGTTGGCCCACAAAGGTAGTGCCGAAGGATTAGTGGCAGCGGCGGCAATTTGTGGAAAAGCTGGCAGCGAATGGGACCACCAAGTTGTGCCGGGCGTAATCTTTACCGACCCAGAACTGGCCACCGTTGGCATGAGTGAAGCCCAAGCTAAAGAGGCCGGGATTGAAATTAAAATTGGCCGTTTTAATTTTGCCGCCAATGGTCGCGCACTTTCGATGCACGCTGCTGAAGGTTTGTGCAAAGTCATAACCCGCGCGGACAACGATGCCATCATCGGCGTACACATGGCTGGCCCAAATGTCACTGACATGATTTCAGAATCAGCGCTAGCGATTGAAGGCGGCATGACCGCCGAAGACATCGCGCTGACCATTCACCCACACCCGACACTGAGCGAAGTCTTAATGGAAGCCTGTGAAGACGTACACGGGGAATGCATCCATGCGGCTAAGTAATGGCGCTTAGCACTGCTACGCGTTGTGAAATCCATCGCCTCGGGAATTGCAAATACCAAGTTGCAGAAGAACTGCAAAAGGAATTGCTTGAGCGGCGCGCCGATGGCGACGATTGCGACCACTTAATTGTTTGCGAATTTGAGCCGGTAATTACCGTCGGGCGCGCCGCTGACCTGTCTGATTTTCAACACTTAAACATTCCAACCTTCGCGGTTCCGCGGGGCGGCCAAGCGACCTTTCATGGTCCTGGACAATTGGTCGTCTATCCAATTATTGGGCTAAGCAAGGACAACTTAGATTTGCACGCGTATTTGCATTTAATCGAGCAAGCATTAATTGACTGCATTAGCGCATTCGACTTGCTTGGCACGCGCGACCCGCGCAACACCGGTTGCTGGATCAACGGACGCAAAGTAGCCTCGATTGGAGTCGCCGTGCGCCGCTGGGTTAGCTACCACGGACTTGCGTTAAATATCTCAACCGAACTAAATCAGTTCGCGCAATTTTCCCCGTGTGGCTTGGCGCCAGACACTATGACCAATATGGACCGAGAGTCTCAGCAAGCACACGATTTTGACGAGGTTGCAAATATGCTTATTGCACAGCTCGGCAAGTATCTTTCTTTGGCAATCTAGCCAAAGAAAAACAATTAACCCATCAAGTTAAATTTAACGATGTGCCACAAAGCCGCGACACCATCGCGCCAACCAATTTTTTTACCTTCGGCATAATCACGACCGTAGTAACTAATCGGCACTTCGTAAACGCGCACACGTGAACCGTCAGCACGGCGGCGCCGCGCAATCTTAGCGGTAATCTCAGGTTCGAAACCAAAACGATTTGATTCGATTTTTATGCCCTGCAAAACCTCGCGCTTAAAAACTTTGTAACAAGTTTCCATATCTGTGAGGTTTAAGTTGGTAAACATATTGGACACCCAAGTCAATAGGTTGTTCGCCATCTGGTGCCAATAAAGGTGAACGCGACTCATGCGCGACCCTTTAAAACGTGAGCCATAGACTACGTCGGCAAGACCACGTTCGATTGGTTCTAACAGCAAAGGGTATTCAGCTGGATCGTACTCAAGGTCGGCGTCTTGAATTAGAACCACATCGCCAGTGGCGTGTTCAATGCCAGTACGTAAAGCCGCACCTTTGCCTTGGTTTACCGAATGGTAAAAACACTTACAGTCATCCGAACTTTCCAGTTCTTTCAGAATTAACGGTGATTTATCAACCGAGCAATCGTCGACCAAAATGATTTCTTTTTCGTAAGGTGTCGCGCGGACACGCTCAAGAATGTCGAGGAGAGTTTGCTCCTCGTTAAAGACTGGAATTACGACGCTTAGTTTCACGATTGACGGTTTCGGCTAGTTTGCAGCAACAGGAACATTACGAGCAGAACGGCAGATGCCGTCCACAATGGCGACAAGCCTACCTCCCAATTCGGCAATTTTACCTCACTTGCTTTAGGAATTGCGATTAATACCCCAGCAATCGCCTCGCCAGCAATCAACCCAGAGGCCAAAAGCACTCCTCGAGAATGGCCAGCCTCAGCCCCCTTGGTGCTCTTTCGCGTGCGATACCAGGCCAATAGCCCGCCCGCCAGGATTGCCGTGGACAAACCGAAGGGCAAATACATGCCCACTGCGACCGGCATCACGTGCAGGCGGAATTTGCTAGCGCGTGGGCGCAGAATCAGTTGGTCGGCAACAATGATCAGCAAACCGACGACCATTCCAGCGATGATCATTTCCCACGGTAATTGCTCTTCACCGAAGAAACCGCGCATCAAGCTGGCAAAGAGACCCGCTTGAGGAGCTTCGAGCGCCTGTCCTTGAAGTTCAAGTGGCAGGTGGGCATCGGTCCCGATTCCGTAAGCGCGATGCAGTAAACCCAGCACCGGCGCCATAACAAATGATGCGGTGATCACACCTAACACTTCGGCCCATTGTTGGCGGTAAGGAGTTGCGCCCACCAGGTGACCGGTTTTCAAATCTTGGCAAACATCACCCGAGGTGCAGGTGGCGCAACAGACAACGCCGGCAACCCCCATCGTGGCGAGGATGGCCGTTTCGCCGCTAAAGCCAAACAGGGCAACGAATGCGGATGTTAAAAGCACTGAACAAATCGTCATGCCTGAAACGGGGCTATTGCTCGAACCGACTAATCCAACGATGTATGCGGCGACGGCAACGAAGAAGAAACTGCAGACCGTCATCAATACCGTGGCTAATCCAGAAACTGCAAAACCGCCGCCGGTCACGCGCAGATAAAGATTAAAGACCACCACGGTTGTTGCAAGAACTAAGAACAACAACCATTTGGAATTCATATCGTCGGAGCGTTCGATGCGTTGCGCTCCGGTCATACTCGATTTGTAGCCACCGAAAGTTTCACGCACTCCCCGAACTATGCCTTTGCGGATTTGCAGAATTGACCATAGGCCACCGACCACCATCGCGCCAACTCCTAAAAACTTCACATCGGCCTTGACTGCGGAAAAAAGTTCTTCGCCAATTAAGGGAGTGGCCGCTGTTGAAAGGTAAGAGCTACTTGCTGACAGAATTGGTCCAGCAATTAGCCATGAGACGGCACCACCGACAAATACTAAAGCGGCGATGTTAAATCCAACAATCCAGCCCACCCCAATCAAAGCCGGCGAGGCGGTTAAACCTAACCAAAAATGCGAGCGGCCGGCGACTAGTGTGGCCTTTAGCGAACCGCCCAAAAAATGGACTGCGTCGGCCGCCAACTTTATGCTTGTGCCAAGCGCCAACGAGCCAAAGACCAGCTTCATGCCAGCGCCGCCTGCTTCGCCAGCCTGCAATACTTTGGCACAAGCGACACCCTCTGGATAAATCAGTTCGTCATTTTCAACGATCATCGGCTTGCGAAGTGGAATCATAAACAACACCCCCAACAAGCCGCCGGTAATACTGACTAAAGTAGTTGTTACAAAATCAAAGTCAGTCCACACCCCAGCAATAACCAGCGCAGGCATTGTAAAAATAATTCCGGCCGCCAATGATTCGCCGGCCGAGGCTATTGTCTGCACAATATTGTTTTCTAAAATTGTGCCGCGGCGCAACACTCCTTTTAGAACACCCATTGAAATAACTGCCGCTGGAATACTTGCGGAGACAGTCATGCCGGCGAACAAGCCTAAGTAAACATTGGCCACGCTCATCACTAGGCCAATGATTATGCCTAGCACTACCGAGAGCAAAGTTAGTTCAGCTGGCCTTGAGGGCCGAGGAGACATTGAGTCTTGCATGTTTTGATTTTAAGCTTGCGGCCGCGGAACATCACGGAATCGACCAAATAGCTTTTCGCTCAAGTAAATCCATGATGCGCTGGCAAGGAGCCCGCAAACCACATCGATTAAGAAGTGGTAACGCAAGTAAAGGGTTGCGATTACCGTCAAGCAGGCCCACGGAATTAATAACCATGAGAGTTCGCGCACTCGTTGCCAACCAAGCCAAGCTAAATAAGTAGACATCATGGTGTGACCACTTGGGAAACAATCTCGCTTTGTCCAAGCAGTTTCGACTAGGCTATTGTGCAATTCCCCTTGCAGGCCGCTTGACAGAATTGGGTTGGCGTATTCGACAAAAGCGTAAGGCGAGCGCGTTGGCATCAACAAATAACCGCAGTAGCTGAGCAAAAAACCTAGAATCAAACGGTCGGTCCCTGAGTAGAGGCCATTCCAATCTTTTTTCCAGGCTAAGCGCAATCCAAACAAAAAGGGGAATAAGTAAAAGCACACGTATACGATTTGTAAGCCATCGCTTATTAACGGATGATTAATTTCACCCCACCAATCTTCCCAAAAATAATCAAAGTAGCGACGATCAAATTTCAGCAAAAACCACTCGCGATCCTCTGGCAAAGTCCACGGGATTACTTTTGAAAGTGCACTGTATAAAGAAAAAATTATTGCCCCGGAACACACCGGATGAATTATTTTTCGAAAGTTTTGCCAACGAGTGGCAATTAAGTCAGCAACAATTGAAGCGACTCCCAATCCGGAAAAATTCACAATTGCCGACCACGCAAGCGGATTCGGTGCTCCACTTAGGATTACTAATACACACACCATCCCGCAAAATGCAGGGAGGAAAAAGCTCAGGCTGAGCGGACGGACTTCGTCGGGGCAGGGCACGCCCTTATGATGCACATTCCTGCGATGAAATCCATGCGTTTAACTCCAGCAACCATAATTCCTCTGCTCGCCTGTGCTTGCAGTCTCCCCTCTTGCCAAGATGGCGATGGTAATAACACCCCGATGGTGGCGGCAGCTTTTGATGGCGACCGCGCCTGGGCCGACCTCGAACACCTCGTAAACCTTGGGCCACGGCGTATCCAAACACCACAAAGCGCCGAGACTCGTGCCTATATCCGCGAACAACTAGAACCACTGGGTTGGGTTTTTGAGGAAATGGAATTTACTGCGGTGTCGCCGGCCGGCGCCAAGCGCCAAGGTGAATTCACCGGGGTCAACTTAATTGCGCGCCGAGCTGGCACTCAAAAAGGCGAACTATGGCTGGCCAGCCATTACGACACCTTTGACCGGCCTCGCTTTGTTGGGGCTAATGATTCCGGGTCATCAACGGCAGTTTTGATTGAAATGGGCCGCCAACTTGCCGGCCAAGAAACTCGCTCAGGCATGAGCATGGTTTTGTGTTGGTTCGATGGTGAAGAACCTTTTTACGATATACCTTGGGATGACCACAACAATTCAACTTTTGGTTCGCGCGCCCTCGCCGACAAAATGCAAAGCGATGGTTCAATCAAAGACATCGCCGCATTGATTTTGCTCGACATGGTCGGCGATAGACAATTAGGCGTTTCAATCGAATCGATGTCAAGCGGTTGGATCCGTTCAGTTTTCGAAAAGACCGCCAACCGACTAGACCACAAACAACTATTCGTTGACCGTCGCGAAATCAAGGACGACCATTTGCCATTCATGCATAAGGGGGTACCCACCGCCGACCTAATCGACTTCCGATTTGGGCCAGGCAATAGTTGGTGGCACACTAATGAAGACACTTTAGATAAGTGTTCTCAGCAATCCCTACAAACTATCGGCAGCGTGGTTTTGACCGCACTGCCTGAGCTTGAAAAAGCTGCAGCTGGCCGACTTAGAAATTAGGCGCCAGCTTCTTGATCGGTCGGCACAGCTGGATCAGCCACGTTTCGCTGATCCATCGTCGGCAAACAATCCTGCTTAGTGGTAATTATCCGCGGCTTGTCTTCTGAACTTAAAGAGGCAATCGTGCCATCTTCATTCTCAGAGATTTTCAACAAGTCTACCGCCACCACCATTGATACTCCGGCCTTGCGCATGGTGACTCCGAATAAGCGCTGGCAGCGCGCCATGGTTATTTTGTTGTGAGTTACAACCAAGAATTGGGTCTCGCCGATAAAGTCGTCTACCACGTCTAAGAAGCGTCCGACATTGGCATCATCAAGTGCGGCATCTACCTCGTCTAGCAGGCAAAAGGGCGATGGCTTTGAACGGAACACTGCAAGTAGCAAGGCTAAAGCAGTGAGCGTTTTTTCACCGCCTGAGAGCAGTTTCAGGGAACGCAATTCTTTACCTGGCGGACGTGCTGAAATTTCAATCCCAGCAGTCAGTGGGTCAGCATTTTCCTCGAGAATCAGTTCGGCTTTGCCACCACGGAATAAACGACGGAAAATTCCTTCGAATTCGCCTTGCACAGAATTAAAGACTTCCAAGAAGCGGTCGCGGCAACGCACGTCCAAACTTTCGATGGTGTCGAATAAGTTTTGCTTAGCTTCGACTAAATCCTTACGTTCCTTAGCCAGGAAATCTTCGCGCTCTTGGCGCTCGCTTAATTCGGCAACCGCATCTAAGTTAACCGAACCGATTCGCTCCAAGGTACTGCGAAGTTTATTAACTTCACTCTCAAGTTGCGTAAAAGCTTCATCCTCCATTTGCGCATCGTCAGCACTTAATCCAAAACTTTGGGCTAAGTCTTCAAGTGGTTGTTGGAATTCCTCCAACAAAGTTCTCACTAGCTCTTCTCGACGCAATTGTACGCGTTGAATACCCAAGGCTAAACTTTGACGCTCCTCAAGTAACTTTTCAAAATGCCCCGAACCACCATCAACATTGGCTCGCTCGCGCAATAAGACCGCAGCCGCCCGCTCAGCTTGCACCTGCGCCTCTTGAACACGCACTTCAAATTCACCGCGAGTCGCCAATAATTTACGCAACTCATCACGGCCCTGTTCGGACTGGGCGACGGTTTCGTCGGCCCGCTGTTGCAGCTTAGTCAACTCCTCTTCAATGCGCGTACCTTCGATTTGGTCGCGCTCATGCAAACGACGGTGAGCTTGCAGTTTTTCCTCGACATGAGCGCAACGCTGCAAGTGGCGTTCTTTTTCGAGGCGCGCTTCTTGCAAGGCTTGGCGCGACAAGTCAAAAGCTTGGTCCAAGTGTCCACCGCTTTGCTCTTCGTCAGCCAACTCTTGGTTCAATCGCTCGCGCTTTTCTTCTGCAGCATCGCGCATCTGAGCGAATTCGCCTTCTTCCTTAGATGCTTGAGCGAGCGCTGCTTCGGCCTGTTCGCGTTCGGTAGCGAGCGCCGCACTTTCTTCCTGGCCAGTTTTTTGGCGGCCTTCAATGTCCGACAGCCGGGCATCAGCACGGTCACGCTTTGCCACAGCTTCGCGCAGCTCACTATCAAGCTGCTTAATCTCCTTGGTCAAACTTGCAGCCAACTCTTTGGAAGTACTTTCAATTTGTCGGTACTTCTCAAGCTGAGTTATCGCAGATTTTTCAAGTTGTTCAGCTTCAGCGCGTGCATTGCGGCGCGCCAACAATCCTTCTGAGCCATCGGACAACATGCCACGCCGGAAATAACCATGCGCATGCATTTCACCATTGGCCGCCAAGAACATGAACTGGCGATGTTGTTGTGCTAAATTTGCAGCAAGCTCCGCTGTTTCAACACAATAAATTGCGCCGAGTCGTGAGCAAATCGCGCGGCACTGTTGCTCACTTCCAGAAACGACCTCGGACAAAGCCTTGGCCCCATCAATCGTTTTCATTTCAGTTGAGCGGTCGACCGGGAAGAAACAATCTACCGCGGCATCGATTGCAAAAGCTTGCTCACGGTCATCAACCCACAGCGAGTGCTGCAAGCGCCCTAATAAATTCTCCAGCAAGCGATCCCAAGGAGAATCGATTTCGACTCCTTCCAAGAGTAAGTTTACACTTTGGTTTTCAGCTAACTGCTCACGAACCTGTTCGGGCAGGCCTTGCATATCTTGTTCGACCGCATCCAATGCCTGCAAGCGTGCGCGCGCACCAGCGAATTGGCGTTGTGCCTGCTCAAGTTGACTGTTGGCCTCGGCAACAGCTTGGCGGGTAGTTTCTAAGTCATCTAACAACTTGCGGCTTCGACCTTCGCCGGCATTCGCAACGGCGCGCAATTGCTCAGCTTCCTTACTAGCAAGCTCAAACAACTCCTGCAATTTCGCGAATTCACTCTCGCGGTCATTGGTGCGACGTTCCACAGAACGCAAAACGCCTTGGGCTTCAGAGCGGCGTGAGGCCGCCGCAGCGGTTTGATTATTAAATTGACTACGTTCACCTAACGCTTGCAAAGTACCGGCGCGCAAAGTTTCAACTCGCTCGCGAACCTCGCGATGAGCTTGTTTGGCAGAATTAAATTCTGCCTCGGCTAACTCCAGTGCCTTAGCAACTGCATCGCGGCTAGCACTTAAGCCGTCAAGTTCATTTACCAAGGAGCTGTCCGCCTCTTCGCGGCCAACATCTTCGTTGCGCAAACTACTTAAGCGTTCTTGTTCACGTTCGCGACGTGAAAGCAACTCGCTGGCTTGCCCATCCCAACCACGTACGCGCTCTTCCAAAGTTGCAGCATTTTGACGCAACTCGCCGGATTCAGTTCTTAGCGAATCGTGCCGTTCACGCAGAGTGTTGGATTCTTCTCCCAACAATTTAAGTTGCGACTCCGATGAATCACGACGTTCTTTAACTTCGCTAATCTCGTTCTCAAGCTCACCAGACCGCGTTTTAAGGCCAAGTTCCTCGCCTTGCAAACGCGCGCTATCTATCCAATGTAAACGCACTTTACTGGCCCGATACGCGTCGCGCGTTTCAATGTAACGCTCCGCCTTGCCAGCTTGGTATTTAAGCGAACGCACCGCGCGTTGAACTTCTTTATAGACATCGTCAACTCGTTCGAGGTCGCGATCAACCCGCGCCAATTTAAGTTCCGCTTCATGCTTACGACTTTTATAACGACTAATACCCGCCGCCTCTTCAAAAACCGAACGACGATCGGCTGGGTTAGCCGACAACACTGCGTCTATTTTGCCTTGCGCCAACACCATGTATGAACGCACACCAAGTCCGGTGTCCATCAACAGTTCGCGCACTTCTTTGCGTTTACTCTTACGTCCGTTCAATAAATACTCGGACTCGCCAGTGCTAAACAAGCGACGCCCGACCGCCAACTCCGAGCCGGCTTCCTCGACCATACCGGTGTCGTCGAGCAAAATAATTTCGACCATCGCGTATGGCGCAGCAGCTCGACCTTCGGCACCCTTAAAGATGACGTCGTCCATTGAATCGGCGCGCAAGGTTTTGGCCGAGCGTTCGCCCATCACCCATAAAAGGGCATCGACAACGTTCGACTTTCCACAGCCATTGGGGCCGACAATTCCAGTGAGCCCACGCTCGACATGAATTACCGTACGGTCAGCGAAGGACTTAAATCCTTCGAGTTCTATTCTCTTAAGTTGCATCTACAAGTGAGGGGTGGCAATTAGTGAGTTGCCGGAGTTTCAGTCCAACGCTCCAAGCCCTCATGATGAAGGGCGGCGGCGGCGGAAAACTGAAGCCAGGGGACGGAGCGGAAGGCCGCTTCGGGAGGGACGGGTGAGGCGTCGGCCGGGTTCCAGCCTACCGAATACACATCATATTCGACAAAGTTGTCGCGGAGGGCTAAATGTGAACCGGCTGACTCGGGGTGAGGGGGAGAATAATGATTAATCGTCAAATTGGCGCGCTCGGCCGACTGACTTAAGCGCTTGCGGATATTGAGCAATAATCGCGTGGCCGAATCCTCGCTGGAGGCTGGGCCAAGCAAACAGCCGAGTGCGTGTGGCAAACCGGCCGGCAGCAAACTGGTTGCCAATTCACCGGCAATTCCCGCGCGCTCGGAAAGGAGCTTAATCGCGGCGCAGGCACCGTCACTAGCTTCCCCTAGTCGCTCGATAAAGTCGCCAACATTGCTGGCCGCGCGCGCCGGGGCGGCCAGATTAATCACCGCCGAGCCATAAACTGTCTCGAAGCCACGCGCACGGCGCAGCAGATTTTTTTCTGGGCTCCAGTAGATTAAACAGCGTCCGTTCTCGGCCAGCATGCCGCGCAACTGCTGGCTAGCACATAAAAAGCCTGATAATTTCAAGTGCACATATTTCCCGTCGATTACCCACTCGCGCGCTAGCTCAGGGTCATCAGTGAACAAGCGCATAGTGCAATCAGGGCGCTTAATCCAATTGGGCAAGCGCTTGGCGCGCTCTGACCAACTGCGACTTGCCGGCCAGTGCACTTGAACCTCGTGGGCCCGCCCGAGTTCGGAGCAAACTCTACGCCAAAATGCTTCCTCACTTTCACTCGCAACTGGACGCAACAAAATACTCGCCGGGCGGGTCCAATCTCCCAATGATGGTAGTTCGTAGCGGCCATCAATAATCGCATCTGCCTGAGAACCCGAAAGTAAATCTTGGAGCGCGTAACGAGCCATAAGTTGCCCGCCTAAAACTGCGCGAGGGTCACGACCGGGACTCGAAAGCGCCGGACCGCCATCAGCCGAGGGTAAGCAATCGCCGCCCAAAAATGCGCTCAAATGTTTGCGTTCCAAACCCACTCGCTCGGCCTCCAATGAATCGGCGCGCAAGCCTAAAGTCCGACATTCATTGTCGGCCAAAGCCGAAACTAAACGACCAGTCAAGTGGAATAAATCAGTGCCAACAATGCGCCGTTCGACGCGGCGTGCAACTTGCCAAGCAAGTGCAACCTCTAGGTGGCGGTCACGCATGATTGCTAAAGCTAAGCGTTTGCGTTCCCATGGTCGCGCAACATCGTCACGCCCATGGGCAGTATGCACCCGCACGCGCTGTAAATATTGCGCCTGATTCTGACGGAACTCGCGATACTTTTTACTCGCACTCGGCCATTCACTTCGCGCCAAAATTGTTTCAACAACCGCGGCAATCAAACTGGTTTCAACAGTCCCGTCACCGAGCAAAGAATTATGAACATTGTCCGCCAAGTCTGAGGCCAAAGAAATGTCGGCGTTGACGCCACCTAAGGCACCGCGCAAAGATGCGACCAACCGAACTTGATCGAACGACTCTTCGCGGCAATCGCGCTTTCTAACGCGAGTTGGAAGACGCATCGTTTTGACCTCTCTCAAGCATGGGCTTTAGTTCCTCGAAGAACTGTTGCACATCCTTGAATTCACGGTAAACCGAGGCGAAACGAACATAGGCGACTTGGTCAAGTTTTTTCAACTCGTCCATCAATAGTTGGCCAACGTACTTACTGCTAACTTCACGCTCAAACATTTCTTGAACTTGGCGTTCGATGCGTGAAGTTATTTCCTCGATGGAATCTAGAGCGACGGGACGCTTTTCACATGACTTTAGTAAACCACTAAGGATTTTACTGCGGTCAAATGGAACCCGTGACCCATCTTTTTTAATCACCCGAAGTGGGGTCTCCTCCATCCGCTCATATGTCGTAAAACGGCGGCCGCAGTCTTCACACTCGCGTCGGCGACGAATGGAAAAACCGTCCGCGGCCGAGCGTGAATCGATCACTCGACTATTATCTTGTTTACAGTAGGGACAGCGCATGTGGAGACCCAAGACCTTGGGTGGGCCTATTTTTTACCACAATACCTAGTGGATTACTAGGAGAACTACGACTACTTGCCAATACAAAATCTGGCGAAAATACGGTCAAGCAAATCATCTGGAGTCAACTCGCCTAAAAGTTCGCCAAGCGGCCGCAAAACCTCGCGCAATTCCTCGGCGAGAATATCAGTCGGACACTGTTGCTGGTACATTTCGACAGCTCTGGTTAAAGCCTCAGCAGCCTGGTTAAGAGCGTTGGCTTGGAGTGTTGAACGATGTTGGCGCGCGGCTCCAACGCCGCTCCAGGCGCGTTGCTGCTGGGCGCACAGTCCCGCTAGTTCCGAAATCCAATCGGAGTCATTATTTGATGCCCACAGCTGTGGAATGTGGGCATATTTCGCCACCGTGGCCGCGCTAATTTGCCGACCACAATCGAGCTTGTTCCAAATCAAAATACTTGGGCCAGCGTTTGGCAGCTCAGGAATTTCAGGGTCGGCTTGACTAGCATCGCTAACTAAAAGCCACAGGTCGGCATTTTCTTGAGCCGCGCGCACTTGGGCTGCTTGGTCGCGTTGGTCACAACTTTGCCCAGCACCGGGCAAGTCGGCCAACAGCACGGGAGTCGAAAAACTTGAATGTTGCCAAACAGCTTCCAGCCGGTCGCGAGTGGTTCCTGCCGTAGAACTAACCAATGCGTCCGTAGCCACCAAACGGTTAAAAATAGTTGTCTTTCCAACGTTTGGCTGCCCCCATAACTTAACCCTAAAACTTGCCGCAGAAGAATGCTGAACTTGACTGGAGCTGCGTGCCAATTCAAGTTCTTGTTGCGCCTTCATTAGTAAATCCTCAACTTCAGCAACTTGCACATCTTGCGAATCACCTTCTTCAAAATCCAAGCTTGCCTCTAACTCCGACAAGGCATTAAACACTGCACCGCGCACTTGAGCAAGACAACTACCAAAAGTTCCACTCAACATTTGGGCAGCGGCACTGGCTTGTTGTTGATTATTACTTTCAACCAAATCGAGCACAGCGGCCGCTTGGCTCAAATCCAACTTGCCATTTACAAATGCGCGACGAGTAAATTCTCCGGCCTCAGCTAAACGCACGCCGGCCTTTGCAAGACGCTGAACCAAGTGTTCTACAATTGGCGGCGACCCTTGCAAGTGCAATTCAATAACATCTTCGCCGGTCGCACTAGCTGGTGCCGGGAAAACCAGAACATGAGTTGAGACAAAGGCTCCTTCACACCATTCCATCTCAGTGCTAATGGCCTGCCGACGGGCTTGAATTGGTCCAATCCCCAACGGCAAAATTTTCGCAGAATTTTCAATTAATGAAAATCCACTCAAGCGAATGACCGCTCTCTCACTGGCGCCAACCGCAGTAGCTGGCGCGCAAATCCAATCTTTACTTGTTGCTGTTGGCACCCGGTACTGGCCAACGTTTCTTGATTACTTTTTGTTCAAAAATTCCTAGTGAACTTGAAGTAATCATGTAAAGCGACAAACCGGCCGCATAGTTGTAAAGCATCACGCCAAACATAATTGGCATGAAGGCCATCATTTTTTGCATTTGCGCTTGCTGCGGATCAGTTGGCTTCGGCATGGATCGCTGGTGCCAAACCCATAACACAATCATAATTAGCGGCAAGACGTTTAACCCAGTAACCGCACTAAGCAGCGGTAAATCTGTGAGTGGGCCACCAAAATCAATAAACGCATCTGGGCGCGAAAGGTCTTGAATCCAGAGCATGAATGGTTCATGACGCAACAAGATTGAACAGCGCAGCGCGGCGAACAATCCAATGAAGATTGGGAACTGCAACAAGATGGGCAAGCAACCGCCAAACGGTGGCGACAACTTATGTTCGCGATAAAGTTCCATCGTAAGCTGCTGCTTTTTCGTTGGGTCCTTTGCGTACTTTTCGTTAATTTTGGCCAACTGTGGCTTCAACTTGGCAACTTTCGCTTGATAAATAGCCATCTTAGTTTGCGAGCTTCGGTTAATCGGGAACATTAATCCGCGCACCAACATGGTCATTAAAATAATTGCAAAGCCCCAGTTGCCAACAATCGAGTAAAAGAATTTAATAATCCATAAGATGGTTGGCGCAACCGCACCAGTGAAGAACATCCGATAAAAGAATGAACCGCCAAAGTCAATATTGGTAATTACCGCATCAAGTGGACGAAACTTGGCGCGACTCAAAATATCTGGATCTTTAGGTCCGATATACCACTCGAAATTTTGACTTTCAGTGGCAGCACCCGAGGTGCCAACGTGCAAATTAAATGCACCTGAGGCCGATGTACGGGTCCAGCTTCGGTCCCATTGGACCGCGGCTGCTTGCGACCAGACGCTGCGCCAACGGCGCACTTCAGATGCTTCTAGCCCAATTTCACTGGCAAGTTCATCGGCACTGGGCTGGCGACCCAACTTGGCTAGCAAAGCTACATCAGCATTAGCCACTAGGCCAAGTGACTCGCGCTCCGATTCAGTGAAAGGCTGTAGTAGTCCCTCCTCAAAGGCCACCGTGTCAAATAGTGCCTCGGCGCGAGCACCGCCAAATGCGCGATCCAGCGGGCGAATTACCGACAAGAAGTATTTCGATCCTTCTACCACAAATGCGAATTGACCATTCCACTTGTCGGCATTGGCACGATTAGACGGAAGCGATCCACTCGGATGGTAAACCTCGACCTCATCGACTTTGTCGAATTCCAGACGGGCGGCTCCAGCGTAGGGATTTTGATAAAAAGTATCCGGTTCGGCGATGATTCCACCGCCAGTCGCAAGCCGGAAACCGAGGTCGCCGACCACGCTTTTTTCAATTCCTTCAGTTGGAGTTGCGCTGACTTGCAAGCTAACCATGCGTTGCACATCATCGGCCTCGCCGTCAAGACCGAGCGCTGAAGACAAGCTAATCGACTTAGTTATTTTCACCCCAGTTGGGGTGGTCAAAGTGAATAACACATTTTGTGCATTCGCTTGTTCGACTTGCCATTCGGCGGCATCTAATTCGACCCCAAGTTGGCCAGCCGGCTCTACCAAGCGCAAGCCATCACGCCGGCGGTGGTGTTGATTGCGCGCTTTTTCGCCAGCGACTGGCGGCTGGGCTTTCACCGACTGCAGTAAAGTCAACCAATCATCAGGATTTTCTGAAACACCATTGTGCTCGCTGAAATCTTTCAGTTGGGCTTTAACACAACCGGCACCTTGAGTACTCCATTCGGTATAGAGTAAATCGTTTTCTAACACTATGATTTGCTCGGCAAATTCAGCGGTGTCAAAATTTTCAATGTGCGAGCCTATTATTTGTTCACTTGGTTGAGTTGTATCGCCAGTACAAGTACGGAACACAAACATGGCCAGTAGGCCCCAAACCAAGAGAGTTAGCAGTGAGCGGTTTTTCATCTATTTAACGCCCGGCAAGCAGGCGGTCGCCAAGGGTATTAGGCAACTCAGGGGTTTCTATGATGCGCGCGCGAGCGGCTTCAACATCGTATTCAACGCGGCGCCAGCGAATGCTTTCACCATCGAACAGAGCATAACAAGCGCGTGGGTCTCCATCGCGCGGTTGGCCAACTGAGCCAACGTTGATTAAATATCGGGCCTCGTCTTCTAATTGCAATTCACTTGCAAGAGCGTTAGCTCGGACAAATTTTTCACCCTGCTTAAACCAGCCGGGGTGATGAGTATGGCCATAAAAGCATAATCGCTGCGCAGACTTTTCAAAATTCGCCTCTAGTTGCCCGGCGCGCGAGTCGGCATTTGGCAATAAGTACTCAGAAAGCGGTTCGCATGGCGATGCATGCACTAACAACATCTCTTCACCACCGTCGTAGCGTAAAGTTTGAATCGCGTGCAAGTCGCCGAGCCAATCCCAAATCGCCCAATTTTTTTCGAGCTCTGGGTCGAGGGCGGTGCGGGTGAAATCGATTGCCGCTAAAGCGCGATCGTTAAAACCAAAAGCAGCTTGGTCGTCCAATAATGCGGCATCGTGATTTCCGAGCAGACACAAACCACAACGTTGGCGAATTATGTTTACCACCGCAAAAGGTTGCGCGCCGTATCCGACCACGTCTCCTAAGCAAACAACATCGGATACGCCTTGCGCATCGATATCGCGCAAAGTCGCTTCCAATGCCTCAAGGTTGGCATGGACGTCAGAGATTAGAGCTAACAAGGGTTTTATTGCGAGTTGCCACAACTAGGAGGTATCCTGAGGCAACTTAGCCTTGCATTGTCCTGTTCTCCCCCCTTCCCTGCAAGCATTGCTAGACATTCCATCATGATTGTTTCACTAATCCTCGCCCACGCCATAAATCTGCCTTTTCCACAAGAATTGCAAGAGCCAGAAGCCCTGCCGGCCGGCTCGGTGGCACGCCTTAACGAACAGCTGGTCAGCCGTAGTGACTATCTAGACTTTCTGTATTTACGCTTTGGAAAACGTGCGATCGAAGAATATTTGGGCGAACTGCTACTCGCAGAAGAAGCCGCGGAATATGGGATTTCAGTGAGCGCGGAAGAAGTTGCAACAATCGTCAAGCAACGTGAAGATGCCGCGCGAGCCAACCCCCGACCCGACAGCTTCGATGATGAGCTAAAGCGCAATGGTCAAAACTTGGCGATGTACCGAGCGGCGGCGAGTTCTGAAATTCGCAAAGAATTACTTTTAAATCGCTTGGTAATAATGACGCGAGTCATCACTGACCAACGCCTTGAACAAGCTTTTGAAATAAAATATGGCGCTGGTGGGCGCAGAATGAAGGTGCGCCATATCGTGATTATGCCTAATGTGTTGCGTGCTGAAAAATTGCGCGCCGGCGTCAAACCTAACGATATTAATCTTGAAGAGTTACACAGCAAGGCCGAACAAATCGCTGCGGACATCAAGACCGAACTCGATGCCGGAGGGGATTTCGCGAGCACCGCAGCATTAAAATCACATGACCGCGTCACCAAAGACCGCGGTGGCGAGTTATTAAATTACAACGGCCGCCTTTACGGCCCAAGTTTTTACGACACCATAGCCAACTTAGAACTCAATAAAACTTCCAAAGTGATTAAGACTGGAGCAGGTTATCACGTAGCTCAAGTAGTCGAGCGAAGCATTACCAAACTTGACGATGTGCGTGCCGAATTATCAAAAGAAATATTAGCCAGTGAAGCAACCTGGCAAGAGAAAAATGCGCTCCTACAAGCTTTGCGTGGCAAGGCTAAAGTTCAAGTTTGGTAGAGCTTGCGGCGTTTAATTTCCGCGAGCACGGTTTTGGGCAACTTGTCCGTGCACTCACTGTTCGTGCTTAGAGCCTGACGAATCGCCGTAGCTTCAATATCCACCAAAGGCATTTCGAGCATTTGCCCGCCACCTTCCCAAATCACTGTTTCCCAGTTTCTACGCGGCACGAATACAAAATCAACCAACTCTTTTATGCGCGGTAAATTTCGCCAGCTAGGCAAGTGTGATTGCGAATCGCCACCCAACACTAAAGACAAGCGCGCGGCAGGGTTTTGTTGTTGTAACTCTTCTAAGGTGTCGACCGTATAGGAAGGGCCTTGACGTTCGACTTCAGCACGGTTTAATATTTCATCGCTGCGATTGGCGATAGCAAGTTCAATCAAGACACAGCGTGCATCACCAGAAGTTGGAGCTTGGGCCAATTTATGTGGTGCGTGCCCAGCCGGAATCCACATAAAAAGATCGGGCTTTAATTGTTGACGTACCGCATCGGCGACCGCGAGGTGGCCATTATGAATCGGGTCAAATGACCCTCCATAAATAGCGATGTGTTTAAACATCAAGTTTTAGTTAAGTGCGCAAGAACCTCGTCAAGGCTGATTGTTTGCTCTTGACGGTCGGCCATATTGCGCATTACGACTTGTTGATTGGCACGCTCTTCGGGCCCGGTAACTAGCACAACTTTGGCCCCTAATTTAGTCGCCTCTTTAAATTGAGCTTTTGCCGATTTGTTACGGAAATCTAATTCGACACCAGCAAGGCCGGCGGCGCGCAAGCGACCTGCCAAAGCAAGAGTGGCGGCGCGATCTTCGGCACCGATGGCGACACAATAAATTTCGGCTCCAAGTTCATTGCGAAAGTCAGCAAGTTGATCTTCGGTCGGCAAGTTGATTTCCGCCATCGCAAGTTGCGCCGGGGTAAATCCAATTGCAAATCCAACCGCAGGAGTAGCAACACCTCCGACCTCTTCGACAAGACCGTCGTAACGACCGCCTCCACATAAAGCTGAACGTGCACCGAGCGGCGGGTAGTGAATTTCAAAAACTGTGCGCGAGTAGTAATCTAGGCCACGGACAATTGAGGGGTCTTCCACCGGCTTTCGGCCCAAAGCAGCAAGTCCTGCCAGGAATTCGGCGTGGTGCTGAGCTGACTGTGGGGCCATGAATTCAGCCAATTTTGGATACTTCTGGCTCAATTCTCGACATTTGACATTATTGCAATCCAACAGCCGGAAAACATTTCGCTCAAAGCGGTTACGGCAATCGTCACAGCGTTCACTCAAGCTGTCGGCAAAGTGCTTTTTAAGGGCAGCACGCCAGTTATCACGGTCGCAAGGGTCCCCCATGGTGTTGATTCGCACCTCAAGTTGGCTGTCAAATCCAAGATTTTCGAAAAAGCGCATCGCTAAATCGACAATTTCAGCGTCGAGCAGTGGATTTTCTGAGCCAAATGCCTCAATTCCAAATTGGGTAAATTGACGGTCGCGGCCCTTTTGTGGGCGCTCGTAGCGAAACATAGGACCCAGATAGAACCACTTCTGCAGTGGGTTTGTCTTCGCGTAACCACCTTGCACATAGGCTCTTGCGGCTGAGGCCGTGCCCTCTGGGCGAAATGTATGGGAGGCACTCCCTTCGGCACGCGGCGGCACGGTGAACATTTCTTTCTCCACCACGTCGGAGCTTTCGCCCAAGGAACGTGAAAAAAGTCTGGTTTCCTCGAACAGTGGGGTGCGTATTTCACTGTAGCGATAGGAACGCGCCAACTTACGGGCGACATTTTCCATGTATCGCACCGTGACCAGGTCTTCTGGCAAAAGGTCGCGGGTCCCGCGAGGAGCTTGGTAGGCGTCGGATGCCATCTTGACTAACAGGATAACTCGGCGGCTCTTTCCTCCCTACTTCTAGTCGACCGTTGACTGAACCACTCCAGAAGATTACATTCCCTCTGTCTGAGGATGCCCTCGACCCCCCATCGATTAAATGAAGCGACTCCGCCTCCTTGCCGTTCTTAGCCTCGCCGTAATGGCGCTTGGCTTTGGTTCCTGTACTCGTTCAATCACGACTGACGTGAGCCAAAAAGGGCAAGTCGTCAGCCGCGACTCTGGCCATGTACTGGATTCTTTCAACAAATACTTCCTGAACTACGACGCTGACGATCCTTACACCGAGGACTGGAATGTGCTTAAGCGTGACAGCAATCATGTTTACGATTTAGCTTCCAAGATGCTGCTAAACCACAATCCAGACGACCCGACTCTCGATTAATTTATTAACTAATCGAAACCAAAAGAGTTCAGAGTTAATTCTCTGAACTCTTTTTTTATTCCAACAAGCGTTTAAGTCGCGGAATAATCATTGCGCAATATTTGTCAGCTGCATAATGGTGGTCGCTTTTATCGAGGTTCAATAAGCGGTCAGCAACCAGACCATTGGCGCCCAAAGATTGTTCATCCATGTCCCAAAACTCAATATTATTTGCCCGGCAAAACTGCTTCATCATTCCGTTAAATTGCAAAGTTAGATTGGTGCGCGCGACTTGAGAGGCTTTTACCGATCGCCGCGCATTGGCAACATTGCCAACATAATCTCCGTCCTTCAAAGTTGGTAGTGGCGCACTCATGCAAACCACTTTGGTGCTTTCCTTTAAAGACAACAGCAAGGCTTGATAATTGTCCACTGCACGTTGCAACATATCAGCTACCGATATTTGATGTTTCTCAGCTCGATACCAAATTACAAATCCAGTATCAACTTCGCCGATTTGAACAATTGTGATGGCCGATTTGATACGACCAAGGTGTTCATCGAAAGAAACCCGCGCTTGGGTTTTGGAATTTGGATTAGCCAATCCAGACAAAGTTGCGCCGCTAACCGACATCACTGAAAATTTATAGCCAGGCAAGGCCTTTGCTATTAATTGATTGGCAAAAATCGCCGCGTGCGAATCACCCAAAACCGCAATGGTCTGGGGAAACAGGCGATTCCACATGGTCTTAAACATTTATCGCTATGATAACACCATGAAACCATTCCTACCCATGTTGCTGTTAGTGAGCTTGCTAGGCGCCTGCTCGACTATTCACGTTCAACCAGAAGTTCTTGATGAAGAAATTTTAGACACCGATGAAAGTGGTGAAGATTTATGGACAGAAGATGTTGATGAAATCAATAGTGAAAAGCTGGAAGAACTTGAAGATGCGCGGCGTGAATTGCATTTACTTATTATTCAAACTGAATTCAGCCTTAGAAGCAACGAGTTAGATTTAATTGAAGCTGAAGAAGCGCTCGATGAAGCTCGGCGGGCATTGCGTTTACATATGAGTATTGAAATGCCGCGACAAATCGAGAACGCCGAACAATCCTTAGCCTATCAAGTTAATTCGCTAAAGAATGCTGAAGATGAATTGGCCCAACTCGAACAACTTTATGGTGATGCCGAGTTTGCCGAAGCAACTGCTGAAATCGTAATTGGTCGCGCCCGCCGTTCGCTTGAAATGGAGCGCATTGACATGCGCCATGAAGAAGAAGATTTGCGCAATTTGCACAAATATGAATTACCCCAAGCAATTATTTCTTTAGAGCGCGATATCCGCCGCGCGGAGCTTGAGCTGGAAGGTGCACGGGTCGAAATGGAAGTTGCCGAAATTGAAGCCGCCCATGAAATCGGTCAAGCTGAAGATGCGCTTTCTCAACTTGAAGAAGACTTGGGTGTTGATGAAGATGAAATCCAAGAAGAGGACGAAGATTAGTGATTCTGGCAAGCTTATTTATTGCTTGTCTGACGCCACAAGTCGAACCACCGACTGCGCGCGAACGGGCCGTACACGGCATGGAGGCCGCGCGCGATTGGCTGCTGGCTAATCAAGAAGATAATGGCGCCTGGGGTCATTGGCGCAAACCAGAACCTGGCGCCGAGTTTTGGTCAACCCCCGAAACGCATTACGCCTTCCAAGCCGCGACCACCGCACTTGGGTGCATGAGCATGCTTGACTACTTGGACTTTTTAGGCGCGACGCAACAAAGCAACCAAAAGGTCGAAGATGCACTAACTAAAGGCCTCGATTTCTTAATCACGAAGGCCAACGTGAAGCGCCCGAATAATTGGGATACGGACCATACTTGGGCCTTAAGTTACGGAATGGTAGCCTTGGCTCAGGCAAGCACCCACCCCCACTTTCAAAGCTCACAGCAAGCTACTCGTTTAGCCAAAATGCAAAGTGCAGGCGAAGAATTAATCGCCCGTTTAGGGAAGTATCAAACCGCCTCTGGTGGTTGGGCCTACTACGCTGATGAATCAATGGCCGCGCGGCCTCATTGGGCGACATCTTTCCAAACCGCAGTGGTGGTACTTGGTTTATTGGACGCGCGCGAGCTCGGCTGGAATGTTAGCGAAGACCGTTTAATGCGCGCGATTAACGCAGTGCGCAAAACTCGTTTACCAAATGGAGCCTACGCTTACTCGGTGCAACTTTACCCGAATGTCGGCGGCCTTGCGAGTATCAACCAAATCAAAGGATCGCTTGGACGAATTCAGGTTTGTAATTTGGCATTGTTCCAAGCCGCTGAGGCTGGCCTATGGAATGATGATCTTAATCTTGGCGAAGAACAACTCGAACAAGGCCTACGTTTTTTCTTTAAGGACCATAAGTTTTTAGATGCCGCTGCCGGGCGACCAATACCCCACGAGTCGTGGTACTCGAACTCCGGATATTTTTACTTTTTTGGACACTACTATGCCGCAGGTGTGGTGCGCCAGTTGAGCAATGAATTGCGCGGCGAGTTCGCGCCACGTTTATGGCGTGAGACTTTAAAATATCAAGCTAAAGATGGCAGTTTGCTTGACTTCAAAATGAATTCGCAAGGGCGGCCTTATGCAACAGCTTATGCGCTCAGCGCACTTGCCCAGACCATACCGCCGGCTCAACCGGAAGTTGGGCAAGACTGAAGTCGGAAATTAATTGCTGGGGAGTTACTGGGTGGCATTGCGCATTCAAACCGCACCAGTGCGCAAGCATTCCAACTAATTGATTGGCACTAATGCCCTGTTCGCGAAAGTTGGCAATGGTGGTATCGCCGTGGCGTTTAGCTAATCGCCGGCCATCTTCTCCCACCACTAATGGCACATGGGTGAATTGTGGAATAGGCCACCCCAATGCCCGATATAGAGCGATTTGCCGAGCGGTGCTTGGCAACAAGTCAGCGCCGCGTAAAACTTCAGTCACCCCTTGGCGAAAGTCATCCACAACTACCGCCAACTGATAGGCCGGTTCGTTGTCGCGTTTCCAAACGACAAAATCACCAAGTTGTCGATCGGGTTGGTAGTTGCACTTACCAACAAAACCATCGACAAAGTTGCAGGCTTGCCGGTCGAGGGCAAATCGCCAGCAATGTTCTTGGCTAATATCGACTTGCTGGTGCTTGCAAGTTTGTGGATAGATTAAACCGTCTAAAGTCTCATGCGGGGCACTGGCGGCCTGTTCGACATCTTTACGGGAACACTTACAAGGATACACTTGTGACGTGTTCTTCAAATCCTCCAGTGCGGCCTGATAAACAGCTGTGTTGTCGCGTTGGGTGAATGGACCTTCATCCCAATCTAAACCCAGCCACTGCAAATCTTCAATTGCCGCCTGGGCCGCGCCAGTTTTAATTCGCGGCCCATCAAGGTCCTCGATGCGCAAAATTATTTCACCACCACGAGCACGGATGTCCAACCAGGCCAACAAGAAACTGCGCGCATTACCTAGATGCAGTACTCCAGTAGGGCTTGGGGCAAGACGACCGCGAATTTTGCTCACAGCTTGTTATCTAGGGCAAGTAATTCAGCGGCCTCGCGGGGAGTTAGCCCCAGTTCGGAAGCTCGTGCACAGAGCGCATCAAATTCAGGTTTTTGAGCGCCACCGTGTTCATCGTCACGGACCTTAAAAGGAAGATCGCCAAGAATCGTGGTTTGGCTTTCAATGCGGCGCGGACGGCGGACGCGACTACAAGTACTAACCCGCATTCCTAAAGTGCCGAGCAAGCGAAAACACAAACTTTGCACTTGTTCCAATTGGGTGGACTCCACCAAAACTACGGTCTCAAACGCCGGTCGGCCTTTTTTTGCAATCGCCGCTTGGGCAAATGCTTCAACGACCCCAGTAGTAGCATGCAAAGTGCTTAATGCGTGCCCGAGCATTTCGCCGCTAAGATCATCGACCAAACAGCGTATTTCGCTTAGCTGTTCACCACTGCCGTCCGCTTGCTCAATCCAAACGCGCAAAAAATTTGGGCACTCTTTTGAATCGCGAGTGCCGGCACCATGCCCACTTTGTTGAGGGGTTGCAGGTGGTCTCGACGAAAACTCAACTTCCCAAGCGCGCAATAAAGCGACACCGGTTGGAGTTGCGCACTCGCCCGCAAGTTCGGTACCGCAAGTTTTCATTCCTTCCAGTAACTTCAAACTACCTGGAGCTGGAATTGGCATTTGCCCGTGCGCGCAACTAACCATCCCGCTTCCCAGGGCAACAGGGCTTGCATATATCGCACTAGGATTAAGCGAGTCCAATAGCGCACACGCTCCGCAAATGTCAACTAGGGCATCAATCGCCCCGACTTCATGAAAGTGAACTTGCTCGGGAGTGGAACCATGGCATTCGGCCTCGGCCTTGGCGATAGCGGAAAAAGCAGAGAGCGCCCAAATTCGTGCCCGCTCACTCATCTTGACCACCGCAAGGATTTCCTCGACGTCGGACAAATGGCGGTGAACATGTCCCTCCTGGCTATCCACGATGAACCGTTGGCAGTCAATCGAATGTCGTTTGCAACGCTCAAGCCGCCAAGAAAATTCTTGCGGCAAGCTTTCAAGCACCTGCTCAAGGACTTCTTGTTTTGCTCCGGCATCGAGCAGCCCTGCCACCAGCATGTCGCCGGCGACACCAGCAAACAAGTCCAAGTAGATTTGTCTCATGACAGAGATTCTACTCGGGTTAACACCAAAGCACCTACTTGTTCGACCCCGATTTCATGAAGAGCGGTGGCGCAAGCCTGCAGGGTGCTCCCTGTGGTGCAAACATCATCGACCAACCAAACTCGCCGTGGCGGCGGAATTCCGAAGTACTTAAACGCTATAAAACTGTTGGCCAAATTTGTCCGACGATCAGCGCCACCGAGGCCTGACTGTTGCCGCCGCCAACCACGTCGTCGGAGAAAGCAGCCGCCGCCACCCCAACCAGTTTTGCTACGTAGATGCTCGGCCAAAATCGCGGCCAAATAATGCCCGCGCCAAATTCGATACTTACTTGGCGGCACCGCCAATATCGCTCCGCGTACGACACTGCCAGTTTGCAGTAAATCAAATAGCAGTCTCTTTAATACGACCTCGCCAGGCGCACCTGCTTCTTCTTTGGCGCGAACCAACATCCGTCGCACCGCCCCCTCATGCCCAGTAATCGCCAAAACAGGCGCCACCGAAAGCAAATTGATGCGCAACTCTGGGGCTGACAAATCCGCTAAACACTCCCCGCATAAATCAGCCTCACCAAAGGCCAAAGCCTGGTCACAGGCCGGGCACGTGGGCTGAGCGAGAGCGGTTAGTAGTGGGTAAAAAGCCGACCGAAGCACAGTTAAATAGACGAATGGCCGAGGAATACCTTACGCAGGTTTTCTAAATCATAGTCTTTATCTGGCTCTAAACAGCCTGGAAGGGTTTTCCTTAATCCCCACCGCCTTTCTCACCTTTGCAACATAACCTTCCAAGGTTTCATCACCACTTGGAGACACGCCAAACAATTCACCGACATCGCGGGTCAGACTAATGTGGTTCTCAAAATCGAAAGGGTGTTGCAGTAGATGATTTCTCAAGTAGTGACGCAATTTGGCGGCGACTAATTTCTTCAAGATTACCAAAAAAATTATGGCAGTCAAAAATTCGGAGGCCAGTCCAATCAATATTAAATTAGGCACAGTTAGCTGTGGCCATTGAAAAGCCGCCAACAGACATGCCGAACCACCCACAAAGAAAATCGCCGCCATTTGGCCGCGTGCTTTGGCTTGGACTGCATCACGCAAGACTCCCAAACTATTAGCAGCAGTACCAAAAACGGCCGCCACTCGATAGCTTGGCCGACCGCGCCCAACCGAAGTGAACAACAACAAACCGGTGAAAATATAGGCGACGAAACCTAAAACCACAAAGTCTTGGTTCCACATCTGAACAGCGGTCACGGGGAGTTCCTGCACCTCCCCATCTTATGACGGCCGGGCCACCTTACAATCTAGCCAATGCGGGTTTACCATCTTCGCGTCAACGGCGACCAAGTGCAGGTCGCCGCCCCTGAGCACTGGACCTTACTTGAGGTCTTGCGTTACCAACTTCACCTCACCGGCAGCAAACAAGGCTGCGACAAAGGTGATTGTGGCGCGTGCACGGTTTTAATTGATGGTGAGCCGGAACTTGCCTGCCTGGTCCTACCCGCCACCGTCGAGGGCAAGGACATTCTGACGATTGAGGGTTTGGCCGCCGCCCACCTGAGTGACGGCATCCAAGGTGCCAACTGCGCCAGCGGCAGCCACGCCGCCCATCCAATTCAGGAATCTTTTGATGCCAAAGGCGCTCTCCAATGTGGCTTCTGCCAGCCGGGGATTATGCTTAGCGCAAAATCCTTGCTGGACAAAAACGCCAATCCAAATCGCCAAGAAATTAAAGGGTCCATCAGCGGTAATTTATGTCGCTGCACTGGCTACAAACAAATTTACGATGCGATTGAAGATGCTGGGCAACAACTGCGCGGCGAGGAGGAGCAAGTTTAATGGCCGCCCGAGATCTTCATGGTGCCGATGCCCCGTGGGACGCGTTTCAAGTAGTTGGAAAACGCCACCGCAAGTTGGAAGGCATGGACAAGGCTACTGGCCGCGCAATTTACGCCGACGATATTTCATTTCCGGGAATGTTGCACGCCAAAACTTTGCGTAGTCCGCATTCGCATGCGTTAATTAAATCAATCGACACTTCTAAGGCCGAAGCTCTCGCTGGTGTTCACGGAGTTTTAATTGGCCGTGAATTGCCAATTAAGTATGGCGTGATTCCATGGACGCAAGACGAGAACGTTCTAGCGACCGACAAGGTGCGTTTTATCGGCGATGAAATTGCCGCGGTTGCGGCCATTGACGAAGACACTGCTAATCGGGCGTTGGAGTTAATCGAAGTTGATTATGAAATTTTGCCTGCCTACTACGACCCTGAAGAAGCCTTAGCAAATTCAGAACATCCGATTAATGAAGCGCGCCCTGGCAAGGGCAACATTAGCAAACAGGTGTTACTAGAGTTTGGTGATGTCGAGGCGGCGGCCAAAGCTGCGCACCTAGTTTCTGAAGAAGATTACTTTTTCCATTCCACCACCCACGCGGCCATTGAACCGCATTGCGCAGTCGCACAATCCACTCCCGCTGGGCTATTAACGCTGTGGTCGAGCACCCAAATAACCCACTACATGCACCGTGCCCTGAGCCGCGTTCTAGAAATGCAGCCTGAGCACATCCGCGTGATACAACCATGTCTTGGTGGTGCATTCGGTGGCAAGTCGGACCCCTTCCCACTTGAATTCATAGTTTCTGCTTTGGCGCGAAAGACTGGCCGACCAGTCAAAATGTTGTGGACCCGGGAAGAAGTTTTTTATGCCCACCGTGGTCGTCATGCCATGAAAATGCATTACCGCACATCGACTAATGCGGAAGGGTTAATTAGCGGAGTCGATGCAAAAATCCTTATCGATGGTGGTAGTTACTCAAGCTTTGGACTAGTTACTACTTACTACTCTGGCCAATTACTCACCGGTCCTTACGACTTTCCTAGTTATCGTTTTGATTCCACTCGGGTGTTTACCAACAAACCACCTTGTGGTCCCAAGCGCGGCCACGGTTCGGTGCAACCACGCTTCGCATTCGAATCGCAACTCGATGAAATTGCCGCCAAGCTTAAGCTCGACCCAATTGAAATTCGTCGCCGCAATTTATTAAGCGACCACACCACCACTGTTAACGGCCAACGTATTACTTCAAATGGCATTACCGACTGTTTGAATTCTGTTGAGGCCGCCAGTGATTGGAAGAGCCGCCGCGGCAACTTAGAACTTGGTCATGGACTTGGCGTTGCCGCTTCTATGTATATTTCCGGCACCAACTATCCGGTTTATCCTAATGAAATGCCGCAAGCGGGGATTCAGCTTAAAGTAGACCGCTCTGGCGTGGTCACCATTTTCACCGGTAGCAACGACATTGGCCAGGGTTCAAACTCGATGGCGGCCTATATTGTGGCCGAAGAACTTGGGCTCGAATTGGATGTGATCCGAGTGGTCGCCGCCGACACCGACCTCTGCCCGGTGGACCTTGGCGCCTATTCAAGCCGCGTCACCTTTATGGTTGGCAATGCTTGCATCGATGCCGCGCGCAAATTACGTGAACAAATTGTTGCAGCGGTTGCCGAAGAATGGCAAGTTGAAGCTAAGCGAGTACGCATGATGGGCGGCAAAGTGTTCGACCTTGAAGATGGCGAGCGAGTCATTGCCATGCGCGAGGCTTTCCAAATCGCTGAATGTAAATTTGACACACTTGGTGCAACTGGTTCTTACAACACCCCAACTCTTGGCGGCGACTATCGTGGCGGCAGCATCGGCGCTTCGCCGGCCTATTCCTTTACCGCTCACGTAGCGGAAGTAAAAGTGGACATTGAGACTGGCCACATCGATTGCAAAAAAGTTTGGATCGCCCATGATTGTGGCCGTGCTTTAAACCCGATGTTAGTTGAAGGCCAGATGGAAGGTTCTGCTTATATGGGCGTTGCCGAGGCCTTGATGGAATCGCACGAGCTCAACCGCTATGGATTACATTCCGGCCCTAGCTTGCTCGACTATCGAATCCCGACTGCTTGCGACACCCCCGAACTTGAATCATTAATTGTCGAGAGCATTGACCCTGAAGGACCTTACGGGGCCAAGGAAGCTGGTGAAGGTCCGCTGCACCCGGCAATTCCAGCCATCGCTAATGCTGTTTATGACGCGGTTGGCATTCGTTTGCGTGAACTTCCGTTTACTCCTGGCAAAGTTCTGCGCGCCTTGGAGGATCAATCATGCTGAGATTACCCAAGTTTAAAGTTGAGTACCCGGCCACCGTTAATGAGGTAGTCAACCTTTTAAGCCAGCATGGCGATTGCGCAATGCTGATGTCGGGCGGCACTGATTTATTGCCGAACCTAAAACACCGGCTACACGAACCAGAAGTTGTAATCGCACTTGGTGGTGTTGTTGAATTAAGAGGTATTTCCAAGAGTGGCGACGGCGATTTATGTATTGGCGCAAGCACTCCCTTAGTGGATGTCGCCGACTCTGAATTAATTCAAAGCCAAGCCAAAGTGTTGGCAGAAGCGGTGCAGCAAATTGCTGGCCCGCAACTGCGTAACATGGGCACGATTGGCGGGAATGTAATGCTTGACACTCGTTGTCAGTGGATTAACCAAACTTATTTTTGGCGTAAGTCTCTTGGCTTCTGTCTTAAAAAAGATGGCACGCTTTGTCATGTTATCGAGGGAGGAAAAAAATGTGTTGCTGCGGCGAGCAATGATTCCGCACCCGCTTTAATGTGCCTTAACGCAATTCTTCACTTCATCACACCTAGTGGCGAAGAGCAAATTCCGATTCGCGAATTATGGGACAAAGACGGTACTTGGAACAAAAAAGTAAGCCGCCAACATTTGCTGTGCCAAATCCGCATCCCGGCCAAGGAGTTGAGTCAAAATGGCGCATACCTAAAACTGCGTGAGCGTAATTCAATTGACTTTCCACAATTAGGAGTCGCAGTGAGTGGCAGGCTAGATGGAAAGGTAATTAATAGTTTGGAGATTTGCCTGGTTGCTTTAGGTCCACGGCCGGTAGTTATGAAGAAAACAACTGAGACCTTTGGTGGTTTAGACCCACATTCGAATGAATTTGAATCACAGTTAGCAAAATTTTGTGCAAAGCAAAAAGTTCGCCCACTGCCAAATATTCCTGGTGATTGCGACTACCGCAAAAAAATGGTCGCCGTCTATTTACGCAGAGCTGTGATTAAAGCACTTCAATAGCGACTAAGTTACTTACTGTACTAGTCGACAATTCAACAGCTTGCAAATAAAGTCGGCGACCTTGCAGGTTCGTTGGGGCGGTAAACCAAACATGGGCTGCGCCACTTGCGTCATTAACTACATTTGCAAAATTTGCTGGCGTACTTTGTTTGAGATCGACGCTTAACGGGAAGTGACTAGCGCCACTTGGTGACAGCCACGTCCCAATATGGGTATTGCCTAAAATTTTGGTGGTGGCACCCGGTCGACCGCCGGAAATCGCAATTTCTTTGCTCGATCCAGCCGGCATTTTGCGCGGAGCAGCAAGTACGTATTGCCACATTAAAAACACTCGCGCCGCACCTTGCCGATCGGAGCCGGCATTGCGTGCGCCGACAATTAAATCTACGATGCCATCGTTGTTTAGATCACCAGCATTGGAAACGCTGTAACCTAAATTGTCATAGTCGGTGCGGCCGTTAAAGGTGTAAAGAACTTGGCCGGTGGCGCCTGAGAAAACGCGGACGATTCCCGATTTGTCCCCGAAATTATCATCCATGTATGCGCCTGCGGCGAGATCGGCGTGGCCATCGCCGTCAATGTCGCCCAAGGTGGTGCACGACTTGGAAAACCAGTCGTAGGAATCTTCGCCGTGGATGGCTAGCAATTGACTGAAATCGGCGCCAGAATAAACAAACATCGTGCCATTTTTAAGTTTGCCGGCGGCGCTGTTGCGATAGGCGCCAATAAGGATGTCGGGTACACCATCGGCGTTTACATCGCCAGCGGCATCGCAAATGGTGCCGAACCAGGAACCATTTGGACCATCCCATTGATGAAGAATAGATGCGTCCTTACCCGAATAGAGTCGCACCATTCCCGAATCAAGGCCATTGTTATCATCGCCCTTTGCTCCCACCAGAAAGTCTGGGGTTCCATCTAAGTTTATGTCGCCAGGTCCTCCAACAAATTTCCCGAACCAATCAAAGTCGTCGTCGCCAAGAACTGTGTGCAAGAGTTTTCCATTGCGACCTGAAAAAACTTGCGCGTAACCGGGCCCTGGTAAGTTGGCATCTGACTGCACGCCCCCAACGATGAAATCTGGTATTGCATCGTTATCGATATCGCCAATGCTTACGAATGATTGTCCAAAGAAGTCATGGGCCTGATGCCCGAAGAGTTCCGCTAACACATTTCCACTGCGCCCTGAGTAAATGGTTAACTTACCGGCATTTTCTGCCGCCGTGTCATCGGCCTTGGCGGCAATGCCGAAGTCGTCGTAACCATCTTGGTTAAGGTCGCCGAGTTCATTTACGTAGGCGCCGAACAAATCATTATCCGCTTGACCGTAGTAAACGAACATCTCGCTGGCATCTTTACCAGAAATTACTTTGGCCTGACCTTCTTCAATAAATTGGTGGGAGTAGAACTTGGCGCCAACAATTAAATCAGGCCAACCGTCGGCGTTTACATCGCCAGCCGCTGACACACTGCTTCCTAGGCGACCATCAGGGGCATCACCCTCAAGGTCGAGATAGAGTTTTTGCGGAAGTACCGCAGCACCCAGTAAAACACCTACCGCCAGCATTGCAACATTCTAACACATTTAAAACATGCCTAAGTTGAAGAGGTTGTTCTCCAGCAGCAGTAGGCGTTTTTTGAGGCTGAGGCCGCCGGCGTAGCCGGTGAGTTGGTGGTTTTGGCCAATTACTCGGTGGCAGGGCACGATGAATGAAATGGCGTTGGCGCCATTTGCGGAGCCGAACGCGCGGACTGCATTGGGGCTACCGATTGCGTTGGCGAGCTGGGCATAACTGCGAATTTCACCATAAGGGATTTTCAACAACTGCTCCCACACGGATATTTGAAAATCAGAACCGATAAATTTTATTGGTAGCTGGAATTCGCGGAGCTCGCCCAGCGCGTAAGCATTTATTTGCGCAAGGCATTCCTCGATAATTGGCGAGGTGCCTTCTGTAAACTGACGACCACTCAATTGCTGAACGCGAGAGTCAATTTGCCTGCGCAGTTTGCGATATCGATGATCCGCCATGCAGATTTGGTCATCAATCTCGCCAATAATTAATTCGCCTAGCTCAGACTTAACTAATTGAACCTTAATTGGTTCAAGCATTACTCCCACTCGATAGTGCCGGGCGGTTTTGAGGTTATGTCCAAGACTACACGATTGATTCCGCGCACTTGGTTAATAATTCGATTGGAAATTGCTTGCAAGCACTCACGTGTCGGGTAAACCCAATCAGCAGTCATTCCATCGGAAGATTGCACCGCACGAATGGCGACCGCTTCCTCGTAGGTGCGTTGGTCGCCCATAACCCCGACTGAACGAGCGCCGGTAAGAACTGCAAAGTATTGCCACACACCTTCATGTTCGCCGCGCTTTTCAAATTCTTCGCGGACGATTAGGTCGGCACGGCGTAATAGTTCAATGCGGCCAGGAGTGCACTCCCCTACGCAACGCACCGCAAGACCTGGACCTGGAAAAGGTTGGCGTTGAGTTAATTCATCGGGCACTCCGAGGTGTGCGCCAAGAATGCGTACTTCATCTTTGAAGAACAACCGTAGTGGCTCGACCAATTCCATTTCCAAGTCGTCTGGCAGGCCACCGACATTGTGATGAGATTTAATTACTTCGGTTGCGCCACCATGGGCGGCCACCGACTCAATCACATCGGGATACAAAGTTCCCTGCCCAAGAAAATGTGCTTTTGTAAAACACTTGGCTTGTTCACGAAAAACTTCAATGAACTCATGGCCGATAATTTTGCGTTTACGTTCGGGGTCGGTAACGCCTGCGAGTTTAGTTAAAAAACGTTCGGCGGCATCGACCACGGTTAAGTCGATATCAAAATGTTCGCGATATTTAATTTCAACAATCTCGCGTTCGCCGGCCCGCAGCAAACCATTATCGACAAAAATCGCATGGCAACGTTTACCGATTGCCGGTTGCAAAATTGCGCCAACTACCGATGAATCCACGCCGCCGGAAAGACCGAGCACCACTTCTCCCTCTTCTCCAATTTGCTGCTTTGCTTGAGCAATTAATTCTGCAGCAACATCGCCCGGCGACCAATCGCCACTGCATTTACAAACCTGCTTGAGGAAATTTTCAAGCATTTGCGAACCGTCGCGAGTGTGGGCAACTTCAGGGTGGAATTGCAAAGCGTAGATCCCGCGTTCGGGATTCCCAATCGCCGCTTCAGGGCAATCCGCACTGTGAGCCAATCGCGAAAATCCTTCCGGCAGGGCGGCCACGCGGTCGCCGTGGCTCATCCACACCACAGTCTCATCCGGCACTGCAGCAAAGAAACCGGTATGGTCATCAATGCTCATTTCAGTGAAGCCAAACTCGCGAGATTCACCGGGCACAACTTTGCCGCCAAGCGTTTCACATAACCACTGCATGCCATAACATATGCCAAGCACGGGAACGCCGGAATCCAAAACTGCGCGGTCCATGTCGGGTGCGCCATCTGCGTAAGCCGAAGCTGGCCCGCCCGACAGAATTACGCCACGCAAATCGTCGCCCAAATGTTGATGGGCAACTTGCGCCGGAACCACTTCCGAAAAGACGTGGTGCTCGCGCACGCGGCGGGCGATTAATTGAGTGTATTGTGACCCGAAGTCAACAATCAGAATTCGTTGATGCATTTTGGAGGCGGTCGGTCGGTGAAATTAAAGTTAAGCGCCTAAGTGGTAGTTCGGTGCTTCTTTGGTGATGCGCACATCGTGGGGATGACTTTCTTTAACACCGGCTCCGGTAATACGCACAAAGCGAGCCTTAGCGCGGAACACATCTAAATCTTCAGCGCCAACGTACCCCATACCGGCGCGAATGCCGCCGACGAACTGGTGCACGAATGGTGAAAGTGATCCGCGACTTGGGACCATGCCCTCGATTCCTTCTGGAACAAGTTTTTGAGTCTCGTGAACTGAAGCTTGACCGTAGCGCGCTTTGCCACCATCAACCATTGCGGCAAGAGAACCCATTCCGCGCACGGCCTTGAAGGAGCGGCCTTCGTAGAGGAACGATTCGCCCGGTGATTCGTCTAAACCCGCAAAAAGCGAGCCGAGCATAGCTGCAGATGCACCGGCACCAAGTGCTTTAACCGCATCTCCTGAATGGCGGATACCGCCATCGGCAATCACCGGAATGTTTTCAGCGGCGCAGACTTGACTAACCTGATAGACCGCACTGAATTGCGGCACACCAACCCCGGCGACGACGCGCGTAGTGCAAATACTTCCGGGGCCAATCCCAACTTTTATTCCATCCGCACCAGCTTCGAGCAAGGCTTCGGCGGCTTCAGTGGTGGCAATGTTGCCGGCCACCACATCGACTAAGTCGCGACGCTTTAATTCGCGCACCGTATCCATTACGTTTTTAGTGTGGCCGTGAGCGGTATCTACAACCAACACATCGACCCCGGCCTCGACCAAAGCTTCGGCGCGTTCGTAATCGTGCACACCAACTGCAGCACCGACCACCAAACAACCGTCACCATCTTTAGCCGCCATTGGGAAGCGTTCATTCATGCGAATATCGCGCATGGTGATTAGTCCGTCCAGGTTTCCGGCCGCATCCACTAGCATTAGTTTTTCAACTTTAGCTTGATGCAGAATTGTTTGGGCTTCGATTAAGGAAGTACCAGGTCCAGCGGTAATTAAATTCGCTGAAGTCATTAGATCGCTAACTCGCAAATCAGGCTCACCGACAAACTTAAGGTCGCGCTTGGTCAAAATCCCGACGAGTTTGTCACCTTCAAGAACGGGGAATCCGCTGACACCATTTTCCGACATGACGCGGCGCGCATCTTCAACCGATTCGCCAGGGCTAAGCGTGATGGGGTCATGAATAATTCCGTGGGCGGAACGCTTCACTTTATCGACCTCGCGAACTTGGTCGGCAATCGCCAAATTCCGGTGAATCACCCCGATGCCACCCTCCTGGGCAATTGCAATTGCCAGGCGAGCTTCGGTCACGGTATCCATAGCAGCAGAGGAAATTGGCACTCCGAGCGGGACATTTCGCGAGAAGCGGGTGTCCGTGCGAGCGTCAGTGGGCAGAACGTCAGACTCCTGAGGGACCAGGAGGACGTCGTCAAAGGTCAGCGCGAGCTGCAAGTCCATAGCAAATTGTAAGCCCGCGCACACTATTCCCCAAGGGCTAAGTGCAAAAAGTGACCCAACCGATGCGGTCAATGTCTGACCCAGCCGATGCAGTCAATGTCCAAAGGCAGCGTTAATCTACCTAAATGCGTATCTCTCGCTCGCTCGCGCCTGCCATTTTCGCCACACTGCTTAGCTTCCCGCTTTTCGCCCAGGGCATGGACGAGGTGATTGCGGCCGCAGATGAGCTGGCAATAACTGAAAATTGGGCCGAAGCCCATGCCCTACTTAAGCAAGCGATGGAAGACGCTACCGATCATAGCGAAGTATTGCGCAAACTACCTGAACTTCAACAGCGGCTCGCCGATTGGACTTTTGAACAGCAAGCTGGAGCAATTAGCGCACAAGATTTATTCAGCGGCAAGGTCAAAAGTTTCAAAGAGAAATCTTTGCAGATAAAAATTTCTTGGGATTGGGCCAATATGAGCGAGGAGCAACGCGCCACAGATTTCATTCGAATGGGCAACGATTGGTACTTCGGCGGCGAATTAGACGGAAAAATCAAGCTGACCGTCACCGGCGTATTTACCGGCAATAAGGAGGTCTCCTTACTTGGCGGTTTCAACATGGGCACTAAGTCGGGCTGGATGTTTACCCCTGGCTTCAAAGATCTCAGCAAAAACCGCGTCACCTCAATGTCGTGCCGACGCTTTGGAGAAAATCCCGAGCGCTTAGCTCATAGTGCCGACGGAATTGAAGATTATGGTGGAGACTGGGCGTACACATTAGAGTCGAGTCGCGGCTCGTTTACACTTAAACGTGGGCGAAAAAAAGCCGGCAAATGGAAAACAAAGTACCCCGACTTAGTCGGTGGCTACTTCGGCTTTTCCGGCGAAGGGGTCAAGTCGATTGAACTTTCGGCAAGCCTCAGCAAGGATAAATGGGCTCAAAAGGAAGCCGAGCTGCAACAGGCAATGCGCGACCGTTTTGCTAGTGGTGAATACGATTCCAGTGCCGACCTTCCACGTTGGTTGAAAACCATGCAGGCTGCTTCGCGAAAGTCAAAGCCGTTGCGGGCACCGGACGACGCCGGTAGTGGCTGGAACAAATTACTTGTCCCCAATGCCGACATTGATATCGAAGACTTTATCCGCAATCGCGACATGAATAAAGGTGCGGCCGAATATGCGCGCGCCCTTCATGCATACGCCAACGGAAACTTAAGTGATGCCGACAAATTCTGCCGGCAAGCAATTGCCGCTGGCATGGACTTTGGGCCACTATGGGATTTATACGCACGCGCCAAATTCGCCACGGGCGGGCGCACTCGGCCGCTAAAGATTCTGCGTGAACATTTAACCGACTGGCCTGATGATTGCGGCCGAACTCTCGCCTGGCTAAGCGGCCGGCGAGGCGGCCCAATGGACGCATTAGCGGCCTACAAAGAAGCTTTAGCGGCCGGTGGCGTGGGCGCTGATATTACTCAAGGAATGATGGCACTGGAGACCGCCCTAGCCGGACCACTTGGCAGCAAACTAAGTTCACGCTGGACCGGCAAAAACGTTGTTGTGCTTTCCGATAGCGGAGCCGATGCCGCTGAAATCGTTGGTCAGTGGGCGGATGCTTTTTACAATTACCTTGGTCGTGACTTTTTAGAATTTCAAAAACCCAAAGGGCAAATTCAATTACTGCACTTCGCCGACGATGCCACCATGAAGGCATTCCAAAAACGGGTTGGAGTTAGCGACAATCTGTTTGAAAAAAACTCCGTGCACATGCCGATGGTTGCGTGGGATTCACGCGAAGCACTACCCCCATTCGGATTTTACTCGCGGCTCTTCTTCCATTACGCAGCGACTTCGGTCGAGTTAAAACAAATCCCCCGTTGGTGTTTAATGGGTTTGCGCGGTTGGTTTGAAGCTGGCCAAATGGAAGGCCCAAGTTACGTTGGCATTAAAAACACTGCGATGTACAACCGCAGTAAAGAAAACGAGGCTGGTCTTTACTTCACGCCTCAACAATTAATCTTGTTGCCGACCACTGTTTGGGAAACCGACAAAGTTGCAGCCTATTGGGCCGAATCTGAAGCCTACATTTTGATGCACTTTTTAATCCTGACAGAAATCCCGGCCTACCAAGGATTGTTTCGCGGTTATCTCGGAGCAGTAGCCGCCGGCCGCTCGCCCGGCTCAGCCTTCGGGGCCGCTTTGCGCACCGTGGACATGGACCAAATGGAAAAAGATCTTCGTTCCTTCTGGGAAGAAAACAAGTAGTTCAATCGGGGATATTTTATCCTATAAGGTCGCCATGGCCCTCGCCGGCCATTGTTGTCCAAATGAGCACCGCCACCCAAGATGTTCCCGCCACCGCCCATCAGTTATCGCAAACTGAACTAGACGCTCTTGCCCAAATCGCCAAGCGCGCCCACGCGTGGATGGTGCGCATGATTTGGGAAGCTAATCACCGCGACTCCAAGTTGCCCGGCGACCCCAAGGTTGGGGGCCACCCGGCCTCTTGTTCATCTGCTCTACACTTAGCGACCGCTCTGCAATTATCGGCGCGCAACACCGCTGACTTTTATTGCGGGAAGCCGCATATGTCGCCGATTGACCACGCGTTGCATCACGCCCAAAGTGTCTTTCGCCACGCCGACGGGAAGTGGTTTGATGAAACGGAAGCTGAAGCAGTTATGTCCACCCTGCGCGCCTTTTCCGAAAATGGCGAGCCAGTTTTTCAGTCTTACCACGCTGAAGCCGATCCTGATTCATGGCGCGTTTTGCCAACCGGCACCGTTGGGATTCCACAAGTCAATGCGGTTTACCTTGCCCTCGCTTTCAACTATGCCATCGACCATGGTTGGGCGACCGATATTCCAAAACACTTTTGGTGCATCATGGGTGACTCCGAACTGCGCGAAGGCTCGCTAATGGAAGCGATGCCAGACGTTGCCGAACGCGAACTTGGAAACGTAACTTGGATTGTTGATTACAATCGGCAAAACCTAGATGGCACCCGAATTCCAAATAAGCGTGGACTGCGCGGCACCGATGCCGACCGAATTGAACGCACTTTTCACGCCAATGGTTGGGAAGTTATTCAACTTCGCCACGGCACCAAGCGCCATCAACTTTTCGCTTTAGAAGATGGCCGCAAATTACGTGAGCAACTTGAAAATGGGTTCTCTGATTACGAATTTCAAGCGCTACTTTGGAAAGCAGACGCCAGCTTATTGCGCCAAGAACTATTAGTTCGCGATGACTCTTTGCAACAACTTCTTGCACAAATCAGCGATAAAGATTTACTGGCCGCACTTGGCGATCTTGGCGGCCACGACCTTGACGCAATTTGCAATGCCTATGCAGCGGCACGGGTAGATAAAAAAGTACCAACCTTAATCATCGCCCATACTGTTAAAGGATGGGGCTTGTCCTGCACTGCAATGCCCGGCAATCACTCAGCACTTCCTGATGAAGAAGAAGTGAATCAAATTCTAAAAGCTCAAGGCTTAACTCCCCAGCGACCGTTTGAGCGCGCTTCAATAAGTCCAGAAGCTGATGACTATTTAACTAAACGCGGTGAATATTGGAGAACAGGAATTGGACAAGTTGAAAAGCGCATTGAAAACAATCGCGCCCAAGTCGCCGGCAAGCTAGCACCGACCCTCCCCCTTCCAAACAACTTCAACATCAACCTGAGCATGATGCCGATGGTGCATACACAATGGTTATGGGGACAGGTCGCGGGAAAACTAGTACGCATCGGAACTCATGACGAGTTAAGTGAAGCCGGTCTCGAAGTTGGACGCGAACTCAACGATGAAGAACAACAATGGGCTCAGGTCGCAGATTTAATGTGCACCATGTCGCCTGACGTTGGCACTTCAACTAATATCAATCCTGCGATGGATGCAAAAGTTTATGGTCCAGAAACTGGCAGTAATTTTGAAGCTGAACACGAACTGCGCGAACGTGGTCGTCCGGAACTATACGCTCACTCCGAAGCTTGGACTCGGCACATTCGTTTTGAAATCGCCGAAGCCAATTGCATGTCGGCGGCCGGCTCCTTTGGCAAAATGGGGCAATATGCTGGTGTCGCTTTAATGCCAATGATGACGGTTTATGACTTCTTCATTAAACGCGCCCTCGACCAACTTTACTACAACCTTTACTGGCGTTCATCTTTCATTTTATTGGGAACTCCAAGTGGTGTTACCTTATCCCCAGAAGGTGCGCAACATTCATGGAAATCTGATTTACAGATGCCCTCGCTAATAACTTGGGAGCCCGCCTACGCTAAAGAAATGGAATGGATTTTGGCCGACGCTGTTCAACGCCATGTGGCCAACAACAACCATGACCGTGAAGGTGTTCTTGTGCGTGCCGTCACTCGCAGTTTGAAGCAAAAAGAACTAATGAAGCGCCTTAAAGCCCAAGCGCGCTTCGCTAATTCAAGCACTTTCGAAATTGAAAACCGTTTACGTCAGGACGTTTTAGCTGGTGGCTATAAGTTAATCGATCGCAGTGATGACAACGATTATCAAGCCGGCGACAACGTAGTGACAATTTTGGTGATGGGTGCTTTGGTGCCTGAAGTATTAGAGGCCAGCGACCGCCTTGCTGAGAAACATGGCATTCATGCCGATGTAATTGTCGTAACATCTGCGGACTTATTATTGGGACGTTTTGCCGCCGCCAACAACTACGCTCAGCTAACTGCATTGGGAGTTGATGGCCGCCTGCACTTAAACGCCGCCGGCGCCAGCGGCGACTCCAATTCCATCAGCCCAGCCGACGCCCAAAGTCTGGCCGCGCGCTTTGTACCGATTGTCTCCATCGCTGATGGAGAAGAGGGTTTGCTGGATAATGCCGGGTCAATTGTTGGGGTTCCGCAAGTTGCGCTGGCAACACGTAAATTTTCCAAGTGTGGACGACCGGATCAAGTGTATGGCTACCACGGCATGGATGCAGATTCACTCATCAAAGCCGCCCAAGATGCTCTGCAGCGAACGGCAGCGCGCGACGTGCATATTTCGCAATAAGGCAAAAATAGCCCTTATGAATTAGGGGTGGGATAAGTTATTAATAGGGTCTAGGCAATTCCTTGTCTACCCTCCAACATGTCATCTAACACCATCCCCTACCCGGGGCAGCCAGCCACCGCTGACGGCTCGACCATGGTCGCATGGGTCGAGACTCATATCGGCGAAGCTGCGTGCGGCTACCCCATCACCTCCTCCACCAACATGGGTCAAGTATTCGAGGTGTCAGTTGCGGCAGGTAAAAGCAATGCTTGGGGCACCCCCTTAGCATTCTTTGAACCCGAATCGGAACACTCAGCCGCATCAGCTTGCGAAGGTTACGCTGCTGCCGGCGGTCGCGTTACGACTTTCACTTCCGGCCAAGGTTTGGTGTTGATGAAAGAAGTTTTGTACACCATTGCTGGTAAACGCTTGCCGGCGGTATTTCATATTGGCGCGCGCGCCTTGACCAGCCACTCATTAAACGTACACGCTGGCCACGATGATGTAGCTGCGGTGCTCGATTGCGGTTGGGGAATCTTGATGGGACGCAATGCGCAAGAAGGTGCTGACCTCGGTTTGATTGCACGCCGTGTTGCCGAAAACACTCACACGCCATTCATGAACGCACAAGATGGTTTCTTAACCACTCACACCGTTGAAGATGTGTTAATGCCTGAACCAGAATTCATGCGTGACTTTGTTGGCGACCCGCGCAACAAAATTAAAAACTTAATGGACCCGGCAACCGCCTACATGAGTGGTGTTGTGCAAAACCAAGATTCCTACATGAAGGGCAAAATTGCTCAACGTGCATTTTACTCATTATTAGAGCCGGCCTTGAATGAAGCGTTCACAGAGTTCGCCGCACAAACTGGGCGCAAATACGATTTGATTGAATGTCATCGTTGCGACGATGCTGACTACGTGATGGTTGGCATGGGTTCGATGATGGAAACCGCTCAGGCCACCATTGATTGGATGCGCACCAACACCGACATGAAAGTTGGTTGCATTTCGGTTATCAGTTGGCGGCCATTTCCTGGGCCACAATTGGCCGCTGCGCTTTCTGGTAAAAAAGCGGTCGCGATTATTGAACGCCTGGACATTCCGGCCGCACAATCCAATCCACTCGCCGCTGAAATTAAAGCCTCGCTGTTCGATGCGGCAAGTGGCGCTCCTGGCTACCCCTCGATAGATTCGTCGCTTCCGGCTATTTGGGAATGTTCCGGGGGACTTGGCTCCCGCGACATCCGCCCCGGCGACATAAAAGCTTTGCTAAATCACATCGCGACTGGCAAACCTGGTGTTGCTGGACGCTTTTGTTCCTTGGGCATTAAGCATGCTACGGCAATTGAGATGGTAGACGATCCAGACGTTCGTCCGGACAAAGCATTCTCCATGCGTGGACATTCGGTTGGTGGATTTGGTTCAGTTACAACCAACAAAGTTATTGCGACATTGGTGGCCGATTTGTTCGACCTAAAGGTTCAAGCCTATCCAAAGTATGGTTCTGAAAAGAAGGGTCTTCCGACGACTTACTTCTTAACTGTTGCACCAGAGCACATCCGCATTCATTGCGAGTTGCATAAAGTTGAATTCGTTCCACTTAACGACATTAACGCATTTGAAAATGGCAACCCAACTTTTGGTTTGGTCGAGGGCGGGACTCTGTTCATGCAATCACCACTCAAGGATGCTGAAACAGTCTGGCATTCAATCCCTGAAAAGCATCGCAAAATAATTCGCGAGCGCAATATCAGGGTTTACTGGTTGGACATGGTCGAAGTTGCCCGCGACATTGCGTCGGTACCTGATTTGGTGGTGCGCATGCAGGGCATTGTTTTATTAGGAGTCTTTTTGAAAGTCACACCATTCGCCGAACGTTCTGGCCTTGACCACGATTCACTTTTAGTCGGCGTGGAAAGTAGTCTGCGCAAATACTTTGGCCGCCGCGGCGACAGAGTTGTTGCCGAAAACTTGGAATGTGTGCGCCGAGGAATGGATGAAGCCCGCGAAATCCCCACATCAATCATCGAATCCGAAACTGAACTAAACGTTTAATTAATGTCTACTCCCACCCCACCTGATCTTTTTGATTTACTTGACGTTGATGATTTCCGCAATCGAGTAGTTGAAAGCTACAACGATGGCAGTGCTGAAATGGGCCTCGAGGCCGACCTTTCAGTGGCGCGCTCTTTGGTAGCACCGGGCACCGCGCGGATGCGCGACTTCTCGTACATCGGCCCCGACATTCCCGCTTACATGAACGACAACTGTGTCGCATGCATGGAATGTGTGACCCAATGCCCGGACACGGCGATTTTGGCCAAAGTAATTGGTGAGAATGACTATCAGACCCGGCTTGACAATGCCGAAGGTAGCGAACTTGAGCACCTTGAACACCACCTCACTGAAACTAAAAAGTTTCATACCGTTCCTCAAAAGAAAGGTATCGAGGCCGGGATGTTTGGAATTTTTGTCGACCCAACTAAATGCAAAGGTTGCGGCGAATGCGTTGAGGTCTGTGGCGACCACGATGCCTTGACGATGGTCAAGAAAGATGACAAGGGGCTAGATTGGTATCGCGACGGATTTAAGTTGTTCCGCGATTTACCCACCACTGATGAAAAATACATTAACGAGAAAGTATTAATTGACATGATGCTTTCAGAGGATGCAATCAACGCCTTTGTTGGTGGTGCCGGATCGTGCATGGGTTGCGGCGAAGTTACTGCATTGCGCATGCTTTTGACTGCGACCAATTTTGTTTACGGAGATGAATCAATTGGACTTGTAGCGGCGACTGGTTGCAACACTGTTTACGCGAGCACCTACCCATACAATCCCTACACCGTTCCGTGGATGAACTCGCTATTTGAAAATGCCGCGACCACCGCCGCTGGGGTGCGTTTACGGTGGGACCAACAAGGTTGGGAAGATAAGAAAGTATGGGCAATTGGTGGCGACGGCGGCATGCTCGACATTGGCTTTCAAGCCTTGTCGCGAGTGCTTGCCTCGGGCAAGAACATCAACATCTTGGTGCTTGACACTCAAGTTTACTCAAACACCGGCGGCCAAACCTCCACCTCCACCTTCCTCGGTCAAGAAGCCAAATTGTCAATGCACGGAAAAGCGCGGCCGGGCAAAGTTGAGCACCGCAAGGAGTCTGCTCAAATTGCCATGATGCATCCGGATGTTTTTGTGGCACAAACTACGCCTGCGCACACCAACCACTTTTACCGTTCCATCATGGCCGCTAATGAATACGACGGCCCATCTTTGGTAGTTGTGTACACCACTTGTCAGCCCGAGCACGGGGTCGGCGATGACATGTCAGCCCACCAGGCAAAGTTGGCAGTTGAAACGCGCACCTTCCCATTGCTGGTTCATGACCCCCGCAAAGGTGATTTGCTAAGAGACCGCCTAAGTCTTAAAGGAAATCCAGCGCTCAAGGCCGACTGGGCTCAACGCGACGGTGAAAATTTGACTTTCGTGGATTTCGCCCGCAGTGAGGGACGCTTTCGCAAGCATTTTGATGCAGAAGGAAATTGCTCAAAGGTGATGGAAGCAGCAGCTGCCGACCGCCTGAGGAATTGGCGACAGTTGCAGGAAATGGCGGGGTTAATCTAGGGACACTGACCCACTAATTAGGGTCAGTGTCCAGGTTGAGGCGTAATTGGTCTGCTTCGAATTCATCTATCGCATACACCCAGTCGCTTCCTGGTATCCATGCGTAGCGGCGATTATTGGGTGCCACTCCTCCCAATTGCAATTCACAACTCTCCGCTAGATCATTCTCGGCGCGAAACAAATCAGTTGTGAATCCGTACTCGGCGGCGGGCCTGGTGCCGGTTCCTAAATTTGCCACAACATCGGCAGCCTCTAGGTTAGAAAAGCTAAATATCCAGGAATCGGCTTGATAACTATCTGCCGGACCTGGTTTTGGACCTAGCAATTGCCATCTATCAGGAGTGTCGCCACGAGCTAAGGTCCAATTCTTGTTGCCGCGAAAATCAACCCGTTCAGCCAGTTTAATTTCGCCAACGTCAAACTTACAAAGTGGCACGCGCAGCCAATCCTCGGGCGAGGTCGGTGGTGGACTATAATTATTTACCAACAACACCTCAGCTGAAGATGCATCTCTCAAGTAAAACTCTAGCGCGATTTGTTTACTGTTACGAATGTCTTGAGAACGCAAAGACCCTGCAATCAAATCAGCGAGTAATTTTTCACCCGCATAAATTTTAATACGAGTGCCTTGCCCCTCTGCAACTCCAAACTTTTGGTGCTTCTCAAAATTTGCCGAAACAATATCTTTGGTACTTAAGCGACTAAGTTCATCGACCAAAGTAATCACTCGCTTATCAGCTGCCGGATGGTTGAACTTTTCCAGTATGACGAAACCGTTCTGGTTTCTTTGCATAGTGCATAAGATGCCATCCGAATCAATTTCAATTTTATCAATCGATTGACGATTACTGATTAACTCAGGAAACAAGGCCTCCACTTGGTCAGCGGTTCGCTGATGAGCGTCACCGCGCCACGGCTTTTCAAGCAGCAAAGCACCTGTTGCGAACACTAAGAACAAAGGCAAAAGTAAGCGATTTAATTTACTCACTACGCTCTCCTAAATAGGGATTATTGCGCGCGCGTCGTCGATGCCAAGCAAAATGCATCAAGGCCGCTAAGGCTAGCGCAACGAGTGGCAACAACACATTGCCCCAAGATATCAAACGACGCATACTCCTTTGATGAGCACGCGCGGTAGCCTCAATCGCTTCAATTTCAGCTTGCGGCAAATCACTACTTAAACCACCCTGGGCCTTTACCGACTCTAAAAGAAAGTTCTTGAGGCGGCGCTCACGTCCACCACGAGTACGTAAACCAATTAGCGCACTTTCCTGGCAGAGCCAGTCAAAAAGATTGGCCGCGAAATCACGATTGCCGCTAATCGGCATGAAAGCGATTCCTGTATTGGTAAACAAATCAGCGTCACCAAGGACCACCAACTGTCCAGCCGCTGTTGCTTCATCACCAAAGCTACCAGCGACACTTACCGCCAGTGGGATTTTTTCAGCAGTACCGAGTGTAAGTGCCTGATTTCGTAACTTTTCAATTTGCTCCAAAGTCGGCAAAATATCTGAGTCCTTAGGAATGCGTCGCGCACTAGCAGTGCTTTGCAGCATCAACTCGCCACTTAAGTTATCGGGAATTTGATGTAAGCGAACTGGATGCGCCCACAACAAATGAATATTCGTCAGAGCACTAACCACCGGGTGTAAATCACGCAAAACTGAATCTGGCAAGACCGGCCACGGTCCGTAACTTGCCGTCTTTGGAACTGACATGCGGCGGCCGTCCGGCAACTCAACAACTTGTGGAGGCAACTCAAGGGCAAAGCCGGCCTCGTCCTCCCAAACCATTTCGGAATCAACATAGATTCCATAACTGTTAAGCCATGCATCTATTCCCGAATCAATTTCGCGGCGATCCAATGTGTTGACGTTAGTAGCAAAAGCATCAGCCAAGACTAAAACGTGGCCGCCACTGGCTAAGTAAGATTGAATCCCGGCCAATTCTTCGCTGCTCACATTTTCTGGCCGCGCTACTACCAAGGCACTTATTTTGGCTAAAGCATCGCCATCTTGAGGATTCAAATCATCAACAATAAATCGTTGCCCCAGAATTTGCCGCAGTTCTTCAAAAATGCGCCCTTCAGGAATCGGAATATCCATTCCCGGGACTTTGGGCGGCAAGGCCGGCTCGCGCGAAAAGAAACCGATCCGCGAGCGTTCTGGCTTAAGTAAGTTGCCGACCTTGGAAGCAAAAGCAAATTCAAATTCAGTTGGCACCAAGAATGGAATGACTTCGCTACGGTCTTGATAACGCATCTCCAATCCTTGCCAAACGGTGACGACGCTACTGCGCGACACGCCTTGCAAAGGAATTTGCAGAGCACTAATCCCTGCGCGTTCGGCTTGACTTGCAGTCGCCATATCTTGAGTTGGGTCGACTGTTTCAATTGAAATTTTGTCGCCACCAATAATTTGTATTTCGGAGAGTAAATCCTCTAGCACCACGCGCAGTGGCAGCAATTGTTCGGCACCCTCAAGTTCGCGATTGAAATATAGTTTCAACTGTAGGCGGTCCTCCAGTTGTTCGACCAGATCAACCGTGGCCGGGGCTAAGGAAAATTCCCGTTCCTCAGTGAGATCCCAGCGGCTCGACAAATGACTACTAATCACTAAGCCACAGGCCAACATTCCGAACAGCAAAAATCCACTTAGGATACTTTGCTTACGACCACCTTGACGAATGTTCATCGGAACCTCCGTGCGTTAATGGCTAAACCGTTAAAGCTCAAGAATGCCAAAGTAAAACATGCAAAAAATGCCACGTCGGAAAGAGCGATAACTCCCCGCGTAGTCGATTGAAAGTGGCCACTCCAATCAAGGCTGAGCAAAATTCGTCCTAGTTCGGGCGGCATCGCCACCGCCGTTGCAGCAGATCGCAACATAATGAACATCAGTAAAATTGAAGCTCCGCTCAACCAGGCGACAACTTGATTTTTGTTAAATGAAGAGAACATCAAACCGCAGGAAATAGATGCAGCGCCCAGCAGCATGCTTCCGGCTAATCCCCCGATGACTGGACCTAAATCCAAATCGCCAAGTAAGGCAACGGTTAGTGGAGCACCTAAAGAAAAGAGTAATGCGACTAAAAGTTGCACCCAACAGGCGAGGAATTTGCCGACGACTAACTGCCGAGTGGTAAATGGAAATGAGCGCAACAATTCCAATGTACCTGAATCCAATTCTTCTGACCACATCCGCATACTTATCGCTGGAGCAATCGCTACTAACAAAATCGGCATCAAGGAAAACCAGCCGCGCATTGAAGCTACGCCTTGGTCAAAAAATGGCCCCGACACGAAGAAAAAAATTGCGGTCATCGCTGGCAGAGCACCAATCACTACCCACGCGGCGGCGGAATCAAATGCCGCCTGCAGTTCACGTTTGGCAACTATCAAACTGGGCAACATTAGTTCTGCTCCTCCGGCTTGGCGGACAAAGTCCTAAACACATCTTCTAAGCTCAAACCAGTCTGACTAATGCTTGAGATATTCAAACCGGCCTGTTCGGCGGCCGCAAGTAGTTGCTGTTGAGCTAGAGCGGCAGAGCAGCCCTCAATTTGAACGGTTAAATTAGCCCTAGAATCATCGCCGCACAACAAATCTTGCAAGGAGCAATCAGCGACTAAACGGCCGCGGTTCAACAGAATCACCCGTTCCGCTAAGGCCTCGACTTCCGACATAACATGACTAGTTAATAGCACTGTTTTGGTTTTGCCAAGTTCGCGAATCAACTCGCGCATTTCAACAACTTGCAATGGATCCAAACCGTTAGTCGGCTCATCCAGAATTAACAAAGGTGGGTCATGCAAAAGTGCTTGCGCCAAGCCGACGCGCTGGCGAAAACCCTTCGAGCATTGCCCAACAAATTTGCCCCACACTTCGACAATTGAAGTTGCTTGCATTACACGCTCGATGGCAGCGCGTTTTTGTTTTCCTGTTAAACCGCGCGCATCGGCCGCGAAGGACAGAAAATCCCCCACTCGCTGGTCGTGGTAAAGCGGATTATTTTCAGGAAGATAGCCGATTAATTGTTTGGCGGAAATCGGCTCTTGTTCAATATCAATTCCACGAATCAAAGCACGGCCACTATCGGGCGCTAAAAACCCCGTCAGGATTTTCAGAGCGGTAGTTTTTCCGGCACCATTGGGCCCCAAAAAAGCGGCAACTTGTCCGGCCGGAACGCTGAATGAAACGTCGTCTAAAGCACGCACACTTCCGTAGGTGCGGCTAATCGCCTTAACTTCAACGACTGGACTATTCGACATCATCCATGGAGAACGCAGCTAAGAATTCCCGGTTCGAAGGGAATTGCGCTAGGCGGTTTACCATTAATTCCATGGCCTCCAGAGGGCGCATACGTGACAACACGCGCCTCAGGATATCGACCTTCTTTTGAGTCATGCGGGTACGCAATTTTTCTTCTTTGCGCGTACCTGACCGATCAATCGCAATCGCCGGATAAATCCTGCGGTCAGCCAAGCGGCGGTCGAGCACTAATTCAGAGTTACCGGTGCCTTTAAATTCCTCAAAAATGACTTGGTCCATGCGTGAACCAGTTTCGACTAAGCAAGTGCCGAGCACCGTCAGCGAACCAGCGCGTTCGGTGTTGCGCGCATTACCAAAGAAGTTTTTCGGGCGGGCCATGGCGGTTGAATCGAGACCACCTGACATGGTTTTTCCATTGTTGCCAGCTTGGTGGTTGTAGGCCCGTGCCATACGAGTGATCGAATCCAACAAAATCACGACATCCTTGCCAGTCTCAACCAAACGCTCAGCGCGCGCTTGAACCAATTCTGTTAAACGCACATGGTGTTGAGGTGATTCATCCATTGTCGAAACAAACACCTCGCCATTTTTAATTTCGCGCTTCCAGTAAGTTGCCTCTTCGGGACGTTCATCAATCAACAACACAATTAAGTGTACGTCAGGATAAACAGCTTCCATGCCGCGGGCAATTTGCTGCATTAGCATCGTCTTACCCGAGCGCGGCGGAGCCACCAATAGCGCACGTTGTCCACGCCCAATTGGTGCCAACAAATCTAAAATGCGCATCGATATACGCCCTTCTTGTTCATACTCGCCAAGCGCGTAATGAAAATCGGGATCAATCGCTTTAAGTTTCTTAAAGTTGTGACGGCGACGATGCTCGTTCATTGGCAAGCCATCAACGCTATCGACAAAACGCAGTTTGCCACTAGGTCCTGTGGCTTTACCACTAATAATTGAGCCTGCCTTCAACGCAAACTTTTTAACAATTTGCGGAGGCACCATTACGTCCCCTTTGCTGTCGGCTAAATTTGAATCAAGTGACAACAAAAAGCCGGTTCCGCCTTTGCGCAAATCAAGTAATCCTGAAACTTTTATGTCCTTTCCAGTAGCCGCTGAGGGATGCTCGGAATTTCGGCCGCCAGCACGCTTGCGTGATTTACCGCCAGTATCTTTTTCAGCCAATGCTCCGCCACCTGAACGAGATGGACGAATCGTATCGCGCTTATTACGACGACGACGCTTGTGGCGTTCATCGGCATTGCCAGGATTAGCACTCGGTGCAGGCGTAACCACTTTCCCCTTTTTTGTTCTTGGGTCAACTGGTTTTTTTGCAGTGGTGCTACCACTTTCTTGGACTTCGGATGAAGTTTCTACTGCCTTGGTCCGGCGAGTCCGGCGGCGTCGGCGGCGAGCACTTCCCGAGTCCGATTTTGAACTCTTTTCTTCGCTCACGAATTCCTCCTTAAAGGGAGGGTAATTGCACCGGATTCGGGAATTCCGGGCGGCCTCTTGTACACAACCTAAAGGCGGACAAAACAGGCAGGGGTTTTGGAGGGCCAAAAGAATATTCTTTCAGCTTCTGCGTCCCGACGCAAGTGACCAAACTGAGCAGTGCTCCGTGTGGAGGTGTATTGTCCATGCTCCAGCCAGTCAGGTCAAGTATACCCAAAAACTTGCGCTTAGCGACCTAAATCCTTAAATTGCCCACCATTTTGGCGAGCCAACTCAATCATAAAATCCTTTTGAAAGTCGCCAATTGCCACGGTGTGAATAACTACACGGCGAAAACGATTCACTTCGGTAATCGTGCTTAGGATATCGTTCGGGTCAACCAACAAACCTTCGCTGGGGATTCCATCCGACAAAAAGAAAACTGTATCAACCTTAGTTTTAACTTCAGTGGCCGCGGCCGTGGTGGCACCAAGTGCCAACTCGGGCTTCAAGCCCAAGGATTCACATAAAGCTTGAAAAGTATTAGTGCGGCCTTTTTCAACACCGGCCGAACCCGACAGACCCGCTTGGGCCAATGCCGCTGAAGCTGCTCCACCGATTGGCTTCAACTTGCGCACGAAATCTAAAGCACTGCGTTTATTTAATGAATTAGCTGGACTTAACTTGTTGCGCCAAGTATTAGTTTCAGATGCAAAAGCAATAATGTTGAACTTCACATACGGTTCAAGACTATCGATTGCACTCATGACTTGCTTGCGCACCACTTCGATTTTTTCAAAGCGGGTAAATCCTTGTTCGCGAAATTCATCGCGGTCAACCACGAACTGTTCCATGGAACCAGAGACATCGATAACAAAAACCATGCTGTGACTTGGCGTTTCAACACCAGCAAAACTGCCAGCTTTGCGTGACGGTTTATAAAGCTCATTAGTCTGGGCGCGTTGGGCGCGGCGGGCGGCAATTAAATCTGCATCGGGTAATACATAATCAACGCTGGCACGATTCCACCAATTGCGCCAAATAACTGGATCATCAAGAAATTGCAAGTCGGTCAATTCAAGCAAAGTTGGATATACGTCGCTCAGAATGCGTCCTTCGCCGTTTTCAAGAATATCAACTAGCGGGCCAATTGCTTCGCGCACGCGCACGACGCGCAAGGCCAAGCAGGCGGCAGCCTGAACCGGTAAATCTTCTGATTGCAGACATACCACCAAAGGTGGTCCAGCAATTGTCTCTTCCCCCACTCCTAAAATTGCCAGTGCATCAACTGCGGCAATTCGACATGCGCTCGACTTGTCGCCAATTGCAATTTCCGCCAGGCCGGGCAATGCTTCAGTGTCAGCATAACGGCCGGCACCGACTGCGGCCCACAAGCGCGCGTCAGCATTTTTATTACTCAAATGAGTACGGCTCAATTCAGCGAACTCCGGCCACGGTCCTAAACCAGCGGCCTGCAAAACAAAAGGTAAGTCTTCTTTAGGCTTACCCTTCTCAACCACTTCCAACAACATCGCGCGCATTTCAGGAGTTGGTAGTGCCGCCAACACCTCGATTGCGGCCGTCGCCACCGCCGAATCTTCATCGCTAGTAATCGGCAACAACAATTTTGCGACTAACGGATCTTCGATTCTCTTGAGCGCCATAATGTATTCAACGCGTTCCCATGTATCCTTAGCGCGACGAAAGTACTTGCGAAAATCGCGCACCGTTTCGTCCTGCTGTTGCGGGACGATTGCCGGTTCCGCTGGACAAAATGCCATCGGCGCCAGCAAAAGCATGAATGAAGCAATCATGTTTACTAGGATAGCGTCAAGCGAGGTCGCAGATACCCGCTTTAACTAATGAAACTCAGCCTTTCTACCCACCTGTTGGTTTACCGGCAATTGCAGGACCCAGTGCTCGCCGCGATGGCGGCGGCCGGCTATCGAACCGTCGAGGTGTGGCTAGCCGAGCCACACGTGCCTTGGCGCTCTACTTCTGCCTGCGAGAAATTTCGCCAGCGGCTGGCCAAGCACAGCCTGCGAGCCGGTAGCGTGCACTTGCCTTTTTATCCATCCGTCCCCGAGCTAATCAATCACGGAAGTAAATGGTCGGTAATCGATAACGAATCCACCCAACGCCAAGCCGCTATTGAAGGTGCTGCGCGAGGCTTGGAGGCGGCCGCCGAGCTTGGCGCGGCCTGCGCTGTTTTGCACCTAGGTTGGCCAGGTGACGATTGGAGCGGCGATCGCGGCCAACTTGCGCGCGAGGCGGTTTTTCAATTGCTCCCAACCGCCAAGCAGTGTGGAGTGCAACTTTTGCTGGAGAATATTATTTCTGACGGCACCCGCGCTGGTGAACTAGTAACTCTTCTGGACGAGGTCGACCCCGACGGTAGTGCCGGCATCTGTTTAGATTTAGGTCATGCAAACGTTGAGGGAAATGTCCTGAGCGAATTATCTGATGCGCTCCCACGACTGGCACACTTGCACGTTCACGACAATGACGGCCACTGTGATTCGCACCACGCTCCCGGCCAAGGCAGCATCCCCTGGGCTCAAGTTCTAAACCAATTAGCCCAAATTGAATTCTCCGGAATGGGCGCACTTGAGTTGCGCGATTTCAGCCGCGGCGATGATGAGCTTCATCAAATGTTAAATCGTGAACTTGGTCTGGTGGCAGATTTTTGCGATAAGCATCGCCACCCTATTCTTAAATAGTGCAAGCACTTACCCCCGAAGCCGGCGACCGCCGCTACTTCCGCCCGCAAAACCAAAGCGGTTGGCTTCACGTCACTTCAAAAAACCCGGCGCCGCACGCGACCACCGATTGGCTGAGTAAGTGCGGAGTCCGCGTCCCAGAACTTGGCCCCAACATAACGGGCGGCTATCAAGTTGAAGACTTGGGTGATGTTCATCTATGCCACCAACCGAGCATCAAAAACTATCGCCAACTGATTGAGTTATGGCGCCGCTTCAGTTTCCGCGAACTACCGGCCAAGCACCCTAATGCACAATTGGCCTTGAATTCTGATTTGTTTTCCAAAGAGTTAAAACAGAGTCATGAATTCTTCTTTAGCAAGCTGGACAATGGCGCAATTATTTCAGCGGAATTGATGAATCAGCTGATGGACGAGTTATCCGACCTTGCTAGTAGCGGTCCTTGGTGCTTACAGCATCGCGATTTCCATTCACGCAACGTATTAATTACTGCGAGCAACGAAATCGCCATCATCGACCATCAGGATTTACGCAATGGTCCGCTCTTTTATGACCTTGCTTCGCTTTGGACCGACGCCTATCTTGATTTACCAAACGAAATTCGCGCTCTACTAAAGGGAGCGATTGAATCATTTGGAAGTGACTTTGGTTTAAGTGGTGCAGCCTTACACGAGCAATTTTTATTCACCAGCTTGCAACGTGTTTTAAAAGCGGTGGGAACCTTTGCTAAATTGCTAGCTGAAGGGCGCAACGAATATCAAGAGCCCTTAAGCCGTGCGTTGCAGAATGTGCGCACATTATTAAGTCAAGAAGAAATGGCAACTTGCGGCTTTCGGCCTACTGACAAGTGGCACGCCCATTGTCAGAAATGGGATCGCATTTTTAAATGATCAGCGCCCTAGTGTTAGCCGCGGGCAAAGCGACTCGGCTGGCGGGAATTAGAGATAATTGGGCAAAGGCTTGCGTGCCGGTTGGCGACAGTTCACCGTTGGCATTCTTGTTGCCACGGCTATATGCCGCTGGAGTAAAGCGGGCATGGATTAACTTGCACTATCGCCCTCACCAAGTTCGTGAAATGGCCATTAAGCATGCACCCGCAGGACTTGAGCTGTGTTTTTTAGATGAGCCTGAGTTATTAGGAACGGGTGGCACATTAAGTGCGATTTGCCAACAAGAGTCCCTACCTGATGTGATCGTCAACGCCAAAATGTTCACCGATTTCAATTTTGAAAGCATCTTAAAGATGCCAGCGCCGACCTTAGTTCTGCACCAACATAGTTTGATGAGCGAGTTTGGTGGATTCAGTTATGCCAACAATAAAATAAATCAACTTGTCCCAAAGGGAAAAAAATCGCCAAAAGCAAGTGGCGTGTTTATGGGTATTTGCAAACCGTCGGCAGTTTGGCTTGAACACTTAAACAAATACCAAGGTGATGACCTTGCTTGTTTTATTCGCCATGGCTTAATTCCTGCCATGCAACTAAATAAGGAATACCCGAATGCCTTAATTCATTCAGGCGAGTGGTGTGAAATCAGCACTCCGGCGCGAGTACTAGCTGCGCAAAAAATTATCGCGCAAATCGGCAGCTAAAGGCTTTACTTAAAGCGGAGCCTTGGGATTCCGCAGCAAACGGTTCCCGCCGCGACGTTCAGTCACGCCCTTAGCGTCCAAATGTTCAAGCAAAGGCATTAAAAATTTGCGCGAAGTTTGAAATCTGTCGCGCAAGCTCGGGATATCTAGTTGCGCTTCTTGTAATTGCGCTACTACCGTCGCGCGTAATTCTTCAACGACCTTGCGCGCAAACAACAAGCCGCCACTTATGCGGACCAATTGATCAAGGTCCTGAAGATACTCAAGCGCACACTTCAAATCACTTGAAGACAGCGCGCACGACTCAGCTAACTCATCTCCGCTAGCTGGCGACAAGCCACCACTTGCCAACAGCTCAAGCACTCTATTGGCAGATTCGACAAATTGTGAATCGACCTCAACGTCGAGTAATTGCCAGTCGGTACCGGCAAGTTTTTGCAAGCCGACTTGAGCTAAATCATTGTCGTCGAGTTCGCCCAGCGCTTTAGATTTTTTTTTGCCAAGCCGGTCACGCAACTCAGTTAAAGGAATGCGCAGACGATGCGGACATTTACGCCGCCAACCGACAATCGCAGACGCTACATCTTTTCCAAGTGCGCCAATGCGACCCGCTCCTACCCAATTATCGTTACCGATTTGGCGCACGGTTCCACGCGCGGCGGCTTGACTTAAATATTTAACGCAAGCACTTTCAGTCCAGCCAAGTTCAAGTGCCAGCTCGGCGGTAGTAAGCGAACGGCCAAGAAGGTTTAGCATTTGCAACAGTAGTTCTTCAGGTTGGTCGAGCACCTTCGCCAGCTCTAGCAGTAAATCGCGTTGAGCTTGATCACGGCGGCGCAAGCGTCGCGCACCGAAAGCTAAAAAACGCCCCGCAGCTAAATTTGTCGCCGGAGATGGCCGCCGCAAGACTAGACGTTGTCCGGGAATTAAGGCGACTTCATTTTCCAATTCCAAGTCTGCTAGCCATGGTGGCTCGCCGTTAAGGGCCCCGAGCAAACCAGCCGGCGGCAACCACAGCTTGCCATTCAATGCGGCAGTACCAGCAAGAAATTGCACCTCGGAGCCGTGTTCTAATTTAGGTGCAGACGGCAATGGGGTAATTGTCACGCGGATTAGTTTGCCCGAACGCATACTGCCCGGATGGCATAGCACCACGCCGCGCGGACAATCTTCGGCCTCAAAGTCAGGCAAGTTAAGAGCTGTGCGCAGTCCCGGTTCAGCTTCGGCGGCTGGCCGCCCGTGCACTTGCACACGCCGCACTCGGCTAAGTTTTCCACCTGGAACAAGCTCAACCCGATTTCCCTCCTTTAATTGCCCACTGGCACAAACTCCCGTTACCACGGTTCCGGCACCGTGCAGAGCAAAGGAGCGTTGCACTGGCAAACTAAATGCATGCAAGGAATTTTTTTCGGCCTGGGCAGCCAATGCAAGTTCGCGCAATGCGCCACGCAATTCATCCATGCCGTCGCCGCGATGTGCGCTAACTTCAATTATTTCCACATCAGCCCAAGCACTATTCTCGATCAGTTCTTCCGCATCGGCGCGTGCCAGTAATCGCGTGTCGTCATCAACCAAATCAACTTTGCTCAACGCAATAACTCCACGATTAACTCCCAGCATTTGCAAAACTTGAAAGTGTTCGCGGGTTTGCGGCATAACGCCATCGTCACATGAAATCACCAACAGTGCCGCTCCCATTCCGGTTGCCCCTGCAACCATTTTGCGCACCAATTTTTCGTGGCCAGGAACATCCACAAAGCCAATTTCTAAACCATCTGGATAGTCAATTTGCGCATAGCCAAGGTCGATTGTTATACCGCGACGTTTTTCTTCATCCCAGCGGTCGGGGTGGACTCCAGTCAGGGCTTGCACCAGCGCACTTTTACCGTGGTCGATATGACCAGCAGTACCAATGACGACGGGGACGGGACGAGGGGTGCTCATGATTAGAATGGAACTTAATGCTAACCTCCGACTCCCCGGTTAACACCCTTGGTCCAAACTTAAAGGCCAAGTTTGGCCACCGCCTACGCCGAGTCATGCTCGACCTTGGATTAAGTTGCCCAAACCGCGATGGCGAATCCGGCTACGGCGGATGCATTTATTGCGATCTTGATGGCTCTGGAACGGGCGCCATGAAGCAACGTCGCCCACTTCTCGAACAATGGGAAGAGCAGCAGGCGCGCATTCAAAAAGCTAGCGATACCGGCGGCGCGATCATTTATTTTCAATCGTACTCGAACACCTATCCGGATTTATTGCCGTTGGCGCAAGCACTTGAACAAATGGTTCAGTTTGTACAACAAGCGCCAATTATTAGCGTGGGCACGCGGCCGGACTGTTTTAGCAATGAGGCTGCTGCACTACTTGGCTCCTACCGTGACAAATTTTCAGAAGTTTGGATTGAGTTTGGATTGGAAACTACTGACGACGAAGTACAAAAGGTAATTGGCCGAAACGACAGTCTGGAAAATTTCCACCGCGCCTGCGAACTTGCACACCAACACGATTTAAAAATCATTGCCCACACCATTGCCGGCCTTCCCGGTGAAAAACTTAACGGTTTACAAAAACAAATTGACGAAGTAAAAAAGGCCAAGTGTCATGGCATAAAGTTTCATCAATTAATGGTCCTGCGTAAAACAAAGTTACAACACCTGTGGGACAGTGGACAGGTTGACCTACTGAGCTGTGATGAATATGTTCAATTAGTTGCCGATGCTTTAGAACATTTGCCGGCCGAAACAATTGTCCACCGAATGGTTGCGGAAAATCCTAAGGAAAATTATCTGGCTCCAGAGAATTGGCCGCCGCGCGCCAAGGTGCAACATTTAATAGAGAGTGAATTACGCCGCCGTAATTCCGTCCAGGGTGTTTACGCATTGCAATAAAAAAGACCGTAGTCAATGACTACGGTCTGGTTTTGGTGAGGGCACAAGGACTTGAACCTTGGACAGGCTGGTTAAAAGCCAGCTACTCTACCAACTGAGTTATGCCCCCGATTGGTGGCGCAAAGTTTAACGCTGCGCCACTAAAGCTCCAAGATTTCCTTGGATTTTGCTGCAAGAATATCTTCAGCCTTTTTCTCAAATTCCTTGAGCAGGTTCTGGATATCACCCTTGGCCTTTTTGAGGTCGTCCTCGCTAACCGGCATATCGCGACCCTTTTCTTTATTGGCCGTCTCAACCTCGCGAATGGTGTCGCGGCGAACGTTGCGCATTGAAACGCGACCCTCTTCGCACATCGACTTAACTCGTCCGGCTAGTTTTATACGCTGCTCTTCTGAAAGCGGCGGAATACTAATCCGCAGACTTTTGCCCTCAATCGCCGGATTGAAGCCCATTCCTGAAGCCATGATGGCTTTTTCGATTTCCTTCAACGCAGATGCATCAAAGGGTTTGACTACGATTGAACGTGGGTCCGGCACCGAGACTGTTGCCAGTTGGCTAATCGGAGTTTTTGAGCCGTAGTAGTCGGCCCGAATGTTATCGACCAAGCCAGTTGTGGCCCGTCCGGTACGAATTCCTCGCGCTTCCGTTTCGAAGTGTTCGAGTGATTTCTCCATGCGCTCGCGCGCCGAAGAAAGAAATGGTTGAATTGAGCTTGCCATGTTAATTATGTATCAATGTGCCAACATTTTCACCAGTGGCAGCGCGTACGACACCGTCCTGGCAATCCATGTTAAAGACCATCAGCGGCAAATCGTTCTCGCGGCACAGGGCGAAAGCAGTTTGATCCATTACCTTTAGGCGACGGTCAAGGACTTCACAAAAAGTGAGGTCAGGAAGTAATTTGGCGTCCGGTTCTTGACGCGGGTCAGCGTCGAAAACGCCATCGACCATAGTCGCCTTCATGAGCACATCACAGTCAAGTTCGACCGCTCGTTGAGCAGCGGCCGTGTCGGTGGTGAAGTATGGCGAACCAAGGCCACCAGCTAACACAATCACCCGACCCTTTTCCATGTGGCGCAGGGCGCGGCGGCGGATGAACGGTTCGCAAACCTTGTCCACCTCGATTGCCGACATTACCCGAGTTGGAACCCCATGCGATTCCAGTGAATCACATAAGGCCAAGCCGTTGATGATGGTTGCCATCATGCCCATGTAGTCAGCGGTGGCGCGGGCAATTCCCAAACCTTCCGATTGAGCACCACGCAAAATGTTGCCGCCACCAATAACGCAAGCAACTTGAGTGCCACCGTTAATGAGTTGCTTTAGTTGTTCAGCTAAGGCGCTAACCCGCTCAACGTCGAGACCAGTTTCGCCCTTCCGAGCAAAACCCTCCCCACTTACTTTCAGCAACAGTCGCTTGTACGAAGATTCCATGTGCGCAGGATAGCGCAGCGCAGCTCTAGGAGCCCAGTTCGAAACGAACGAAGCGGTTAACTTGAACGTTCTCGCCAACTTTGGCGACCACCGATTTAACCATTTCTTCAACGGTCATCGATGGGTCCTTGACGAAAGCTTGGCTTAGAAGTGCCCGCTCACTGGTGAACTTAGACATCCGGCCATCGACGATTCTCTCTTTGATTTCGTCTGGCTTACCTTCAAGGTCTTCGGACAGAAGCAATTGGCGCTTTTCCTCGTCAATCAACTCCTGGGAAATATCCTCGGGGTTGACGGCGATTGGTGAAGGCTGGTTAGCTGCAACGTGCATGCAAAGATCATTGAGTAGACCTTCGAATGCGTCGCCGCGGGCAACGAAGTCAGTTTCACAAGCAACTTCCAACAACACCCCAACTTTCTTGTTGTGGTGAATGTAGGAGTGGACTCGGCCATCGCCAGTTGATCGTTCAGCTTTATTATCAGCCGACTTCAACCCTTTGGCACGCAATAGGTCCATTGCTTGAGTTTCATCACCATTGGCTTCTACCAATGCTTTCTTGCAATCCATCATGCCGGCACCCGACTTAGAGCGAAGTGCGGCCACTGCTTTAGCGTTAATTGTGGTCATTTTCTTGAGGGTTTGTTTTAACTCTCCGAAGGATCGCCGCTCGGAGTATCTGCCTTCGGAGCAGACTCAGGGGTTGCCTCTGGAGCACTTTCCGGCGCAGCCTCTGCGGTTGCAGTTGCAGAAGAATCGTCAGCCTTAGACGCTTCATCAATCTTGGTGATTTCAACCGTGCGGTTTAGACCACCTGGCACGCGCTTCGGACGGGGACGACTTCCGGCTCGTGGTTTTGGAGTTGGAACGCCGCTCTGAGTTTGTTCTTCTTCACGACTGGCAACCTTGACCCCACGTTCTGCACGCAGCTGTTTCCCGTCGTTAACTGAATCAACTAACTTACTCAAAATGAGGGCAACCGAACGAATTGCATCGTCGTTGGCTGGAATAACCAAGTCACAACAATCAGGATCGCCGTCTGTATCAACAATGCCAATCACTGGGATACCTGTACGTTGTGCTTCACGCACCGCGTTCATTTCAGTTTTGGGATCAATCACCACCATTGCACCAGGCAAGCGAAACATTTCGCGAATGCCGTGCAGGTTACGCCACACCTTGCGCTTATCGCGCGCAAATCGGGCAGCTTCCTTGGAAGTAATTGTTTCAAGGTAGCCGTCAGCCTCTTTCTTCTCGAGACCCTCAAGATAGGCAATACGGCTGCCAATAACTTCGTAGTTAGTAAGGGTTCCACCAATCCAACGATCGTCAACATAATGCATGCCGGTCGCTTCGTGGACTTTGCGGATTTCTCCTTGGATTTGCTTTTTGGTACCAACGAAGATGACATCCTTGCCACTTGCGACAACTTCCTTTAGGAAGTGACGTGCACGCAGGATGCCCTTGATGGTTAGGCGTAAGTCGATGATGTGAATGCGGTTGCGGACTCCAAAGATGTACGGATCCATCTTGGGATTCCAACGGCCCACACGGCACCCGATGTGGGAACCGGCATCGACGAACTCTTGAACAGAGAGGTCAGACACTTTTGGTTTGGATTTACTCGGATTTATGGCCTAAACGGCCGAATGAGGGTCGGATAGCGTAACATTTCCCCATCAAAGGTCAACCATTCTATTTTTTGCTAATTCCCAGAGCCAAAAAACATTAGCGACTTCCTAACACCACCGTGATATCCTTGGATTACAGGATGCTAAACGGACCTCACCCAAGTTCAAATCAAGCGCGCACAGTGGCTATTTTAAACCACCGTGGCGAGCGCTTGGCAGATTTGCGCTCTGGTTTGCAGGATTTGGGCTGGAAAGTGCAGACCTCCCGCGATTTGGAGGCCAGCTTGGAGCTACTTAGTGAACGCAAACCTGCGGCGGTCATCGTTGCCCCACTTACCTTAAGGGCCGACAATCTTGAGTGGGAGCGCTTACTCAAAGAACTAGTGGACTGTGCCTGGCTGGTGCTTCCATGGGAGAGCGCTGAAGCCGCAGTAGTTACAGCCTTATTCCACAACCCCAAAACGACTGGCGATTGGCTGACTGTTCCTTACGATGCGGTTAGCGCCAACGCGCGGCTAAACAATTTATTGAATCGCCGCGAAGAGATGTATGCCATGGCTGCGCGCAGCAAAGAACTTGAGGAACAGTTATCTATCGATGATAAAACTGGTCTCGGCAACACACGTCACTTTGCCGGCTGCCTTGACCGAGAATTTGATCGGACAAGTCGTAGCAAGTCGCCTCTAACCCAAATTTTCATGGACATCGTCGGCTTTAAAAAAGTGAATACACTTGCTGGGCACGAGTTCGGAGACTTCGTGCTAAAAAATATTGGAAACATTATCCGCGAGGCCTTGCGCACTTCAGACATCCCGACCCGTTTTGGTGGCGATGAATTTAAAATCCTGCTCCCGGATTCAGACACCCAGGATGCAATGCGAGTTGTTGAGCGATTGCGCAACGCTTTTGGACGCCGACCTATTGAGAAAGATAAAAACGAGTTTACAGTTGCATGCTACTACGGCATTGCAACTTTCTCTGGACACAAACAAATATCGCGTAATCAATTCAACTCGCAAGTTGACGCGGCACTTACTAACGCGAAAAGTCTTGGCGCCAATGCCATCTCATATTGGGATCACGGCAAAAACTGCCCGATGCCACTGGCCAACCCCGAAGCGGGTGACCGGCCAGATGAGCCCGAGCCCGAGCCCGAACAGCAACAATCGACTAAATTAGTCGACTGACTTCCAAGTCCGCAAAACCAGCCAATCTGCGTGCCCGCCAAGTGACGAATTTGTGGCTGATTTGCTAATTAGACGCAATTTAACACTTTCGTCAATCGTCACCGAAAAGCCTATTGCTGAGTCGCCTGGATGCATTTCTGGAGATTGCCACAGGAGCTCTTCTTGGTCCAAAATTTCAAAGACAATAGGTGTATTTAATTTACTTTCAAAAACTTCATCATCAACTCCAACCATTCCAGTGAAAGTAGTTTTTGCGGGAAGTAAAACTTCTAATTCACTTGAAACTTTAGTGCCAACTCCATCGGGATAATTAATTCCAGCAACCGTAAGGCGCCGGCTTTCAACACTACGATTTATTTTAGGTGACCAATCAAATCCAGCTTCAGGAAAATCGGAAACAGCAACACTAACTTGTTCAACTTTATTTACATAACCGGCGGCTGGAAAGATTGCGGCGATTTGTTTTTTTGCAAGCTTAAGGTTGGCACCCCAACTTGTTTTTACATATAAATATTGTTCGTCTTCATTTTCTAATTGACCCCATAAAAATCCAGAAGAATTAAAACTTATAAAGATCGCCTGAGAACTATTAAGCGGCGGTTGTTCATCATATAATAATTGCATGCCAAAGATTTCTGACCACGGATGAAGTTTGGCCCCGGCCGGTCCTTCAAATTCAATTCCACTAGCTTGCCAACTAAGTAACCAACCATTGCGTCGATCGGGAAATTGTCCGTCCGATTTTTTAAGCCATAACAAGTCTTGTTCAGCAGCAAACTTTGGTAATAGTTGTTCACGGCATAAACGATTAACCGACAATGTATCGATGGCAATTTCTTGTCCAAAAGACAGCATCCAGTTGGCAAAATCCGGAACTTGATGAGTGCTCCCAGGATTACCGAGCAAAACCGACGAGTCGTTCAATTCCAGCCTCCAGGGTGCCGCCGATTCCAAGACCGCCACGGGTAATTCATGCTGGCGAGAAAAAGTGCGGTAATGCCAAACCTCACCGCTCACGGCTAGACTCTCAAGTGGTGATGTTGTCGCCCCCCCATCTTGGGAAAAAAGTGACTGGCCTCTGCCACCAATCGTGAGCAGAATCAACAATGTCAGGGCGTGGCAGTAACGCATCTCCGAAAGTGTGCCAAATCGGCAGACATTTTGGTGGAAATTAGTTTATTTCCCCGTTTTTGTTGGCATCTAAGTTGCCACTAACAAATCTAATCATGAGTAAAGACCTAACTTTCGATGTCGACGCCCGCGACGCAATTGCGCGCGGTGTTGAGAAACTCGCCCAAGCTGTGGTATCCACACTTGGACCTAAGGGCCGCGCGGCGGTTCTTGATAAGTCTTGGGGCGGTCCAACCGTTACCAAAGATGGCCACAGTGTTGCCAAGGAAATCGACCTTAAGGATAAGGGCGAAAACCTCGGTGCGCAGTTGGTTCGTGAAGCGGCCAGCAAAACTTCAGACCGCGCTGGCGATGGCACAACCACCGCTACTTTGATTGCGTCGTCGCTTTATCGTGATGCCTTGCGCCACTTAAGCGCTGGCGCCAATCCTAGCGATATCAATGCAGGCATGCGTGCGGCCGCTAAAGAAGCCATGGACTTCATTGATTCCAAGTCTAAAAAGGTGCGCACCAACGATGACATTCGCGCCATTGCGACCATTGCCTCAAACAATGACAACTCAGTTGGTGACCTGCTCGCGCAGGCCTTTGAAAAGGTTGGCCAAGATGGAGTGATTACTATCGATCAAGGCAGCTCGCTTGAAACTGAAGTTAAGATTGTCGAGGGAATGCAATTTGATCGCGGCTTTTTGTCGCCCCACTTTGCGACCAACCAGGACACTCTTGAAGCATCAATTGAAGGCCCATTGGTTTTGATTTACGAAGATAAAATTTCTTCGGCGCAAGAGTTATTGCCATTGCTTGAAGCAAGTAAAGAAGCAAAGCGTACTTTGCTAATTATTGCTGAAGACATTGACGGCGAGGCTTTGGCCACTTTGGTGGTAAACAAGATGCGCGGTATTTTGGATGTGTGCGCGGTCAAAGCGCCAGGGTATGGCGACCGCCGCAAAGAAATGTTGCGTGATATTGCCACGCTTACCAACGCTGCCCCCATCATGAAAGATGCTGGCGTGGAATTAAAAGATGTACAGCTTGACCAACTTGGAACAGCTAAGAAGATTATTGTAACCAGCAACGACACCACCATCATTGAAGGTGCGGGTAGTCAAAGTGATGTGCAAGCGCGGGCGAACTTGATTCGTGTGCAAATGGAAAACAACACTTCTGACTACGACCGTGAAAAACTTGAAGAGCGTTTAGCCAAAATGGTTGGTGGAATTGCTGAGATTCGTGTTGGTGGTGCCACTGAAACTGAGGTCAAGGAACGCAAAGCGCGTTTTGAAGATGCCAAGAATGCGACCCAAGCGGCGATTGCCGAGGGAATCCTTCCTGGTGGTGGAACTGCACTGTTGCGTGCGGCGCAAACCATTGACATCACGTTGGGAAATGACGACCAACAACTTGGTCGCCGCATTTTGGCGAACACTTTGGCGCAACCGATACGCGTGTTAGCAAGAAATGCTGGCGCTGACGGCGCGGTTGTTGCAAATGAAGTTCTTAAGCAACGCAAGTTCTCCTACGGTTGGAATGCTTTAACCGAAGATTACAGAGACATGTTCGAAATGGGAATTGTTGACCCTGTCAAAGTAACGCGTACCGCGCTGGAAAATGCCGTCGCTGTTGCTTGCACCCTAACTACCACCGACTGCCTAATTACCGAGACCCCTGAAAAGAATGACGCACCGCAAGGCAGCGAATTCGAAGGCGGCTTCTAAACTACTAACAAGCTTCCAAAAAGATGAGCAAGACTAAGAAAGTGTCAAAAATCGCCTTCACCCCCATTGAGGACCGCGTGTTGGTTCTCCCTACTCCAGTTGAAGAAGTTTCGGCTGGTGGAATTGTGCTACCTGGCTCTGCGCAGGAAAAGCCGCTGAGCGGCTCGATTGTCGCGGTTGGCCCTGGACGTTTCGATGCCCAAGGTAAGCGCATGCCAATGCCGGTTACCGTCGGCGACGAAGTTATCTTCGGCAAGTACTCCGGCAATGACATCGAGTTTGATGGCAGCGAATATAAAGTTCTGCGCGCAAGTGAACTACTAGCAAAAATCGGAGGATAATTAAGATGGCAAAACAAATTTTGTTTGACGATAAGGCTCGCGAAAAACTGTTCGCGGGTGTTGAAAACTTAAGCCGCACGGTTGCTGTAACATTGGGGCCTGCTGGTCGCAACGTGATTTTGGAAAGCTCCTTCGGTGGACCGACCGTTACTAAAGATGGTGTTTCGGTTGCTAAAGAAATTGAGTTTGAAGATCCGTTTGAGAACATGGGCGCCAAGTTGGTGCGCGAAGTTGCCAACAAAACAAACGACGAAGCTGGTGACGGCACTACCACTGCTACTGTTTTAGCTGCGGCGATGATGCGCCAAGGATTGAAGTACATGGCGTCTGGAGTTAGCCCTACTGAATTGCGCAGTGGAATTGATAAAGCCACATCGGCAGCTGTTGAGAAAATCAAAAGTATGTCGAAGCCAGTCAAAGGCCGCGATGACATCGCTAAGGTCGGAACTGTTTCGGCAAACCAAGATAGCAGTGTTGGCGAGTTGTTCGCTGACGCGGTTGAAAAGGCTGGCCCCAACGGTGTGATTACGGTTGAAGAAGCGCAGGGAATTGAGACTCACCTCGAGTTTGTTGATGGAATGAGTTTTGACAAGGGGTTCATTTCCCCCTACTTCATCACCGAACTCAACACCATGACTGCTGAGTACGAAGATGCGCTGATCCTCATCCATGAGAAAAAGATTTCGAATCTTCAAGACTTCTTGCCGTTGCTTGAAAAGGCCATTCAAACTGGCAAACCACTGTTAGTGATTGCTGAGGATATTGAAGGCGATGCACTTGCGGCTTTGGTCGTTAACAAACTGCGCGGTGGCATGAAAATTGTTGCTGTTAAAGCACCTGGCTTCGGTGATCGTCGCAAGGCGATGCTTGGCGACATTGCTGTTTTAACTGGCGCGAATCCAATCATGGAAGAGACTGGTCAAACTTTGGCCGAGGCTACTCTGGAAGATTTGGGTACGGTTAAGAAATTGACCGTTGACAAGGACAGTTGTGTCTTAGTTGATGGTGCTGGACGCAAGAAAGACATCAAGGCGCGAGTTCAGCAAATTGAAACTCAAATTGAACGCGCGACTTCTGATTACGACCGCGACAAACTTTCTGAGCGCTTGGCCAAGCTAACTGGTGGCGTTGCCATTGTTAAAGTTGGCGGCGTAACTGAAGCAGAGATGAAGGAGAAAAAGCACCGCGTTGAAGATGCATTGCATGCGACGCGCGCGGCTGTTGAAGAAGGTGTTGTACCTGGCGGTGGAACTACTTTCTTGCGCTGCATCGATGTTGTTAACGCAATTGAGTTCACTGGTGATGAGCGTTTTGGTGCCGAAGTTGTATTGCAAGCTTTGCGCGCGCCAGCGACTGCGATTGCCGACAATGCCGGCCACGATGGTTCTTTGGTTGCTGAAACTGTTCGCAACAGCAAGGGCTGGAAGGGCTTCAATGCGCTTAGCGGAGAGTACGCTGACTTAGCTAAAGATGGTGTTTTGGACCCGACTAAAGTTGTTCGCAATGCGCTGCAAAATGCGGCCTCGATTGCGGGACTGATGTTGACCACCAACACTTTGATTACCGACCTGTCTGAAAAGGAAGACGTCGCCAAAATTGAAGGCGCCGTTTCTTAAGTGGCCCAGCGCGATTACTACGAAGTCCTGGGAGTTTCCAAGGACGCCGATGTTGCGGCGGTCAAGAAGGCCTACCGAAAATTAGCCCTAAAGTACCATCCAGACCGCAACAAGGATAATCCGGACGCTGAAGCGAAATTCAAGGAGGCTTCAGAAGCCTATACGGTCTTGTCCGATGAACAAAAGCGGCAACGTTATGACGAGTATGGTCATGCAGGTGTTAGTGGCGGTTCGGGCGGTGGTCCGCACGTAAACATGGAAGATATTTTTTCCCAATTTGGGGATATCTTTGGTGGTGGCGGCGGCGGTGGAATTTTTGAAAACCTATTCGGTGGTTTTGGTCGCGGCGGCGGTAGTCGTCAGCAGCCGGGACGCAGCTTGCGGGCCGAGGTAAAAATTGACCTGGTAGAGGTGTTGAATGGCACCAAACGTACTTTGGCGATTTCGCGAAACGAGGCTTGCGATACTTGTTCGGGCAGTGGTGCGCGACCAGGCAGCAAGGCAAGCTCTTGCAATATGTGTGGTGGTCATGGGCAAGTGCATCAGCAGCAAGGATTTTTTGCAGTGCGCACTACCTGCCCCACTTGCCAGGGTGAAGGTTCGGTTGTTTCCGATCCATGCAAATCTTGCCGGGGTCAGGGACTGGCCGAAAAGCGACGCGAAATCGAGGTAAAGATTCCCGCTGGCATAAGTGATGGTGCTCAAATTCGATTGGGTGGCGAAGGCGAAAGTGGCCGCAAAGGAGCGCCGGCTGGTGATTTATTTGTGGAAGTTCATATTAAGAATGCTCAAGGATTTCATCGCGAGGGCAGTGAGCTGTATTTGGAAGTTCCAATTACTTTTGCGACTGCCGCTTTGGGCGCAAAAATTACCGTGCCCACTTTAGAGAGTGAGGCCAGTGTGAAAATTCCCGCTGGAACTGCGACCGGAAAAGTGTTCCGTTTGCGTGGCCAAGGATTGCCGCGCTTGCACGGCGGCCGCCGCGGCGACCAATTGGTTCGTGTGATGGTGTCGGTGCCAACGAGCTTAAATAAGGCCCAGAAAAAATTGATCCGCCAGCTTGCAGAGCTGGACCATGAATAAGTGATGTCTGAAGAGAACGATAAGCAAATTGAAGAAGATAAGTGTGACCCTCAAGTTGAGGGTGAACAGCAAGATTCGGGCGTACGGCCAGAGGTCGTAGATGAGCCAGAGACTGTGGCCGAGTGGCGTGACCGGGCCTTGCGAGCGCATGCTGAAATGCAAAATATGCGCAAACGCTTAGATAGTGATGTCGAGAATCGGACGCGGGCGCGGACCGAAGGCTTGTTAAGTGAATTCATCACCTTGCAGGATCATTTGTCGTTGGCTATTGACTCGATGCCAGAGGATATGGAGAAAGACCAAAACGCGAAAATTTTTGCACAGGGTGTAAAGGCGATATATATGTCGATGGAGATGCTTTTGACACGTTATGGTGTATTAAGTATCAAGCCGAAGAATGGGGAACCCTTCAATCCTGAAGAGCACGAAGCGATTCGCAGCGAGGACCGAGAGGACCTTGAATCGGAACAAATTGAATTGATTAGAACTGGCTACCGCATGGGCAAGCGAATCCTCCGCCCAGCACAAATTTGCTTGTTAAGGCCGACCGCCAACGAAGCAAACCCCGAGCAATAAGATGCCGCATTACGATTATCAGTGCCAAGCCTGCGCCCACGAAATGGAAGAATTCCAATCGATGAGCGCCGCCCCATTGGTAGTGTGCCCGAAGTGCAAGAAGAAAACACTAAAACGCCTAATCGGACCAGGCGCTGGAATTCTTTTCAAAGGGACCGGCTTTTACGAGACCGACTACAAAGACAAATCCGAGCCAAAGGGAGAATGCCAAGAAGGCGGCCCCTGTTCAGGCGGCGGATGAGGTAAGTGATTACGAGGGTACGGTCAGTACCCCACTAGGACACTGACCTAATCGGCTGGGTCATATTTACACAAATTCGCGTAATCAAGCCGG